>NZ_JBFAZP010000036.1:0-1258 GCF_040681875.1 Longispora sp. NPDC051575 | reverse complement strand
GGGACTGCACCCGGTTTGGTTGACTCCTTGATCTGTGAGGATCTTGGTCCTCCTGGAAGGATGTCTTCGTGCCGAAAGCTTTCCCGCCCGAGTTCCGTCGTGATGTGGTCGCGGTCGCCCGCCGGGGTGACGCGCCGATCACGCAGATAGCGAAGGATTTCGGGATCTCCGATTCCTGCTTGCGTAACTGGATGCATCAGGCCGACATCGCCGACGGCAACCGCCCGGGTGTGACCCGGGAAGAGTCCGCTGAGCTGCGGGATCTGCGTAAACGCAACCGGCTGCTGGAACAGGAGAACGAGATCCTGCGCCGGGCCGCGGCCTACTTCGCCCGCGACATCGCCCCAAAATGATCTACCCGCTGGTCTGTGACCTTGCCGCCGACAAGATCCCCGTCGCGGTGACCTGCCGGGTGCTGGGCTTTTCCAAACAGGCGTTCTACCAGTGGAAGTGCGATCCGGTCAGTCAACGAGACTGGGACGACGCCCACCTGATCAACGCCGCCCTCGACGTCCACCGCGACGACCCGGCGTTCGGGTACCGGTTCATAGCAGACGAGCTCGCCGATGCAGGCCTCGCCGCCGGCCGCAACCGGGTGGCCAGACTCTGCTCGCAGCAACGCATCTGGTCGGTGTTCGCCAAACGGCGTGGCATGCACCGACGTGCGGGCCCGCCGGTGCACGACGACCTGGTGCAGCGCCGTTTCACCTCGGTGGCACCGAACACGCTGTGGCTGACCGACATCACCGAACACCCGACAGGTGAGGGCAAGCTCTACCTGTGTGCGATCAAGGACGTGTACTCCAACCGGATCGTGGGCTATTCCATCGACGCTCGGATGAGATCGAGCCTCGCGGTTACCGCGTTGCGCAACGCGGTCGCACTCCGCGGCCCGGCTGGCGGGACCCTGGTGCACTCCGACCGCGGCAGCCAGTTCCGCTCTCACAAATTCGTTAAAGCGTTACGCCGCAACGGTTTGACCGGCTCGATGGGCCGGGTTGGGGCGTGCGGTGACAACGCCGCCATGGAATCGTTCTTCGCGCTCCTGCAGAAAAACGTACTCGACCGCCGACGCTGGGCCACCCGCGACGAACTACGCCTGGCGATCGTGACCTGGATCGAAAGGACCTACCACCGACGACGCCGTCAAGCCCGCCTCGGACGACTCACCCCGATCGAGTTTGAGACACTACACAAGGCCACTCAACCGGCCTGAACACCGCTAACCCCGCGAGTCAACCAAACCGGGGGCAGTCCC
>NZ_JBFAZP010000035.1:0-1323 GCF_040681875.1 Longispora sp. NPDC051575 | reverse complement strand
TGCGCGTTGCCGCATCCGAGGACCCGGCGGGCGGGTGACGTCGCCGGTGCGGGTGACGGTCACCGCGCACGGGCCGGTGTCGGTGGTGTCGGTGGGCGGAGAGATCGACCTGGCCACCGCCCCGCTCCTGCAACGCCACCTCACCGCCATCATCGATGCCGGCGAGGTACGGCTGGTCGTCGACCTGTCGGAGATGACGTTCTGCGACTCCGTCGGCCTTGGCCTGTTCGTCGGCGCCGCCCGCCGCCTCGCCGACCACGACCAGCTGCTGCACCTGACCCGCCTTCGGCCGGCGACGGTGCTGCTCTTGTCTGTCACCGGCGTCGCCGGGCCCGCACCCCTTGCGAAGCCGCGGCCTTCGTCGTCGCTCACCTCCCACTCGGCTGTGGGCCGGCAGTAGCCGGCACCGCCGACGATCTGGACGAGGAGGGGCCCGCCTGAGCACCAAGGCATGCAAACACATACTGTTCGTCCAAATCAGCCCAACAAGAGGATTCGGAGACGTAAGAGGTCGAAGTTGGCCCTGCCAAACATGAGAGGGTGTTCTGTGCTGCTCTGATCCGGTTTAAGATTGTTTCGGGCAGGGTTGAGTAAGGCTCTGGCCATGCGCGGTGTCCAGGAGGGCTTTGCGGCTTTGTGTCTGTCGTGAGTGGGCGCTAGTGCTATCCGAGTGATCTCACCGATGAGCAATGGGCGGTAATAACCCGTTTCTGATGGCGTGGAAGGCGCGTCGTCCGTCGTACCTTCGCCCGACCGACCGCACCCGGCCAACGACACCGCGACGTTCGGCGCGACGAAAACGGAGACCACTCCGGTCGTCTCAGTCGCCGGGAGCGCCGTGACCTTCCTCGCTGTCGGCGGGGCCGGGGCCGTGTTGCTCAGCGTGTTTTTGACGGTCCTACTCCGTTGCCGTCGGCTCACGTTCACGACCGGCGGATAGCGCTTACTGTCGCTTCGCGCGACGCGGACGGCCCAGCACCCTTCACGGTGCCCGGGTGGCGCTCCGGACGGGCTCGGCCCCGGCCCCCAGTGGTGGTACCGGGGCCGAAGCATGGGCGGGTCAGGTCAGATCCGCGCCCACAGGATCGGCGTGTTCGGCGGCTCCCAGCCGACGATCGCGGTGTGCGCCATCCGGCACCGGTATCGGGCACCGCCGTAGGTGACCTGCGCCCCGACGGCGTACGTCGCCCCGACCCTCCACGTCCCCTGCGGCGGCGCGCTCGTCGGGGGCCGGGTGGTCGGCGGGGTCTGGGTGACGTTGAGCAGGAAGTCGAACGTCGCGTTCTTGGCGTTGCCGACCTGGGTGACGTTCATCAGCAGTAC
>NZ_JBFAZP010000034.1:0-1432 GCF_040681875.1 Longispora sp. NPDC051575 | reverse complement strand
TCCGGGACGGTGCCTCCGCCGGTGGCGACGGCGACCGTCTGGGTGGTGGTGCCGGTGGCGCCCTTGTTGTCGGTGACGGTGAGCCGCACGGTGTAGGTGCCGGCGGCGGCGTACGTCTTGGCCGGGTTGGTGGCCGTCGAGGTGGTGCCGTCGCCGAAGTTCCAGGAGCGTGAGGCAATCGTGCCGTCGGAGTCGGTGGAGCGGTCGGTGAACGTCGCCGTGAGGTTGGCGGTGGTCACCGTGAAGCTGGCGGTCGGCGCCTGGTTGGTGGGGGTTCCGCCCCCGCCGCAGTTGCCGGCCGCGCAGGCGGCGAGCCAGGTGTACCAGTCGGCGTCGTAGCGGCTGCCGATGGTGCTGGTCAGCAGGGTACGCGCGGCGGTCCAGTTGCCGGAGCGGTAGTAGCCGAGCAGGGTCATGACGTCCGCGCGGTGGGACTGGAGCATGTAGCGCACCGCGAGGTAGCCCCACTGGTAGATACGGGTCTGGTCGTTGTTGTAGGTGGTGTCGAACAGGGTGCGCAGCGAGTAGGTGCGGTAGCCGGCCTGGGTGATCGCGGCCTGGTAGACCTCGTTGCGGTAGGAGTAGGACACGTACTCGGCGAAGCCCTCGATCCACCAGATGGTGGGGGTGGTGATGTTGGCGCCGAAGTCGCCGTACATGTCGTAGCGGCCGTCGAGGTAGTGGGTGTACTCGTGGTTGAGGTTCCAGATCGCGAACGTCGGCCGCATCCACTCGGCCTCGTACGCGATGAACCGGGCCTGGTTGCCGACCACGGACGGGTCGCCCTCCAGGTACATGCCGCCGTTGTTGGTGTCGATGCCGAAGATGGCCCCGGCGTAGGTCTGGTAGTCGGTGGAGCTGTCGAAGACGTTGATCTCGATGTTGGTGTTGCGGTCGCCCGAGACCGGCCCAGGGTCGGCGACGATGTTGTGGAAGAACGCGTCCTGGTTGCGCACGCTGGTGCACGTCGCGGTCAGCTCGGCGGTGGTCATGGCCTGCGCCCGGATGGTGTGCCCGGCGTCGCAGGCGTAGGTGATCGACAGGACCGCTGCGGTGAGCCTGCTCTGGAGGTTGCAGGTGTCGAAGTAGGCGCAGTTGGCCTTGTCGTAGTAGTCGGTCATCTCCGCGACGCCGACCCACAGCGGCGCGGTCGTGCCCTGGATCGAGCTCTGGTTGAGCAGGCCCTTGGCCTGGGACTGGGCCTTGGCGTGCAAGGCTGAGTGCTGCAAGAACCGGGCGAGTTCGCGGCCCGCGTTGGAGGTCAGGTAGCTCTGGTCGGTGCCGAGGAGCGCGAGGTGGGAGGAGGCGAAGTTGTAGAGCGTGTCCAGGACACTCGGGTCGGCCTGCACGGCCGTCACGAACGCGGGGACCTGGTGGCCGCGGAACAGCACGGTGTAGACGTTGTTGACGGCGTTGAGCATCCACCACGACG
>NZ_JBFAZP010000033.1:0-5316 GCF_040681875.1 Longispora sp. NPDC051575 | reverse complement strand
GTCGGCCTGCACGGCCGTCACGAACGCGGGGACCTGGTGGCCGCGGAACAGCACGGTGTAGACGTTGTTGACGGCGTTGAGCATCCACCACGACGCGTCGTAGGAGCTGTTGTAGCTCGTCAGCAGCCGCTTGACGATGGACAGGTAGCGGGCGTTCTCCTCGGCGCTGTCGATCAGCGTCACGGCCTCGGAGAGCGTCTCACCGTTGGCGTCGTTGACGTCGAAGGCACGCGGGTTGGCGAAGAAGGAGTCCAGGCCGGAGCGGATCGCGGTCTGCAGGCCCGTGCCGTAGCTGCCGACCGTGGCCGGATCATACCAGTGCACGTAGTAGCCGGCGCGCAGGTAGAGAACGAGCTGGGCCGTTCCCGTGCTGTTGTTCCCGGGGTACGCGGAACCGTTGTCCCGCAGCCCGTAGGCGACGCTGGTCATCTGTGCCTCGCGGAACGCGGAGTACGCGTCCGATCCGCTCAGCGAGAACAGGCTGTTGACGCAGTCAGTCGTCGATGCCTTGATCTGGTCGACCAGCGCCCACCCGGTGCGGCTAGTGAAGTCGCTGACGTTGCAGGTCGCGGCCAGGGCGGACCGTCCGGCCATGGAGGGCCTGGGCGCCTTCTCGGTAGCAGTTGCGGGTTCGTCGTAGTCGCGGCGCTGTTCTTCCTTCGACGCCGGCCGGGGCGCCCGCTCGCGCATGTCGGTCCCGGACTTCGCGAAGTGCCGGGGTTCGGCCGCCTGTGCCGGAACTCGGGGAGCGGGCGCGGGGGTGGTGGGCGCTGCCTGGGTCGGGGTGCCTGCCACCAGCAGACCGGCTATCAGACTGAGTGCCACGAGGGACAGGCGTGCGAGGGCACGCCGGTCGGGGTGATCTCTCATTGCGGATCTCCGAGGGGGTCGGGTCCTGGCCGGGTGTCGGCCAGGTGGATCCGCAACGTATTGACGCTTCCCTTTCGGGCACAACAGTCGTTAGGGCGTCGTTTACCCAGAGGTGTCGTGGGTGTTACCGGCCCCCTAAGAGACGGTCAGTCCGTGCGGGGGTGCACCTCCGGGTGGGCGGCCCACCAGGGGCCGTAGGTCGGGTTGTCCACCGCGTGCTCCACGTACGCGCGGGCGACGGCGAGGTACACCTGCTCCGCGTCCACCTCGGAGACCCGGGACCGGCGCCAGGCGAGCAGGAGCCTGGCACGCAACGGCTCTCCGACCAACCGCCGAACGACGAGGCCGCCCCGCGACACCGACGTCGGCTCCACCAGCTGGATCGCCCGGCCCGTCTCGATGAGTTGCGCTCCGCCACCCGTGGGGGCCTCGAAGCGGATCCTGGGCACGAACCCGGCCCGCCGGCACGCCGACCGCAGCGAAGTCAGGGAGCCGTCGTCGGCCCCCGGCGGGGAGATCCACGCGTCCTCCGCCAGATCCGCCAGATCGATCTCGTCGCGGTCGGCGAGGCGGTGCCGTGCCCCGATGGCCACGAAGATCGGCACCTTGGGTACCAGCATCCGTTGCGCCAGATCGGTGCCCAGCCCGACCTCGTGGTCGTCCATCATCCCGATCACCGCCAGGTCGAGCCGGTCGTGGCTCAGGGACTGCGAAAGCGCCACCGCCGACGGCTCCACCTGCATGGTGATCTCCGCGTCGGGCAGCGCGGCCACGACGTTGTCGAGAACGCTGCCGCAGCACTCCATGTGCACCGACCCCAAGCGCAGGGTCCTGGTCGTTGACGGATCTGCCTGCAGCAGTTCGCCGGTGAATCCGTCGATCTCGGCGACGACCAGCCGTGCGCGCTGCAGCGCCCGGTGCCCCAGAGGGGTGGGGGTCACACCGGTGCGGCTACGCACGAAGAGCTCACCCCCCAGCGTGCGCTCCACCCGCTGCAGGAGCGCGGTCAACGAGGGCTGCGAGATGCCCAACCGCACGGCCGCCCGGGACACACTGCCGGCCTCGGCGATGGCACAGATCGCACGCAGATGACGGACGTCGAGCTCCATAGCCCCAGGCTATACCTGCTGGTATGACCGCAGTCACACATCCGATGCGAGCCTGTGGGGGAACCGCATTGTCCGACCCCGATGGGACGTCGACCATGGCGAAGATACTGCTGATCGACAACGACGTGACCTGCCGACAGGCCACCACAGGGGGCCTGTCGGGCATGGGCCACCACGTCACGGCCCTGTCCCTCGATCACGTCGGGACCGCACTGATCGACGGGTCACGTCGCGCGCACGGCAGGCCCGACGTCGTCGTGTTGGATCCGTCAGCCCCCGGCATCGACTGCGCCCAGGTCACCCAGCTCGTCCGGTTGGGTACCCGCCGACCGGTCATCGTCACAGCAGCGCTCCGCAGGGAAGCCGACATCGCCCGACTGCTGGACTTCGGAGCGGAAAGCTATGCGGCCAAGCCCTGCTCGCCGCAACTTCTCGACGCCCAGATCGGAGCGGTCCTGCGGCGTATCCCTCCCCCTGCGCCGCCGTGCACGCGGGTCGTCGGCCAACTTCGCCTCGATGTCGGCGCCAGGGTCGCGTTCCTCGGCGGCCGACAACTTCGGCTGACGCAGCGTGAGTTCGACCTGCTGGACCGCCTCAGCGAGAGTCCCGGCACGTTCGTTTCCCGTACCGTCCTCAAGACCCACGTACGCTCCGCGCGCTGTTCACGCACCGTCGACGTACTTCTCTGTCGACTCCGAGCGAAACTGGGCGAGGATGCCGATAACCCCCGATATCTACACAGTTCCCGAGGGGCGGGTGTAGCTCTCCAGGAACCCCCTCGCCTGCCGTGAGCCGGGACGACGATCAAGAAGTGGTTTGAGATAGTCCGCTCTATCGCGGTGCGGTAGCCGGCCCGTCCGAGCGGCCCGTCACCGGTTCCCACCCGGACGTCATACCAGATCGGCTATTCGGTATGACACGACGGACGATCCGCTTCGCCCCCGACGTCGACCACCGTCTGGACCAGCTCGACGCCGGGCAGGTGTCGGCGTACGTGACCGAGGCCGTGCGGGACCGCATCACCCGGGAGCAGACCCTCGCAGCCCTGGCCGAGAGCGGCTACTACCCCGACCCGCAGAAAGCCGCCGCTGCCGCCGCGCTGCTCGCCCGCCGGCGCTGCGCGACGCTGCGGTGTCGCGTTTGGCGGACCTGACCGGCCTTTCGGTCGGCGAGCTGCGCGACGACCTCGGTCTCGGCAGGTGAGCGACTTCGCCCTCGTCCTGGACGCTGGTGCCATCGCCGCCTACGCCACCGGCGACGCCGATATCGTCGGCACCCATCTGGTCGGCGCGGACATGATCGGCATCCGCGCGGCCGTGCCGACGACGTGCCTGGCCGAGGCCTACGCGATCCTCGGCCCCAAGCCCGAGGCGATCCAGCGGATCCGACTGCTGCTCGGGCTGCCGTGCATGCGGGTGGTGCCGATGCTACCTGGACAGTCCCGCGCAGTCGGCCTACTGTGCCACGACCACGCCGACCTGGCTCGCCTCGGCATGGCCCACACGATCATCACCGCCGTCTCCTCCGGGGCTGCGGTGATGACGTCCTCGCCGCTGGTCGGCGACTACCTGCCCGCCGAGTGGCCCATCATCGTCGTGTAGAGAATCCCCGGATGCAGCCCATCGACGCCGATAGAAACGAGCTGCGGCGTGACACACATCTCCGCCGCGCCGACAGCGCTGAGGCTTGCCAGGATCGCGACGGTCGTACAGCCGGAAGGCTGGCCCGGTCCGATCGATTCTCCGTAGGCTCTCGCGGTGAGGACACCGCTCTGGCCAACGTCCTGACCACGAACTCCGAACCCCACGGGCTCATTCGACACCGCCGAACCAATCTCCAGGAGGCGGCCGTGATCGATCAGATCATCGTGATGGAACGCCATTGTGACATCCGGGTGACCGTCGCCCCGACGTGCATCCACTCCCCCGTCCGCCGCGGAGGTTGACGGTTAGACGCGCCGGCCCGGGAAACACCAACTACCGGCCCTCGCCTCCAATTGTCACGGCGGCGGTCACCGGTGCCGGGGTTGTGAGTGCGGCGAACCACCGGCCCGCCCGGGTCCAGGTCTCAGCCACGTCCAGGTGAGCCACTTCCGCGATGCGGGGCAGGTCGGTGAAGGACACGAACGCCCACGGGAACGGGGCACTGACCTGTGCGTCGACCCGCAGGCGTAGTTCGGTGACGGTCGTGGGCCTGCGGGGTCGGTCGAGTTCGACGAGCAGGGCACCGCCGGGAGCCAGCAGCGCGACGCACCGGGCGAGGAGGCGCCCCGGGTCACCGCCGATGCCGATGTTGCCGTCCGCGAGGAGCACGGTGTCCCACAGGCCCTCGCGGGGCAGTCGGCCGAACACGTCGGCGCGCACCGCCCTGGCGCCCCTGGACCGGGTCAGGCGCACGGCGGCTGCCGATACGTCCACCCCGAGCGCGGCGGCACCCCGGCCGGTGAGCGCGGCGACGAGCCGGCCAGGGCCGCAGCCCACGTCGAGGATGTGCCCGACGCACCGGTCGAGCAGGCCGCCGTCGCCGGGCGCCCGGGCGCTGACCCACCGCTCAAGGCCCGCCGGGCGGCTCACTCCCGAGCACAGGTAGTCCAGGCGGCTGTCCGTAGTCAGGGCCGTTTCGTAGAGCTCCAGTGCGGTGGTCATGTGGTCACCGGCAGATCAATGCCGGCGAGGGTCCGGGCGAACCAGCCGCCCGGGGCCATTGTCGCGACGGCACGGGCGTCGGCGAGGGTGTCGACGTCGCGCAGCACGGGCAGGGGCAGCACCCGCAGTCCGGCCCCGGCCAGCGCGAGGGCGGTGAGCCGGCCGGTGTCCGGGGTGGACATCGGCACGTCGCGCAGTAGTTCGCCGTGTGCCGGGTCGCGCAGGCCCAGCGCCCACCAGCCGCCGTCTTCCGCCGCGCCCAGGACGGCGTCGGCCTGGCCGAGCCAGGCCAGGGCCGCGCCGAGGAGTTCCGGGTCGGCCTGCGGGGTGTCCATGCCGATGAGCAGGGTCGGGCCGGGGCGGTCGGCGAAGCCGTTGGCGAGGCGCTCTCCGAGTCCGTCGCCGCGCTGGTGGCAGATGTCGAACCCGTCGGCGGGGTACTCGCCGTCGAGGAGCAGCGTCCGGTCGGCGGCCACGGCGCGCACGGCCGTGAGGGTGTCGGCGAGTGCGGCGGCCGCCAGGGCCGCAGCCTGCTCGGGCGAGCAGGGCGGGCACAGCCGGGTCTTCACCCGGCCGGGCACCGGTTGCTTGGCGATCACCGTGATCCTCATCGGGCGAGCACCCGGCTCATGTCGCGCACGGCGCGCAGGGTGCCCAGCCAGGTTCCGGTCACCTTGGAGACGCTGCCCTCG
>NZ_JBFAZP010000032.1:0-5320 GCF_040681875.1 Longispora sp. NPDC051575 | reverse complement strand
TTTGTCAGCTAGTCCTTGCCGGGGCGAACAAACCTTATTGGAGAGTTTGATCCTGGCTCAGGACGAACGCTGGCGGCGTGCTTAACACATGCAAGTCGAGCGGAAAGGCCCTTCGGGGTACTCGAGCGGCGAACGGGTGAGTAACACGTGAGCAACCTGCCCTTGGCTTCGGGATAACCATCGGAAACGGTGGCTAATACCGGATACGACACAGTCTCGCATGGGATCTGTGTGGAAAGTTTTTCGGCCAGGGATGGGCTCGCGGCCTATCAGCTTGTTGGTGGGGTGATGGCCTACCAAGGCGACGACGGGTAGCCGGCCTGAGAGGGCGACCGGCCACACTGGGACTGAGACACGGCCCAGACTCCTACGGGAGGCAGCAGTGGGGAATATTGCGCAATGGGCGGAAGCCTGACGCAGCGACGCCGCGTGAGGGATGACGGCCTTCGGGTTGTAAACCTCTTTCAGCAGGGACGAAGCGAAAGTGACGGTACCTGCAGAAGAAGCACCGGCCAACTACGTGCCAGCAGCCGCGGTAAGACGTAGGGTGCGAGCGTTGTCCGGATTTATTGGGCGTAAAGAGCTCGTAGGCGGCTCGTCGCGTCGGTTGTGAAAACTCTAGGCTTAACCTGGAGCTTGCAACCGATACGGGCGGGCTAGAGTTCGGTAGGGGAGACTGGAATTCCTGGTGTAGCGGTGAAATGCGCAGATATCAGGAGGAACACCGGTGGCGAAGGCGGGTCTCTGGGCCGATACTGACGCTGAGGAGCGAAAGCGTGGGGAGCGAACAGGATTAGATACCCTGGTAGTCCACGCTGTAAACGGTGGGTGCTAGGTGTGGGGACCTCTCCAGGTCTCCGTGCCGCAGCTAACGCATTAAGCACCCCGCCTGGGGAGTACGGCCGCAAGGCTAAAACTCAAAGGAATTGACGGGGGCCCGCACAAGCGGCGGAGCATGCGGATTAATTCGATGCAACGCGAAGAACCTTACCTGGGTTTGACATGTGCGCTAAAACCACAGAGATGTGGTGTCCTTCGGGGGCGTTCACAGGTGGTGCATGGCTGTCGTCAGCTCGTGTCGTGAGATGTTGGGTTAAGTCCCGCAACGAGCGCAACCCTCGTTCCATGTTGCCAGCACGTAATGGTGGGGACTCATGGGAGACTGCCGGGGTCAACTCGGAGGAAGGTGGGGATGACGTCAAGTCATCATGCCCCTTATGTCCAGGGCTTCACGCATGCTACAATGGCCGGTACAATGGGCTGCGATACCGCAAGGTGGAGCGAATCCCAAAAAGCCGGTCTCAGTTCGGATCGGGGTCTGCAACTCGACCCCGTGAAGTCGGAGTCGCTAGTAATCGCAGATCAGCAACGCTGCGGTGAATACGTTCCCGGGCCTTGTACACACCGCCCGTCACGTCACGAAAGTCGGCAACACCCGAAGCCGGTGGCCCAACCCGTAAGGGAGGGAGCCGTCGAAGGTGGGGCTGGCGATTGGGACGAAGTCGTAACAAGGTAGCCGTACCGGAAGGTGCGGCTGGATCACCTCCTTTCTAAGGAGCCTCTTTACCGCGAAAGCGGTCAAAGACCCCGCGCCAGACGAATGCTCTGGTGGGGGTGTGCTTAATGGTGGAGACACTAACTAGTTCGATTCCGACAACGGCCAAACACACTAGTACAGCCACTGACCTCCGGGTCAGAGCCTGGTGGGAACGTGTAGACGGTGCGGTTGGAATCGTAAGACACCCTGTTGAGTCCTGAAAGAACAAACCAGTCCTCCGGGCCGGAGATGAGTAATCCTCTTCGGTCCGTTGGTCTCTGGGGATGGGCTTTCATGCAAGGACTACAGTCCGCGCCTTCTACGACAAACCACCGGTTGTGACCGGGTTCAGGTGTTGTGGGTGGTGGTGTGGGGTTGGTTGTTTTTTGAGAACTGTATAGTGGACGCGAGCATCTTATTTACTTTGGTCAATGTTGTGGTCAAGTTTATAAGGGCACACGGTGGATGCCTTGGCACCAGGAGCCGATGAAGGACGTTGGAGGCTGCGATAAGCCTGGGGGAGTTGCCAACCTAGCGTTGATCCCAGGATTTCCGAATGGGGGAACCCAGCCAGAGTCATGTCTGGTTACCCACGCCTGAACACATAGGGCGTGTGGAGGGAACGCGGGGAAGTGAAACATCTCAGTACCCGCAGGAAGAGAAAACAACATGTGATTCCGTGAGTAGTGGCGAGCGAAAGCGGATGAGGGTAAACCGAGTGGCGTGTGATAGCCGGCAGGCGTTGCGTCATCGGGGTAGTGGGACCACTTGGATTCTTCTGCCGAAGGATCGGAAAGTCAAAAAATTGTGTGTTAGTCGAATGGCTTGGAAAAGTCGACCGTAGACGGTGAGAGTCCGGTAGGTGAAAGCGCACAGTCTTTCTGGAGTGGTATCCCGAGTAGCTGCGGACCCCTGAAATCTGCAGTGAATCCGCCAGGACCACCTGGTAACCCTAAATACTCCCTGGTGACCGATAGCGGACTAGTACCGTGAGGGAAAGGTGAAAAGTACCCCGGGAGGGGAGTGAAATAGTACCTGAAACCGTGTGCCTACAATCCGTCGGAGCTGACCGCCTTGTGCGGGAGGTGACGGCGTGCCTTTTGAAGAATGAGCCTGCGAGTTAGCGATACGTCGCGAGGTTAACCCGTGTGGGGTAGCCGTAGCGAAAGCGAGTCTGAATAGGGCGACTCAGTGGCGTGTCCTAGACCCGAAGCGGAGTGATCTAGCCATGGGCAGGTTGAAGCGCGGGTAAGACCGCGTGGAGGACCGAACCCACCAATGTTGAAAAATTGGGGGATGACCTGTGGTTAGGGGTGAAAGGCCAATCAAACTCCGTGATAGCTGGTTCTCCCCGAAATGCATATAGGTGCAGCGTCACGTGTTTCTTGCCGGAGGTAGAGCACTGGATAGCCTAGGGGGCCCACAAGCTTACTGAAGTTAGCCAAACTCCGAATGCCGGTAAGTGAGAGCGTGGCAGTGAGACTGCGGGGGATAAGCTCCGTAGTCGAGAGGGAAACAGCCCAGATCACCAGCTAAGGCCCCTAAGCGTGTGCTAAGTGGAAAAGGATGTGGGATCGCATAGACAACCAGGAGGTTGGCTTAGAAGCAGCCACCCTTTAAAGAGTGCGTAATAGCTCACTGGTCAAGTGGTTCCGCGCCGACAATGTAGCGGGGCTCAAGCACACCGCCGAAGCTGTGGCACTCACACAATAACTCGGCCCGACTTGTCGGGTCCAGGTGTGTGGGTGGGTAGGGGAGCGTCGTGTGGCGAGTGAAGCAGCGGTGTGAACCAGTTGTGGACGCCACACGAGTGAGAATGCAGGCATGAGTAGCGAATGCAGGGTGAGAAACCCTGCCGCCGGATGACCAAGGGTTCCAGGGTCAAGCTAATCTGCCCTGGGTAAGTCGGGACCTAAGGCGAGGCCGAGAGGCGTAGTCGATGGACAACGGGTTGATATTCCCGTACCCGCGAAGAAGCGCAAACGATGAACCTCACTGTACTAACCACCTCGCTGATGTGATGCCTTCGGGTGGATCTGATGTGGGCTGGGAACTTGGTGGGTAGTAGTTGAGCGATGGGGTGACGCAGGAAGGTAGTCCAGCCCGGGCGGTGGTTGTCCCGGGGTAAGCCTGTAGGGCGAGACATAGGCAAATCCGTGTCTCATACAGCCTGAGAGGTGATGCCGAGCCGATTATGGTGAAGTGGATGATCCTATGCTGCCGAGAAAAGCCTCTAGCGAGTTTCGAGCGGCCCGTACCCCAAACCGACACAGGTGGTCAGGTAGAGAATACCAAGGCGATCGGGTGAACTGTGGTTAAGGAACTCGGCAAATTACCCCCGTAACTTCGGGAGAAGGGGGGCCGGAGACGTGGACCCACTTGCTGGGCGAGCGTTGTATGGCCGCAGAGACCAGGGGGAAGCGACTGTTTACTAAAAACACAGGTCCGTGCGAAGTCGTAAGACGATGTATACGGACTGACGCCTGCCCGGTGCTGGAACGTTAAGGGGACCGGTTAATCCTTCGGGGTGAAGCTGAGAACTTAAGCGCCAGTAAACGGCGGTGGTAACTATAACCATCCTAAGGTAGCGAAATTCCTTGTCGGGTAAGTTCCGACCTGCACGAATGGCGTAACGACTTCCCCACTGTCTCAACCACAGGCCCGGCGAAATTGCAGTACGAGTAAAGATGCTCGTTACGCGCGGCAGGACGGAAAGACCCCGGGACCTTCACTATAGCTTGACATTGGTATTTGAATTCAATTGTGTAGGATAGGTGGGAGACTGTGAAGCGGGCACGCCAGTGTTCGTGGAGTCAACGTTGAAATACCACTCTGTTGAATTTGGGTATCTAACCTCGGACCGTGATCCGGTTCAGGGACAGTGTCTGGTGGGTAGTTTAACTGGGGCGGTTGCCTCCCAAAATGTAACGGAGGCGCCCAAAGGTTCCCTCAGCCTGGTTGGCAATCAGGTGTTGAGTGCAAGTGCACAAGGGAGCTTGACTGTGAGACTGACAGGTCGAGCAGGGACGAAAGTCGGGACTAGTGATCCGGCACTCGCATGTGGAAGCGGTGTCGCTCATCGGATAAAAGGTACCCCGGGGATAACAGGCTGATCTTCCCCAAGAGTCCATATCGACGGGATGGTTTGGCACCTCGATGTCGGCTCGTCGCATCCTGGGGCTGGAGTAGGTCCCAAGGGTTGGGCTGTTCGCCCATTAAAGCGGTACGCGAGCTGGGTTTAGAACGTCGTGAGACAGTTCGGTCCCTATCCGCCGTGCGCGTAGGATACTTGAGAAGGGCTGTCCCTAGTACGAGAGGACCGGGACGGACGAACCTCTGGTGTGCCAGTTGTTCCGCCAGGAGCACGGCTGGTTAGCTACGTTCGGAAGGGATAACCGCTGAAAGCATCTAAGCGGGAAGCCTGCTTCAAGATGAGGTATCCCACCCCTAGAGGGTTAAGGCCCCCAGCTAGACGACTGGGTTGATAGGCCAGAAATGTAAGCCCGGTAACGGGTTCAGTTGACTGGTACTAATAGGCCGAGGACTTCACCACCAACACTGATCAATGTAATGTCGCGTCCACTATACGGTTCACAGAAAACAACACCCACCAATCACGCCCCCAACGGGTGTGGTCAGTGCGGGTGCTGTTGTTCTGAGAGAGTTACGGCGGTCATAGCGAAGGGGAAACGCCCGGCAACATTCCGAACCCGGAAGCTAAGCCCTTCAGCGCCGATGGTACTGCCCTGGGGACGGGGTGGGAGAGTAGGACGCCGCCGGACA
>NZ_JBFAZP010000031.1:0-12946 GCF_040681875.1 Longispora sp. NPDC051575 | reverse complement strand
GTTGGGTTTGGGTACGAAGGGAGTCAAAGGCTCTTCTCCCTTCGTACCCAAACCCAACGGCCGCCCCAAGACGGGTACTGACAGACCCCGGCGAAGGGATGCCGGCCGAACTAGGCCCAGGCGGACGAACAACCGCCCAGGGGCGACCGCGCCCACCCAGGCGATTCCACCCGTGCCCGAGGTCCTCGACAGGCACAGAATTCTTCGACGTGCCGGCCTAGCTGGGCCTGAGCCGTCAGACCCCGGAGTGCTCCGCGTCCGACGCCGACCCGTCAGCGGTCCGCCGCGCACCGGCCGCACCCGCCTTCGCCGCACGGGTCCGCTTAGCCGCGCCCCGGGCCTGCTTCGGCGCGGCACCGACGACGTCCGGACCAGTGGCCGCGTCGACCGGCTCCGACGCCGCGATCGGGTCGGCCGGTTCCGTTCGCGCCGTCGTCCCGACCGCCACGATCAGATCCCCGGTCAACGACGCCGCGTCATCGACCAGCGCGGACTCCCCGACCACCGGATCCACCGGCGGCACGTCGCCGACCGGCCGGCGGCCCCACATGTCCACCGCGTTCAACGCCGGCGTCCGCGCGATCACCTTCGTGAAACTGATCCGCTCACTCGCCAGGGTCAGGCCGGCGATCCCCGCGAGCAGCACCCCCCGGGTCAACGGCCCGCTGCGCGCCGCGATGGCCAGCCCCAGGATCGCGCCCAACGCGTTGGCCCCCGAGTCGCCGAGCATCACCCGCTCGTCCAGGTCGTCGGGCAGCAGCACCCCGGCCGCGCCCAACGGACCGGCGACCAGGCCGGCGGCAGGCCCCACGGCCAGCGGCGCGCCGACGAGCAGCCCGACCTTCAACGCCCGGCCGGGACGCAGGTCGAACAGGTTCACCAGGTTGGCCATGCCCGCGATGACCCCGGCACCGAGCAGTACGTGCGCCGCGCCGCCCAGCCGGGAGCGGCGGGGCCCGACGCCACGGCCGGGACCGGTACCCCTCGACAACAGCACGGACGCGGCCAGCCCCGCGACACCGATCCCGCCGATCTTGACCATGCCGCTGGTGACCCGGCCCTGCCGGAGGGCGGACAGGTGGCCCCGGAAGCCCTTGGTGGCCTTCTGGTCGGCGTCGACGCCCGCCATGTCGTCGTAGAGGCCGACGGCGCCCGCGCCCAGCCCCGCGGTCAGGGCGGCCACGGCCACCGGGGCACTCGCCGCCCCCACCGCCGCCGTGGTGGCCGCCGCGACCGCGAGCGCGGGGCCGGAGGCCAGGCTCAGGGTGCGGCCCCGGTGGTTGGTCCGGTCGAGCCCGGGCCCGGCCGGGGAGGCCATCAGGGCCCGGAGGGTGGCCTGGGCCAGAACCGCTCCCGCCCCGGCCAGTGCCAGTCGTCCGGCGATCCGTCGCGCCCGCCCCATCGTGACCTCCCGGTGCTGTTCCTACTTCTTCTCGGTCTTCGGCGCGAGGCCGCTGGCCCCGCCCGCGATGCCGTAGTGCCCGGGATGGCCGGCGAGTTGTTCCACCAGAGCCATCACCGTCACGAGCTGCCCCACGGCACCGGACACATTGTCCACGGTGGAGACGGACTTCGACAGCGCCGGGTCGCCGCGCAGGACGCCGATCACGTTGCCGTCGCCGCTGGCGTTGGGGGCGGCCACCACGATCGGGGCCGGCTTGTCGAACTGCTCGGCCACGGCCACCACGGCGTCGTTGCGCTTGCTGGCCTCCCGGTCCGTGGACGGCGGGCCGCTGACCAGCACCACGGCCTCGGCCGTCTCGGTGATCTCCCCCGTGACGGTGAGGAACCGGTTCGTACTGAACGCCGCCAGGACCGTCGAGCGGGCCTCCTTCGGCACCACCGGGTTGTGGTCGAGCAGGACCGCCGCGAGCAGCGCCGCCGCCGACTCCGCCCCGTACGAGCTGGTCAGCGGGTCGGTGATCTCCTTCGGGAGCACCTTGCTGACCTGGTCGACCAGCAGCGGGTTCTTCGCCGGGTTCGTGAACTCGTCGGTGATCGAGATCCGGCCGGTGACCTTGGCCCCGGCGATCTCCAGCATCCGCCGTACCCCGTCGATCTGCTCGGTCTTCGCCCCGGAGATGTCGACGACCAGGACCCGCTTGCCGGCCAGCTTGCCGGTGAGCACGGTCGGAGCCAGCTCCTCGACGAACTGCTCCTGCTTCTTGAGCTCCTCCTCGAGGTGCCCGACCTGGTCGCGGAGGTTCTCGTTCTTCTTCGACAGGGAGTTGACCTGGTCGCTGAGCGAGTCGGCCACCGGACCGTTGAGCGCGGTGGTGCCCAGCACCAGACCGATCGCCAGAGCCAGGAAGACGGCGGTCATGGAGACCACGTGGTACCGGAAATTAATCAAGAGAACAGCCTCTGTACCGAGAAGATCAGGTTGTCCCACCACTCTGCCACGACGTTGAGGAACGTCCGGCCGACCGTGGACACGGCGAACGCGGCAGCCATGGCCGCGAGCGCGGAGAGAATGAGCAGCAGCAGGGAGGACGCGGAGATGTTCTGCCGGTACAGCCGGGAGACGCCCTTCGCGTCGACCAGCTTGCCCCCCACCTTCAACCGGGTCAGGAACGTCGACGCCATGCCGCCGCGACCCTTGTCCAGGAACTCCACCAGCGTCGCGTGCGTGCCCACGGCCACGATCAGGGTCGCGCCCTTCTCGTCGGCGAGCAGCATCGCGATGTCCTCGCTGGTCGCCGCCGCCGGGAACGTGATCGCCGGCACGTTGAGTCGCTCCACCCGGGCCATGCCGGGCGCGCGCCCGTCGGGGTAGGCGTGCACGACGACCTCCGCCCCGCAGCGCAGCACGTCGTCGGACACCGAATCCATGTCCCCGATGATCATGTCGGGGGTGTAGCCGGCCTCGACCAGCGCGTCGGCCCCGCCGTCCACGCCGATCAGCACCGGCTTGAACTCGCGGATGTACGGCCGCAGCACGTCCAGGTCGGCCTTGTAGTCGTACCCGCGCACCACGATCAGGCAGTGCCGCCCGGACAGCTGGGTCGCCACCTCCGGCACGCCCATGCCGTCGAGCAGCAGGTGCCGCTCCTGGCGCAGGTACTCCATCGTGTTGGCGGCGAACGCCTCCAGCTGCACCGACAGCCCCTCGCGGGCCTCGGCCATCGCCCGGGCCACCGACTCGGTGTCGTGGCGCACCCCGACGGAGATCTTGTCCTCGCCGAGGAAGACGACGTTGTCCTCGATCCGGATCGTCGCGCCCTCGCGCAGCCGCTGGAACGCGTCCTCGCCCAGGTCGTCGATCAGGGCGACCCCGGCGGCGATCAGCACCTCGGGGCCCAGGTTCGGATACCGGCCGGAGATCGACGGCTTCGCGTTGAGCACGGCGAGCACGCCGGACTCCACCAGCGAGTCGGCGGCGACCCGGTCCAGGTCGACATGGTCAATGAGCGCGATGTCACCCGGGCGGAGCCGGCCAGCGAGCCGCTTCGTCCTACGGTCGAGTCGCACCGGTCCGGTAATCACGCCCGCCTCGACCGGACGGGTGCGCCGCAGCGTGGGTAGCCTCATTGAGACCCATCTTGGCACTTCAGGGCGACCGTTGCCGGTCGCGACATGCGCAGATGGGCGAAATCATCATGTATGCCTCACCCACCGTACGAGGACATCTGACCTACGTTAACCCAACGCGGCCAGCACCTGCCCGGCGCATCAACGCGAGCGGACCGAAACGGCCCACCCTGGCGACGCCGGAACGCCTCCGCAACCCGACCAGGGCGGAACGACCCGTCCCAGCGGGGACATCCCACAACGCCAGCAGGCCGGAAGGCCCGGCACCACCAGAACGCCCCCGCAAGGGGACCAGGGCTCCCACACCCCGCCCACCCGACACGGCCAGGGCGTCTCCGCCTCCCGACGCGGCCAGGGGCACGCCGTGACACCTCTAGCGCAGCAGCGCCTTCTCCGCCGCCGCCACCGCCAGCAGCTCCTCCGCGTGCGCGATCCCCAGGTCGGAGTCCGGCATGCCGGCCAGCATCCGGGCCAGTTCCCGGGCCCGTTCGCTGTCCTCCACCACCCGCACGCCACTCGTCGTGACCACGCCGCCCGTGTCCTTCGCCACCATCAGGTGCCGGTCCGCGAACGCCGCCACCTGCGGCAGGTGTGTGACCACCAGCACCTGGTGCCGACTCGCCAACCGGGCCAGCCGCTTGCCGATCTCCACCGCCGCCCGGCCACCCACCCCCGCGTCGACCTCGTCGAACACCAGGGTCGGCGGGCCACCGGAGCCGGCGAACACCACCTCGACCGCCAGCATCACCCGGGACAGCTCACCCCCGGACGCGCCCTTCTGCAACGGCAACGCCGGAGCGCCCGGGTGCGCCACCAGCCGCAGCTCCACCTCGTCCACCCCGTCGGAGGCCGCGCCCATCTCCGTACCGGCCACGACCAGGACCGCCTCGCCGCGACCCGCCGGCCGGGGCAGCACCACGACCTCGATCCGCGCGTGCGGCATCGCCAGCCCCGCCAGCTCCACCGTCACCGCCGCCGCGAACCGCACGGCCGCCTCCGACCGCGCCGCCGACAACCGACCCGCCAGCTCCGCCGCCTGCTCCCCGAGCCGGTCGCGCTCCTCGGCGAGGGCCGCCAACGCGTCGTCGGACACGTCCAGCTCCCCCAGCCGGGCCGCCGCCTTCTCCGCCCACGCCAGAACGCCGTCGATGTCCTCCGCGTACTTCCGCGTCAGCATCCGCAGCGCGTTGCGCCGCTCGTAGATCGCCGCCAACCGGGTCGGGTCCGCGTCGAGCAGCGACACGTACGTGCCCAGCTCGCCCGCCACGTCCCGCACCAGGGTGTGGGCCTCGGCCACCCGGGCCGCCAGCTCCGCCAACCGGGGATCGACCTCGGACTGGCCCTCCAGGGCGCGCAGCGCCTCACCCAGCATCGTGGCCGCGTCGAAGGACTCCACGTCCTCCGTACCCGTCAGGGCCATGTGCGCCGTCGTCGCCGCCGTCCGCAGCCCCTCGGCGTGCTCCAACCGCCGGCCCTCGACCAGCAGTTCCTCGTCCTCGCCGGGCTCCGGCGCGACAGCGGTCACCTCGGTCAGGCCCAGGCGCAGCAGGTCCGCCTCCTGGGCGCGCTCGCGGGTCGACCGGCGCAGGTCCACCAACTGCTCGTCGACGCGCCGCCAGGCGGCGAACACCTCCCGGTACTCGGCGAGGAGCTTGTCGTGGTCGGCCCCCGCGTACCGGTCCAGGGACGCGCGCTGTTCCGCCGGCCGCAGCAACCGCAGCTGGTCGGACTGGCCGTGCACCGCCACCACCTGCTCGCCGATCTCCCCGAGCAGCGTCGCCGGCACACTGCGCCCGCCGACGTGCGCCCGGGACCGGCCCTCGGCCGTCACCGACCGCGACAGCAGCAGACTGCCGTCGTCGTCGCACTCGGAACCCGCGTCGGCCACCCGGGCCGCGACCGCCTTGGCGACCGCCCCGGTCAGGCGCAACCGTCCTTCCACGACGGCCCGGCCCGCGTCGGAACGCACCCGACCAGCGTCGGCCCGGCCCCCCAGCAGCAGGCCGAGGCCCGCCACCACCATCGTCTTACCCGCCCCGGTCTCGCCGGTGATGACCGTCAGGCCCGCCGACAAGGGCAGCACGGCGTCGTGGATGACGCCCAGTCCGGTGATGCGAAGCTCCTCCAGCACACCGAGAACCCTAGCCCGTCGGTACGACAAAGAAGAATCAGTCCGCCCCACCAGCGGGAATCACCCGGCCGACCCGGAGCATTCCGCCCACGCCGGCGCCATCAGCCCCACACTGCGGCCGCCATACCGGCCCCGGGGCACCCTCGAAGGCCCCGCACCAGCCACCCCGCGGCGCCACTTCAGCCGCAGCGACCACACCCGGCCGAGCCACGCCGGACACCCGCCCGGCGGGTCAGTGCTTGGCGTGCCCCGCGCCCCGCCACCCGTCCACCGGCAACCCGAACTTCGCCACCAACCGGTCCGTGAACGACCCCGGCCGCAACCGCGCCACCCGCACCGGCAACGCACCCCGCCGCACCGTCACCTCGCTGCCCGGCGGCAGGTCCCACACCCGCCGACCGTCGCAACACAACACCGCGAACGTGGTGTACGGCTCCACGCCGATCCCGATCGTCGACGTCGGCGCGACCACCAGCGGCCGGCTGAACAGGGCGTGCGCGCTGATCGGGCACACGATGATCGCCTCCACGTCCGGCCACACGACCGGCCCGCCCGCCGACAGCGCGTACGCCGTCGAACCCGTCGGCGTGGCCACCACCATCCCGTCGCAGCCGTACCGCGACAGCGCCCGGCCCTCCACCGACAGCATGACCTCGAGCATCCGCGCGCGGTCGCCCTTCTCCACGCTGACCTCGTTGAGCGCCCAGGACTCGGCGATCACCTTCCCGTGCAGGCTCGCGGACACGTCGACGGTCATCCGCTCGTCCACCGTGTACGACCGGGTCACCACGTCCTTGACCGCCTGGTCGATGTCCCCGATCTCGGCCTCCGCGAGGAAGCCCACCTTGCCCAGGTTGATCCCCATCAGCGGCGCGCCGACCGGCCGGGCCAGTTCCGCGCCCCGCAGCAGGGTGCCGTCCCCGCCGAGCGCGAACACGATCTCCACCCCGTCGGCGGCCCCCGCGTCCGCCGGCACCGCGACCGTACCCGGCAGCTCCAGGTCCCCGGCCTCCTCGACCAGGACCCGGACCCGGAATCCGGCCGCGCCCAGGTCCTGCGCCACCGTCCGGGCGTGTTCGGTGTTGGTCCGTTTGCCGGTGTGCGTGACGAGCAGCGCTTCTCTCATGACTCCCCGCCCTCGATCGACCCCGAACCGCCCACGGACCCGTCGCCCACGGACCCTTCGGCCACGGACCCGTCGGCCGCAGCACCAGGCCCGACGCCGACCCCGGCACCAGAACCGGCCGCGACGGCCTCAGCGGCCCCTGCCTCCCCCGGCCCCACCAGCCCCACGACCCGCGCGACCTCCTCCGGATCCACCGGCGGCGCCCCCCTACGCAACCACAGGAAGAACTCGATATTCCCCGAAGGCCCCGGCAACGGACTCCGCCCGACCCCGGCCACCCCCAGTCCGAGCGCGGCGGCCGACGCGGCGACGTCGAGCACCACCTCCGCGTGCAGCTTCGGGTCCCGCACCACGCCGCCCGGCCCGACCCGGTCCTTGCCCACCTCGAACTGCGGCTTGACCATCGGCACCAGGTCGCCGTCGGGCAGGGTGCAGGCGGCCAGCGCCGGCAGTACCAGTCGCAGGGAGATGAAGGACAGGTCCGCGACCGTGAGGTCCACCTGCCCCCCGATGTCCTCCGGCGTCAGGGTCCGCACGTTGGTCCGGTCGTGCACCTGCACCCGGTCGTCGGTGCGCAGCGCCCACACCAACTGCCCGTACCCCACGTCCACGGCCACGACCCGGGCCGCCCCGGAACGCAGCAGCACGTCGGTGAACCCGCCCGTGGACGCGCCCGCGTCCAGGCAGCGCTTCCCCTCGACCGTCAACGCCGGGAACGCCGCCAGGGCGCCGGCCAGCTTGTGCCCGCCCCGCGAGGCGTACTCCACCCCGCCGCCCTCCAGGACCCGGATCGCGTCGGCCGGGTCCACGGACGTCGCCGGCTTGGTCGCCGCCCCGCCCCGCACCTCGACCCGACCGGCCGCCACCAGCTCGGCGGCGTGCTCCCGGGACCGGGCCAGGCCCCGGCGGACCAGCTCGGCGTCGAGCCGAGCGCGCCTGGCCATCAGCTCTCGTCGACGCTGGCGAGGGTGTCCTGCAGCGCCCGGTGCACGGCCTCGAACGCGGTGACCTGCTCGGCGAGCGGCTGGGTGGCCGCGCCGTCGAGCAGGGTCAACGCCTGGTCGACGCGCGCGTCACCCGTGCTCTCAGACATCGGCGGCAGCGGCCTTCTTCGCGACGGTCTTCCTGGCAACGGTCTTCTTGGCGACCTTCTTGGCCGGCGCGGCGGTCGCAGCCGCAGCCGGAGCAGCGGCGGCGGAGCCGTTCGACGCGGCAGCCGGCTTCGCCGAGGGCTTCGTCTCGGCGGACGGCTTCACCGCGGCCGGCTTCACCGGACCCGTCGCGGTCTTCTTCGCGGCAGCCGGAGCCTTCTTGGCAACGGCGGCCTTCTCGGCGGCGGGCGCCTTCTTCGCGGCCGGAGCCTTCTTCGCCACAGCGGCCTTCTTCACGGGAGCCGCGACCGGAGCCGCGACGGGAGCCGTAGCCGCCGGAGCCTCCGAGGCAGCCGAAGCCCCACCACCGGCCCCCGTCGCCGCCCGCAACTTCCGCTCCAGCTCCTGCACCCGATCGGTCAGCTCCGCGACCTCCTCGGCCGTCGCCAGCCCCACCCGGCCGAGCGCGCGGTCCAGCTCGTACCGGACCAGCTTCCCCACAGCCTCCCGGTTCGCCAGACTCGTGGAGATCAGCTCCTCGGCGACCGACTGCGCCGCACCGGCCTTCGCACCGCTCTCCGCGACGAGCCTCTTGGCGATCTTCGTCGCCTTCTTCTTGGACGCCTCGGTCAAGCCGAGCGCCAGTTCCAGGTACGCACGCACAGCATCCTGCACAGCGGCCACCTCCCTCAAGTCTCGGGTCATCACCCGCCACGCTACCGAAGAGTCATTCCGGTAGCGTCACCGATCGGTGAGTTGTCGGATCAAGGGGGGTTTCATGGCGACCGTGGACGAGTGCCGCGCGGCACTGGGGCGGCTCGACGCCAAGCTGGCGGCCAACGCGGAGAAGGTGGCGCAGAAGGTCGCGCTCGACCGCCCGATGGCCTGCACGATCAAGGACCTGGGGGTCTCGTTCCACTGCCGGCTCGCCGAGGGCCGGCTGCACGACATCGCCGACGGCGACGACCCGAACGCCAAGATCCGGCTCACCGCGACCAGCGACGACCTGATCGCCCTGGTCGACGGCGAGCTCCCGTTCGCCAGCGCCTGGGCCAGCAACCGGCTGTCGGTGAAGGCGAGCTTCACCGACCTGCTCAAACTCAGAACACTGCTCTAACGGGTACGGGAGAACAGCGCGCCCAGATCCTCGCCCACGTACGTCGGACGCTGATCTGCCGGCGCGCTCTCCACATCCGCCCGACCGTGCACCCCGGTCAGCACGAGCAGACTGTCGAAGCCGACCCGGTGCGCGCCCGCGATGTCGGTGTCCAGCCGGTCGCCGACGAACAGCGGCCGGCGGGCGCCCCGGGCGGCGGCGGCCGCGAGCAGCAGCGTCGGCTCCGGCTTGCCCACCACCACGTCCGGCCCCCGACCCAGCGCCGTGGCCAGCGCCGCGACCAGCGAACCGTTGCCGGGCAGCGGGCCCCTCGGCGACGGCAGGGTGGCGTCGGTGTTCGTGGCCACCCACAGGGCGCCGCCCCGGATCGCCACGCTCGCCTCCGCCAGGTCGGTCCACCCGACCGTCAACGCGTAGCCCTGCACGACGGCCTCGGCCAGCCCCGCCTCCAGGACGGGCACCAGGTCCACGGCCGCCACCTCGGCGCGCAGCGCCGCGGAACCCACGACCAGCACGGGGGTACCGGGCGGGAAGCGCTCCGCCAGCAGCCGCGCCGCCGCCTGCGCCGAGGTGACGACCTCGTCCACGTCGGCGGCGACCCCGAGCCGGTTGAGGAGCGCGGCCACCTCGGCGGCCGCGCGCGACGCGTTGTTCGTCACGTACCCGACGGGCACCCCCGCCGCGCGCAGCCGGGCGATCGCCTCGGCCGCGCCCGGTACGGGCTGTTCCCCCAGGTACACGACGCCGTCCAGGTCCAACAGGACGGCGTCGTACCCCTCCACCAGAGTCGTCATCGCGACTCGGGCTTCTTCACCTCATCCGTCGGGTCCGCGACCACCTCGGGGGCCAGGAACGGCGACGTGCTGGGCGGTCCGCTGGCGCGGGGAGCCTCCACGGGCTCTTCTTCCCCACCGGCGAACGGCTTCTGCGCGGAGACCTCGGCGACCGGCTTCTTCACCGCGACCGGCGCCTCGACCTCGGCGGCCTCGTCGTCGGCCTCCTCGTCGTCCCCGGTCTCGTCGGCGTCCTGGCCGGCGACGTCGTCGAGCTCGTCCTCGTCAGCCTCGTCCTTGTCGGAGCCCGCGACATCGTCGAGGTCCTCGTCGTCGGCGAGGAGTTCCTCCTGCTCGGCGATCTCGGCGTCGGACAGCGCCTCGGGGCCGTCCGGGTCGAAGTCGTCGTCCTCGTCGTCGTTCAGCTCGACCCCGTCGAGTTCGAGCAGCCGGTCGGCCGCGTCGGTCTCGCCCTCGGTGTCGGCCACGGCCGCCTTCGCGAACCACTCGTACGCCTGGTCCCGCTCGCCCGTGGCCAGCAGGATGTCCGCGTACGCGTACCGCAGCGGGCCGGCCTCCAGCGCGTCGTCCGCGCCGTCGAGCTCGGGCACCCGCAGCATCGCGAGCGCCGCGTCGGCCTGCTCCATGTCCAGCCGCGCGCCGGCCGCCACGATCAGCAGCTCGATCTGCTCGCTGCGGTCCAGCACCGACTGGTCGGTGTTGCGGTACAGGTCGATCGCGCGCTCCGGCCGGCCCTGGGCCCGCTCGCAGTCCGCGATCATCGCGATGTGCGTCTGCTTGCCACTCAACCGGTGGTACGTCCGCAGCTCGGCGATCGCCAGCTGCCACTCCGCGCACAGGTACGCCGCGATGCCGACCGCCTCGCGCACCGCCGGGATCCGGGCGGCCAGCCGCCGGGCCACCAGCGCGTGCTCCAGCGCCTGCTTCGCGTCGACGTCCACCAGCTCGCCGGTGGCCACCAGGCGCGCGGCGACGGCGTCGGCCAGCCCCTTGCCGAGCGACTTCAGCTCGTCGCGCACCTCGTCGTCGAGGTCCGCCGGGTCGATGCCCTCGGGCAACGGCAGCGTCTCCGCCTTGGGCCCGTCGTCCCCGTCGTACCGGCGCTCGGTGCGCGGAACCGCACCCTGCGCGTTGTTGTACGCCGGACGGTCCCCCGCCGGCCGGTCGTCGCGACGCGGCGCCCGGTCGTCCCGGCCGCCGAAGCCGCCACGGTCACCGGTCGGACGACGGTCGTCGCCACCCCGGTAGCCAGCACCGGCGGGCCGGTCACCGTCGCGGCGCGGACGGTCGTCCCCGCCACGGAAGCCACGCTCGCCACCGGGGCCACTGGGGCGTCCCCGGTCCTGGAAGCCGGGCCGGTCACCGCTCGGACGGCCCTGGTAGCCGCCACGGTCGCCGCCACCGGTCGGCCGGTCGCCGAAGTCCCGACGCGGACGGTCCTCGCGGTTGCCGAAGCCACCACGGTCCCCACCCGGCCGGTCACCGAAGTCACGGCGCGGACGGTCGTCCCCGCCCCGGAACGGCGGACGGTCACCCGTCGGACGCCCACGGTCCTGGAACCCGGGCCGGTCACCACTCGGACGGCCCTGGTAGCCGCCACGGTCGCCGCCACCGGTCGGCCGGTCGCCGAAGTCACGGCGCGGACGGTCATCGCCGCCACGGAACGGCGGGCGGTCCCCACTCGGGCGCCCACGGTCCTGGAAGCCGGGCCGGTCGCCACTGGGACGGCCACGGTCCTGCCAGCCCGGACGGTCCCCACCCTGGCCGCCACTGGGGCGCCCACGGTCCTGGAACCCGGGCCGGTCACCGCTCGGACGACCCTGGTAGCCGCCACCGGTGGGCCGGTCACCGAAGTCACGGCGCGGACGGTCGTCCCCGCCACGGAACGGCGGACGGTCCCCACCCGGACGGTCGTCCCGACGCGGACGGTCATCGCCCCCACGGAACGGCGGACGGTCCCCACTCGGACGTCCCCGGTCCTGGAAGCCCGGACGGTCACCCTGACCGCCACGGAAGCCGCCACCGGTCGGCCGGTCACCAAAGTCACGACGCGGACGGTCGTCCCCACCCCGGAACGGCGGACGGTCACCCGTGGGCCGGTCACCGAAGTCACGACGCGGACGGTCATCGCCGCCCCGGAACGGCGGGCGGTCGCCACTGGGGCGTCCCCGGTCCTGGAAACCGGGCCGGTCGCCGCTCGGGCGCCCACGGTCCTGCCAGCCCGGACGGTCCCCACCCTGGCCGCCACGGAAGCCACCGCCGGTAGGACGGTCACCATCCCGGCGCGGCCGGTCGTCCCCACCACGGAACGGCGGACGGTCACCCGTCGGACGACCCCGGTCCTGGAAGCCCGGACGGTCCCCACTGGGACGACCCTGGTAGCCACCACCGGTGGGCCGGTCACCGAAGTCACGACGCGGACGGTCATCGCCCCCGCGGAACGGCGGACGGTCGTCCCCGCCACGGAACGGCGGTCGGTCCCCACTCGGGCGTCCCCGGTCCTGGAAGCCGGGCCGGTCGCCGCTCGGGCGCCCACGGTCCTGCCAGCCCGGACGGTCCCCACCCTGCTGACCACCACGGAATCCACCGCCAGTGGGCCGGTCACCGGAATCACGACGCGGACGGTCATCGCCGCCACGGAACGGCGGACGGTCCCCACCCTGACTCGGACGGCCGCGGTCCTGCCACCCCGGGCGGTCACCGGCCGGCGGGCGGGACTGGTGCCCACCCGAGCTGCCGTGCTCGAAACGGCCACCGCCGCCGTCGCGGCGCTCCGGGCGTCCGCCCCCGGTCCTGTCGGGTCGGCCAGCGGCCCCACCCCGTCGGTCATTGCCGCGATCGTCGCGTTGGTTCGGAGACTCGGAGCTCACTGGTATGTCCTTCCCGACGCGGTTCGCGTCGACCTGCGTATCCACCTCAGCCGCCCGCGGGCGGCTCCGTGGCAGTCACTGTTCACTTGCCAATCCAGTGAACAACCCTACCTGGCCTGCATCGATCGCCAGGTGAGCTGTCCAGAAACGCCAACAGGGGCCGCCCGAAGGCAGCCCCTGTTGGGAAAAATTGTCCGGCGGCGTCCTACTCTCCCACCCCGTCCCCAGGGCAGTACCATCGGCGCTGAAGGGCTTAGCTTCCGGGTTCGGAATGTTGCCGGGCGTT
>NZ_JBFAZP010000030.1:0-13064 GCF_040681875.1 Longispora sp. NPDC051575 | reverse complement strand
ACTCACCCCGATCGAGTTTGAGACACTACACAAGGCCACTCAACCGGCCTGAACACCGCTAACCCCGCGAGTCAACCAAACCGGGGGCAGTCCCACGGAGAAAAAAAGATCGTCTGTGAAGGCACCTACGCTGTTGTCGACCACGTTGTGGGCGTCCTGAAGTCCGACACCTCCTACCCTTACATCAGCGGACCGATCCTCCTTCAATGGAGGACGGGCTCCTGGCATGGGGTTTCCATGTCCAACCATCCGTTCGACTGCGGGCGCGACCCGATCTGTGGAAACAACCCCGCCACCAACTGGAACAAATGCACGCTCGCCCCCGACGTACTCCGAGCCATCCTGGGCTGCATTACGGCATCGCCACCACGATAGACAAGTTCCCTACCCTGGGCATACGTCCTTGCGATTGCCAGTGAGATGCTGGATTGTCGGGGGATCGGGTGCCGTGCACGTTGCCCCGGAAATGAATCAACTCCACGCACCTACGCGGCTGTAGCAGAGTCTTTTTTGCAGGCAGGCCCGTACCAGCCACGGCTTCTGCCACTGAGCACGGCTCGGGTGGCCGCGAACGTATCTTCCACCCGATAGTCGAAGGTGCGTGTGCGCTTCCCGTCGAGCGAGGAGGATCTGGTGGGCGTGGGGCTTTGGGCTGACGTAGGGTGGCGATGGGGCGTGATTCGGTGGCTGCGAGGCGCGACGTCGGGGTGCCGGTGAGTAGGCAGGTGTCTGGCGCCGCTTCGGGCAATGAACTGACTGGCAGGCCGCAGGACGTGCGTGGCGGGGACCCGCGTGGCTGACGAGTGGTCGGGGCAGCGCGTCCACGTGGACCTGTCCGGCGCACAGGGGGTGATTGTTGGCGATCACAACGTGCAACACAACGTGTATCAGGGTTCGGCCCCGATTGCCCGGTCGGTGTACCTGCAGCAGGTACGTGCGATCGCTCCTGACAGCCTGAGGGATCGTGAGCGTGAGTTGGCGGATTTGTCGTCCTTCTGCACGGACTCGGGTGACGGAGCATACGCGTGGTGGAGGGCGGGCGCGTGGGCGGGAAAGTCGGCGCTGATGTCGTGGTTCGCCCTGCATCCGCCAGCGGGGGCGCGGGTGGTGTCGTTCTTCATCACCGCGCGTTTCCTCGGAAACAGTGACCGCAGGGCGTTCCTTGACACCGTGATCGAGCAGTTGGCGGACCTCCTGGGACGGCCACTTCCGGCACCGGTGACCCCGACGAACGCCGTGGCGCACTTTGCTGACCTACTGGATGCCGCCGCTGAGGAGTGCGCCGGACGCGGCGAGCGGCTGGTGCTGCTGGTGGATGGACTGGACGAGGATACCGGCGTGGTGGCCGGGGCGAACACCCACAGCGTCGCCGCAGTCCTTCCGAACCTCCTTCCGCACGGGTTGCGGGTGGTCGTGGCCAGCCGACCCAATCCGCCCATCCCGGCCGACGTGCCCGACGCGCACCCCCTACGCGCGCCGGGGATCCTGCGCACCCTCACGCGGTCCGCACACGCTCAGGTCGTGCGCCAGGATTCCGAACGCGAACTCCGACGCCTGCTTTACGGCACTGCGGGCGAGCGGGATCTAGTGGGCCTCGTGGCCGCGGCAGGTGGCGGACTCAGCGCAGAAGACCTGGCTGAGCTGACGGGCACACCCGCGTGGGATCTTGAGGAACAGCTCCGTGCCGTGTCAGGAAGAACGTTTACCCGCCAGACTGGCACCAGTCAGCATCCAGGTGCGACGAGCCCCTTCTACGTGCTGGCGCACGAGGAACTGCAGAGCACCGCGCTGAGCTATCTTCGCGGGGTGCGGCTCGACGCTTTCCGGGACCGACTGCATGCCTGGGCCGACAGCTACAGGGAACGGGGCTGGCCTGCGGAAACGCCAGAGTACCTACTGCGTGGCTACCACCGGCTCCTTGAGATCACCTCCGACAACGACCGCATCATCGCCTGTGGACTGGACGAAGCACGACACCGTCGGCTGTTGCATCTGGCGGGAGGGAATAGGGCGGTCGACGTCGAGATCGGCTACGCACTCGACCTGGTTGGCGCCGCCGACCCGGTCGACCTGGCGAGATTCTTTCTGTTGTCGGTGCGTCGACGCAGAAGGCCATCGGTCGCTATCACCTTGCCGACTAGTCTACCCGCCGTCTGGGCTGCCATCGGTCGTCCACAGGTCGCCGAGGAGCTTGCCTGGAGCATTACCAGTCCTTGGGAAAGGAAGGAGGCGCTGGTCGAAGTGATCGAGGCGCTGGTCGAAACAGGGGCGATCGACGACGCCCGCGCTCTCGCAGACACGATAGGAGTGCCTATCCACCGGGACCGTGCGTCGGAGCGCTCGGAAGTCCAGTCCCAACACTTCGTGCTCCGATCCGACACCTCAGCTCGTGCTCTAAATCGCCCGCACGTTCAGGTGGGCCTCCTAGCCCATCGGGCCGCCGCCGCCGCCGCGAGCGGCGGTCACGAACAGGCCGAAGCACTGGTTGCCGAAGCCGAAACGATGGCGGGCGGGATTCCGGAGCCCTATCAACGAGCGCATGCACTCATCAAGCTCCTGGGGGCAGCCAATGGGGCAGGACTCTATGGGCGGCTACCAGCCATCATTGACGGTGTGGAGGCGGTCAGCCAGACCATCTCTGAAGTCCATCTGCGTTCCCACATGTTGGCGAGTCTCGCGAAAGCGGTCGCACAGACCGGTGACGAGCTGCGTGGCGCAGAACTGGCAGCCACAATCGACAGCGTTGGCCTCAGGGCCCAGACGCTGGGGGAGCTGGCCGCGGCAGCTGAGGGAGCCGACGCGTTCGATGACGCCGAAGTCCGCATCCGCGCGACCACCCCCCCACACCGGGCGGGCACAGCGCTCGCGGTGCTGGTCAGAAGGATCGCCAGCGCAGGAGACTTCACCCGGGCCGAGGCACTCGCCCGCACCCTAGACGACCTCAACCGCCCGATGGCGTTGAGGCAGGTGTTCATGGCGCTCGTCGGTGCCGGCGAGCTTGGCCGCGCCGAGGAACTCCTCAACAGGATGGAGGACCGTTGGAAACCCCACGGTGAGACTGCGCTGGTGAAGGCGTACGTGGCTGCGGGTCGCCTGTCGGGGGCAGAGGACTTCGCTCGGGTGTCGCCGGGCCGTCGTTGGGTACGTTCGGGGAAGGTCGCGTGTGCCTTGGTGCAAGCAGGGCAACTCGATCGGGCCGAGGCATTGGCCCGGACCATTCCAGAGGACCAGGCGGACGGCGGCTGGACAGCCGACGGTGAGACTGCGCTGGTGAAGGCGTACGTGGCTGCGGGTCGCCTGGCGGCGGCGGAGGACTTCGCTCGGGTGTCGCCGGGCCGTCGTTGGGTACGTTCGGGGAAGGTCGTCTGTGTCCTGGTGGAAGCCGGGTACCTCGATCGGGCCGAGGTATTAGCCCAGACCATCCCTGAAGACTCGGAGTTCCGTCAGGACGCTTTCCAGGTTCTGGTCCTCGCGATGGCTCGTGCGGGCAGTTTCGATCGCGCCGAGGCGTTAACCCTAGCGTTTCCCAGCCAATGGCGAGGGCAGGTTCTCACGAGAATGGCCTGGATTGCCGTGCGTTCGGGCGACCTGGATCAGGCGACGACGTACGCCTTGCGAGCCGAAGCCGTCGCCCGTGAGCACGACGACAAGGGCACCGTGGTCTGGCGCGAATCCATCTGGCGAGAAAGGCTCATCAGGTGCCTAGTTGATGCTGGCGACTTCGGCCGGGCGAAGCTGCTGTTCAGTGCCCTCGACACTCCAGACGCGCAGTCGTTGTTCTGGGATCTCCTACGGCGACACGGCGATCCCGAGCACCCTGAGGTGCTCGCTCGCATGCTCGGCGATGGCGACGAATCGGCCTCTGTATTGCTCCAGGGCAGTGGGCGGGTGAGCGTGGCCAAGGTCGACCCGGACGCTGAGCGCAAAGCGACTGTGCTTGATCTGGTGGCGGCGGGTGACCTTGTGCGTGCCGACGCGGCTGCTCACGGCATCACGGATCCACGTGATCGACGAGACGCACTGAAAGCCATCTTGGTTGCGTTGGGCGAGCCGGGTGACGCTGGAGCGGGCCAGAGATGGATGCAAGACCGGGATGATGGTGCCGGCGGTGATGCCTACCTCGCGGGGTTGGCGTCGGCGTACCTCGACAAGGGCCTGAGATGGAAAGCGGAAGCCCTGGTGGAACGGATCAAGACACCCGTCTGGCGCTTGGAGGCACTTCTCGACGTGACCCGGTCTGCCGCATACCGCGGAAACAGGTTTCATGCTCGGCTGCTGGCAAGCCGATGCAAAGAACTGGCGGAGACCGGCTTCGGCTCTCAGCGCGTGAACGTCCGAACCGCTATCTGGATCATGACGTTTGCCAAGGACTTCGACTGGGCGGAGAACTTGGCGGAGAGCCTCCAGGATCCCGACCTTCGGGTAGCCGCGTTGGTCGAGCTGGCCGCGGATATGGCCAAAGCTGGGGACGGCCAAAGGGCGTCCAGCCTGGCTCGTCGAGTGGAGAGTCTGGTGTCCGAGTCCAGCGAACCCTACTACCTGCAAAGCTACTTGATCAAACTCTCGAGGTTCACGGACCTTGAGCATTCTCGATCCTTGCTCACCTCCGTGTTGCGGATGGATCCAGCGCCAGAAGACGTGTTGGACGTTGCAGCACGGATCGAGCCGGAGGCGTTGTCCGCTCTCGCCGATGACGCGATTCGATACGCCACCCAGTCAGCGTGAGGAACCTACCCAGCTGATCGGGGCGCGGGCACTCCGGCGACGCGCTGTTGACTGTTCTGGGAAGCCCGTAAAGCCTTCGGAACTAGTTATCGAGACTGTAACCTCGCTGAGTTCTGAAGCCGCATGCTCATCGACGATGGGCGGAGCACCTGAACCGGCCCAACCCCTCCACCACACCTAGCGCGACGCACTTTCGAGCTGGCTGGCCGCGCTGCCGACACCAGTCGATAGCGGCTAAATCTCGTTCAAGGGTGCGCCGGACAACGACCTATCGCACCTGGCAACTGTGTGAGGTTGGTTCGCCGGCCCCGACGTCGGGGTGGTCGTCTTCGACGTTTCAAAGGCATGGGACTTCGAACGGCATGCGCGGGCGGTCGAGGGCGCGGTGACTCAGGGGTCTGCGAGCCCTCGGGGAGGAGGCAGTTACTTTGCGGTCTTCGATCACCGGTGTCGCCTATCTGATCAATGTGCTGGCCAGGTCGTGGTAGCGGTCGGGGGAGGATGTGAGGTTGGAGGTGGTGGGCGTTGTCTGCTGTGGAAGTGGTTGTCGCTGCGTTGACTGCTGGGGTGTCGGCGGGGGTGAGCGACGCTGTCAAGGGTGAGATCGCCGGTGTGTGGCAGTCGTTGCGCACGGGGGTTGCGGGATATCTCGGCCGAGGGAAAGGCCAGCGAGTTCTGGAGGCGTTCGAGGCTGAGCCGGACCGGTGGCGCGCCGACCTAGAGCAACGTCTGGCTGAGGCGGAGTTCCATGATGCCGATTTGGTGGAAGCCGCCCGGCGAATTATGGCGGTGGTCGATCCGAAAGGCTCGGCCCTGGGGAAGTATCAGGTGCAGATCGTGGATGGGAAGGGTGTGCAGGTCGGCGACGGCAACACCCAGCACAACACCTTCTCCTGAAAAACTCGGAGAAACAACGGCCGTGCTCGACGCCAGTCGAGCACGGCCAGGGCGCGGTGACGCTTTGCGATTGCCGTCTCGCGGCGCTGTGCGCCGATGCGCTCCGTTGGTGCAGTGGGTGGTGGCCGTCCGGATGCCTAGTACGCGCAATCTTGCGGCTCTGTCGGGGCCGCTGATGTCCGGGTCCTCACGGCTGGGCAAAATGCCGGGACCCACCGCATCGACGTCCAGGTCGAGCCGCCCGCAGGCGACCCGGCCCTCGCTGACGCCCTCCAGTGGCAACGCGTCGGCCACGACATCGTCCTGGGTCTCTATCGTGGGCTGGAGTTGGTGGTGGGTTGGGGCTGCTTGGGTTGGACTGGCGGGCTCTTGTAGACGGTGAAGGCACCGAAGGCTAGGGCTAGTGAGACCAGCAACGCTGTGGCAGCCATGGCCAGCCGGCGGCGGTGGTAGCCGGCAGGGTAGTACCGCCCCCGCGGTGACAGCCACAGCCCGACGATAGGTCTGACGGCGGTGAGGGCGGCAGCGAAGCCAAGGAACGCGAGAATCCCGGTGATGATCCAACGCCAAGCCCCGGCCGCACTGAGACCCACGAACGCCAAGATCCCTATGACGTCGGCGACGACTGAAGAGTAGAAGAGGTAGCGGTCGGCGGCGTTCTCCTGTGACTGGCTCATCGGGCGCGCCGGAAGTGTTCAGCGGGGGAGTCCGAGAGAGGGAACGCCGACAGTCGTAGCTTGATGGTCTGCAAGCGCAGGTAGCTCCATCCTTCCCGATCGGCGACGTCGTTGACCGCCTCGTTGATCATCGAGGCGATGTGGTGGGCGAGCATAAGTGAATGGTCGAACGACGCGCGGCGACGCTGCCCCCATAGCTCCCTCAGTAGGACCAGTACGATCGACGCCGTCACCGCCAACGACGCCCAGGCGCCGACGGTTGCCAGTCCACGGCTGTCGAGAAGAAGCGGCAGGAAGTAAAGGGACGCGGCGAAGGACAACATGGCACCGGCGACGCCGGACCAGATGGCGAACGTCGTGTTCTGAGCGTGCCGGTGGCGGTCTTTGGCGGCAGCGAGGAGCCGTTCGGCGGCGTGCAGCGCCTCGTCGACGTCAGCGCCGGAACTCAAACGCCATTGCTGCTCTCGCTGCTGGTCGGTCCTGCGCGGCCCGTCGTCGGGTTGAGGTCTAGACATCGCACAGCTCCTCAAGCGTCTCTATGACGCAGCCGAGGGATGCCGAACACTGCTGCTGATCCAGGCTAATGGAAGCCTGCAATGGCCCACGGTTGGACTGGAACGTATAGCCGAATGGACCCGCAGTCATGGGAAGTACCCTGACCCGCAGGGTCTGGGTGCCTAGCTGGGTCAGCATTTCTCCAGCAACCTGGGAGAACTCGCTGCCCGAACCCAGGTTGTAATAGCTCTTGGCGGCGTCTGCTTCGGCCCAGTACAGATCCAGCTTGTTCACCAGAACCAGCAGCCATCATGGCCATGCCTCCTCGCCGGCCAACGAGCGCTTCTGCAGCAACCTGTCGCGCAGCTCTCTGAAGCACCATGATTCATGGGTCATGAACCATGAAAGCGCTGGTAGTCCTAGGTTTTCGCCATTCACCATGGCCGGTCGCGACGCCGCCTTCATTCCAACGCCAAGTAACCGTGTCTGGAGGCCGGGCGGGCGGAGAAGTCTGCAGATCCTCCGGCTTTCGTCTCATCGCGGCCTGCGGCCCGGCGGGTGCGCCCTCTTCTGTCACGCACAAAGGATGGCGCGCCCGCCGCGTTGATCATCTGGTCTGGCTCTCCCGTCCTTCGCGGGAGTGCGTGATCGGGAACCGAGGCGTCGCCTCCCCGGACGACGTGTGCCCGGTCATTGGCTGAACTCGGATACCGGTGAAGTTCAGGTCAGCGTGATCCTGTCCAGGTCGGGTGCCGGTGCGGTGGGGTTGGTGAAGCGGATGGTGTTGGCGCCCGCGGTGAGCGTGACGGTGATCGGTGACGAGGTGGCGGGGGTGTCCCAGCTGGTTCCGGTGAGGGTGACCTGTTGGCCGGGGCCGCCGTTGACGCTGATGGTGAATGTGCGGCTGCCGTTGACCAGGTAGGCGAGGCTCAGCTGACGGGTGCCGGCGGCCGGCATGGCGACGGTGAGGGTCAGGTCGTTGGCGGGTCCGTTGCCGAGGTAGCCGACTTTCGCTCCGCCGGAGCAGGCCGCGCAGGTCGGTGCGGTGGCTGTGCCGCCGCGGGTGCCGGCTTCGGCTTCGACGGTGACGGGGCCGGCACAGGTGAGTCGGGCGTCGGCCCAGTCGGCGTGGTCGTAGGCGATGCCGTCGCCGGCGTCGGTGACGACGAGTCGCAGGACGCTGCCGCCGCTGATGTCGGCGGTGAGGCGGGTGGCGGCCTGGGCGAACGTCCTGGTGCCGCTGTCGGCGACCTTGGTGGTGTCCTTCCAGATCTGGAACCCGACCGAGCCGGTGGAGGTCACCTCGTCGTCGACGCCCACGTCGGCTGTCACCGTCGTGCAGCCGGCGGGCACGTTGTACCGCACCTCGGACGCGGCGTGCACGCCCAGTCCCTTGGCGTAGGTCGCCCCGTTGATCGTCAGGGTGTGTCCATCTCCGGCGGCGGCCTCACCGACGCTGGTGTCCTTCTCGACGGGCCCCCACCCGTTGGTGCTGGAGACCGGTTGCAGGTCGCTGAGGTACACGGTGCCGCTGGGCGGGGTGGTGCCGGCGGGGGTCACCCGGTACATCACCGTGCCGTGCGCCGGGACGGACGCGCTGATGGTGCCCGTGGTCGTGGTGGTCGTCCTGGACCACAGGTCCTTGAGCGTGTAGGACGCCGAGCCGCCGATGCCCAGGGCGGTGGCGGTGGTGGTCACCGTGGCGGTGGCGCCAGTCTCGTTGGTGAGGGTGGCGGAGCGGGAGCCGTCGGCGAGCGGCTTGGACATGACGACGAGCCCGCCGGTGCTGGACACGACGGTGCCCTGCCGTCCGAGGGTGTCCTGGTTGACGGCGAGGACGTCGGGGTTGGTGAGGATGGCGATGGTGTCGGGGCTGGCGGCGGTCAGGTTGGTGCCGATGAGCAGGGGTGCGGCCATCTGGGCCCACAGGCTCATGTGGGTGCGGTACTCGGTGGCGGTCATGCCGCCGTTGCCGACCTCCAGCATGTCGGGGTCGTTCCACGCGCCGGGGCGGGCGTAACCGGACAGCGGCTGGTTGGCGTGGGCGATGCCGATCATGCTGGACCACGTGTCGCGGATGTCGGGTGTGGTGCGCCACGAGTTGGCGATCTCCGCCCGCCACGGGTCCATGGGCAGTTGGGGCTCGCGGTGGATGCTGTAGAGGACGGGCCGGCCGGTGTCGGCGAGGGCGTCGCGCATCAGGGTGAAGCCGGCCCTGGGGTCGACGCCGTCCTGGTCCGCGTCGCACCAGTCGTACTTGAGGTAGTCCACCCCCCAGCTGGCGAACGTCGCCGCGTCTAGGGCCTCGCGTCCTTTGCTGCCGAGCGTGCCGGGGTAGTTGTCCCAGATGTTGGCGCAGGTCCGGGTACCCGGGGTGGCGTAGATACCGAACTTCAGGCCTTTGGCGTGTACGTAGTCGGCGAGCGCTTTCATGCCGTCGGGGAAGCGGGTCGGGTCACCCCGCAGGCGGCCGTTGGCGTCACGGGTGGACGCCTGCCAACAGTCGTCGACATTGACGTACTTGTAGCCGGCCGCCGCCAGGCCGGTGGACACCAGGGCATCGGCCGCGCCCCGGATCTTGGCCTGGTCGATGGCGCAGCGGTAGGCGTTCCAGCTGTTCCAGCCCATCTGCGGGGTCAGCGCCAGACCGTTGTCGGAGGCGGTCGCCGAACTGCCGGTGACTGTGAGGGCGGTGGTGGTCAGGACGAACGCGGCGAGAACCGCCGCCAGGGATCTGCGCGTGAGGGGAGAGCGCATCGGGATGCTCCTTGAAGACTGCCCACCGCAGCGGGGTGGTGAGCTGAAAGGGGTGCCGGGTCCTGCGTTCGCCGCCGGACCGGCACCCCTGCGTATCGGTGCGGGCGGTCAGTTGGTCGGGGTGGGTGTCCAGCGTTGGCCGGCGGCACCGGTTCCGGTTTCCTGGGTGGCTCCGGCTCCGTCCGCGCTACCGGTGACGGTGAGGGCGAGGTTGCTGTGGGCGGCGGTGAGGGTCAAGCCGTTGCCGGTCGCGGTGACCGACCAGCGTTGGTTGGCTGTCCCGGTGCAGGTCCATTGGACGACTTTGGCTGCGGGGACGGTGGCTGCGGCGTCGACGTCGAGGCACAAGGAGCTGCGGACGTTGGTGATCGCGTAGGTGCCGTCGGCGTTGCGGGTGAATCTCCATTGCTGGTTGGGACCGCCGTGCAGGGCCCAGTGCACGGCCTGGGTTCCGGTGGCGGTGGAACTGGCCGGCATGTCGAGGGCTTTGCCGTGCCCGTCGGTGAGGGTGTACACGCCGTCGGCCAGCGGTGGCGTGGTGCCCGGAGCCCCGGCGGGGCTGAGGAGGTCGATCTCGGCGGCGGAGGCGTGCGCGTTGTCAGGCCCCCATTCCGACAGGACCCGCAGTTTCGCGTACCGGGCGGTCGTGGTCGGGAAGCGGATCTCCTTCTCGGTGCCGTCGTCGGCGAGGGTGCCGGTCGCGGCCACGGTGTAGGGGCCGGTGGCGGTGGTGGCGGTGGACAGTTCGTACTGCTTGACCCGTCCGTTGCGTCCGCCGTCCTGACGGGGCAGGTACCGCCAGCCGTTGACGGGTCCGGAGGCCCCGGTGTCGATGACGATCTCCGCCGGCAGGGTGGGGGTGGTGCCGGTGTAGGCGGTGTGCCAGAACGTGTAGGGGTTGTTGTCGAACGCGTTGGTCGCCGCGGCGTTGGTCTCGGCGGTCTCGGCGCTGGTCACCGACCGCAGGGTCCAGCCGGTCTGGGACCGGGCGGTGGGTGAGCCGGGCTCGGCGCCGCCGATGCGGTCGACGTTGTCGAGGAACGTCGCGAAGGTGGCGGCTTTCGGGCCGCCCCAGGTGCGGTCGGCCACGGCCTGCAGGGGTCGGCGGGCGAAGTAGTCGAGCCAGTCGACGGCCTTGGTCTGGGCGCGGTCGTTCCAGCGGGAGATCTTGAACCCGAGCACGTTGGGGTTGGTGCTGTAGGAGAAGTTGTAGACGTCGCGCGGGTCGGAGTAGCCGTACTGCCCGGGAGACGTGCCGAAACCAGGACTCACGTAGAAGGGTCCGTCGAGCGTGCCGACGGTCTTGTACCCGGCGTTGGCGTGCGCGAGGCTGAGCCACTCGTTGAGGATGATGTTCTTCGCGGGGGCGATGGAGGTCTGCTGGCCGCCGTAGTCCCACCACTCCCACAGCTGGGTCGTGCGCCCGAAGGACCGGACCTGGGTGTTGAGGGTGTTGACGTAGTCGCTGAACACGTCCCCCGGGTGCGCGAAACCCCTGCTGGAGGCGTAGGCGACCAGTTCCGGGCAGGCGGCTTTGGCCGCGTCGTTGGGGATCTCGTCCCCGCCGATGTGGAAGGTCGGGGTGTCGAACAGCGGGATCATCTCGTCGAGGAGCCGCTTGATGAAGTCCCGCGTCGTCGCCTTGGTGACGTCCATGGTCCAGCCGCCCTGGTCCGCGCCTTCCCAGGGCACCCCGACCGGCTTGGCCAGGGACGCGCACCCGAAGCCGAGATTGGTCGGGGCGTGGCCGCTGATCCAGGAGGCGTGGGCGGGCAGGTCCAGCTCGGGGACGACCGTGACCCCGTAGGTCTTCGCGTAGCTGACCAGGTCGCGGATCTGGGCCTGGGTGTAGGACTCGGGCGAGGCCAGGTTCGGGTAGGTCAGGCTCTGGACCCGGAAGCCGTTCCAGTCCGACAGGTGCAGGTGGAACGTGTTGAGCTTGTACCAGCTCATCCACCGGATCTGCTGCTTGAGATAGTCAACGGGGAAGAACTTCCGTCCCACGTCGAGCATCTGACCGCGCTGGGAGAACTGCGGCCAGTCCTTGGCGCTGCCCTGCGGAACGGCACGGCGGGCCGGGTCGGCGCGCAGCATCTGCAACAGCGTCCGGGTTCCCCACAGCACCCCGGCCGGCGTGCGGGCGGAGATGTCCAGGCCGGTGCCGGCGGTCAGCGCGTACCCCTCCTCGCCGAGGGTCGTGTCGGTGGAGCCGAGGCGCAGCACGATGTCATCGGCGTCGCCCGCGCCGGTCGCCACCGTGGGCCGCAGCCCGCCCTCGGCCTCCAGCTCACCGGCCAGCCGGCTCGCGGTCGCGCCCAGGACGGAGGCGTCGGCGACGGACGTGACGATCCGGGTCGAGGCGGCCTGCTGCCACGTGCCGGTGCCGCCGGTCCACTGCCGCAGACTCGGCACGACGACCGGCGCCGGGTTCGCCGCACCGGCCACCGACGGGGGTATCGCGACCAGGGCGGAGGCCATCGCGGCCACGACCAGAGCCGGGCGTACCCATGGTCGACGTTCTGTGAGTCTGTGCTCGTGCGGGGTGCCGGGGGCTCGCCCTGGCGGGGGCGACGCTGTCTCGGCGGGCGTCCAGCTCATCGGGGATCCTCCTGAGGGGGCAACTGCGTGTGACGCGGTGAGGCCGTCGACCCGTCAGGCGGGTCGACGGGGCACGGCCTGCGATCGGTGGTGCGTGTGGAGGCGCGGTCCGGGCCTGGTGGGTCGTGAACCGCGCCGAGGGGGTACAGGTTGATCTCGGAGGCAGAGGTCCACGGGTTGCCGTTGGCCTCCCGGGTTGCCTGGATCCGTACGTACCTTCCGGTGGTGGGGGTGAAGGTGACGGTCTTCAGCCCGGTGCCGGCGCGCCACGAGTACTGCGGCTGCGACAGCCGGTGAGGGGACACGCACGGCTACTCCAAACTGCTGCTTCACTGCGCCAGCGATCACCACGGCGCACTCGACGGTGAGGCGCTACGCGGTGCGGGGCCGCCCGAGTTCGCGTGTCCGGGCGGAGCATGGCTGAGGGGGCCACGCCAGCGGTGTCCCTGTCCGTCGGGAGAGCGACTCCCGACCCACCGCCGAAACGAGCAATCTATACCGGTCATTGAAAGACGGTTGATAGAAGTTGTCAAGACAAGCAGGTTAACGAGCAGCATTTTGCAGGAACTCGCGGAACGGCTGCGCGTTCTTGCGGCTCTAGCCGCGCTCCAGGGCGGAGCGACCAGGCTCGGCGGTTGGGTGGGCCACGGGCCGACCTCGACCACCCCGCCGACGCCGGTGTATCCGCCCCGCCCCTTCCTCGGCGTCGCCCTCGCGGTGCGGGCCCGGCGGCAGCCGGGGCAGCCACGCAACTGGTGGCTGCCGGCAGCCGTGGCCGTGTCCCTGGCCGGCCAGCTCGCAGCCCTCTGGCTGGCACCGGTGAGAGCCCTGCTGGGCACCGAGTCCCTCACCGGGTACCAGGTGTCGTGCTGCGCCCTCGCCGCCAGCGTCCCCGGGGTGGCGCTCGCCGGCTAC
>NZ_JBFAZP010000029.1:3676-13339 GCF_040681875.1 Longispora sp. NPDC051575 | reverse complement strand
TGCTGGTGGGAGTGGTGCACGGAATCCCATATCTGTTTGAGAGGTTCGAGCTACACCCGCCATACGGGCCGGAGTAGGTCCGGGTTGAACGGCTTGCGCCCTTTGCCTGCCGGTAACACGATGACGGCTTCTAACGCCTCGCGGACATATGCCCGTTTCTGAGAGATGTCCAGCCGCCCCGCATACCAGTCCGCTCGGACGTTCGCGAACCTCGCCCGAGCCCGAACCGAAGTTACTGCGTGTCGGGCCTGATCGGCACGGAGCCCCCGGATCTGATTTTCGAGGTCCCTGGCGGTCGGGAAGAACAGTTCATCGGTGATCGTTGACGCCGTCCACTGCTTGCGCAACGTCACTAGCTTCGCCTCCAAACTGTCCAGCTCCGTACCGCCGGACCACGCGTTGCCATCCTGTGTCACCGCTTCACGCTCTTCTAACTTGGCTAGAACGGCCTCGGTAATGAACTCGTCCACCATGTCGCCGCGCCTGCCGACTCCCGCGCATCCGCCGGCTGTCTTGTTGGGGCATGCGTAGATGTGCTGGACGCAGCTAGGCGAATAGGTGATCCGCAGTCGCGCACCGCAGACGGAGCCATCCGCGCGGAGCTTCCCGCACCGAATGATGCCAGTCAGCAGGTGCTTGTGCTCCTGGTGGTCCACGGGGAGATCTCGCTCATTGCCGATCGGTGAGTACATCTTGCCCCGCCGCGCTTCGATCACCCCGTGGACAGCCAACCATTCGTCAGGCGTGATGACCGGCTCCCACTCACCGATAACGGCCACGCCGTCATCGTCCCGCAGAATGGCGTCTCCAAGTCGACGCCAACCGCACAGCCGTGGATTGTTCAGCGCGAGTTTAAGCGTGCGAGACGACCACGCATTACCGAGGCTCGTGACCACGCCCTGTTCCTGCCACTCTTTGATGATCGAGTGCAGTGACCTGCCGACAGCCGCCTGACGGGCTGCGGTAGCCAGTAGGTGGGCCTCGGACGGTTCCAGCTTTGTGCGGTCGTCTTCCCGCCATCCGAACGGGCGGGTACCTCCGGGCTGTTTGCCGCCTTCGGCCCGCGCCCGGTGCCACCGCTTGATGCGTCGCCGGACTTTTCGGGACTCGATTTTGGAGAATGCAACTCCAACGAGTCCGAGCCCCTCGACGTCCTCCGAGTAGAGATCCTTGCGTCCACGCTCATCGGCATAGACGCGGCCCTCTTGAGCGGTGAGAGCTTCTACAAAACGCTCGTAGTCGCCTGCCCGGCGGGCCAGTCGGTCGTCGGCTACTACGACCGTTCCCATGACGGGCTCACCGTTGGGGAGCTTGCCGGACTTGAGTAGGGGCAACATCCGCTCGAAGTCCTCGCGCACAACGTCGGCTTTGCTAGCGGAGCGGTCGTTGTCGGTCAGTTCCAGCACGATGCGGAGTCCGAGGCGCTTCGCGGTCGCGCGGTTGACTTTGTGTTGGTCGTTGACGCCGTGGCGGTCGTCCTCGCCGTCGTCGCTGATTCGGGCGTATGAGATGACGGGGACACCGTCACTCGACGGTGTCCCCGGGTTATGGGTGGTCATGCTGCTTGCCTCTCGGTGCTGTCGCGCCGCTCGGTGAACCGGACGCCCAGCAGGACAGCGACCCGCGCCCACTTCTCTTCACTCCACACGGGAGACTGTTCCGCCTGGCGTTTGCCCCATTCCCTGGCCGAGAGTGCTCCGGCGGGCCGTTCCTGTGGGGCATCTGTCGGCCTGAGCGCCACGACGACGCCCTCGGGGCTGTCGGGGGTGTCTGAGTCAGTGTGGGTGTCGCTGTTGCGTGTGGACCTTCTGGGAGGCCGCTGAGAGGGTCGTAGAGCCAAGATCTTTGCCCCGGTAGGGGTAGAGGTACCGTCGCCTCGATTTTGTGGGAGATTCAAGCTCGATCCGCCTTCGGGTCCGATCGATCGTCGAAGAGGGTGTATCCCAGATGTATCCCGAGTTTTCCCAGGTCAGAGGGGGTAGGGATACATGGGATACACGGGATACATCTGGGAGCGGTCACACCAGGTGGGCCTGGTTGGGGTCGGGCACGCTGTAGCGGCCTTTGGCGTCGGAGGTCAGTTCTCCGGACTCCAACATCCGGCGACAGGTGGCCTTGACGTTCGGCTCGCCCAGGCCGGTGTTCTGTGCGATGACTTTCGGTCCGCTGATCGGGTTGTCGCGCAGGAACCGCAGGATCGCGGCGCGGGTGTTGGTCGTGAGGTGGTCGGATGCCGGCCCGGGCAGCATGGTCCAGCTCCCGTCCTCGGACGAGAACGTCAGCGCGTGTTCGGCTTCTCCGACGTCGCGTCCGGTCATGTGCAGGACGCCGTCGGCCTGGCCGCGTCCGCGTACGAGGACGTAGGTGGCGTCGGCGGCTCCGGCGAGTCCGTTGGTGCCGGACACGGTGGCAAGGAAGTCATCTGAGCCCTGCTTGCGCACGTGGTGCACGACCACGATGGCGATGGCGTACTTCTGCGCGATGTCCATCAACGGCGCGATGGCGGCATAGTCGGCCTGGTACGCGGACGCGCCGTGCACCGCTTCGGACCGAATCTTGGTCAGAACGTCGATCACGATCATGCGGGCGTCGGGGTGCGCGTCCAACCATCCGGTGATGATGCTGACCCCGCCCTGATCCATCGGCGGGCAGTCGGTGAGCAGATGCATGTGCTCCGGCACCGGGCGCCCAGCGAGCAGGGTCGTGATGCGTTCCTTCAACCGGCGGGCGGTGTCCTCCAACGCGAGGTAGAGCACCGGTCCGGCCTGCACGGGGATCGTGCCGAACGCCTTGCCCCCAGCGGCGACCGTGAGCCCCAGACCCAGGGAAAGCCACGACTTGCCCACCTTCGGCGGGCCACACAGCAGGCTGACACCCTCAGCGAACACGCCAGGCACGGCCCAACGCGGTTCCGGGAAGTCGGTGGTCATCAGCTCGGCTGCGGTCCACCACGCCTTGTGAGGCAGCGCCTTCACGGGTGTTTCAGCCGGGGTCAGGTTCGGCACGGAATGCAGGTGAGGGGTGCCAGCGGGGACGTTCGGGGTGGCGGTCATGCGGCGACACTCCTCGGATTGCGGGCACCGGCCAGCAGGCCGGAACGAATCGTGCGGCGAGTCTCTGCGGACCGCTGCCCGACTTCGGCGGCAGCCTGCGACAGCGCGTAGGTCACTTCTGGTTCAGTCAGCTCCCCGCCCGCGACCAGCTCCCCCAGGGACTTGGCCGCGCCGTACAAGGTGGCGTTGCGGGTGCCGGGCGGGGCGGTGCGCACGTGGGCCATCGTCCGCTCAACGGCGGCCCGCAGGTACGCGCCCTGCCGGCCGTCGGGCACAGTGACCGTGATCGGCCCGGGGGCCGGCAGCGGGCGGGGTGCCAGCAGGCCAGCAAGCCAGCCGGGCAGCGCGACGGGGTCGACGTCCCACCGCACGCTGTAGGGCTTGCCGTTGACCACGCTGCCCGGGGCAACGACGTAACCGCCGTGTCCCCGGGTGTCGACCAGCCATCCGAGTCCGCTGCCCCGCCGACCGGCGGTGTTGCGCAGTTCCGGACCGGCGGGGTGGCGGTAGTAGTGGTGCTGCCCGCCCCGGGTGGTGTCCACGATGAACGTCTCCACCGGGGTCGGGTGCCCGGCGTGCTCGGAGACGACCGTGAACACGTCGGCTCCGTCGCGGCACGTTTCGCCGTGCAGCTCGATCGGCCCGGGGTCGTCGGGCTTGGGCATGTCGAGATCGACCACGAGTAGCCCGGACGGGCCGCACGCGATCCCGACGTTGAACGCGCCGGCCGACCAACAGCGGCGGATGCGGTCGGGGTCGATGGTGGCCCGCGCCTCCCAGTCCTTCACGGCCGGGGGCTTGTCGTTCGGGCGGAGGGGGAAGACGTGCCAGCCGCGTTCGGCGGCGGCGAGTGCCGCGCCGAGTAGGCCGGTTGTGGTGGTCACGAGTGAACCTCCCTTGCGGTATCGGTCAGGTTCTGGAGCTGAAACAGCAGGGCGAGCAGGCGGGCTTGTGCTGCGGTGTCATCGGCGGGGAGCCGGACCGACAGGCGTACTTCGGCGTGCTGCGCGGCAGGCCCGGCAACCCGGGTGAGGACGGCGGACCCGTTCGGGAGCCGCAGGCGCACCGGGTGTGCCCTGTGCTCGCCTAGTGCGCAGCCGTGTCTCCGGCACCAGTCCGGGCAGCCGGCCCGGCGGCGGGTCATCGGGTGCCGTCGCGGTGGATGTCGGCCAGGCCGTTGAAGACGCGCCGGCCGATGCGCAGTAGGCGTCCGGTGCCCCCGCAGCGCCGGCACGGCTGACGGAGCTTCGGGCCGGTCCGACCGGTCCCCCGGCACCTGCGGTGGTACCCGAACGGCGCGAGCCAGCACGCGAGTACGTAACAGAGCGTGATTCCGGTGAGGATCATGAGGAGGATGCCCGTCGCGGGGCTGGTGGTGGTTGCGGTAGCGGCGTGGGTGACCATGGAAACCCTCTCAGGGGCGCTTTCGGGTGTGAGGAGCCCACGGGCGCTACCCGCTACCTGCGGAAACGTTCGCAGGTGGGGCGGGTAGCGGGTGGGGTAGCGTCGGCGCTACCGGTAGCGGCAGTGCCGCTACCTTTCAGGCCGCGTCGCGGCTCTGGATCGCGGTGACGATTCCGGCCAACCGGGCACCCTTGAGCACCGTTCCGCCGGCTTTGATGTCAACGCTCTGTAGTCCCAGCGCCCGCAGCTGGGCCGAGATGGATTCGGCGGTGGTGTCGGCGTAGTGCTCCGGGATCTGCTCGGCGAGCCGGGCGGCGATCGTCGGCCAGTGCAGCCCCGCCTCCCCCGCCGCGAACACGCTGCGGGTGTCGGCGAGCACGTCGCGCACGTCGCGAACGATCGTCTCTCCGGCTGCCGCGCCGGACAGGGTGCCTGCGGCCTCGCGGTGTTTGCGGGCGGCGGTGAGGATCTTTTCGGCGTCGCCGTGGTCTGCGAGGAAGGTCCGCACGGTCGGGGTGTCATCCGTCAGCCCGTAGAGGTAGCCGACGCCCAGGTATTCCTTGCCCGTGGGCAGCGAGGAGGCGTCGAACCCTTCGGCGTAGGCGTCCCCGCCCAACACGGCCTCCGACACGATCCGGTTACCTGTCTTGAGGGCGAAGCGGGCGGCGTGGTTGTCGCGGTAGCGGTTGAACAGCCGCTGCACATCCCCCGCGCCGACGCCGGACGGCTTCTGCGAGCTGGACAGGATGACCACCCCCGCAGACGGGCCGACACCGATGATGTAGGACAGCAGGGACGCGATCTCCTTGTTCACGTTCTGGTCGTCGGTCTCGTAGTAGACCTGGAACTCTTCCATGATCAGCAGCCACACCCGCAGGTCCGGGTACTTGGGGCTGCGCGCGAGTTCACGGGTGAGCTTGCCTTCCGGGCACAGCGACGGCGGCAGGGTCGACAGCACCTCGTTGACGGCCTCGATGTGCTTTTTGACCTCCCTCAGCGCCTCCAGCAGGTGTGTGATCGGGTCGGTGTCACGGGCGTTGGGGTGCACCCCGAACACCGTGCGGTGCGCGACGAGCCGGAACTTGTCCCAGTCCGGGGAGTTCTTCCCGTCGACCAAAACGAGCTTCACCCACGGGTCCAGCGCCGCGTACAACGCGAGGAGCCGGGCGGAGAACGTCTTGCCCTTACGCGGCTGCGCACCCACCAGCACACTGATCCACATCAGGAGCAGATCGACCTTCCGGCCGCGCTCGTCCAGCCCGAACGGGGCCGGCGCCCAGATGTCACGCGGCTTGCAGTCCAGCAGCGGCGTCCGTCCGGCCGGGATCGCGAGGGGGTCGCGGTCGGCGACGAACAGGGTGTGCCGGCGGTGCGAGGACTTGTCCTTGGTGATGAACACCTGGTTGATGGACACGTCCAAACCCGACGCGATCGAACCCCGGGCCTTCAGCGCGTCATCGAACGTCTTGCCGTAGGGCAGATCCACCGACACCTGCGAACCCGTGTTGGAGTTGTCACGGGCCATGGTCGAACCGAAGTCCACCTTCTGCCCCGCCCGATCCGGATGCCCCAGGCCTGCGGAGTAGTAGGCCCGCAACACGATGTCCGGGTTGATCCGCCGGAACCGACCGGCGACGACGGCGGTCGACAGGATGGGGCGGTCCGCCGGACGTCCGACGTGAGCCAGGTAGCCGACCGCGCCAGCCACGGCCAGGCCCACGGCCCACCCAGGGGCCAGGGCGTAGGCCACGGGTCCGCCGATCGCGATACCCATCGCCTCAGCGGCCAAGACGCAGAACCGCCACAGGCGGGTGCGCTTGCCCTCCTTCTGGAGCTTCAACCACACGTCCGGCTCGTTGCCCGCGGCGGCGGCCTGCCTCAGGCCGTGCTGTTCAGTCAGCCACCACCAGCGGAGCTGGCGACCGGCGAGCCGGAACAGGCCGACCGAGGCCCAGAATCCGGCCTGCGCCAGGTACCACGGGGTCCGCACCGCGTGGAAGGCGACGATGTGACCGGCCAGGCCGGCGGCGTGCCGCACGGTGGAGCGGATGTTGGCCCAGCTCGCCAGAGCGGACGGGATGACCTGCCGGCGGCCACCGGCCAGCACCGGCACGGCCACCGCGCCCCCGCCGGGCGTCGGCTCGTCGTCGAGGGGCACGTCGAAGTGCGTGCCCGCGATGTCGTCGGGGCCGGGCGCCGGACGGGTCCGGCTGGCCCGTGCCGCGTCCAGGTCCAGGACGTCGGCGTTCACGCCGATCTCCTCGGCGTGCCTGTCGAAGTCGAACTCTTCCGAGTTGCTTGCCATGATGGCTTTACCTCCGTGTGGGGCGGCGGGGCACAGCCGGGCTGTCCAGGCTTGGTGGCTGTGCCCCGCGTGAAGTGGGCTACTTGTGGGTGGTCGGCTTGCCGTCGCCGTGGTTGGCGAGCAGCCGACCCGATCGCGTCAGGGCGTCGAGCTGGGCCGGGGTGACGGTCGTGGTGGCCGGGGTGCCCTTGCCGGTCACGTAGTCGACGACCACGAACTTCTTCGACATGACTTCTCCCTCAGGTGCCGGCGGCCCGCGTGGCCGCTCGTGCCCGCCCCCGACTCGAACGGGGTGTGTCTGCCAGCCGGGCAACCAGTGCTGCGGGTGCTGTTCAGCGGGCGTGGCGGTGGGGGTCGATTTCGACCCGTAGCCGGTGAAGCTCGCTGAGCAGGTCCGCGAACATGTGCTGAACAGGCGTACCGGCCGCCTCATCGGCGTCGGCGCGGTCCAGCAAGGCGGATAATCGGGCGTGCGCGTAGGCCAGCGCCTCAAACGGGGTCATCTCAGGTGCGCCCTTTCTTAGGCTGCGGCGAGCGCCGGAACCGGTTCGGTTGTGTCGGTGCGCAGTGCGGCGAGGTGTCGGCGCACGGTGCGCGGGGCGACGTCGAGGCGTGCGGCCATGTCTTCCTGCGACATGTCCGGGTACCTGGCCCGCAGCTTGGCCACGGCGGTGGCCGTGTCGGGCTTGGCGGGTGTCCGGCGCGGTGTCCGCTCCGCTGGCCGGCGGGTGTCCGGTGCCGTGTCCGCCACCATGGCCGGCAGACTGACCGGTACCGTGACCGGCACACTGGCCACCGGAACGGCCACGGTCACCGGGCTGGTGTCCTCCGCACTGGCCACCACGACCGGCATCCGGGAGAGCACCAGCTTGGTCAAGGCGAGGAACCCCAGCGCCGGCACCGACGCGAGGAGCCAACCGGACGGGGACTCCTCGGCACGGGCCACCTGCGCGGCCAGGGACAGCAGCGCGAACCCGATCATGATGGCCGCCGGGTAGCTGATCGGTTGACCATTGCGGCGTCGGCGGCGGATCTCCAACGCGGCAGCCATCGGGATCAGGTCCGACACCACGGCGTTAGCCCACCCGAACCAGTCATGCGTGTCGGCCGGGGCGTGGGCCATAGTCCAGTCGTGCATGTGCGTGAACGACGCGGCCCCCGCCACCCCGCCCACGGCGAGCAGCACCAGGACCTGAACGATGTTCTCGACCCGTTCGGACTTGCCCGTCATCGGTCACCCCCGACAACCCCGGCGGCGAACTGCCCGACCCCGGAAGTGATGTCGCGGACCATGTCGGCGGCACCGGTCGGGTTGGTGATGATGAAGAACGCCACGAACGCGGCGCCCACAATCAGCCACAGCTTTTTCACTGTTCAGTTCTCCTGTCCGGCACAGCGGGCGCACTCGCCCAACGAACGGCGGATGTAGTACGGGCGGACCCGCGAGCAGGTCGGGCAGATCCGGCGGCACAGCAGGGCTTTGCGGATCGCGCGGAGCTGCGCGGGGGTCGCGGTGCGCTTCGGCTTGGCCAGGTCGACCCGGTAGAGGTACGCGACGCGTACCGTGCCCCGGGACGGCCAGAGGATCTGCGCGGCGATGTCCTGACCGCCCGGACGCAGCTGCATCGCGCGGAGCTGGCGCACGGTGGCGTAGCCGGCCGGGGCCGACTCCCACGGGAACGTCGGCACCGAGTGCCGCAGCGCGTTCGGGTCGTAGAACTTCGCCCGATACCGCGTCGGGGCCACCATCAGGCCACCGCCCGCAGCACCGCCACCGCCGGGACCGTGATCGGGAACGGGTCGCCCAGCTCGATCACACCCAGGAAGAAGTCGACCTCCCCGAAGTCCTCCGCGTGCCGCCCCCAGTCGCGGGCCGCGTCGGGCGTCGGGAACGGGCCGATCACGAAGTCCTCGTCACGGTCCCAACGGCCAGCCCGCACGGCGTAGCCGGTAAGCCGCAGCATCACGCCACCGCCCGCAGGCCCGGCATGCTGTCGGCGGCCGTGCGGTCGGTCAGGGTCGCCGCGATGATCCGGCGGCGGGTCCGGCGGGCACGGCGGCTGTCGAGGTCGACCACCTGGCGGTCGACAACCCGCAGCGTCTCGGCCAGGTCGTCCAGCGCCATCATGTCGGCCTGGATCTGGGGCCACTCGGCCTCGATCTCGTCCAGCTCCTGGGCGGTCGGGCCGTCCAGGAGGTCGAGCACGTGCACCTCGACCATGTCGGCCGTGGCGGGTTCCGCGCTGATGGCCCGCAGGCCGTTGCGTGGGATGCTGTTCATGGGTCTAGCTCCTTTGAAGTGGCTGGTAGGCCCGAATCGAGGCCCGGCGGTTGCACCCGCTGGGCCTCACCTGTGGGGCCAGGAACGTTTGGGGCCGCGCTACGCGGCGTAGGCGTGCTGCCGCGCCGACGGCGGCTGGCAGGACGAGCAACGCGTGTCGGTACCGGGCAGGGCGGTCAGCTTCTTGCAGCCGACGCACTTGCGGTACGTGGAGTTCTTCTTGATCGTCAGCCGCAGCAGACCAGCGGCGATGTTCTGACGCATGACGACAACCTCTCTCCGCTTGCGATGGCGGCAGCACGGTAGACCCGCGCTGCCGGGTGATCTGTGGAACACCGCCGGGAAGCCAAGCTCCGCAGCGGTTGGCAGCTGCCCCACCCGCAGGTGGGAGGTAGTGCGACGCACGGAACCAGCCATGCGCGGTCACCCATTCGGGGCGGTGACCAAACCCCCACTATTGAGTTTTCAAAGACCGGCCGGACATGGCCACCGACCGAACGCACCGCACGACTTCGTGCCGTCATCGCCGACGTTGACCAGCCCAGATCCAGCGGCAGAGCCGCCAGACCTCGCTTCGTTGGAGCAAATTTCAACTACATCGACATACTGCACCTACTTGT
>NZ_JBFAZP010000029.1:0-3581 GCF_040681875.1 Longispora sp. NPDC051575 | reverse complement strand
TGCATGAGGTGAGTCAAGAGCTTCCTTGGTGGCGGCGTGTCGATGTGGTGCACTAGGTGCTGTTGGCGAGTAAGCCTTACTTGGGAGGCTTGTTGAGCACCGTTACCGGACAACCCCACTACCAGCGGATTGCTGATGATCTGCGGGCCAGAATCCTTGACGGCACCTACCCGCCCGGAAGCTCGCTGCCGTCAGCCAAGAAGCTGATGGACAGCTACGGCGTGTCCTCGACGGTGATCCGCGAGGCGACCGGGGCGTTGAGAGCTGAAGGCGTCGTGAAGGGGCAGCCGGGCAAGGCTGTCTACGTGCTGCGGGAGCCGGATGGCGTCGGTGAACCCAGCGAGGCGGACCTCGCGCGCACGGTCGCCGATTTGGTTGAGACCGTTCGCCTTCTCAGTGAGCGGGTGACCGTTCTTGAAGGTGCTCGCCCGCCGAAGCGGTGATCCTCGGTTCTGCTTGATCGCTGTCATGCATTGAGCGTGCCGCAGCTCCGGTCCATCGTGTAGATGACGTGGCTGGACATGGAAGGACGTGGGGCGTGTCCCAAGAGGATGGCAGGCAGTTCCGGCCCAACCTCGTACTCATCGACCACCGGCGGCGGAAAGGCTGGGAGTCGCGCAGGAAGGCAGCGCGGGAGCTACACCGCCTTGGGCACAAGCACGGCATACGCGAGACTCCTGCGCTTGAGTCCATTGAGAAGGCGATGTACCGGCACGAGACCGGACGTGCCGCGATCACGGACCCGGTTTACCGGCAGCTCTATTGCCTCGCGTACGACGCGAGTCCGCACGACCTCTTCGGAGCATTTGAGGCAGTTGAGGACAGTCGAGACCACTTTGTCGTGCGTTCCCACAAGTTCATTCCAACTTTTGTTGGGGCGGAGGCTGTCGCGCACCTCATTTCGAACTTGGAAATGGCTCCTCAAGTAGAGCAATGGACAGACTGTCGCTCGACTAGTGTCACGCATCCCGGCGGGCCGTGCGACTTGTACGTGTGGCCATTCGGCGTAGCGGTCTACCATCTTGTGGAAGAGCTTGAGTTTCCAAGCCTTGCAGCACTGTCGGTCTGGCGGCAAGCATCGTACCGAGACAACATGCTGTGGACATGTGATGACCTTGAGGCGCATCTAGGAACAGTGCATCCGGCGTCATACATTCTCGGTGCCTATTGGATGGTCAAGCCGCTGTGGTCGGGTGGATTACTTGATACCGCATTGCGCATTCTCTGCACACCCAAGGTTCTACTCCGGAGAAATTCCAACGGCGAAGGAACGCTTGGTCATGCGGAGCTGGTGGAGCGTAGCCTCTTGAGCGAGGGCTATGAGCACGGCGAGATCGTTGACTTTGGAATCAAAGGTGTTTCTTCGGGCTATGCCTCCTGGTCGGGAGTGGTCTACTACCCGACAGCTCCAGACCGAGCATTGACCGAGAACGAGTTTGTAGCATGTGAATTAGCGACTCAATCACTGTGGGCCTACTGCGAGTACATCAACAGCCAAGTTGAATCCGGGCGTGACCCCGTTGTGCCGGGTGAGTACAGTTGGCGGTTCTTGCGGGGGATGCGTTCACGAATGACAACACCAAGGGCGCGCGAGAGTGGACAGCACCGCTCACTGCGGAATGCGGTTTTGCAAACTAGTGACCTTGTGCCCCATCTCGCTCAGGCAATCGAGACGCTTCGCGAATTGAACGAAGGATGATGGAATGAGCTCCGTTCGCTCCGTGCTGATCGTCGTAGACATGCAAAACGGATTTGTGCGAGAGAAGTCCGAGCATGTCGTGCCAATAGTTGTGGACCTCGTGGAGCGTTGGCAGGCTGCCGGCGGCGACACTCTATTTACTCGCTACATCAACTATCCGGGCAGCCCATTTGAGCGGCTCATTCACTGGAGCAGGCTTCAGAGTCAACCTGAAATCGACTTTGTTCCGGAGTTGGTGCCGTACGTGGCTCGGGCGACGGCTGTGCTTGACAAGTTAATCTATACGCCATTTACGGACGCGGGTGCGTCTCTCATTCAAAGCCATGGTTGGACGGACCTGTACATCTGTGGATTGGCTACCGAAAGCTGCGTCCTAAAGACGGCGGTCGATGCATTCGAACGAGACTTGACGCCGTGGGTAATTGAGGATGCATCGGGGAGCCATGCGGGTCAAGAGGCGCATGATGCGGGCATACTCGTAACGAGTCGATTTATCGGAAGTGGGCAGATCATCAATCGTGCGAACATACCTGAGAGTCTGCTTCGAATTCCGAACTGAGCTTGCTCGCCTATGGTGAGTGTTGGTGTCGCCGCTTACGGGTTGAACCTTGCGCTACCTCTGCCAATGAAACAGAGGTAGCGTTACCAGCTATTTTCCGCAGAATTGGCATCGGTCCCCAAGGGGGCCAAGTACCAGTCGGGTCGCCTCGTTGAACCGCTGGGTCTTGGTCGTAAGGGTTTCACTGTTGTATTGGTTCCATGCTGCGATCAGTTCGTTCTGTTCTTGAGGAGTCAGGAGTACCATGGCAGCCCAGACCTGGCTAGTCCTCGGGTTCATATCTGGTGATCCTCTCTCTTTCCTAGAAGTCGCCGCACACTCCGCACGAGGTTGGCTTTAGTGAGGTCGGCACCAGTTGGCAGGTGCCGCACTTTCGCTGAAACTGCCTAAGCCCGGCGCGTAATCCAAATCTCATTTCCTTTTCGGAAACGTGTTGCTTTAGGTCGAGTTGCTTCCTGTTGTGATCATCCAATTGGATGAGGTCAAATTCGATCTTTACTTTTGTTGCCGACATTCCACTATCGGCCAGATCTGAATACCGCTTGACAAGAATTTCGTTAGCGGAGACTGAGTCGGTCGCAGCGGTTAGTTGATCGCTCCATCCTGCGACGAGAGACCACAGAGAAATTGCAAGCAGTGGGAGTCCCAGGACACCAAATGCGGAGATAAGCAGGGGTAGGAATGCGCCGGTCGTGCCGAACGAAAGTACGATTCCACCGGTGATCAGTGGAAGTAAGATTCCGAAGTATGTTTGTAACTGCAATTTGAGCTTGATTCGGCGCGCGCGCCGTTGGAAGATAATCGACGTCCCGAAGGTATGTATGGCGTTATCGCGACATTTTTCCGGGATGGTTTGCTGGCTGCCTGGAGTTGCCTGAGGACTGACCATGTTTGCTCCGGCGATCTATGAGCGCGGTGCGGGTGATGTTTGAGCCCGGAGAGTACCAAGGAGGAGCGGGCGGGTCGGGCACAGGGCTGAGCAGGAGAACGCATGTGTTGGCGGTACGCACGACTGGCCGGGCTAATGCTCGTTGGTAGACACAGCGAGTCGGCACGCGTCCCAGGTGTATCCCATGTATCCCGTGTATCCCTACCCCATCTGACCTGGGAAAACTTGGGATACATCTGGGATACATCGTGGACCCTCGGGCGAGAACGCGAAAGAGCGGCTGAAACACCAGCGTGTGGTGTTTCAGCCGCTCTTCGTGCGCGCGGTCGGCGGGTCAGCCGGCCTTGGCTACCCCGATCGGGCAGCTCAGGCCGTTCGGCCCGTGGTTGCAGTACCCGTTGGGGTTTTTATGGGGCGAGAGGTATTGCTGGTGG
>NZ_JBFAZP010000028.1:16108-20995 GCF_040681875.1 Longispora sp. NPDC051575 | reverse complement strand
GAGTGTTGTACAGTGGTGGGCTGTGCCTATCGGGGGGGGCGGGGGGGGGGGGGCTACCCGGGTGGGGGGTGGGGGGGGTTGTGGGGGGGGGGGGGCCCGGAGCGCTGTTCGCTCCGGGCCCGCCCCATACCGGGGTGGTGGCCCCCGGCCCCCTCAGATCGGGGGCCACCACCAGCCGCTACCGCTGCGTGGGTGGCGTCAGCAGCGCGGCGGCCTGGTCCCAGCGGGCGATCTCGCAACCGCCGCGCCGGGTGAAGGAGGCGTCGACCCACCGGCCGTGCCACACCCCGAGGACCCGGGCAGTCTGCGGGCCGCCCCAAATCCGGGTGCAGGCCGTGCCGGGCGGGACGGGCGCGAGCGCGGCCTCCGTGCGCGCCGTCAGCTCCGCGCACCCCGGCGCGGTCGCCCCCGAAGCGGGGCAGTCGACCAGCCACCGGTCCGGCACGGACCACGCGTCCTCGGCGCGCTGCACGAACAGCAGCGACCGCTGGGGCGTCACCTCGCGGACCGCGCCGACGGCCATGGTCCGCTCGATCACGTCCCCGACCAGCTCGGGGGCGCCGCCGCCGTCGACGGTGACGACGGACTTCACGCGCCCGTTCGGGTAGCGGACGGTCAGCTCGTAGACGAAGCGGTCGCAGCAGGTGTCGTCCGTGACGTAGCTGGGCTCCAGGGCCAGGAAGTCGGGGCGGGCCACCGACGCCAGCAGCGGGTCACGCCGGGTGTCGGAGGTCGAGGTGTCGACGGTGTACCGGCGTTGTACGCCGGCCAGGCCGCCGGTCTGCTCCAGGGTCACGCTCTGGGCGCGGGCCGGGGTGGCGGCGGACGCGGGGACGGCCGCGACGCCCGCACCGATCAGGAGCGCACCCATGACGGCGACCAGGTTCCGGGCCGTACGGGTGAGGGACTGACGCATGACAATTCCTTCCACACGTTGGGATGTCACGCATCAGACTGTCGTTGCGGATGATCCACCGCAAACACGCTTTCTTAAGGCAATTTTATGGAAAGCGTTTCATTTTTGTACGAACATGTGACAGTGGACCGTCCGTGGCGCACTGACCTGCCACAGTGGACCTCACTGGAGTTACACTCCGGAATGGTTCCATCGCCTTTAGTGAGAAGTCCCACACGTGGAGTGAGTCTGTCAGCACTCCCCGTTGGCATCGTGTTCGGGGCGCCGTCGCGCGCCCTTCCGGGAACGGCCACCTGGGTTGGTCGGCGCGCTGTGCCCCGCCTGGCGGCCCGCAGCGACAGGCTCAGGCCACGTGCGCCGAGACCAGCCACCAGCCACGCGTCATGTGCGTCGAGGCCGCCCAGGGTCGGCCGGCGCCCGCGTCGCCATCCGCGGCGACCCGCTCCCACTCCGCGCGCCGCGGCCAGCCACTCTCCGCGCGTCACGTGTTTCGGCGCCGGCCCGCCCGCGTGACGCCGGGCGGTTCCGACCAGCGCGACACGTCGCAACAGGAGTTCCAACGAGTCCACCCTGTCCGCGCTGGGGCTCCAGGTCGTGCCGGGCGACACCTCGCTACAGGAGTTCCAACGGGTCCACCTGGATCCGGACCGGTTCCTTCGCCCGGTGCGCGCTGCGGACCCCCGCCGCCTCGTGCAGCGCCCGCGCCAGGGCCGGCCCCGTCGACCGGGGCACCCGCAGCAGCAGCCGCTCCACCCCCTCGTCACCGCCGAGCACCGGAACCGGACCGAGCTCGTCGACCCCCTGCGGCAACCGCGCGCCGGCCAACAGCTCGGCGATCGCGGCCGGCGACCCGGTGAGGCTGCCGACCCGCACCGCCGGCGGAAAACCCAACTCGGCGCGTTCGTCCAGCTCACGGGCCGCATACCACGCCGGATCAAACCGGACCAGAGCCTGCACGACGGGTACGGACGCGTCCGCGACGATCACCACCGTGCCGTCCGCGCGCGCCAGGGCGGCCGCCGACAGCCACCGCCGCAGCGCCTCCTCACCGGCCCGCAGATCCGCCCGGGTCAGCAACGCCCACGTGTCCAGCAGCAGCACCGCCCCGTAGCCCGCGTCGGCCACCGGCTCGGCCCCCGGCGTCGCCACCACCAGCGCCGGCCCGTCCGGGACCGTGTCCAACAGCTCGCCGCGCCCCGACGTGCGCACCGGCACGCCCGCGAAGGCCCGCCCCATCTCGTCCGCCGTCCGCCGCGCGCCCACCACCGACGCGCGCAGCCGGCGACCGCCGCAGTGCGGACAGGCGAAACCCGTCGCGCCCCGCCCGCACCACCGGCAGCTCGGCCCCGAATGCTCGCCGCCGACCCCCGCCGTACCCCCCAGCACGCCGGACTCCAACGCCAACGGCCCCGAACAGTGCGGACACCGGGCCGGCGCCCGGCACGTCTCGCAGGCCACCGCCGGGATGTACCCCCGGCGCGGCACCTGGACCAGCACCGGACGCCCGGCGGCCAGCGCGGCCCGGGCCGCCTGCAGCGCCACGCTCGGCAACCGCGAACTCGTCGCCCCGGCATCCCGGGACTGCTGCACGTCATCGCCCGTCGTCACGACCCGGGGCGCGCGGGCCCGCAGGGACTCCCGGTCGGCGGTCAGCTCCCTCGCCCAGCCCGTGGCGAGCAGCAACTGCCCCTCGGCGGTCCGGGAATGACCCGCGACCAGCGCCGCCGCCCCGGCCAGCTCGGCACGGGTGAGCAGCACCTCCCGGGCGTGCGGATACGGCGCGTGCGGATCGGCGTGCACGTCGTCGCCGTCGTCGAAGATGACCACCAGCCCCAGGTCCGCCACCGGCGCGAACATCGCCGCCCGGGTCCCGATCACCGCCCGGACGTGCCCCCGCGAAGCCGTCACGAACCGGGTGTACCGCTCCTCCGGCCCCGTCGCCGCCGACAACGCCACATGCCGGCCCTCGCCGAGCAGCGCGACGAGCGCCCGGTCGAGCCGGTTCAGGTCCCGGCCGTCGGGCACCACCACCACGGCCCCCCGCCCGCCCGACAGGGTCGCGGCGACCGCCTCGGCGCACCGGGCCGCCCAGTCCTCCCCCGGCGTGGCCGTCCACACCGCCCGGGGGGCCCGCCCGTCGGCGAGCGCCCGCAGGAACGCCGCCCCCGCCGGATACGCCGCCCAGCCGGCCGTCGCCGGGAACACCGGCGCCCCGGTTCCGCCCGGGGCCCCGGCGGCCTCCTCCGGGGTGGCGCGCGGCGGGACGGCGGCCTCCGCCCGGGCGTGCCGGGGCGGCACGGCGAGCCGCAGCACGTCGGCGAGACTCCCCGCGTACCGGTCCGCGACGACCCTGGCCAGCCGGGCGATCTCCGGGGACACCACGGGCTCGGCGGACACCGCGCGCTCCAGGAAGGACAGGTTGCCGGCGTGGTCGCTGGCGGCGACCCGGTCCAGCACGTACCCGTCGACCTTCTGTCCCGCGAACCGCACCCGGACCCGCCCGCCCACGACGACCTTCGCGTCCATGCTCGCGGGCACCAGATAGTCGAACGGCCTGTCGAGGTGCGGCAACCCCAGGTCCACGCACACCCGCGCGACGGGCAGCCGCTCCGCCGGGGTCTTCGACGCGGGCGCCTTGACCGCCGGGCGGGCCCCCTTGGGCGCGGCCACGGCCGGCAGCTCGAACAGCCCGTCTTCAGTCACGCCCCAGTCCTACCAGACCCCTACGACTTTCCCCCAAGCCGAGCCGCACCCGAGCCACCCGGGTCGGCGTGCGCGCCAGGCGACCTGCGTTCTGGCACCGGGGCCGCCGCGGCCGAGGATCCGGGGGCACCACCCGTGCCGCAGCCACGGCGGCGGAAGCCGATGCCGCCAGGACGGCGGCCACGACCACACGTGCGTCAGCGGGTCGCCGGGCATGTTCGTTCGTCGGCACGGCGCCACCCCGCGCGGGCCCGGCGACGCGGCCAAGGCCGCGATCACGTCACCCGGCCACACCTGGGTGGGCATCATGGCGCTACGGGCGAATTCCGGGTTCCGGCGCCACCCTGACGGACGAAACGGGACCATTGACCAAGGGTTGTCGTCGATGGTCATCACGATGGGAGGACCGCCCCGCGGCCTGAGACAACCCGCACGCGTTCCACCGTGCGCCCGAAGCGCGGCCCGTCCGCGGCGGATCTTGCAGACCGCGCTCAGATCCGGCTACTGTCAAGATCAAATACGACTCGCACGCAGCCACCCAGGCACAAGGAGCAGTCCATGAAAGCGCACGTCAGCTCAATTCTCCTCGGCGTCCGGGACATGGACCGGGCCAAGCGGTTCTACACCGAGGGTCTCGGCTGGAAGATCGAGAAGGACTACGGCATCTCGGTGTTCTTCGCTTCGGACGGCGCCTCCCCGGTCGGCTTCTACAGCCGCGAGGGCCTGGCCGGCCAGGTGGGCACGGACCCCGAGGGCAGCGGCTTCAGCGGACTGGTCCTGACCTACGTCGTGCGCACCGAGGCGCGGATCGACGAGATCATGGCCGAGGCCCAGCAGGCCGGCGCCACGATCCTCAAGCCCGCCGGCGCACTGCCGTGGGGCGGCTACGGCGGCTCCTTCGCCGACCCGGACGGCTACATCTGGAGCCTCGGCTACAGCGACCAGGGCACGGACCAGCCCTACGCGGAGTAGCGCGACACCGCGTCCGGGGCGACGTGGCGTGTGTCGCGGTCGCCCCCGGACCCGGGCTGACGAGCCGTGGGCGCCAGCCCTGGACAGGGGCTGTTGAGCCGTGACGGTGGCTCAGGACCAGGCCATGAGCTGCCCCAGGACTCGGGCGGCAAGGCCGTGACGGTGGCTCAGGACCCGAGCGGCAAAGCCGTGACGCCGCCCCAGTACCCGGGCGGCAAAGCCGTGACGCCGCCCCAGTACCCGGGCGGCAAAGCCGTGACGGTGGCTCAGGACCCGAGCGGCAAAGCCGTGACGGT
>NZ_JBFAZP010000028.1:0-16011 GCF_040681875.1 Longispora sp. NPDC051575 | reverse complement strand
GCTGCTGGCCCAGGACGCGGGCGGCAAAGCCGTGACGCTGCTGGCCCAGGACGCGGGCGGCAAAGCCGTGACGCTGCTGGCCCAGGACGCGGGCGGCAAAGCCGTGACGCTGCTGGCCCAGGACGCGGGCGGTAGAGCTATGGCGGTGGCCCCGGACAGGGGTCGTTGAGTTGTGCACGATGATGAAGCGGTCATCGATCGGGGCGGGCGGCATCCGCAGTGCGCCAGCAGGACAGCGGGAGAACATCATGAAGTTTCTGGCCCAGGTCGAGCCGCCCGAGCCCATGCGGGGCCTGGAAATCCCGCCCGAGGTCGTGGAGGCGCTCGGCGGGGGCGCCCGGCCGCCGGTGACCATCACGGTCAACGGGCACTCCTGGAAGAGCCGGGTCGCCATCCTGCGGGGCCGCCACCTGATCGGCCTCAGCCACGCCAACCGGCGGGCCGCCGGGGCCGAGATCGGCGAGACGGTCGAGGTCGAACTGGAACTCGACACCGAGCCGCGCGTCGTCGTCGAGCCCGCGGACTTCGCCCAGGCCCTGGACGCCGACCCGGCCGCCCGCGCCGCGTACGACAAGCTCGCGCACAGCCACAAGCGCGAGCACGTGCACGCCATCGAGAGCGCGAAGAAGCCCGAGACGCGCCAGCGGCGGATCGAGAAGGCCATCGCGACCCTGCTGGGCTGAGCCGGGTCCATCGGGATCTGTCGGTGCCGACCACGGTCGACAGCCACAGAAGGCCGCCGGGAACCTCGCCGACCCGCCCCTGTTTGGCCCAGGAGGCCGTCGCCGGATCGATCCGGTGCACACCGTAGACAAGGCCCCGAGCGGGTCCAGCGATAGCCCCCTGGGGCCGGCCCACCGGCTGGCCTGCATCCCCTCGGCCATACCCATCCGGCACGAACCCCGGCGCCCTGGGACCCGGGCCGTTCCAACTTGGCTGGCCCACGCCCTCCGATACACCCGACCAGCCACGCGCCCTAGTGCCTTCGCACTCTGACCAGTCACACCGGGCCAGCCACCCGGGTCGGACCGCCAGCGCCCCGTTGACCGCCCACGACCTCGGACAACTGCACCCTCCGAGCGACGCTCGGCACCGTCCATACGCACCGGTCCCGCCGCTGGCCTCCCCCGGCCCACGTGCGCCCAAGTGCCTCGTCGCACCCTGTCCAGCCCACACCCTGGCGGGCCCGCGCCCTGGCCGGTCCGCGCCCTGGTCAGCACGCACCCTGGCCGGCCCACACCCTGGTCGGCCCACACCCTGGTCGGTCCGCGCCCTGGCCAGCCAACACCCTGGCCAGCCCGCGCCCTGGCCGGATCCGCCCCGCGCCCCGCAGACCGCGCAGGCCCCTCCGAGTTCAGCACCTGAGCGCCGCGCAGCACCGACCACGGACACCAGTTCCCCATCGCCGCCGGCCACACCCGACCCGCCCCAGCGCCTCCGCACCCTGGCCGGACCCCACCCGCGCCCCCGCCGACCTCAGCACCCGAACTCCGCCCGGCACCGACTACGCGCACCAGTCCCAACGGCCGCCGGCCACCCCCAGCCCGACCACAGGCCCCAGCGCCGCACACCCGGACCGCCCCACCCCGGCTGGCCGATCCCCCACGGGCCACACCCGACCCGCGATGCACCCCAGTGCCTCCGCCCCAGGCCACGCCCCACCGTAACCATCAAAAGATCGAAGGTTCTTGACCTAACACGAAGTGGCCCGCTGAGGGCGACGCTGGCAAACGAAAGGAACACCCGCCAGGGCAGCGCCCTGCGGGTGTTCCTTTCGTACAGTCCAGCGTCGTTCTCAGCGGGTCCAAACGGCCTAAGCGCCGGCGGCGGACTTGAGCTCGGCGACCCGGTCGGTGCGCTCCCAGGTCAGGTCCGGCAGCTCGCGGCCGAAGTGGCCGTAGGCGGCGGTCTGCTGGTAGATCGGGCGGAGCAGTTCCAGGTCGCGGATGATCGCGGCCGGGCGGAGGTCGAACACCTCAGCGATGGCCTTCTCGATCCGGTCGACCGGGACGATCTCGGTGCCGAACGTCTCGACGAAGACGCTGACCGGGTGGGCCTTGCCGATCGCGTAGGCGACCTGGACCTCGCAGCGCTCGGCCAGGCCGGCGGCGACGACGTTCTTGGCGACCCAGCGGGTGGCGTAGGCGGCCGAGCGGTCGACCTTGGACGGGTCCTTGCCGGAGAACGCGCCGCCGCCGTGCCGGGCGTAGCCGCCGTAGGTGTCCACGATGATCTTGCGGCCGGTGAGGCCGGCGTCGCCCATCGGGCCGCCGATCTCGAAGCGGCCGGTCGGGTTGACCAGCAGGCGGTAGCCCTCGGTGTCGATGCCCAGGGCCTCGATCTCCGGGGAGATCACGTGCTCGCGGATGTCCGGGGTGAGCAGCGACTCCAGCGAGATGTCCGGGGCGTGCTGGGTCGACACGACGACCGTGTCGAGCCGGACGGGACGCAGGCCGTCGTACTCGATGGTGACCTGGGTCTTGCCGTCGGGGCGCAGGTACGGGATCGTGCCGTCCTTGCGGACCGCCGACAGCCGACGGGCCAGCCGGTGCGCGAGGGCGATCGGCAGCGGCATCAGCTCGGGGGTCTCCGAGCAGGCGAAGCCGAACATCATGCCCTGGTCGCCGGCGCCCTGGAGGTCGAGCGCGTCGCCGGACTCGCCGGACCGGTTCTCGAGGGCGGTGTCGACGCCCTGCGCGATGTCGGGCGACTGCGCGCCGATCGCGATGTTGACCCCGCAGGAGGCCCCGTCGAAGCCCTTCTTCGACGAGTCGTACCCGATCCGCAGGATGGTCTCACGCACGATGGACGGGATGTCCGCGTACGCCGAGGTGGTGACCTCGCCGGCCACGTGCACCTGTCCGGTGGTGATCAGCGTCTCGACCGCGACCCGGCTCTTCGGGTCCTGGGCGAGCAGCGCGTCGAGGATGCCATCGCTGATCTGGTCAGCGATCTTGTCCGGGTGACCTTCGGTCACAGACTCGGACGTGAACAGACGGCGTGCCACAGCTCTCCTAGCGGGGTTTGTTGGGTTTGGGGAAGTCTAGCTCCGTGCGCTGACCGTGGCCTAGCAGCCTCGTCAGACCTGAATCTGTAATCCCTACCACAGCGGTAGGACAATATCCCACACCGCGTCGGCGATGTCCTCTTTCGGCGCCGCCGACATGGTCGTCTCTTTTCCGTCCCGCGTGAGCACCGTGACCGCGTTGTCGTCGGTGCCGAAGGCCTTTCCGTTCCCGACCTCGTTCACCACGATGAGGTCGGCGTTCTTGCGGGTCAACTTGCCGCGCGCGTTGTCGACGAAGTCCTGCGTCTCCGCCGCGAAGGCGACGAGCAGGCGACCGGGGCGGCGGTCGGCACCCAACTCCGCGGCGATGTCGGGATTGTTCGTCAGTTCGATGACGGGCGCTATCCCGTCGACGGACTTCTTGATTTTCTGTTCCGCGTATTTCGTCGGCCGGAAGTCGGCGGGCGCGGCCGCCATGACGACGACGTCGGCGTCCTTGGAATGTTCGAGTACGGCGGTGCGCAGTTCCGCGGTCGAGCCGACCCGGACCACGTCGACCCCCGCCGGGTCGGGCAGGGAGACGTTGGCGCTGATCAGGGTGACCCGGGCGCCGCGGGCCACGGCCGTGCGGGCGAACGCGTAGCCCTGCTTGCCGCTGGAGATGTTGCCCAGGTAGCGCACCGGGTCGAGGTGTTCGCGGGTGCCGCCGGCCGTGACGAGGACGTGCCGGCCCGCCAGGTCCGTGGCGACCCGGCCCCGCAGCAGCCGGAGCGCCACCGCGAACAGCTCGGCCGGGTCGGGCAGCCGGCCCTTGCCGGTGTCGGAGCCGGTCAGCCGGCCGACGGCGGGCTCGACGACGACCGCGCCCCGGGCCCGCAGGGTGGCCACGTTGGCGACGGTGGCCGGGTGCTCCCACATCTCGGTGTGCATCGCCGGGGCGAACATCACCGGACAGCCGGCGGTGAGCAGGGTGTTGGTGAGCAGGTCGTCGGCGAGGCCGTGCGCGGCCTTCGCCAGCAGGTCGGCCGTCGCGGGGGCCACGATCAGCAGGTCGGTCTCGCGGCCGATCCGGACGTGCGGCACCTCGTGCACGTCGTGGAACGGGTCGGCGCTGACGGGCTGGTGCGACAGCGCGGCCCAGGTGGGGGCGCCGACGAACTCCAGGGCGGCGGCGGTGGGCACGACCCGGACGGAGTGGCCCGCCTCGGTCAGCAGGCGCAGCAGCTCGCACGCCTTGTACGCGGCGATGCCGCCAGCCACACCGAGAACGATCCGCACCCGGACACCCCCTGGAAGATATGACGAACCCCGTGAACCAATTGGATCACGGGGTTGAGCATCGCAGGCGCCGCCGCGAGGCGACATCCCGCGATCGCGGGGGTCTTAACCCTCGGTCGGCTCGGCGGTCAGCAGGCCGGCGTTGATCTCCCGGAGGGCGATCGACAGCGACTTCTCCTGCGGGGTGGTCTCGACCAGCGGGCCCACGTATTCCAGCAGGCCCTCGCCCAGCTGGCTGTAGTACGCGTTGATCTGGCGGGCGCGCTTGGCGCCGAAGATCACCAGGGCGTACTTCGACTGGGTCTTGTCGAGCAGCTCGTCGATCGGCGGGTTGGTGATGCCTACGGGGTTCGCAACGGTTCCAGACAAAGCGGATCAACCTCTGGATCGACGGTGACTCACGGGAGTCTTGGATGAGGAATCGAGCAATTGTATCAACTCGGCCGCGGCCTTCTCGACGGAGTCGTTGACGACCGTCACGTCGAACTCGGCCTCGGAGGCCAGTTCCTCGCGGGCGTGCTCCAGACGGTGCGCGATGGTCTCGGCGTCGTCGGTGCCCCGGCCCCGCAGGCGGCGCTCCAGCTCGTCCCAGCTCGGCGGGGCGAGGAACACCAGCAGCGACTCCGGCATCGTCAACTTGACCTGCCGGGCGCCCTGGAGATCGATCTTGAGGAGGACGGGTACGCCCTCGGCCAACCGGGCCAGCACCTGCTTGCGCGGGGTCCCGTACCGGTTGCCGGCGAACTCCGCCCACTCGAGCAGCTGCCCCGTTTCGAGCAGCCGGTCGAACTCGGCGTTGTCGACGAAGAAATAGTGATCTCCGTCGACCTCGTACGCGCGCCGCGGCCGGGTGGTCACCGAAACCGACAGCCAGAACTCATGCGGGTGGCTCCGGACCCACTCGATCACGCTGTCCTTGCCGACCCCGGAGGGGCCGGAAAGGACCAGCAGTCGAGCGTCACCCCACCCGGCCGGACGTGCGTCTTCGTCAAAGCTCACTAGGTGTTTCTAGCAACCGCTCACTTGCCGGCTGCGGGGAACTCCCCCAGAAGTGCTTTGCGCTGCTGCTCGCCGAGGCCCCGCAGGCGGCGGGAGTCGGCGATCTTCAGGCGCTCCATGATGGCGGTGGCACGGATCTTGCCGATGCCGGGCAGTGCTTCGAGCACGGCCGACACCTTGAGCTTGCCGACGACGTCGTCGGCGTCGGCGAGCTCGATGACCTCACCGAGGGTCTTCTCGCCGCGCTTGAGCTTGTCCTTGAGCTCAGCGCGAGCCTTACGGACTACGGCGGCCTTCTCCAGCGCGGCGGCGCGCTGCTCGGGGGTGAGCGTGGGGAGCGACACCAGGTCTCCTTTGGTCGAGGAACAGGCGAAAGGTGGTTCCAGCGCTGGAAACCTAGTGGCCAAAGGCCCATTCCGGCAACGTAGCCATGCGTGATCGGATCAGCACGGAGAGATATTCCGGAGGAATATCGGGGCAAACCGTACTTATCGGGCGTAAATTTTTGGTCGTTTGAATTCGGTCACAGGGCGGCGCGGCACGCTTCGAGGGCCCGGTCGGCGGCGTCGCGCAGGCCCGTCACGCTGGGTCCATGGCTCAACACCTCGCGGGAGTACGAGGGCACGACGCCCGCCGTGGCCGCGCCGAAAATGCGCCGAAGATCCTCGGGACGGCCGCCCTGGGTACCGAGCCCCGGGACGAGAATTGGACCGTTAAGTCCGGAAATATCGTGTGCAGTCTCCCCGATTGTCGCGCCGACGACGACTCCGAACGAACCGAGCGGTACCGCACCGGCATTGAGCTCGGCCACTGCGTCCACCATCGTCTGGGCCACGGTGACCCCCTCGGTGGTGATCGCGTGCTGGACCTGCGGACCCTCCGGGTTCGAGGTCAGGGCCAGCACGAACACCCCTCCACCATGGGCGGCCGCAGTGTCAATTATCGGACTCAACGAGCCGAACCCCAGGTAAGGGCTTACCGTCACGGCGTCCACGGCCAGCGGACTACCGGGTTCCAGGTACGCCTTCGCGTACGCGGCCATGGTCGAACCGATGTCGCCCCGCTTGACATCGAGGATCACGAGTGCGCCGGCCGCGCGCGCGTCCCGCACGACGCTCTCCAGGACCGCGATCCCCCGCGCGCCGTGCCGCTCGAAGAACGCCGACTGGGGCTTGAGGGCCGCGATCCGGCCCGCGAGGGCCTCCACGACGGTCCTGCTGAACTTCTCGAGGCCCACCAGGTCGTCGTCGAGGCCCCAGTGGGCCAGGAGCTGGCTGTGCGGGTCGATGCCGACGCACAGGGGGCCGCGCTCGTCGAGGGCGGCGTGCAGCCGGGTACCGAAGGACTCCATGCGTGTCTCCTAGGCGTGGTCGGTGCCGGGCGGGCCCCGCGGCCCGCGCCGGTCAGGAGGTCGGGCGGGTGGCCACTGCCCGGTTGATCGCGCGGACCAGGGGCGGGCCGTGGTAGATGAAGCCGGTGTAGAGCTGGAGCAGGCTGGCGCCCGCGTCGAGCATCCGCAGCGCGTCGTCCGGGCTGCCGATGCCGCCGACGCCGATGATCGGCAGCCGGCCGCCGGTCTCCTTCGCGACGAGGGCGACCACCTCGCGGGCCCGCTCCGTCAGCGGCCGGCCGGACAGCCCGCCGGCTTCGGCGCCGAGTGCCTGGTCGGCGGGGGCGAGGCCGCCGCGTCCCAGGGTGGTGTTGGTCGCGATCAGGCCCGCGACGCCGTGCTCGGCGCACACCTCGAGCAGCTCGCCGATCGCGTGGTCGGTGAGGTCCGGGGCGATCTTCACCAGGATCGGCTTGTCCCCGCGCAGGGCCTTCAGGATGTCGCCCAGGGCGGCCCGGTCCTGGAGTGCGCGCAGGCCAGGGGTGTTGGGCGAGCTCACGTTGACCGCGAAGTAGTCCCCGTAGCCCTTTAGAGCCCCGTAGGAGGCCGCGTAGTCCTCCGCGGCCGATTCCAGGGGTGTCACCTTGGACTTGCCCAGACTGATGCCCAGCGGGACGCTGAGCGGTCCGAGCCTGGCCAGACGGCCTGCGAGCGCCTCGGCGCCGGCGTTGTTGAAGCCCATCCGGTTGACGATCGCCTCGGATTCCCGCAGCCGGAACAGCCGGGGCCGGTCGTTGCCGGGCTGGGCGTGCCGGGTGACGGTGCCGACCTCGACGAAGCCGAAGCCGAGCGCCGGCCAGGCCGGGAGCGCGTGGCCGTCCTTGTCCATGCCGGCGGCCAGGCCGACGGGTGACGGGAATCTCACCCCGAAGAGCGTCCTAGGAGCCTGGACCGAAAAGAGCTTCTGGAGGGTACGCGTCATCCGCGGCTTTCCGGCCAGCGCGGCGAGCCGGCGCATCGTCCACTCGTGCACCCGCTCGGCGTCACCGCCCTGGAGCCGGAACAGGACGGGGCGCACGGTCTTCTCGTAGATCACCGGGACCCTCCCCCGCAGGACGCGGAGCCGCGCACGGTGGGAACCGTGTTTCCGCTGGTCAGGGCACTTTCAGATGCCGTTGTCCGGGCAGCGTGGGGCCCGGGGCCGGCGGGGAACCCGCCGACCCTCGTACCCGTCGTCACGCCTTGGCCTTCAGCGCCGCGTGCAGGGCCTGGAGCGGGCGGACCCGCAGTTCGCCGTGGATCAGGGCCTCGATGCCCATCACCGCCGCCGCCGCGGCCTGCACCGTCGTGATGCACGGGGTGTCGGTGGCCACGGCCGCCGAGCGGATCTCGTAGCCGTCGACCCGGGCGCCGGAGCCCGCCGGGATGTTGATGACCAGGTCGGCGCTGCCGGCCTCGACGAAGTCCACGGCGTGCGGGACGCCCTCGACCGCGTCCAGGTGCTTCGGGATCACCTGGCACTCGATGCCGTGCCGGCGGAGCATCTCGGCCGTGCCGGCGGTGGCCACCAGGTCGAAGCCCAGGTCGGCGAGCCGCTTGGCCGGGAAGACCATGGCCCGCTTGTCCCGGTTGGCGACCGAGATGAACACCGTGCCGCTGGTGGGCAGGGAGCCGTAGGCGGCGGCCTGGGACTTGGCGAACGCGTGCCCGAAGGCCACGTCGATGCCCATCACCTCGCCGGTGGACTTCATCTCGGGGCCGAGCAGGTTGTCGACGCCGCGACCGGAGGGGGTGCGGAACCGCTTGAACGGCAGCACCGCCTCCTTCACCGAGATCGGCGCGTGCGGGGGCAGCTTGCCGCCGTCCCCGGCCGCCGGCAGCATGCCCTCGGCGCGCAGTTCCGCGATCGTGGCGCCCAGGGCGATCCGCGCGGCGGCCTTGGCCAGCGGCACGGCCGTGGCCTTGGACACGAACGGCACGGTCCGCGACGCGCGCGGGTTGGCCTCCAGGACGTAGAGGATGTCGTCCTTGAGCGCGTACTGCACGTTGAGCAGGCCCCGGACCCCGATGTCGCGCGCGAGGGCCTCGGTGTGCCGGCGGATCTCGGCGATGTTGGCGTCCCCGAGGGTGATCGGCGGCAGGGCGCACGCCGAGTCGCCGGAGTGGATGCCTGCCTCCTCGATGTGCTCCATGATGCCGCCGAGGAACACCTCGCCGTCGGCGTCGCAGAGCGCGTCGACGTCGACCTCGATCGCGTCGTCGAGGAACCGGTCGACGAGCACCGGGTGCTCCGGGGAGATGTCGGTGGCCCGGGAGATGTAGGCCTCCAGGACCGAGTCCTCGTAGACGATCTCCATGCCCCGGCCGCCGAGCACGTAGGACGGCCGGACGAGGACCGGGTAGCCGATCTCGTCCGCGATGGCCTTGGCCTCGGCGTACGAGGTGGCCATGCCGTACTTCGGCGCCGGCAGGCCGGCGCGGGCCAGCAGGGCGCCGAACGCGCCGCGCTCCTCCGCCAGGTGGATCGAGGCCGGGGAGGTGCCGACGATGGGCACGCCCGCGTCCTCCAGCCGCTGGGCCAGGCCGAGCGGGGTCTGACCGCCGAGCTGCACGACCACGCCGACCACCCCGGGGCCGCCGCCGGCCGCGCCGGAGGCGTTCTCCGCGTGGATGACCTCCAGGACGTCCTCGAAGGTGAGCGGCTCGAAGTACAGCCGGTCGGCGGTGTCGTAGTCCGTGGACACCGTCTCCGGGTTGCAGTTGACCATGACGGTCTCGTAGCCGGCCTCGCGCAGGGCCATCACGGCGTGCACGCAGGAGTAGTCGAACTCGATGCCCTGGCCGATCCGGTTCGGACCGGAGCCCAGGATGACCACCTTGGGCCGGTCGCTCGGGGCGACCTCGTTCTCCTCGTCGTACGTCGAGTAGTGGTACGGCGTGGCCGCCGCGAACTCGGCCGCGCAGGTGTCCACGGTCTTGTACACGGGACGCAGGCCGAGGCGGTGCCGCAGGAGGCGCACCCCGTCCTCGCCGGCGAACTCGGGGCGCAGCTCGGCGAGCTGGCGGTCGGACAGGCCGGCCCGCTTGGCGGCGCGCAGCAGCTTCTCGTCGAGCACGGGCGCGGCCTGGATCTCGGTGCGCAGCTCCACCAGGTACAGGATCTGGTCGATGAACCACGGGTCGATCCCGCCGGAGGCCTCGTACACCTCCTGGACGCTGTGCCCGGCGCGCAGGGCCGCCTCTACGGTGTAGAGCCGGCCGTCGTGCGGGATCCGCAGCTTGTCGAGCAGGTTGCCCTCGACCGGCGGGCCGGTCCAGAACCCGGCGCGCTTCTCCTCCATGGAGCGCATCGCCTTGCCGAGCGCCTCGGTGAAGTTGCGGCCGATGCTCATCGCCTCGCCGACGGACTTCATCGTGGTGGTCAGCTCGGCGTCGGCGCCGGGGAACTTCTCGAACGCGAACCGCGGGATCTTCACGACCACGTAGTCCAGGGTCGGCTCGAAGGCCGCCGGGGTCTCCTTGGTGATGTCGTTGGCGATCTCGTCGAGGGTGTAGCCGATGGCCAGCTTCGCGGCGATCTTCGCGATCGGGAAGCCGGTGGCCTTCGACGCCAGCGCGGAGGACCGCGACACCCGCGGGTTCATCTCGATCACGATCAGGCGCCCGGTCTCCGGGTGCACCGCGAACTGGATGTTGCAGCCGCCGGTGTCGACGCCGACCTCGCGGATCACGGCGATGGCCAGGTCACGCATCCGCTGGTACTCGCGGTCCGTGAGCGTCATGGCCGGCGCGACGGTGACCGAGTCGCCGGTGTGCACGCCCATCGGGTCGATGTTCTCGATCGAGCAGACGACCACCACGTTGTCGTTGCGGTCGCGCATCAGCTCGAGCTCGTACTCCTTCCAGCCGAGCGCGCTCTCCTCGATCAGCACCTCGTGCACCGGGGAGGCGGCGAGACCGGCGCCCGCGATCCGCTCCAGGTCCTCGTGGGTGTGCGGCATGCCCGAACCGAGGCCGCCCATGGTGAAGCTCGGCCGCACGACGACGGGGAGACCCAGCTCCTCGACCGTGTCGCGGACCTCCTCCATGGTCTTGCAGACCCGGGAGCGGGGTACGAGGGGCTCGTCGCCCCAGCCCAGGGCAGCGCCGGCCTTGGCGACGATGCCCTTGAAGATCTGCCGGTCCTCGCCCCGGTGGATGGCCTCCATGTTCGCGCCGATCAGCTCGACGCCGTACTTCTCCAGCACGCCCGCCTCGTGCAGCGCGACGGCCGTGTTCAGGGCCGTCTGCCCGCCGAGGGTGGCCAGCAGCGCGTCGGGGCGCTCCTGGGCGATGATCTGCTCCACGAACTCGGGCGTGATCGGCTCGATGTACGTGGCGTCGGCGAACTCGGGGTCCGTCATGATCGTGGCCGGGTTCGAGTTGACCAGGGAGACCCGGATGCCCTCGGCGCGCAGTACCCGGCAGGCCTGGGTTCCGGAGTAGTCGAACTCGCAGGCCTGGCCGATCACGATCGGCCCGGAGCCGATCACCATGACGTGCTTGATGTCCTCGCGCTTAGGCATTCTTCTTCGTCCCTTCGATCAGCTCGACGAGACGGTCGAACAGGTAGTCGGCGTCGTGCGGGCCCGCCGCGGCCTCGGGGTGGTACTGGACGGAGAACGCCGGCACGTCGAGGCACCGGAGCCCCTCGACCACGTCGTCGTTCAGGCAGACATGGCTGACCTCGACCCGGCCGAACTCGGTGTCGACCACCTTGTCCAGCGGCGCGTCCACCGCGAAGCCGTGGTTGTGCGCCGTGACCTCGACCTTGCCCGTGGTCCGGTCCATCACGGGCTGGTTGATCCCCCGGTGGCCGTACTTGAGCTTGAAGGTGCCGAAGCCCAGCGCCCGGCCGAGGATCTGGTTGCCGAAGCAGATGCCGAACAGCGGCAGCTTGCGGCCCAGCACCTCGCGGACCAGGGTCAGGTCGGCGGTGGCCGGGTCGCCGGGGCCGTTGGACAGGAAGACCGCGTCCGCGCCGGTGGCCAGGACGTCGGCGATGGTCGCCGTGGCCGGCAGCACGTGGGTCTCGATGCCGCGCTCGGCCATCCGGCGCGGGGTGTTGCTCTTGATGCCCAGGTCGATCGCCGCCACCGTGTAGCGCTTGTCGCCGACGGCCGGGATGACGTAGGGGGCGCTCGTCGTGACGTCGGCGACCAGGTTCGCGCCGGTCATCTCGGCGGACGCCCGGACCTTCGCGAGCAGCGCGTCCACGTCACCCGAGACGCTGGAGATGCCGACCCGCATCGCGCCGCGTTCGCGCAGGTGCCGGGTGAGCGCCCGGGTGTCGATGCCGGCGATCCCGACGACGCCCTGCCGGTCCAGCTCGGACTCCAGGGACCGGGTCGAGCGCCAGTTGGAGGGCACCCGGGCCGGGTCGCGGACCACGTAGCCGGCGACCCAGATCCGGGAGGACTCGTCGTCCTCGTCGTTCCAGCCGGTGTTGCCGATCTGCGGGGCCGTCATGGCGACGACCTGGCGGTGGTAGGACGGGTCGGTCAGGGTCTCCTGGTAGCCGGTCATGCCGGTGGAGAACACCGCCTCGCCGAAGGTCTCCCCCACGGCGCCGTAGGCCTGGCCGCGGAAGGTGCGGCCGTCCTCGAGAACCAGAATCGCGTCAGTCACTTCTGAGCCTTTCCGTCGAGCACGGTCGCCTCGCCGCGCAGGAAGGTCGCGACGACCCTGCCCGGGAGTTCCATTCCGGTGTACGGGGTGTTCCTGCTCCGGCTCGCCAGCGCGGCCGGGTCGACCGTCCAGCGCGCGGCCGGGTCGACCAGGGTCAGGTTGGCGGGCGCGCCGGGGACCGGGTCGTGGCCGTGACCGGCGAGGCCGGCGATCCGGGCGGGGGTGCGGCTCATCCGGTCCGCGATCAGGTCCCACAGGGCCGGGCCGCTGGCCTTGTCGCCGAGCACCTCGAGGGTGATCGACAGCGCCGTCTCCAGCCCGAGCATCCCGGGCCGGGCCCGCGCCCACTCGCATTCCTTGTCCTCGGTCGCGTGCGGCGCGTGGTCGGTGGCCACCGCGTCGATGACCCCCTCGACCAGGCCGGCGCGCAGCGCGTCGATGTCGCTCTGGGTGCGCAGCGGCGGGTTCACCTTGTTCACCGGGTCGTACGTGCACGCCCGGGTGTCGGTGAGCAGCAGATGGTGCGGGGTGACCTCGGCGGTGACGTTGACCCCGCGCGCCTTGGCGTGCCGGAGGATCTCGACGCTGCCGGCCGTCGAGACGTGGCAGACGTGCAGCCGGGAGCCGACGTGCTCGGCGAGCAGCACGTCGCGGGCGATGATCGCCTCCTCGGCGACGGCGGGCCAGCCGGTCAGGCCGAGCTTGGCGGACTCGACGCCCTCGTGCATCTGCGCGCCGACGGTGAGCCGGTGCTCCTCGGCGTGCTGGGCGATCACCCCGTCGAAGGCCTTCACGTACTCGAGGGCCCGTCGCATGAGGCGCGGATCGTGGACACAGAACCCATCATCGGAGAACATCCGCACCTTGGCCGGGGAATCGGCCATCGCGCCGAGTTCGGCGAGCTGCTCGCCGGCCAGGCCGATGGTGACGGCCCCGATGGGCTGCACGTCGACCAGGCCGGCGGCGGTGCCGAGCCGCCAGACCTGCTCGACGACGCCGGCGGTGTCGGCCACCGGGTCGGTGTTGGCCATCGCGCACACGGCCGTGTAGCCGCCGAGCGCGGCGGCCCGGGAGCCGGTCTCCACGGTCTCGGCGTCCTCGCGGCCGGGTTCGCGCAGGTGGGTGTGCAGGTCGACGAGGCCCGGGAGGGCGACGAGGCCGGTGCCGTCCACGGTGACGTCGGCGGTCTGCCCGGCGCCGTCGTGCACGAGGCCGTCGCGCAGCAACAGGTCCGTCGGCGCGGCGCCGAGCACCGAGACATTCTTGATCAGGTACGTGGTCACTGGGTGCCTTTCGTGCACTGCGGCGGGGCTGACGGGTTCACTGGACGCGCTCACAGCGACCTCCCACCCAACAGCAGGTAGAGGCAGGCCATCCGGACGCTGACGCCGTTGGCGACCTGCTCGACGATCGTGGAGCGGGGTGAGTCGGCCACCTCGGGGGCGATCTCCATGCCCCGGATCATCGGACCGGGATGCATAATTATTGCATGCTCTGGAAGAAGTTTCATTCGGCGGACGTCCAGGCCGTAGCGGCGGGCGTACTCGCGGGTCGAGGGGAAGTACGCCTCGGTCATGCGTTCGCGCTGCACGCGCAGCATCATGACCACGTCGGAGTCGGGTAGCGCCGCGTCCAGGTCGTAGGACAGCTTCGCGGGCCACTCCTTCGCCCCGACGGGTACCAGGGTCGGCGGGCTGACCATGGTCACCTCCGCGCCGAGGGTGGTCAGCAGCAGCATGTTGGACCGGGCGACCCGGCTGTGCAGCACGTCGCCGACGATGGTGACCCGCAGCCCCTTGAGCGTGCCGAGCCGCGAGCGCATCGTGTACGCGTCGAGCAGGGCCTGCGTCGGGTGCTCGTGGGTACCGTCGCCGGCGTTGATGATCGAGCCGTCGACCCACTGGCTGAGCGTGGTGGGCGCGCCGGACGCGGGGTGGCGGACCACGACCCCGTCGATACCCATCGCCTGGAGGGTCAGGGCGGTGTCCTTGAGGCTCTCGCCCTTCTCCACCGAGGAACCCTTGGCCGAGAAGTTGATCACATCGGCGGACAGCCGCTTGGCCGCCGTCTCGAACGAGACCCGGGTGCGGGTGGAATCCTCGTAGAACAGGTTCACGACGGTGCGTCCGCGCAGGGTGGGGAGCTTCTTGACCTCCCGGGACGCCATCGCGGCCATCTCGGTGGCCGTGTCGAGGACCAGGGTGGCGGCATCGAGGTCGAGGTCCGCCGCGGACAGGAGGTGCTTGATCATCAGATGTTCCCGGTGAGCAGGACGGCGTCGGTGCCGTCGATCTCGGCGAGGGAGACCCGGACACTCTCCGACAGGGAGGTGGGGATGTTCTTGCCGACGTAGTCGGCGCGGATCGGCAGCTGGCGGTGGCCCCGGTCGACCAGGACCGCGAGCTGCACCTGCCGGGGGCGGCCGAGGTCGCTGAGCGCGTCGAGCGCGGCGCGGACGGTGCGGCCGGAGAAGAGCACGTCGTCGACGAGGATCACCCGCTGGCCGTCGATGCCGCCGGGCGGCAGGTCGGTGGGGCCGACAGGGCGGGCGCTGTGCAGCCGCAGGTCGTCGCGGTAGAGGGTGATGTCGAGGGTGCCGTGCGGCACCGCGATCCCCTCGAAGGCGTGGATGCGCTCGGCCAGCCGGCGGGCGAGCGGGGTGCCCCGGGTCGGGATGCCCAGCAGGACGGTGTCGGCGGCCCCGGAGGTCTTCTCCAGGATCTGGTGCGCGACCCGGTCCACGATCCGGGTGATGTCGGACGCGGAAAGAATTTCCTTCACGTCTGACATTTCGGACATAGTTATCTTATCCATATCAATCAAACCGCCTTCCCCGCCTCACGGGACGGGTCGTTAAAGGTTGTCTGGCGCGCTCGAGCCTAACAACTGCCCGGCAGAACTCAACGGGTGGGTAACAACCACTTGACCGAGCCCACAAAGAGCCGTACCGTCACGCTCCGTAGCGATGAACTGGGGAGCGTCCCCGGGCAAGTGACTGGGAGTGTCCGCATGCCCTCTGAGTACGCGAAGGCCCTCGGCTCTCGGCTCCGCTCCATCCGGCAGCAGCAGGGGCTGTCCCTGCAGGGTGTCGAGGAGAAGTCGAGCGGTCGGTGGAAGGCCGTGGTTGTCGGTTCCTACGAGCGCGGCGACCGTGCCGTAACTGTCGCCCGCCTGGCAGAACTCGCCGAGTTCTACCGGGTTCCGGTCGGCGAGCTGCTGCCGGACGGTAGCAGTGTCCGCCATGAGCAGGCCAACAAGATCATTCTCGATCTTGAGAAGTTGTACGAGCACACCGCCGACGAGCTGACGGTGGTCGCCCGGTACGCCCGGGGGATCCAGCAGCAGCGCGGCGACTACAACGGCCGGGTGCTGTCCATCCGCGCCGACGACCTGCGCACCCTCGCCGTCGTGTTCGACACGACCCCGTCGGGCCTGGTCGAGCAGCTGAACGAGTTCGGCGTGCTGGTGGCCGACCCGCGTTCGCTGATGCAGAACCAGGGTGGCCAGAACTAGGGTAATACCGGCCAGGTATCCTGAAAACGCCTGAACCGGGCACTGTGAGACATCCCCCCGTCTCGTAGTGCCCGGTTCAGTTTTTTGTGGGTGCTGCGGTCGGCGCGCGAGCCGTCGGGCCCTCTGCGGTGATGCGGACGGTCTGGTGGGTGAGTCAGGTCGGGGCGGGTTCGTTGGAAGAGAGAAGGAGGCGATTGAAGTATAGAAAGCAAAACCC
>NZ_JBFAZP010000027.1:0-21484 GCF_040681875.1 Longispora sp. NPDC051575 | reverse complement strand
CCATAACGGGGTCTCATTCTGTGCGGGGTGGCCATCGCTGGCCGGGTATCTGATTTCGTGTCGATGGACGCTCGACTCCGCGACGTGATCAAGTCGCCGGCGGCGGTTCCTGCCCGTCGGTGTGCGGATCGCGGCAGGGTTGGTGTCCGGCGGCGGCGAGGATGGGCGCGGTGGGCACGCGCCATTGGCGGCCGACGCGGATGACCGGCACCGGGAAGTTGCCGGAGTTGGCCAGTTCGTAGGCGTGGTTCTCTGACAGGGCGAAGATCTCGGCGGCGATGAGCAGCGAGGTGAAAGCACCCAGCGCCTCGATCGCCTCGATAGTCCAGGTACGTGTGACGGGGCGCATGGGGTGCTCCTGAAACAGAAAAGGGGGCTCCCGAATACGGGAGCCCCCTGAGGGCGAAGATGCGGATTCAGATGTAGGTGGGCGGCGCGGGCCGAATCAGACGGCCTGCTGGCTTGGCAGGCCACCGTCGGACGGCCGGCCGGGACGCGCAGGACGGCCCGCTGGACTGCGGCGATGTCGTCGGGCGTTGGCCTGCAGGGCGCCGATTCTGACCCGACCCGATGCGTACACCCCGCTGGGTCCGGACTGTCGCCGCGCACCTGAGGGGCCGACCCGCCGGGTGGGACGGAGACGGCTATGCGGTGGCTGCGGATCTGGATGGGCCGCAGTCGCCGTGCGGGGTCTTCGGTGCGTCGTGGTCTTTGACCTTGTCCGGTTATCGACGCGATACAGGCAGTCCTCGTTCGCGAACCTGCCCTGCCGCGGTGAGGGAGGTGTCCTACTAGCCGCGCTACTATCGTCGTCCCGCTGGGCGCCTGGGCTGATCGGCTGCCGAGTACCTCGCCCCGGTTCAGCTAACGTGAGCTGCCGTCTTGTCGACTCAACAAATACATTCGAACGACAAGTGGCTGCTGACCGGGACGGTGTTCCAGATGGCTCGCAGTTGCCGATGGCGTTGCATGTCGGTGCGCATCGCGGCGAGCTCGGCGGTCCGGCCGTGTCCCACGGGGCTGAAGCACCATCCGGTGTCCGAGGTGTCCAGCGCGTCGAGATCGGCCAGGTTCGGTTCGTGGTCGAAGCTGAGCTGCAGTTCGACCTGCCACAGGATCGGCAGCCAGTCCGCATCGGCCTGGTCGCCGGCTATGATGGCGAGTTGCCTGGTAAAGGACAGGCTAGGACGTTCGTCGTTCCAGCTCCACCGCCCCCACTGAACGATGAAACCATCAGCGTCCGAACCCGGAGTCTCGTCTATGCCCTCGACGTCGGCCTGGAGGAACTCGCAGTACGCTTCCCATGCCGCTGCGACGTTGTTGACCGCCTCGGAATCGACGCCGTGGTCGCGAAGTAGTTGCCCGAAGATCGCCGCACTCCGCTGCCAGTGAATACGCACGAGGCAGGCTAACAGGCGATCGATCCGGCCAGTAGCCTCGCGGCTCGTGGGCGACCGCCCCGCCGGCCATCGAGTCTGGGTACGTCGTGATGCGCTGACACCTACCAATCGGCATTTGGAAGAGCTGACGAACAGGCCCCAGCCCGCCCGTCTCTTTCATGCTCTTTCACGCCGCCTCTTCCAAACGGCGCCCCGTCGTGGAAGAGGCAGACGAACAGCCCCGCCCTCTTTCAGCCTCTTCCACGCGAGGGCCTGGCGACCTCTTTCTAACGGGTGAACACCATGGAAGAGGATCCGATTTCAGTACCTATAAGGCTTTCATGAAGCGATGGTAGGGCGTGGAAGAGGCTGTGAGAGCCGCCCTGCGCCGCTTTCTCGGTCCGCATCGGCTTCGTGGGGCGGGCGGAGGTAATCGAGGCCCTGCGTGTCACTGGCGGTAAAAGCCCAGGTCAGGGCATCGAAATGCGGTGGGATGGCCGACAGGTGTGGATAGTCCGTGGCGTGCGGAGCACGCGAGCGATGGCGGGCAAACAGGCTCTGACCTGCGGTGTTAGAGGCGTGACAGAGGTGGATGCGTCACTAGGGGGCTTCATCCGGCGCCCGATCGGGGCCGGCGCATACCCCGCGAGGAGCCCGCCATGACCACCACCGCACCGACCCTGACGACCAGGTCCTCGGCCCTGGCCGCCGTCGACCATGCGTGGAACCTGCTGACCCGTGAACCGGACCCTCCGCTTGTCTTGGACTGCGATGTGCTCGCCGCACGCTGGGACGTTCCCGCCGGCACCCTGCCTGTGCGTGTTTGGTCGTTGCGGGGGTTGCGTGACTGGATGCTCGACCATCCTGATGCGCATCTGGCGCGTGATGTGATCTGGCGGGAGACCGTGACGAGGGCCCGGCGTGGTGAGCCCGGCTGGGTCATCGCCGCCGTGGGTCTGGCGGTGCCCGCGTTGGTGCGCTGCGCTGGCAGGCTCACCGCCGGGTACCGGGGCGAGGCGGCCGACATCGACGCGGAGATCCTCGCCGGCTACCTCACCGCCCTGCACGGCGAGGACCTGGACCTGACCCGGCCGGCGGTGTACGCGAGGTTGTGCTGGGCAGGGTGGCGGGCCGGGCGTGCGCTGCGCCGCGCGGACGAGGCTGAGGTGCCGTCGACGGACATGGACACGACGCCCGGCTCTAGGGCGCCGGAGGTTCCGTGGCGTCATGTCGATCTGCTCGTGCACCATGCCCGCGACCTCGGGCTCATCGCCTCGGATGACGCCGAGTCGTGGATCGACGTGCGCCTCGGCGGCAGGAGCTGCTATCTGATCGCCGAGGCTCGCGGTCTCAACGTCGATGTGTTGCGCATGCGCTTGAACCGCGCGGACCGCCGCATCGCGTCGGCGCTCGCCGACGGCCGGCTCACCGGCCACGCCTTCCCCGACGCCGCCCGCACCACTAACGTGGCCTCCGTCCAGGCACGGACCTTGACCATCGGCCCGCGTCTGGCGACGGCAGCCTGACCGCATACCCGAGTCCTCGGCCGGCTCGTGTTGCGGAGCGTCGCTGCCTACCGGGGGTGCTCGGGTTCAGGGCGCGGGGCTTCGCCGGCCAGGTGTCCGGACAAGGAGACCGCGAAGTGGCGGCTTCGACCAGCTCCGGACGTCGCTGGGAGGGCCGTATCCCTGCTCTGCCAGGTCGGGGTGTCGTCTGGCAGAGGACGGCGGCGGACATTGCGGACGACGCGGGTGTGCTCTCACAGTGCTCTTCCATCGGTGGAAGAGGCGTGGAAGAGACCTGGTGTGGGTCGACGCGTTCGCCAGCTCTTCCAAACGCCGATTGGTAGGTGTCAGGGCAACGCGCCCAGACCCCGGCGGGACCTCCTCCGCCTCATCGACTCCGGTCACGCGCCGGACTTCTCACGGGGCACGAGCCCCACCTGCCAACGGAAACGGAATTCGCCATGTCCTCACCCCTCCTCGCCCCACCCACCCCCGTAGCACCTACTCCTGTCCCTTCGACGCCGCCGGTGAAGGTCGAGCCGGTCATGCGTCTGTACGAGCGGCTCGACCACGCCGTCGGTTGGGTGATCGACCGGCCGTGGCTGGCCGCCGTCGCCCTCGTCGTCGTGTTCGGTGTTGTCGCCGCACGCAATCTGATCGCCGCCCGCCGGCACCGGTACCACGCCGCTAACGCCCGGCTGATCACCATCGCCCCGCCACCCGACGTCGACGCGAAAGGCGCACGCGCGTTGTGGTCCAACCTCGGCGGGGCCCTGGCACCGTCATGGTGGCGGCGTGTAGTGTTCGGCGCACCGCACGTGGTGTGGCAGTACGCCTGGGCCGGCCGGCAGTTGACCATCTCCATCTGGGTGCCGGGCACGATCCCGCCTGGCGCGGTGGAGACGTTCGTGCGCTCGGCGTGGCCGAGCGCGTCGTGCACGATCCACGACGAACCCGCCGGCCCGATCCCGACCGGCCCGGCCGCTGCCGGCCGTCATCTGCTGCCGCACGCCCCGGAATGGCTGCCGTTCGCCACCGGTCAGGACATCGACCCGCTGCGGCCGGTGCTGGCCGCCGGTTCCCAACTGCACGACAGTGAGTACGCCGCCGTGCAGATCCTCGCCCGCCCCGCCAGGCCCTCTCGGGTGCGCCGCGCCCGCCGCGCTGCGGAGCGGCTACGTGCCGGCAAGCCGGCGACAGCGCAGTTCAACCCGGCCAAGCCACTCGTGTGGATCATGGACCTGTTCGTGTCCAACAAGACGCACACGACCCCCGTGCCACGGCCCCTGCCGGACCTGTTCGCGCAACGTGACGTGAAGGGGATCGCGGAGAAGGTGTCGGGCATCCCGCTGTGGGAGACCGCCGTGCGCTACGCGGTGGCCGCCGACCCGCGCCTGACCAAGGGCAAGGCGAGGGGCAGGTTGCGGGGGTTGGGGGACACGATCGCCTCGGCGTTCGCGATCTACTCCGCCCGCAACGGCCTGACCCGCCGCACCCGCATGCACGCCCCGGCCGTGACCCTCACAACCCGCAGGCTGGGTACCGGGTTCCTGACCAGCACCCCGGAACTCGCCGCCCTCGCCGGCCTGCCCCAGGACGTCGCCGTCGCCGGGCTCACCAGGGCGCGGGCGAAGTCGGCGCCCGCGCCGATCGCGGTGACGGGTGGGGGTCGGCGCAAGATGCTCGGCACGACCGAGGTCGACGGCCGCGCCGTCGGCCTCACCGCGGCCGACGCGCGGTATCACGTGCACATGGTCGGCACGACCGGCTCCGGGAAGACGACGCTTTTGGCGAACATGATCCTCGATGACATCAACGCCGGACGCGGCACCGTCGTGATCGATCCGCACGGTGACCTCGCGCTCGACATCCTCGACCGGCTGCCCCTGCACGTCGCCGACCGGGTGGTGTTGTTTGACCCGCTGCAAAACCGCACCGACCGCGACCACCCCGACGGGATCCTGCACCCACCGACGCTCAACCCCCTCGAGCTGCGCGACGGCGCCGACAAGGACCTGATCGTCGACAACTTGGTGTCGATCTGCGGTGCGATCTTCGCCAAGGGGTGGGGGCCGCGCATGGACGACGTCATGCGCGTCGCCTGCCTGACGCTGCTCAAGAAACCCGACGTGTCCTTGCAGTTGATCCCGCCGCTGCTCAACAATTCCCAACTGCGTGCGGAGATCACCGCCGACCTGCACGACTCCAGCGGCCTCGGCGGCTTCTGGGCCTGGTACGACAGCATGCCCTCCGCTCTGCGCTCGCAGGTCATCGGGCCCGTCCTCGCCCGGCTGCGGGCGTTTTTGCTGCGTGACTTCGTGCGCAAGACCATGAGTTATCCGAAGTCTTCGTTCAACATGGCCGACATCCTCAACGGCGGGATCCTCATCGTCCGCATCCCCAAAGGAACCCTGGGTGAGGACACCTCCCGCCTTCTCGGATCGTTGATCCTCGCCCAGGTGTGGCAGGCCGCCACTGCCCGCGCGGCCATCAAACCCGAACAGCGCAAAGACTGCTCGGTGTACCTGGATGAGGCGCACAACTTCCTGACCCTGGCCACGGGGATCGGGGAGATGCTCGCCGAGGCCCGCAAGTACCGGCTCAGCATGGTCCTCGCACACCAGGACCTCGCGCAGTTCCCCAAGGACCTGCTCTCGGCGGTCAGCGCGAACGCCCGCAACAAGATCTACTTCACGGTCGCCCCTGAGGACGCCAAAACCCTCGGCGTGCACGTCGAACCCGAACTCGACGTGCACGACCTCGCCCACCTCGACGCGTACACCGCCATCGCCCGCCTCGTCGTCGACGGCCGCCAGGAACCGGCGTTCACGATCAAGACCAGCCCGCCCAAACCGCTGCAGGGGCATGGTGAGGCGATCCGGCGGGTGGCCAGTGACCGGGTGCCCCAGCAGAACAAGGGCACCTGGGAACTCCGAGCCGAGCACCTCGCCGCCGCCAGCACCGCCGAGCAGGAACGCAAGGAGCGTCACAACGGGCCGGGCGAACCCAGCCACGGCCGGCCGTGGGAACCCGCACGTTGACCTCCACGTCGAGCCCCACGTCCTGATCCACGTCACGTCACGCCACGCCCCACCCGCCAACTGGTGGGTGGGGCGTGTTCGTGCAGCACACGGCCCTGACCGAACCCACCCACGTCCGTCGCCCGTTCAGACACCCTCCAACGGAGGGACCCTTCCGCATGGAGATCTCCCCATGACCCCGTCACGACCCCGCTCAAGCTCCGCCGCGGCCCTGTTCGACAACACCCGACACATCACCCCGAGAGACCAGCAGCTTCTCGACCTCCTTGCCGAGCACCACATCCTCACGACGAGGCAGATCGCCAGCCTGTTCTACCCGAGCCTGCGACGAGCACAAGACCGCCTCGCGGTCCTGCACCGAGCTGAGGTGCTGTCCCGGCACGCCTGGGCCAAGGCCACCGGCGGCGTCACCGAATACCTCTACTCCCTCGGACCCCTCGGAGCCCGGCTACGACCCAACGCCTCCTACGACCCCGACAACCCACGACGCGTGTCACCCCGCAACCACATGGAACGCATGGCACGCCTCGCCGGCAGCCCCAAACTCGCCCACACCATCGCCGTCAACCAGTTGTCGACCTCGTCGCCACCACCCGCACCACCGAGGGCAGCGCGCTGTTGCGGTGGTGGTCGGAGAACCACACCACCAACGTCTACGAACGCTTCGGCATCCACCCCGACGCCCACGGCATCTGGCACGCCGCCGGGCGCACCGTCGGGTTCTTCCTCGAACACGACAACGGGACCGAGAACCACGCCCGGGTCCTGTCCAAGTTCACCGCCTACCGGGAACTCCACCATCAAGGCGGACCCACCTACCCCGTACTCCTCTGGGTCCCCAGCAACGGCCGCCGCGACAACCTCCTGGCGGCACTCAACGGCATCGACATCCCCGTCGCCATCGCCACCCACGGACCCCAACCCGCCGGCCCGGTATGGCACCTCGCCGGATACGGCGGCCCCTACCCACTCCACCACCTACCCAGCGACCACGGACCCACCAGCCTCAGCAACCCTGGCCGCTACGACGACAAGTAGCCGAAGTCGATCCACCTGCGGAGGGTTCGGCGTGCTCACGTCCCAGGGTTTGGAACTCGAGACGATCACCGAGATCATTCACGCCCCGGATGCCCGCCTGGGACGAGCTGGAACAGTTGGAGCTTCGCGGACGAGCCCGTCATGCTGCTTGAGCGCCAGACGTACATTCGGGACGGGCAACTGGTCGAGTTCGAGAGCATCGAAGACGCCGACCGCGTCTTCAACATGCTGGCCGGAGACACCCACCGGGTCATCGAGTACGGGAGGCTCAGGTTCGCTTCTCGGTCAACCCCACAGAGGGGCATCAAGCCTTTCGCCGACTCGTGGATGCCGGCTATACGACTCGAACTTGTCGGGCAGGCATAGGGCCTATCCGGTAGATCGTGGGGGCTGGTCAAGCGTCATGGTGGTGGCAGGAAGGGTTTGCCGGTTCAGCTCCAGGCCAGTGCTCGCCTGTCAGGGTCGCGGTCAACCGTCAAGCGGTGAGGTCAATGCCGACGTCCATGCCTCGAGCGACGCCCTTCGCGAAGGCGGCTGGCGGGATGCGGTCCAGCAGCAGCACGAAGTGCAGTGCGTACGGCGGCTCGTCCTCGCAGGGTATCCCGTCGGCGTCGAGCCTGAGATTGGCATGCCAGCTCGCCTGGCAGAGCACGGAGATGAAGACGCCCAGGAAGTCCATGCCGAGGAGTCCGTCGGCGTGTTCTATCAGGACCGCTACGTACGGTTGGCCGTGGCCGTGGCCGTGGCCGTGGCCGTCGCGCAAGCAGTCCACCAGTGCATCCCAGTTGTGGCCGAAGTAGTCGGGAAAGGAGAGCTCGCGGGCGAACGTCCGGAACACGGCGGCCGGTCCGTGGAGATCGCGGCCGTCCAGGACGCAGACGAGCCCGCCCTGAGCGCGCAGCTCTGTCAACTCAGCTGCCACCCACGGGTCAGCCGCAGCGGTGAAGGCAACCCATGGCGAGGCACATCGAGTCAGGCTGGGGAGGCTCACGTCCGAGATCGTCGCACGCCTCAGGGTTGGAGGTGCCCTAGTCTTCATCTTCTTCATCGTCGTCGGGTTGTTCATCGTCTGCGACAGAGAGGTCTCCCGGATCTTCTCCGGCAAGCGCCCTTCGTCGTGCCTCCGGGTCAGCCTTGAGTTTCGATCCAGGCGTCTTTTGTCTAGCATCGACAACTTCTGAAACTACGGAAATGCCGCTGATCTCAGAAGCTATCTCGGCGGCGCGCTCGACATTTGCAAGCCGAGATGCCTTCATATCGGCGTCCGTGTAAGCAATGGCAACAACAATGGCGTGCTCAACTTCCTCTGCCACGGCATACGTTGGCGTCTGCGCGAGAATTCCATCCCAGAAGTGAGTGTTCCGCATCAGCTTGATTTCCACCAGAGCGCTGGCGTCCCAGCCCTTTGAGAACTTAAAGTCCACCGGGCCGCGACCGGCATTGGCTTCGCCGGAAAGGCTTATTCCATGCGCCCTGCAATAGTGGATTGTAACGCTGCGGAATAGTGCCTGAACGGCCCTTTCTGCTACGCCTCTGTTGTTGGCCCATAGGAGTACCCAGCCTTGGCCTTGTTCGACTGAATGCTTGAAGGAGCGAACAAGCTCGCGAACAAATGCTGCGAATTCGTGCGGCCCTTCGGGTACAAAAGACAAGCCTTTCTTCTGGGAGAGTCCAGCCCCGGCTTCATACCAGTTGACTAGGAGCTTCGGGTCGCGATAGATATCGTAGGAGTCATGGGCTTCCCCTTCCAGTAGACTTAAATAGTCAGCAACTACGTCCGGGTTCTGTCTTGCCATCCGAGCTTTGGTCGTTCGGCTAACATTCCGGGCGATATCAAAATTGAAGTCACCTCTAAGCTTCTCGCCGTGGCTGGACCACGCAAAACTCCAAAATCCATTGGCCGTAACCACGGGGATGTCTCGTAGGAAACGTTCGGGCACAAGCAGTACGGGAATGCGACGCTTCGTAACATACGGGTTTAGTGGAAGTTTGACCTTCCGGTCGCTCCATCGTGCGTATTCCTCACTCCATGAAGCGTGGGCGAGTTGGAATTCTTCAACGGGAATTGAGTGTCTCGCACAGACCTGCTGTGTGTACTCAATGAAATAGCTTTTCAGAATATTGCATACGGCGTCGCTGATGCGGTCTAATCCCATGCCGCCCTGAAAGAGTGCTAAAGTCTCCATGTGTGAAATGTTTTCATATCCGAGACCTACGGCAGTTCGAATGCCTTCGAGCATTCCAGCCTGAAGGTCGGGTCCCGACCCTAAGCCCAATGGAGTCCCCTCCGAAACCCCTAGACAAAATTCGGCTGGTTCCGGAAAGAGTAGAAGCCCTTTGGCCTGCTTCCAATACATCGAATCTTCGCTACCGCCTGATTTTGCAACGAGCTCAAACAGTAGGGCGAAGAAGCTCAAGATTCTTCCGTGCGAGGTTTCCCAATGTGACTCGGTATCTTCGTATATCAGGAATGGGTCTACGGCAAGCTTGGTGTCGGCGGGGAGAAATGTGTCAAACCAGTCATCGGCCTGGCTTGGCATGACGTTGTAGTGCTCGCTGAATCTCATTCGACCTCCGAGCCCCGTTGATCACTCCATGCTTTCACCAATCAACCCTGGGTGGCCAGGGCATTCGTGCCGCCAACCGATCGCAGTCGGCTAGCTGACTGAAAAGGCGGACATTTCGAATTATTGGGCGAGTCGATGTCGAGGCTCGCGCACACCGCACTCTGAGCGCACGGAGCAGCCCGCCGAGACATGACGACATCGAGACCTGTCGACCACACTCTGTGTGCGTGAACCAGAATCCGTGTCCCCGCGTGGAGTTTCCGAAGTGCCGTTGACGTTTACCTGGATTGAATCGGCGCAACCTCCACCAGCGGCCACAGCGGGCCAAACGCGAGGCAGAGGTACAGGCGGCCGCCGCACCAAACGAGTCGCTCGGGGGCCATGACTTGACCTTTCGGCGAAGTGGAGCGCTGATCGACGCATCCGCCGCCCCGTCACCCGACAGGACCGCCTCCTGCGCGCGGGGCAGGCACCCACTCGTTGAAGGTGTCGACGGATCCTGAAAACTGACCCCCTGGCGTCCTGGTGGTTTCTATTGACGGTTGCAACGCTTCCTAGATCATGGGAGTCGTGTTGTCGTCGTCTCGTCGTGTGAAGAAGGGGCCGGGGCGGCGTCCGCTGTCGGCCAAGCGTCAGCGGTTCATGGAGCTGCGTGGGCGCGGGTGGAGCATCTTGGGGGCGGCCCGGGAGGTCGGGGTCAGCCGGACGACAGGTAACAACTGGTCGCGGGGTTACAAGACCTACCGCCGCGGTGAGGTCGTCGGGTTCGTCGCGCCGCTAGATCGGCTGGCGGTGCGTCAGGTCAGCGCGCGGTTCCTCTCTCAGGACGAGCGGATCATGATCGCGGACCTGCACCACGCCGGCATTAGTGTCCGGAAGATCGCCGATCAGGTGGGCCGAGCGCCGTCGACGGTCTCCCGCGAGTTACGCCGCAACGCCACCGGCGGTCACTACCGCCCGTTCGAGGCGCACCGCCAGGCGACCGCCCGCCGCGCCCGACACCACCGCTGCCGCCTCGAGACCAACCGCGGATTGCGCGACCTGGTCGGCGGGCTGCTCGCCCAACGGTGGAGCCCGCAGCAGATCAGTCGGCATCTGCGTCGCCGGTTTCCCGGCGAGCCGGGGATGTGGCTGTGTCACGAAAGCATTTACCGAGCGGTCTACCAGCCCGGCTCGGTGCTGATGCGGCCGTCGAGGTTGGCTCCCCAGCGGCGCTCGCCGCTGCGGACCGGCCGGGATCACCGGCGTGCGCATCAACGCGTCGAGCGACGCCGACCACGGTTCGAGCAGCCCATGCGCAGCATCCACCAACGACCCTTTCAGCCCGATGACCGGTCCGAGGCCGGGCACTGGGAAGGTGACCTGATCGTCGGCAAGGACCAGCGGTCCGTGATCGGCACCCTCGTCGAACGCACGACTCGCCTGGTCCGGCTCCTGCATCTGCCGCTACGCGACGGCGACTCGCTCCACGACGCACTCACCAGCCGCATGGCCGACCTACCGCCCGGACTGCTGCGCTCCATCACCTGGGACCAGGGCGCGGAGATGGCCCGCCACCTCGCGATCACAGAGTCCCTCGGCGCGCCGGTCTACTTCTGTGACTCCCGATCGCCGTGGCAGCGCGGCTCCAACGAAAACACCAACGGGCTGCTACGCGACTACTTCCCGAAGGGCACCGACCTGAACGCTCACTTGCCCAAACACCTGCTCGCGGTTGAGAACGAACTCAACAGCCGTCCGCGACTCGTACTCAACGACTACACGCCGGCCGACCGATTCGCTGCGCTGCTAGCCTCGAACGATCCGTCAGTGTTGCGACGTTGAGTAGAACCCGCCCCGACGATCCCTGGTCAGTATTCAGCCGACGACGACACTTGCTCTCCTGGTTGGTGTTCGGCGGTGGTGCTACGGTTCACCTCCGCCTGCGCGGAGAGCTCCTGCTCGGTCGGCTGGAGCCAGCCGGAGAATGCGGTTCACCTCCGCCTGCGCGGAGAGCTCGGCGACGCCGCGGTGGTCGAAGGTGACGTCGCCGGTTCACCTCCGCCTGCGCGGAGAGCTCTCTCCGTCATTCATACCTGGACGTTCGGTCAACGGTTCACCTCCGCCTGCGCGGAGAGCTCTCCACCGTGCCGCCCGGGAACTCCCAGTAGGGCGGTTCACCTCCGCCTGCGCGGAGAGCTCGCGGTGGGCGTTGCGCCCAGGTGCGGCTTCCTCGGTTCACCTCCGCCTGCGCGGAGAGCTCGACGAACGCCCTGTCGCAGATCCGCTCGCACTCGGTTCACCTCCGCCTGCGCGGAGAGCTCGCGTAGGAGTGGGTGACCCCGTGGGCCTCCTGCGGTTCACCTCCGCCTGCGCGGAGAGCTCCGACCCGCACAACGGGGTCGCGCGGCTCGAACCGGTTCACCTCCGCCTGCGCGGAGAGCTCGTGTTCGTCCCGGTCATGGGTGAGGACCACTGCGGTTCACCTCCGCCTGCGCGGAGAGCTCTGACCACGGGGGCCTCCTCAGAGGTTGAGTCGCGGTTCACCTCCGCCTGCGCGGAGAGCTCGGCGGCTTGAAGGAGGGGACGCTGTCCATCGACGGTTCACCTCCGCCTGCGCGGAGAGCTCCGGTCCCCAGTCCCGGTAGCCCAGCCGCTCGGCGGTTCACCTCCGCCTGCGCGGAGAGCTCCCACCGAAGACGTGGGCGCGACACTCGCACGACGGTTCACCTCCGCCTGCGCGGAGAGCTCCAGGACGGCACCCTCACCGTGGATGACGTCGTCGGTTCACCTCCGCCTGCGCGGAGAGCTCGTAGCGCCCCGGGCGGCGTGGTAGGCGACGATCGGTTCACCTCCGCCTGCGCGGAGAGCTCCGGAGCCGGACCAGGTGGCGGTACGTCCTCGACGGTTCACCTCCGCCTGCGCGGAGAGCTCCCGGTGACCTCCTGGGCCATGGCGACCATGCGCGGTTCACCTCCGCCTGCGCGGAGAGCTCGCCACCCGGGCGGGTGCTCCGTCGATGGGCAGCGGTTCACCTCCGCCTGCGCGGAGAGCTCAAGTTCTCGACCGGGGCCAGCTCGGCGCAGTGCGGTTCACCTCCGCCTGCGCGGAGAGCTCGTCCGGTTCAGCAAGGGGGGAACGGATTACGACGGTTCACCTCCGCCTGCGCGGAGAGCTCGCCTCGACCGGGGGCAGGGGCCCCTTGACGGACGGTTCACCTCCGCCTGCGCGGAGAGCTCCCTTCCTGACCTGGGGTTTTAGGAGGGCGTTATCAATTCTTGACCTTCGTGGCGGCTGCTGGTCGGGGAGGGCGGCATGTGCCTGACTTTACCGTTCTGGGAAGTGTCTAGTCGGTTGATGCTTATAGGGCGGATGGTTGATGGTGGGGTTGCTTGGGGGGCGTGGTCTGATGAGTGGATGGTGGGTGGGCAGTCTGGTGTGGACGCTCGTGTCTGGGGCAAGTCTCGTGGTCTGGGGTTTCGGTATCCGTTGATCTGCCATCTCCTGGACACTGCGGAGATGGCTGGCGCGTTGTGGGAGTCGTTCCTTTCACCTGCGCAGCGCGAGAGCATCGCCAGCGCGTTGGACAGGTCGGAGCAGGATGCCCGCCGGTGGGTGATGTTCATTGCTGGCCTCCACGATGTCGGCAAGGTGGTTCCGTCGTTCCAGAAAATGGAGCCGGAGGCGTTCGGCTGCCTTGTCGGCTCTGGGTGGCAGGACCCGTCGGCGCTTCCGGGGGGTGCGGCCGACATTCGGCACGACAGGGCTGGTCACCTTCTTCTCCCAGATCTGCTACTCCTACGGGGATATCGGCCGGGGCGGACGCCTGCGTCGTCGGTTCCGCATCAGATCGGCCAGCTTTTGGGCGGACATCACGGGACGTTCAATCGGTCGCTTCCTGCTGACCAGTGGGACGACCCGGCAAGGTTCGAACCGGGCCTAGGCGCGGCGGGTTGGAGTGAGGAGCGCGTCCGTCTCGTCGAGGCGGTACACCATACGACGGGTAGCCCTGAGCCGCTGGTCAGGTTGCTGGGATCGACGGTCGCGACCCAGGTGCTGGGGTTGGTGATCGTGGCCGATTGGCTGGCCAGCCAAGAGCATCTGATCACGGCATCACGGCCGGCACCGGACTGGGTCGCGGATGCTGACGGTCTCAGGGTTCACCTGGGCGCGGCGCGGCGGTCGGCTCCTGCGGCGGTTCGCAGGGCGGGTCTGGGGTCGCCGGCGCGGTGGTCGCCGGGAGGGTTTAGGGACATGTTTCCTGAGATCGCGACGCCCAACGATTTACAGGCCAGCCTGGACCACGATCTGGAACGGCTGGTTCGCGGGCCGGGGCTGCTGCTGGTGACGGCGCCCACCGGAGACGGCAAGACGGAGGCTGCGTTGTTCGGAGCCCAGGTCCTGGGCCGTGCGGCTGGTACGTCGGGAATCTTCGTCGCTTTACCGACGATGGCCACCGCCAACCAGATCCATCGTCGCGTCGCCGAATTCGCGTCACGTCAGTTGACCGATGACGCCGCGTTGATCCTGCTACACAGCATGTCCTGGATGAACGACGAACCCAGCACCGCCACGGTCGACAACGCTGATGAAAGCGGGGCGATTCTTTCGGAGGGCAGCACCTCGGTGGCGGCCACCTCCTGGCTGCGAGGCGCCCGTCGAGGGCTGCTGGCCCCGCTGGGCGTTGGCACGATCGACCAGGCGCTAACAGGCGTGCTTCCGACGCGCTGGAACGTGCTGCGTCTGATGGGCTTGTCCGGCAAGACGGTGATCATCGACGAGGCGCACGCCTACGACCCGTGGATGCACGCTCTCATCGTTCGCCTCTTGCAGTGGCTGGGCGCGTTCAAGGTGCCGGTGGTGCTGCTGTCTGCGACCCTGACGGGACCGACCGCAGCCAGCCTTGTGCAGGCGTATCGCGACGGCGCCGGGCATGCGGCGCCGGTATCGGTGGAGGCCCGCTATCCGGGCTGGGTGTTCGTCGACGCCGTGTCCGGGGAGGTGAGCGAGCCGCGGGAGGTCGCCACGAACCGGCCTCGGTCGCTAGATGTTCGCGTCGTAGCGGTCAGGCACTCCCACGATCCCGACGAGGTGGGCGGGCGGGCGGCGGCGATCCGGGCCGAGCTGGAGGCCGTGGTCGATGGGCGTGGCACGGCGGCGGTGATCTGCACGACGGTGGCCGAGGCTCAGCAGACCTACCGGATGCTGGCTTCCTGGTTCGAGAAGCTGCCCGATCCTCCACAGTTGGCGTTGCTGCACGCCCGGTTCCCGGCCTATCGGCGTGAGGAGCTCATCACCCAGGCTGAAGGGTCCTACGGCAAGGATGGCCGACGTCCCGGGCGGGGCGTTCTGGTCGCCACCCAGATCATTGAGCAGTCGATGGACCTTGACTTCGACCTGATCGTCACCGACCTGGCCCCGTTGGCGATGATCCTGCAACGCGCGGGCCGCTGCTGGCGCCACGATCGGGACCCAGCGCTGCGGGCCAACACCGGCCCACAGGTGCGGGTACTGGCGCCGATCGGTGAGTCAGGGGCCCTAAGCGTGCCCAGATCGTGGGGGGAGGTGTACTCGCCCTCGCTGCTGCTGCGCACGTTCGAGCTCCTGTCGCGCAGGGAAGGGGCGCCGATCGAGGTTCCCGCAGACGTCCAGGGACTGGTCGATGAGGTGTACGCGAGGGACTTCGCCTCCGCCGATCCCGACAAACTGTTCGGGCTCGACCTTGACCGGGAAGTCGACGAGCAGACCAAAAAGGCGCTCGCTGAACTCGTCGCGATCCCCAAGCCCACAGCCCGTCCGAACCTGTACCGCATCAGCAACCCCGAAGCGGGCCTGTCCGAGGACATGGTGGCCACCCGGCTCGGAGCCGACGCCGACCGGGTCGTGTGCTGCTACCACGACGAACGCGGCGACCTGTGGCTGGACGAGCTGTGCCGCTACATCCGGCTACCCACGCCAAGACGCGACAACAGGTTCACCCGAGACCAGGAACGCCTGATCATGCGCCACACGGTTCCCCTCCGCGCCGGCCTGATGGCCAAGGCGACCCCAGCGCAGACCGTCGTCCCCGCGACCTGGGAGGAAAACTCCCATCTCAAATACTTGCGCATGCTGCGATTCCCCGGCGGAGCCGGTGTCATACACGAGGTGGCTGTCGGTGATCGGACCTGGATTCTCAGCCGTGAAGCCGGCCTAACGGTCCAGTGAACCTTAGGATTTAGCCGTGGCCGCGCTTCTCTTCGGAGAAGGCGAGGCCACGGCTGGCCCCTTAAATGCCAATGACCAGGCGGGTTCGCGCCCGTGCCCCCGCCTGCGCGGGGAGAGACGTCGGGACATGTCCCTGACTGTCCAATGAACCGGTTCACCCCCAGTTTCCTGGGGAAACCCCCTGTGAAGGGCTCACCGCATGACCTTCAGTTTATGGCACCAACCATGGCTTCCCGTACGCCGCGACGGGCGTATCGAGCACATCGGCTTGGCCTCCCTGTTCCGCCACGCTCACCTGATCGAGGACCTGGCCGTCCCGCAGCCTCCGGCTGCCGAAGGCGTGCTGCGCATCCTGTTGGCGATCACCGTCCGTGTGGCAGGGCTCGACCGGCTTTCCGACGAGGACTGGCCGGAGGAACGGCTCGACCTTCTGGAAGCCGGTTCCTTCGACAACGACGCGATCAACGCCTACGCCAGCACCCACGCCAGCGCCAGCGCAGACAGGTTCGACCTCTTCCACCCGCAGCAGCCGTTCCTGCAAGACCCGCGCCTGGCCGAGCAGTGTCCGAAGAGTTCGGGCATCAACAAGATGATGATCGCCCGGGCCTCCGGCAACAACCAGCCCTGGTTCGACGGACACCACCGCGACGCCGACCCCGTAGCGGTGCCACCCGCAGAGGCGGCGCTGGCTCTGATCGCCCAGTACTTCTACGGGCCGTCGGGGCGTTGCACCTCCCGTCAGGTCGGGGCGGTGAAGGAGGCCAACACCATGGCCGGGCCTCTGCGCACCACGATCGCCTACCATCCCGTAGGCCGTAACCTGTTCCAGACTCTGCTGGTCGGACTCGCCGCCCCCTCGCCGTGGGCGAGCGGCGAGGAGGATCTGTGCCCGTGGGAACGCGACGATCTTCCCGATCCCCTGGCCGTGCCGCGCCCGGTCGCCGGGTACCGCTCGATGCTGACGGCACGTGCCCATCACTCGCTGCTCCTGGTCCCCGATGCCGAGCACGAATCGGTTGTCGACGCGTATCTGACATGGGGAACACGTGCCCGCAACCTGCCGGTCGAGGACCCGTACCTGATCATCCAGGTCGCCAAGGACGGCAACCTCTACACCCGACAGGCCGACGCGTCCAGAGCACTGTTCCGTGACGTGGACGCGCTTCTCCTGCAGACCCGGCCCACGTCCACGGCGCGCCAGCCGTTGATCTTCCACAACTGCGCTGAGCACCTGTCGAAGGAATTCAGCCGAGGCCTACGGGTGCGCGCATATGGTTTCGACCAGGACGGGCAGACCCGCGACAAGCAGTGGTTCTCCGCGATCACCCCGCCGGTTCTGGGCCTGCTGGAACACCACGATCCGGTTGCCGCCGTCGGCGTGCGGGTGCTACGGGAGGCCGCTGAGTTGGCGGCCAGCCGTCTCGGGTTCGCTTTGAAACAGGCGTGGCGTGCCTACAGCAGCCCGTCAGGGGGCGGCCCCGCGGGCAAAGTGCCCGACGGCCCGTGGCCCGCCCGTGCGGCGGCTGACTACTGGGCGCTGGCCGAGCAGGAGTTCTGGACCTCTGTGCGCGACGCGGATTTCGACGCTCCGGCCCGCCGTTTCGTTTTGCTGGCCTTGGGCGTCTATGACGGCGTGACCGCCACGACCCGCGCGCAACCCCGCGGTGCCCGGGCCTGTGAGGGCGCTCGGGGTCTGTTGATCAGTGTGATGACCAAGGAGGCCGCATGACGACACCGGACCCGGATTCACCGGCAGGTTTCGTGTCCTACGTCAAGGAACGTATCACCGAGCCCGGCGCACGATCTGACCTGCGTTCCGGGCTCGGCAAGCCTGTGGAACTGTCCCCGCGCATGCATCGCGTCATCGCGTGGAAGGTTCACGCCCGCGCCGGTAGCGCCATGGAACGCGCCCACTACGGGGTCGCGGCGCTCATCGCCTCCCGCACCCGCCAGGCCCGCGACCGCGAGCCGGCCACCGAGTCCGGGGGGCGTTCCCTCGGTCAGGCTCTGGCGGCGGCCGTCAACCACAGTGGCCTGCGCGACAACACCGCTGAAGGGCGCCTGCATCTCCTCGTCCGCCAGAACCTCGACGGCGTGCACCGCCAACTCATCGCCGTTATCCGGCTCTTGGACGCCCGTGGGCAGGAGCCGGACTGGGTGAGCCTGTTGTGGGATCTCGCCCGGTGGGAAAGCGACCGTGACCGCATCGCCCAACGCTGGCTACAGGACTACTACCGCACCCTGCGCCGCGCTTCGGACACCACAAGCCCCAGTCCCAGTCCCGATACGTCGAACGAGAGCTGAACACCGTGACCTACATCGACATCCACGTCCTGCAGACTCTTCCGTACTCCTGCGTCAACAGGGACGACCTCGGCTCGCCGAAGTCGGTTCTGTTCGGAGGCAAGGACCGCACCCGTATCTCCAGCCAGAGCTGGAAGCGGGCGCTACGCCGGCAGATCGAGTCGCAGACCGGAGAGGCCGCCTACCGCACCCGCAAGATCGCCGAGGCTGTGTCGCGGCTGCTGGTCGAGAAGGAGTGGGATCAGGAGCTCGCCGACCGTGCCGGGCGGCAGGTCGTCCTGTCGGCTGGCGGCGGGCTGAAGGAGGAGGACGGCGGGGCCACGTCCGCCCTGCTGTACCTGCCGACGGTCGCGGTCGCGGAGCTGGCGGACCTGGCCGTCGAACACCGTGACGCCATTGAGGCGGCCACCGGCAAGAAGCCCGCCGCGGCCCTGCCGACGGAGCGCGTCAACCAGATCCTCACGTCGCGCAACGGCATCATCAACCTCCTTGGCCGGATGCTGGCTGAACTGCCCGGCGCCAATGTCGACGGGGCCGTGCAGGTCGCACACGCCTTCACCACGCACGAGGTGACCGCGCAGGCGGACTTCTTCACCGCCGTCGACGACCTGGGTGAGCAGTGGGGGCAGGAGGCGGGCAGCGCCCACATGAACAACGCCGAGTTCAGCTCGGGCGTTTTCTACCGCTACGCCACGATCGCCGTGCATGACCTGCTGCGTAACCTCGGCCCCGATCATGGCACCGCCGCCGAGCTGACGAAGGCGTTCCTGCACGCGTTCATCTCCTCGATGCCGGAAGCAAAAAAGACCAGCACCGCCCCCCACACCATCCCGGACCTGGTCTACGTCGCAGTCCGCCAGGACCGGCCCATGTCCCTCGCGGCGGCGTTCGAGGCACCGGTCCGCGCCACCGGCACCGGCTGGGCGGCACCGTCCCGCGACACCCTGGCCACCTACGCCACCACCGCGCACCGCCTGTTCGGCACCACCGGACTGGCACACCACGCCCACGCCGGCGTGGACCCCAAGCCCCTCGACGGACTCGGCGACCTCGCGAACTCCTACGACGCCCTCATCGACGGTGCCGTGCGCGCCGGGCTGCCCGCGGCATGAGCGGCCTGCTCCTACAGTTGGCCGGCCCGATGCAGTCCTGGGGTGAGCACAGCGCCTTCGGGGACCGCGACACTCACACCCACCCCACCAGGTCCGGGCTGATCGGACTGCTCGCCGCAGCCCTCGGCCTGCCCCGGGACGCCGACCTCACCGACCTGCGAGCCCTGTCGTTCACGATCCGCATCGACCGGCCCGGAAGACGCATCATCGACTTCCACACCATCGGAGGCGGGCTGCCGCCCAAGAAGACTGTGCCGACCGCCGAGGGGAAACGCCGAGGACCCGACGCGGCCACGATGGTCACCCGCCGTCACTACCTCGCCGACGCGGTCTTCACCGTCGCCGTCGAAGGACCGACCGCCACCATCGACGCCTGCGCACAGGCACTACGGGCACCGCAATGGGCGCCATACCTGGGCAGACGATCCTGTCCTCCCTCGCGGCCCATCCTCCTGGCCGTCGTCGCCGACCCAGTCGACCACCTCGAAACCCTGCCCCTGGCGCGGGAGGCCGACGGCGACCCGGTCACCGTGACGATCGTGGCCGATCGGCCCACCGCCGACGGGGCAGCCGTGTCCGAACTCACCGACGAACCCGCCACCTTCGCCCCCCGCGCCCGCCGCTACGCCGTGCGGTCCTCCTACAGCACCACCCGTACCCTGCCCGCCACATCCTGCGCGGGGTACGGAGCCACATACCTTGATCAGCTCGCCGCATACCTGGAGCGCTTGCAGTGAAAGCATGGCTGACCCGACTCGTCCCCGACCCGCGCAGCCGGTCGGTCGCCTCGGAGATCCGCGACGCCGTTCGGCTACACAAAAGGGTCATGACCCTGGTCCCCGACGGACTCGGCGACAAAGCCCGCCAGCAGACGGGCGTCCTCTATCGCGTCGACAACGACGCCATTCTCGTGCAGACCGGCCTTCCGCCGGACACGTCCACCCTGCCGGCTGGCTACCAGGACCGCCGTGTCAGCGACCTCACCGCACTCCTGGACGCACTACGCCCTGGACTGTTCGTCCGTTACCGGCTCGCCGGTAACGCCGTGCGGCGCCTCGGCCGCAACACCACCGCAGGCAGACCCGGCCAGGCACTGTCCCTGAAAGGGCACGAGGCGGCCACATGGTGGGCCGAACGCGCTGAACGCTGCGGCCTGGGCCTGCACACCCTCGACAGCGTCCCCGAAACCACCATGACCGGAAAACGCGACGAGGAGACCCGCGTCCTGCACGCGGTCACTCGCTACGACGGACTCGCCGTCATCACCGACCCCGAGGCCCTGCGCAACGCCATCACCACCGGAGTAGGACGTGGAAAGTCCTACGGCTGCGGGCTGCTGAGCATCGCCCCCGCCCGCCGACCCACGTGACCTTCCCCAACAACACTGCGCGCCGCCGTCTCGCAGCCCCCACCGTCGCGATGCTCCCCAAGATCGCAGACTCGCTGTCGTTCCTGTACCTCGACGTCGTACGCGTAGTGCAGGACGACACCGGGGTTTGCGCGCAGATCGCCACCGCCCGCGGCACCGAACAGGTGTACCTGCCCACCGCCGCACTCAGCTGCGTCCTCCTCGGCCCCGGCACCTCCATCACCCAACCGGCACTGGCCACCCTCGCACGGCACGGCACAACGGTGCTGTGCACCGGATCCGGGGGAGTTCGCTGCTACTCCGGCATCATTCCCGACAGCCTCACCAGCCGCTGGCTGGAACTACAGGCCCGCCGCTGGGCCGACGACCACGAGCGGCTCAACATCGCCATCCGCATGTACGAACAACGCTTCGGAACCGGCACCGTACCCGCAGGCACCACACTGGCCCAGCTCCGCGGCATGGAAGGGCAACGCATCAAAGCCCTCTACCGTGTCCTGGCCCAGCAGCACCGCATCGGCCGGTTCCGCCGAAGCTACGACCCTGCGTCCTGGGACCAACAGGATCCCGTCAACCTGGCCCTATCATCGGCTAACACGTGTCTCTACGGCATCGTCCACGCCGCCATCCAAGCCATGGGCTGCTCACCAGGCCTCGGCTTCGTACACAGCGGCACCCAGAACGCCTTCGTCTACGACATCGCAGACCTGTACAAAGCCCACCTCACCATCCCCTTGGCATTCGGACTCCACGACTCCTTCAACCCCGAACAGGAAGCACGAAGAAGCTTCCGCAGCGAACTACGCCTGTTCAAACTCATGCCCAGAATCGTCAACGACATCCAACGACTCCTCACCCCCGACACCCCACAACTCGACATCGAACCCGACGGGACTGCCCCCGGTTTGGTTGACTCGCGGGGTTAGCGGTGTTCAGGCCGGTTGAGTGGCCTTGTGTAGTGTCTCAAACTCGATCGGGGTGAG
>NZ_JBFAZP010000026.1:0-31203 GCF_040681875.1 Longispora sp. NPDC051575 | reverse complement strand
CGTCGGCGTCCAGGAAGCACACCACCTCGGACGTGGCCGCCTCCAGTCCGGCGTGCGCGGCGGCGCCGAAGCCGCGTCGGGGCACGTGCACGACGTGGGCGCCGTACTCGGCGGCCAGCAGCGCGGAGCCGTCGGTCGAGCCGTTGTCGGCGACGATCGCGCGGTAGCCGACAGGGAGCCGGGTCAACACCCAGGGCAGTGCCTGCGCCTCGTTGAGGCACGGCAGGATCACATCCACCATGGGCATGACCGTACGGCTGTGAGCTGCGCGGGGACCTTACGAACCGGAAACGCCACGCCCACCTTACGAGGCGGTTACCGGACTTGACGCCCAGCCTGACTTGTGCCGTTCGACCGTTTCTTACGAAGCCGTGACACCCGCCCGTCACACGCGCCCGCGGCCCGTCCCGGGGCCTACGGTCACCGGAGACGTCCGCAGAACACAGGTGGTGACCATGCACGTGCTAGTGACCGGCGGGGCCGGTTTCATCGGCTCCCAGGTGGCCTCCGCGCTGCGCGCCGACGGCTGCGAGGTGTCCGTCCTCGACAGCCTGCACCCCGCCGCGCACCGGCCCGGCCCGGCACCCGGGGGCGTCACCGTCGGCGACGTCCGGGACCGGACGGTGGTGCGCGCCGCGCTGCGCGGGGTGGACGCGGTCGTGCACCAGGCGGCACTCGTGGGCCTGGGACTGGACCTGTCGGACCTGCCGGAGTACGTGGGCTGCAACGACCTGGGCACGGCGGTGCTCCTGGCCGAGATGGCCGCCGCCGGGGTACGCGACCTGGTGCTGGCGAGCTCCATGGTGGTCTACGGCGAGGGCCGCTACACCTGCGCGGCACACGGCCCGTCCCGCCCCGGCCCGCGCACCGTGGCCGACCTCGACGCCGGCCGGTTCGAGCCGGCCTGTCCCCGCTGCGGGGAGGCGCTGGCCTGGGAGCTGGTCGACGAGGACGCGCCCGTCGACCCGCGCAGCGTGTACGCGGCCACCAAGCTCGCCCAGGAGCATCTGGCCTCGGCGTGGGCGCGCGGCTGCGACGGCCGGGTCGCCGCGCTGCGCTACCACAACGTGTACGGCCCCGGCATGCCCCGCGACACCCCCTACTCCGGCGTGGCGGCGATCTTCCGCTCCGCGCTGGAACGCGGCGAGGCGCCGAAGGTCTTCGAGGACGGCGGCCAGACCCGCGACTTCGTGCACGTCACCGACGTGGCGGCCGCGAACGTGGCCGCGCTGCGCGGACTGCGGGCCGGCTTCCGGGCCTACAACGTCTGTTCGGGGCGGCCGAGCACCGTCGGCGACGCGGCGGCGGCCCTCGCGGAGGCGTTCGGCGGCCCCGCCCCGGTCACCACCGGGCAGTACCGGCTCGGCGACGTCCGGCACGTGGTCGCCTCGCCGCGACGGGCGGCCGAGGAGCTGGGGTTCACGGCGGGCGTGGATCCGGCGGCGGGGATGCGGGAGTTCGCCGCCGCCCCGCTGCGCGGGTGAGAGCCGTGTGGCCCCCGCGGCTGCGGGTCGGCCCGTTCCGGCGCGGGGCGTTCACCTCCCGGCTCCGGTCACCGCGCCTGACCAGCCAACTCGGCCTGCTGCTCGCCGTCGCGTTCGGGGTGTGCTTCCTGACCGGGCTGCTCAGCCATCTCATCCAGCACCCGCCGTCCTGGTTCTGGTGGCCGTCGCGCCCGGTGTGGCTGTACCGGGTCACCCAGGGCCTGCACGTCGCGACCGGACTGGCCGCCGTGCCGCTGCTGGCCGCGAAGCTGTGGTCGGTGTTCCCGAAACTGTTCGCCTGGCCGCCGTTCCGCGACCCCGTCCACGCCCTGGAGCGCCTGTCGGTCCTCGTACTGGCGTCCTCGGCCCTGTTCCAGCTCGTCACCGGGGTGCTGAACATCGCCCGCTGGTACGACCCGATGCCGTTCGGGTTCATCGCCGCGCACTACTGGACCGCGTGGCTGGCCATCGGCTCCCTGCTGGTGCACATCGCCGTGAAGCTGCCGATCGTGCGCCGGGCGCTGGGGGCCACGCCCCGGCCGACTCACGGCGACGGACTCAGCCGGCGCGGACTCCTGGCGGCGGTCGGCGCCACGGCGGCGGCCGTCACCGTGGCCACCGTCGGCCAGACCGTGCGACCGCTGCGGGACCTGTCCGTGCTGGCTCCGCGCCGCCCCGACACCGGTCCGCAGGGCCTGCCGGTGAACACCTCGGCCGCCGCCGCGCGGATCGTCGTACCCGTCGACTTCCGGTTCCTGCTCGTCGGCCCGCGCGCCCGGCACGCGTTGAGCCTGGCCGACCTGGCCGCGCTGCCCCAGCACACCGTGTCGCTGCCCATCACCTGCGTGGAGGGGTGGAGCGCCGACGCGCGGTGGACCGGGGTGCGCGTCGCGGACCTGCTGGCCCTGCTCGGCGAACCGGGTGCGACTGTGCTGGTCGAGTCGTTGCAGGCCGACAGCCCCTACCGGTCGTCCACCCTCGCCCCGCCGCACGCCCGCGACCCGCTGACGCTGTTGGCGCTGCGGCTCAACGGCGAGGTGCTGCACCCCGACCACGGGTACCCGTGCCGGCTCATCGCGCCCAACCGACCGGGTGTCCTGCAGACCAAGTGGGTGTCCTCGATGACGGTGGTGTCCCCGTGATCCGCGGAGCCCTGCTGGCCGTCGGCGTGCTCGTCATCGGGTACGCGGTCCTCGGCGTCCTCACCGACCCGGCGGCCCGGCCGGTCGGCCAGGCGGTGTTCCTCGCCGGTGTCCTCGCGGCCCACGACCTGGTGGTGATGCCGGTGGCGCTCGGGGTGGGCTGGCTGCTCAGCCGCGTGCTCCCGGGCCGGGTGCGCGGGCCGGTCCAGGTCGGACTGTTCGCCTCGGCCGTGCTCACCGCCGTCGCCCTGCCCTTCCTGATCGGCAACGGGCATCCGCCGGACAATCCCTCGGCGCTGCCGCTGGACTACGGCCGTGGTCTGGCCGTCGCGCTGGGCGTGGTGTGGGCGGCGGTCGTCGTGGGGCTGGGCTACCGGCTCGCGCGCACCCCGCCGCGTTCCCCGTCCGGGCGCGCCGATGACTGAGCGTCCCCGGCGCGGGCGGCCGTGGGCGGTGGGCGCCGGGACCGCCGTCGGGGTCCTGGCCGTCCTGGCGTGGCTGACGACGTCCTCGCCCGGCTGGGTGACCCAGCCGGTGACGGTGTCCCTCGTCGGCCTGTCCTGGGTGGTGTTCGGCGCGGCCGTGTGGCTGCTGCGGCGCGCGCCCCGCAGGACGGCGGTGGCGCTGGTCCTGCTGGGCGGGCTGGCGCTGCCGGTCCTGGCCGCGTTCGCCCCGCCGCGCAGCAGCGACGACCTGTACCGCTACCTGTGGGACGGCCGGGTGCAGGCCTCAGGAGTCGACCCCTACGCCCACCCGCCCGCCGACCCGGCGTTGGCCGGCCTGCGCGACGGGTTCCTGTGGCCGGCGGACGGGCCGTGGTGCCTGTCGGGCGGCGACGTGTGCACCCGGATCAACCGGCCGACCGTGCCCACCATCTACCCGCCCGTCGCACAGGCGTACTTCCTCGGCGTGCACGTGCTGTCGCCCGCCGGCAGCCGTACCCGGCCGATCCAACTGGCCGCCGCGCTGATCGCCGCCGCCACGACCCTCCTGCTGGTCCGCGCGCTGCCCCGGTTCGGGCTGGATCCACGGTGGGCGGCGCTGTGGGCCTGGTGCCCGACGGTGTTCCTGGAGGCCGGCAACAACGGACACGTTGACGTGCTGGCGGCGGGCCTGGCCGGTGCCGCGCTGACGGTGCTCGCCGGGGCGCGCACCCGGGGCCGCACCGTGTGGGGCGGGGTGCTGCTCGGGTTGGCCGTCGCCGTCAAGCTCACCCCGGGGCTGCTCGCCCCGGCCCTGCTGCGCCGCCGGCCGGTACTCCTCGCGCTGGTGGCCGCCGGGACCGTCGCGCTGGGCTACGCGCCCCACGTCTGGGCGGTCGGGGCGGACGTGCTCGGCTACATCCCCGGATACCTCACCGAGGAGGGCTACGCGAACGGGCAGCGCTTCGCGCTCCTGACCCTCGTGCTGCCCGCCGGGTGGGCCCCGGTCGCGGCCGGCGTCCTGCTCGTCGCGGCCGGGGCGTGGACCGCGCTGCGGTCGGACCCGGACCGACCGTGGGACGCGGCGGTCGTCATGGTCGGGGCCGCCCTGCTCGTCGCCACCCCCGGCTACTCCTGGTACGCGCTGCTGCTCGTCCTGCTCGTGGCCCTGTCGGGGCGCCCCGCCTGGCTGACGGTGGCCGCCGCGGGTCACCTCGCCCTGTACGCCGCCGACCTGGGCCTGTCCCCGCTCGCCGGTCAACGGCTCGGCTACGGGCTCGCGGCGGTCGCGGTCCTGGTCGCGGCAGTCGTACGGCGGCGGCGCGCGCCCGTGGCCGACCCGGGCGAGGGCGGGCAGGGCCCCGCGCCCCACCTGCCACCGTCGCACCGGGCCGGGTGAGCGTCTCCTGGGACGTAGCTCCCGGCCCTTGTTGTCCACAGTGGTAATACATGAGACGCTGCACATCACACCTCACCACCTGAGAAACGAGGCAACATCATGGTGCGTCGCATTCTGCTCGCGCTCGCGCTGGCCGCCGGAGCGGTCGCCGCCTCCGCCGAACCCGCACAGGCGGGCGCCTGCTCCTGGGGCTACACCTGCGACACGGTCTGGTACTCCGACGCCACCCGCACCACCCCGGTCGGCGGCAAGCGGGAGTTCTGCGAGGGCGACACCCAGGGCTGGGGCGTCCGGTCCGGCTACCAGACCTGGACCTCGCGGGCCTGCTGACGACGCACGGGGGCCGCGCCACGGACGGATCCGGCAGCGGTGCGGCCGGCGCCGACCCGGTGCGGCCCGCGCGAGCCCGGCGCTACAGGCGCAGTTCCACGGCGTGCATGGTCTCCACCGGGCGGAAGCCGAACCGCTCGTTGATCGACCGCATCGCGTCGTTGACCTGGGCGGTCCAGGTGTGCACATACCCGGTCGCCGGGAAGTGCTCGGCGAGCAGCCGCAGGTTCGCGGCCTTGGCCAGGGTGCCCAGCCGGTGGCCGCGGTGCGCGGTGAGCACGAAGGTGTCGTCCTGGAAGGCGGAGCCACCGTCCGCGGCGACGTACATCATCGTGTACGCGGCCGGCGCGCCCGCCGGGTCCAGCACCATCGTGGTCACCATGCCGTAGCCCTGCGCCAGGCTGCGGGTCTGCCCGGCGGTGAGCCGTTCGGCGTCGTAGGCGACGGGCTCGCGGTCCAGGTCGCCGCTGGGCACGTCCCGCTGCATCTGGTTGTGCAGCCGGACGAGGTCGTCGACCCGCGCGGCCGGAACGACCCCGGTCCAGCTCAGCGCCCGGTACCCGGCGGAGCGCTCGGCGCCCTCCCGCTCCCGGGCGGCCAGGTCCGCGTCGGCCAGGGGCAGGTCCAACAGCAGGCGCTGCTCGGTGTGCTGGCTGACGAACCCCCGGGCCAGCGCGAACCGCCCGCCCGGGCTGTCGGCGAGTTCCCCGGTCACGTTGACCTCGTTGCCGACCACCGTCCGGCCGGCCAGCCGGGCCTCGGCGAGCCCCCGCTCGAACAGCGCCGCGCCGACGCCCCGCCCCCGGTGCTCCGGCGGCACGTTCACGTCCACGCCGGCCAGGTGGGTGTTGTCCTGGCGCGACAGGGCCAGCAGCAGCGTGCCCAGGCACCGCCCGCCCTCCCAGGCTCCCCAGGCCCTGCGGTCGGAGTTCGGGTTGGTGCTGTTGGTGCGCAGGCCTGTGAGCAGCGAGAGCTCGCCGATCACCGGGGGTGCGGTCCGCCCGGCGGCGCAACCGGCGTACATGGCGGCGTACCAGGTGCCGGCCGAGGGGTGGTGCGGATCGAGCGCGAGGATCTCCATCCGACCACGATCACGAGCCGGGCGACGGGACGCAAACGGAATACCGACGGCTTCGGTGGCGAATCCACCGGTACCCCCTACTCGTCCGACGCCGTGCCGGGTACTCCGGGCGCCCCCGGAGTACCCGTCGTCGTCATCCGCTCGTGAGAATGACGAGCCGCCGCGTCGCCCGGGTCATCGCGACATACCGGTCCACGGCCCCCTCGATGCCGGTGCCGAACTCTTCCGGGTCCACGAGCACGACCAGGTCGAACTCCAGCCCCTTCGACAGCTCCGGCGCCAGCGACCGGACCCGCGCCGTCGCCGGGAACGTGGGATCGCCGATCACGCAGGCCGTCCCGTCGGTGTTCTCCGCGAGCCAATCCGCCAGGATGGCGTCGCGCTCCGACGCCGGTGCGCGCAGGACGGGGACGTCGCCGGTCCGGATGGACGTCGGCACGTTGGCGTCGGGCAGCACGGCCCGGATCACCGGCTCGGCCTCCGCCATGATCTGGGCCGGCGTCCGGTAGTTGACGCTCAGGGCGGCCATGGTGACCCGGTCGATCCCGACCCGTCCGAGCCGCTCCCGCCACGACTCGGTGAAGCCGTGCCGGGCCTGGGCGCGGTCCCCGACGGTGGTGAAGCTCCGCGACGGGCAGCGCAGCAGCAGCATCTGCCACTCCGCGTCCGTCAGCTCCTGGGCCTCGTCCACGACGATGTGCGCGAACGGTCCCGCGAGCTCGTCGAGTTCGGTCCGCACCGGCGCGTCCTCGTCGACCATGGCGGCCTGCACGTCCCGGCGCAGGTTCACCATCGGTTCGCGGCTGTCCTCGGCGGTGAGCAGGTCGTCGACGACCCCGCGCATCCGTTCGCGTTCCGCGGCGGCCTCGGCGGCGCGCCGACGTCGCCGCACCGCCTCCTCCGGGTCGCCGAGCCGCTGCCGGGCCGCGTCCAGGAACGGCAGGTCGGCCACCGTCCAGGCCCGGGCGTCCGCGCGGCGCAGCGTCCGGACCTCCTCGGCGCTGAGCCAGGGGGCGCACCGGCGCAGGTAGGCGGGGACCGACCACAGGTCCGCGACGAGATCGGCCGCCTCCAGCAGCGGCCACGCCCGGTTGAAGGCCGCGCGCAGGTCCCGGTTCCGGACCAGCGACGCGCGGAGCAGTTCGGGCGCCGCGTCGCCGTCGTGCCGGTCCATCAGGATCGTGAGCAGTTCCGCCCAGATCTGGTCGCGCGCCTCGTTGTGCGGGGTCCCCGGATCCGGCGCCGCGAACGCCTCCGCCCAGTCGGCGGCCGTCAGCCGGATGTCGGACCAGTCGGTGCCGACGGTCATCGGGGTGGTGGGCGGCTCCTCGTAGAACCGGGCGGCGGCCTCGATCACGTCCGGCACGTTCGCCGTGGACTTCAGGCGGGCCACCTCCGGGTCGGTCTCCGCGACCGCCGTGGCGCCCTCGGTGACGAGGTCGCGCAGGGTGCAGGTCCGCACGCCCTCCTCGCCGAGGCTGGGCAGCACGTCGGCGACGTAGGCCAGGTACGGCTCGTGCGGGCCGACGAACAGCACCCCGCCCCGGCGGTGGTCGAGGCGCGGGTCGGAGTAGAGCAGGTAGGCGGTGCGGTGCAGGGCGACGACCGTCTTGCCGGTACCGGGGCCGCCGTCGACCACGAGGGCGCCGCTGGAACCCGCGCGGACGATGGCGTCCTGGTCGGCCTGGATGGTGCCGAGCACGTCGCGCATCCGTTCCGACCGGTGCGCGCCCAGGCTGGCGATGAAGGCGGACTGGTCGTCGAGCGCGGCGGCGTGCCCGGTGAACCCGTCCGGGGTGAACACCTCGTCCCAGTAGTCGGTGATCCGGCCCCGGGTCCACCGGTACCGGCGGCGGCTCGTCAGGCCACCCGGGTTGCCGTGGGTGGCGCCGAAGAAGGGTTCCGCCGCCGGCGAGCGCCAGTCGAGCAGCAGCCGGCGGCCGTCGCTGTCGGTGAGGCCGAGCCGGCCGATGTAGACGGGTTCCGGATCGTCCCCGCCGACGATGTGCCCGAGACACAGGTCCACCCCGAAGCGACGGAGGGTACGCAGCCGGGCGGTCAGCCGGTGGATCTCCAGGTCCCGGTCCAACGCGGCCTGCCCCTCCCCGCCGGGGGCCCTCCGGGCCGCGTCCAGGCGGTCGGACAGGTCGGCGATCGACTGTTCGAGGCTCTCGGCGAGGGCCGCGAAGTGCCGCTCGTCGACGGCGGTCAGCGCCGGGTCGGCCTTGGCCGCGAGGTGGTCGGGGAGGTCGAACACGCTGGTGGTCACGGGATTCATGGCAGCAGCTCCGATCGGGGTTCGCGGGCGTTTCGGGAGAGGTCGGCTCAGTGGGGTGCCTCCGTCGCTTCCCGTGCGGCGCGCTCGTCGCCGGTGAGGGTGGACAGCGGCTTCTCCCGGATGAAGACGACCGCGAGCACGGCGAGGACCGCGATCGGCACGGCCAGCAGGAACAGTTCCGAGGTGGCTGTGCCGTAGATCGCGCGGATCGCGGCGAGGTCCGGCGCGGACAGGGTGGCCAGGTCGGGCACCCTGGCGCTGCCGCCGCCGGTCGCCGTGGCCCCGAAGTGTTCGACGGTGAGCGAGGTGACCCGGTTGGTGAGGACGGCGCCCAGCGCGCTCACCCCGATCGCGCCGCCCATGCTGCGGAAGAACGTGACCGTGGAGGTGGCCGCGCCCAGCTCGGCGGCCGGTACGTCGTTCTGCGCGGCGAGCACCAGGTTCTGCATGAGCATGCCGACCCCGACCCCGAGCACCATCATGTACCCGCCCAGCAGCACCAGGTCCGTCCCCGGGTCGATGGTGCCGAGCAGCGCGAAGCCGGCCGTCATCACGAGCGCGCCGACCACCAGGTACGGCTTCCAGCGCCCGTACCGCGTGATCAGGTTTCCGGCGACCGTGGAGGACACCAGCAGGCCGGCGATCATCGGCAGGCTCATCAGCCCGGCGACCGTCGGGGACTTGCCGAGCGCCACCTGGAAGTACTGCGACAGGAACACCGTGCCGCCGAACATCGCCACCCCGACCAGTGTGCTGGCCACCACGGCCAGGGTGACCGTGCGGTTGCGGAAGATCCGCAGCGGGATGATCGGCTCGGCGGCCCGCGACTCGGTCCACACCGCGAGCCCGAGCAGCAGCACCCCGCCGGACACGAACGCCGCCGTCTGCCACGAGCCCCAGGCGAAGTGCCGACCGGCCAGGCTGGACCACACCAGCAGCGCGCACACCCCGGCCGTGAGCAGCAGCGCGCCCAGCCAGTCGATCCGCACGGACCGGCGGACCACCGGCAGGTGCAGGGTCCGTTGCAGCAGCGCGACCGCCGCGACCGAGAACGGGACCCCGATGAAGAAGCACCAGCGCCAGCCCAGCCACGAGGTGTCCACCAGCACGCCGCCGATCAGCGGGCCGGCGATCGTGGCCACGCCGAACACGGCGCCGAAGACGCCCGAGTAGCGGCCCAGTTCGCGCGGCGGGATCATCGCGGCCATCACGATCATCGCGAGCGCGCCCACGCCACCGGCACCCACGCCCTGCGCGACCCGGCTGACCAGCAGCAGCGTGACGTTCGGCGCGAAGCCGGCGATCAGCGAACCGAGCACGAACAGGCCCAGCGACAGCTGGATCAGCAGCTTCTTGCTGTACAGGTCGGCCATCTTGCCCCACAGCGGCAGCGTCGCCGTCATCGACAGCAGCTCGATGGTGACCACCCAGGTGTAGACCGACTGGGTGCCGCCGAGGTCGGCGATGATCCGGGGCAGTGCGTTGGACACGATGGTCGAGGCCAGGATGGTGACGAAGATGCCGAGCATGATGCCGGACAGCGCCTGGACCACCTCCGCGTGCGACATCCTGGCGGGCGCCCCGGCACGGTCCTTGGTGGCCACGGGTAGTTCGTCCGGCACGGTCGGATGGGGTTGGACAGACAACAAGTTCTCCCTACTGGTACTGGTGGGCCGCACCGCGATCCCCCTGAAATGCCGCGGCATCTGACCCAGCCGGATGATTCTGCGGTACCACCGGGGTCTTGCCGCAAGCCCCCCTGTGCGGTATAAGTTAGAAAGGGAAAGGAGTGCGTACACCTCCATTCCCTTTTCTGATTCCGCGAATAATCCGGTGCGCTGACCACATCCGCGCCGGTACCGTCGGCGCCATGGGTAATCGCAGCGGCCCGGTCGGCCTGTACTTCCTGTAGTCGGGGGCCCGGTCCCCGTCCCGTTCCCGTCGTAGGCGTCGCCTCCGGAGAGCTCCGTTCCGCGTACCCCAGGAGTCGACCGTCATGTCTGTTTTGCTACCCCATGCCCAGCTCGCCGTGCACGAGGTCTCGCACGCCTACGCCGAGCACGTCGTCCTCGCCGACGTCTCCTTCACCATCCGCCCCGGGGAACGGGTCGCGGTGATCGGCGAGAACGGTTCCGGCAAGTCCACCCTGCTCCGGCTGCTCGCCGGCCGGGAACCCGCCGACGCCGGCCAGGTCACCGTCGTCGCACCGGGCGGCGTCGGCCACCTCGGCCAACTGCTGGACCTGCGCCCCGACCAGACCGTGCGGGACGCCATGGACGACGCCCTCGCCGACCTGCGCCGCCTGGAGTCCGAGCTGCGGGCCGCCGAGCGCGACCTGACCGAGGACACCCTGGCCGCGTACGGCGACCTGCTCGCCGCCTTCGAGGCGCGCGGCGGCTACGAGGCCGAGGCCCGCCTGGACGCCGCCCGCAACGCCCTCGGCGTCGGCGACCTCGGCGCGGACCGGCCGCTGGGCAGCCTGTCCGGCGGCGAACAGGCCCGCCTCGCGCTGGCGTGCGTCCTGGCCGCCGACCCGGAGCTGCTGCTCCTCGACGAGCCCACCAACCATCTCGACGCCGCCGGCGCGGCCTGGCTGGCCGACCAGCTCCGCGCGCACCGGGGCACGGTCGTCGTCGTCACCCACGACCGGACGTACCTCGACGCGGCCACCGTGATCCTGGAGGTGGACGGCGACCGGCACACGGTGCGCCGGCACGGCGACGGCTGGGCCGGGTACCTCGCCGCGCACGCCGCCGACCGCCGCCGCTGGCAGGCCGAGTACGACGACTGGGTCCGCGAGTCCCACCGCCAGGCCGAACTCGCCGAGTCCGGGGTCGACGAGATGCGGCGCCGGGTCTGGAAGCCGAACGTCAAACGGACCAGCGGCCACCGCCGCGACCACCAGGGCGGCCTGTCCGCGCAGGTCCGCAAGGCCCGCGCGCAGGCCCGCCGGCTCACCGAGCACCCCGTGCCCCGGCCGCCGGACCCGCTGCGGTTCGCCGCCCGGTTCGACGGCGCACCGACCGAGCCGGTCGAGGTGACCGACCTGGTGGTGGGCGACCGCCTCGCCCTGCCCGGACTGCGGATCGAACCCGGCGGCCGGCTCCTGGTCACCGGCCCCAACGGCGCGGGCAAGACGACCCTGCTGCGCGCCCTGGCCGGCGACCTGGTCCCCGACCGGGGCACCGTCTCCCGGCCCGCCCGCCTCGGCTGGCTCCGCCAGGAGGTCACCCCCGGCCCGGCCCGGCGGACCGCGCTGGCGGCCTTCGCCGAGGGCCTGCCGGGCACCCCCGACGAGCACGCCGGGACGTTCGCCGCGCTCGGCCTGCTGCCGGAGGAGCTGTTCGCCCGGCCGGTGGCGTGGCTGTCGATCGGGCAGCGCCGGCGGGTCGAGCTGGCCCGCCTGGTCAGCCGACCGGCCGACCTGCTGATCCTGGACGAGCCGACGAACCATCTGTCCCTCGCGCTGGTCGAGGAGCTGGGTGCCGCGATCGGCGCGTTCGCCGGCACGGTGGTAGCGGTGTCGCACGATCCGCGGTTCGGGGAGGCCGGTGGGTGGGCGCGGCTGGAGCTTCGGCACGGCCGGCCCGTCTGACCCGTCGCGTCGCCCGTCCCCGAGGTCCGGGGCGGGCGACGCGACAGGAGCTGACAGGGCTCGACGGGTCGTCCCCCGCCGGGTGTCATGGAAGCGACATCGTTCGATCCGCCTGCCCGTCCGTACCATGGAGCCATGGCTCGGTCGCGGATGAGCGGTGCGATGGTCGACGTCCTCGTTCTGCTCGTGCAGGCCTGGGAGGACGGTGCCCAGGTGCACGGTTGGCTGATCATGCGGTCGGTGCGCCGGTCCGGTCCCACGGTGTACGCGGCGCTCGACCGGCTGGAGGACGCCGGTTGGATCGAGGGCTCGTGGGAGCTGCTGCCGGCCGGCGAGGACCGCCCGCGCCGACGGTTCTACCGGCTGACCGCGCACGGTGCCGAGGCGGCCCGCGGCCTGCTCGGGGAGCCGTCCCGGACTCCGCCGCCCCGGTTGCGCCCACAGCCCGGCTTCGGTCTGATCGCTCGGCTGCGTCCGGTCCGTGCCCGGTGAAGGGCATCGAACTGCTCGTGGCCGTGGTCCTGGGGCTGATCGTCAACGAGTTCAGCGACGTCTCCCCCTGGCTGGCCCGCAAGTTCGTCGTATGGTCCGCCCGGTTGCGCTACGGACGGACCACGCGGGCGGATGTCCGGGCCGAGGAACTCGCGGCGGTCATCAACGACCGGCCCGGAAAGCTCTTCAAGCTGGGTACCGGTCTCCTCCTCGCCGTCGCCGCGCTCGTCGTCCGGCTGCGGCGGCTCGTCCTGCGGGAGCCACAGCCCACCGGGGAGTTCACCTCGGAGGAGTTGCTGTCGGGCGGCCGGGTGCTCCCGCTGGAACCCGAGCCGAGCCCGCTGGTCGGCCGCTACCTGTTCCCCACCGAGCGGTACCGGGGCGAGTGGCGGCGGCACTGGATCCACATCGTCAAGGGCTGCCTGATGATCGCCACGTACGCGGTGCTGGGGATGTGGGCGACGATCGAACGGGTCAGACCGCAGTACGTCGACCGGATCGTCTTCGCGATCGTCGTCGGGGCGCTGCTCCTGATCGTCCTCACCTACGTCAGGTGGCGGTACAACCGCTTCGTCATCACCAACAAGCGTCTGATGTCCACCGAGGGGGTGGTGTTCCGCAGAGTCGCGATGACCCCGCTGCTCCGGGTCACGGACCTCCGCTACACCCAGTCACCGCTGGCCCGGGTGCTGAACTACGGCACCTTCCGCCTGGAGTCGGCCAGTCGCCGCAACGCGCTGCGCCGGATCGTGAACCTGCCGAATCCGAACGAGCTCTACCTCCGGCTGGTCGAGGAGATGTACGAGCCGGCGGCCGTCGAGGCGCGGCTCTGGCCCGCGGACGAGTTCGCCCCCGGGCACGAGGACGAAGGCCGGCCCGATCCCGTGGCGGGCGCCGCGTTCGCCCCGGACCCCGATGTCGCCCCCGGAGCCGGGGCGGACCCCGGGCGCGCCGGAAGCCTGCCGGGGCCGCGGCTACCCGCTGGTCGCCAACAGGACGACGCCGCGATGGCGCAGCGGGACATCGTCGACCAGATCAGCGCCCTGTCCGCGCAGCTGGGCGCGCTCGCCGCCACGGTGCGGGCACTCCGCCCGGCGACGGCTCCTGATCCCGGCCCCGCGCCCCAGCGGGCGGTGGCCCCCGATGCGGACCGGTCATCCGACCCGGATCCCGCAGTGGCGGCACCGCCGTCCGGTGTCCCGCCGCGCCAGCCGACGGAGCTGAGGCCCTGACGGCTCGCCGTGCGCGCCCGGGTTCGGGGGTCCGCGAGGCACGGGCGGGGTTCCCCGCCCGCGCTCGCCGGCGGGTCCTCAGCCGTGTAGGACGAGTTTCTGGGCGGCGCGGAGCTGGGGGCCGGGTTCCAGGCCCAGTTCGTGGCCGAGGAGCTGGTGGACCTCGCGGTAGGCGGCCAGCGCGTCGGCCCGGCGGCCGAGCTGGGTCAGCGCCCGGATCAGCAGGGTCCACAGCCCCTCCCGGAACGGCTGGGTCAGCAGCAGCGGGCGCAGTTCGGTGACGACGGTCTGCGGCTGGCCGAGCAGGAGGTACGCCTCGGCCAGGTGTTCCCAGGCCCGCCACCGTCGTTCGTGCAGGGCGACGGAGGCTATCGCGACCAGGGCGGGCGCGACGTCCTCGTAGGGGTCGTCGCGCCACAGCCGCAGCGCCGCGGTCAGTACCCGGACGGCCGATTCCGGTTCGCCGCCGGCCAGGGCGGTGGCGCCGCGCTCGGTGAGCTCGGTGAACACGTGCACGTCGAGTTCGCCGGCCGCCACGCTCAGCCGGTAGGAGCCCGGGCGGCCGTCGAGCCGGCGGCGGCCGGTGACCTCGGTGAGCAGGGCCCGCAGCTGCCAGACGTAGGTTCTCAGGTTCCCGGCCGCCGACCGGGGCGGGCGCTCCCACAGCGCGTCGACCAGCCCGGAGGCGCGGACCCACTCGTTGGGCCGCAGCAGGAGGGCGGCCAGGAGCGCCCGTGGCTTGGCCGCCGCCACGTCGGCGGTGAGGCCGCCCGGCCCGCATACCTCGATCGACCCGAGAACGCGAAACACCACCACGGTGGCTCCTCTCTGTCCGTCCTCAGAGGATCGCAGAGCGTTGTGCGTGGGGCATGGGTGCGTCGCCCCCAGAATTTCCACCGATACGGGGCCGTTGTGCGGGTACCGCCCGCGCCGGACAGCGCCCACACGCGGGCCGACCAGGCATTGGACAGGTACTGGACGCCGCGTGGATGCCGCATGGACGCCGCGTGGACAGGCCTCTTGAATGATCGACCTTGTTCGATTGACTACTAGCCCCGGAAGGGGGTGTCCCCCATGAAGAAGATCGTGGTTCGTAAGGCCGGCACCGTCCGCCTCACGTCCGTCGCGAACGCCGCGTACGGCGAGCCTTGTGACAGCGGCGTCTGGGCCTGATCGTGACGTCCGGGCCCGTCCTCGACGGGCCCGGACCCGCTCCTGGGAGTAGCAGTGGTGATCATGGAACCCTCCGAGCTCGGCGCGCCGGTCCGACTGCACGCGCTCAGCTACCTCGAAGACGGCGAGGACGTCGTGATCGGCCGGACCGACACGGACTCCTACGGCGTGTTCCCGGCGGACGGGGCGGCCCTGCTGCGGCGGCTGGCCGACGGGGAGCCGCCCGGGGCCGCCGCGCGCTGGTACGCCGAGACCTACGGCGAGCCGGTCGACCTGGAGGAGTTCCTCGGGGTCCTCGCCGAGCTGGACTTCCTCGTCGAAGGCGACTCCGGCTCCGACGGACCGGACCCGGTGCGGCCCCTGCGCTGGCAGCGGCTCGGCCGGGCATTGTTCTCCCCGCCCGCGTGGGCCCTGTACGGGGTGGTCCTCGCCTCGGCGGTGGTCGCCATGGTGGCCACGCCCCGGCTCTTACCCCACAACGGGAATGTGTTCTTCACCCAGCATCTCACCGTGCTGATGGCGACCCTGTTCCTCGGACAGTTCCCGCTGATCCTGATCCACGAGGCCGCCCACGCGCTCGCCGGTCGCCGGCTGGGGGTGCGCTCGCGGTTGCGGGTCGCGCGCCGGCTGTTCTTCGTCGTCTTCGAGACCAGCCTCGACGGGCTGATCGTCGTACCCCGCAACAAGCGTTACCTGCCGATCCTGGTCGGGATGTTCACCGACCTGCTGGTGCTGGCCGTCCTCACCCTGGTCGCCGCGGCCACCCTGGACCCGGCGGGCCGGCCGTCGCTGGTCGGCCGGGTGTGCCTGGCCCTGGCGTTCACGACGTTCCTGCGGTTCTGCTGGCAGTTCTACTTCCACCTGCGCACGGACCTGTACCAGCTCGCGGTCACCGCACTGGGCTGCCAGGACCTGCAGGCGGCGGCCAAGCGGGTGCTCGGCAACCACGCCCGCCGGCTCGTCGGCCGGCCGGCCCGGGACACCGCGGGCCTGCACCCCCGCGATCTCCAGGTCGCGCGCTGGTACTGCTGGCCGATGCTCGCCGGCTACACCCTGTCCACCGTCATGCTGTTCGCGGTGGGGTTCCCGGTGCTGTGGCGCTCCGTCACCATCGCCGGAGCCCGGTTCGCCGAGGGCGGCGGCACGTGGCTGCACGTGGCGGACTCGACACTCTTCCTCGCGCTCACCCTCGGCCAGTTCGGCTTCGCGGCGTTCCTCGCCGTCCGGTCCCGGTTGCTGCGCCGACGGGTACCGGCGACCTCGCACCTGACCACCTAAGGAGTTCGTGATGCCGCACGTCTGGATCACCGGGGAGCGGGTCGCGGACCGCGCCGCGCTGACTGCCGCCGGCACCCTGCCCGGCTACCGCCCGACCGTGGACGCCCACCGGCGCCGGCGGGGGCCGTACACCATGGCGGGTGAGGTGTTCCGCACCCTGGTGCCCGTGGCGCTGGAACGCTGGCCGGACCTGGTGCACGCCCACGACATCGAACTCCTGTCGGTCGCCCCGGAGCTGCGGGACATCGTGCCCGCCACCCGGGAGACCCTGACGTCCCTGGCGGTGCCCCGGGAACGGACCCGGTTCTACTCCCGGCTGCGCACCCTGCGCCTCGCCCACGGGCTCACCGAACTGCTCCGCGACCACCTGACCCGGGAGGCCGGCCCCACCCGGACGCTCGTCGTCGAGAACGTCGACCACGCCGACCCGACGGACGTCGAACTGCTCACCATCCTGCTGCGCCGCCTCGATCCGGAGCTACTGACCCTGGTGGTGTGCACCGGTCCCGCCGTGGCCGACGAGGGGCTGGCCACGGCGCTGGCCCGGTACGCCGGGCACCGGCACGCGCCGGCGCGGCAGATCGACCCCGCCGGCACCGACGAGGAACTGGCCGCCGCCTACGTCGCCTCCGACGGCACGAGCGACGAGCCGGCGCTGCTCGGGGCGTACCGGCGGCTGGAGCCGGCGGCCCGGGCGACACTGCACGACGCGCGCGCCGCCGAGTTGGAGGGCGACGGCGAGTGGACGTGGGCGCTGGGGGCGGTCCCGTACCACCGGGAGCACGGGGCCGACCCGGCCGGGGCGGGGGCGCGGGCCCTGCACACCGCGCTGGAGTACACGATCAGCATGGGTTTCTACCACGCCACCCTGGACTACGGGGAACGCGGACGGGCCCTGGTGGACTGGTCCGCGCAGGAGGTCCTGTGGTGGGCGTTCACCTCGAAGATGACCACGTCGCTGATGCTGCTGTCCCGGGCGCCGGAGGCCGAGGCCCTCTACGACGAGGCGCGTTCGTTCAGCCTCAACCCCGTGGTGCACCGCCGGGCCGCCTACGCCACCGCGATGATCTACACCCGGCACCACGAGGTCCGCGACCACCACAAGGCGAAGGCGTGGATCCACCAGGCCATCGTGCTCGCCGAACTGATGGGCGAGGGCGGGCTGCCCGTCGTGTTCCAGCAGAACGGCCTCGCGCTGATCGAGCTGCACCTCGGCGACCTGCCGGCCGCGCTGCGGCTCGTGGACGGCGGCATGGCCCGGCTGGACCGCGAACTCGACCCGGAGGAGCACCGGCTGCACCGGTCGGTGCTGCTGTACAACCGGGCGCAGATCCTCGCCGGGATGGGCCGCACCGAGGAGGCCCTGGTCGACTACGCGGCGGTGATCGCCGTGGACCCGAACTACCCCGAGTACCACTTCGACACGGGGAACCTGCTGCACAGCCTCGGCCGCGACACCGAGGCCCTGGCCGCGTACGCCGAGGCCAGGCGGCTCAGCCCCACCTTCGGGGAGATCTACTACAACCGGGCCGACGTGCTGATGGGCCTCGGCGAGTGGGAGGCCGCCGTCGCCGACCTCGGCTACCTGCTGGAACTGGACCCCGGATACCTGGACGCCTACGTCAACCGCGCCGGGGCCCTCGCCGCGCTCGGCCGGCCCGACGAGGCGCGCGCCGACGCCGGGGCGGGGCTGGCCATCGACCCCGACAACCCTTATCTGCACTGCCTCTTGGGTGACCTGCACGCCGAGGAGGGGCGCACGGCCGAGGCCGAGGGCAGCTACGCCGTGGCGCTCCGGTTCGACCCCGGACTGGCGCCGGCCTGGGCCGGGCGGGCGGCGCTCGCGTACGCGGCCGGGGAGCTCACCGCCGCCGTCGGGTACCTGGACCGGGCGCTCGAAGGGGGCGAGGACGCCGCCCTGCTGTACAACCGCGCGACGATCCGCCGGGAGCTGGGCCTGGTCGGCGAGGCGCTGGCCGACCTGGACCGGGCGCTCGAACTCGCCCCCGGCGACCCGGACACGCTCCGGGAACGGGAGCTGTGCCTGGATCCGGCGTTCCCGTGACCTCCGCCGAGGTGCTCGCGCCGCACCGGTCGCTGCGGGACACCCTCGCCCGGTACCCGACGGGCGTGGCCGTGGTCACGACGGCGGGTCCGGTCGGGCTGACCGTGAACTCCTTCACGTCCGTGTCGCTGGACCCGCCGCTCGTGCTGTGGTGCCTGCGCGGCGACTCGACCAGCCGGGCGGCGTTCGAGGCGAGTCCCCGGTTCGCGGTCAACGTGCTGGCGGCCGACCAGGGCGGGCTGGCCCGCCAGTTCGCCGGGGCGGCCGCCGACCGGTTCGCCGGGGTCGGGTGGGTGCCCGGGCCGGACCGGTTGCCGATCCTCGGCGGGACGGTGGCCTGGCTGCGGTGCCGGCGGTACGCGTGCCTGCCCGGCGGGGACCACGTCGTGTTCCTCGGGGAGGTCGAGGCGCACGCGGCGCTGCCCGGGACACCGTTGACGTTCTGCGACGGGGAGTTCCGCCCGGCGGGTCGCGTCGGCTCCTGATTGGACATTCGCGCGCCGTGGCTATCATCGGCCCATGATCGTCTTCAGGGCTGACGGAACGTGAGGGAACACCCGCGCCGGGCGGAGAGCCACGGACCGGAGATCCCCGCCGATCCCACCCGGCCCGCGACCCTCGTCGAGGCGCTCCTCGCGGCGGCGGAGACGGCCCCCGGGGCGGGGGTGCTGGTCACGGGCCCGCGGGAGGAGTACCTGTCCTATCCGGACCTGCTGGCCCGCGCCCGCCGGCTGCTCGGCGGGCTGCGCGCGCACGGGGTCCGGCCCGGCGATCACGCGCTGTTGCAGGTCCCGGACCTGGCGGAGTTCTTCCCGGCGTTCTGGGCCTGCCTGCTCGGCGGGATCACCCCCGTGGTCCTGGCCCGCCCGGCCGCCTTCGCCGCCGGGGACCCGGTGTTCGACAAACTCCAGCACACCCGACGGGTACTGGGCGGCCCGGTCACGCTCAGCTCCGGGGCCGACGCGGCGGCCCTCGACGCCCTCGACGTGCGGACCCTGGCCGGCGCGCCCGCCGATCCGCACCCGGCCCGCCCCGGGGGCGTCGCCCTGCTCCAGCTGAGTTCCGGCAGCACCTCGACGTCGAAGGTCATCCCGCTGACGCACCGGGGGCTCGTCGAGATGGCGTACGGCCAGCGGGGCACGCTCGACGTCCGGCCCGACGACACCCTGCTGAACTGGATGCCCCTGGACCACTCCGGCGGCCTGCTGCTGTACCACGTCGGCGGGGTCTGCAACGCGGTGCGCAACGCCCACGCCCCGACCTCCTGGATCCTGGAGGACCCGACCCGCTGGCTCGACCTCCTCGACCGGCTCCGCGTGACCCACTCCTGGGCGCCGAACTTCGCCTACCGGCTGCTCGCCGACACCGTCGCCGCGACCCCCGGCCGGGCCTGGGACCTGTCCGCCGTGCGCCGACTGGTCAGCGGGGGCGAGCGGGTCACCGTGGACGCGGTCGAGGGCTTCCTGGCCGCGACCGGCCCGCACGGGATCCGCCGGTCGGCCATGACCGCCGGCTGGGGCATGGCGGAGACCTGCACCGGGATCAGCTTCGCCGGGCTGACCGGCGCCGACGCGGTGCACCGGGTGCGCACCGACACCCTGGACGGCGCGTTGGCCTGGGCCGGACCGGACGAGGAGCACTCCGTGTTCTTCAGCGTCGGGCCGCCGGAACCCGGGGCGGCGCTGCGGATCGTGGGCCCCGACGGCGACCCGCTGACCGAACGGCGGATCGGCCGGCTCCAGGTCCGGGGCGCCCGGGTCACTCCGGGGTACCTGGGCGACGAGGGGGCGACCCGGGAGGCGTTCCCGGGCGGGGACGGTTGGCTGGACACCGGTGACCTGGCCTTCATGCACCGGGGCCGGATCGCGGTCACCGGCCGGCGGAAGGACGTGGTGGTCCTCAACGGGGACAACCACTACTGCCACGACATCGAGGCCGCCGCGTCCGTGCCGGGGGTGCTGCCCGGCGAGGTGGCGGCGTGCGGGATCCCCGACGACCGGACTGGTACCGAGGAACTGGCGGTCTTCTACGCCGCCGACCGGGACCTGGCGGCCGAGATCCGGGCGGCCGTCGCGGGGCGGCTGCGGGTGATGGTGGCGCACGTGGTGCGGCTCGCGGCGGCGGAGTTTCCGCGCACGACCAGCGGGAAGCTGCGGCGGAACCTGCTGCCGTCGCTGCTGGACCGGCCGGAGCGGCGGAGTGCCGGGGCGCATTCCGAACAGCTGCTGCCCGGTGGCTTCCCGGCCCCACCCGTGGCCATCGACTCCCCGACCCGGACCGGGACGTGGGCGGCGGATCCACCCGACACCGCGGCGCCCGACGCCGGGGCGGTGCGGCGGGTGGTGCGTGCTGTGTTCGGGCCGGTCGACCCGCGCACTCCGTTCCAGGAACTCGGCCTCGGCTCGGTGCAGCTCGTGGCCCTGCGCGCCCGGCTCAGCACGGCCCTCGGCCGGGAGGTCGCGCAGACCGCCCTGTTCGCCCACCCCACGGTCGAGACGTTGACCGCGCACCTGACCGGCGACGTGCCGCCCGCGCCCGCCACGTCGACCGTCACCGCCGACCGCCGGATCGCGATCATCGGCCTGGCCTGCCGCTTCCCCGACGCCGACGACCCCGACACCTTCTGGGCGAACCTGCTGGCCGGCCGGCAGAGCGTCCGGCCGCCCGCGGACCGGCTGGCACCGGCGTTCGCGCCCCTGGCCGACATCGCCTCCTTCGACGCCGCCCTGTTCGGCGTGTCCGCGAAGGAGGCCGAACTCCTCGACCCCCAGCACCGGCTGTTCCTCGAGGTCTGCCACGAGGCCCTGGAGCACGCCGGTCGCGGCGCGCCCGAGGGACACCGCGTCGGGGTGTACGCCGGCAGCGGCATGCACCTGCACCCCGGCCCGTCGTACGCCGCGCTGCTCGCCGACCGGACCGGGGCGGAGCACACCCAGGCCGTCCTCGGTACCCGGCCGGACTTCCTCGCCAGCCGGGTCGCGTACCGGCTCGGCCTGACCGGGCCCGCGATCGGCGTGCAGACCGCCTGCTCGACCTCCCTGGTGGCCGTGCACCTGGCCGTGCAGGGCCTACTCGCCGGGGACGCCGACCTCGCCCTGGCCGGCGCGGCGGCGGTCCACATCCCCGGGCTCGCGGACCACCGGCACGAGCCCGGTTCGATCCTGTCGGCCACCGGGGCCTGCCGGCCGTTCGACGCCGCCGCCGACGGCACGGTGGGCGGCGACGGGGTGGCCGCCGTACTGCTCAAGCCCCTGGCCAGCGCGCTCGCCGACGGCGACACCGTGTACGGCGTCCTGCTCGGCACCGCCGTCAACAACGACGGCGCCACCAAGGTCGGGTACGCCGCGCCCAGCGTGTCCGGCCAGGTGGACGTGATCCGCCGGGCCCAGCGCGCCGCCGGGGTGCGGCCCGCCGACATCGGGTACGTGGAGGCGCACGCGACCGGTACCGCGCTCGGCGACCCGATCGAGCACGCGGCCCTCGCGGAGGCGTACGCGGGCGGGTCGGCGGTGCTCGGCTCCGTCAAGGCCAACATCGGCCACCTGGACAGTTGCGCCGGGATGGCCGGGCTGTTCACGGCGCTGCTGACCCTGCGGCACGGCCGGCACGCGCCGCAGGTGTGCTACACGGCGCCGAATCCGGCGCTGGACCTGGACTCCGGGCCGTTCCGGATCCTGCCCGGGGGCGGGGACTGGCCGGCCGGGGCCGGGCCACGGCGCGCGGCGGTCAGCGCGCTGGGGGTGGGCGGCACCAACGCGCACGTGATCCTGGAGGAACCGCCCGCCGACGGGGTGGTGCCGTCCCCGACAGGAGAGGCCGGTGGGATCCCGGGCGACGCCGGGACGCCAGGGGTGCTGCCGTTGTCCGCGCGGACGCCCCGGGCGTTGCGGGAGTCGGCGCGCCGGCACGCCGCGTTCCTGGAGGCGCGGCCGGAGGTGCGGTTGGCGGATCTGGTGGTCACGGCGGGGGCCGGCCGGCGGGCGCGTACCCATCGGATCGCCGTTGTCGGGGAGAGTCCGGCCGAACTGGCGCGGGGGCTGCGGGCTTTCCTGGCCACCGGTGGGCCCGAGGTGGCGGACAGGCCCGTCGGGGTAGGCCCGGGTAGACCGGTGGATGAGTCGGTCGGCGCGGACGGACCGGTGGACGTGCTGGTCGGCGTGGGTGGGGCGGTGGTCGGCCCGGGTAGGGCGGTGGCGGTCGGCCTGGGTGGGGTGGTGGTCAGCCAGGGCGGGGCGGTGACGGTCGGCCCGGGTGGGGAAGTGGTGGTCGGCTCAGGCGGGCCGGTAGCGGTCGGCCCGGGTGGGGTGGCGGGCGGCGCGGATGGGGCGGTGGACTTCGTGTTCACCGGGCAGGGGGTCGAGGTCGGGCCCGTCGGTGATCTGGGGCGGCACCCGGCGGCGGCCCGGCTGCTCGACCGGATCGGGCGCGCGCACCTCGCCGCCACCGGCACCGGGCTCGACGGCCGGCCCGCCGACCACCAGCCCGCGCTGCTCGCCCGGCAACTGACACTCGTGGAACTGTTGCGGGCGGCGGGGATCCGGCCGGCCAAGGTGTTCGGCCACAGCCTCGGGGAGTACGCGGCGCTGGTCACGGCCGGTGCGTTGTCCGTGGAGGACGCCGTCGCGCTCACCGTCGAACGGGACCGGCTCCTGCGCGGCACCGGGCCCGGCGGCATGCTGACCGTGTTCGCCGCCCGACCGGTCGTCGACGCGCTCCTCGACAGGGTGGACGGTCTGGACCTGGCCGCCGTGAACGGCACGGCCCTGCACGCCGTCTCCGGCGGACCCGCCGCCCTGGAGCGGGCCGAGGCCCTGCTCGACGCGGACGGCACGCCGCACCGCCGGATGGCCGTGGACCGGGCGTTCCACTCCGCGCTCCTCGACCCGGTTCTCGACGGGTTGCGCACGGCCGCCGGGCGGGTCGCGTTCCGGCCCACGGTGCTGCCGGTGATCAGCAGCCTCGGCACGGAGCATCCGGTCGGCTGGACCCCGGACGCCGCGCACCTCGTCCGGCAGGCCCGCGAGCCCGTCCGGTTCGACCTGGCGGTGCGCCGGCTCGCCGACCCCAGCCGCGTGGTCCTGGAGATCGGCCCCCGCCCCGCGCTCGTCACCGCCGGCCGCGCCCTCGCCCCCGACCTGACCTGGGTCGCCTCGCAGCCGAAGGGCCGGCCGGCCCTCGCCGGGCTGTGGCGGTCGGCCGCCGAACTGTGGTGCGCCGGCGTACCCGTCGACTGGGTCGGGCTCACCGCCGGGCACGGGGCGCGCCGGATCGCGCTGCCGGGATATCCGTACGAGCGGCGCCGGTACTGGCCCGCGCCGCTGGACACCGTGGAGGTCGCCCCGATGCTGGACGTACTCGACCGGGTGCGCGCCCTGACCGCCGCCCAGCTCGGCCTCCCGGTGGCGGAGGTCGGCGCGGACAGCACCTTCTTCGCGCTGGGCGCCGATTCGCTGCTGCTGGTGGCGATGGTCCGGGAGGTCCGGGAGGGATTCGGGGTCCGGATCGGCGTCCGGGAGCTCTTCGAGGACATCGACACGCCGCGCCGGTTGGGAGAGGTGATCGTGGAACGGTCGGGCGGGTCGGATGGTGCCGGGTCGCCGGGTGGGCGGGACGACGGGGCCCCGGAGGAGGTCGCCGATCCGATGCCGTCCAACCTGGTGCTGTCTGATCCGGTGCTGTCCAGCTCGGTGCCGTCTGATCCGGTGCCGGCGGGTCCGGGAGCGGGGACAGAGCCCGTCCGCGCACCCGACCCCGCAGCGGTCGATCCCTGGCTGCGCGGCCTCATCGACCAGCAGCTGGCCCTCATGCACCGGCAGCTCGACCTGGTGGGCGGCACGGCCTCCCTCCCGGCCGCACCGGAGGCGACGCCGGTCCTCGGCAGGCCGGAGACAGCGCCGGTTCCGGTCCCACCGCCCATCCCGGGCGCGCGGGACACCGGCCGGCCGGCGCCCGGCACTCCCCCGGGCCCCGGCGATCCGGGCGCGCCCCCCGCCCGGACCGACACATCCGCCCAGGCAGCCCCACCCCACGACGGCGGCACGATCGACCTCAGCCTGTACTTCTTCGGTGACTACCCCGAAGGCCAGGCGGACGGCTACGGCCCGATCCTGGCCGCCGCCGAGTTCGCCGACCGCAACGGGCTGCACGCGGTCTGGATCCCCGAACGGCACTTCCACTCCTTCGGCGGGGTGTTCCCGAACCCGTCGGTGCTGGCGGCGGCCATCGCGGCCCGGACCAGCCGGGTCCGGATCAACGCCGGCTCCGTCGTGCTCCCCCTGCACCATCCGGTCCGCGTCGCCGAGGAATGGTCCATGGTGGACAACCTCTCCGGCGGCCGGATCGGGCTGGGCTGCGCGAGCGGCTGGCACGCCGACGACTTCGTGTTCTTCCCCGACCACTACGGCCGGCACCGCGAGGTGATGTGGGAGCACCTGGACACGGTGCGCCGGCTGTGGCGCGGCGAACGGGTCGCCGGGGTGTCCGGCAGCGGCGCGCCGATCGAGGTGGGCCTGTTCCCCCGGCCGGTCCAGGCCGAGCCGCCCGTGCACACCGCGATCCTCGGCAACCCGGACAGCTACCGGCAGGCGGCCCGCCGTGACGTCGGCGTGGTCACGAACCTGATGGCCCAGTCCGTCGCCGAGCTGGCGGCCAACATCGCCGGCTACCGGGCCGAGCGCCGGGCGGCCGGCCTGGGCCCCGGGCGGGTGACGGTGCTCGTGCACACCTACCTCGCCGAGGACGCCGGGCGGGCCCGGGCCGAGGCCTTCGAGCCCTTCTGCGGGTACCTGCGGTCCTCGCTGTCGCTCCTGGGGCAGGTCGCCAACAGCCTCGGCATGAACATCGACCTCGACGCGGCGCGGCCCGAGGACGTGGCCTACCTGCTGGAAAGGGCCTATGACCGGTACTGCGCCGAGCGCGCCCTGATCGGCAGCCCCGACAGCGTCGCCCCCGTCCTCGCGGAGCTCACCGCCGCCGGGGTGGACGAGATCGCCTGCTTCATCGACTTCGGACTACCGGCCGACCGAGTCGCCGCAGGGCTGCCCCACCTGGCGGCACTGGCTCTCCCACCCCGACCGACCGGCCCGGCACTGCTGGCTCACCCACCCCAGCCGACCGGCCCGGCACCGCTGGCTTCCCCACCCCGACCGACCGGACAAGCACCATCCCCGCCGGCGCGGAACCTCGTCGCAGCACCGGCCACCCCGCCGCCAGCCATGGACGCCGGTCCCACCGCTCCGAGCGGGTCGGGTGCGCCGGGCGGGGCCGACGCGGGCTGGCCGTTGGCGCCCGGGCAGCGCCGGCTCTGGCTGGCCGACCAGCTCGGGCAGAGCCACGACTACAACGAGGCCGTGGCGATCCGCCTGGCAGGGCCCCTGGACGCCGACCGGCTCGCCGACGCGCTCGCCACGGTCGTGGGCCGGCACGCGCCGCTGCGCACGGCGTACCGGGAGGTGGACGGCGAGCCCCGGCAGTTCCCCCGGGACAGCGGGCCCGCGTTGATCGTGGTGAACGTCGAGGACGAGGAGGCCGCCGTCGCCGCCGCCATGGCCGAGGAGAGCCGGCGGCGCTTCGACCTGGCGGCCGGGCAGGTCTGCGCGTTCCGGCTGCTGCGGTCGGCACCCGGGCGGCACGTGCTGATCCTGTCCTTCCACCACATCGGCACCGACGGCTCGTCGTACCACGTGTTCAGCCGCGAACTGTCCGCCGCCTACCGTGGGGCCGACCTGCCCGACCTGCCGACCACGTACCCGGACTGGGCCGCCGGCCAGCCGCCCGCCGCCGCCAAGGACCTCGGCTACTGGGTCGACCAGCTCACCCCGGTCCCGGCGCCATTGGCCCTGCCTCGCGCCGACGGATCCCGCGAGCGGACCGAGCCGACCGGAGCCGGGAACCGGTTGCCGGCCCCACCCGAGGGCGACGGAACCCACGGGGGCCGGTCGGTGTTCCTGGAACTGCCGGCCGGGCTCGCCGATCAGGTGCGGGCCTTCGGCCACACGGAGCGGGCGACGGTGTTCAGTACGCTGCTCGCCGCGTTCGGGGTCGCGGTGCACCGGATGACCGGCCAACGGGAGTTCGTCGTGGGCACGGGGCTGGCCAACCGCGACGAAGGTACCGCCGGGCTGATCGGGTTCTTCGTCGCCACCCTGCCGCTGGTCGTCCGGCTGGACCGGGCGGCGGGCTTCCGCGACCTCGTCCGCCAGGTGCGGGGCCTGACGGCCGACGCGCACGAACACGGCGGCGTGTCCTTCGACGAGATCGTCCGGGCCGTCAACCCGCCGCGGGTGCCGGGGCGCGGTCCGTTGTTCGACGTGGCGGTGGAGTTCGAGGGCGAGGGGGCGTTCGCGCTGGACCTGCCGGGGGTCACGGCCACCCCGTTGCCGGTCGGGCTGTCCAAGGCGCCGGTGCCGCTGATGGTGTACCTGTCGCACGGGGCGACGGTGCGCGCCCACGTGGAGTACCAGTCGGAGGTGTTCTCCGAGGAGACCGTGCTCGGGCTGTGGGCGGACTTCGGGGACATCCTCGGGCGGGCGCTGGCCGAGCCGGGGCTGACGGTCGCGGAGCTGGCCGGCGACCGGGATGGGGTCGGCCCCCCGGAGCCGGAGGGTGCTCCTGAGCTGGGCCTGGTCCGGCGGGTCTTCGCGGCCGAGCTGGGCCGGCCCGTCGGCGACGACGAGTCGTTCTTCGAGCTGGGCGGGCACTCCCTGCTGGCGGTGCGGGTCGCCAACCGGCTCCGGGCGGCCGGACTGACGGTGTCGCCCGCCGACGTGCTGGCCCGGCCGACCGCGCGGGCGCTCGCCGACGGCCTGCGCGACACCTCCCCGGCCACCCTGCACCAGGCGTGGAAGTGGCGGCTGCTGCACGGGCCCGAGCCGGTCGTGACGCACATCGCGCTGCGCTGGGACCTGCGCGGCGACCTCGACGAGCCGGCGCTGCGCGGGGCCCTGGACGCCCTGGTCGCGCGGCACCCGGCGCTGCGCACCCGGATCTTCGACCAGCACGGGGTACTGACCCAGGAGCCCCTTCCCGCCCGGCCGGTCGACCTGGCCACGGTGCGCGTCGAACCCGGCGCCGTCGACGACTGGGCGGTCGCCGTGGGCCGGCGCCCGTTCGACGTGGACGGGGGCCGGATGCTGCACGCCGAGCTCGCCCGGGTCGGGCCGGACCGCTGGTGCCTGGCCCTGGTCGTGCAGCACCTCGTCGCCGACGGCTGGTCGATGGAGCTCCTGGTCCGGGAACTGGCCGGGCTGTACACGGCGGCGGTGACCGGGCGGGCCGCCGCCCTGGAACCGGTGGCGGCGACGTTCCAGGAGCACGCGCGGCGGCAGGTGGGCACGGACTGGCCCCGGGGGTACTGGGCCCGCCAGCTCGCCGACGCGCCCCCGCCCGTGCCGGCCGCGCGCTCCGGCCGGGGCGCCGAACACCACTTCACCGTGCCGGCCGACCTGGTCGCGCGGCTCGTGGCCCGGCACGGCCCGGGGCTGTACCCGGTGCTCGCCGTGGCGCACGTCCGGCTGTCGGGCCGGGCCGACACGGTGTTCGCCATGCCGTACGCGATGCGGGAGCACATGGCCGACGAGGGCGTGGTCGGGCTGTACTACGACCCGCTGCCGATCCGGGTCCGGGCCGGCGACACCGTGGCCCGGGTCCGGCGGACCGTCACGGAGGCCATGGGCCACGCCCGGCCGATCCTGGCCGTGTTCGGGGAGGTGCGGCCCGGCTGGCGGATCGGCGAACCGCAGCCGTTCGCCACCGAGACGCTGCTGCTCAACGCGGCCCTGCCGGAGGTGACCCTGCCCGGGTTGGTGGCGGGGCTGAGCGAGCAGCCGTTGGGCGGCGCGCGGCGGGACCACGCGGTGATGTTCCGGCCGTGGCGCGGCGGACTGGCCGGCACCGTGGAGTACTCGACGGACGTGTCCGACGCGGACGGGGTGGCGGACCGGTGCGCGCGGTTGCTCGGGATCCTGGAGGAGCTGACCGGGACGGACTGACGAACCGCCCCGGCGCGGGAGGCCGGCCCCCGGCTACGAGCAGCCGGCCGTACCGCTACCGGCCTGGCAGCACGTGTCGCCGCGCCAGGCGTCGCGCCCCTCCCTGACCGCCACGGCGGCGATGACCAGGGCCGCGACCGGGTCGGCCCACGACCAGCCGAACAGGCTGTTCACCCCGAGCCCGACGAGCAGGACGGCCGACAGGTACGTGCACAGCAGGGTCTGCCGCGAGTCGGCCACCGCCGAGCGGGAACCGAGTTCGCGGCCGGCCCGGCGCTGGGCGTGCGACAGGGCCGGCATCACGACCAGCGACACGGCCGCCAGGGCGATGCCCACTGTGGAGTGCCCGGCCGCACCGGACCCGAGCAGGGCGCGCGCCGAGTCGACGGTGACGTAGCCGGCGAGGGCGAAGAACGACAGCGCGATGATCCGGAGCGCGGCCCGCTCGCGCCGCTCGTGGTCGGCGGCCGAGAACTGCCAGGCCACGGCGGCAGCGGAGGCGACCTCGATGACGGAGTCCAGCCCGAAGCCGATCAGGGCGGTGGAGTCCGCCATCGTGCCGGCGGTGATCGCGACGACCGCCTCGACCACGTTGTAGGTGATGGTCGCCGCGACCAGCAGCCGGATTGTCCGGGTCAGCCGGGCCCGACGCCGCACGGACGGACCGGCCTGGCCGGCCCGGGTGATCCGGGTGCCCGGCGTGACCCCGGCGCTCGGGCCCACCGCGGTGATCGACAGCGGGACCGGGGTCGGCGCCCTCGTCGTGCCTCGGGCCGGTGCCGCCTCCGACGGGTCGCCGGTCATCAGCGGCACTCGTCGGTGTCGCTGGTCGGGCACGCGGCCGGGTCCACGGCGAGCACGACCCCGAGCAGGTCGCCCAGGGCGTGGGCCAGCCGGGCGTCGGCCAGCTCGTACCGCGTCCGGCGGCCCTCCGGCGCGGCCACGACCAGGCCACAGCCCCGCAGGCAGGCGAGATGGTTGGACAGGCTCTGCCGCGACACCCCGAGCAGGTCGGCCAATTCCGCCGGGTAGCCGGGGGAATCGCGCAGGGCGAGCAGCAACCGGGACCGGGTCGGGTCCGACAGGGCGTGACCGAACCGGGCCAGCACCGCGCCGTGCGTCAGGATCTCCACGCGGCGGACAGTACACGATGAGCTGTATTCAGCCAACCATGTACAGTTCCGGTCCACCCACCCGGAGGGGAAGCCCCCGGGGGCGAAGTGGTCGCGCGGCTGGGCGGTGCTCCGTGTCGCGGGTACAGTCGGCGCTTGTGAGTCTCGTGCGCGCGGTGACGGCGACCCTCGGGTCGCCCCTGCGCCGTGCCGCGCTCCTGGCGGTCCTCCTGGCGGCGCTGGTCCTGGGCGCCCCCGGCGTGGGCGGGGCCGCCGAGCACCTCTTCCCGGCACCGGCCTCGGCGTCGCAGGACAACGGTTCCTGCGGGCGCGGCTGCGTGGACCACGTCACCACGGCCACCGGTACGGTCCCGGCCGGCGCGCACGCGCCCGAACTCGCCGCGCCGCCGCTGGTCGCGCACGCCCGGCGTACCCCGCCGGCCCCGGTCACGACGGCCGGCCACCGGTCCACCCCGTGCGAACTCCGGGCGGGACCCGTCGACCTGTGCGTCTGGCGCACGTAGCCGAGCACGTCCGGGACTCCGCCCCGCCCGCCGAGCGGTCGTCGTAGCGCGCGTCCCGCAGTACCCCTCTCCGTGGTTGGCGGTTGCCCTTTCGCGCGTTCCCGCGCGGGCCCGCCACCTCTCCTCATCATGTCGGAACCCAGTCAGGGAAAGGCTTCACCATGGCCAGGAAGAACAACCGCCCATCGGGTACGAACAAGCGCGGCACCTCCCCCGGCGCCAAGGCCGTCCGGGGCATGTCCGCAGGCGGGATGAGCACCAATCTGAAGGTGACCATCGCCGTCGTGGCCGTCGCGATCGTGGCGATGGGCGCGGCGCTGTTCCTCACCGACCGGGGCGGGCGCAGCGCCGACGCCGGGGCGGTCGCCGCGAACGACGAGCGCCTGGTGCGCCCCGACAGTCACAGACTGTCCACGGCGGCGGACGGGAAGGTCACGGTCGTGGAGTTCCTCGACTTCGAGTGCGAGGCGTGCGGCGCGGCCTACCCGGGGGTGGAGAAGCTCCGCGCCGAGTACGCCGACCGGATCACCTACGTGGTGCGCTACTTCCCGCTGCCCGGGCACCGCAACGCCCAGCCGGCCGCGCTCGCGGTGCAGGCCGCCGCGAACCAGGGCAGGTTCGAGGCGATGTACACCAAGATGTTCAGCACCCAGTCGACGTGGGGGGAGCAGCAGAAGGACCAGACCGGCACGTTCGAGGGCTTCGCCCGGGAGCTGGGCCTGGACCTGGACCGCTACCGCGCCGACCTCGCGGACCCGGCCACCGCCGCCCGGATCGAGAAGGACAAGAGCGACGGGCTGTCGCTGGGCGTGACGGGGACGCCCGGGTTCTTCGTCAACGGGAAGAAGTTCACCGACCGGCCGACGTTCGAGGCGCTCAAGGCGGCCGTCGACACGAACCTGGCCGGGTAGTGGCTCCCCCGGCTCCGGCCGTGCCGTTCGCCGCCCGGATCATCGGCTGGATCCTGCTCGTCACCGGTGCCGTCGGCGCGGCGGCGGCGTTCGTCCTGACCGTCGAGAAGATCCACCTGCTGCGGGACCCGGGTTACGTCCCCAGCTGCAGCATCAACCCGATCCTGTCCTGCGGCTCGGTGATGTCCACCCCGCAGGCGGAGGTCCTCGGGTTCCCCAACCCCGTCATCGGTGTACTGACGTTCCCCGTCCTGGCCACCCTCGGCCTCGTCGTCCTGACCGGCGCCCGGTTGCCGCGCCGGGTGTGGCTCGGGGCGAACCTGGGCGCGGCGGCGGGCGTGCTGTTCGCGCACTGGCTGATCTTCCAGAGCCTCTACCGCATCCACGCCCTGTGCCCGTACTGCATGGTGGTGTGGGTCGTCACGATCACCGCGTTCTGGTACCTGACCGTGCACAACCTGCACCACCGCCACCTGCCCGCCCCCGCCTCCTGGCGGCCGGCGGTCGACGCGGTGGTGCGCAACCACTCCGTCGTACTGACGGTCTGGCTGCTGGCCGTCGTCGCCGCGATCGGGGTCCAGTTCTGGGACTACTGGCGGACCCTGGCTTCTTCAGGCGCTCCTCGAAGTCACCCCGGTACCGCGAGCCGGCGACCAGGGCGCCCAGGTCGAGGGTGTAGAGCTGCTTGTCCTTGAG
>NZ_JBFAZP010000025.1:0-32838 GCF_040681875.1 Longispora sp. NPDC051575 | reverse complement strand
GTCGGCCTGCACGGCCGTCACGAACGCGGGGACCTGGTGGCCGCGGAACAGCACGGTGTAGACGTTGTTGACGGCGTTGAGCATCCACCACGACGTGTTGTACGAGCTGTTGTAGCTGGTCAGCAGCCGCTTGACGATGGACAGGTAGCGGGCGTTTTCCTCGGCGCTGTCGATCAGCGTCACGGCCTCGGAGAGCGTCTCGCCGTTGGCGTCGTTGACGTCGAAGGCGCGCGGGTTAGCGAAGAAGGAGTCCAACCCGGAGCGGATCGCGGTCTGCAGGCCGGTGCCGTAGCTGCCGACCGTGGCCGGGTCATACCAGTGCACGTAGTAGCCGGCGCGCAGGTAGAGCACGAGCTGAGCGGTGCCGGTGGTGTTGTTCCCGGGGTACGCGGAACCGTTGTCGCGCAGCCCGTAGGCGACGCTGGTCATCTGCGCTTCCCGGAACGCGGCGGACGCGTTGGATCCGCTCAGCGAGAACAGGCTGTTGACGCAGTCAGTCGTCGATGCCTTGATCTGGTCGACCAGCGCCCAGCCCGTACGGCTGGTGAAGTCGCTGACATTGCAGGTCGCGGCCAGGGCGGACCGGCCGGCCATGGAAGGCCTGGGCGCCTTCTCGGTGGCTGTGGCGGGTTCGTCGTAGTCGCGGCGCTGTTCCTCCTTCGACGCCGGCCTCGGCGCCCGGTCGCGCATGTCAGACCCGAACTTCGCGACGTGGCTCGGCTCGGCGTTCCGCGCCGGGGCGGAGGGGGTTCGGGCAGGGGTGGCAGGCGCCGCCTGGGTCGGGGTGCCGGCCACCAGCAGACCGGCTATCAGGCTCAGTGCCACGAGGGACAGGCGCGTCACGGTGCGCCGTGGGGGGTGAGGTCTCATTGCGGATCTCCGAGGGGGTTCGGGTCCTGGCCGGGTGTCGGCCAGTTGGTTCCGCAACGTATTGATGCCCCCCATTCGGACACAACAGTCCTTAGGGTGCTGTTTACCTACTGGCAATGTGGGAGTAACCAGCGGCCTAAGAGACGGTCAGTCGGTACGGGGATGCACCTCTGGATGGGCCGCCCACCACGGGCCGTACGTTGGGTTGTCCACCGCGTGCTCCACGTACGCGCGGGCCACTGCGAGATACACCCGCTCTATGTCGGGCTCGGAGACACGGGACCGGCGCCAGGCGAGCAGGAGCCTGGCCCGCAGCGGCTCGCCGACGAGCCTGCGCACGACGAGCCCGCCCCGCGACACCGACGTCGGCTCGACAAGCTGGATCGCCCGGCCCGTCTCGATGAGCTGGGCACCTCCGCCGGTCGGCGCCTCGAAGCGGATCCTGGGCACGAACCCTGCCCGACGGCAAGCCGCCCGTAGCGAGGTCAGCGAGCCGTCGTCGGCCCCGGGCGGGGAGATCCACGAGTCTTCCGCCAGGTCCGCCAGGTCAATCTCGTCGTGGTCGGCGAGGCGGTGGCGGGCTCCAATGGCGACGAAGATCGGCACCCTCGGCACAAGCATTCGTTGCGCCAGATCGGTGGCCAATCCGACCTCATGGTCGTCCATCATCCCGATCACCGCCAAGTCGAGGCGGTCGTGGTGCAATGCCTGCGCCAAAGCCACTCCCGACGGCTCCACCTGCATCGTGATCTCGGCGTCAGGTAGCGCCGCCACGACGTTGTCCAGGACGCTCCCGCAGCACTCCATGTGCACCGACCCGAGGCGCAGGGTCCTGGTCGTCGACGGATCCCCCTGCAGCAAGTCGCCGGTGAATCCGTCGAGCTCGGCGACGACCAACCGCGCGCGTTGCAGCGCCCGTTGTCCCAGCGGGGTCGGGGTCACCCCGGTGCGGCCACGCACGAAGAGTTCACCCCCGAGCGTGCGCTCCACCCGCTGCAGGAGCGCGGTCAATGAAGGCTGGGAGATGCCCAGACTCACAGCCGCCCGGGACACACTGCCGGCCTCGGCGATGACGCAGATCGCACGCAGATGACGGACGTCGAGATCCATAGCCCAAGGCTATACCTACTGGTATGGCCGCCGTGACGCATCGGATGCGAGTCTCGTGAGGAAACCGAGCAGTCCGACCCCGATGGGACAGGACCATGGCGAAAATACTGCTGATCGACGATGAGGCCACCTGCCGACAAGCCGCCGCGGGGGGTCTGTCGGGCCTCGGCCACCACGTCACAGCCCTGTCCCTCGACCATGTCGGGGCCGCGCTGATCGATGGATCGCGCCAAGCGCACGGTAGGCCCGACATCGTCGTGCTGGACCCGTCAGCTCCAGGAATCGACAGCGTCCAAGTCACCCAACTGGTCCGGCTAGGTACCCGCAGACCAGTCATCGTCACAGCAGAGCTTCGCGGCGAGGCCGACATCGCCCGACTGTTCGACGTCGGAGCGGAAAGCTACATGCCCAAACCGTGCTCTGCACAGTTGCTGGACGCCCAGATCGGAGCAGTCCTGCGGCGTGTCCCCCGTCCGACGCCGCCAGGCACACGCGTCGTCGGGCAACTTCACCTCGATGTCGGCGCCAGGGTCGCGTTCCTCAACGGTAGACAACTTCAACTGACGCAGCGAGAATTCGACCTGCTCGACCGGCTCAGTGAGAGTCCCGGCGCCTTCGTGCCCCGCACCGTTCTCAAGAACCACGTCCGCACCGCGCGCTGTTCACGGACAGTCGACGTGCTTCTCTGTCGCCTCCGCGCGAAGCTGGGCGAGGACGCCGACAACCCGCGCTATCTCCACAGTTCACGAGGATCGGGCGTCGCACTCCGTGAACCTGCTGCTCCAAGCAGCACCCTCGACTTCACCTGACATGTGACAAGCCCTGCAGCACCCACGTCTCGAAGTCGTCCTCCTCGCCCCGTGGCGGATCGCGTAGCTGCCGCAGGTGTGGCCTCCAGGTGACGCCGTGTCGATGGGTGCGTCGTTGCCGAAAACGCGGCGATGTGGGTGGCTGGGGGTTAGGGGGATGGCTCGGTGTCGGGGTGGTCGGGGTCGAGGGTGTTCGAAGCGGCTAGACCGCGTCGTCGGTGGTTTTTCCGCGCTCGGCGGGTGCCTTTCTGAAAATGGTGAGGTGGTGTCCGTCCATGCATCGCCAGCGCGCCTCGGGATCTTGACCGGTGCCGACGGCGGTCTCGAGCTCGGGCCGGTTGGTGAGAGTCATGTGCGAGCCGTACAGGCGGAACGGGCCGATGTCGATGGTTTGGCCTCCCCAGGTGAACGGCATGCGATCGGACTCAAGGATGAGGGCACCGTGGCTACCGATGCGTTCGTCGTCGAGGAATTCCTGAAGTCGGTGTGCCCAGATTCCTGTATTGATGCCCCGGTACGGCCATCGAGCTTCTCCGGCGTTCGCTAGTTCGGCGACCATCTCGATTTCACGCAGGTCTTTGCCGGTGAGTCCGTCAGGGATCGGGAGTTGCCGGCCGAACTGTCGTTGTACCTCGTGCAAAGCGACCACCAGTCGAGCGGGCTGGGCCATGTCTTGTGGTAAGGAGTCCTTCACGTCTCCCGGGCCGAGGACGGCTTCGCCGATACGCAGGAGGACTTTGGTTCCTGGGGTCATCGCGAGAAGGAAGTCAGCGGCAGGTCTGCATGCGTAGGGATATCGGTCGACGACGCCGTGGACGGTGAAGTTCATTCTCCCGACGAGTTCTTTGTCGCCGCGAAGGTGCTCGAGCGTGTTGCGAAACGACAACATCCCGGACGGGTCCGATCCGGTCAGCATGGTTCCTCGGCGTCCGCCCGTCCGTTCGGTCAGGCTGGCATCGAGGCGGGCGAGGATCACACCTTGGGCGTCCACCGCTTCCAGTACGCAGGGCAGTGGGAGCCCTTCGTTGTTCGGGATCGCTTTGATCTGGATCTGGGCTGGCTTGGTTGGTTTGTCGGCCCCCAGGAGTCGCAACGTTTGTTCGGAGGCTTGGAACTCGAACCGGTCGATGAAGCGTCCGTCGATGGTGGCGTCGCTGCCGAAGTCGATTGCACGCAGGAACTCGCGGTGTGCGTCTTGCCCATCCGGATCGTCCAGCGGGAAGCTGAAGACGGGAGTGATGGTTACGGGATCCAAGACGGCTGCGCCGGCGAAGCGCTCACGAATCGTGAACTGCGTGGTCGGCCCCTGCGTTGCGTGATCGATTCTCCAGAGCGGGGAGAGCTTCCGGGTTTCGGTACGCAGCCGGGTCAGCTCGCGCTGGAGGTCGTTGATGGTCGTCATGGGTGCCAGTAGGTCGCCGATGGACCGGCTCCGTGGGGTGGCGTGTCGGCGGGGTCCCGTGCCTAAGAAGTAGTCGCACAAGTCTTGCTGATCGGTGAGGTGGTCATCAAGCCACACGGTTCCGAGCCATTCAATGGCCTCGCCCTCGTTCTGAGGCGCTGCCGATTCGAGCCAGCTTCGCTCGGCAGGTGAGGGCTCGTGCGGTGTGACTACGACGTGCCGGGCAGCACCCGCAGCCGCAGGGTCGGCTAGGGACCTGCGGATCGTGCGCTTCTGGGCGCTGGTCACCGACTCCACGTATGGGAAGACGTGGTAGGCCACTCGGGCGTCCGGTAGACCGCAGGTCACGATGACGCTGTCGTCGTCAGCCGGCTGCGTGACCTGGGAATCGGCGTTTAGCGTCGCGATCAGTGTCGCCACGAAGTTGCGTCGCGTCGTCGGCGAAAGCTGCGCCCAGTCTACGCCGTCGAATTTTGCGGGTTGCGCAAATCGGTTGCGGGCAACGGCTATGGAACGGCCGCCGTTGCTCAGCATCTGCTGAGGTTTAGGAAGTCCCTTGGCCGCCAGTTCCTTATGGACGTGAAAGTAGATGTCCTCCATGTACAGCACGTCGGCATCGGTGGGAAGCCCGTCGGCGAGTGCGGCGATGACCTCGCCCGTGAACGCGGTGTACGTGGCTCCGATGGGTGCGCTGCTGGTCCTGGTGGCTGCCGATGCGGTCATCAGGTACGCGCCGTCGATGCCCACTTCCATGCCGGCTTCCGCGGTGCCCATCCCCGCCGCCATTGCCCGGCCGCTGTAACAGCAATCGAGGAGAACCACTTTGTTGGCCGACCGTGAGTCAAGGACCGCTCGCCGCACATCCCCATAGCTGACCGCTCGGAAAAGTCTGTCAGGAGTCGTGGTGGGCAGCGCCAAGTGAAGCTCCTGGCTCCGACTGTCCGGGATGCCGTGACCCGCGAAGTAGATCACCAGCGTGTCCGTGGCACTGTCGGCCGCCGATCCGATCGCCTCCAGCACGCCGTCTCGTGTCGGATCCAGGAGGACGACGCAGTGTTCGGGGTTCAGCCCCCACACCTCAGGATCGGTGAACAGCTCCTTGAGGCGGGCCAGGTTGTTGGCCACCGCAGGAAGATCCTGGAGGTGGTCGTATGAGGCCGTGCCGACCAGCACTGCCCTTGATTTGGAAGGATCAGCGAGCGTCATCACGTCGCTCAAGCGCGGCGCAAACCGCCTTGATCTTCTCCTCGGTGGGGTTGTCGATCGTCACCGGAATGCCGTTGTAGGTGAAGGTGACCGAGGTCGACGTCGATCGTGGTCGCAGCCAGGCGGCGACCGCAATCACGATTGAGGTCAGCGACTCGGCGTGCTGCAGCACGGCGGAGATCACCTCGCCGGTTCCCATGTCTTCCGACGCACGGTCGGGCGGGTCGAGGCTCAACTCCGCCGCTGCTCGCAGGTCCGAGTCCTCCCGTAGCCACGCATACAGCGACAGCGAGTCCTGGTGAGAGTCGCCGTCGACCGAAATCGCGAGTTTCATCTAACTCCCAGCTCGAAGTGCATCCTCCTGGTTATACACCTCCGTCTACGACCTCAGGAGGAAGCCCGTCTCACAACCCACCCCGACGGCAAGGTCCGCCACGTGGTGGGCACGGTCGCGGTGGGCGCCGGTGACGTGTTCACCGTGCGAGTCGGAACGGCTGGGGCTACCAACCCGACCCCGCAGCAGGCCGGGTTCGGCGGCGGCCTGGTCGCGGTGACCACCGCCTCGGGCCCGTTGCTGACCGCCGGGTCCGGCGGCGGCGCGGGCGGGCAGGCCGTGCGCTCGCCGGCGTTCCCGGAAACCCCGGGTGGTGACAGCGGCAGCGCCGGCGCTGCCGGCGGCGGCGTGGCCATCGCCAACGGTGGCGGTGGCGGTGGCTGGTGGCGGCGGAGCGGGCACCCAGACCGCCGGCGGCCCCGGCGGCACCGGCGGCAATGGTCCCGCCGGTTCGCCAGGCCGAATGCAGCCAGCACTGGACATTCCCAGCCGACTGACACACCCCGACCACACCCGGAACCCTCCAGGTGTGGCCCCACCCCGAAGATGCCCACGACAACCGCGACCACGCTCTTGTCCAACCGGCACCGGTGTGCTCGAGGAGGCGGTCTATGCGGATTGCGTCGTTGAGCGCCTTGCGCAGCGTGGCGCGGATCCGCCAGTACAGCTCCGAGCGCAGCCGCGTGTACCTACTGTCTGCCCATCGGAACCCCAGTTCACCTCCGACGGGATGGGCCAGGTGAAGGTGGCCGTCGCAGGATCGCCAGCCCCACGTCTCGCTCGACGTCGTCGCCGATGACCTCGGCCGGCGGGGGTGCCGCGCGGCGTGCGGTGCGGGCGGCGTCGTTGGCGGCGAACCCTTCCTCGATGGCTGCGAGCAACTGGGCGAGTGAGTCGTCGGTGGCGGGCAAGGTCGTCTCCGGCGGCGTGACGGTCGAGGTGGCCCAGAAGACGTACCCGATCCGGCGCCCGCGTCGAACACCGCAGGGCCCAGATCACAACATGGGTCTGCGGGCCGTGACCTGAGCCGGGTGGGGAGCTGCGGCCAGAGCCACGCGGCCCGGTCGTCATCGGCACTCACCCTCGAAAACACCGGCTCCTCGATCGCACGCCTGCTCAACGTGACGGCGGGGCGTGTGGCGTTCTACCGGCGGCGGCCCAGCGGCGACCACGCCGCCGAAGGCGCCGACGTGTGCGGGCTGAGCGTGCGGTGGACGGCACGGGCCCGGTCCTGAGCGGCCCACGCCTGGTCGATCGCGGCGACCAGGTCCTCCCCACCATCGACCACGACGGGCACGCCCCGGGCAACCGGAGGCATCGGTTCGGCGTCGCCGGTCGCGGGAACGCACGGGTCCGCAGGCTCCCGCCAGGCCCGCGGTTGTGCGGGCGGCGCTGTCGCCGGCGGGAGCAGCGTGTCGGTGTCGCCGCGCGGTGTCATCTCTACCCCTCGAAGAGACGAGCACCGCGCGGCGGTGCGGGAACCCGACCAGGCTGCCCGCCACCAGGGCTCCCCAGAACCCGACGCCGGACGTCCACCACGAACAACGAAACAATTCCCCACCAGGTCACGTGAGGTATCAGACCCCACACCGAGCGTGGTGCAGGCGCAGGGCTCAGGTTCCTGGGCGGCGGAGGGTGCAGCCGACCCCACGTAGCGTTGTGATCATGCCGGGGCGGTTGGTGTCGATCTTGTTGCGGATGTAGGACGTGTACAGCTCCGAGGTTCCGACGCACGCTCGGGGACACTGCGGTTCTTAAACCCATTGAGCTCGCGCAGCGCGGTCAATGGCCTCGATCAGCCCGGTGGCGGCCGTGCCGCTCCGAAAAGTCCACGGCCTCCAAGATCGCCGGTCAAAAAACACGCCCGGATCTGCCGGGCAGCATCTCAGGTCCCCGTGATCCTCGGGCGGCCGGGCGCGCCCCCGCATTGGCCGTGCCAGCCGCTCGCGGTCGATGCCGCCCCGCGGTAGCGGCCCCGCCTGGTCATCCGACATACCCGGATCACCCAGCGCAGCCGTGATGTCGACGGGAGGTCGAGCTTGGCGCTTCTCGGCCCTACGACGAGCACGGCCTCCTACAGCCAGCCCCGCCGTGCGGCCTGCACTCCGGCCTGGAACCGGGTGTCCACCTCCAGGTGCCGCATCAACTCGGCGATCCGTCGCACCACGGTGCGTTGGGTGATCTGCAGTGCCCGGCCGATGGCCGCGTCCTTGTGGCCGGCGGCCATCATCCGCAGGATCGAGCGGTCGCGGTCGTCGAGCTCCCCGGCCGGCGCCGCGTCCGTGGCGGGGCCCAGGGGGACGGCCCGGTCCCAGATGCTCTCGAAGCACACGATAAGGGCGTCGAGGAGCGGTGAGGGGTGCACGAGGAGGCGGACGGCCGGCTGGGTGCTGTCGAAGTTGAGGGGCACGAGCGCGCCGCGGTGGTCGGCGATCAGCATCTTCATCTTGATGTCGGGCAGCACCCGGGCCTGCTCGCCGGCCGCGATGTAGCGCTCCAGGTGGGCCATCTTGCCGGGTTCGGCGAGCACGGGCGCGTGGTAGACGCCGCGGTAGCGGACGCCGCGGGCGAGGGCCTGCAGCTCGTTGTCGTTGAAGAGCACGCCGCCGAGGTACGGCGGAGCGTCGATGATCAGGACCTCCTCGCGGGCGCTGTACTCGAGTTGGCTGAGCGCCCGGAACACCGCCTCGGGGCCGTCCACGAGCTCCACGACCTCGGACGGCCGGGTGGCGTCGGCCCGTACCCGGGAGGTCAGCTCCCGGGCGTGGGCGCGCAGTTCTTCGAGACTGTGCTGGTGTTGGACGACGAGCGCGTCGACGGCGGCGTCGGGTGGGGTCGCGAAGTAGCGCGGCGGGGCGCCGACCATCCGGTTGACCAGACCCGCCTGGCTCAGGCGGCGCAGGATCCGGGGCATCCGGGTGGGACTGAGGTGCAGGGCCGCGGCGATCTCGGGGGCGGTCTGCGCGCCGGTGCCGAGGATGTGCAGATAGGTCTCGCTGTCGGCCGCGCTGAGCCCGACAGGCGCCAGGAGGTGCTCCACCATCGATGTCCTCTTTAAGACAATGTCTTCTGGACTCAGTGTCGCACACCAGTGTCGATGCTTACGGTGTGTTCACACCTCACCCGTTCGAATGAACTTAAGGGGCCCTTAACCCTGCGGGTTCTTTGAATTGCGTGTGGCGGACGTCCCTACGGAGAGTGATTTTCCACTGGGGACGGTTCACCCATCCACCCCTCCTTGGAGTCATCCATGTCAAGATCTCCAGCTCGGCGCAGAGCCGCGGCTGCCGGTGTGACCGCAGCGTTGGTCGTCGGTGTCGGCGGTTGGCTGACGGCCGGCGTCGCCACGCCGGTCACCGCCCCGTTGGCGCTCGTGGCCAACCCGACGGCGGCGCTGGCCGGCGCGGACCGGTTCGTAGAGCAGCAGTCCCAGCTGCTGTTCGCCTCGCCCGGTGAGCGCTACGCCGCCCGCGGCGTCACCGGTTCCCCTCAGGGCCTGCAGTACGTGACCTATGACCGGCAGTACCAGGGGCTGCCCGTGTTCGGCGGGGACTTCACCGTCGTCACCGACCAGGTGGGCGCCGTGCGGTCCGCCGCCGTCGCGCAGAGCCAGCCGATCCAGGTCGCCACCACCCCGACGGTCCCGGGGGCGACCGCGGTGGCCACGTCGCGCGGCCAGGTCGCCGGCGCGACCGAGGTCGTCGGCCCCGTGCTGTCGGTGTACGCCGTCGGCAACCCGGCCCTGGCCTGGGAGACGATCGTCTCCGGCCCCAACAGCCGCAAGCACGTGTTCGTCGACGCCGCCTCAGGCAAGGTGCTGCGCGCCTTCGACGAGACCCACGCCGAGGTCGGCGAGGGCAACGGCTACTACAACGGCCCGAAGCCCCTCGCGATCGACACCACTCTGTCGGGTTCCACGTACTCCATGAAGGACCCGCTGCGGTCCGGGGTCTCGTGTGCGGACATCTCGAACAACACGATCTACAGCGGCTCCGACAACAAGTGGGGCAACGGCGGCAAGCTCGACAAGGAGACCGGCTGCGTCGACTCCCTGTACGCCGCGCAAAAAGAGTGGGACATGCTCAAGTCCTGGTACGGCCGCGACGGCATCGACGGGCAGGGCAAGGGCTTCCAGATCCGGGTCGGCCTGCAGGAGGCCAACGCGTACTGGACCGGCGGCTCCGCGCCGTACGTGAAGATCGGCTACAACAGCGCCAAGGCCCAGTGGCTCGACGCCATGGACGTGATCGGCCACGAGTTCGGCCACGGCCTCGACCAGTACACCGGCGCCGGAAGTTCGGCCGATACCGGGGAGGCGGGACTCGGCGAGGCGACCGGGGACATCTTCGGCGCGCTCACCGAGGCCTACACCAACGAGCCGGCCGAGTTCGACCCGCCGGACTTCGAGACCGGAGAGGAGGTCGACTTCTCCGGCAACGGCAAGCCCCTGCGCTACATGTACGACCCGTCCAAGGACGGCCGCAGCCCGAACTGCTGGTCCACCTCCATCCCCAACACCGAGGTGCACGACGCAGCCGGACCGCTCAACCACTGGTTCTACCTGCTGGCGATCGGCTCCGCCCGGTCCGGGTACCCGACCAGCCCGACGTGCAACCAGAAGGCGGTCGCCGGGCTCGGCGACATCAAGAAGGCCGGCGCGATCTTCTACAACGCCATGCTCGCCAAGACCACGAACATGACGCACAAGAAGTACCGCACGCTCACGCTGCAGTCCGCCAAGAACATCGACTCGACGTGCGTGCAGTTCAAGATGGTCCAGGAGGCCTGGGACGCCGTCAGCATCCCGGCGCAGTCCGGTGACCCGACGTGCACCCCGGGCACGACCCCCACCGCCTCCCCGTCGAGCAGCCCCACGGCCAGCCCGACGACCAGCCCGACCGGCGGCCCGTCCGGCTCAGCGCCGGACATCAAGGTCGACAATGTCAAAGCGCACCTCAACCAGCTCCAGACGATCGCGACCAACAACTCCGGCAACCGCCGGGCAGGCTCGGCCGGCTACACCGCCTCGGTCGCCTACCTGGAGCAGAAACTCAAGGATGCCGGCTACACCGTTACCAGGCAGACCTGCACCAGCGGCTGCTTCTACCAGTCCGACAACCTGATCGCCGACTGGCCGGGCGGGGACGCCAACCAGGTGATCATGCTCGGCGCGCACCTCGACGGCGTCGCGGCGGGCCCGGGCATCAACGACAACGGCTCCGGTTCGGCCGCCCTGCTCGAGAACGCCCTGGCCCTGGCCGCGGCGAACCCGAACATGGCCAAGCACGTCCGGTTCGCCTGGTGGACGGACGAGGAGCAGGGCCTCAACGGCTCCAAGTTCTACGTCAACAACCTCACCTCGACGCAGAAGTCGGCCATCAAGGCGTACTACAACTTCGACATGGTCGCCTCGACCAACGGCGGCTACTTCGTCAACAACATCACCACCACGGTCGCCAAGCCGCTGAAGGACTACTGGACCTCCCTGAACCTGGCACCCGAGGAGAACACCGAGGGCGCCGGCCGTTCCGACGACTACTCCTTCTCCAACGCCGGCATCCCCTCCAGCGGCTACGCCACCGGGGCCGGGGCGAAGAAGAGCAGCTCGCAGCAGCAGAAGTGGGGCGGCACCTCGGGCTCGGCCTACGACCCCTGCTACCACGCGGCGTGCGACAAGTACCCGGCCAACATCAACGACACGGCGCTCAACCGGGCGGCGGACGGGATCGCGTACACCATCTGGAACCAGGCGGTCACCAACGGCCCCGGCCCGACCACCTCGCCGACCGCGTCGCCGTCGACCAGCCCGACCAACAGCCCCAGCCCGTCGTCGAGCCCCACCAACGGACCCGCAACGGTGACCGTCACCAACCCCGGCAACCAGTTCGGATTCGTCAACTTCCAGTCGTTCCCCGTGCAGATCCGGGCCACCGCCAGCAACGGCGGCTCCCTGACCTACTCGGCGACCGGCCTGCCGCCCGGCCTGAGCATCAACGCCACCGGCAGCATCACCGGCACCCCGACCACAGCGGGCACCTACACCGTCACGGTCACCGCCCAGCTCGCGGGCGGAGGTTCCGGCACCACCACCTTCCAGTACCAGATCCACGGGTTCTAACCCGATGACTCCGGGCCGGGGCGCACGCTCGAGGGGGGTCGAGCGCCCCGGCCCGGCACCCGTTGACCCCCTGACGGAACTGCAAAATCCAGGTGTTGAGGCCAACACCGAGGGCGAGCAGGTGCGCCTGCCACACCGAGTCCAGGTTGCAGGCCACAGGCAGCTGGCCGGGTGGGGAGCTGCGGCCACAGCTACGCGGCCCGGTCGTCACCGGCCTAGAGCGAGGTCGGCTGATTGTCGCCCCTTGCCTGATGTTGCGGGCGGTGTCGCGGCGACGGTGTGCACGGCGGCAAGGAGGACGCCCACTGGGGCCCACCCCGTTCACCCCGGGGGCAGGAGGGCGGCGGTTGCGGCGCGGGCGAGGACGCCTTGCGCGGCGGCGGTCAGGTGTAGCCGGTTCCAGTGGAAGATGACGAGTTGGGCGAGGATCGCGCGCAGCCCACGGTCGAGGTGCCCGGCGGTGGCCGCTTCGCCGAGTTGTCGGCCGGCGGTCTCGAACGCTCCCCGCCAGGCGGCGGCGACGTGCAGGGCCCCGGCTGGGGCGAAGAGCTGGGCGCGGTACTGCGGGTCGAGCGTGAGCAGGGGCAGCATGCGCGTGGCGAGGTCGTCGATCTGCTGTCGCTGCTCACCGACGGGGGCGGGACGACTCCGGGCCAGGCGGGCGAACACGTCCCCGGCCTCGAACGGGTCGAGGCCGGCATGGTCTTGCAGGGTCCGGATGAGGATCAGGGACAGTTCGCGGCGGCCGATCGGTGGCGGATCGAGCCGGGAGTACGCCAGGACGTTGGCGCTGTCGGCGCAAAACAGGCCGTGCACGGCCGCCGTGCCCGCCGGGCCGCCGAACGCCACGTCCTCGGGTTCATAGACCCCGGGCGTCCACGCCGCGACCACGTGCTGGTCGACCAGGTCGTCGAGGACGGCGCGAACCTCTTGGTGGCGGTCGGTGCGGATCCGGATCCGCCAGCACGGGTACTTGCGCAGGTACCACCAGCCGGGTGAGCCAGGGAGTTGGTCGAGGAGGGGGCCGATCACCGTGGCGAAGGCGCTTTCGGCGTCTGCCCAGTCAGCGACCTGGACCCGGGCGTTGAACCACGCCTTGTCCTGCCGGGCGTGCAGCGCTGCCAGCCCGGCCGCCCGGTACGCCTCCACGGCATCAGCTAGGTCGCCTGGTTCGATGCGCGCTCCGGCGGCGATCTGCTCGGCGGGGCGGCCGGCGAGCACAGCTTCGACGTGGACGGCGAGCACGTCGGCCGGGAGGGTCAGGCGATCAGCAAGCACGTGTCCCACCCCGTCTGCGGCGGCGTGTTTGTCAGGGCGGTGAGCGCGGTGAGGCTGGCCCCGGCGTCGCCGGTGAGGAACCCGGCGTCGGAGGTACTGGCGGCGGCGAGGCGGGCCGCTAGGACAGGCAGCCGGTCCGCGATCGCGGTGGTGGTGCTGTCGGTGGCTGCCCGAAACGCTGTCTGGTAGGTGCCGGCGACGCCGTGGCAGATCCCGGCGTCGGTGAGCAGGTTGAGGTGCTCATCGTCGAGGCTGGCGGCCAGGGCCAGTTCGGCGGTTGCCTGCCGTTCGGGTTGGCCGGTGGCGATCGCTGCGATCTGCATCGTGCGGGCGATCCCGGGGGTGCCGTAGCACCAGGACGGTCGGCCTGGCCTGTGCTGGGAGCAGGTGCGGTTGGCCAGGTTGTCGATGGTGATGGTCTCTGGCCACCACGCGGCGCCGTCGGTGGTCTGTTGCCAGGCGTCGAGCCACAGGCAGATTCTGGCGATGGCCTCATGCTGCCCGGTGACGGTGATGCCGTCGCGGAGGGTGAGGGCGAGCAGCGCGAGCGGGCCGGTGATGCCGTGGGCGATTCCGTGGTTGGCGTGCCCGCCGGGCGGCGGGGGCAGGTCGCGGCTGGGTCCGTTCGAGCACCACCAGCCGGGCAGCCCGTTGACGGGTTCGGTGAGCCGCACCAGGTACTCCAGGACTTGGCGGAGCAGGTCGTGGTCGCCGAGACGTCGCAGGACGACGCCGACGCCCGTCAGGCCGTTGATCAGGTCGTACTCGCGGTAGTGAGGCAAGGTCTGCCGGTCGATGCGGCGGTGTGCGGCTTCCAACTGCCGGCGGGCCACCATGGTGGCCCCGGTGGCGGTGGTGGCTCGGGCCCCGTCGGTGCCCGGGTGGGTGGACGTGGCCAGGACGAATGCCAGCGCCGGTGCGCCGAAGTAGAGGCTCGCGCCGTCGGCGATGCTCACGCCGTCGACGGCCGCGAGGCTCAGTGCCTGTCGGGCCGCGGGCCAGTCGCTGGTCTCCAGGTGTAGAAGGGCGATGCCGGCCGCGCCGTCGGAGAGGGACTGCCCCGGGGTCATGACGTCGCCCGGTGGGTGAGGGCGACGGTTCGGGCCAGCCGCAGGCAGTACCGCTCCGAAGCGAGGTCCACGCCGACCATCCGGGCGTGGTGCAGGTGCAGCAGGTCGGCCAGCACCCGATCGGGATCCAGGCCCTCCCTATCGGTCAGTGCCCGGTAGTCGGACAACGCCCCGGCGAGCGGGCCATCGTTGAACGGTGTCCGGGCGCGTTCGAGCTGGGCCGGGTCGAGGCGCGGACCCGTGAGGTGGGGCGCGTGGTCGGCCAGCCACCGTAGCCCGTCGCCGGTGAAGCCGTCTGCGATGGTGATCATCCCGGCGGCGGTCGCGGCCTGCCGGTCGCTGGCAAGCCGGCGGAGGGCAGCGGCGGAGTCGGCGGCGAACACTGCTTCAGCGGCGGCCAGGTTCGGGCCGGTTCCGTGGCGGGTCTCCGGCCGGTAGGGGTGCAGTGCGTAGTCGTGCAATACGCCGTTGTGCTGGAGCCGCCTCGCCCAGCGGGCGAGGTCGTCGGCGGTGCCGGCGAAACCGAGGTCCTGGACCGGGAGTCGCACCCTGAGGTGGGGCTCGGGGTCGGGGTAGCGCACGAACCACCAGCCCGTCGGCAACGGGAGGTCGATCTGGCGGGCGAGGTCGGCGAGGATGTCGTCTGTCCTCCCGAACAACCGGGCCTCCACCCACGGAGATGACGGTCCGGGCGGGTGCTCCCGTGTGCTGACCGGCCGGGCGGGGCGGGCGGGTTGGGGCTCTGCCTGGGTGTGGGTGAGGGTGAGCAGGAGTTCGGCGGGCCGGCAGCCGCTCCAGCCGGAGTTGCCCGGGGCCTCGGTGATGACGGTCCGGGTGTGCTGGGCGAGTTGGCCGCGCAGCACCGCCAGGTGAGCGGGGTTGTCCAGGTCAAGGCGTAGCTGAACGCCGTCGCCGCCGACGAGTGCTTGGGCGGGGAGCCGGAGTTGGTCGCGCAGGCGTCCGAAGGCTGCCTTCCATGTCGGCCAGGGTTCTGACCTGCCGGGCAGGGCGGTTCGGTCGACGGTCCAGCGGGCCGGGGACAGGATGCTGCGTCCGCGCCGCAGGCGGGGTAGGTACGGCAGGTCGGAGGCGTGGCCCCAGTCGAAACTGCTGCACGGTGCCGTCCATGCCATCCAGATCTCGGTTAGGAACCGCAGCACGGGTTGTTGCAGCCCGGCCAGCAGGACGCTGTTGAACAGCAGCGGCTCGACCGGTCGACCGGTCGAGCGCGACAGGAGCCACAGCCGCTGGCCGTCGCCGGCGACCGCCAGGTCCGCGAGCGTGAATGCCGGAGCGAGGTGGAAGTCCCCGGCCGGTAGGACGGGCAGCATCTGTGGCGTCCGGGACACCGATTCCAGTCGGGCATCCAGCGGCGGGCCGGACAGTTGCACGACGTCGGCGCTAGGCAAGGCGGTCGGCAGCGTCCGGTACACCTGGCCGAACGCCTCCAGTTCAGCTGTTGTGAGCAGGTGCAGGAACCGGCCTGCGGCCACGCCGGCGTTGCGCGAGCCGCTGGTGACGGTCAGCGTGAACGCGCCCCGGTCGAGATCGCCGAGGGTGTCGGCGGCCAGGGTGAACCGCAGTTCGGTGTGCGGGACCGGCGGCCGGTCATCGTCGCCTCGCAGCCGGCCGATCAGGGCATCATCGAGCACCACCTCGACACAGCCGTCGAGCGCGGACTGCTGCGCGAGCTGGATCAGCAGCCGGTCACGTCCGGTGAACCCGGCTGGGGCGTGTCGCCACGAGCCCCGGTAGCCGGCGGGCATGCCCAGGACGTCGAGTACGTCGCGGAGCGGCACCGCCGCCCCGGGCCCCCAGCGCTGGACGAACGCCTGGTGGTACTCCACCCACCAGGGCATGCGCCCGGCGATGGCCACCAGCGTGGACGCGGCCCGGCCTGCCTCGGTGAGGACGGCCGGGGGCATCGTCACCTGGGCGTCGACACGCAGGTCCACCGCGACCTGTTGGTCCGGGTCGGGGAGCTGAAAGTGGCGGGCCAGGTGTTCGGCCGGGTCTGTGACTGTCGTCGCGGGCCGGGTCGAAGTCACCAGTACTCGCTGCCGGACGAGGCCGGCCAGGAGGCGTTCGGCTCCGCTGGCGTTGCCTGGTCCGGGGCCGGTGATCGTCGCGGTCAGTTCCTGGAACCCGATCGGCGCTCTCGCGGCTTCGATCGCCGCTGCGACTTTCGGGGTCAGGGTGATCTGTGCGTCGAGGTAGCGGCCGTCGGCGGCACCGGCGCAGGGCAGCACCCACATCCCGGCCCGTCGGTGTCCCAGCGGGTTGGTCACCACCGTGAGGGTGCGCAGCACGGCCAGGTCCCGCTCCGCCCGGTCGGTGTGCTCGGCGATGAACTCCCCGTCCGGGCGGGTGACCGGCCGGTGGTCGTCACCCCAGCCGAAGGCGGCCTTGGGCCCGAAACCGACGGGGGCGATGCCGGCGAAGTATCCGAACGGTGTCGGGCGGGTCGTCCACCTCAGCGCGTACCGGACCGTCGCCTCCGCCAGGCGCAGCACGCGCCGCGGCTCGGCGAGCTCCTTCTTGGCGAGGACACGGTCGACCTGCTGGGCAAGGCTGGGAGCGGCGCACCTGACGGCGGTTGCGAAGGTCTTCAGCTCCCACACCTGGGCGAGCCACCGCTGTGCCGATTCAGGGTCGCCGGCTGCGAGGTCGGGCCATGCGGGCAAGGTCAGGCCGGTCGGGTAGGCGGCCACGCGGATCAGGGCCGCGCCAGTGGCAGGGAACATGGCGCACCACCAATGAAGAGAGGTGGTGCCCGGCGCCTGGACGCCGGGCACGTAACGAACAGAACCGATCAGTGGTTGGAGTTCGTGGGGCAGGCGCTGGAGCCGGTGCCGCCCGAACCGCAGCTGTCGTCGGTGCTGGTGGCGAAGCCGGACGCGGTGCCGGCGTCCACCAGGCTCACGTCGAGCCGGTAGTCATCGGTGAGGTCGTCGTTGTTCATCTTGTTCCCTTCTTCATGCGGGGGTGAAGGCGAGGACGAGACGGCGGTGCCGCTTGTCCAACACCGTCCCGGCCGGCAGCGCGCCGTCGGGAGTAGTGGCCGGCAGCACGTGCAGGACCAGGAGCGGCGTGCCGCCAGCCAGCCAGTCGCGCATGATCTGGACCATCCGCTCGGCCGCCGCGGCGGCGTCGGGTCCGTGCGCGTACACGCCCAGGTCGAACGTGTCCCCGGTCCAGCGGAACTTCGCCAGGTAGGACAGTGTGTCGCCGTCGAGGACGGCGGGGGTTCCGAACCGCCAGGCCGGAGTGATTCGCCCTGCGTCGATGGCTTCCTGCTGGGCGGTGAGGACCACGAACTGCTCCGCCCTGCCGGCGAGCTGGGTGGCTACCCACAGGTTCAGGTCGCCAAGGACCGTCCCGCCGGGCAGGCTCAGCCCGGCCCAGGTCTCCTGGCGGGGTTCGCCCAGCAGCCCGGCCACGGCAGCCGCGTCGACCTGCTGGCCCTCGTCGAGGCGCAGGTGCACGCCGTCGGCGATGTCGACGTACCGCACCTCGCTGGCCCCGTCGCCCTGCATGCTCACGAACCCGCAGTGCCGCTGGCTGTGGCTGACGAGCCCGTCGCCGTCGCGGCGCAGCGCCCAGGACCGGGTGATTCCCCACGTGCGCAGCGGCACGACCAGCACGCCGCCCTCGGCGAGCTGGTCGGTCCACGCCGAAGGTACATCCCAGGCCCCCACCGTCACCAAGATCAGGTCGTACCGGCGGGCCGGCTCGATCGGCAGCTCGGCGTCGGCGCAGACCACGGTCACGTCGTCATAGCCGGCCGCCGTCAGGAAGGCGCTGGCCCGGTCGGTCACAAACGCATCGATGTCCACGGTGGTCACCGAGCCCGACGCGCCGACCAGCTCACGCAGCAGCGCCGCGTTGTAGCCTCCGGAGCCGATCTCCAGCACATGCCGGCCGTCCAGGCTCCCGAGCGCGTCGACGGCCTGGCCGATCATCTCCGCCTGCAGGTAGGGGGCCGACACCGAGCTGGTGCTTTCGGCCCCGCGCCGCTTGGTGACCACCGCCTCGTTCCAGGTGTACGCCTCCTCCGGCGTGGCCTCGGGCGCGAACACCTCCCGGGGCACCGTGGCGAACGCCCGGCGCACCTCGGGGTGCAACTCATGTCCCATGTCCACGAGGTGTTTGCCGATTCGGTCGGTCATCGCCTGCCGGAGTTCAGCGGTGCTGGTCGTGGTGGTCGTCATCAAGTTGCCCTTCTGCCTGTTCGTTTCAGGTGATTCGTTTACGTGTTTCGGGTCAGGTCTGGTGCCCACATTCGTGGCTCTGACGCATCAATCCGTTGTGCCGGCAGCCGGTACACCAGCCTCCGGCACCTGGCCTGTGGCGTTCGTGATCGGCAGTGAGCTGTACGTGCCGAAACCCTTGTGCCGCGAGGCTCGACGCCTGCACCTTCTCGCCTTCGCTGCGGTCCGGGAGGCCACGGCGGCGAGTCACGATCGACGCCGTTCATCGGCGTGGGGGCTTTGTTCAAGTTTAGGGGGATCGCCACTCTGCCGGGGTCGTGACGCACGCCGGTTCGGGTCGAAAGGCTCGGCCAAAGCCCGTCGCGTCGCCTCGACGATGTTCGGCGCGTGCCCGTTCATCGCGGTGCCCCGGCGTGCTCCCGGTGCGTCACCAGGTACACCACCCCGGCACCGCACAGCGCGACACCGACGACCAGCACGATGCAGAGCAGGATCCGCCACAGGCGGGCTTCTCGTTCGCCGACATAGTCAGGCACTCGCTCCTCCTTCGCGCTGCCGAAGTGGGGTCTCAAGCGGTCCCAGGCCCGAGACCCCACCTGCCCGTTCCGCCCGCGCGAGCGGTCGGGCGCTGGCCGGCCGCGGATGTTGGGGCTCGCGCAGCCGGACGCCTACCTCTTTATGAGCCCGATGATCAGGTTCCAGAACCCCGACGTCTGGCAGGCAACGGCGAGCCCGACGCCTGCCAGTAGCGACGCCGCAGCTGTCCAGTGCCTCGAGCCGGACGCCCCGATCGGGACCTGGCTGCGTCCGGTGGCGCTCACTCGGTGCTCCGGTGGCCGGGGACATCGACGAGGAAGTGTTTCCCGCAGGTCGCACAGCACCAGTCCGCGAGCCGGTTGCCAGGCCCGGCGCGAAACGCCGCCCAGCTCGGTGACACCGCCACGTCGTGCGGGTGTCGGCACCGGGGCGGCGGGTCCGGCGGAGGGGCGACCCAGTAGACCTGCGACCCGTCCGGCCGGACCTCCAAGTTCTGCGCAGCGCCCTCCAGGAACCGGCCGGGTGCTGGCCGGGCCGGGAGCGGGGGAAACGCCGGCACGGACGCGCGCCCTACCGCGCGGGTCATCGCAGACTCCACAGCACCACCGCCAGCACCAGGGCGTTGTCCCGGCGCCGCAGACTCTCGGAGTCCAGGCCGGTGTTGTGCAGCATCTCCGCCAGCCGTCGCCGCGTCACCACGGACTCCCAGCCCTCGGGCAACATGGTCCCGGGGACGATGTTCAGCTTCCCGCAGGTGCACAGGGCGACCTGCGCCTCGGCCATGGGCTGGTACCCGGTGGCGAAGATCCACAGCAGGTCGGCGAGCTGGTCGGTCGGGCGGCCCCGGCGCAGCTGGGTCAGTTCCTCGCGCACAGCGACCACCCCCAGATCCCGTCCGAGGCGATCACGTAGACGAGGGCCGGGTGCAGCCGCATCAGACCTTCCGACGTCGGCACGCTGAGCGCCGGTTCGCCGCCGTGGGTGACCAGGCGGGGCGCAGGCTTGTCGATGACCGTCCAGCGGTCCGCCGAGCCGCCAGCCGCGCACCACCCGCGTCCGTTCACCCACATAAGCGGCGTGGGCTCGGCCTCCGGGTCCAGCCAGCCGGTCAGCGGGCCCGTGACCCCGGGCGGCTCCAGGTGGATCCCGAGGATCCGGTGCAGACCGTCGAAGCCCTCCATGGTGCAGATCGCTCCCAGGTACCGGGAGGTCAGCACGAGCGCGGTGTCGGTGATCATCGGTCGGCCTCCAGGAAGTGGCTCGGAACTGGCCCTGCATCACGCACCGCGGGTAAGGGAAGGTCACGGACGGCGTTGACCGCGTGGATCAGGGCCTCGCTCAACGCGAAGGCGTTGGGCCGGGCCTTGGCCAGCCAGGTGTGGGTGGGGCTGGCGTCCAGGTCGGCGGCGATCCGGCGGCACAGCTCCCCTCCGTGGTCGGCGGTGTCCATCAGCGCCGCAAGCAACACGGTGACAAGCCGGGCCGAGCAGGTCGGCTCCGGCCAGCTGCCCGCGTCGACGTCCAGCGCCCGGACCTTGCCGAGGAAGTCGCGCGAGGTGGTGTAGCGGATCCTGTTAGCCCGCCACCAGGCCCACACCCGGGCGGCCGGGTGCGCGACGGCCCCGACCGCCAACAGCATCGGGACCAGACCGACGGCCGGCGCACCGCCCACGCCTAGCAGCTGGGCCGCCAGCAAAAGCGCGACCAGCGCTGCGGCGGCGTACCCGGCGGCGGCGATGGGGCGCCGCTGGGCGCGGCCGACATGCCTGACCTGGCGGGACAGGCCCTCGACCAGGCGCTCGGCGCTGTCGATGTGCTCCAACGCCCGGCGGCCGTCCGGCGTTGGCTCCGCCAGGGGGGCCAGGTAGTGATATACCCAGGCCAAGGTCTCCGCGCTGCGGTCGAACTCGATCAGCAGCTCATCGGGCCTACCGAGCGCGCCGTAGCGGTGGCGGTAGAGGGCGAAGTCCTGGCGCAGTGGGATCACCACGCCTCCAACGGGTAGGTGGCCGGCCGGCCGGGGAAACTGCCTTGGGGAGGACTGAATCCCGACCGGCCGGAACTGATGGGCCGGGTGGCCGCCGCGCCCCTCAACGCGGGCGGCCACCCAGACAGGTGCAGGCCATCCAGCTCGGCACCGGGGACCTGCCGATAGCGGCTCCTCGGCTCCGTCCAGGCGGTGCGACGGCTGCGCGTCGCCTCCTCGTCACCGACAGGGGGAAGCGCTTCCCAGTACTGGAGGGACCGGCCTTCGCCGGGTAGGACTCGCTGGTAGACCACCGCGCACACCTCCCCGAATAGAGATCGACTGAGCTATTTGGACCGCTGTGGCCCAACTCTCACCTTCCCGGTACGGTGAGTGTTGGGGAAGGTGCGCAGTGTCCATGTCGCGTCCATGGACACATGGACACCGGGATGCTGCGGAGGATCACGATGAGTGGCAGTACCTTCGGGGAAGAGCTGAAACGACTTCGCGTCAAGCAAGACCTATCGCTGCGCCTTGTCGGGGAGAAGGTGCACTCGGGCAAGTCCCACATCTGGAATCTTGAAAACGGGAAAGCCACTCCGGATCTGAGGACGGCCACACTCCTGGACGACCTGCTGAAGGCGGACGGGGCACTGGTGCGGCTGGCTAAGGCAGACCCGAAATTTCAGCGACTCCGGGTCGCTCAGTCGGTGCCGTTCAATGTGCACAGCTTTACCGGCCTGGCAGCCCAACTGCTAGCCGAGGGAGGAGAGGACATGCATCGTCGCGGCTTCGTCGCGGGCGCGACTGGCGTCGCCGGTCTTGGCGTCCTGGCTCCCTCGCTCGCCCTGGAATCCGCCCGGCACGGTCTCATGGCCTCGATGATCGAAGACCGCTCGCAGGCTGGCGTCGACGAGTGGAATCAGATCATCGAGGACACCGGAGCCGACTACCTGAGCACCTCACCGCATGACCTGCTAGACCCGCTAATGGTCGACGTCGTCGGTAGCCAGAACGCGATCAAGGCCACCAGCAACCCGACCGAGAAGGGGGAGTTGCGCCGCGTTGGCGCGATCCTGTCGGTGTACGCCGCCAAGACGTTCTCGAATCTGGGGTTGACCCGCGAGTCACGCCGTTGGTGGCGTACCGCTCAGCAGATCGCATGGGGCGCTGACAACGGCACGGTGTTGTGGGTCCGCGGGCACGAGATAGTCCGTTCGCTGTACGAACAGCACTCCATCGACTCCATCCTTCGCCTCGTCGAGGAGGCGGATCCGTACCTGACGAACGCCACCGCCGAGGAGTTGCCCGAATTCATGGGCGGCAAAGCTCAGGCCCTCGCGGTGGCAGGCAGGGACGGCGAGGCGGTCGCAACACTCCACCAGGCCGAAGAGGTTTACAACCAGCTCCCGCTATCACTAACTCGCGTCCAAGGCCGCGAGAGCGATCGTTTGTGGCCGGAGAACCGAATCGCGTTCACCCAGAGCTTCGTGTACTCCTACCTCGGTCACCTCAAGGAAGCCGACGCCGCCCAGACTAGGGCGCTCGAGTTGTACGCGCCCGACTTCCGGCGCGGACCGGCCCAGATCAAGCTCCAGCGCGCGCTCTGCATGGTCAAGGCGGGCGACGCAAACGGCGGCACCGCCTACGCCCAGCAAGTGATGCAGGCGCTGCCCACCGGGGACCACGTGCGGACCATCATCGACCTCGCCCATACCGTCTACCGAGCAGTCCCCGAAGAGGGTCGCGGCCTGGTGGCCGTAGCCGACTTCCGCGAATACCTCGCCACTCCCACGAAGCCTGAGCTGGTGTAGTTCAACCCGACCTGAAGGATTCAGCTTGTCCACCCCCGGTCTCCTCCTCGAGCACCACGACGCCGCGAATGCCCCCAAGATGCTGGACCTGATGGTGCCGGTCTACGCCGCCTCCCACGCCGACATCATCGCGGCCGACCCGTTTTTTCACCCAGACAAGTTCCGGGAGCGGTTCGACAGCCACATACAGGGCGCCGGGTTCGAACTCGTAACCGGCACGCTCGACGGGCAGCTCATCGGGTACGCCTACGGCTGCCGACGTGTCGCGGACCGGGCCAGCGCAATCTGGGACAAAATCCGAGCGAACCTTCCCGGATTCCCGACCCCCGCAGAGCCGGAGCCGATCTTCATCTTCATGGAGTTCGCCGTCGACCCAGGCATGCAGGGCCAGGGACACGGCCACGCCATCCACAACGCGCTCCTCGCCGGCCGGCGCGAACCGATCGCCAACTTGTTCGTACGGCCGGAGAACCCGGCTCGGAACAAGTACATGCGCTGGGGCTGGCAGCAGTTAGCCCGGGAGAAAGGGCCGTTCGACGACGCTCCGATCTTCGACTCCCTGATCAAATCCCTAAGTTAGCTCCGTCCACCCAGAGGAGACCCTCCGGCTGCTCGCCGGATGCAACGAAGACGGCGACGACACGACGCTCTGCGTCGGGCGTAACCCGAGCCGCCCAAGCTGGGCACCGACGACACCGGGCCAACGCCGACGGCCCACTCACCTCGACTCCGCGAGCCAGGCGGGCTTGTCGAGTTCGCGCCCGGCGCTGCCGCCCTGGTGCCAGGCCGTGTAGATGAGCACGCCGACGCCACCGCCCGACCTGGGAGCCTGGCGGGACGACCTCGACCCCGAGACGCAGGACCGGTTGATCGCTCACCGCGACCGACCTCTGCCGCCCGATCTGATCGACGCACTCCACAACGCGGGTCTCCTCGATGCCGGCGCCCGCATGGCCCCGGGCGGCGAGCTGCGCGCCAGCATAGAGCTGGTCAACGTACTCGACGACGCCCATGCCGCCATCGAACACGGACGGGCGGATGAGAACTAGGGAGCGTTCAGCAGGTCAGGCGCGCGGTGGTGCTTGGCTAGCGAAAGTCGCGTGAGCGGGCGCTGCTGGGTATCGGCAGGGCTGCGACCTTTTCCGCGATGAGGTTGATCGCGCCGGTGGCCGATTGCAGCTGGCCCCGGATGAGCAGCCCTGCGGCCGTGCGGAGGAGTTTCTTGCGGTGGGGTGGGCGGTGCATGATCCGGCTGGTCAGGTGCTGGAGCCGGTTAAGGCGTTCCTCCGCGATTTCGACGGAATTCCAACAGCACTTCCAGCTCCGCAAAGTCGAACTGGACTGCCGTCGGTCGGCGGTTTCCCAGACTGGCCGCGTTCCGACGTGACCACCCCGAACTCGGCACCCCCGAGCTTCGTTGATCAGGCCGTCACGGATGAGATGATCACGGCATGGACGCAAGGCCGCTGACGCAGCGAGAACGCGCCGTGCTTGAGGCGCTACTGGCCATCGATCTCCCTCGCGCTGAAACGTTGCGGCTCCAGGCGGCGGACGTGATCGTGGTCGACCGGTGCGGGTGCGGGTGCCCCTCCATCGACTTCGAGCATGGCTGCGGGCTCGGCATGACGATCCGAGCCAATGCGGCCGTTCGAGGCTCCTGCAACGGTCTGCTTCTCTATACGATCGAGGATCCGCAGCGCGGTGAGGTTCTCGGCGGCATCGAATGGGTCGGCGTCGACGAGACGGATCCAGACGAGCTGCCATTGCCCGACCTGCTCGAAATCACGGCAGCCTGATTCGCCGGAGAAGCCGCCAGGCCGGCTGGGGATCTATTCATCGCCGCGCAGCCAGTCCATGAGAGCGACGTACCAGGCGGCCGACGGCTTTTCCCGGGCGTGTCGGACTAGGCGGCGTCCAGAGTCAGGAACTCCCGATCCTCCATGTCTCCTCGACACGCTTGAGGAATGCCTCGCCGGTCAGGTTAGTCGCCGCGCGGACCGAGTATGCAACGAGCAGCGCCGCGCGTGCGTTGCGCTTACCCAAGAGGCCCAGCCTGTCGAGGACCTCGTAGAACGGCATCGGCAAGGTGAGATCCTGAGCGCTGATCTCCTGTGCACAGATATGCTCGACGGCCGCGCGTACGTCGTCTCCCGGGGCCAGGCGCTGTCGGCGGGCATTGACGTTGCGTAGCATCCTTTGGCGGTTGCCGTAGCTGAAGCTGGCGTTTAGGTCCCAGCGTACCGTTTCGAAAATAGTATCTGGCTCTACGGAGGCGTTGTCCCTCCAGGACTTCGTCAGCTTCGCATCGCGCCGGATCAGCAGACTGACATGTTCTAGGTCGGAAAGCGCCTTCGCCCAGGCGCCCAAAAATGCCTCTGCCGCTGCTTCCCAGGGCCGATCACGGGTCCACATGGCATAAAAGTTCTTCGCGGTGGAGTTGTCGTCGTGTTGCTTCGCTGTCCTTAAGTTGTAGACGGCCTTGTCGAAGTCTGCGATGCACTGTGAATCCTTGACTGAACGGAGAAAGTTCACATCGGCGCGGATGCTCTCGCGAAAGAGCTTGTAGTACTGCGTGACAAGCGCATCGAAGGCGGCTTCGGTGCCAGGTCGGGGATTCGGATCGCTCGGTGTTTCGTAGTTCAATTCCACACCTGTGCAGATCAGCTTGTTGCGGGCGAGCGCGGCTAGGGTATCGGTCATCGCGGGCGCGTCTCACGGTACAAGGTACGAGCCTCGGCGACGGGTCCGCGCGTGAGCTTGAAGCCGATCATGAATGCGGGCAGTGGCTGGTTCCTGGCGAGCTGTTGAGAGGCCGAGAAGAAGCGCGGCTCGAAGTAGACTTTTGTGCTCAGTTCGTCGACCCAGACCTCGCCACCCCGATCGTCTGCCCACTCAACCCTGCCGGTGAAGATTCGAGGAGCGCCCGACTCGTCGCCAAGCAGAAGCTGGGTGTGGATGCGCCGCGGGAGATGTCTGGTCATCTGCTCGACTTCTCGGAACACGAGCTTGGCCTCGGCGTACTTGCCTGAGCCGAAGAGTGCCAGCGCCTCGACGAAGGTGACCTTGTAACGATCGGGAAGCTCAGTGTCTCTGAAGTCGGCAGCGAGCCCGAGCAAGGTGTCAAGGTCTGCCTGGGAGAAGTGAACCGGTGTCCGGCCATCGTGCAGCAGCCGTTGTCCGGTGATCTTCTTCCAGGTCAGCTCTAGGAGTAGTTGGGCGCAACGCCAGTCTCTGCGGGTCTCCGGTGGCGCTTGTTGCAGACGGGCGAGCGCGTGGGCCTCACCCGCCGGTCCGTCGCCGGCTCTAAACTTGGCCAGGAGGTAGATCGCGGCTGGATCGGCGTTCCGTTCCAGACTGCGCATATTCGCCCATAGCGCGGCATCGTCGGCTAGGAGCCTATTGAGTTCGACGCCGCGCCCGTCGAGTTTCGCCCGCTGAGCCTCGCTCAGCGGCATCCGATCGACCGAGTCCAGCATGGCGACGGCATTGGTGAGGTGGTCGAGCCGCTCGTGAGGCGAGAGGGCGTTGGTTTTGATCGCGTCCCGGGTCGACCACGCCAACACATCGATCGGATATAGGTTCCCCGGATCGATAGCGCGTGCCTGGAGCACCGCCTTGAGGATGTCGTCGAGCCGGCCTCCGACTCCGGCAGCGGCAAACTGCGGGGAAGCGGAAATCTCATAAGTGATCGCGCCCAGGGTCGAGGCCAGTTCGACCATCAGCAACAGGCGCATCATCCCTTTGACGCTATTGTCAGAAAGCTTCTCCTCGAGCAGGTCGCGGTTGTACTCAAGATCGGCGATCCGCTCCTCCAGGGTTCCGTCGCCCCGCCCCTGGCGCCAGTGGGCAAAACCGCGTACAAAGATCGACTCCTGCAGCACCAAGCGGGAGTGAAGGCGCCCGGTCTCCGCTCGCCGGTCGGCGAACGCCTTGGAGATCTCGCCGTAGTGCGGCTTGTACCTGGAGTCCTGCGTCTTCGGGCTGATCCGTTCGAGGAGCGATACGACGAACGATGCCTCGTCCGTCACGCCGGCGTAGCTCTCGCTCACCCGGATGTTCCTGATCACCTCAGTGATGACCTCGATCTCCACTTCGAGAGAGATCTCGTGTCGAGCCAGGAGTTCCGCCTCAAGATGTGAGCGGATGGTCAGAAAGTACTCGCCGTTGTCATCCTCGATGTCGCGGATGATGTCGAACGAGTTCAGTACGTCCAAGATGTTCTGTGAACCCTCACGACCCAGGATGCGCAGCGCCAGGTCGATCGGAACAGGTACGCCGTGTCGAGTGGCCACGAGCACCAGAGCTGTCACCTTCTGGATCGGGCTGCGCTCGCCGAAGGTCTGTTCGATGAGCGGCTTCTCGCCCGCAGTCGGGCGGGGCAGCATATCGGCGAGGTCGATCCCGGCCGCCTGCAGTGCCGCCGCCATTGCTGTGAGGCGCTCGCCCTGGCTGGCTTCCCTGCCCCGCTCCCGGACGAGCTTCTCCATTCCCTTCTCGGCGGCCCGCATCTCGTGTGCGAGGCCGCGGGTGAGGTTGAAATGCGAATCCGGCAGGGTGCGGTAGAGGAACGCGAGGAAGCTGCTGTCCAGGGCTGCCTTGGGCGCACTGACCTCGATGCCAAAGGACTTCAGCTGACCAAGTAGCTGCGTCAACTCGTTCTCGGTCAATTCCGCCGGGGCGTCGACGGACAGGAAGTTGCGGTGTTGTGTGGCGTACCCCGAGCCGATGATGAGTACCTTGCGGCCCCGGCTGCGCAGCTGGCGCAGGAGCGCCGCGTACTCGTCCGGGTCGACCATCCCGTCCCAGACCAGGACGGTGCCCTTTGCACCGCGCCCCTCCGCCCAGGTCGCATACATGTCAATGTCGTCGAGCGACGGTCGCACGGTGCGCCGAGACTGGTGCAGCACCGCCCACTCGCCACCGCGAGCCAGCTCCATGGCGAGTGCAGCCAGCGCGACACTCTTTCCGGTAGTCGACTGTCCCACCAGCACGAGCGGCGTGAGAAGGTCCGGTTCCCTGAGTGCCTCCACTACCCTCTCTGCGAGGTCCTCCTCGAAATCGCGGCGGATGTTCATGCCGGCGGCGATACCGCGCCACCGCGGCGAACCCTCGGTGGCACCAGCGAAACTACGGAACTCCTGGTACCGTGCCGCCTCTGAGCTAAAGACGGGTGGCGTCAGCAAATCTAGGTCGACTGGCCGTGCTGAGCGTCGGATCTGGTTCCACGTATGGATGTCGATTTCGACGAAACCGTCGCCGATCGCGATGACGTGCTGGGAACCACGACCCGGCCCAGCCGGGCTGCCGATGGTGAGCGAGCCCGCTTCGGCGAGCCGGCTGACTGCGTCGTCCAGCGACTCGGAGTGCAGGACGAGCTGGCCGGTGCTGACTAAGCTTGAGACGAAGGGGTCCGCGGCCCAGGCTTGTCCTGAGAAGAGGTGTACCTGGCCGGGACCGAGAGAACGCAGAGCAGGCACCAGGTCGGTGACCGCGAGGTCGTCGCCTGGGGCCCAGCCCTCGATCACGATGACGCCTCGCGGTGTGACGGTCTCCGTTACCAGGCGAACGAGCTCTTGGACGCAAAGCATCCGGGAGTCCGCCATCTGCAGCGGGTTAGTGGGAGGCCGCTCTGACTCGGGCAGGTCCTGCCCGCCGAGGAGATAGCGGACCTCGAGTGCGGTCTGGCTGCGCGAGGGCGTCGACGACATCGCGCCAACAGGCATGACCGTGCGCCAGTTGGTCCTGAACTGACCTGCCACAGCAGCATCGGTTCGCGTCGTGTAGATCCCGCCCCAGCGGTATTCTGCGGCGGGGCTCTCACCGCGATTCGCCGATTGGCCGATTATGAGAAATGCCGGCCCATTGGCAAGTCTAGCAGCAAAACCCTGCAAATCGGGCACTGGCTCCGGCATCGGTCTCCTCGACACTCATCAGTGGCAAGCATTGTCACTGTAGCCCGGATCATTCTCGGAGAAATAGTCTATGTGAGCGCGCACGTGGCACCAGTTGTCAACACGAAGAGTGTTCGCGGTTCGCGGCCTCCTCTCGCAAACGCAGCGTGTTGAGCTCAGACGTGGTCGACGACCCGCCGGCACCCACTCGGCATGTACCTGATCAAGTTTGACGCCGAGACAACCGTCGTGCTCAGCCGCGGATTGACCGACCGATCGAAGCACGGATATCGGGCATGCCGAGGTGAACAGCACTGTCGCGTGCGGCGAGCTGACGCATGGACTCCAGCTTCCGCACTGCGGAGGCAAGAGTGGTCTCGATCGCGGCGACCTCGCCGAGCCAGCCCTGATCCCTGGCCTCTTGGAGGCGGTCTGTGAGGTTGGTGCGGATCCCCCGAAGGCGTGGCATCTGGGCAGGGTTGACTCGAAGGAGTGGGCATCTGACACACGCGTTTTCGTGCACGCAGGGGGTTCCGTGGTCGCGTCCGCAGGTCCCGAAAGCCACTTTTCTGAGCTCGAAGTGGGCGAGGAATGCGTCCCATTCGGCGTCGGTTCGGTCTCCTGCTGCCTCCTCGGTATAGCACCCGATGGCCTCGGACGATGAGGAGTTCGACGGCTGGTTCAGCGAACTGCCCGCCCGGGACCAGGACACATTCCTCACCTACCGCGACTCCCCGATACCGGAGAAGGTCATGCTCAACCTGGCGGTGGCCGGGCATCTCCTAGGCCCCGTTGAGCTCACCGATCTGGACGCTCGAACTTACTGGTGCCGCGAACGCTCCGCCGGCACCTACGCCGCGCGGCGGGCGACGTGGCCGAGTAGCAGCCCTCCGCTGGCGGTTCGTGATGTTCTAGGCTCGGCTGCGGACATGTTGCCACAACCTCATGGCCCCTTCGCCCCGCTCCCACAAGCGGGGCGTCGCCGTTTCACGGCCCGTCCGGAACCTCGAACACCATCGCCTCGGTTTCGTTCGTTGAGACGGTGACGAAGCGGCCCGTGCGAGCCGACCGACGGCGTCGTTGCGGGCGGATCAGCCGCAGGTCCTCACGGCGAAGCCCTAGGTAGTCGAGCTCGGCGTCTGAGACCTTGTTCTGCCGGCGGTTGTTGCAGTCCAGACAGGCGAGGCGAACGTTAGTTCGCGTATGGCTCCAGCCACGATAAGACTGGGGCAGGATGTGATCGATGGTCGCGCACGCAGGATCCGGGTGCCGCACGGCCGGGTCAACGGGATGGTTGCCAATCTGGCAGATCCACCCGTCGCGCTCGTAGATTTCAAGATCGGCGAACAGTTCCCGGGGCGCGGCACGTCGATCAGCTCGTCGGCGGCGGCCACGTTCGCGTCGGTGGACACGCAGGAGTTCGGGTCGCTCCACCCACCACTGATGGGACTGCGCGTATTGGCGCTTCTTGGCGCACGGCTTACATCTACGCAGCGAGTAGCCCTTGCGTTTCAGCGGAACGATCACATCGCAGTCCGCGCAGCGGACGGCCTCACGAACCGGTGCGATCTTGTCCGCCTTGTAGTCGTTGAGATGCCGCGGCTTGCACGTCGGGCACCACCGTGGAATCGGCCCCCTTGCGGCGCAACGGAACCGGGCCCCGCACCCATCCTCCTGGCAGATGGACCAGCGACCTTCCACTTGGCGGCGCGCGGCGGCGTCTCGCCGGCGAACCGTCGCCTTGTCGTTCACATGCTTGCGCGTGCAATCGGGACAACGCTTTGGCACGGGTCCGTCCTCAGCGGGCGTGATCATCGCCGGGCAATACCTGCACTGGACCGCCGGCCGGGCCACCTTGCGCGAGGCCCTCCACCTGCGGGCCTTAGCGGCGCGGGAGGCACGGTCACGCTGTGCGACGCACGCCTCGCAGAATCTGGGCCTGCGCCCTCTGGGTGACCGTCGAACGACAAGGGTCGAGCAGTCCTCGCAGATCGTCGTCTCCACCAGCGCCGCATTCAGGTCGGCCACAAGCCCATCCACCTCAGTCAGCCGCTCAACACGGATGCGACGCACTCTAGGTGATCGGTACGACACTTTCCGCCGTCAAGATCGTCAACTAGGGCTAGGGATGCCTCCTCTCGCCTCGTCGGCCAGAGGTGACCTACATCGGGTGATGGCGTACTCCTTGCTACAGGACGCCCTTCAGACCCAGGATCGGATCTGGATCGTGACGGTGGCCCCGCAGCAACCGCGAACGCGTGCAATTGCAGGTGTGGAGACGGTCACGGTCCTGGATCGGCTCCTTTGAGCCGACACGGTCCGCGACCTCCCGACAAACCCAAGGCCCTAACCCGGTGCCGACGACGAGCCTCGGGCGCGGGACCTGACGATGGCCGACTCAGTTCATCGCATCCAAAACCCAGGTTTCCGAACCCGACGAACCTAGGTTCCACGACGACCACCGAGGAGCGGTGAAGAAGGTCATCGACGCCAAGATCGCGGGCCGCGACGACCTCGCGGCCGGAACTGTCAAACCAACGGCTCTGTCGCGAATTCGGTGGCGGAGGAGGTGAAATCCAGCCCGGCCGTGCATCTGGCGCATGATCCGTTTCGTCTTGGTGTTCACGCCTTCGGTGCCGCCGTTGTGGTAAGACAAGGTGACGGCTGCCTGGACGGCCTGGTAGTCGAAGTCGATACCGCGGGTGAAGGCGTGCAGGTGGGGCAGGTCGGCGGCCCGGGCGTCGGCGATCCAGGTGTCCAGAAGCCTTACGTTTTCGGCTGCCGGAGTGAGTAGGGCTGCGAAGGAGCCCACCAGTCCGACCAGGGCGTTCATCTCCGGGCAGGTGGTGGTGAGCTCGTTCAGGAGGTGCCGCTGGTCGCCGCTGAGGGCCGCGGGCCGGGTGAGGATCATGCTGGTCAGCCGGCGGGGTGAGACGGCGAGGCGGTCTGCTTCGACGCGGCCCTGGGTGATGTAGCGGTAGAGCAGGTTCTGGCTTCCGGTGTAGCCCAGCGACCGGATCTCGGTCAGCAGTTCCAGGACGGGGGCGGCCGGGTCGGCTTCCCGGCGTCGGCGCAGGTGGTCGCGGTACGGGTCGACGAGTGTTGGCCGGTAGGCGGGCACTCGGACAAGTCGTTCGGGCTGGGACACGCGTGCGTAGAAGACGCCGCGAAGAAGGCCCCCTGCGAAGCGGCCACGCAAGAGCGCCTGAGCCGCTGCGACCCTGGAGCACTACAGCGCTGCGACGGGGCTGGCGACCACCGCAGGAAGCACGATGCGTGGGAGAACGTTCGGCCCGAGCATCTGCTCGAGCCTCCCGTCGTTGCTCGGTTTCAACGAACTAGTAGTTCAGCGGGCGACGTTCAGTTGGGCCGCGAGCACCTCCGTCCGCTCCGCGTACCTCATCGGCAGCGACGTCCCGTGGGTCGGCCACCAGCCGCTTAACGAGAACTCCGCACCGGCCACACTCGCCGGCCGGGTGGCCTCACGACCGTCGAGGACTTCTGGCGTTTCTTCGGCCTCTTGCTGCCCGGGACGATGGTTCCGCCAGCTCGGAGCACTCGGCATACGTCCGTGGGGTTCGTGGGTGGTGGCGGTCAGGCTAGTCGCGTCAGGGCTCGGCTCGTGCCCCTTGAGAGTCGGCTGTTCCATGGCGGCGATGAACGCCACGTCCACGACGCTGAGGCTGGTCGTCTCACCCATGACTGCTGCTAGCGCAGCGGCAGTGTCAAGGTGTTGGGCCACATCGGCATTGAAGTTCTCGTTGGCGGAGTGCATCTCCAGGTCAGGCGTCATCTCGAGGTCGGCGAGGTCGATGGTTTCCGGCTCAGCCCGCCTGCGTTCGGCCTCGGCGAGCTGCCTGAGGTGTCTGTCGGGATCCAGCGAATCCTCGAAGTGGCGGATCGGACTATCGTTCATGTTCCCTCCCTTCACAGGGCTTCGACCGTCCGGTGAGGCCGAGCGTGTTCACCGGTTCGTGCGGGAGGCAACCCGGAGCCCTTGACCTCTGGGCACGGCTCGCCGGACATCTCCGCGATGAGCCGCTCGATGTTGAGATTCGACATGTCCATGCGCCAGTGCTTGTTCAGTTTCTGGAGCTCCTTCAGTTTCATCTCCAGCTGCGGGGACTGGTCCTGGCGCGCCTTGTCCCCGTCCTCGCGGTCGTACAGCTGGGCCTGGATCCGGTCCTCCCGGTCCTCCTTCTCGCGCCGCCGCTGGTCCGCG
>NZ_JBFAZP010000024.1:0-38489 GCF_040681875.1 Longispora sp. NPDC051575 | reverse complement strand
GACTCACCCCGATCGAGTTTGAGACACTACACAAGGCCACTCAACCGGCCTGAACACCGCTAACCCCGCGAGTCAACCAAACCGGGGGCAGTCCCGTTCCTGCTTCACGCTGCCGTCAGCGGCGAGGTCGGTCTGCCCGTAGACCTCCCGCGCCTTGCGCTCCGCCTCGGCCGCGGCCTTGTCCGTGAGGTAACCGCGTTCCTTCTTCGTTCGCCGTTTGTTGTCGGGTCCGGCGGGGAGGTCGAACTTGTAAAACCAGCGGGTCTTGCCGCTGGCGAGCTGGTATTCGTACACAGCCATCGGGGGTGCCTCCGTGGTACCGAAGGTGTTGTTGATCTCAACCGTACGCCGGCTCCGGTACCACGCCCGGTGCCACAAGATCATCCGAAGCCGGTGCGACGTGGACGGTCACCGATGGATGCGCATAGAATAAGGGCCGCTGACCTGGGATTTCTCCCAACTCAACGACCCTCGATATCTGTCGGGCTGACAGGATTTGAACCTGCGACCCCTTGACCCCCAGCGCCGTACAGGCGTTCTAATCGAGCTTGGCCGATCAGGAAGATCTCGACTAAACTGCAGCTCAGAGGCCATATTTCATGGTCGCTCACGCCGCCGAATATCGCCGAAGTTCGCGCCATTCGGGGTCAGATGAGGGTCAAATGATCTTGGAGGGGTTGTGGGGCAGTCCCGCAAGCGGAAGGGCAAGAACGGGAAGTTCCGCTACACCGCCTACTACGACGATATCCGCGGCAACCGCGTCTCGGCCGGCACCTACGCCACAGAGAAGGAGGCCGACAAGGCGTGGCAGAAGGCCGAGGTCAAGGTCTCCGAAGGCCGCGGAGGTAACCCCGCCCGCGGGCGCCAGGCGTTTCGCCGCTACGTCGAGGAGGAGTGGTTCCCCAACCATGTCATCGAGGTCAGCACCCGCGAGGGCTACCACTACGCGATCCACAGCCGGATCCTGCCGCACTTCGGCAAGATGAAGCTCAACGAGATCCTCCCCCCGGATGTCCGAGAGTGGATCAAACTACTCGGCAAGGCGGGCATGAAGCCCCGCAACATCGCCTTCCACAAGACCGTCCTTAGCGCCATCTTCACTACCGCGTTCAACGACGAGGCGATCGGGCTCCACCCGTGCAGGGGCGTGAGGACACCGACCGTGCCGAAGAAGATGCTGGAGATCATCACCCCCGAGCAGTTCGACGACTTCCACGCCGCACTCCCCGACGAGGTATCACGGATGCTCGTCGAGGTCGCCATCGAAAGCGGCATGCGGTGGGGCGAACTCGCCGAGCTACGCCCCAAGGACATCAACCTCCGCACCCGGATCCTGACGATCAGCCGGACCGTGGTCGAGGTCAACACCCGCTTCCACCCGGACGGCAAACGATTCCTGATCAAGGACTACCCGAAGGACAAGGAACCCCGCCGCTTCAAACTCAGCGCGCAGATCATCACCAAGCTCACGGCCTACATCCAGGCGCGCGGACTCGACAGCGACGACCTACTGTTCCAGTACGACAAGCCTGTCGAGCCCGCACGACACGACACCGGGCCCACGCCCGCCAACCTTGGGCTCACCTCACCCAACGCGGCGGGCCGCCAGTACCGGCATGGAACCCCCAGTGGCTACAACGCCGGTCGCTGCAAATGCGACCACTGCCGGCGGGCGATCGCCGACTACCGCGCCCAACGACGCGCCGCCGGCCACGACAGCCCCCGCACACCACGCTCCTACGACACCGACGGGCACATCCCACGACGGTGGTTCCGCGACCGAATCCTCAGGCCCGCCCTCGAGACCGCGAAGCTCGACATCGACATCGTCATGAAAGCCTTCCGACACGCGCACGCCTCCTGGCTCCTCGCCGGCGGCGCCGACCTCCAGGTCGTCAAGGAACGCCTCGGCCACGGCAGCATCAAGACGACCGAGGGCTACCTCCACACCCTCCCCGACGCAGACGACACAGCCCTCGACGCCTTCAGCAGGATCCGCCGCCGAGCAGCGTGAGTGTTCTTCTGCTCGCCATAATGATCCGCGTTGGACGATCCGGCTGAGGCCGCGCCGCCAAAACAGCCGACGCCTTACCGGCCGGCCTAGGAGCGGGCGGTGAGGCGTCGAGCTCTGCGGTGGGTCCATGTCAGATTGGCACGCGCTTTGGCTGTACCACCCGAGTGTTGCTCTAGCCGCCACCAGCAGCCCGAACCCCCGACCTGGTGTCGGGGGCCGTGTTGGGATCGGCTCATATGGTAGGCGACGGGCACAGCCACCACACAGCGCCCCGAGGTTCTTCACCTATGTTGAGCCCTACCGTCGACAGGACCAGAGCTTCTGCCACCTACGTGCCAAACACGAAGAACACAGGGCGGATTGACCCCGGCTCGCCCGGCGACCTTGAGTCCAGGCGAGGTCCGTGACGTCGGGGTCGAGGTTGTGAGCCTTGTTAAACCCTACCCGGATGCCACGCAGGGCGCTGACCTGCAGAAACGGCGCTCCTTCCAGCACCTTCGGTGAGATCAGCCCGTCACCGGCGGTCGCGGCGATGCGCACGCCAAGCTTGGGCCGTGGACGGCATTCTCCGCTGGAGGATGCGTTGACGGTGGCGCAAGTTTGGGCGACGGTGCTACGGACTCGGCGGGCGCGGCGGGCGCGGTGGGGTGGGCGGCGTTCCGGGTGGGCGAGCAAGGAGGACTGCGCACCCGGCTAGGAGCACGCCGGCGGTGGGCTCATTGCGCGGTGTCCCAGGATCAGGCAGGCCGGACGACAGCGTGGGGGGCTGGTCGCACCCGACCAAGGCGGTTGTGTGGTTCTAGACGGTGATGATGGGCCATTCGGCGGGTAGGTAGTCGCCGATCAGCGGTGAGGATGTCATCGCTGCGGCTCCCGAGGAGACGGCGGTGATGATGGTGTGGGCGATGCCGAGGCGGGTCAGGTCGGCGTGATCGTGGCACAGCAGGCCGGCGGCGCGGGCCTGCCCGGGCAGCATCGGCACGGTCCGCACGCACGGCAGTGCGAGCAGCAGTCGGACGCGCTGGACGGCCTCGGGTTTGGGCCCGAGGATCGCGTACGCCTCGGCCAGGCACGTCGTCGGCACGGCCGCGTGCATCCCGATCATGTCCGCGCCGACCAGGTGGGTGCCGACGATCTCGGCGCCGCCGGTGGCGTAGGCGGCGATGGCTCCTGCGTCCAGAACGAGGGCGAAGTCGGTCACTCGCCGAGGCCGAGGTCATCTCGCAGTGCGCCGGCGGACAGGCCGGTCAGGTCCGCCAGGCGCGATACCGCAGCGTCGCGCAGCGCCCGTGAGGGCCGGCGGGCGAGCATCGCGGCGGCGGCAGCCGCCTTCTGCGGATCGGGGTGATATCCAGCCTCGGCGAGCGCGGCGAGGGTCCGTTCCCGGGTGATGCGGTCGCGCACCGCCTCGGTCACGTACGCCGACACCTGCCCGGCGTCGAGTTGGTCCAAGCGGGCATCAACGTCGGGGGCGAAGCGGATCGTCCGTCGTGTCATACCGATCATTCTATCTGGTATGACACGTGGGCGGTACCCGGCTCCACACCAGGAGCTCCGAGCGGTGAGCAAGGGGCCGGGTTGCGACCAACCCGGTAGCGCGTCGCGCATGCGGAAGCTTGCAGCCAGGAGCTGGTGCGGTCGGCTCGTCTGCTCAGCCTGCGCCTCCCCTCTTCGCCACCCAGAGGCCTTACCGATATATGCGGTCGCAGTTCGAGGGGGCGCACATCGGCCGCTCGGGCGAGTGGTGTCGTGCGCGGAACGCCAGTCCAGGCGTCTAGACGCGATCTGTGGGTCTGCGGGCGTGGCTGCGTGGCCGGCTCGAGTGTCTGCACGGTGTGCAGTCTCCGCTAGCAGCTCCGGCCGCGGGCCTGCCTGCGTCCAGTTGCCTGGGACGTCGCTAGCTCCGTATCTCACTCGCCATCACGAAGTTCCACCCGGCTGAGTTCACTCACAGCGCGACACCGGAAGGCAACGATCTGTACACCTTGTGACACTGCAAGGCAGAAGACCCCTCCGGCGCGGTCAAGATATAGACCATGATGGACGGCGACAGCGAGGCGCTGAACACGATTGCGACACTGGGTGCGAATTCAGCCAAATCCCGCTTCGGTGTGGCGTATCTTCGTTCAGTGTGCAGCCAAGCCGGCATCGGGTTTGACGAGACCTCGCCTGACGAGGACGTCCTCGCCGTCGATGGCCACCTCAGCTTTGAACTCTGTCCGGTCAGGGTCCAGGTCAAATGCACGGGCCAGTTCCGCATCAATGGCGGACCGACGGCCACGTGGCAGACCGAGCCAGCCTGGCACCGTAAATGGACCAGATCCGGTACTCCTGTGTACTTCGTGCTGGTTATCGTTGACCCCGACGATCAGAAGCTCTGGCTCGATCACAGCGACCAGGGGACCTTGCAGCGGGCGGCGGCGTTCTGGGCCCGCGTGGACACCTTGCCCGCTAGTTCCGCGATCACTCTGAGCAAACAGCGTCGCTTGACCGCCGCGACTCTGCTGGAGTGGGCCACAGACTTGGAAGAGGCGTTCAGCAAGCCGGCGATGGGCACAACTCATGCCTGAGGAGCCGTCCCTGCCGGAGCATCGCGATGTCCTCGACTACCTGACACTGCGCGGCTGGGCAGCACGAGGAGAAGGCCCCGCCGGCACGCTGTGGGCCAAGGACAACTGGCGCGTCGGAATACCTCGAGAACCCGACGGCGTGGCGATTCTCGGAGTCGTCGACAGGCTCGCTCGCGCCGAAGGCCGCGACGCCAGAGACGTCTCCGTGTCCATCCGCCACCTACGCTTCGACGTGGCCTATCTACGGGCCGCCAACGACTTCCGCATCACCGACAAGATCCCCCTCGACACCGCATCCAAAATCATCGTCGGAGCCCGCATGATGCTGCGCGCCACGGCGACCACGGCCCGATCCGAACGCGCCCAGATCGGCAACAGCTACTCCCGGCGTGGCGACGCGGTTATCCGCGACGCGTTCATGGGTCACACCCAGCGTGGTTCGTTCGTGATCCCCGTGCTCGTCCCGATCTCAGAACCCCCCGCACCCGATCTGCACCAGCCCACCCTGGACTTCACCGACCACCAGGGGCCAGAGTCACACCGGTCCCCCACCGAACCATTCGAACGCAGGGTCGTACGGACGTTCGCCCAGTCCATGCAGGCGGTCAACGAACTCGTCGTCGAACCCGCTCGCGCCCCGGACACCGACACCATGCACGAGCTGGTGTACCGGGGTGTTAGCCGCGAGTTCGTCTCCGCCCTCGCCGGCGTCCTAGCCGAACCCGCCATCGCGGAGTTCCAGACCGAGGTGCACTGGGCGCCAGTGGTTGCGGCTCCCGCGACCATGCCGCACAGCGTCACCATCGACGCCGATGCCACAGACCTCGTCAAGCTCGTCGCCGACCGCCTACGTCAGCAAAGGATCACCCCACGTCAGGTGTTCTCCGGAACTATCGTCCAACTCCGACACGAACGGCGAGACGACCCCTACGGCGAGATCGGCATCGCCACCGTGCGCCGCGGACGCGCCAGTGAGATTCGCGTGCGGCTACCCATGGCGCTGTACACGCAGGCATGGGTATGGCATAACGCCGGCCGTGCGGTCCTAGTGGAAGGGGAGATCAGCAGGTCCCCCGGCAGGCCATCGATCGTGGAGAACCCTACGCGTTGCCATCCACTTGACGAACTTCTCCTGGACTAGGACGGTCCTGACGATCATCGGAGCCGGATCATGACGGCTGCGAAGAGGTCGCAGGGGCGGTAGATGGTGCTCGTTTGGTGTAGCGGATCGCCTGTCAGTGGGGGACGAAGGGTATCCGGTTCGACCCGTCGCCGCCTCGAGCCCGTCGCAGTTCCAAGTCGGCACTGTCGGTTCCGCTACAGGCTTGGCCAACTGCGAGCCGATGACGGTGATGCACCTACTAGTGGCAGGTTCCGACCGATGCCCGCCACTGCAGGGTGCGTGGCATCCAGGACTGAGGCGGTGATCACCGGTGGCGACAGGCACCTAGACAACGAATGGGTCTGTGTCATCGCACCAACGCCTTGTCCGGCGTCGACCGCGCGAGGCTTGGCGGGCGGTCCGCTGGCTGGCTGTCCTCGCCGCCGCGCTGGCTTGAGCAAGATTTGGCGATGACGGATGTCTGACACGCCGCGTCGCCCGCCAGGGATCGAAATGTGTCACACCCATCCGGTATACCTCTGGTGCACCTATTCTCCCCGGAGGTCTGTGATGCCATTCGTAAGACCCCATACTCGGGGCGGTACCCAGGTCAAGGGCCACCATCGCGTGCAGAGCCGTCTGCGGGTCTGGATCGGCCTGATCCTTTTGACCTTGCTGTTCACCTACTTCCATCGCCAGGGCATCGGCCCGCGGTAGCCACGAAGCCGGAAGGGGGAGATCATGGCGACCAGGCGTAGGCGAAAAAAGGTCAGCGACGGCGAGGCATTCACGATCGGCCTCCTGGTCCTCATTGGCGCGGGGGCGGTATGGGCAGGCCTGAAGGCCGCTGGCCAGTGGGTGGGCCAGCACAGCGGTCTCGTCGTCGCTGTCGTCGTCCTCATCGTCGCCGCGCTCGCTGGATTGGGAGCCGTTGCCTGGCAGACGCGCCGCGCCAGAACGGCACGAGCGTACGAGTTGACGTTGAGCATCGCGGCCACCGATGGCATGTCGGGCATCGGGTTCGAGGAGTGGACAGCCACGCTGATGCGCCGGACCGGCTTCACCCGGGTCAGCGTCTGTGGCGGCACAGACGATCAGGGCGCCGACATCATCGCCCACCTCCCAGGCGGGGAGAAGGTGGTGGTGCAGTGCAAGCGCTACGCCCCCGGTCGCACCATCGGATCCCCTGTGGTGCACCAGTTCAACGGCACCGCCAAACCCATCCACCGGGCTGACGTCGCCGCCATCGTCACCACCGCCGCGTTCACCGCACCTGCCGCGCGGGACGCCACCCGCCTCGGTATCACCCTCGTAGACCGCACGGCCCTAGCCGCATGGGCCGCCGACGGCACACCGCCATCGGGCCTACGCCTTACCCCCGCACGGACCTCGGGATAGTCAGACGTTCTGAACTGCGGCTTCAGTGTCACATCTCGCGCGATGGACATCTGCATTGCCGGTCGTCGACTCCGAACTCAGTGCTCAGCGGGGTCAGCTCCGGAGCGGGCCTGCCACCACCGATGGTGGAAACGTCGAGTGCGGACTCCCTGGCCCTGAGGGCCACATCGCGCCGACCGCCGAAGGACCCGACGTTTCGCGGACCTCACGACTGCGAACCGGCTGCTTCGAAGACCCGTGTTCTCACGCTGGTCGCCCAGCCGGGCTTCGCCGATCGACTGCAGCCGTCTCCACCTGCGGCGATACCACCACGGCCTGCCAAGCCGCCCAGCTGCTCACCACGGCGTTGCGCACAGGGACTTCACAGCACCTTGCCGCTGACACCGAGCGCCTTTCCAGGCAGCTGCCCCACGCTCCCGCCGCGCCATTGCGCCAAGCTGTCGAGACTGCGAGCACAGGCGTCTGGTCGGGTTTCACGTCACAGCGGGGCTACGCACAAATCAGCCGGGTACATCACCACCGACACACATCCTAGGCCGCTAGCCTAGCCGAGCACTCGAAGAACGGCAGGGTCGACGTGCGGGCCATGCCTGGCGGACGGCCCTGCCTCCTCCTTGTCTTGTTTCGGCACCTCGGTCCGAAGGAGCGTCAATCCCTGACCGATGGTGCGGCAGGAAAGAACCACTGGCCGAAAGTGCGCGCTCGGCAGCCATACGGTCACCTTCTCCGACGACACGGCTGAGAGCCAGTTTCCACCTAGACCACGTCGACACGCATAGCATTCGTCAAGGTGGCTCCCGCCGGTTCGAGTCATCCGCTACATGTCGCCCGAGGCAGGGTGGGTGCATCATGAGTTCTGGCCGATCGGGTTGGCTTTGTCCTGCGGTGTGGGCGCAGACTGAGAGCTTCGCTTCAAACCGCGTCAGGCAGTTGATCGTACCGCCGAGTGTCTTTGACACGGTGTCTGCTGCGGGGGACGACTGGCTGGTGGAAAACAGGTTTGGCTCGTGGCCAGCCGCGACTAGCAATCACCCGATCTCCGATGACCGACTGTGGGCCAGATTGCCGATAGGGACGCGGCCCGGAGATCGACTTGTTCAGGCGACATGGGTGCGTCCGCCGACTCTGCGGCTCACCTCGCCCGAGTCAGTGCTCGAGAGCTACAGGGACACTCTCACGTTTTCCGAAAATCGCGCAGACTCGCCGGGACTGAGATCGCCGCAGCTTGGCGCTCTCCACTCGGTGCTCGGGTACTGGACGACCAGGCGGACGGTCCCGGCGACCGTGGTCATGCCCACTGGGACTGGCAAGACCGAGACGATGCTCGCATTGCTCGTTGCCGCGCAGTTGCCGCGCGTTTTGGTGCTCGTGCCGTCCAACGCGCTGCGTGAGCAGGTGACCTCGAAGTTCGAGACTTTGGGCGTTCTGCAGGAGTTGGGAATTGTCGACAGTCGTGCTTTGAGGCCCGTCGTCGGGCAAATCCTGCATGGGTTCACCGATGCTGGCACCGCGTCTACGTTTGCCGAGATGTGCAACGTCGTCGTCGCCACGCCGCAATCCTTGGAAGCCTGCAGTCCCGAGGCACGGAATGTGCTCTTCGAGACCTGTACACATTTGTTCGTAGACGAGGCTCATCATGTGGCTGCACCTACGTGGTCAGCTATTCTGGACGGATTCGCGGCGAAGAGGGTCGTGCAGTTCACCGCCACGCCGTTCCGCGAAGATGGCCGCCATCTGCAGGGCAGTATCGTCTATGCTTTTCCCTTGCGCGAAGCTCAGGTTCAGGGATATTTCTCGACCATCGATTACCATTCTGTGATCGACTTCGCGGACCGGGATGCGGCGCTGGCGAGGTTGAGCGTCCAGCGGCTACGCAGCGACCTTGCCACTGGCTACGACCATGTGCTGATGGCACGAGTAGGGAGTGTCACGAGAGCTCATCACGTCAAGACCTACTACGACGCCGTCGCTCCGGACCTCAACCCGGTCATCATCAACAGCAGGCTGCCCAAGCGGCAGCAGCGCGAGGCTCTGGAGAGCCTTCGCTCGCGCGCTTCTCGGATCATCGTGTGCGTCAACATGCTCGGCGAGGGGTTCGACCTTCCCGCGCTGAAGGTCGCCGCGGTGCATGATCCGCAGAAGAGCCTGGCGGTTACGCTTCAGTTCATCGGACGTTTCGCGAGGACGTCCGTTCAAGGTAACCTCGGCGACGCTTCGATGTTCGTCGCCCGAGCAGAGTTCGGCATTGATCGTCGCCTGCGCGGGCTCTACGCGGAGGACTCTGACTGGAATATTGTCCTTCGCAACCTCTCGGAGACTGAGGTTGAGGACCAGCGCGCCGTCAGCGAGTTCGAGAGCGGTTTCACCAGCCTGCCCGAGGAGATCACGCTTCGAAGCCTTTTGCCGAAGATGAGCACGGTCGTGTACCGAACGCCCACACACCAGTGGGAACCGTTGAGTCTCCTGGACCACTTCGGGCAGGAGAACCTACTCACCAATCCCATCGGCGTCAACCAGCAGGCCGGAGTCGCTTGGTGCGTCGTCGAGAAGCATGCGGAGGTCGGCTGGGGTGAAGTCAAGTCCATCGAGGATGTCACCTATGAGCTGTTCATCTTGTACTTCGACGCGGACCGCCGGTTGTTGTACGTCAACAACTCCGCCAACGACGGTGTTTTCGAGAAGTTGGTCGAAGCTGTGGCAGGGGATGGAGCCACTCGGTTCACCGGATCGACGGTCTACCGTGTCATGGCCGACATCGACCGCCTCGTGCCCACCACCGTCGGAGTGATCGACGCGCACGACCAGTTCCGCCGTTTCTCGATGCATGTCGGCTCCGACGTCACGGCCAGCTTCTCGCAGGCAGAGGCGGGCACGAAGTCGCAGACCAACATTTCCGGAGGCGGCTACAGAGACGGCGAACACGTCAGTATCAGCGCATCGCTGAAGGGCCGGATCTGGTCAGCCACGACCGCGCCGAGTCTCAAGCACTGGAAGGACTGGTGCGACGGCATCGGCCGACTTCTCCTTGACGACACGATCAGCATCGATAAGGTCATCGGCCAGTTCATCCTGCCCGAGCCTTTGACCGGACGGCCAGAAGGAGTGCTCCTCGCCGTCGAGTGGCCGTGGGAACTGCACGTGCAGCAGCCTGACAACCTCCGCCTCTCCTATGACGACAAGGTGTACGAGGCGGTTCACACCGACTTGGTCCCCAACACCGAGGTGACGGCCGAATCCTTCAGGTTCACGGTCAGGACCGGCGCCTGGGCGGTCGAGTACGAGGCCACTGTGCACAACGGAGCGCTGCGCTACCGCAGCACGGTAGAACCTGAGGTTTCCGTCATCCGACCACGTTCAGAAATGCCGCTGAGTGAATGGTTGAACGCCAACAACCTTCTGTTCGTCCTGGACGGCGACCGGATCATCGAGAAGAATCTGATCTTCAAACCAGCCTGGGACAAACCGCCCTACGACCGCGACCAGCTCACTGCGCTCACCTGGGCCACGACCAACCTGAGGATCGAATCACAGAAAAAGGACAAGCTCACCAACTCCATTCAGTACCGAGCGATCACCGAACTCAAGACCGAACGCTGGGACGTCCTCATTGATGACGACGGCAGCGGTGAGATCGCCGATATCGTGGCGCTGCGCATCGACCCTGAGGGACTCCTCATACGGCTGGTGCACTGCAAGTACTCGCATGGCGATGCGCCAGGACACCGCGTTGAGGACCTCTACGAGGTGTGCGGCCAGGCCCAAAAGTCCATCAGGTGGCGCCGCAACCACCTACTGCCGTTCTTCCAGACACTCGCCGACCGAGCCGCCAAGAAGGAACAGCGAGACGGAATCAGCCCGTTCGAGATCGGCAGCCCCCGGGCCCTGCACGAACTACACGAACGTTCGAGGCTTCTGCGCCCCAGGATGGAGATGGTCATCGTTCAGCCCGGCCTGTCGGCCGCTGAGGCGTCGACTCAACAGCTTGACCTGCTCGCATCAACCCAGGCATACCTCAAAACCACGATCAAGGCACCGCTCGCCGTGTGGTGCAGTCCTTAGAACGATGAAGGCGATGACGTACCGTAACTTTCGCCGAATAGCAGGCCATTGCGGGTGATACGGCACGCACTCTCCGGGGTCAGCCAGCGCAGGTGCGGCGGCCAGCGATCGAGCCCCGCCCCTCAAAGTGACTCTTCTCTAACGTTAGGGTAGGGATCTGCATCGGTGTCGCTGCGAGTGGACGGGGCTGGGCGTGGGGTTGGATCGTGTGGGCGGCGTTCTGTGGCGGCGGTGGTGGTTGTTCGTGCCGTTGCTGCTTTTGACGGTGGGGGCGGTGTTGCGGGTGAGTTCGTCGACACCGCCAGTGTTCGCGGCGCAGGGCGCGTTGATGCTCGTGGAGCCGACGAGCCGGTTCGTGCCGGTTGCCGGTAAGCCGCGTCCGGCGGGTAACGCGTGGACGGAGACTGGGACGGTGAATTTGGCGCTGGCGACGGTGATCTCTATGGAGACGGAGTCGTTTCGAGCCTCGGTGGAGTCGTCGGGGTTTGATCCGCGGTTCAAGCTCGACATCGTCTCGCGCACGGCGATCATCACCATTAAGGTGGCGTCACCCAGTCCGACCCGGTCGGTGGACACGGTGCGTCACCTTCTAGAGCGGGTCACAGCCGATATCGCCGGCAAGCAGCAGAGTCTGGCCGGCCAGCCCGGAGCGATGATCACCACCGAGGTTCTCGATCACGGCGGGCCGGTGATCGCCGACACCACGGCGGTCCGGCGCTCGCAGGCGGTCACCGCCGCTGCCGGCGTGCTGGGCGCAGTGGCGGTGACGGTGTTCTTCGACGGCTCGGTCGTCAAGTACCGCACCCGCCGCCGCAAGGGTCCGGTCTCATCCGCCCCGTCCGGTACGGCTTCCGGGCTCCTCAATCCTGCCCCACGGCGATGACCCGACCGGAAGTCGACGTGCTCGACCGGGCTCTGGCCGTGGCGCGACGGTGGTTCGTGTGGGTACCGCTGCTCGCCCTGACCGTGGCTGCGACGTGGCACGTCAGCGACTTCGTGAAGCCGTCGTTCGAGGCGCAGGGGTCCGTCCTGCTCGTGCCTCCGACGGGTAAGCCCACCACTGCCCCCGGGAGCCAGCCGCCGGTGTCGAGTGGTTGGACCCTCCTGGGGCCGGTGGACATGGCCACCGCCGTCATCAAGATCATGGAGAGCGGGGAGCGACGCGCGGCAGTGGCCGCCGCCGGGTTCGAACGCGATTACGTGCTCACCCTGCTGCCGCGCAGTGCGATCATCCGTGTCCAAGCCGCATCGCTCAGCCCGGCCAGGGTGACCGGTACCGTCGGACACGTCATAGCCGCGATCACCGCCGACGTCGCCGGAAAACAGGCTGCCCTTGCCGATCAACCCCGGTTGAGGATCAGCACCCAGGTTCTCGACGGGACCGCGCCGGTGGACACCAACATTCTCGGGGTCCGTAAGGCCCAGGCGATCGTCGTCGCCGTCGGCCTGGCACTCACTATCGTCGGCCTGATCGCAGCCGAGGCCGTCGCACGGGCATGGCGACGGCGCGCTGAAATGGCGCTGCGCGGCATGCTCCGCAGTTCCGAACCCCAATAGGCGGGGTCAGGCGTCGGCCACAGCTGGGCCCGCGCTGGTCCTTTGGAGTTGGGCGGTGAGGACTGCGGCGAACTCTTCGGCCATCGCCAACTCGGTCCGCAATGCTTCGCACCGCGCTTCGGCCGCCTCGTGGAACCCGTTCAACCGGCGCCGCAGCGCCGAAGCCTCTAGGTCGGGCAGCTCGGGGGCGGTGAGCGTCGCGAGGGTTTCCAGAAGCTGGCGCATTTCCTCCAGGGTGAAACCCAACGGCTTCATCCGTTTGATCACGAGCAGACGTTCCACATCGGCGTCGGTGTACAGGCGGAAGCCGCCCTGGCTGCGCGCGGACGGGACGACCAGTTCGGCCTCGTCGTAGTGGCGGATCGTGCGCAGCGACAATCCTGTGCGCGTGGCAACCTCGCCGATCTGCAACATCCCGCCCCTCCTCCGTCACCCCGCTCCGGAGTGATCCATCCCTCAGCGCATCAGCACCCGAACCAACTCTACCCGCACGTTAGAGTAGGGTTGCTCGGGTCGGAGAGTGGTCTCCGGCCGTCGGAAGTCATCACCCCACCGTGCCATCGGCCCGGGCCGGGGTGATGTTCCACGGTAGCGGCTCGGCGCACGAAACGGCGCAGGCGGCCCCGTCCACCGCAGTCACACCCGCACCGCACCGGAAGGTCCTTATGCTCCTGGTCGCCCGCACCGCCCTGGCCCCCGCACGGCTCAAGGCCGCCTGGTGGTCCAGCCCGCGCACCGACCTGCTCGCCGGACTCGTCGTGGCGCTGGCTCTGATTCCCGAGGCGATCTCGTTTTCGATCATCGCCGGTGTGGACCCGCGGGTCGGGCTGTTCGCGTCGTTCACGATGGCGGTGGCCATCGCCTTCACGGGGGGACGCCCGGCCATGATCTCCGCCGCCACCGGCGCCATGGCTCTCGTGATCGCCCCGCTCGTCAAGGAGCACGGTGTGCAGTACCTGCTCGCCGCCACGATCGCCGCCGGCTTGTTGCAGGTGCTCCTCGGCGTACTCGGCGTGGCGAAGCTGATGCGGTTCATCCCACGGTCCGTCATGACCGGGTTCGTCAACGCCCTGGCGATTCTGATCTTCCTCGCGCAGTTGCCGCACCTGCTCGGCGAGAACTGGACGGTATGGGCACTGGCCGCCGCCGGCCTGGTCATGATCTTCGGCCTGCCCCGCGTGCCAAGACTCACACAGATCGTGCCCGCGCCGCTCATCGCGATCATCAGCCTGACGGTCTTCACTGTCGCGGTGTCCGTGGCCGCGCCCACTGTCGGGGACATGGGCAAGCTTCCCGACAGCCTGCCAGTGCCGTTCCTGCCAGACGTGCCGTTGACGGTGAACACCCTGGTCGTCATCGCCCCCTACGCATTGACCCTCGCCGCCGTCGGGCTGCTGGAGTCCCTGTTGACCGCGCAGCTCGTCGATGACGCCACTGACACGCACTCCAACAAGGACCGTGAGGCTCGCGGGCAGGGCATCGCCAACGTCATCACGGGGTTCTTCGGCGGGATGGCCGGCTGTGCCATGATCGGGCAGACGATGATCAACGTGAAGTCCGGGGCACGCACCCGGCTATCCACACTGGCCGCTGGGGTGTTCCTGCTGATCCTCGTCGTCGTGCTCGGCGACGTTGTCGCGATCATCCCGATGGCGGCCCTGGTCGCGGTCATGATCTTCGTGTCGGTGGCCACGTTCGACTGGCACTCGATCAAGCCAGCCACCCTCAAGCGCATGCCAATCGGGGAGACCCTGGTCATGGCTACCACGGTCGTCGTCGTGGTCGCCACCCACAACCTCGCCGTCGGCGTCGGTGTCGGCGTACTCGTCGCGATGGTCGTCTTCGCACGCCGCGTCGCCCATCTGGCCGAGGTCACCTCCGTCCTCGACCCCGACGGGCAGATCCGGGTGTACGCGGTGACCGGGCAGCTGTTCTTCGCCTCCACCAACGAACTCCTCGACGCCTTCGACTACACCGGCGACCCACCCACCGTCATCGTCGACCTCACCGACGCCCACATCTGGGACGCCACCACCGTCGCCGCCCTCGACCAGATCACCGCCAAGTACGCGCGCCACGACATCACCGTGCAGATCACAGGCCTCAACAAACCCAGCGAGAAAATCCACGACAGCCTGTCCGGACATCTCACCACCGGACATTGACCTCAATCTGGTACCGAAACGATCCGCTCGGGCCGGTCCCGTCCCGAAGACCGATCTGCGGCTGCCCCTGGGGTAGAGCGGACCGATGCCGTCGAACACCTCAGGTGAGGGAAGGGAGGGATTGAACGAGGGCTACGACGGCCTGGGGTAGTTCGTCGGGCGCGAGATGTCCTGCGTCGGTGATGGTGTGCAGGCGCAATCCCAGGCGTTCGGTCGCGGGTTGCAGGCGGGCCGGTGGTAGGAACAACGTCGTGGGCTCCGGTGGCGGCGACCAGGGGCGTGTTCCGGCGTGCTTCCAGGGCGTGGCTGGGCAGTGGGAACGGGGCCAGGGTGGTACGGCAGTGTCGGGCGACGAGGGTCATCCAGCAGGTCAGGATCGCCGGCGGGGTGTTGCCTGGCGCACGCATGAACTCCAGCATCCGGCTGGAGCGTTCGGGGTTGGGGCGGGTGAGCCAGGCCAGGGTCGCGCGGGCGATGGCGCCACTGATTCTCAGGCGGCCAGTCCCGCGGGGGCGATGAGGACACGGCCGGCGATGTGTGGGGAGTCGCAGGCCAGTGCGATCGCGCCGCCGAGAGAGTGCCCGACCATGACGAGCGGACCGCTGAGGTGGGTGCAGACCTCGGAGAGCCAGGCTGCGTACCAGTCGGTGTGGTCACGGCGCGGGCGGTCCGGTGCGCTGAGACCGGGTTGGCCGGGCAGGTCTGCGACGTGCACGGGCCAGTGGTTGGCGAGCGCCGTGGCCAGGGGGAGGCTGGTGGCGGCGTTGAAGTTGGTGCCCGGCACGACCAGCACGGAGACCGGGCCGCCGGGCACGCCTGCGGCGGTGAGGTGGGTGTGCCCGGCCGAGGTGGGCAGCAGGGAGCGGGTGTGCGGGACGGTCCAGGCGTCGAGTTGTTTGACGCACCAGTCGGCGATGACCGCACGGCCATGCGTGGTGCGGTACACAGATGGCATGCCGGTCAGGCCTCTTCGCCGGTTACGTGGCGGTGTGCGGGCTCGTGGGCGGTGATGGCACGGCCGATGACCTCGACCGGGTCGCCGGGGCCTGGGGTGGCGGAGGCTGTCGCGAGATCGGCGGTGCCGGGTCTTAGACTCGGCGTGGTTTATGCGGGAGGGGTGCGGGCGACCGGGGTCACCGGCGAGACGGGCCTGGCTGCCTGGCGTGAGTGTGGGCTTGTGGGTGCTGGGCGCATGTGAGTGTCCCCCCGGTGTTCGTGGTGCCGTGGGCTGCCGGGCGGCCCCGGGGGGCAGGGCCGCCCGGCAGGATCAGGGGCCCTTGCCGCCTTCGTCGTCGGCGAGTGTGGCCAGGGCGCTGGCGAGATCAGCGTGGAGGGTGAAGGCGGTGGTCAGGCCGCTGACGTTCAGCAGCCGGGCCAGCGATTCGGACGGGGCGGCCAGATGCAGGCGGTGGCCGCTGTCGCGTAGCAGCCGCACGGCCCGCACCAGCACTCCCAGTCCGGATGGGTCACAGTGTTCGACGCCGAAGGCGTCCACGATCAGTCGGTGGCGGCCGAGGTTGATGAGCCCGTCGAGACGCCCGCCCAGTTGGACCGCTGTGGTGTGGTCGAGGATGCCGGTGACGGTGACGACTGTCAGGTCGCCGTGTTGGGCGAGGCGGGTGGTCAGTTTCGGCGACGGGCTCATGGTTGGGCTTTCCGGTCTATGCGAGGGCGAAGTAGCGAAGCCACAGGTAGGGCACGGCCAGCGCGATGGTGATGACTGTGACGACGAGTCCGTAGCGGGTGAACTCCCAGAAGCTGATCTTCTTGCCGTTCTTCTCGGCGATGCCGAGCGCGACGACGTTTGCCGAGGCTCCGATGGCGGTGGCGTTGCCTCCGAGGTCGGCGCCTAGCGCGAGGGACCACCACAGTACGTCGCCCTTGTCGCCGGCGCCTGCGGCGAGGTCGGCGACGATGGGGCTCATTGTGGCCACGTAGGGGATGTTGTCGACGATCGCCGAGAGGGCGGCCGATGCCCACAGTAGGACCATGGAGGCCAGGAACAGTCGCCCCTCCACGGCGTCGGCGGCGGCGGTGGCGATCTTTTCGATGACGCCGGTGGCGACCAGGCCACCGACCATGACGAACAGGCCGGCGAAGAACACCAGGGTGGGCCATTCGACGTCTTTGACGACCGGTCCGACGTCGAGTTTGGACAGCACGAGGAGGAGTAGTCCACCGAGGAGCGCGACGACGGAGGGTTCCAGATGCAGGGTGGTGTGCAGCACGAATGCGACCAGTACGGCCGCGAGGACCACGCCACTGATACGTAGCAGTCGCACGTCGCGGATCGCGTCACGTTCATTCAGGCTCATCACCTGGGCGACGCGGTCGGCGTCGTAGGTGAACGCCTTGCGGAACAGCCACCGGCACAGACCGAGGTAGACGACGAGGACGAACGCGATGAACGGGGCGAGGTGGATGAGGAAGTCGTTGAACCCGAGCCCCGAGCGCGACGCGATGATGATGTTGGGCGGGTCGCCTACCAGGGTGGCGGTGCCTCCGATGTTGGAGGCCATGACCTCGGCGAGGATGAACGGCACGACCGGCACGGCCAGTCGCTGGCAGATCAGGAACGTCACCGGTGCGATGAGCAGCACCGTGGTCACGTTGTCGAGTGCGGCGGAGGCGACGGCGGTGACGAGTACCAGGATGACCATGATCTTGAACGGTCGGCCCTTGGCTCGTTTGGCCGCCCAGATGGCGAGGTACTCGAACACGCCGGTGCGTTTGATGACCGCGACGATGAGCATCATCCCGAGGAGCAGGAAGATGACGTTCCAGTCGATGCCGGTCTTCTCGGAGAAGAACGCGCCGTGTGCGTCGGTGATCCCCAGGGCGAGCATCACCGCCGCCCCGCCGACGGCGGCGGTGACCCGGTGCGTCCACTCGGTCGCGATGAGCACATAGGCGGCGACGAACACCACCACCGCGATCCAGGCTGCGGCGCTCATCGGTTCAGCATCCGATCCAACAACGTGTCCAGCGTGATGACGCCGGTCAACACCCCGCCGGCGTCGACGACGGCGACCAGCGGGCTGCGGGAGGCGGCCATCAGCGCGGCCACCTCCAGCACGGTCGCGGCGGCGGTGACGATGGGTAGGTCCTTGGGCTGGGCTGGTAGGGCCTCTGCCACGGTGCGTCCGTCGAGTTCGGCCAGGAACTTGTCGGCGTGTGCCTCATCGATCACTCTCGCCAGGGCCGGGTCGTCCTGGATGTAGGCGGGCACGGCCAGGCGCAGGACCTGCGTTCCGGGCAGCACCGTGATCGGCCGGCCGCCATCGTCGGTGACGACCAGGCCCGGCAGGTTCTGATCGGCCAGCAGCCGTGCGGCCTCAAGGACCGGACTGGAAGATTTCACGGCGGGAAATGGCACGGCAAGATCACCAGCACGCATCAGGTTCTCCTCTGAGTCAGGGCAGCGTTGTTCACAACGCCGACCAGACTTCCCGGCACACCTGGCCGTCACCCTAGCCTGCGCCGGCCCGGTGCGCACCTGCCGACACCCCGAGTAGCCGACGGTCACCGGGCGGCGGAGCCGGTGGGTGTAGAAAGGCGGAGCGGGGGCCGGGTCGAGGAGTAACCGTCCGCACGGGCGGTGAACACCCGCCCCCGCACCCCTGGCTTGCGCCATGCCGTCGCACCGGCGACCCTGTCGTGGCACAGTGATACCGTCGCGAACAGCACAGGGAGGACTGGTGGGCGCACCGCACCGCCCGATGCCCGTCGTTCGGCAGGCCAGTCGGTGGCAGCACCCGACCCGGGTGGTCGCCGGCGGGTTCGGCGTGGCCGTCGCCGTCGGTACCGGGCTGCTGATGCTGCCCATCGCCACGACCACCGGCGAGAGCACGGACCTGGTGAACGCTGTGTTCACCGCGACGTCGGCGGTGTGCGTGACCGGCCTGGTCACCGTCGACACCGCCGGGCACTGGTCGACGTTCGGAGAAGTCGTCATCCTCGCCCTGATCCAGGCCGGCGGCCTGGGCATCATGACCCTGGCCACCTTGTTCGCGCTCCTGGTATCCAAACGGCTCGGGCTACGGGCGCAGCTTCTGGTACAGGCGGAGACCAAAGCGCTGAGCCTGCGCGACGTGCGCCGCGTGGTCGGAAGGATCGTCGTGTTCAGCCTTGCGTGTGAGACCGTCGCAGCACTCGTGCTGTCGGTGCGGTTCGCCACCGGCTACGACATGCCTGCAGGGCAGGCTGTCTATCACGGCGTGTTCCATGCGATCTCGGCGTTCAACAACGCTGGATTCTCCCTCAACCCCGACAACCTCATGGGGTATGTGACCGATCCGTGGATCAACATCGTCATCGCCGCCGCTGTGATCGTCGGTGGGCTGGGGTTCCCTGTGGTATTCGAGCTGGCACGCAACTGGCGGCGGCCCCACCTGTGGTCGGTGCTGACCCGCGTCACCGTCACCGCCACCATCGCCCTGCTGGTCATCGGCACCGTCGTGTTCGCCGCCGCCGAATCGGACAATCCCAGGACCCTCGGGCCGCTGGGTGACCCCGACAAGGTGATGGCCGCGTTCTTCGCCTCCGTGATGGCCCGCACCGCCGGCTTCAACAGCCTCGACACCGCCGCGCTGACCCCTGAGAGCCTTCTGGCCAGCGACATGCTGATGTTCATCGGCGGCGGCAGCGCCGGCACCGCTGGCGGCATCAAGGTCACGACCTTCGCCCTGCTGGGATACGTCATCTGGGCGGAGATGCGCGGCCACGCCCGCGTCGACATCGGCCGCCGCGCCGTACCGGCGGGCAACCAGCGCCAAGCCCTGGCGATCGCGCTCCTGGGTGTGGGGCTCGTCGTGGCCTCCACGTTCGCCCTGCTGTCGATGACCACCCATAGCCTTGACAAGGTGTTGTTCGAAGCGGTCTCGGCGTTCGCCACGGTGGGGCTGTCGACCGGCATCACCGCTGACCTCCCGCCCGCCGGACACCTGCTGATCACCACGCTGATGTTCACCGGGCGCATCGGACCACTGACGCTGGCCTCCGCCCTGGCGTTGCGCTCACATGGCCGCCGCTACGAACTGCCCGAGGAAAGGACCATCGTTGGCTGACATCCGCCGCGAGCCCGTCGCCGTCATCGGTCTCGGCCGCTTCGGCACCGCCCTCGCCCTGGAACTCACCCGCCGTGGCACCGAGGTCCTCGCGATCGACAACCGGCCAAAGGTCGTGCAGTCCCTGGCCGGACAGCTCAGCCATGTCGTGGCCGCCGATTCCACGGACCCGGAGGCACTCAACCAGCTCGGGCTCGCCGGCTACACTCGTGCGGTGGTGGCCATCGGCACAGATCTCGAAGCCAGCATTCTCACCACCACCCTCCTCGTCGACATGGGCGTGGCCGACATCTGGACCAAGGCCGTCAGCCGCCAGCACGGCCGCATCCTCGAGCGCATCGGCGCCCACCATGTCGTGCTCCCCGAACACGACATGGGCGAACGCGTCGCCCACCTCGTCTACGGCCGCGCCCTCGACTACGTCGAGGTCGACGCCGACTTCGCCATGATCAAGATCAAGCCGCCCCGGGAAGCGGTCGGCACTCCCCTTGGCCAGGTCAAAGTCCGCAGCCGGCACGGCGTCACCATCGTGGCCGTCAAAGCCGCCGAGCGGCCGGGCCGTACCGCGCAGTTCATCCACGCCACCGGTGACACGGTCCTGGCCTACGGCGATGAGATCCTCGTCGTGGGCACCATCGACGATGTCGAACGTTTCGCCAACATCACCTGACCGCCCTGGGCACACGGCCTCAGCCCATGTGCACCACAGGCCTGCGGCGTGAGTTGGACTCGGCACGACGGAGTATTTCCCGGATCGCGGGGGCAGTGTCCCCGGTCCTCATGAACAGCCGGCGAAGCATACCTTGGGCCATGCTCTCCTCGGGCCACGGGAAGTGAGCGTGAGGGGTCATGCCGGTCTCGTCGCGGATCGCCATGAGCACAGCGGCGATTGTGTCGGCGGCGGGGCGACCGTAGACGCCAATGCCGTGGCCCTCGATGTAGACATGGGGCACCGTGATCCGGGTGGCGTGGACGGTTAGTGCCAATCCCGTCGTCACCGTTGACGGTCGAAACTCCTGCACAACGAAGTGGATCACGCCATCACGGGCTGCCCCATGGATCAGGTCGCAAACCGCTGGATCGAGTTCCACCCGACCCAGCGGGCAGGTCCAGGATCGCCGCATCCCCAGCACCGACAGCGCAAGGGCCGTGCCGACGGTGGCTACGGCTAGTAACAGGGTGAGGGCGAAGTGCACCGGTCGATGGTACGGCGAAGGAGCTCAGCGACCGCCGTCCTGCCCGGATCCCCACGGACCGGGCGGGTCTCGAGAGCGATCAGCGGGGCTCTACTGTCGTCGACGCCGCAGCGCCCAGCCGTTGAGGGTCGCGACGAGCGGAGCTTCGGCATCGGAATCTCCCGCCACAACTCTGGCGCGGGGCGTCAGGCAGCCTCACTATGAAGACATGGCCTCCAAATCGCAGCCACCTCATGACGGCCTTGACCCGCGGCTCGTGCGAGTCAGCCGCCTGGTGTTGCTCGCGCTCGTCGCTATGCTGGTCCTAGCCTTGTTGATCTACTAACCCCGCTCCAGTGCACGGGGGTCGCCAGCCGTGGCGCGTAGGTCGTGTTCGCGCTCGGCCGCGGGGCGAAAAGCGGATCCGCCGCCGGACGGATATTGTGTGTTCCGGTTGGCTACGGCTCCACACCTCAATGGGTCGATCTTAACTTTTTCGCCTGCCGGCGGCGAGTGCGTATAGTGCGGGCTGTTCCACGGTGTGCCGGGAAGTCTGGTCGGCGATGTGTCCCGCCACGCCCTGGAGTCGATCATGCTGTTGCTTGTATTCGCCGTTGTCCTGTTGGCGGCCGTGTTGGTCTCGGCACTGGCCAACCGCTCTATCCTGTCCACCGCGGCGCTGTTCCTGGTGGCCGGATTCGCCGCGGGGCCCGGTGGGTTCGGGCTGATCGAGATGACCCCGACGTCGCCGATCGTGGCGCAGTTGGCGGAGTTGGCGTTGTTCGCGGTGCTGTTCACCGACGGTATGCGCGTCGGCTTCGCCGATCTGCGCGCCGCCTGGCGGCTGCCCGGCCGTGCCCTCGGCTGGGGTCTGCCGTTGACGCTGGCAGTGACGGCACTCCTGGCTCACTACGTCGCCGGGCTCGACTGGCCCGAGTCGCTGTTGATCGGTGCGATCCTCGCCCCCACCGACCCGGTGTTCGCAGCGGCCCTCGTCGGCAACGACAGGGTTCCCGCCCGGCTGCGGCACCTCCTCAATGTCGAATCCGGCGTCAACGACGGCCTCGCTCTGCCGTTCGTCGTCGTGTTCCTCGCCATCGCCGCCGGCTCCCAGGACCTGCACCTGGCGGCCCTCGGCAAGGAACTGGCGATCGGCATCGCCATCGGCGTGGCCGTGCCGTGGGCAGCGATCCGGTTGGAACGATCTAGGTTCTTCGCCGCCTCCACCGCCTACCTGCCCCTCAACGGCGTCGCCATCGGTCTCCTCGTCCTCGCGTTGGGCAAGGCGACCCACGGCAACCTGTTTCTCGCCGCGTTCGCCGCCGGGATCACCGTCGCCACCTTCGGCCCCCGCCAACGCACCGCGTTCGAACACTTCGGCGAACACGTCGCCGAACTGTTGAAACTCGGGGCGCTGCTGGTGTTCGGCGCCTGCTCACCCCGCGTTTCTTCGGCGACGTTCCCTGGACCGGATGGGTGTTCGCTATCCTCGCGCTCATCGCGGCCCGCCCGGTGGCGTTGTGGATCGCCTTTCTCCGTTCCGGCCTGCCGATGCGTGAACAGGGCGCCGCCATGTGGTTCGGGCCGAAAGGTTTCGCGTCCGTCGTCTACGGGTTGCTCGTTCTCGCCTCTGCCATCCCCGCCGCCGACGAGGTCTTTCACCTGGTCGCGGTCACCATCGTGCTGTCGATCCTGGCGCACTCGTCCACCGACGTGCTCGTCGCCCGCGCATTCGACACAGCGCCGGCCTCGCATCCAGGTGGCTGGCGTGGGCGGTTGCGGCGGCTGCCACGACCCCGCCAACGCGGCGGGGCCGACGACTAGCCAATGGGGTCTGAGGCACCGACGGCGAGAACGGCTTCATCGACCGTGAGATGAAAGGCGAAGGCCCCGACCGCGCCCAAGGAACGCAGCAGGCGGCCGATGTCGGGCTGGGCACCAGCGATGTGCAACTGTCGACCGCACGCACGCAGCCGGCGCGCGACTTGCAGAAGTGCGTCGCAGCCGGTGATGTCACAGACCGCTGCTCCCTGCAGGTCGACGACGACACGGGTGTGCCCGGCCGAGGCGAGGTCGTTGAGGCAGGATCGCAATCGTGCGGCGACAGCCTCGTCGATGTCGGCGCGCACGATCACGACCCTCACTGGGCCGTCGCGGCGGACTGTGACCTTGCGCCTGGGCCATCGCATCATCGTCGACTCCTCGTTTGCCGCCGACCAGGCTTCCCGGCACACCTGCTCTCAGAATACGACCTGATGTGGTCAGGGCGGGTTTTGTCGTCCGACTGACGTCCCTGTGATGGGGCCCGACGGGTTCTGAAGTGCGTGGATGTGCTCCCTGTGCCCGCCAACCCGCACGGCGACCGCGTCAACGGCCTGGCGTTTAGTGCGTTAACCCCAATATGGTTGGAAACGGTCGGGGAGGCAGTACTTGGATCGCCCACTCGGATGGGTGGTCACAGGCCGGGTTGCGTTGGACGGCTGCTGCGCCTCTGTCACTGCCGGGGCGGTGCCCCAGCTTGCTGGCGAGGTGGCGTCACGGCAGGTGGGGTTCGCCCGGCGTGGACGGGGCGATGTCAAAGGCAGGGCGCAGGCCGGTTGCTTCCAGGAAGGCATCGACGGCGGCGCCAGGGCCGATGAGACGCAGTCGGCCGTCGGCGGGCAGCAGCCGGTCGCACGCGTCGAGAAGCGCGACGAGTCCCGCCGCGTCGCAGTAGACGACGGCGGTGGTGTCCACGGTCAGCCCGGGCCGGCCGGTGAGCATGATCTTGTTGACGGCGGTGGTGAGCGCGGCGGCGGCGCGTTGGTCGAGGTCACCCGTGACAGCCAGGCAGGTGGCGTCGTCGTGTGCTGAGATGTGGACATGGAGCCGGCGGCGTACGCGCCTGCCTGGACTCATCGCGCGGCCCTGTCAGTGCACCTCGGACGCGGAGCCCCGCGCCGAAACTCTGTCTGCGTGGGCGTCTGCGTGCACAGATCGACTCTGGCGGACCGACCCTGGCGAACGCCGGTCAGGTTGGCGCGCCCGGTCGCAGCGGCACGGGCGCCGCCGACGGGAAGCTCCAACCTCAAGACGGCACCGATATGTCTCCAGGCCCGGGCAGAGGCCGCCGGAGCAGTCATCAGCCATGTCCCAGCCGCCCAGCTTCGCGCCGGTGGTAGTGCCCCGTTCACGGCAGCGGTTCTTCCGACCCGTCGCCGGTGTCGCGGGCGGTGGGGCCTGGTGCGAACAGGCCGGTCAGGCTGGTCTGCTCCAGTAGGTCGACGAGCAGGCCCGGGGCCGTGAGTAGACACAGTTGTGCCTGCCGGTCGCGTAGCAGCACTGCGGCGTTGACCAGCACTCCGAGGCCTACCAGGTCACAGTCTCGGAGGGCTGTGGCGTCCACGGTGATGTCGTCATGCCCGGCGTCGATGAGCGTTCGAAGAACGGTGCGCAGCTCTGCGGCAGTTGGCCTGCGCAGCGCCCCACTGACAGCTACGACGGGTCCGGCTTTCTGGGTCGTGACCTGTACGTCCAGCGAGTCCGTGCTGCTCAATCCCGCTCCTTGGATTCTTCGGATTCGTCGCCGTGGTCAAGGCGCGTGCTCAACGCGACCACGGGAATGTCGTCGCCGAGGCGCCGGTAGCTGTCCGGGCTGCCGTCGACGGCATGCCCGCACATGGCCATTAGCCGTGGTGCCAGTCGGGGGTGGCGGGCCGCGTAGGCGACAAGTACCTCAGCGGCGGCATCTTGAGACAATACGGTGGCAGTGGCCAGGAGGGTGCGTCCGGCGACGCTGACGGTGACCCGCGGCTCACAGCTGACGTTTGCCAGCCACTGCGCCCGGTGGCCGAAGCCGCTGGCGACCAGGTAGACGTCGCGATGACGGCCGATGACCTCCAGCACAGCCCGCCGTGGTCTGCCGGATACGCGGCCGGTGTGCCCCAGCATCAGCACGCGGTTACCCAGTAGCCATCCCAGGCGTGCTCGGTACAACCAGATGGGTGCGCGGGCTGCCAGTCGCCACGCACCGGCCGGGCGGCGTGGCAGCACAGTCGTGCGGACCATGGATTCCCCTCTCTCGTGTTTCGCGTGTTCGCGGCTTCAGGTGGCGGGGTGCTCGCAGGGCAGGCCCAGGACCTCTTCGACGCCAGCGGCGCGCAGCACCCGGTCGCAGAACACGCTGGGCGCGCCGACCGTGAGCTCGATGCCGACCTGCGCGCAGAGCCTGCGACCCACGACGAGTGTGCCGATGCCGGTGGAGTCGATCAACGCCACCGCCGACAGGTCCACCGCGATGCGCGTGGGGGTGGGTTGGGCCGTGGCTGCGAGGGTGATGGCGGCGCGCAGGTCGGCGGAGGTGGCGTAGTCGATCTCGCCGCAGGCGATCAGCTCGACGCGCCCGTCGTGGACGGGTCGGGCGGTGACGGTCAACGTCATGGCCGCTCCTTGTTCGAAGAGTTCGGTGACGGGCGCCTTCATGACAGCGCTCGCAGGTGGGCGATGACGGTGGCCGCGGCGCGTAGGCCGCCGGTGAAGTGCAGGTGGTTGACACCGAGCCGGGCGCGGCGCGCGGCCAACAGGCGTGCGCAGTGACCGGCTGGACCCGACACTGCCGCAGGTGACAGTACCAACGCCGGTTGGGATAGCCCGGCAAACTGTGGGGCCGTCCAGGCGGGGTGGCTGGTGTCGGTGACGTCGATGGCCAGGATCGGCAGCTGGTAGTCCAACTGGTCGGGGTCGCGTCCGGCGGCGGTGGCAGCGGCCCGCGCCCAACCGAGGCGGGTGGCCACGGCGTCGACGCCCAGGGGCCCTGAGTGTCCTCCTGTGTGTGGCGGGGTGATGGCGATGATGTCGGCGTGGCGGCCAGCGACGTCGAGCACGCCGCGGCTGTGTCCGGCGATGAGGATCGGCGGGCAGGCCCCGGGCCTGCCCAGGCCGTGGCTGGTGGCGGGCTGGGCCGTGAACAATGTGCGCAGGGTCCGGGCGGTATCGGCGAGCCGTTCGCAGCGCAGCGGTGCCGGGTCTGCCGTGCGACCCAGTGCCTGGTGGTCTGCTGGGGTGTCGCCGAAGCCGACGCCCAGGCCGATGTCGAGGCGCCCGTCGCTGAACGCGTCGAGGGAGGCCAGGGCGCGCTGCGCCATCACCGGGTGGCGCAGTCCCACGGTCAACGCGCGGGTCTGCAGCCGTACGCCCGGGGCTGCGTGCAGGGCGGCGGCCAGCACGACGAGAGGGTCCATGCCTCCGCTGGCGAGGTCATCACCGGCGGTGAGGGTGTCAAATCCCAGGTCGGCGATGCGCGCCACCTTCTGCCGCCAGGCGCGCAGGTCGCCGGTGAACGCCGGTAGGGCGGCGCTGAACCGAAACGGCCGCACCGAGGTCGCAGCAGGCGGCGGTTCGCCGGCCTGGCGTTGTTGAGGCACGCCGGGTCGGTCGGGCCACGGTCTGGGGGGCCACGGCCCGAGACGGCTGGGCTGACCGGTGTCTCGCCCGCCGCGCCCGGGTCCGGAGGGGCCGGTCACGACGGGCTCCGGTGTTGACACGCCGGGCAGGTGTGGGGTCCGGCCAGGCCCGGGTGCCCGGCCCAACCGGCCTGTCGCGCCTGCGACCACACCTGCTGCCAGCTGACCGGTGCGGCGCCGATGCGGCTGATCGCGCGGCGACACGCGTCGCAGCTCAGATGTACGCCTCCGACAGTGAACCGCCGGCCGCTCATCCCCGCCGGCCGGTCACAGGAGGTCCCCGCCCGCCGAGTGCCCCGGTCCGGGTGCCTTGGCGGGGGCGGTGATGGCGAAGACGTGCTCCAGGCGGGCCAGGCGCAGGTTGCGGCGCAGCCGGGCCGACGGGTGGGCCAGCGACAGCCGCGATCCGGCACGCAGGGCGCGACGGTGAACCTCGAGTAGGAAAGCGATGGCCGCGGCGTCCGTTGACGGGCAGGCGGACAGATCCAGCGACAGCTCCTGGGGTTCCAGGCGCAGGATGTCATCGACGACACGGTCGAGTTCGCTGGTCACCGGTGGCAGCAGCGGCCCGTCGACGTCGACGGTCACGCCAACCCGGTAGACCTGCGAGGTGGCGGGCACAGGCATCACTGATGTTCCCCCTTCGGGTTGTGGGACCGGACTTCTCCAGGGTCGGCGGGAGTCGTGGCGGCGGGTCTGCGACGGTGTGACGAATCCATGACGAAGCCGATGCTCAGGCGGCCACGCGGGTCAGCGGCCGGCTGCTGAGTGCGGCGAGGAAGGACTGCGACCAGTCGGCGACGGTGTTCGCGTGGAGAGCGTGACGCATCGAGGCCATCCTGACAGCCCGGCCCGGCGAGGCTTCGGTGGCCGCGCGCAGCATGGTGTCCTTGAGCGCGTCGGTGTCATACGGGTTGACCAGATGTGCGCCGGGCAGGCCGGCGGCGGCGCCCGTGAACTCGCTGAGTACCAGGGCGCCGGCGCCGTCGGTGCGGGCGGCGACGTATTCCTTGGCGACGAGGTTCATGCCGTCGCGCAGGGGGGTGACGACCATGACGTCGGCTGCCAGGTACAGGGCGACGAGTTCTTCGCGCAGGTAGGAGCGGTGCAGGTAGTGCACGACGGCCTGGCCGATGCGGGCGTGGTCGCCGTTGATGCGTCCGACGGCGCGTTCGACGTCGGCGCGCAGCCTGCGGTAGCCGTCGACGCGTTGGCGGCTGGGTGTGGCGACCTGTACCAGTACGGTGTCGGTGGCGTCGAGGCGGCCTTCGGCGAGGAGTTCTCCGTAGGCGTCGAGGCGGTGCAGGATGCCTTTGGTGTAGTCGAGCCGGTCCACGCCCAGCATGAGGGTTCGCGGGTTACCGAGCTGTTGACGCAGCTCCCGCGCCCGCTCCAGCGCTGTCGGGGTGGCCGCGAGGCGGCCGATCTCTGCGACGTCGATGGAGATCGGAAACGCCCCGACCGTGATGGTGCGGCCCTGGTGGTGGATCTGCTGGGCCTGGGGCCGCAGGCCCAGCAGACGTTCGGTGAGGGTGAGGAAGTTACGGGCGCCGCCGGGGGCCTGGAAGCCGATCACGTCGGCGCCGAGGAGGCCGCGCATGATCTCCTCGCGCAGTGGCATGCGGGTGAACAGCTCCGCTGGCGGGAAGGGGATGTGCAGGAAGAACCCGATGCGCAGGTCCGGGCGCAGCTCGCGCAGCATCGCCGGTACGAGTTGTAGTTGGTAGTCGTGAACCCACACTGTGGCCCCGGGTGCGGCGACGTCGGCGGCGGCGCGGGCGTAGCGGGCGTTGACCCGCCGGTATGCCTCCCGCCAGTGGCGGTGGAACGTGGGCTGTTCGACGGCGTCGTGGTACAGGGGCCAGATGGTGGCGTTGGACTGGCCCTCGTAGAACTCGACCACGTCGTCGGCCGACAGCGCGACGGGGTGCAGGCGCATCCCATCGGCGTGAAACGGTGCCGGGGCGGTGCCAGCGTTGCCGCTCCAACCGACCCACACTCCGCCGCGGTCGGCCATCACCGGCCGCAGCGCGGTGACGAGTCCGCCGGGGCTGGGCTGGAAGACCCATTCGCCGTCGGTGCCGGCCACGGCGTCGACGGGTAGCCGGTTGGCGACGATCACGAAGTCACTGTCCGCAGTCACGGCAACCTCCGGTAGGGGTTTGTCAAGAGGTCGCCGGCCAGTCCTTCTCAGACCGTGCCAGGAGGTCGGCCAACGGGGCACCTCGGCGTCTTCGCGACGACGAGCGTGACGCGGCTCCTGGCCGGCGACGATGGCACTCATCGTGGCTGCCGGGCGTGGCGGACACCGCTCGAGAATGTGACAACCCTATGACAAACAGTGAGCATATGGGGTGATTTGGTGCGTCGGCGTGGACGTCGCCACCGCTGGTGGGTCATGATGCGCGCATGGCGGTTGTGCTCGTGATCGAAGACGACGACCGCATCCGGCTGTCGTTGGGCCTGGCCCTGGAGGATGAGGGCAACACGGTCCTCGGCGTGGCCACCGCCGAGGAGGGCCTTGCCGCCCAGCGCGACAGCCCGGCTGACGTGGTGATGGTCGACCTGATGCTGCCGGGTATCAGCGGATTCGACTGCATCCGTCAGCTCCGCCGCGGCGACGACGTGCCCATCATCGTCGTCAGCGCCCGCGCAGACTCCCACGACATCGTCGCCGCCCTGGAAGCCGGCGCCGATGACTACGTGGTCAAACCGGTGCCCGTGAAGGTCCTCGCCGCCCGGCTACGGGCACTGTTGCGCCGCGCCCGGCCCGCCGCCCCGCAGCCGGCGGTACTGGAGTTCGGGGACCTGCGCATCAGCCCCACAGCCGGGGAGGTGTGGCTGGGAGAGGTGCAGTTGGCCGTTACCCGAACGGAGTTTCGGCTGCTGTGCGAGCTGGCCGAACATCCCGGACAGGTCCTCTCCCGCCAGCAACTCCTGACGAGGGTGTGGGAGTACGACATCGGCGACGAGCGCCTCGTCGACGTGCACGTCGGACGCCTGCGGCAGAAGATAGAACACGACTCCGCCGCACCCCGTCACCTGCTCACCGTCCGCGGACTCGGCTACAAGCTCATGCGATGAGGCGCCCCGGGCTCCGCGCGCGCGTCACGGCCGGCTTCGCCGCCGGCGCCCTGGCATTGTCCGCGTCGATGGCGTTGCTGTCCTATGAACTGACCCGCAGCTCACTGCTGGACGAACGAGAACGCACCGCCGTACGGGCCGCCTACTTCGACGCCACCGTCGTGCACGCCGGGCTGTCGGCCGAGCAGCCTGATGTCGCCGAGGTGCTGCGATCGCTGGACACCGGTGCCAACCGGCGGGCGGTACTGCTGTACGAGGGCCGCTGGTACGGGCGCAACGCCGACGCCGGCACCGCACCCGCCGTACCGGAGAGCCTGCGAACCCTGGTCGCTTCCGGCCAGCCTGGCGCTCAACGCATCGAACTGGACACCGGGCCCGCCGTCGCCGTCGGCATCCCTCTGTCGGCTACCGCTGGCTTCTTCGAGATCGACTCCCTGCGCGAACTCGCCCACACCCTCGACATCCTCGCCCTCGTCCTGACCGCGGTGGCCACAGCCCTCACCTCCGGCGGCGCAGGCCTGGGCTGGTACGCCACCCGTCACGTCCTGCGGCCTCTCGCCCAGGTCGCCGACGCCGCCGGTGACATCACCGCCGGTGACCTCAAGACCCGCCTGCCCTCATCGCCGGACCCGGACCTGGATCGGTTGGCGGTGTCGTTCAACCAGATGGTTGACCGCCTCGCCGAGCGCCTCGAACGCGACCGCCGCTTCGCCGCCGACGTCAGCCACGAACTGCGCTCCCCCCTGCAGACCCTGTCGGCGGCCGTCAGCGTGCTGTCGTCGCGCCGCGACCGGCTCGACGAGCGCACCGCCACCGCCGCCGGCCTCGTCGCCGACGAGGTCGACCGGTTCCAGACCCTCGTCACCGACCTTCTCGAACTCGCCCGCTCCGACCAGCCCGCCGACCGCGGGCACGTCGATGTCGTGGCGCTGGCCCGCCGCGCCTGCCGGCAGCGTGGCCTCGACGAGCACCTCGTCACCGCCGACCCCGACGCACAAGACCTCTGGTGGGTGGATGGCCGCCGTGTCGAACAGGTCCTGGGCAATCTTCTCGACAACGCCCGACACCACGGCGGCGGGCCCGTCGCCGTGCACCTGAGCCGTCACGGGAGAACCGGTGTGATGGACGTGGATGACGAGGGACCTGGCATCAGTCCCGCCGACCGGGAAGCGGTCTTCGACCGGTTCGTCCGAGCCTCCGCCGCAGGCGCGCGCCGCGACAGCGACGGCACCGGGCTGGGCCTTGCCATCGTCGCCCAACACGCAGCGGCCCACGAGGGGACCGCCCGCGTCCTCGACCGCCCCGGCGGCGGCGCCCGGCTGCGTGTCGAGTTCGGCCAGGCACTGCCATGACCCGGCCGATCATCCCCGCGACCGTCCTGCTCCTGCTCGGGATGCTGGCTGGTTGCGGCGTCGGCGCCGAGGACACCGCCCGTCCGATCCAACCGCCGCGGGGCCCGTACCAGGCGCTGACCACACCCAGCCCCCAGCCCAGCACCACCGGTAGCAGAACCCAGACGCTGTATCTGGTCCGCGCCGGAAAACTCACCCCCGTAGAACGGCCCGCGCCGGAAGTGCCGACCGCCGAGACTCTGCTGCGCGACCTGGTCGCCGGTCCCACCACTGCCGAAGCCGATTCCGGGCTGACCAGCGCGTTGTGGGGTGGCAGCGTCATCTCCGGGGTACGCGTCACCGACGGCCAAGCCGTGGTCACCGTCACCGCCGCACTCGACGCCGTCAGCCGCAACGACGAGATCCTCGCCTTCGGGCAGGTCGTGTGCACCCTGACCGCACGCGACGACGTCAACGGTGTGGTCTTCACCCGCGACAGGCAACGCATCGCCGTCCCTCGTGGCGACGCGTCCCTGTCTCAGGGGCCGCTCACCGCCACCGACTACACCAGCCTCATCGCCGGACGCTAACGCCGGCACACCAGCACCCACGAAGCCGGTAGCCTTGCACGGCTCGGCGGGCCGGGAACTCTCACCCGGAGTCGCGATGATGGAGGGACTGCTCCTGGGCTCACCGCTACGCGGTGCCGGCACGCATGGCGGCAGTTCCGCACTGTGGACAGAGTTCGGCCGGTAGTGTCGACGGTGGTGTGCCGGGAAGTCTGGTCGGCGATGACTTTGGCGACCCGTGAAACGGAGCACACCTTGCAGCACCGCCGGTACTCCCCCGCTCTCACCCGCCCGGCTGGGTCGTGATGCCCGCAGGTCAACTGCCCGTCGACGTGACCGAGCACGGCCCGGTTTCGGTGGTGACCGTCTGCGGCGAGATCGACGTGGCCACCGCGCCCACCCTGCAGCGACGCCTCGCGGCGCTGTACGAGTCCGACCAGTTGCGACTGGTCGTTGACCTGTCCGGGGTGACGTTCTGTGACTCTGTGGGAGTGAGCGTCCTCATCGGCGCGGCCCGGGCACTGAGCGGCAGAGGACGCGTTCACCTGGTCGGCCTTCGTCCGGTGCTGGAACGATTGTTCGAAGTGACCGGAATCGGATCGGTGTTCGTCATCCACCCCGGTCTGTCGACCGCGATCGACGCCGCCGGCACATTCGTTCCAGGCCGTTGACCGTCCGACGGTTCGACCGCCGCTCCCCCGCCGACGCGATACCGTGAGCCCGAGGGAACGGATCCGGTCAGGTCCGCTGGCCCTTCAAGCGCCGGTAGGCGGGGTTTTCCACCCCGTGGTGCAAAGCCACGGCCCCAGCCAGGCTGGTGGCGAACACAACGGCCGTGACGGCGACCGCCCTCAGCGGACCAACCGGGGAAGCGATCATCCCGAGCTGATCTGCGACCAGCAGCACCAGGTAGTGGATCATGTAGAAGGCGAAGGACACCTCGCCCATGTACACCAGGGCCGGCCTCGACCACAGGGTGCGGACGCCGGAACGGTCGGCAGTGGCCGCCGCGGCGATGACCAGGACCACCGGCCCCAGGGTCAACGCGTGCAGGTGCACCGGGTAGGGGGTCTCGGCTGCCGCCGCGTAGACCACCGCCAGCAGGATCAAAGACCAGCCCAGACCTGGGCCGCGCCACTCCCCTCGGGTGACGAGAACCGCGACGACCACCCCCAGGGTGAACCCGACGAGGCGCGCGGCGGGCAGCAGGTACGCCGTCCACTTGGCAACCTCGTGGTCGGCGCCGATCAGAGCGACGTTGATGGCCAAAACCACGACGGGCAGAGCGAGGATGAGCGACCGAAGCCAGATGGTCGACATGTGGCGCAGGGCTGGCAGCAGGAACGGGAAACACAGGTAGAACAGTGCTTCACATGACAGGGACCAGCTCACCGGATTCAACGACGTGTAGATGGCGGGGTCGGGAATCCACGCCTGCGTCAGGGTGACGTTGGCCAGCACCTGCCACGGCGTGACTGTTCCCGCGGTGGTGAGAAGCAAAGCCGCGGCGAGCAGCGCTGTGACCACGTGCAGGGGATAGATTTTCGCCCATCGACGGCGCCAGAACGCCCGTCGGGTGTCACCGTGGCGGGCGGAGTAGGCGAGGACGAAACCGGATAAGGCAAAGAAGAAGGACACCCCCAGCGCCCCCGCGTGGGAGAACAGTGCCCACGCAGCCCCCGCCACGGGGTCGGGGACTCGCACATCGGCTGCGAGGACCCGGTTGACGACGTGCTCGGCGAACACCAGCATCGCCGCCGCCCACCGCAGCCCCGTCAGTGATGGCAACCGCGAACCAGGCATAGGTAGCAGTGAAGATTGACGGGTCAAGGGCGCCACGAGCGCGTCTGACACCATGTATCCGCCTGTCAAGGCTCGAAAAGACCAACACAACGGGAGAATGACGGCTCCTGGCCGCGCCTTAGGACCCTAACCAACCCGCCGGACCCGGCCGCGAACTGTGTCGCATGCCCGACCCACAACGGCCATCCCCGACATGACCGTAGATTCCATTCCAGGTCGCGTCGACGCTCAGCGATGGCCTGGTGTGGCCGGGCCGTGGCGGTAGCGTTCTGGCGTGATGAACCCACCCGACGACTTGGCCCGCACCGAACATGAGCCGGCGGCGTTCGCCTGGGTGTTGCGCCGGCTCCGGCGGAACGGGCGGCGCGGGTTCGCCGAAGTGTCGTTGTGGCTGCTGGCGTCCAGCTTCGTGCTCGTGCTTGTCGTAGTAGTGATCGCCCGCATGACCAGATAGCCGGCCGCCGTACCGACACGGTCTACGTCACGCGGTCCTCAACGGTTGTCCGCTGTCACGTCGACGCCCGTCCGCTACCAAGAATGGGCTGGCAACCAGAGTACTGGCGGTGTGGTTCGTGGAGGGCATGGCGGGACACTCCCGACGGGGTGTTCGAAGGTCTACGCTGAAAGGTAGGTGTGCCGGGAAGCCTGGTCGGCGAGTCGATGACCCGACGGCGAAAGGCCACCGCCATGAACACCCGCCCCAGCTCCGCCCGCTTGCGGCGTGTGCTGTGAACGGCCCGGCGATCCACACCGACGCCCTGACCAAACGGTTCGGCACGCTCACCGCCGTCGACCAGCTCGACCTGCGGGTGGAACGCGGCGAGGTGTTCGGGTACCTCGGCCCGAACGGGGCCGGCAAGACCACCACGATCCGGATGCTCCTGGACTTCGTGCGCCCCACCTCCGGCACCTCCCAGGTACTCGGAGGCAGCGGCGCGGATCCGGCCGTGCGCGCGCGGATCGGGTACCTGCCCGCTGATCTCCCCGTCGACCCGCGCTGGACCGCACAGACTCTCCTGGACTTCTACGGCGACCTGCGCGGCCGACGCGACCGGACCTGGGAACGCACCCTGCTGGACCGGTTCGACCTCGACCCGTCCCGACCGGTCGGGGAGCTATCCACCGGGAACCGGCGCAAGGTCGGCATCGTCCAGGCCGCATCCCACCGCCCGGAACTCCTCATCCTGGATGAGCCCACGTCGGGCCTGGACCCGCTGTTGCAGCAGGAGTTCCTGATCCTGATCCGTGAACTCGTCACCGACGGGGCGACGGTGTTCCTGTCCAGCCACGTCCTCCCCGAGGTCGAGGCCCTCGCCGGACGGGTGGCGATCCTGCGCGAAGGCGTCGTCGTGGCCCAAGCCGGTATCACCGAGCTGCGCCGCACCGCACGCACCCGCATCGACCTGCGACTGACGGTCCCCGCCGACCCGGCCCCGTTCGCGGCCCTGCCGACCGTCGTCGAAGCGACCGCCGATGGCGACCTGCTGCGCCTGGTCGTGGAAGGCAGCGTCGACGCGGTGATCAAAACCGCCGCCGCCCTGCCCGTCGAGCAGATCATCACCCACGAAGCCGACCTCGAAGACGTGTTCCTGTCCTACTACACAACCCAGGACGGGGGCCGGTCATGATCGTCGCCCGCCGCATGCTCGCCGACCGCCGCCGCGCCACCGCCTGGTGGGCGATCGGCACCGCCGCGCTCGTCGTGTTCACCGTCGCCCTCTACCCGGCCGTCAAAGACCAGGCCCAGGTCGAAGACCTCCTCAAAACCATGCCCGAGGCGTTCCGCAACATGATCGGCTACGACGCCGCCGTCCCCATGACCTCACCCGCCGGGTACCTGCACGCCCGCCTGTTCTCCACCGTCGCCCCCGTCCTGTTCCTCGTCTTCGGCATCGGCGCCGGGGCGGCGGCCATCGGCGGGCTGGAGGAGACCGGCCGCCTCGAACCACTCCTGGCCAACCCCGTCACCCGCGCCCGCGTGGCCGCCGAACGCTACGCCGCAGCCATCGGGCTACTCACCCTCCTCGGGGTCGTGTTCGCGGTGACCCTGGCCGCATCCGGCCGGCCCGCCGGAGCGCTAGCGGGCATATCCGCCGGGCATCTCATCGCCGCCGCCGCGGCGATGCTCGCCCTCGCCGTGCTGCACCTGAGCCTCGCCTACGCCATCGGCGCGGCCACCGGCCGACGCGGCCCCTCCGTCGCCATCCCCGCCGCCGTCGCGATCGGCAGCTACCTCATCCACAGCTTGCTGCCCATGGCCGAAGCCCTCGCACCGGTCCGCTACGCACTGCCCTGGTACTGGTACCTGCAACGCAACATCCTCGCCCAGGGCCTACCACCCGCAGCGCTCATCGCACCCCTGGCGATGTCCGGGGTGCTCTTCGCCATCGGGTGGGCAGCCTTCCAACGACGCGACCTGCGGTGAGAAGCCGCCGCGCCCCAGACTGACGCAGCCGAGCCGGTGACCCACCGCTGATCAGTGCGGTGGGCATGGGGGCTCACGGGCGGCGAACGTTGGTGACGGGGTGGAGGTATCGCAGGAGTCGTTCGTCGAGGAAACGGGTCAGGCCACGGATGTGGCCGTCGGCGAGTGTGAGGACGAACAGGCCCGCCGGCCGGCCGTCGTCGAACGCGCAGACGAGGGCGGGTTGTCCGTTGGCGGTGGTGTGCTGGAGCTGGAACCGGTGGCCGGCCCGCCAGGCGGCGCCGGCCCGCAGGAAGCCCGCGACCGCCGTCACGCCGAGGTACTCGTGCGGGGCTGGTGGCATCGACAGCCAGACGTCGTCGGTGAGAAGCGCGACGACCGTATCGATGTCATCGGCGCTGTAGGCGGCGGCGAACCGGCGGACCACATCGTCGTCGCCCGGCGCGGGCGGGTGGGAGACCCCGTGCCGGGCGCGGTCCACCGACGCCCGGGCGCGTTGCAGGAGGCCCTTGACGGTGGTGGGGGTGGTGCCGAGCATCGTCGCGGTCTCGGCTGTCGGGTAGCCCAGCACGTCGCAGAGCACCAGGACGGCGGCCTGTCGGGGTGGGACGCGTTGCAGCGCGGTGATGAAGGCCAGCTCGACGGCCTCGCGGGCGGTGTAGTGGGCCTCGGGACCCGGGTCGGTCGCCGGGAGCCCCTGCAGGAGTACGTCCGGGAAGGGCTGGAGCCAGGTCAGTTCCCCGAGCCGGCTCGGCGCTGGTGGCGTGAACGGCGGGGTCGGTGAAGACGGGACGCGTCGGTCGCGGAGGGCGTTGAGGCAGCGGTTCGTGGCGATCCGGTACAGCCAGGTCCGGGTCGAGGAGCGGTGTTCGAAGCCGTCGAGGCCGCGCCACGCGGCCAGCAGTACCTCCTGGAGGACATCCTCGGCGTCGGTGAGCGAGCCCAGGAGCCGGTAGCAGTGCAGAAGCAGTTCGCGTCGGTGGGCCCGGACGAGGTCCTCGAAAACAATCTTGGCCACTACCGTTCCGATCCGCGCGTTCCTGGTGTCTGTACCTGTACCGACACCGGAAGGAATGACGATGATCAGCTCAGCATTGCAGATCGCCCTCGCCCACCACGCCGCTTGGACGGGCAAGGACCTTGACCTGGCGATGAGCTACCTCGCCGAGGACGTGGTCTGCGAGGCCCCGGCCGGCAGGATCGAAGGCGTCGAGGCGTACCGGGCGTTCCTGGCCCCGCTCGCCGAACACGTGCTGATCAGGGCGGAGCTGATCGCCGCGTTCGGCGACGAGACCACCGCTTTGATCATGTACGACACTGAGACGGTCCCGGCCGCCAGCGCCCCCGCGGCCGAGTGTTTCACGGTCCGTGAGGGGCTCATCGTGCACAATCGGTTCGTGTTCGATCGCACTCCGTTCGACGCGTTCGCCCGTCGGGGACAGTGACCAGGAGGCTGGGATGGCACTCGACCCCGAACTCGCCGAGCGGGTCGCCGACCTCGTCACCGGCCGGCCCGGTATGAGCAGTCGGCGGATGTTCGGCGGGCTCGCCTGGCTCGTCAACGGCAACATGGCCGTGGCGATCCGTGGGCAGGGCGGGTTGCTGGTGCGGGTCGACCCCGACCGGCATGAGGAACTGCTGGCCGAGCCGGGCACCGATACGATGATCATGAGAGGGCGGGAGTTGACGGGCTGGATGACCGTCAACGCCCAGGCGTGTGACTCCGAGGCGGGCCTGACCGCGTGGGTGGATCGGGGCCTGGACTATGCGGGAGCCCTGCCCCCGAAGTGAGCCGTGGCGCGGGCGGCCTGGTGCGGCCGGTCGGGCGGGAATCCCAGGGCTAGGGTGGGCCTCACATCACCCAGGGGGCTCGTACAAGGCGTGGATCCGCCCCACTCATGACGCGGTGCCCGCGCCCGCCGCCGCCTGAGATCATCGCGGCGACCTGTGGCAGGTCGAGGTCCTCGAGCTTGCGGAAGCTGCCGGAGGATGATCCGATCTTGACTGGCGGGGAATCCGCAGCGCGTCGGTCGGGAGCGGTGCTTCAGACCGTGGGCTCGCCGATCGCGAAGAGTCCGACGTCGACCGTTGGAATCCGGGCCGCGAATGAGCTTCGCCCGGAGGGCCCACACCTTTGCCTGCCGCTGTTTGTCCCCTCAGTGCGGCGGGTTGTGGGTGTGGGCCCTCGTTGCGGGCGTCAGACCGGGGAGCCGGTGGGGCCTTGACGCCCGCTGTCGGTGTGGCCCCGTGGTGGCCGTCGGTCGGCCCGGATGGGCTGCACGTGTCGGCGCTCGGGGCGCTGTGGATCTTCTAGTACTCGGTCTTGACGGTGACTCCTCCGCAGGTGGTCGTGGCGTACAGGCTGATGTAGTGGTAGCCGGCCGCCGGGTTGGTGACGGTGAGGGTCTCCGCGTTGCCGGGGTTGGTGGACCGGCTGGTGTAGGTGCCGGTGGTGGCCCAGGTGCTGGGGCTGTAGTACAGGTCGCAGTTGCCGGTGCCGCCGGAGGCGGTGATGCGCAGCTGGGTGACGCCGGCGGGGAGGTACAGGTAGAGGTAGTCGTAGTTGCCGGCGGTCGCGGACCTGTTGGTGCGCTGGCAGTTCTTCCCGAGGGTGCGCACGTCGCTGCCGGTGCATTCCGGGACGGTGCCTCCGCCGGTGGCGACGGCGACCGTCTGGGTGGTGGTGCCGGTGGCGCCCTTGTTGTCGGTGACGGTGAGCCGCACGGTGTA
>NZ_JBFAZP010000023.1:0-42289 GCF_040681875.1 Longispora sp. NPDC051575 | reverse complement strand
GGTGGCGCTGGGCTACGCCACCACCGTCCACGGCGTGCAGGGCGCGACCGTGGACGAGGGCCGCGGTCACGGCATGCCGGACAGCGCCGAAGCCCTGTACGTGGTGCTGACCCGAGGTCGCAGCCGCAACGAGGTGTCCCACATCCAGGAAGAGCCGAGCCACGACAACCCGGAGCCGCGGCGCGAGACGGCCATGGAAGCCGCCACCCGGGCGATGGAGAACCGGACCGCCGAACTGTCGGCCACCGACCTGTTGCGCCGGGACCAGGACCTGGCCGAGTCGATGCTGAACAACGGGCCCAAGTGGATCGAGATGCAGGAGCTGGGCCGCCGCTCACAGCTGGACCGGCACATGGCCGGGCTGCTCGGGCCGGACCTGTACGCCCGGCTCAACGGCGAGGACCCCAGCAGCCTGTACCGGCTCGTGCGGTCCGCCGAGCTGGACGGACACGACCCCAAGAAGCTGTTGGAGGAGGCGGTGGCCTGGCGGGAGCTTCCCACCGCCCACACTTTGCCGTCTGTGCTGCACTGGCGGTTGACGGAGAAGATCCTGCCCGAGCGGCAGCCGGATTTGGCCCCGACGGGCCCGACCTACCCCGAGCGGACCCTGGCCGACCTGCCGGCCCGTGACAGGGAGTGGACCCTGACCGTGGCCAACCAGCTGGAGGAGCGCAAGGCCGCGCTGGGCGAGCGCGCGGCCGCCGAGCCGCCACCGTGGGCCCTGGACCGGCTGGGCCCGGTGCCGGAAGACCCGATTGCCCGCCTGGACTGGACGCAGCGCGCCGGCACCGTCGCGGCCTACCGGGAGTGGTACGGCCGCAACCTTGCGCCCGGTGACGTGTTGGGCACCGCGCCGGCCCCGGCGATGGTGGAGCAGCACCGCGACTGGCGCGAGGCCCACAAGGCTCTCGGCCTGGACGTCGACGCCCGCCAGCTGGCGGAGGCCACCGACGCCCAGCTGCTGCTGCGCGTCAAGCAGTACGAGCGGGCCCGGGAGTGGGCCCCGCGCGAGGTCAGCGACGTCATGCGCGAGACGTACGTGGCCGTGGACGAGATGGAGCTGTCCGTCAAGGAGACCCGGTACAAGGCCCGCACGGTCGCTGACCCGGCCGAGCGTGAGCAGGCCGAGCGGCTGCTGGCCGCCTACGAGCTGATGGGCGACTTCCACGCCGGGCAGACCGAGCAGCTGGAGAAGATCAACGCCGCCTACGACGAGTGGCACGCCGGCACCGCCCGCGAGCGGGAGACCGCCTACGGTGCGCAGGCTGAGCTGGACCGCCGCGCCGAGCTCGCGCCGAAGGAGGCCCCGGACGCGGACGAGGCGTACGCCGTTGACCCCGAGCCGGTGGACCTGGATGCGTGGTGGGAGGCCTTGGAGCGCGAGGCCGCCGACAGGGAAGCCGAGCAGGACCTGGACCAGGCCCCCGAGCCGGACACCGGCCCGGAGCTGGACCCGGCCGCCGAGCAGGAGCCCGTCGACGTCGAGCAGGACCAGGACGTGACACCCGAACCCGAGGACCTGGAGCCGCAGGCCGAGGCCGAGCAGGAGCCCGTCGACGTCGAGCAGGCCGAGGAGCTGGACCCCGATGCAGTCGCGGACCAGCCGGCCGACGTCGAGCAGGACCAGGACGTGGAGCCGGCCGCCGCACCGGAGCCGGACGAGCCCGGCCCGGCCGTCGACGTCGACCCGGCCGCCGCCGAGCAGGACGTGGAGCCCACGGCCGAGGCCGAACAGCAGCCCGTCGACGTCGCGCCGGAGGCCGAGGCCGTGCCGGAGGAGCTGTGGGAGGCCGACCTGGCCGCCGCCGACCACCGGCCGGACGTCGACCTGGACGAGCCCGACCCGGAGACCGTCCCGGTGCTGGAGACCGAGGCCGCGCCGGCCACCGCGCCGGAGGTGGAGCCGGAGCTGGACCTGGCAGCCGAGGTGGACCGAGCGCAGGCCGCGCTCGACCAGCTGGCCGCGCAACGGGCCGCCCGGGCCGCAGTCGAGGCCGAGGCCGCCGCCGAGCGCACCGCGGCTTGGGCCGCCCGGGAGCGCCCAGCACTGGACGCGACGGTCCAGCGCACTCAGACTCCATCTATGGGCATCGAGCGGGAGTAAGGGGACACCCTCATGGTTGCCGAGGATCAGGCCGTGGAGAGAGCGGGCCGGCTGCTGTACCCGCAGTACTGGCTGATGTGGGTCCTGCCCGTGCCGGACAAGGCGGGCCCCGTGTGGGAGGGCGCGATTGCCATCGCGCCGGATCTCGTGACGGACCCCGATCTGCCCGCCGATGTGCGGGCACTGCTCAAGGTGGCAACGGCCTACCGCCAGGCCAACCCGGAGCGGAGCGTGGTCTGGTTCTCCGACCTCACGCTGTGGGCGTACCACCAGGGATTCGAGTGGTACGACGTTGGAGTGCGCGACTGGGAGGCCGCCCTGGACTACATGGCCGGCGACGTGATCCGCACCCCGCAGCTGATGATCGGCACCAACGCGCGGATGGCACACACTATTGCCGATGCCACCGTGAAGGGCGTTGTGTTGTCCTTCACGAACGGCACGGAGGAGCGGATCACTCCGGACAAGCGGGAACACCTCCGCGACTTCCTGCGGGACCTGCTGCGCAGAGACTGGCCGCCCTACATCCAGTCTCTGATCGACGCGGGGAAGTTCGGGCCGGGTCTGCCGGTTAGCCGAAAAGCCAGCTGAGCAGGCAAAGCATTGAGGGCCACACCGGATGGTGTGGCCCTCAATGCTTGTATTGCTGGCGTTACTGTTCGCGGTTGGCGACGTCGGCGCGGATGGCCGCGCTGAGCGCGTCCGCTGAGGAGACCGCAGCCGGGCGCAGGGGCTTGTGCGCTTGGTTGAGGCAGGTCCGGGCGGTGGAGGTGCTGATGCGAGCCAGGACGCCGGGCAGGTACCGGTCGTGCCAGTCCCCGACGCGGGCCGTGCCGGCCGGGGTGCGGTAGATGCTGAGCCACATCTGGCACAGCCAGGACAGCTCCGCCACGAGGTCCGGGTGGTGCATCCAGCAGACGGGCACCAGGCCGCCGCTGGAGTTGTCGCCGCCCAGGCTGGGCATGGACACCGCGAGCCGGGCCATGTCGGGGTCCGAGTGGTTCCCGCCGCCGCCGGCCACCTTGCGGTAGACGCCGGACAGCACGGTGTCCATCCAGGTGGACAGTTCCGACCAGGCCAGCTCCGCATCCTTGCGGGTCATGGTGGACCAGTCCCACAGGGCGGAGGGTTCTTCCTCCTCTGTGCCAGCGAGGGCTTTTACGGAGTCGGCGATCTTGGCTATGGCCAGCTTGATTGCCGGGAGCTGGGCCATCTGTGTCTCGATCGCGCCCACGTTGGTCTCGACCGTGCGCAGGTCACCGCGGACTTGGGTCTGCTCGACGGCGATGGCCGCCACCAGGCCCGCGAGTTCGTTCGGGTTGGGTGTCGTCACTGCTGGGCCTCCCCGTTCTCCCAGGTGGTGGCCGGTTCGTCCGCCGTGCCTTTGCGCTGGTTGGGCAGTTCGTCGCGCAGCTCGGCCTCGCGGAGGTCCGCAGCCAGCTGGATCAAGTCGACCGTACGGCCCTCTTCCGCCAGTTGGGCCACCACGGCGGGCAGGTCGGCAATGTCGGGGTAGTCGAACAGGACCGCGCGGGTGCGGCCGCGCACGACCAGGCCGCGGCCCAGCGGCAAGTCCTTGATCTGGTCGAGGGTCAGCACCCGCTGCTCCACGAGGGGCCGGTGGCGGGAGACCTTGCCGTCCCCGCTGGTCGTGGTGGACTCCAGACCCTTGCGCACCACCATGCCGCACAGCCGCGAGAACCGTTCGAGGTGCTCCACGCCCGTGCCGCCACCCAGGATGATCTTCGTGTTGGCGATGTTGAAGATGGCCTCCCCACCGTCGCGGCCGTAGGCCATGTACAGCTGCTCCATGTCCTGAGCGGAGATCACCAGCGAGATGTTGCGGCCGCCGGAGTCCGGGGCCCAGCTGGCCAGCGGGATGGGGCAGATCAGCGCGGCCTCATCGATCATGAAGCCCAGGGGCGGGTTCAGGCGCCGCTTGCCCTTGGCGTTGTGGGTGGCCAAGACCTTGGCCCTGGAGAACAAGGCTTCGGTGAAGCACGCGAACAGGGGCGCGATGCCGCTGCTCTTTTTGTGGCTCCCGATCAGGTTGAGCGTGTCCTTGCCGGAGAGGATGAACGAGTCCAAGTCGAAGGACTCGGCAGCCGAGCAGTCCATGGTCGCCGCGATCTTTGGGCTGGCCATGAAGCTGAGCGCGTCGGCCACCCCGGCGTAGATGTTGCCGATCAACGCCGCTTCCTTCGCGTGCAGGCCGGCCAGCTCGCCGGCCCAGCCGGCCGCCGTGTCCGGGTGGCTGGCCAGGATCTTCAGCGGGGTCATGTCGGAGGAGTTCGACGCCCAGGCCCACACGTGTTTCATCCGCAGCCCGCCCAGGCCGGCCGCGTGGAACAGCCCGCGCAAGACCTTGTGGGTGTTGTTCTCCCAGAAGCTGGCGTTGGTCACGCCGGAGAATCCAGCCTGCGGGCCCACGATGCTGGCCACTCGCTCCATGGCCACGTCCGGATCCTCGCAGCCGGCCGTGGGGCTGAACCGGAACGTGGACACGAACTCTCGGGCACGGCCCAGCTCTTCGGGGTTCCACAGGTGCTCCCGGCCGCCGCGCTTGGCGCGCAGACCCCGGGTGAGCTCGTACAGGTCGGTTTTCGTGGACGTGGTGACCACGCTGCCCGGGTAGTCGACGACCCGCGCCGCCATCCACGAGGTTTTACCGGCCCGGGGCGGAGCGATGAGCAGCACGACCTCCTCCAGCGTCAGGTACAGGTCCAGGCCCCACCACCGCAACGTCCGCTGTGCCCACCGTTCCAGCCGCCCCAGGGGCGCGATCGGATCGAATCCGGGGTACAGCTTGCCCAGGAGCAGGCCGAACTCCCCCGGCGCGAGCTTCTTCCGCGCATCCTTTGAGAGTTTGGCCAGCTCGACCCGGATCGACTTGTACGTCTTGGCCTTCACCTTTTTCAGGGTCAGCTCTGAGGCCTTGAGCTGCTTCGGGGTGGCCCGGCCGGACGGACTGGACCCGCCACCGCCCTGGCGGAAGCTGATCACCGCCATCATGAGCAGGATGGCCAGCCCGAAGCCGACCATGGCGAACGTCCACGTGGACAGGTCCGGCAGGCCGCCGCCCGGGGCCGTCGAGGCCGGTGGGCACGTCGGCTCAGCCAAAAGTGTCACCTTCTGGAGTACCCGCTGCGCGAGTTCGGGGGGTGCTGCAATGATGCGTACTGACACGGCAGAGACCTCTGTTCTCTGTTGGCCCGGCAGGTGTTCGCGCACCTGCCGGGCACCTTTTTGTGTGAATCTGAGGGTGGAGATTGATCACCATACGTGACGGGTCCGACATTGTCGGACCCGTCGACGCAGGTCAGGCCGGCTGTCCGCCGCCCTGCTGAGGGATCTTCGCTTCGCTGGCGCAGTCGCCACAGCCGGGCTGCTGCTCGACGTCGGCCGCGGTCACCTCCGAGATCCGGTTAGCCGCCCACCGCCGGGACTGGCCGCACAGCTCCGCCAGCGCCCGATCGCTCAGCCGCCGCTCGAAGTCCGGCGACGTCGACGCCCGGTAGATGACCCGGGCGAACTCTTCCAGGTCCACGTCGTCCAGCGCGGTGTTCGGGTACAGGCCGTCAAGCCAGACCACCTCCCGCACGTCCCCGGTGCCGATCCTCGAGTACGCCGTGGCCGACTCCGCGGCCGCGTCCTCCCCTGTCGACAGCTTGCGGATCCGCGCCCGAGCCTCGCCGGCCCGCTCCACGAGCACCTCCGGCAGTGGCTCGCCCGAGCCATCCGCCGTGGCTCGCGGGCCATCGGTCTGGCTCGCGTGGCTCGCCGGCTGGCCCAGCTGCGCCATCGGTCGTGGCTCGCGGGCCACCGGACCCGGGGCACCGTGAGCCAGCGGGCCATCGGTCGTGGCTCGCGGGCCACCGTCGTGGCTCGGGTGAGCCACTGGGAATGGCTCGCGGGCCACTCGCTGCGGGCCACCGTGGCCCGCCGGGCCATCCGGGTGAGCCACTGGCTCGCCGGCCGTGGCTCGCGGGCCATCGGTCTGGCTCGCGTGGCCCGCCGGCTGGCTCACCGCGTGGCCCGGGCCGTGGCTCGCAGGGGTGTCGAGGACCGCGACCTGGCCGCCGCCCTGCTGGGGGGCGTGCGTGCCGTTGACGCCCGCGGGGCGGTGGCCCCGGTCCAGCGCGGTGCCCACGTAGCCGATCGGGCCGAGCTCCGGCGAGACCGGCAGCACTCCGCCGTCAGCGTCCGGGCCGTTGAGCAGCGGCGCAGTGTCGGCGGGGACGTCGACGGGCTGCTGCGTGGACGGGCGCCACTCCAGCCGCACCGCCGGCACCGGAGCCTGCTCTGCCGGGCGGGCCACCGGGCCATCGGCCTGAGCCACGCGGGCCACGGGCTGAGCCAGCGGGCCATCGGGCGTGGCTCGCGGGCCAACCGGGGCGGGCCACTGGCTCGCCGGCAGTGGCTCGCCGGGTGCCGGGTGCTGCTTGGAGCGGGTCACTGGCACGGCGACCGAAACCGCCGGGCCATCGGGCTGGGCCACCGGGCCATCGGCGTGGCCCGGGTGAGCCACCGGCAGTGGCCCGTCCTGGACCACCGAGCCATCGGGGCGGGCCAGTGGCTCGCCGGCCGTGGCTCGCGGGCCCTCGGCGTGGCTCGCCGCGGCATCGGCCATGGCCCGCTCGATGTTCTGCACCTCGGTGTCGACCTGGCCGCCGAACTTCTCCATGGTGGCCAGCCCGGCGTTGATGCGCCGCACGGCCGCGAGGGTCACGCCTTCCGGCGCGCGGTACATCAGCCGCTCCAGCTTCCCGCGCAGCCGCCACGACCGGCCCCGGATGATCCAGCCCGTGAACCGGCCCAGCTTGTCCTTGCCCGTCGCCCGGCTGGTCAGGTAGTCCAATCGCCGGCAGATCCGCGCGACCCGCCGCGTGTAGCGCACCAGGGCCAGGCCGGACACCTCCAGCTCCGAGCGGCCCAACGCCACCAGCAGCCACTCCGGCAGGAAGCGCTTAAGTCCGCTGGGACCGGCCAGGCCGGCGAGGGTCCGAGCCCTGAACCTCTCTTCCCACATCTCCAGGAGCAGGAGCATCAGCGCCAGGACCGGCATCCCCAGACGGAACATGACCGCTCCGCCGTTGTGCGCGTCGGAGGCAGCGACCACCGCCATGAAGCTGATCAGGAACACCAGCACCTTGCCGGCCGGGCCGGCGCTGGCGTTAGCCGGGTCGTGATCCAGGGTCCAGCGCAGCATCCGCCGCGCCGAGCGGACGCAGTACAGCAGCGACGCCTCCAGCACCGCGAACAGGGGCCAGAGCAGCCACGGATCCGAGATCCCCAGCTTGTGCTCGAAGAAGCCCCACATGGCTTGCGCCAGGGTGCCGGTCACCACCCCACCGATCAGCATGACCATCGCGCGGTCCACCCACGGAGTGGTGTGCTTCGCCTCAACCGTGGCGGCATCCGACTTACGCCGCGTGATCCGCAGCAGCACCAGAACGGCGAGGAGGACCAGGGCGACGACCGCCCCGGTTGCCGGCCAGTCCACCCGGCCGGCGAGCTCTTCAACGTTTTTCCAGGTCACCGGGACACCTCTCGTACGCGAGCGCCCGGGGCCGTAACGTTGTAGTTGGACACGAGGGTACTCCTCTCTGTTCGTGACCCCCGGCGGAATACGGCCTGCCAGCCCCCGCCGGGGTTTCCTATTGCTTGCATTAGCTGCACTACGGGCATTGCCCGCCGTGCTGGTGTTACCGGCCGATCGGGCGGCCGCGCCGCAGTCGGCGGCCCTCCGGAACCGGGTCGAAGGGCTGGCCGTCGTTCAGTTCGTCGGCCAGCTGCTGAATTCGAGCCATTAGGGCGTCTTCCAGCAGGTCAGAGAGGTTGTCGAACCCGCCGGGCTTGTTGTTCGTCCAGAACACCGCCGCCCGGGCAGCGTTTTGCACGTCGCGTGAGACGTAGACCGTCATCGGGGGTCGGGACGGAGGTTCCTCCGCCCGTGGAGGCGTGGCCGCAGGTGCAGGCCGTGGTGGCATCACCCCGAGTTCTTCCAGGAGTTCGGTTTCAGGGCTTGCGGTGGTGGAGCCCACGACGAATGGCTTTCCCTTCTGTGAGCTCATGCTGCGGCCACCCGCCGGATGAGCAGGTCAGCGGCGAGCAGGGCATAGGCGCCGTTCGCGGTCGAGCGCGGCGCGAACGTCGGCAGGGGCTCGCCGGTCAGTGGAGCCTCCCTGATCCGCACGGACGGGGGAATCCGGAACCGCGGGGCGTCGGGGTAGTCCACGGCCAGCTGCTCGCGGATCTTCCCGGCCAGGGTTGTCTGCCCCGTGTCCTGCGTCAGCACCAGCGCCGCCACGGACAGGCCCGGGTTGAGCCGCTTCTTGATCACCGCGCGGGTCTTGGACAGCTCGACCAATCCCGGAAGGTCCATGCCGCTGGGGTTCAAGGGGATGATCAGCTGGTCGGACGCCACGAGCGCCGAGGCTGTGAGCGCGCCGAGCGACGGGCGGCAGTCGATCAGCGACATGTGGGCGGGGATCGCGGAGTCCGCGATGGCACCGCGTAGTGCGATGTTGGTGTCCGGCAGCTGGGCGTACTCCACCTGAGCCAGGTTCTCGTAACTGGGGACCAGCAGCAGGCCCTCCATGGAGGTCTGCACGGTCGCCTGGTCCAGGGTGCACTCCCCGAAGTACATCCCGCGCAGGGTCAGCTCCAGGATGAGCTCTTGCAGGAGCCAGTACGTCGCGGAGCTCATCTGGGGGTCGCTGTCGATCAGCCGGATAAGCAGGCCCCACAGTGCCCAGATGGCCGCAACCGTGACGGCCGTGGCCGTCTTGCCCGCGCCGCCTTTCTGGTTCACGACCCCGTACGTGGTGTGGAACAACTTCGGGGATGACTTGATCGCTTCGAGTGCCGGGCGCAGCTGCTTGAGGACGTCGGGCGGGAGGTGTTCCTGGAAGGCCAGGGGTGAAGGAGCCATCGTGGTTCCCGTCTTATCGGCGGCATGGTTGGCGTTGCTGTCCACGACAGTGTCCACCTCCCTCCCGGCAATGCGTGCAAGGCCAGCTAAGCCAGCGCGCCAATCTTTGAAATCCCAGCTGACAACCACCGTAACGCTTGCCTTCCAAGTAATGCAAGTATTATCGTGGCGGCAACAGAGGGGCCGGGCTTGGCGGCCCGACCCCTCCTCGAACCGCTCGACTGGGCGCAGTAACGCCCGCCGGGCCAGACCCCCTAACAGGAGGGGATCATGAGGATTCTCCCGCACTTGATGCAGGCCGGTGACACGGTGCTGCACCCGATCACGTCGGCCCGGGAGCAGCTGATCCGGACCGGGGCCACCGCGCCGTCCGTCGCGCTGGTGGTGGCCACCAGCTCCGAGGTGTTGGCGCTGGCTGGGGTGACCGGCTACGCCGTGGCGATGGACTGGCCGGCCGTGGGTCAGGTGGTGCTGCTGGCTGGCGAGGTGCTGCTGGCTGTGCACCTGGCCCGGGTGGTGGTGCTCCGGCTCGCCGGCAGCAGCGTGGCCGAGGCCGTGGAGGCCCTGACGGGTGCGCCGGTCGAGATCGTGGAGTCGTCGGTGCCCGCCGACCACATGGAGGTGATCGCGCCGGCGCGGACCGGTGCGCCGGTCACGTCGGTGTCCGCCGGCGACGAGTTGACCGCGCTGGCGCGGGTCGCCGGGGTGCTGGTCGGGAGCGCGTCGTGACCCGGCCGAGCCCGGACCCGGCCGCCCGGATGGCCGAGATCCTGCCGGATGTGCCGCGTAGGTTCGCGCTGCACCGGTTGGACGACCCCAGCGGGGTGTCCGGCACGGGGATCATCGCGTGGGGTGTGGCGTTCGGGGACGGCCCCGACGAGCAGGTGGTACTCCGGTGGCGAGGGACGACGACCGGGGTACAGCAGTTGTGTGTTTTCCGGTCCGTGGCCGAGGTGCTGACCGTGCACGGCCACGCCGGCCGGACCCGCATCGCGTGGCTGGACGCCGAGCCCGGGGCAGCGGGAGCCCTGTCGTGAGCGCGGGTCGCCGCCTGGCGCAGGCACTGCACGCCCGGCTCCCGGACTGGACGTACCGGCCGGCCGAGGGGCCGGACGGGGTGGAAGTGCTGGACGACGGGACGCAGGACTGGACCCTGACGGTGGACCCGGCCGGAAGGGTCGAGCTGGCCCGCCGGGGGCAGCCGATCGGGCACCTGGACCAGGTGGCCGCCGCCGAACTGGTGGCGCTGGTGACCTGCTCGGCCGGCCGGGCCGGGTACGTGGCCCCCGCCTACCGCGCGCCGGTCATCCGGACGTTGCCCGGAGGTCTGAGCATCGGAGGCCGGGCTGCCGCGTAGCAGCTCCCGCACGACGAAGGGCCCGCCGGATCACCCGGCGGGCCCTGCTCGTGTCTGTGGGTCAGCCGATCCGGCCGGACCGCACGCCGTCGAGGAACGCGGCCCAGTCGCCGGGGGCGGTCCACAGGACGGCCCCGGCCGAGCCGGCCTTGCCGTCGCGGACGCCGACCTGGCCGGCCGGGCCGGCCGGGGTCATGTACAGGCAGTCTCCGCCGTTGTCGCCGGACGGGGTGGCCTTGTGCCAGGCCAGGCCGTCGCCGAAGTCGAGCATGTAGCGCGGGGGGTGGGGGTGGGTCATGTGTACAGCTCCTCACGGGTCCTGTGGATCAGCGCCAGCGACTCAGCCGGCGGCAGCGCCGCAGCGACGAGGTGAGGGTACATCCCCGCGTAGGTGCCCACCTCAGGCTGCTGGTCGATGTAGAGGCTGCCCGTGGGGTAGTCCAGGTACGCCACCTTGAAATCGGGCGCCAGGCTGAAGCTCAGCAGGACGTACGCCGTGGTCATGCTCGGGTGTGCGCCATGGCTGTCGGGGATGATCTGGATCATGCAGCGGGGCCGGTCCGCGACCGCCGCCAGGTGGTCGAGCTGCTGGGCCATCACGTCGCGGCCGCCGACGTGGCAGCGCAGCACGGACTCCCGCAGGATCGCCCAGTACTCCGGCGGATCCGACCGGTTGAAGACCGCCTCAGCCCGCCCGAGCCTGGCTTGCACGTGCTTCTCCACGTCCGCGCCGAGCCGGCCCGCGCCGAGGATCGCCCGGGCGTAGTCCTCCGTCTGCAGGACGCCGGGCACGAGGACCAGGGCGAGGGTCTGCATGGTCGAGGCGTCGCGCTCCAAGATGGCCAGGTCCTCCACTGGAGGCCACAGCACGCCCGGGCCCGAGCCCTTAGGCCGCCGTCGACGGCCAACCCGGGCGAGCTCCAGCAGATCGTCCAGCCGGTCGCCCCGCACCCCGTAGACGTCGCGGAGCAGCAGCTGCGCGGCTGGCACGGCGATGGCGCTTGTGCACGTCTCGTACCTGCTCAGCGAGCCCGCCGTGAGTCCCGCGGCCTCTTCGGCCTGGCTCTGCGTGTGGCCGGCCAGCTCCCGTAGGCGGCGCAGTTCACTCGCCAGGATCCGCACCTGAAACGAGACAGTCATGGCCTAAGTCTCCTCACCGTTGAGCGTGGCCCCAGGGAGGGGTACGTGACGCGCCGATCGTACATCAGGAGTTGTAATTCAGGATTCATGAGTTAGCCTGAGGGGGTGGTCACGCGTTGACGCGCCGTGACTGCCTCAGCTGGCCGACGACACCGCGCGGACTCCCCCACGGCGACCGTCGACCCTCCCTGTAGGAGGTGGCCCCGTGGCCCCGTCCCCCCGGCCGGAGTGCGTCCCGCAGCCCCAAGCGGACGCCCGGATCCGGCAGTCCCCGACCTACGTCCTGGCCGTGAGCCAGTACCGCACGCACCAGCTGCACGCCGGCCAGTGCGAGTACTGCGGACACGCCGAGTGCACCGCCCGCGCCGCGGCCGCGCGGTTCATCGAGCTGGCCGGCGGACAGCCCGCGCTCTACGACCACCCGCTGTACGTCGACCCGCCGGCCCAGGACGTGCCGCCGGTCTGGCCGCAGTCGCCCGCCCCCGCCCGGGGCCGCGCCGAGGTGCGCGGGCCCCGCCGGGAGCCCGTGCCGACCCGACCGCCGTACCCGCGCCGAGAGCCCGGCGCCGCCCTGGCCGCGGAGCAGGCCGCCACGCCGCCGCAGTGGAACGCGTTTAAGCCCGGCCGCGCCGGGGAGGGCCCGTGGTCCAGCGCAGCGTGAGCGAGGACGTGCCGCCGGTCGGCACCACCGTCCTGCTCACCGCCGAGGCCAGCCCGCAGTTCGCGGGCCAGCACCAGCTGCGGCTCAGGGTCACGGGGGCGGAGACCGCATCGTCCGTGCGCGGTTGGGGATACCTCCGCGGCTACGTCCTGGACGAGCACGGCGACGCGGTGAAAACCCGCCGGGTGTACGTGCGATGGGCCGGAGTCCAGGTCACCACCAACCCCACCCCGCGCGCCCCGCGCCCGGGGACAGCGCCCAACCAACGGAGGAGCAAGTGAGCACCACAGACGACACCGGGACCGTGGTCGGCATCCTGGACACCCGAGTCGAGGCCGGCCAGCAGTGCATCATCAGCCTGGACCTGATGACCGCCGGCCAGGCCCGCCAGTACTGGATGCTGCCGGGCACGTACACGATCCGGGCCGGCCGGACCGGGCTGCTGGTCACCGGCACCGGTCTGGACGAGGACCAGGAGCACGTGCTGTACCGCGCCGGCCGGCCGGTCGCGGCACTGCCCACTCTGGACGGTGACCACTCCGTGGACCCCACCGTGACCTACCGCGTGCAGCGGTTGGTGACCGGGGATTGGGAGCTGATCGCCCTGCACTGACTCCATCAAGGCCGGCGGCCCGGACGGATGTCCGGGCCGCTGTCTGTTTGGGGGACACGCCGAGCCATCTGCTCAAGGCGAGTGCGGAGCGTTAAGAAGGACTAGGATCGCCCGCAGACGTATGGATCTTCGGGAGGCCGATCGAAAAAAATCGGCCCCACCCTCTGGTAGACCGGCTGCCGCCAAGCTCTCCGGCCCAGATGTGGGGCTATCAACCACCGCGCTGCTGCGTACCGCTGTCAGGCCCGAGTCACTGCCAGGTGACAAGAGCCCCATTTTTGCGCCCTAGAGCGCACTACCACGGAGGCCAGGATACACCAGGCCCACCGGGTAGGTACCCCACGTCCAAAGATCGACACGCCGGAGTCTTTGGCTTCGGAAGTTCAAGACTCTGGACGTTCGGACCTACCCGTTTCAGTTCTCGCCCCGCCGGTTCGTAGCTCGACGTCGGCGGGTTCGATCGTGCTCCGGTCCGGCCAGCTGCGTATCGCGCTGCGGGACCTGGAGGCCGGCCGCACCCTGCACCCGACCGGCGTGCAGGTGCAGTGTGCCGGGTGCGCGCGGTCGGGGATCGAGCGGCAGGGCCTGCCGTTTCGGATCGAGGGCGACCCGACGCCGCTGTGCATCCCGTGCGGGACCGGCCGCCAGGAGCGCGCCCGCCGGGCCGGCCTGGCCGAGCTGTCCGCCGCCGTGTGGGAGGCCGTGGGCCAGGTCGAGGCCGCCGAGTCTGAGTGTCCGGTGTGCGCCGACCAGGCCGCCGACGCCGGGCGCCGGGGGATCGCTGCGACCCGGGGCTGCTGGTTGTGCGGGCACGAGTGGCTGGCCGACGTGCGCGCCCAGGTCGAGGCTGCCCGGGCCGCCGACCAGGCCGCCGTGAACGCGGAGTTCGCCCGGCTGGCCGTGCGGGCCGAGGCAGAGGCCGAGCGCGACGCCTGGCGGGACTGGACGACCAGGATCAACGACCAGCTGGCCGCCCACCGTGATGGCCGCGGCTTCGGCCGCTCCGTGGACCTGCTGGCCGGTGGGCTGTTCCTGCTCTACGGGCCCCGGGCCAGCCGGCGCGGACGCAAGGGCGGGGTGGGGCTGGTGATGGCCGCGATGGCCACGGCCGCCGACTGGCGCTCTGGCCGTTCTGCCATGCCCGGCCGGGAGTGGGTGGCCAGGCTCGCCGGGTGCAAGGAGCGGTCAGTGTCGAGGACCTGGCGGGCCACCCGGCTACCGGCCGTCGACAACCCGCGCGGGTGCGGATGGATGCACGAGACCGTACGCGGGGGCCGCCTCAGCCTGGACGAGCGGCTGGAGACCGGCAGGTGGAACAACCGCAGCGTCTTTGACCTGCGACCCGTGCACCACTTCACCACCGACCAGCTGGACCCCTGGCGCGAGGAGGCCGTGGCCCTGCTGACCCTGCTGCTGGCCAACGCCGCCGAGCACCTGGACCATGCCGAGGCCGCCCTGGCCGAGCTGGCCGCCGTCACCCGAGACGAGATCGGCGCGGCATGGGTCTCGGCAGTGCGCCGCACCCGGCTACGGGCAGCCGTCGCCGGCACCATCCACACCCACACCCTGGCCGCCACGGCGACGGAACGTGAAACCTATTTCGTCCCCCCCTCCGTGGGAGCTCTAGGTGAGTACTCAAGTTCCTGCTTGGTTTTGGGTGAGAAGACAGGAAGATCAATCCACTCCCGCCAGTGGACGGGTGCCCGGCCTACCGGCCGGGAGGGAGAAGGCGCTCCGCGCTCATCACCAAGAGCAGGGGCGCGACCTGGATCACCACCGCTTGAGCGTCCTAGGAGGCACCAACGCGGGGTGACGTCCAAGATACCCCGTCAGCGGCCCGAGTGGGCCGATTGGGCCTACGTCCGGGCTGATCAGCTGGCCGAGCAGGACGGGTACGGCTGGATGGTCCCCGACGAGGATCGGCGGGAGGTCCGGATGCGGATCGCGTCCACAATCGGGCGGTGGGTACCGCCGGAGTGGTCGGCCGAGGAGCTGGCCGCCAAGATCCAGGAGTATCGCGGCGGCAGGCGCTGGCCGGAGCAGGTGGACGACCCCGCCGCGTACCTGCGGGCCCTGCTCAAGGCGATGACGCCGGACGGGTACCGGCGCACCGTGGCCGAGTACCAGACCGTCCACCACGTCCACCGGGCCGAGGTAGCCGCGGCCGCCGTCGCCCTGGCCGCCGTCGCAGTGGCCACGGAGGACCGCCCGGCCGAGGCCAGCGCGCGGTTCGCCGCCCTGCGTGCCCAGTGGGCCGCCAAGAAGGCCGCCGCCGCGCCGGCCGTCGAGGACTGGCCCGAGCTGCCCCCGCCCGTTGTCGAGTCCGTAGGGTCGAGACCGTGAACGCCGCCACCGAGAACATCCTGCGGGACCTGGCCCTGCGTGCCCACCTGGCCGACCGCCAGGCCCCCGAGCGGATGGCCGGGTGGCGGTACCGGTCGTTCGCCGCGCTGCTGCTCGCGGAGGGCCGGCTGTTCACGCCGGGCGTCGGCAGCACCGTCGACGTCCCCGAGCACCACCAGGGCGCGACCGGCACCTGCTACGTGTCCGCCGCCCTGTGGTCGATGGCCAGCGGCCTGGCCTACGTCGAGGGCTACAGCAGCGTGTTCGAGCCGATGCCCACGGAGCACGCGTGGTGCTCCGGCCCGGCCGGCCGGGCACTGGATCCGACCTGGACCGAGCCGGGACTGGCGTACATCGGTCTGCCGGTCAGCGCGGAGTACCGCCGCAGCTGCCGCGAGGTGGCGCTGCTCGCCCCGCACCCGGCCGGCTTGGCCCTGCTCCAGTACGGCCTGCCCGACGAGATCCGCGCCGACGTCGGCCGGCCACTGCCGGCGATCCTGCCTGTCTGACCAGCTCACGCGGCTGGTCATGCCCGCCCCGTCTCACTATTATCTACGTAGATAGATGGGCCCCGGTGGCGCGTTGTGGATCTTGCCACTGTGGAGGCCCGGCGCTTGTGTTCGTGTCCCCAGGGGTAAACCAGGATGATCATGGGCCAGTTGTCGCAGGAATTACCGGATTCCCCGCGACAACCCCAAGATCGCGAAAATGGGCCACCGGCTCCGGCCGGGGATTCCCGGGAATCGTCGCACCCTCGCCCCACACTGGACGGGTACGCATTTCCTGCGGTAGATCCGGAGCGTTGACGATCATGGGCCAGGTCCACCAGTTCCCCCGCGCCGCGACCGGCGACACCTTCGTCGCCGGCGCCGGCCGGTTCATCGCCGAGCACACCGGCACCGCCTGGTCGGACGGCACCACGGTCAAGTACCGCCAGACCCTCGACGCCCTCGCCGGCCGGCTCGGCCCCGGCTTCGTCCTTGCCGAGCTGGACACCCCGGCCGGGGCTGAGCGGTTGCGGATCGCGTTCGATGAACGGTTCGCCCGCCTCGCGCCAGCGACCCGGGCCCGGCACCTCGCGGCGCTGCGGTCGGCGATCGGCTGGTGGCGGGTCACCGGCCGGCTCGCCTCGGATCCGACGCTGGGGTGGGCGCGACCGAAGGTCACCGTCGACACCACCCGGGCGTTGACCGTCGAGCAGGTCGACGCCCTGTTCCGCCTCGATGTCCCCGTGCGCGAGCGCACCCTGTGGCGGATGCTGTACGAGACCGCGGCCCGCGCGAACGAGATCCTGCTCCTCGACGTCGGCGACTGCGACCGGCCGTCCAACCGGGCCCGGGTCACAGGCAAGGGCGGTGACGTCGGCTGGGTGCACTGGCAGACCGGCACCGCCCGGCTCCTCCCGCACCTCCTCGCAGGACGGACGCGCGGCCCGCTGTTCCTCGCCGACCGGCTGCCGACCAGGGCCACCCCGACCGGGGACCTGTGCCCGGACACCGGCCGGGCCCGCCTGTCCTACCGCCGCGCCGCCGAACTGTTCGACCAGCACACCGTCGCCCTGGCCCACCCCGACATCGCCCCGGCCGACCTCGGCGGGCTGTCCGGATGGGACCTGCACCAGCTCCGCCACAGCGCGCTCACCCACGACGCCGAGTCCGGCACCAGCACCCCGCTGCTCCTCGCCCGCTCCCGACACGCCTCCGTCCGCAGCCTGGAACGCTACGCCCGCCCCGGCCCCGAAGCCGTCGCCCGCCACGTCGCCGGCCGCGACCCCGCCGCCAGACGCCGGAGCACCTGAACCTACCCAGAAGTAGGTTTACCCCTGGGGGACAGCTACACAAGCACTGGGCCGTGGAGGAGACGAACCGGAGGGACGCGCCATGTTCGATGAGACCGGGTACGAGTTCGAGGTGGGCCAGGCCCGCCAGCTGGGGGAGGCCGTGCGCTCCGGCGACGACGGCCGCGCCGAGCAGCTGCGTCAGCACCTGGTGGCCGAGGGTGCGACGTCGGACGCCGACGCCGCCGAGCTCGACGCGTTCACCCAGGCGCTGACGCTGTTCGCGCAGTACACCCAGGCCGCTGGGGCCGGGCAGGCCGACCGGGCCGCCGAGCTGCAGGAGCGGCTGCTGGCCGAGCACGGCCCCGAGCGGATCCGCCAGGTGTCCGCCGTGGCGATGCTGCAGGCCGGGGCCCGCCAGGGGTGGCTCCCGGCCGACCAGCACGACCAGCTCCGCGACGGCCTGGACGCCGCCGGCCTGGCCGACGACTACGCCGTGGTGTTCGGCGGCATCGAGCGCCGCTAGGACGACGCCGGACGCTGCGGGCTGTAGAAGTAGAACTCTCTGCCCAGGGCCCGCAGCGCCGCCGCGCGGATCAGGTCGCCCGTGGTCAGGACCTCCCCGCGCAGCCGCTCACGCTCCGCCCGGGCAACCTTGCCCGCGAGCTTGACCACCGCCGGCCGCGAGACCCGGTAGGCGATCCGGCGCACCAGGTCCCCCAGGTCATCGGGCAGCATCACGACCAGCCGCGCCGGCCCGCCGCGATCCCCGTCCGCCAGCTGCCGCTCGCCCCGGCCGAGCGGACGCCCCGGCAGGCGCTTGACCCCCGCAGGCACCGCCCGCCACGTCCGGACGTCCCAGCCCTCCTCCCGCAGGATGGCGCGCAGGTGGTGGGCCACCACCGCGCCCTGCGTGCCCAGGAGCTCGCCGCGCTCCCGCAGGAGCAGCAGCTGATCGTCCACCGCCGCCAGGGCGTCGCGCCGCTCGACGCCCGGCCGGGCCCAGGCCGCGGCGCGGGACCGCTCCAGCCAGGACCGCTCCACCTCCGCCAGCGGCTCCACCAGCTCCGCCAGCGCGTCGACCAGCTCCACGGGTGCCGCGATCACGAACTGCATGCCCATCAGGATACCGCCTATCTACGTAGATAAGAGCCACCCGGGCAGGGCGGCAGCGTGTGCGTGGTCGGTCAGGTCGAGCACGAGCAGACAGGTCAGTGCTCCCAGGTAGCCGGCCGTCCGGCCGGGTGGTGGTCGGCCGCCGTTCTTCTTTCAACCCGGGTGGGGTGGTCGGCCGCCGTGGTGGTCGAGGTGGTGTCCCCGACCTACGTGGACCGCCGCCGGCTGCTCGCGGGTCGCCATTCCGTGGCTGGGGTCGGGTACGCGGTTGAGTCGGGCAGCTGCGGGTCGGAGGGGCGAGAGCCGAACCCCGGCGCCGACGAGGAGGTGGGGGAGTAGGCCGCCGGCCCGAGGCAGGGGCAGGTCAAGAGCGTTGCGCTCGCCGCGCGGGCAGGCCAACAGGATGGCCGGGGGGACCGAGCGCCGCCGCGGCGTACGTCGTGGGTCCGGTCGTGACCAGGGTGGCCACCCCGACGTCTGCCCGGAGGGATGCCAGACCAGCGCCCGAGCCGCAACCAAAGAGCGGTTGCGCCCCGAACGCCGGCCCGACATGGCGGAGCCCAGACGACGGGATGGCCACCAGGGCCCCGCCCTCTGCTGTGCAGGCAAAACCCCAGCGCCGCACCGCCCGAGCGCCCGTCCAGCCGAGCCGGCCCAAAACGGACATCCCGACTGCCGACACCTACCATTCCTATCATTCATTCCTATCATTCATTAATTTGACAAACATATGATAGCAATGATAGGATTCAGACATGAGCGACATCGAGAACGGAAACCCCCCCGCCGAGACCGGCGACGTCAAGCCGCTGTGCAAGTTCGCCCAGCTCGACCTCTGCGACCGGCCCGTGGCCCCCCGCGCCGGGGCCACCGCCGGCCGGGCGCCTAGCTACTGCGAACGCACCGACCACAACGCCCAGGCGTTCCACGCCGCCAAGACCCGGCGCACCCCCGAGGGCGCGCTGCTGGTGGACACCGGGAAGCTGCCGGCCAAGCCCGTCACCGCCGCCGGCAAGACCGCCCGGGACGCACTGGAGCAGGTGCGCGAGATCGTGGCCGGACTGCAGACCACGATCGGCGTGGTGCTGGTCGATCAGCTGGGGCTCATCGTGCGCGCCGCCGAGAAGTCCGCCGACCTGGACAACGTGGAGGCCGAGCTGGAGGCCGTCGACGCGGAGACCGGCAAGGCCGTCAGTGACGCCCGCAACGAGGCCGTGCTGGCCAAGCAGGCCCGGAAGAAGGCCGAGGACGCCCTGGCCGAAGCCCTCAAGGACAGGGCCGAGGCCAGCGAACTGGCCGACGAGATGTCCGATCAGGTGCTGCTGACCCAGGGCGAGCGGAACGCCGCCCTGGAAGAGCGCGACACCGCCCGCCTGGCGCTTACTGAGGCCGAGGCCAAGGTGCAGGCCGGCGACAAGCGGGCCACCGACCTGGAGACCCGGCTGGCCGAGGCCGGCGAGACGATCCGGGAGCGCGGCGCGCGGGTCGAGGAGCTGGAGCGCCAGCTGGCCACCGCGCAGGAAGCGGCCGCAGCCGCCGCCATCGAGATCGACGCGCTGACTGTCCATGTGGACGCCGCCGCCGTGGCCACCCGCGAGCTGACCGGCGAGCGCGACGCCGCCCGGGCCGAGCTGGCCACGGTCACCGCCGAGCGCGACCGCCAGGCCGACGCCCTGGCCGCCGCCGATCGCCGGGCCGGCAAACTTGAGGAGCACCTGGCCGACGCCCGCGCCACCGCCGACCGCACCGCCGGTCAGCTGACCGCCGCCGAGGAGCGGGCCATGGCGCTGACCACCCAGCTGACCGAAGCCACCGACGCCCGCACCGCCGCCGAGAAGACCGCCCGGACCCAGGCCGGCGAGCTGATCACGCTGCACGCCAAGGTCGAGGCCCAGGACACCGCCGCCAAGACGGCCGCCGAGCAGCTGGCCGAGGTGCGGGCCGACCTCAAGCGCGAGCGCGCCGACCACAAGGCCGAGCTGGAGCGCGAGCGCACCGAGCGGGCCGAAGAACTCAAGCGCGATCGCGCCCAGCACAAGACCGAACTGGACCACGAGCGCCAGGCCACCGCCGCCGCCACCAAGCAGGCCGCCGAGCTGACCGAGAAGCTGACCGACCTGGCCACCACCCTGGCCAGCCAAGCTCCGGCCAAGGATGGCAAGAAGTGACCCGGGCCGGAGACGAGGAGGCCCTACGAGGGGCCGGGTACGTGCAGCTGCACTACTCCCCCGATGACCGGGTGTGGGCACTGTCCGCCGGCTGGGCCGACCAGGTGGAGCCGCGGCTGCTGAGCGCGATCGGTGACCCGGCCGCCGTCGCCGCCGCCCAGGAGTGGGCCAGCGCCCAGATGCGGGCCCGCCGCGGCTGGCCCGGCGAGTGGGACGAGGAGCCCGAGGACCAGGGCGACGAGCTCCGGCCGCCGTCCTACGAGTGGCGACTGCCCGACGTCGACTGTCCGGCCTGCGGAGGCGAGCCCCCGGCCGCTGGCTGCTCCCGGTGCGTCAACGTCGGCCGAGTCACCCCCGGCGAGGCCGAGCCCGGCCGGTTGTCGTTCGCAGATCAAGACCCGTTCTAGCCGACGCCCGCCCCCCGGCCGGCCCGGCCGGGGTGACTGTCCCGAAGGGAACCGATCCGATGGAGACCATGCCCGAGGAGATGCCCGCCGCCGTGGCCGTGCCGGAGCGGTACCTGGACGGCCGGCCGGTCTACAGGGCCCGCACCGCGCCGGAGGGGCTGGCCACCCGCAGCCAGCTACGTGCCCAGGGGCTCAGCGCCGCCGGGCTGACCCCGGTGGCGTGGCTGCACTTGATGCTGCACCACCAGTACGTCCACCTCTACGAGGTCAGCGCCGCCCGGCCGGTCCGCCCGCTCACCGCGCGGCAGCGCGAGGTCCTGGAGCACGGCCGGTGGATCCAGCGCAGCGTCCCGTGCAGGGGCGCCGGGTGCGCGACGCGGGTCGAGCGGTGGGAAGTGCGTTGTGACCCGTGCGCGGCCGCCAAGCGCGTGGCCGACTACCGGCGCGAGCAGGAGGCCGAGGCCGCGCTGAGCGAACAGCTCGACAGCGACCGGGCCGCCGCCGCCCGCTGGGCCGCCGAGGTGCTGGCCGACCCGGACGCCACGATCCTGGACACCGAGACCACCGGGCTGTACGACGCGTACGCGGTCCAGCTGGCCGTCCTGGACGTCCCCGGCGACCGGCTGCTGCTCGACACCCTGCTGCACCCGGGCGAGCCGATCCCGACCGACGCCACGCGGATTCACGGCATCGAGGACCAGGACGTGGCCGACGCGCCCCGGCTGGCCGACCTGTGGCCCCAGCTGGTCGAAGCCCTCGACGGCAAGCGGCTGGTGATCTACAACCGGGCGTTTGACATGGAGATCCTGCGCAACGAGGCCCGCCGGCTCCCCGGCGAGCGGGCCGGGGCCGCGCTGGCCTGGCTGGCCGGTCTGAGGGTGGAGTGCGCGATGGAGCGCTACGCCGAGTGGTGGGGCCAGTGGAGTGACTACTGGGGTAGCTACACCTGGCAGCGACTCGACGGGCCGCACGGCGCGGCGGGCGACTGCCGGATGGTCGTGACCCGGCTACGCGAGATGGCCGCCACCGCGCGGCGCAACGACCCGGACGCGGTGACCGCCGGGACAATGGTCGGGTGAGCAACAGGGAGCGCGGGCTGGGCCGGGGCATCACCACGCTGATCACGCCCGGGCCCGCCCAGGTGGCCGAGCCGGAGCTGGTGACGCTCCCGGCCGGGGTGGCCAGCGCCGCGGCCGCGATCCTGTTCGAGTACTCACAGGTGGCGGGCGAGTACTCCGCCCAGGTGGCGCACGTGCTCGCCCGCGCCCTGGACGCCGCCGCAGCCGAGACCGGCCAACCCGTGCCGCTGCTGATGCCCGTCGACGGGCCAGACTTCCGGCCGCACGCCGTGAGCTGACCGGCCACCGCGCCGAGGTCCCGCAATGTCGCAGGCCCGGGGCATACTTGCCGCCAGCAGGGACGACGTTCACCGGAGGTGGCAGCGATGGGATGGTTTTGGAAGCGCCGCAAGCCGGACCCGGCCGCTGAGGATCCCGCCGCCGAGGACCAGGCCGTGGCCGAGCTGCTGGACCCGTACCACGGCAGGGCGAGCATCAGCGGCGGCGGACAGGTGGTCGTCAACGCCAGCCAGGTCATGGAGAACATCGCGCTGGCGATGGAGCGCCTGGACCTGGACATCAACACGCCGGTCAGCATCGCGGAGGACGTCGTGCCCGTCGACGTCTTGGCCAGCATGGTCCAGCAGATGCAGATGGGGCCGGCCATCGCGCTGCACGTGGTCAACACCTCCGCCCGGATCATGACCCGGTACCCGAAGGAGCTGGCCGGTCTGCCGCTCCCCGAGGGCTACGACATCCGCGAGATGCACCCGCTGAAGATCAGCGACGCACACCACGAGCTGGCTCGCCGGATCTTCAATCGGCGTACCGCCAGCCGCAAGGATCTGGGGTGGGACGACGTGCCCGAGGTCGAGCGCCTGGACGTCGAGGGTCAGCTGCAGGTGTTCCTGTGCTTGTTCTTCATGTTCGCCAGCAAGGTGGGCGCGATCCAGTGGCGGATGGCCAACCCCCACGCCTGATCTAGTTGATCTTGATCGGGCAACACCATAATGTGCCATATGTTGTAGATCAACTTAGGGTGACCTAAGTGGAACTCGAGGTTTCTCCGGATCCTCCGGCAGCGGCCCGCAGCCCTCCCCGAAGGGCGGATCCCAGCCCCGGGGCGCGGTACACCCGAGGTGCCCGCAGCTCCCGATGTTCACGTGCGCCAGGCCGCACCGGCAGACGTCGCGGACGCTCACCTGAGCCGGAGGCACCGCGTGCCCAGCCGCGCAGTACGCCGCCGAGCTCCGGTTGTCGTACAGCCGGAAGAACTTCACGGCCACCGTGTCCGGGTGGTCCAGGGCAACCCGCCGCGCCGCCCGCAGCGCGGCCACGGAGTCCACGACCAGCTCCCGCCGGCCGCCCGTGTACCTCTCCCACACCAGCCGCCACCGCACCATCCCCGGACCGTAACCGCAGGACCTGGCCAGAGGTGCACGCAGTGGAGTCCCCGCCCAGCCTGACTAGATCACGCTGGAGTGGGGACGGATTGAGGGGTGGGCGGCCTGTTCGTGCAGGGTGAACGCGAACGCCATCAGGGTCATCTGTCGCCGCTCGCGGGTGGCCAGCTGCTGCCAGGCCCGCTCCGGTTCGCCCCGGGTGTATGCCCGCAACGTCCCGGCTGGGTCTTCAACGTCATCAGCGCGGTAGTCGCTCCTCGGGTCGTTCAGAACCAGCGTGATGTCTGCGGTCGGTGGATGGTCAGCGACGAGCGCCCGCGCGGCCACGTCCAGCCCCGCCCGCAGGAGACCATCGGCGTGCAGTTCTGCGACGGCGCGGACGGCCCGGGCGACCGTGGCAGGGTCGGCGCAGAACCGGGCCGCCGTGACCACGGCCGGGGCCGCCCGTTCATGTTGGCGGGTGCGGACACCGCGCTGTACCTGAGACTGGATCCACGCAACCTGGCCGTCATCCAAAGCGCTCATGGAATTACCGTACGTCACGCTACCGAGCGCACCGCTTGCCGGACACCGCAGCACAACCGCCGACTGTTGCGGAGGCGCTGGCCGGGCGTACCGTGGTCGGCATGGAAATCGACCTGTCGACCGAGTTGGGCCGCAGTGAGGCCCGCGCCGAGCTGATCGAGGCCGAGCTGCTGGCCGATGGCGGCACCCCGACCCTGAAGGAGTGGCGCGACGGGTACCGCCTGCTCGGGATGTCCTGGCCCGGGGACGCAGAGGCCCGCCGGCTGCTGCCGATCGCGGAGTGACCGCGCCGGAGTCGGTCACGGGATACGTGCTCGACGGGTCGGCCCTAGCCGCCCTGCTCACCAGCCACACCACCGCGCTGGTCTGGCTCCGCCTGGCCCGCACCTCCGGCGCCCAGATCATCGTGCCGGACTCCGCCGTGGCCGAGGCCACGATGGTCTACCCGCACCAGGCCGACCTGCTCGCCCGCTTGCTGGACCACCCCGCGATCCTGACCGTGCCCGCCCACCCCGAGGCCGTGGCCGAGCTGCTGGACAGCGCCGGAGTGTTCGACCCAGCCGCGGCCGTGGTGCTGATCGCCGCCGAGGGCCGAGGGTTCCCCGTGATCACGGGTGACGCTGGCCGGCTACGCCGCATCGTCCCGGACGGCCCCGAGATCCGCGAGCTTTAGGCGTACATACCTCCAGCATTTCCCGAGGCCAGAGGGCTCGGAATCTAAATTATCTACGTAGATAAGTGGGCCCCGGCTGGTGTCGGGCCGCTGACACTTCCCTTGTGGCTGTACGAACTTTCGTACAGCATGAGTGTACGAACTTTCGTACACCAAAGGGAGCGTGACGACGTGAGGGTGCAGAGATATCCGGACAGGATCGTGTACCAGTTCGACCCCATCGAGGACGAGGGGCTGGAGGCCGATGTGGCCGCGATGGCCGCGTGGCTGGGATCCACCCTGGACGCGCTGGTGGAGTTGCGGACCCGGCCGGCCGGCGAGGCCCCGCAGCGGGGCGTGGCCTACTGGGCAGGGGTGATCGCGCAGCTGGACCAGGAGCTGCTGCCGCGCCTGGAGGGCGTGCGCCGGGCGGTGGTCCGCGAGCACGCCCAGGCGGGCGGCAGCGTGCGCCAGCTGGCCACGGCCTCCGCCGCGCCGTCGAGCACGGTGCAGTACCAGCGGGAGCAGATCCTGCGCGACCCGCCCAGCCGGATGGAGCGGTGGGCCACCGGCCGGCCGTCGACGTGCGTCTACGAGCTCCGCCAGACCGCCGAGGCGTGGGAGGCCGTGCGGGACGGGAAGGTGTTCGGGTCGTGGGACCGCGAGGCCGACCCCGACAACCTGCGTGAGCAGATGGCCCCGGTGTTCATCGAGCAGTACGGCCGGACCCCGCGCTGGATCCCCATCGACCAGGGCTTTCGGGCCGAGTAACAGGAGGACATCGTGATGACGACCCTGGAGACCCCGGCCGAGCTGCTGTCCCGGCTGGTGACCGAGACCGATCGGCTGGTCATGGACGCGGACCACACGCTGGAGATCGCCGCCGAGCAGCGCGAAGAGGCGCGGGAGGCCCGGCGGGGCCGGAAGCTGGTCGCCTGCGAGGTGTGTGACGGCGAGTTCTACACGCGGGCCACCCGCACCGCCCCGTACCTGTGCAGCACGCACGGGTACGCCCCGGAGGACCTGTACGACCTGGACGAGGAGTAGACCGGCCGGCCCCCGATCCGGACAAGACACGGGGGCCGACCGCACCACCCGACCGCTGAAACCCGAAATCAGGAGGCACCACCATCATGCCCACCGACAAAGCCGCGGTGTTCGCCGCCGCCCTGCTCGCGCTGCTGTTCGCGCACACTTTCGCTGATCACTGGATCCAGACCGACCACCAGGCCAACACGAAGGGGCGGCCCGGTTGGGTCGGCCGGCTGGCGTGCGCCCGGCACGTGGCCACCTACACGGTGACGGCCGCGGCCGCGCTGCTGGCCGTGGAGCTCCGCCTGGACCTGGACCTGCACCCGGGGCGGGTCGCCGCCGGCCTGGCCGTCAGCGCGGTGACCCACTACCTGCTCGACCGCCGCGCCCCGCTGGCCTGGCTGGCCGCTCTGTCCGGGCACGCCGCGTTCTTCCGGCTGGGGGCACCGCGCCCGCAGTACGCCGACACCGACCGCCCGGATAACCCTTCGTTGGGCACAGGGTCCTACGCCCTGGACCAGTCCGCGCACTGGCTGTTCCTGTTCGTCGCCGCCCTGATCATCGTCTGACCGAAGGACATTCCGATGAAGAAGACCGCCAAGCCCGCGCCCGCCCCGCCGGCCCCGATCACGATCAACGGGTACACCGGCCGCGAGCCCGAGCCCCGCTACTGGGGCCAGGACGACCAGGCCGCCCGCACCGCTGCGCACAGCTGGCAGGCCGCGCACCACCACAACGCGCTCGTGGAGCACGCCCTGGCCGAGGCCGCGGCCGTGTCGCCGGTCACCACCGCGAGGGAGGAGGCGTGGCTGGCCTACACCGCGTTGTCCACCGCCAGCTCCGCCGACTGGATCGCCGCCCACCACCGCTGGATCGTCGCGGAGGAGGCCCTGGCCGTCGCCGCCGAGCACCTGACCGGGGTGGCCGACGACTACGAGCGGGCCACCCTCACGGTCCTGATGTCCGATGACGCGGACTGGCTCTACGAGCGGGCCGTGGCCCAGACGGGGCAGGCCGGCCTGTACGGACCCGACCACCGCCACCGCGACGCGGCCCACGACGCCCGCCAGGTCAGAGCCGAGCGGAAGCACATTGTCGCCCAGACGCTCAACGCGCTGGGCAAGCTGATCTAGCTGGAGTTCTGCCCGCCGGCCCCCGGACCACCCGGGGGCCGGTCGCCGTAGACGGGCACGGCCGGGCGCATCGCGGCCAGCCAGACCGGTTCCGAGTAGAACCCCGGGCAGTCGATCATGGACCAGGTCGCGCCGGTCCACACGATCGCGGCGCCCTCCGGTATCTGGGCGATGTCGCCGGGCCGGAGCCGGGGTGTGGACTGCGTGGACCAGCTGGGCTCCCGCCGGGTGTGGCGGATGTGCCAGCGGGTCAGGTGGCTGGTGGACTGCGAGACCGACACCACGGTGCGGTCGTACTCTCCGCTGGCCTTACTCAGCGCGTCGAGGGTGTACGGGTCGAGGATGCCCGGTAGCGCGATCTTGCAGCGGAACACCGTCAACCAGCTGTCGGCCGCCGCCCCGAACTTCGCGCGCACCAGGGCCAGGTCCTGCGTGCCGACGATGACGTGCAGGCTCTGCCCGCCGCCCTCCGACACGATCGAGGAGACGTCGATGGGCGCGGTGTTGGTCACTTCGTCCAGGCACATGGTCAGGTGCGGCCGGCGAGGCTCGCGGCCGGTTTCCTCCGCAGCGTGCCGCCGGTAGGTGGCGTGGCGGATGGCTTCCAGCAGTGCGCCGATCACCGGCCCGTACTCCGCCACCCGCTCCGGCGGGGTGACGATGTACAGGGTGTCCGTGCTCCGCACGAAGGTGTCAGGGACGAAGTTCGGGTCAGCTCCGGACCGCCGGGCCGAGGCCGCGCCGTAGATGCGGACCATGCGGGCCAGGGTCGAGCGGATGCTGCCGCGCTCCCGCGGCTCGATCGTCAGCAGGCCGGCCAGCTGCTCGCGGGCCAGTCCCGGGCCCTCCGAGTCGGAGTCGATCGCGCCGCCCGGGCGCAGTACTTCGTCCATCCGGGCGAGGGTCGCCGGCTGGTCAGGGGCACCGGCCCAGCTGGCCACGGTGCCGATGTCCGCCCCGGACAGTCGCGCCGCGTACAGGAAGATCTCCAGCCAGTCACGCGCCTTGTCGATGAAGTGGGCCATGTTGTTGTCGTCACCGTCGTCCCCACCGCGTAGCGCCATGGCGATCCGGGAGGCGACCTGGCGCGCGTCGTCCCAGGTGTCCAGGCCGACGAGCGGGGACCAGCGGGCAAGCTCCATCCCGGGCACCGCCCCCGGGTCGCCGCCCGGATCGAACACCCAGCACCGGCCGAGCCGGCCCCGCACGGCCGCCGTGGCCAGGGCCACGTCCAGCTTGATCGAGGACGCCACCACCGCGCCGGGGGCGACGAGCACGGAGGGGATGATCACGGCCGTGGTTTTGCCGGAGGCGGGCGGGCCGATGACCAGCGCCGCGCCCCGGGGGCTGGCCACGCGCACCCGCCGGGCCGGGGGGTCCAGGACCAGGCCGGCCACCGCGCCCGGCCGTCCCCAGTCCCGGCTGGCCAGCTCCCGGGCCGCAGCCAGACCGTCCGGCACGGTCGCCCAGTACCGCTCCCAGTCGGCCCAGACAGCCGCGGCCTGCTGCTCTCGCAGGTGCACGTCCGAGCGGACCTGTCGTGCCGCGATCCACCGGGCCACCAGGTAGGCCACGACCGCAGGCAGGGCACCGAGCAGCACCGTGGCGACGAGGACCAGGGCGCGCGGCTGGCTTCGGCCGCCGCGCTCATCCGTCCAGCCGGCCCAGGCCCCCAGGCCCATGCCGACGAGCGCGGCGAGGACCAGGGCGAGGAGCGGCACCCCGACCACCGTCGAGGTGAAATCGCCGGCAGCCGGATCCGACAGGTACCCGCCGCAGCCGAGGACGCCGGCCGCGCAGCAGGTCAGGACGGAGACCCCGGCCGCGCCGAGCAGCCACCGGCCACCGGCCTGGGGGATCTGCACATCGGGGGTCGCGGTGCTCACTGCGGATCCGGAATGGACACGATGGAGTCGACGCACCAGCGGCTCCCGCCCTTGATGGGGCGCACCGTGACGTCGAAGTAGGCCATGCCCGTGTACCAGGTCGCGCCGGTACCCACCGTGATCTGGACTTCCGTCTGCACGATGGTGGCACCGTCAGGGCCAGGCCGGGAGTCGTGGGGGAACGTCTCGTACGCGTCGGCCCTTGCTCCGGTCGTGAGGAGCGTTTTGGCGGTCAGGGCCGCCGAGCTCCGCTTGTTCGCCGCATCCGAGCAGGACGCGATTTTGGCCCGAGTCGGGTCGGCGGAGGGGAAATAGCCGGCGCCCAGGGTGTTGTCGACGTACTCCGTGACGGCCAGACCGGGGCTGGTGCAGCAGCTGGGGCCGACCGCCATGGGCCACACGACCACTACTGCGATGCCGGCGCAGCCGACGATCATGGGCACCGCCGTGCCGGCGACGATGAGCCACACCCGCCGAGCGGTCCACCGCGAAGAGCGGGCCGGGGCCGCCGGGGGCGGTGTCGAGGGATCCGGGGCCGACGAGGGCGGGGCGGGGCGCGTCGAGCGCAGGTCGCCCGGTTGCCGGGCAGCCCTAGCCACGGCCGCCGCCCACCCGCGCCGCACGCGTGGTGTCCATCACGGCCGCCCCCGCCGCTGCTCGGCGTCGGCCGCGAGCTGACGGAGCCGGTCCACGACGATGTAGCCGAGCTGCACCACCAGGGACACCATCAGCGCGAGGAACGCGACCAGGGAGACCCAGGCCGCCCCCATGATCAGCGAGTGATTACCGGTCGTGTCGGGGGTGAACCACAGGACCGCGGTGGACGCGGCCAGCCCGATCACGGCAGCGACCAAGACCCAGTTGACTACGCGGCGGATCACAGCGTGTCCCCGCCGGCCGCCGGGACGACCTGGCCGTCACCGCCGGCCGGGACCGACGCGGCCCGGGCCCGAGAGCGGACCACCGCGAGGTACGCGCCCACGGCCAGCGCGAGCAGCACCGTGACGATGCCGAGGAGCCGGCCGGCGATCAGGGGCGCGGTCCAGGAGATCGAGACGGCCAGGCCGCACCGCTGTGCGTCGCCGTCACAGGCGACCAGATCGACCATCAGGTGGTAGCCCCCTTTGGCCATGCAGGTCTCGCTCCCGCAGTTGCGCACCTGCCAGCCCTGCTCCCGGGCCAGGTCGCCTAGCTGGGCGACGTCGGTCACGGCCGCGGCGCCGGTCTGCGTCGGGTAGTACCAGGTGATGGAGGCGTGCCGCCCGCTCGACGGGACGTCGCGCACGGTGGACGAGTCGCCCCAGCTGGCCGGGATGGCCAGCGCCCGCTGCTCGGCCAGCGCCTGATCCTCGAAGGTCTGCCGGTCGGACATCGGCAGGGCGATGGCGACGACCAGGGCGAGGACCCAGAGCAGGGCCGCCCCGCCGAGGACCCGGGGTGTGGTGATGCGTGTCATGGCGTACTCCGTGGTGGTGGGTAGGGCCCGGCCGGATCCGGCCGGGTGGTCAGGGATGTCAGGGGTGCGGTCCGCCTGCGAAGAGCCAGGCCAGGGGGTAGAGCCCGCCACAGAGCGCGAGGACCCCGGCGACGACCTGGACGACGGGCGCCCAGATCCAGCGGCGAGGGGCGAAGAGGAGCACCAGGACGATGAGCACCCCGAGGCCCGTGGCCGCAACGGACCCGGTGAACGCGCGATCAATGGCGTCGGCCGCCGGGCACGGTGCGTCTCCGGTGCAGGTGTCGGTGCCCATGGCCGACAGGCCCAGGGCGAACGGGCCGCAGCTGATGAGGATCACGACGCCCAGGCCGGCGAGGACCCCGGCGAGGACGCGCAGCCACCGCTCGGGCCGGGCGCTGGTCATGACTGCGGCCCGCCGAGCAGGGTCCAGGCGACGGGCCACACTGCGGCGCAGACGGCGATGACGGCCGCGCACAGCTGCACGCCCCGGACCCATTCCCAGCGCCGTGGCGCGATCGCGCCGAGCAGCACCCCCACGAGCATGGAGCCGAGGACGGACCCGGCCACGCCGAACTGCGTCCTGATGGTGTCCTCCATCGGGCACTGCACGCCGCAGCTGTCCGTGGCCAGCTGTGCCCAGGCGTATGCCGGAACTCCGCAGACCACAGCGATGAGAACCGCGAGCAGGGACACCCCGACCACGCCGCTGACGGAGGCCCCGGGCGTGGGTGCCGGCAGCGGCGGGTCGAGGGTCGGCTGGGTGGTCGAGGGGATGTCAGGCACGGTGGTGTCTCCTGTCAGGTGGGTGAGCTACGCGAGGGGCGCCGGGTGAGCGGCGCGGCCCGCGCGGGAAAGGCGGGATCGGCCGACGCGGCCGGCATCCTCGCGGGGGCTGTAGACCGCGACCCCGCCGCCGGACTCCTTGGCCCGGTACAACGCGGCGTCCGCCCGGGCCAGCAGCACCCCGAGGGGTGCGGGCTCAGCCACGGAGGCGATGCCGATCGAGGCCCCGACGCGCAGCGTCCGACCGCCGATCAGCATCGGAGCCGCCAGCAGCTCCGCCAGGCGCACGCCCAGCGGATGGGGCCAGGTCGCCGCGGCCACCGGCACCGGGTAGGGACCGGAGATCAGCACGGCGAATTCGTCGCCCCCGAGCCGCGCCGCCGGCAGGCCGGCCGCGAAACCGCGCAGGCGCCGGGCCACCGTCACCAGCAGCGCGTCCCCGGCCGCGTGGCCCAGGGTGTCGTTCACGGCCTTGAAGCCGTCCAGGTCGAGGATCAGCAGCGCCGCGTACCCGGGCAGGGGCCGCAGCTGCTGCTCCACCTCCGCCGCGAGGCCACGCCGGTTGAGCAGGGCCGTCAGGGGGTCGTGGTCGGCCGCCCACCGGGCCGAGGCCAGGTCATGGCGTACACGGTCCAGGGTCCGCTCTGTCTGGACGAGCCGGCCACGGGCGCGGAGCCAGCCGCGGCTGATGCCGGCGAGCGCGACGGCCGCGCCGGCGACTGTGCCGAGGGTGATGGGGTCCACGGTGGTCACCTCCCCGCGCGGGGTCGGGTGACGGCGCCGAGGACCGCCGCGAGGACGATCCCGGCGAGGACGGCCGCGCCGGTCTGAGCGGTGGCGACCGGTACCCACTGCGACCAGGTGGGGTCAGCGATGGCCACCATGGTGGGCACCGCGACGGAGACGCCGGCCGGTGCCGCAGCGGCCCAGCCGATCGCGGCCGGCCGGTGCAGGACACGGGCCCAGAGCAGGGCGGCCGTGCCTCCGGTCACCACCCCGGAGAGCACGGCCACCACCACTCCCGCTGGAGCCTCCCGGACCAAAGACCCCAGCGGGACCACCCACCCCATGGCGGCGCTCATGACGAGCAGCAGGGGGGTGGTGAGCCGGGCCAGCAGTCGCCTGCTGCCCGGAAGTACGGTGCCGGTCAGGATCCCGCCGGCCAGGAGGAGCACGGCCGCCAGGACCAGCGCCCACGGCAGGGACGTCGACCGCCCGCCCCAGACCGCGAGCACGAGCAGCGGCACCAGGGGGCCGCTGGACACCACGGCCGCCACGCACCCGGCCGCCACATCCGCCGGGGTGCCGATTTTCTGCACGATGGCGGTCCACATGTTGTTGGACACGCTCATGCTCGCGCTGGCCAGGGTCAGCAGCGGCACGCCCAGGACGCCGGCCGCGCCCCACGTCCAGCCGTAGCCGAGGACGAGCAGCGCCGGCAGCAGCGTGGCCGCGAGCAGGACGGCCAGGGTGCGGGTGGCCAGGGCCCGCAGCGCGCGCACCGGGACCTGTGCCCCGACGACGATCAGCAGCACCCCGATGCACCAGAGCGGGAGGTGACCCGCCAGCTCCGTCACTGGCCGGATCTGCGGACGGTGCCCGATGGCCGATCCGACCGCCGCCCCCACCAGCAGCGGCACCAGGACCGTCAGACCCGGCACAGCACCCACTCGACGCGCGAGCGCCCGGACGGGCCCGCCCGGACCCGACGCGGGGGAAGGCGCGTCGGGTCCGGGCTGGTCGAGGGGCCGGGTACGCGGCACGGTGCACGTCACGCCGCCGCCCTCCGGTTCACAGCCGTGGGGTCCGCGTCGCGCAGTTCCTCGAGGAACTGGTCGAGGACGTCACGGGTGACCCCGGGCATGGTGACGACATGGCTCCACTCCCCGGCCGTGGCCAGCTGCCAGCGCTGCACGATCGCGGCGGGCGGGCGTCGGAGCACGACCGTCATCGAGTGCGGATGACGCCAGGCCAGGTGCCCGGACTCCGTGAGCCGGTCCACCAAGTAGGACGCGAGGTCACGGGCCAGGACCGCCCGCAGGCGGTGACCGTCGAGCCCGTAGCGGTGCAGCACCCACCACAGCATCAAGATCGTGTGCCCGCAGCGGCTCCCGAGGACCGTGGAGGAGACCGTGGACGTGTAGACGACCGGGCGCGCGATCAGGTCACGGTGGGAGCGCCGGGCGATGACCACCCCGCACGGCATCGGCACCGCCAGGAACTTGTGCCCGCTGATGGACAGGCTGTCCACGCGGCTGTTGGTCATGTCGAGTGCCGCCGGACGGTCTCCATCATCGAGGAGGGCCAGGGGGATGCCGGCCAGCGCCGCGTCCACGTGCAGGTACCGGTCACCCACCCCGGCCGCGTTCAGCGCCGCGTGGATCCGATGGGTGTTGTCCGTCGCCTCCGTCATCGTGGTGCCGACCGTGGCCACCACCACGGCGGGCCGGCCCGGGTAGGCGCGAGCCTTGCGGGCCAGATCCCCGTAGTCCATCTCCCCGCCGCCGTCGACGTCGACGGGCACGGCCAGCATCCGCAGCAGCTCAGCGGCATCGGGGACGCAGGCGTGCGCGGCAGCCGAGTAGTACACGACGGCGCCCGGGTGGGCAGCCCGAGCCAGCCGCAGGCCGGCAATGATGCCCTCTGTGCCGCCGGAGGTGACGTAGCCCCACCGGTCGGCGGGGGCGCGGAACAGGTCGCCCACCCAGGTCACCACCTGGCGCTCGTACTCACGCGCGTGGTTGGCCCACCGCGGATCGGAGTCCGGATCCCCGAAGGCGTTGAGGGGCCGCATGATCCAACGGCGGAACAGGTTCCAGTCCACATCTCTGGCCCCGGGGAACCCGATAAGGGTCCGCAGCTCCAAGTCCAACCGGTGCCACAGGAACTCCAGTTGCGCGCTCCACGGGTCATCGAGGCCGACCACGCCGGCCGCAGGCCCCGAGAGGGCCGGAACATCGGGAGGTACATAAATGGACAAAAGACACTCCTAGGGGTGTTAAGCCCCCGGGTGCGGGGACCTCCGTGGCGGCAAGATGGAAGATCCCCCCTTCAAGGCCAACAGGAAATCCATTGCCTGATCAGGCACCCTAGGCACGTGATCAGGTAACACGCAACCCCCTTACAGGAAATTGATTGCCTGTTTTGGGGTAATGGGTTACCTGCTGGCCGGTCCCGGTGGGAGGATGACGTGGACGGGGGTCGCTTGCACACGAGGAGGACGCGTAATGCCGACGACGACGCCGGGCGAGCGCATCAGGGCCCGCCGCCAGCAGCTGGGCATGACCCGCCCGCAGCTCGCCGCTACGGCGTCGGTGGGCGAGCGCCAGCTGGGCAACATCGAGCGGGAGACGGGGCAGTCGATTCCGTCGACCCGGACGCTGCAGGGCCTGGACCGGGCGCTGCAATGGGAGCCGGGTTCGGCGGCGCGGATGTACGCCACCGGGCAGGACCCGACCCCGCAGCCGGGCACCGCGCCGCTGTCGGTCGCGGATCAGCCGCTCACCGACCCCGCTCAGGTCCTGGCCGCCCTGACGCGTACGCGGTCGGCTCTGAACGCCAACGCCGAACACCTCAGCCAGGAGGACCTGGACCGGATCACCAGCAACATCAGGGCCCGGGCACTGGCGCGGTTCGCGCGGTTCATGGAGCAAGAAGACGAGTTCCTGTCGGCCGCCGTCGTTGAGCAGGTCGAGGAGCTGGGGGTGCGCCAGCCATGACCGGGGAGAAACGGACGCCGCTGACCAGCCGGCTCGGGTGGGTACGCCTGTGCGCGGGGCTGGTGGCGGTGGCCGGTCAGATGGTGCTGATCATCAGTGACCTGATCCCCTTGGACTGGCCCGCCTCTTTGCGGTGGGCGCATCAAATGCTGATCGCCGCCGCCGTACTCGCGGGCGTGGCCGCGCTCACCGCGCACTCCCAGATCCACAAGCACAAGGCGACGATCCCCGCCCCCGGCGAGGGCCCGTGGTCCTACCGGGCCATGGCCGGGGCACTGTCCGGTGTCCAATGGCTGGCCCGGCGGGTCGGCCGAGGTTCGTTCCCGGAGCGGGTCGAGGTCCGCACCGCCGCCTTCCTGGCCAAGTGGGGCTACGTCGTGTGGCGCCAAAGCGTGATCTGGGTGGTGGTCGGATCGAGCGTGTGGGGTGTGTCCTCACTGATCCAGCTGGCCACCCAGGGCACCGGCCTGCCGGTGCTCTTCGGTGAGACCCTGCTCGGTGTCGGAACCATGTTCGGGTTCACGGGCATGATGGTGCTCTATGGCCTCTGGAGGGCACGCCTGGCCGCCAGCACCAGGTACGGCGGGATGCCCGACCCGGACGGAGTGCAACGGGCACGGCTCACCCTGGTGAGCGGCGGCGCGTTCGTGTCCGCCACGTTTCTGTTCGTGATGCTCATCGCGATGGACATAGCCAACCCGCAGTTCGTGGCCCCCTACGTCCGGCAGTCCCTCATGGCGATGGCCGCCATGCCCCTGGTCGTGGGACTCATCGCTTACGAGCAGCAGCGCGGAACCGAGGCGCGGCGCGCGGAGCGGTACATGCTGGCATGGGCAGCGGTTGCGTTGCTGCTGGTCCTAGTGGAGTCCATATCGTACACAGCCGCAGGAAACCCCCTGATCACCTCAAGCTGGATGGACTACCTGCTGACCCTGATTGACTGCGTGGGGGTCACCGGGGCACTGCTGCGCTACTCGATCTGGCTCAGCGAGTTCGAAGTCAAGATCAACCAGATTGCTGACGAGGAGATGGCCGAGCAGGAAGCCGAGCTAGACGCCATTCTCACCGGCATGAGCCCCGAGGAGCTGGCCGCGCTCAGGCTCCAGTTCGAGGAGTTGGACTAGGTGGAGCACCTGCTGGAGAACGTGGCCCCAGCCGACCACGACCTAGTGCGGTCCAACGCGGCATGGCTTACCGAAGCCGCGCGCCACCGCGCAGCACCAGGTGAGGCCGACCGCTCAGCGAGGGTCTATCAGACCCTGCCCGCCACGGTGGCCGCCATCGCCCCCGCCCTGGACCGCGACCGGCTACTGCTGGCGGTGGAGTACGGCCTATGGACGATCGCCCGACTGGACGACGACCTGGACGACCCGGCCGCCACCAGGCCAGAGCTGCAGAGCCTCGCGGCCCGGGTGCGAGGCATCACGACCGGGAGCACCAGGCCCGACCCCCGAGACCCGTTCGGTACCGAGCTGGCGAGCCTGTGGGGCCGACTGCAGGCGTACGACACCGGAGGCGTCGCCCGTCTTGTCGGCTCCGCCCTGTACGAGGCCACGCTGGCCGGCATCGCCCAGGCAGCCCACAGCCGCCGCGTAGCGCTCGGAGATCCAGCCCCCACCGTCGAGAACTACCTGCGAGTGGCCGGCCCCGCAATGAACTACCGCAGCTTCGCGTGGACGCTCGTGCTGCTCGCCGGGGACGTGGCCCCGGCGCCTGTACTCAGCAGGTGGAGCCGCGCCATGACCAGCGCGTCCGTGGCCGTGCGACTGGCCAACGACCTAGCATCCGCCGACCGGGACCGCAGCGAGGGCCGCCTCAACGTGCTCGACCTACGCGACCGCGCGGGCGAACCCATGACGGCGGACCGGACCACCCGAGCCATAACCCACCGGGCACGGCGACACCTGGCCGCGCTGGCCAGCACCCAGGCCGAGGCTCCCCCGCCCACCCTGCAGATCCTCCAAGCCTGCCTCCGGACGTCCCTCACGCTCTACCGCGTGGGGGACCTCAGGTAGGACCCGGCGACCCAGCCGCGGCTACGCGCCGGCCCAGGTCGAGGACTGGCGCGCGATGGCGTAGACCTGCTCCACGGTCGCCGTCGACAGCCGCGCCCGACCGACGCGGAACCACCACCAGACGGAGCTGCTGGCCAGCACCGAGACCCCGGCGGAGTTGCGCCGCCCGGACAGGCTGGCGTGCCCGTGCACGACGATCACCGGCTGGACCGCGATCCACGACAGCCCGGCCGAGCGCAGCGCGAGCTGGACCCGCCGTGCCTCCCGGCCCGCCTTGTCCGCGTAGCTGGTCTCCCGCTTCCCGACCCGGATCCCCTTCCGGGTGACCCGGACTTTCCCGCCCGGGTGGTGCTTGCTGTTGATGCAGAACACGCCCAGCGGGCCGATCAGCAGGTGGTCCAGGTCCCCGCCGCCGCCCAGCTGGACGGAGTGCAGTACCCGCCACTTGCCTTTCCGGGCCAGCTTGTCGAGCTTCTTGCCCACCGCGCGCTCGCCGGCCGCGCCGACCGCCCAGGAGCGGTCAGCGGTCCGGTGGCCGAACACCCCGGACAGCAGCCGGATCCCCCAGCCGGGGCGCAGCTGGTCGGCGCGCTGCTGCACGCCCGCGCCGGCCCGCACCGCCGCCAGGTCCCCGTCCCCGTCGACGTCCACGCCCAGGTCCCCGCGCCGGAGCGGTTGGCGACTCTGCGAGATGCCGGCCGGTCGGGCCGGCCTGCTCTGCGACCAGCCCGGATTCTCAGACTTCCAGCGGTTAACCGCGGCCTGGATCTCCGGCCACATCCCGGGCACCCGGATGCCGTCGCGGTTGGTGCGCAGGTCCACCCATCCGAGCTCTGACCCCGAGGCCGTGGTGATGTACAGCCGGTCATGGCCCTGCTTCTGCCACCGTCTGAGCTTCAGCGCCACCACTCACTCCTTCGCCGTTATCGATCCATTCTCCCACCGGCCGGTCCAAATAGGAACGCCGTATCTGTAAGGTCCCTTGCACTTGAGTCGTAAGGTGCCTTACAATTGAGGGATGATGATGGACATCCCCGTGGAGTATCGAGAGCTGATCGAGCGCCACGGCGACGGCGTAGGCGTCGAGGCCGCCCGCGCCCAGTTCGCCGCGCTGGTCGCCACCGCCGAGGCCGGCGAGATCGTGCTGCTGCACCGCGACCGGTGGGAGTGGGCCGCGCTCGCCCCGCTGTCCGAGGTGACCGAGCCCCTGGCCGGCCTGCCGATGCACGCCGTCAGCGCCGCCCGCGCCCGGCTGGGCGACCTTGTGCATGCCGCGACCGGTTGGGGCGAGGCGCAGCCCCAGATCCTCACCCGACGCGGCCGCCCGGTCGCTGCCCTGATCGCCGCCCGGCTGCTGGCCGACCGGCCCGCCCTGGACGACCGCCTGGACGTCGAGGAGCTGCTACGCGCCGGCCACCAGCTCACCGCCACGTACTGGCCCGAGGTGATCGGGGTCATGGGCGAGTACGACGTGGTGACCGAGCCCGAGCCGGCCGCCTACGTCGTGACCGTCACCGCCCACGACGACCCGGACGGCCGGCCGATCGCGGAGAGCCGCGCCGCGACCCTGGCCGAGGCCATGCTGTCGCTCGCCCCGTGGCGGAGCTCGCACCCCGACGCCGACCTGTTCAGCGACCGCGCCCCGTTCTGACCCCCGACCTAACGGCCCCGATGGAGGACCCCGTGACCGAGCTCCCCGACCCCCAGACCGATCACGACCTGTCACACGGCTGGCTCGTTGCCGTCCTGATGCACCTGGGCGGCAGTGTCGACCTCCCGGTGGAGCTGTTCCAGCGCGACGTGCTGGGCCCGCCGGACGGCTCGCTGTACCAGGTCCTGATGAACACCACCGTCGTCCCTGGCAAGATCCGCTTCTCCGTGATCAGCCCCCCGATCGCCCCCCGCGAGTCATGACCACCGAGCCGCCGGCCGTCGACCGGCTGGGCAGGGATGTCGGCTACCCGCCGCACGTGCCGGCCGGCGACTGGCGAAGGTTCTGCCGGCAGACGGTCGTGCTCCCCGCCCCCACCGGGTGCGTCCTGTGGCTCAAGCCGCCCCGCAGCGACGGGTACGGGCAGTTCTGGGTCCAGGGCCCCGGACCCGAGCTCGCCCCGGCCGCCGAGCCGACGCTGCTTGAGGACCTGGCCACCGAGCCCCCGGCCGGCGACCGTGCCGGCCGGGGGCGGGTGTGGCGGGCGCACCGCTACGCGTACGCCGCCTGGCACGGACCGATCGGGCCTGACGTCCAGGTGATGCACTCCTGCGACGAGCCGCTGTGTGTCGCCCGCGAGCACCTGGACGTCGGCACCAACCGGCAGAACGCGAACGACCGGGAGCACCGCGGCCGCACCGCCCGGACCGGCCTGCTCGGCGCACGCCAGTGGGGCGGCGCCGACGCCCGGGGGCCGTACGGCCGAGCCGTCGCCCTGCACCAGGCCCTGCTCGCCGCCCTGGCCGCCGGGGCCGACGCCGAGGCCCTGGACGCCGTACTGGCCGACGTCGGCGCGGCCGGGGAAGCCCACCCCGGGCAGCTCTCCCTGGACCTCTGACCCCCACCCCACCTAACGGCCCCGCCCTCAGCCCGGACCACCACTTATCTACGTAGATAAGCCCGCACCGTGGGCCCGGGGTGGAGACCACCTAACGGCCCCGCCCCCTGGCGGGGGACTCGCCCGGCTGGACGCCGAGGCTTCGTCCCCGCCAGGGGGCGGGGCGCGCTCGGCGCGGCCCTGGCTCGGCGCATTCGCGCCATCGCCGGGCCGGCGCCGCGCGCCGGGGGTGGGTCGGGGTGGTGACTGTCGGTTGCGGGTGAGTGCGCCGGCACCACGGCCCGGGGCCGTGAGTGCCGGGATTCCGCTGGCGCGTCAACCGGGCCGGTGCCCCTAGTCGATCTTGTCTCGTCCGCGCGGCGGGGCTGCCGGTTGATCTTCAACCCACATTCCTCTCTGCTTGATCATCTCTCTTCCGCTCTCAGCTGCTCGCCCCCCAAACCACCTCTTCGCCGCCGTCCCGTCAGTCTCACCCCCGTACAAGATCAAAGTCAAAGTCAAAATCCAGATCAAGAACCAAGTCAAGTACAGATGACACACCTAGGCATCTAGATGTACTGGATTCAAGATCATGTGTATCCTTGCTGACATGACCGTCAGAATCACCGCCATGAGCGCGGGTCCTGGCGCGGTCAAATACCTGCTCAAGCAAGAAGGCTGTGCCGACCACAGTCACGCCGCTGGCTACTACGCCCACGGCGTGGAGGGTGGCGCGATCGAGGACCGGCCGCTGGGCTGGTGGGTCGGTGAGGGCGTCGGGGAGCTGGGCGTGACGGCCGGCGACGTGGTGACCGAGAGCGACGTGGAGGCCCTGATCGGGCACGTCTGCCACCCGCAGCGCTACCGCGAGGAGATGGCCGCGGCAGAGTCGCGGATCACCGCCCGCCTGGGCGAGATCAGCGGCAAGGTGTCGTCTCGGGAACGGGCTGCCATCGAAGATGAGGAATACGCTACCGCCATCGACAACTCCCGGCTGGGGTCCGCGCCGAGGAAGTTCAAGAGCACCGAAGAGCGCGTTAAGGCCCGCCTGGAGGCCGAGCCGCTAGCCGACAAGAAGCGCATTGACGCCATCCGGTTGGAGGAGGCGAAGGCCACTCGCAAGGCCGTGGGATTTTTCGACATCACCCTGAGCGCCCCGAAGTCGATCTCCATTTACCACGCCGGGTTGCTGGCCACGGGCCGCACCGAGGACGCCGCCGTGATCGAGGCCGCCCACCGCGCGGGGGTCGCCGCAGCGCTGAAGTTCGCGCAGCAGGAAGCCGGATACAGCCGGGCCGGCCACCACGGTGGCAGCGCCGAGCACCGGGCCAGTTCAGGCCGGTACGTTGACGCGCACGAGTGGATCGGCATGGAGTTCTTCCACCTCACATCGAGGGCCGGTGACCCCCAGATCCACTCCCACGCGACGATCCCGAACCGGGTGAAGACCGTCGACGCGGACGGGACCGAGAAGTGGCGCACGCTTGACTCCTGGTCGATGAAAAACACCCGGCTGGGCATGGACGCCGAGTACCTGCGGGCCATGGAACAGCACGTCGAGCAGTCGCACCTGCCGATCGTGATGGAGCTCCGCCCGGACGGGGTGGCCCGGGAGATCGTCGGCAGCACCGAGGCGCAGCGCGCGGCGTTCTCCACCCGCAAGGGCGAGGTGGACAAGGACTACAACGACTGGGCCGCAGCGTACGAGGCCCGGCGGGGGCACGAGCCGGGCCGGTATCTGCGCGCCATGATGCGTGAGCAGTTCGTGCTGGCCAGTCGGGACCGCAAGGCCGAGGTGGGCGCGACCACCTCGGAGCTGGCCGCCCGGTACGAGGCCGCCGCGATGGAGCGGCTGGGCCAGTCGCTGGGCGAGGCCGTGGCAATGATGGAGAACGCCGGCAGGGAGGCCGACCGGAAGCTGCTCGCAACCGGCGGTCCGCAGCGCCTGGACAGCCCGGGGATCATCGCGCAGGCCGTGGCCCGGGTGCAGGAGAAGAAAACCACGTGGACGGCCGCTGACCTGCGGTCGGAGCTGGGCATGGTCGTGCCGCGGCTCCCGGGGATCGGGGAGGCCGAGCGCAAAACGCTGTTCGACGGCATGGTGGCCGACGCGCTGGCAGGCAGGGCCGGGCTGAGCGACCTGGACCGACCGGTACAGGTAGGCGGGTTCGAGGTCCTGCCGACGCCGGCCGACCTGCAGCTGCTCAACGGTAAGAGCACCTTCGACCCGCCAACGAACGCCCGGTACGCCACGACCGGCCAGCTCTCCAACGAGGAGCGGCTGGTCAGCATGGCGAACACCGTCCGCCCGGAGCTGGTGATGCCGGCGGAGAAGGTGGAGCGGGTGATCCGGGAGGCCAACCTGTCCGGGGACCAGGCCCAGGCGGTGCGAGAGATCCTAACCGGGGGCCGGGAGTGGCAGACCCTGATCGGGCCGGCCGGCGCGGGCAAGACGTACGTGACCGCCGTCGTGGTCAAGGCGTGGGAAGAGCATTTCGGCGGGAAGGTCGTCGGCCTGGCCCCGTCGCAGGCCGCCGCCGAGGTGCTGCGTGAGGCCGGGGTGACCACGACCATGAACACCACGAGGTTTTTGGGTTGGAATCGGGGAGACTTCGCGCCCACGCCCGAGCAGAAGGCGATGGCCCAGCTGGGGCCCAAGGACATGGTGATCCTGGACGAGGCCGGCATGGCCGCCAACCCGCACATGTTCGAGCTGGGCGAGGTGGCCCGCGCGGCCGGGGCCAAGGTGCTGGGCGCCGGGGACGACGCGCAGCTGACCGCAGTCGGCGCGGGTGGTGGCCTGCGGATGCTCACCGAGCACGCGCCGTTCGTGGAGTTGGACACGGTGCGCCGGTTCCGGAACAAGGACGGCTCGATCAACGAGTGGTACGCCGACGCCTCTCTGCGTCTGCGGTCCGGCGATGCCACGGTGGTGCCCGAACTCCATAAGCGCGGCCTGCTCCACCAGGGCACTGCGGACGAGATGACCGAGCGCGACGTGCGCCGGCACGTGGCCAACATGCTGGACGGGCGCACCGGGGCACTCAGTGCCAGCAAAAACGAGACCGCCGCCCGGTTGAACAACGAGATTCGCTCACGGCTGGTCGAGGCCGGGGTGGTCGAGGAGCGCGGCCTGTGGCTGGACTCCGAGGTGGCCGGCGGGGTGACGGTCGGCCGGGGCGATGAGATCGTGGCCAGGAAGAACACCCGCAAGAACGACAGCGCCGGGGACGAGGTGGTCAACCGCCGGCACTACACCGTCGATGAGGTGCGCCCGGACGGCAGCCTGGCCGTGCGCCGCATTCTGGACGGCCAAGGCCCGAACGGCGAGACCCAGTACGGGGGCCAGGCCGTCCTGCCCGCCGACTACGTGCGCGAGCAGGTGGCGCTGGGCTACGCCACCACCGTCCACGGCGTGCAGGGCGCGACCGTGGACGAGGGCCGCGGTCACGGCATGCCGGACAGCGCCGAAGCCC
>NZ_JBFAZP010000022.1:0-45721 GCF_040681875.1 Longispora sp. NPDC051575 | reverse complement strand
CGCGGACCAGCGGCGGCGCGAGAAGGAGGACCGGGAGGACCGGATCCAGGCCCAGCTGTACGACCGCGAGGACGGGGACAAGGCGCGCCAGGACCGGTCCCGGCAGCTGGAGATGAACCTGGAGATGCTCAAGGAACTGGCCAAGCACGGGCACACGGACATGCTGAACCTGAACGTGGAGCGGCTGATCGCGGAGGTGTCGGGCGTTCCGTACCTGGAGGTCAAGGGTTCCGGTCTGCCCGCCGCGCTGCCCATCGAGGGCTCGGCCGACAACGCCCTCGACTCGGAGACCGACGACGACGACGAGCAGGACGCGCCGCTGCGGGAGGAAGACGATGACTGAGACCCTGTTCCGGGATCCCGACACCATCCGGCTGCCGCACGTCTCGCCGGAGCCCACGCCGGACGGCATGCTCGCCGGCACGTACCGGCCCACGTTCTCGGACCGGGGTGTCGGCCAGCTGTTCCGCCGGATCGTCGGCATCCGCGAGGACGTGCTGGACTGGGTCCCGGAGCACCGGCCCGGCTACACCCGGCTCGGCGCGATCGTGCTGAACACCGGGGTGATGGCCGCGCTGTCGCTGTTCATGGCGCTGAACAAGGTCGTCGACACGTGGTGGATCCTGCTGATCCCGCCGGCCCTGCTCTGGGGCTTCCTGATCCTGTGCCTCGACAGCTGGATGGTCGCGAGCACGCACGGCTTCCTGAGCGCCACGGCCAAGATCCGGGTACTGATCCCCCGGCTGGTGATCTCCGTGCTGATCGGCGCGGCGATCGCGGAGCCCATGCTCCTGTGGGTGTTCCAGCCCTCGATCACCAAGGAGGTGCAGGACACCCGCAAACACGAGCTCGACGTGTACGAGAGCCAGCTCAAGCTCTGCAACCCGGTCACCGGCGAGGTACCCGCCGCGGACCAGTGCGCCGACCTGCACCTGACGATCAAGGACACCCCGAACGCGAAGAGCGCCGAGCTCGCCGCCACCCAGGACCAGCGGGACAAGCTGCGTACCGAGGTCGACCGGCTCAACAAGGAGTGGGGGGAGAAGGAGAAGCTGGCCCAGGCGGAGTGCGCCGGCACGGCCGGTCCGCTGACCACGGGCCTCGCCGGGGACGGGCCGGAGTGCCAGCGCAACCGGGAGATCGCGGACCGGTTCCTCCGGGACAGCCAGCTGGGCAAGCACCAGTCGGACCTGGCGGCGCTCAACGAGAAGCTCCGCACGTTGGAGGCGGAGAAGAGCACCATCGGTCAGCGGTACAGCGCCGAGGTCGGCACCCAGATCACGGCGAAGGTGCAGGCGAAGCGCGACGACCAGGGCATGATCGGGCTCCTGGACGAGGGCGCCGCGCTGGGCAGGCTCGCGGACGAGAGCGCCTTCGTGCACGTGGCGGAGTGGATGGTCCGGCTGCTCCTCGTGGCCATCGACGCCATGCCCGTACTCGCCAAGCTGATGTCCGGGGTGTCGAAGTACGACCGGCTGGTCAGCCGCCAGGTCGACACCGGCCAGCGCCTGCACGACACGTACCTGACGATGCGCGAGCACCGGGACTCCGGTACCTGGCAGGACGAGATCCGGCGGATGGAGCAGGACCAGCGCGGCAAGGTCGCCCAGATCGAGGAGGACGACCGCACGGCCAGCTCGCGGCGGGAGCAGGAGATCGACGCCGAGATCGACGCGCTGGCCGCCCGGTTGCGCGGCGGCCAGCACGCGGGACCCTAGGGGACGTCGGGGGCTGAACACGCGGCCAGCAGGCCGGCCGGGTCCAGGATCTTCAGCCCCCGGTACCGCGTCTCGAGCAGCCCCTGGATGCGGAGCCTCCGCAACGCGTTGGACACCGACGCGTCGGAGGCTCCGACCATGCTCGCCAGTTCGCTCTGGCTGATCGGGATGTGCACGTGGATGCCGCCGTCGGCGGTGGGTTCCCCGCAGGTGGTCCCGAGGTCGTGGATGACGACGGCCAGCCGGGTGAACACGGTGTGCGTGCCGAACTCGGCGCGCCGCCGGTTGGAGAACGCGAGCCGGTCGCCGACGATGGACGTCAGGAGGCCGAACACCGCGGGGTGCTGGCCCATGAACGCCAGGAACGTGTCGCGGGGTACCACCCGGGCGGTGACCGAGCCGCAGGCGGTGAGGGTCGCGTTGCGGGTCCCGCCGCTGATCACGGCCAGCTCGCCGACCAGGTCGCCCGGGGCGCGCACCGCCAACAGGGCCGAGCTGTCCCCGTTGGAGACGGTCACCTTCACGAACCCGGTCTCGATGAGTACCGCCAGGCCGCCGGCCGAGCCCTCCAACATCAGGATGTCGCCGTCCCCGTACGACCGGGCGATCCCGAGTTCCAGCAGGGCGTCGCGGGTGCGGTCGTCGAGGCGGCGCAGCAGGCTCCGGGGCCGCCAGCGTGCCGCCGGGTCCGGCCGGGCCGACCGGGCCGGCCAGGTGTTGTCCATGTCCCTCCCTGGGTGAGTGAACAGGTGCGGGTCTCAGCCCAGGGTGTGGGCGCCGGCGACGGTGGTCAGGATGACGAGCGAGGAAACGGTCAGCGCGACGGAGACCTGGAGGCAGCGGTGCTTCCACCAGTTCAGCCGGCTCATCACGACCACCTGCCGGCTCACCATCCGCAGTTCCTCGGCCGGGGTGAGCGTGCCGAGCCGGGCGGACAGCTCGGCGGGTGACCACAGGCGCACGTGGCCGAAGTAGATGAGGTTCCGGCGGCGTTCGCGGGCCAGTTCCCGCTGGGTGCCCGTCAGGGGCAGGATCGCCGAGGTGGTGGCGACGACCGCGACCAGGAGGAGCGCGGCGACGCAGCCCTCCGCGAGGGGCAGCCACGGCGCCCGGGGCACGCCCGGTGCGGGCCAGGTCTGTCCGGACAGGACGAAGAACAGCAGCGCGCCCTCGAACGCGAGCATGATCGACGCCTTGACGTCAGCTTTCGCTGTCCACGACTCCTGCGTGCCGTGCACGCGCCACGCGAAGTCGACAGGTTCGGGTGCTGTTGGGTACACGGCCGGCGGTCGACGGGACGACACAGGCGAGCTCCTTCGAGCGTGCGTCTTACCTGTGGTCAGTAGAACACGGTGCGGCACGGCCCGCAGTACCGCGTCGCAAGGACGACAGGCCCGCCGGTGACCGGAAAGAGTGCTAACAGCGACAGACACGTGACACTCAGCTCGCCAACGATGACAGCAACGTGATTACATACGTGAATCAGTGACAAGTCTGAACGCCGGAGAACATCGGGTCGAGGTGCCATGCCGGCCACACCGCTTGATCAGCCCGCATCCGAGCAGTCGCAGGCGCTCTTCGCCGCGCTGCGGGATCTCCATCTCCGCGCGGGCGAGCCGAGCACGCGCACGATCGCGGCCGCCTGCGGTCGCGGGGTCATCAGCCACAACACGGTCCACAAGGTACTCGTCGGCCCCCGGCTGCCCCGGCTCGAACAGTTGCTGACAGTCGTCGCGCAGCTGTGCGGGGACGCGCAGGTGTTCCGCGAACTGTGGATCGCCGCGCGCCAGGCGGAAGGGGGCCGGACCCCGGAGGAGGCGCCGCCGCCGCCCGAGCGTCCGCAGCCGCCGCCCCGGGACACCGGTCGGCTCCGGCTCGCCGACGAACTGTTCCTCCTCGTGCACCATCCCCGGCACGGCCGGCCGCTGATCGGGGCGGAGCTCCTCGGCATCGGCCTCGTCGGCGCCGTACTCGCCGAGTTGTGGTTGGAGGGTCGTCTCACGGTCGAGGAGGGCCGGCTCACGCCCCGGGAGGCCCAGGCGGAGGACCTGGTCGCCGACCACTTCCTGCGGTCCATGTCCTCGCTGAGCCAGGAGCCACACCCCGAACCGTGGCGGTGGGTGACCGTGTTCAAGGGGGAGTCCGCGCGCCTCGTCGGCCAGCGGCTCGCCGCCGACGGCCTGATCACCCGCGAACGGGGCCTCAGCTACCTGCTCCGCCCGGAGGTCCGGTGCCCGCCGACCGCCGCCGGGATCGGCCGGTCGCCGACCGTGAACCTGGGCAGGCACCTGCTCGACGAGCGGACGCCGCCGGACGTGCAGACGGCGATGCTCGCGGCGCTGGTGAACCTCCTCGACGGGTACCGGACCATCCCGCTCGGGCTCAGGGCCGCCGACGCGCGCCGCCGGCTCATCCGGTTGTCGGCCGGGCTCGGGCCGGAGGCGCGGGTGCTCACGGCGGCGGTGGACACGGCGATCGTCAAGATCGCGCTGTTACCCCGCCTGTGAGCCGGACATCCGCTGAACCCGGCTCACGCATCCCCGCCGCGCCCGTGAGCCGGACACCCAGTGAGTCGGGGAGTTGGAGACGAGTCGGGGATCAGGACACGCGTCGAGCCGGGAACGTCGACGCCGGGATGCCGCGTGCCGGCGGCCGCCGTTCGAGGCCGACCCGGGCGCAAGGGTAGGATTCGGCCCGTCCCGGCGGGCGCGCCCCGTACCCGTCACGTGCCTCCGTCAGCAGGGGAGCGACCCATGGCCAGCAAGAACGCGCCCGTCTGCCCCCGCAACGGCGGCCACCGGATCCGGCTGCTCGGCCCCATCGAACGCGTCACCGGCGCCGAGGTCACCTACCGGGTCCGCTACGACTGCCCGGCGTGCAACGTCAAGAACGCCGTGGCCCCGGCCGACCCGGACTGGGCCACCAGCGCGCCGCGCCCGATCGTCGACGCCTGAGCCGCCGGACGCCTGAAGCCGACGCGCCCGAACCCCAGGCCGCCTGAAGCTGGCGCGCCCGAACCCCAGACCGCCGGCTTCAGCCCCGCCGAAGCGCACGCCTGAGACCGGCACACACGCCTGAGACCGACGCGCACGACGAAGACACCCCTGGCCCCAGACACGCGAAGTGCCGGGATAAGCCGACCACGGCCGGACGGTAACCCCCGGTCGTGGGAAGCCCGAAAAGCCCCGGAGCGTCAGCCCCGGGACCTACCGGTGAAAAGTGCCAGCCTCAGACGGTCAGAGCCGGGAGAACCGTGGTGTCCACGGGTCGTCGTCCTCGTCGACGTCGTCGCGTTGTCCCGCCGGCAGCGACCCTCCGCCGGCAAGCTCGCGTTGAAGCTGGTCGAAGTCCGTAGTGGGGGAGGAATACTTCAACTCCCGAGCCACCTTCGCCTGCTTGGCCTTCGCACGGCCGCGCCCCATGGCCGCTCCCCTCGCACACAATCGGGGCGGCCCTCAACAGGCGGGCCCCGAAGACGTCAGGTATCACTCGTGCGGACCACAGTACAGCGCTTCGGCCACGTGCAGAACTCACCCTGCCGGTCACTTTCCGGGCGGTCCAGATGTCGGGATCGGGCACCGGTGGTCGGGTTCGCGCCGCCCGGCCGGGCGGGTGTGGCCTGGCCGAACGGTAGACTTGTCCCGCTCGCCGGAACGGCCGCCGGAACAAAGGACAACGCATGATCAACGGCGACCTCGCCGGCCTGCTCACCGAAGTGGCCGAGGCGGTCGGCCTCCAGGAGGGTGAATCCGGGGTCGAGCGGGTGCTGCGTGCCATCCGGGAGCTGGAGCCGGCGTCCACCAAGGCCGTGAGCAGGCACGTCGGCCTGCCGCTGCCCGTGATCGCGGCGATCAACAACGAGCTGCGCACCCGGGGTGTCGTGACGAAGGACCGGCCGAGCCGGCTCACCGACGAGGGCCGCACCCTGCTGGAGAGCCTGCCGATCGACCTGAGCGTGGCGGCGACCTGCCAGTGCTGCGACGGGCACTCGGTGGAGATCCCGGCGGACTTCGACCCGATCCTCGTCCAGCTCGCCAAGATCATGGAAGGCGCGCCGGGGGTCGACCTGACGCTGGACCAGTCGTTCGCGACCGTCGAGACGAAGGTGCGCCGGGTCCTGCTGCTCATGCGGTACGGGCTGCTGCCGTCGCGCGCCGCGCTCTGCGTGGGCGATGACGACCTGATGGCGGTGGCGATCGCGGCGGTGGGGGCGGCCATCGACCGGCCGCTCGTGGGGCGGCTCGCGGTGGTGGACATCTCGCCGGAGATCCTGGAGTACACCCGGGCGTGTCTGGCCGAGCTGGGGGTCGCGGCCGAGCTGGTCGAGCACGATCTGCGCGAACCGCTGCCGGAGGCGCTCCGGCAGGGCTTCGACCTGGCGTTGACGGATCCGCCGTACACGACGGAGGGGGCGGGGTTGTTCCTGTCCCGGGCCGTGGAGGCGCTGGTCCCGGGGCCGGGCCGGTCGGTGGTGTTCTCGTTCGGGCCGAAGGGGCCGTCGAACACGCTCCAGGTGCAGCGGGTGATCACGGAGCTGGGGCTGACGGTGCAGGCGATGCACCGCAACTTCAACGAGTACCTGGGGGCGGGCGTCATCGCGGGCGTCAGCCACCTGCAGTACCTGTCGACGACCGCCGAGACCGCGCCGCTGATCACCAGCGCGCACGCCGGCCCGCTGTACACGGCCGACCAGCGCAGCGCCTCCCGGGAGTACGTGTGCAACAAGTGCGCCACCCGGTACGCGGTCGGCAAGGACGCCGAGTGGCCCACCATCGCGGCCCTCAAGGAGGCCACGTGCCGGGAGTGCGGCGGGGACCGCTTCCGGCCCCTGCAACTGATCCGGGACAGGTGACCTGAATGGCGCACACACTCCGCCAGGCGACGGAATCAGACCTCGACGCCCTGGTGGCCTACGAGATCGTGATCGCGGAGGTGTCCTTCGGCGCGGACGCCGTGGTCGACCCCGAGGTGCACCGGGGCAAGCTGCGCAAGGGGCTGACCCGCGACGCCGAGGGCATGGTCGTGGCCGTAGACGGCGCGGACCAGGTGATCGGCTGGATGTGGCTGGCCGTGAACACCAACTTCCTCACCGAGGACCGCTACATCAACTTCCGGTCCCTGGCCGTCTCCCCGGGCCCGGACAGCGAGGCGGTCGGCGAGTCGCTGCTGGCCCACGGGCTGGAGTTCGCGAAGGCCAAGGGTGCCGGGGAGATCGTCGGCAAGGTGTACATGGGCAACCAGGGCATGCGGGTGCTGTACCGCAAGTTCGACTTCGAGCCCGTACACCTCACGCTCCGCAGGAAGATCGAACCGTGAAGTGCGTGGTCTGGGACCTCGACGGCACGGTCTGGCCCGGGGTCGCGATCGAAGGACCGGAGAACCAACTTCCCACCCCTTTTCCCTGGGTACTCGCCGCGCTGGCCGCCCTGGAGGCCCGCGGCGTCGTGAACAGCGTGGCCAGCCGCACCGACCCGACCCTCGCGGCGGCGCTCGCCGCGCACCCGGACCTGGCCGACCGGTTCGTCGCCCCGCAGCTCGGCTGGGGGGACAAGAGCGAGGCCATCGGGCGGATCGCGGCGGCGCTCGGCATCGCGGTGGACGCGGTGGCGTTCGTGGACGACAACCCGTTCGAGCGGGCCGAGGTGGCGGCGCTACTGCCCGGGGTGCTGGTGCTGTCCCCGGAGGAGCTGCGCGAACGGTTCGAGGATCTGTTCCCCGAGGCGACGACCGACGAGGCGCGCAGGCGACCCGACCGGTACCGGGAGGAGCAGCGCCGGCTCGCCGCCGAGCAGGACTTCGCCGGTTCCCGGGACGAGTTCCTCCGCTCCTGCGGCATGGTACTCACGGTCAGCGGGGCCTCCCCGGCGGACGTGCCGAGGATCGCGGAACTGGTCGCGCGCACCCACCGTTTCAACACGACCGGGGAACAGTGGTCCGCGGACCAACTGTCGGCGCTGGTCGACGACCCGGACTGGTTCGTGCCGGTGGCCCGGCTGGCGGACCGGTTCGGCGAGTACGGCCAGATCAGCACCGCGCTCGTCCAGCGCGGCCCGTCCTGGCGGCTCCGGCTGTTCATGGTGTCGTGCCGCGCGGCCGGCCGGGAGGTACCGGTGGCGCTGCTCGGCTGGCTGGTCGACCGGGCCCGCGCCGACGGGGCGCGCGAACTACTGGTCGAGATCCGCACGGACCTGGCGAACCTGGAACTCCGGATGCTGCTCCGCCGGGTCGGCTTCGAGGCGGTCCCCGGCGAGGGGCCGACCGCCGGCGGGGCGCTGCTCCTCCGCCGCGACCTCACCGAGATCCCCCCGGTGGCCCACCTGACCCTGGAGGAGAAGGAATGACCGAAGACACCGGCGCCCAGGCCGCCCCCGACGACGTCGAAACGGGCGTCCGCGCGGCCCTCACCGAGGTCCTCGACCTCGACGTCTCGGCGTTCCCGCTCGACACCCCGCTCTTCGACGGCGGCCTGGGCCTGGGCTCCCTCAACGGCGTCCGCCTGCTCGAACTCGTCAGGGCCCGGTACGGCGTGGACGTCGCCGCCGAGGACTGGGCGCTGGACTCCCTGCGCTCGATCGGCTCGTTGTGCGCGTTCATCCGGGCTGCCGCCGTATAGCACACGGTGCCCGGTTCGAGCCCCTGACCTGCCTGTAGTCGTCTGTACACTGGGCGGAGCGGTGCGCCGGTCGTGGCAGGCCGTCCATCGAAGGGTTCCCAGATGAGCGAGGCACCGCTGCCGGGCGAGCACGGCGAAGCGGATGAGATGTGTTCCTACGCCGTGGACGTGTGGCTGAAGGACACCGCCCTGCTCACCGACGACGCGGGCCTGATGGCGCTGATGCGCGACGCCGCCGAGGCCGGGCACGCCCAGGTGCTGGGCGAGTCGGTGCACCGCTTCCCGAACGGCGCGGTCACCGGGGTGCTGGTGCTGTCGCAGTCGCACCTGAGCGTGCACACCTGGCCGGAGTACCAGTCGGCGAATTTCGATCTGTTGACCTGCGGCCGGCTGAACGGCGAGCGGATCATCGAGCACCTGCGCACCGCGCTGGACATCACCCGGATCAACATCACCAGGGTGCTGCGCGACGTCCAGTAGAACCCGGGTGTGACCTTCCGGCCCGCCCGCGCGTGTTCTGACCATGATGATGACCTACGCCCGGGACGGGACACTGGCGACCAGCTCGTTGGAACCGGGCTTCGTGGAGTTCTACGGGGCCAACTTCTCCGACCTGGCCGCCCAGCTGTACGTGTACCTGGGCGACATGGCCGAGGCGCAGGACGTGGTACAGGAGGCGTTCTGCCGGGCCTGGGTCCGATGGGGACGGATCAGCCGGTACGAGGAACCCGTCGGCTGGGTCCGCCGCGTCGCCTGGAACCTGGCCACCAGCCGGATCCGCCGCATGATCATCGCCCGCCGGTACGCCCGGCTGGACCGGCCGCGCACCGTCGAGGGCCCCGCCCCCGACCGGGTCGCGCTGATGGCCGCCCTGGCCACCCTGCCGGCGAACCAGCGCCGCGCGGTCGTCCTGCACTACCTGGCGGACATGTCGGTCGCCCAGATCGCCGACATGTGCGGGGCCCGCGAAGGGGCCGTCAAGACGTGGTTGTACCGAGGCCGGGCCGCCCTGGCCACCCAGCTCCGCGAATCCGAGGAGGCATCCCCCCATGCCCGATGAGTTCCGTACCCAGGACGACCTGCTGCTGCGTCGGGCCCTGACCGGCATCCACGACGAGGCCCGGCTCGAACTGTCCCCGCACCGGGTCGGCGCCGTCCGCGCGGCCGCCCGGCGGCGCACCGTCGGGATCGTGGCGGTGGCGGGGGTCGCCCCGCTGGTACTCGCGGCGACCGCGGCCGCGGCGTTCAGTTTCGGGGGCGGCGACACCGTGGTCAGCCCCGCCGGGGGCGGCCCCGGGGGTTGCGGGCCCAGCCCGGCCACCTCCTCCTGGCCGACCCCGCAGCCGTCGCCGTTCGGCACCCCCTATCCGACGTCCGCGCCGGCGTCGCCGGACCCGACCCCGCCCCCGTCGCACAAGCCGAGCACCTCGCCGTTCCCCACGACGTCCGCCGGCCCGTCGACCCCGCCGCCGAACTGGCCGACCCCGTCGCCCGGGAGCACGTTCCTGGACGGTGCCTCGCAGGCCCCGGTCCCGAGCACCGGCCCGGACGGGTACCCCCTGCCGTCGCCGGTCGACCCGTCCTGCACGCCGGGTGCGACCCCCGCCCCGCCGAGCCCGGGCGGCGCCACGACCCACCCGACACCCAGCCCCGTGGGCCCCGCGACGCCGGCCCCGCCGAGCCCGTCGGGCGGCGCCACCCACCCGACGCCGACCCCGTCCGGGCAGCCCCAGCACCCGACCCCGACCCCGTCGAGCCCCTTCCAGCCGACGCCGACCCCGCAGGGGCCGTTCCCGTCGACGCCGCCCGGACGGTGACCCCGGGCTGAGCGCGCGGCGCCTCGTACCAGGAAAAGGGGTGTCCTTGATCTGTTCGTGGTCAGGGGCACCCTTCCCGGGGCGGAATCCTCCTGGCTAACGCGTCGCCGCCTCGCTAGCCTCGGGGCATGACGCTGCCCCTGATCATCGCCGAAGGCACCCCCACGGAGATCGGGGTCAGCTACGGCCGCCAGGCCGCGGAGCTGATCGCCGGCAACTTCGCCGACTACCTGGTGAAGTTCCAGGACACGGGCGGGCACGACCCGGCCGAGGTGACCCGGCTGGGCGAGGAGTTCCGGGCGACGACGCACCGGCACACCCCCCGGATCGCGGCCATGCTCGACGGGGTCGCCGAGGGCTCCGGCCTGCCGGTGGGCGACATCTACGCCCTCAACGCGCGGACCGAGCTGATGGTCCCGCCGATCACCGAGTGCACGGGCGTGGCCGTCCTGCCCGAGCACACCGCCTCCGGGCACACCCTGCTCGGCCAGAACTGGGACTGGTACCCGTCCCAGAGCCCCTTCACCCTGGTCCTGGCCACCCGCGACGAACGCGGCCACGAGGTGCTCGCGCTCGCCGAGGCCGGCATGCTCGCCAAGGCCGGCCTGAACTCGCACGGCGTCGGGGTGGGCGTCAACCTGCTGACCAGCGACCGCGACGGCGCCCCGGGCGGCGTGCCGTACCACGTGCTGATCCGCGCGGTCCTGGACGCCCGGCACGGCATCGCGGGCTCGCTCGGGGTGTGCTCGCTGCCGCGCAGCGCGTCGATCAACCTGCTGGTGGGGGTGGCTGGCGGCACCGCCGTGGACCTGGAACTGACCCCGGGCCTGACCGGTCGGGTCCTGCCCCAGGCCGGCATCCTGACCCACGCCAACCACTTCGTCTCCGGCATCGACGTCCGGGACCGGTTCTACGACCTCGGCGGCGGCTCCTCGCTGTTCCGGGACTTCCGCCTCCGCCAGGTCCTGGAGACCGCCGCGGCCGAGCGCCGGGTGACCGACAAGGACGTGATGGCGGCGTTGCAGGACCACCTCGGGTTCCCGCACGCGATCTGCCGGCACGTCAATCACGAGGACCCGCAGGAGCTGTGGTCGTTGACCGCGAGCTCGGTGGTGATGGACCTCGACGAGCGCCGGATGCTGGTCACGAGCGGCCCGCCGTGCGAGAACCCATACCAGACCATCGATCTGAGCGATGTATTCGGGAGTGCTCGTCCGGATTCCGGCTTCTAGAACCGAAGTTGTTACCTAACCGTAACTTGTAGGTTCCCGTCGCGGACAGTGAGTCGATCGAGAGCGTTCGCGCGGTGTTTCATCCGTGTTTCGGCGGAATATCCACGCCGTTGACTACCGAGCGCAAAGCCGGTCGAGCGACAGGTTACCCGAGAGTGTTACTGGCGGGTAGCCACAGGGGTTGTCCTGTGACGTGGATCGCGGCAGCATCTGCACCACTGGAGTGGGTGACCCTCATCACCCCCGCAGGAGACCACACCCCGCGCCCGTCCGCGCCCCCCGTGCGGACGGCGGCGCCGCCCGAGGAGGAATTGTGAAGGAAACACTGGTTGGTCGTACCCGGTGGCGTAAGTTCGCCATCGCGATGGTCCCCGCCACCGCCGCCGCCGCTGTCATGGTGATGGGGATGAGCAACGGGGCCATCGCCGCCTCGTTCGCGGTCTCCGGTCAGCAGTTCCAGATCTCCGCCGACGAGATGGTCGTCGACGGCTTCGCGCAGTACGGCAGCATCGACAAAGAGGTCGGCGCCGACAAGGACCCGTCGAAGGTCCACGTGGTCGCGGTCGCCGCGGCCAAGTCCGCCACCGTCAAGAACCTCTGTCAGTCGGTCGTCACCCCGACCCCGATCGGCACCGTCACGATGCAGATCCACGCCGGCGGCGCGGGCAGCGGCCCGGTCACGGCCGAGAACCTGTTCCTCGACATGACCTCCCTGACCGGCGACGCGGTCTTCGAGAACATCGAGATCGGCGTCGACGCCTCCACGATGACCAAGGGTGCCGGCGCGGGCATGGTCGGCGGCTTCGGCCAGCAGGCCAGCCGGGCCACCATCACCAACGTCAAGCAGGTCGCGTGGGCGACCAACGCCGGCACCTTCCGGCTCAAGGGCATGCACCTCGAGGTCCTGATGGGCAACAAGCCCTGCTTCTAGGCAGTAAAAGCTGACCGGGCCCGCCGGAGCACTCGGCGGGCCCCGTCACGCGACATCCCCCTTTACTGGTTAGGAAAAGCAGGAGGCACGCGTGTCCACCAACCTGGGTCAGGTTTGGCGGTCCTTCGGGACCTGGCGGCGCGGCCGTCCGTTCTGGGGCGGCCTGCTCGCCCTGCTCTCCGGCTCGTTGCTCATCTGGCTGCCGTGGACGACCATCGGCACGATCATCCGCGCCGGGATGGGCGCGCTCGGCGGCGTCATCCTCGGCTCCCTGATCGCGCTGTGCGGCGTGATGATGTGGTTCCAGCCGGCGCAGCGCGTCTTCTACAGCGTCATCACGATCGTGGCGGGGCTGGCGGCGTTCCCGTTCACCAACTTCGGCGGCTTCGTCGTCGGTACCCTGCTGGCGCTCGTCGGTGGTTCGTTGGGGTTCGCGTGGACGCCGGTCACCCCGGCGGGGGGCGCACCGCCGGCCGCCCGGGTGCCCGACGACGGGGACTACTCGACGGCGATCCTGCCGGGGTTCGGGGAGCCGGACGCCGATCTGCCCGAGGAGGACGGTGAGCCCCGGGCAGCGGGGCAGGACGAGCCTGCGGCGGAGCCGGCATCCGAACACCCCGGTCACGCCGGACAGCCTGGCCAGCCCGGTCCCGGTCACGCCGGGCAGCACGACTCCGGTGCGGCCCCCGGTATCCGGCCGCACCAGCCCCGGCACCGTCAGAACACCGACGCCCCCGCCGTCGTCGTTCCGGAGGACGCCCGGTCCGGTGCGCGGTCCCGGCAGGCCATGGGCGTGGCGATCCTCGCCGTGTCCGTGGCGGCCACCGGCCTGATGGCCATGGGCATGGACAGCCCCGTCCAGGCCGCGCCGCCGTCCGGTGCCATCCCGTGCGCCCCGGGTCAGACCGCCCCGGGGCAGCCGCCGGCCGGCCAGCCCACCAAGTCCGGTCAGCCGGCCCCCGGGCCGACGGCGAAGCCGGAACCCACGAAGAGCGGTCAGCCCGCGCCGACCCCGACCGCCACGGCCCCCGCCCCGGGGGTGTCGCCGGAACCCACCAAGCCGTGGTGGTGGCCGTTCGACCTCAAGCGCGAGTCGGACTCCTCGGCCCCGCGCAGGGTCGCCGCCGCCCCGGCGAAGGCGACCCCGACCCCGACCGGCAGCCCCATGTGCCACCGGCAGCTGGCCGCGGCGGCCGGCGACCCGGTCCCGTCGGCGAAGTTCTCGGACATGCGTGCCGCCAAGCAGCAGATGTGGGGCATGCACTACGACGGGGTCAAGACCCTCAAGACCAAGGAGGGCGGCTCGATCCGGGTACTGAAGTTCACGATGACCAAGGCCCAGTCGACGCCGTTCGAGATGACCAGCCCCGACAAGGGCAACGGCAGAAGCGTGAACCAGAAGTCGACGCAGCTCACGATCAGCGGCGACGTCGAGTTCTACACCAGCCGGTTCCACGGGTGGCTGTTCGGCATCATCCCGCTGACGTTCACCCCGGACTCGCCGCCGCCGCTGCAGATCGCTGACCCGATCTTCACCAGCGCGGAGATCGAGCTGGTGTACCTGAAGTGCGACCGCCTCCAGGCGGACGACCTGCGCCTCACCGAGGTGTAGGCGCGCCGACGACGCGAAGGGAGGGCACCCCGCCCGGGTGCCCTCCCTTCGTCACGTCCAGCGGCCGTAGGCCGCCGTGCCCGGGCGCAGCGAGGCCGCCGAGCCCGGGCCCGGCGGCGTCCGCGTCAGATCCGGGCCAGTGCCGCCCGCAACGGGTCCAGCCCCAGCGAACCCAGGTCCAGGGCCGCCCGGTGGAACTCCTTCAGGTCGAAGTCGGCACCCTTGCGCGCCTCGGCGTCCGCCCGCGCCTGCAACCAGATCCGCTCGCCCACCTTGTACGACGGCGCCTGCCCCGGCCACCCGAGGTACCGGTCCAGCTCGAACCGCAGGAACTCGTCCTGCATCATGCAGTTCGCGCGCAGGAACTCGTACGCGATCTCCGGCGTCCACGTCCGCCCCGCGTACTGGTCCCAGCCGACCCCCGCCGGGATCTCCAGCTCCAGGTGCAGGCCGATGTCCACGACCACCCGGGCGGCGCGGAACAGCTGCGCGTCGAGCATGCCGAGCCGGTCGCCGGCGTCGTCGAGGTAGCCGAGTTCGCCCATGAGGCGCTCGGCGTACAGGGCCCAGCCCTCGCCGTGGCCGGAGCACCAGGAGAGCACCCGCTGCCACCGGTTGAGGACCTCGCTGCGGTACGCGGTCTGCGCGACCTGGAGGTGGTGCCCCGGTACCCCCTCGTGGAAGACCGTGGTGACCTCCCGCCAGGTGGCGAACGACGTGACGCCCGCCGGCACGGCCCACCACATCCGGCCGGGCCGGCTGAAGTCCTCGCTGGGGCCGGTGTAGTAGATGCCGCCGTCGCTGGTCGGCGCGATCATGCACTCCATCCGCCGGACGGGCTCGGGGATGTCGAAGTGGGTGTCGGCGAGGTCCGCGACGGACTTGTCGGCGACGGCCTGCATCCAGTCCCGGAACTCCTCCTTGGAGCCGATCTGGCGGGCCGGGTCGGTGTCGAGCGCGGCGGCGGCCTGTTCGACGGTGCCGCCGGGCACGATCAGGTCGGCGGTGACGAGCATGTCGGCGCGCAGCCGGGCGACCTCCTCGAAGCCCCACGCGTACGTCTCGTCGAGGTCGACGGTCGCACCGAGGAAGTACCGCGAACACAGCTGGTACAGCTCCCGGCCGGCCGCCTCGCGCTCCTGGCCCAGCGGGGCGAGCTCCTCGCGGAGGAAGCGGGCGAAGTCGACGGTGGCGGCGTTGGCGGCGGCCGCCCCGGCGTCGAGCCGTTCGCGGAGCTCCCCGGTGGCGTCGAGCCGGCGGACCAGGCCCGGGTAGAAGTCGTCGCCGTCCGGGTCGGTCCAGGTGTCGCACTGCGCGGCGACCTTCTCCATCTGGGCCCGCGCCCCGGCGTAGCCGTCGCGCGCGTCGAGGAGCAGCGTCTCCTTGTACCCGGCGAGCGCGCCCGGCACGAGTGCCAGCCGGGTGGCGATGTTCGCCACGGCCTCGGCGGTGTCCGTGGGCATCTGGTCGAACGAGCCGCGCACCTCGTGCAGGGGGCTGGCGATCACGTTGATCCGGGACCGGTACCGGATCTCGTCCAGTTCGACCGAGAGCCCGAGCCGCTCGACCATGGCCTCCTGGGCGACGCGCTGGTGCTCGTCGTCGGGGGTGGCCGCGAGGAGGGCCGCGAGGGTCCGACGGTTGAGTTCCGTGAGGGCGTCGAGCCCTGCCGGACTCAGGTCGGACATCTTGTCGTCGTAGCCTGCGATGCCGACGCCGGACGCGCCGAGGGGCTCCAACGGTGCCCACTCGTCGACGTACCGGTTGGCGATGTCGTCGATGTTTCCCATGCGCAGAGACCCTACGGCACGTCCACGGCGCCCCGGGGCCGGTTTTCCCCGTGCCGGAGCGACCCCGCTTCAGGTGACCGAATGCCCCTGCCGCCCGAGGTCGAGCAGCCCCTCCCGGTCCGTCGGCACCTCCCCCGCGGGGGTCGCCCGCAGCGGCCACCTCCTGCGCACCTCGTGCCCCCGCCCGAGCCACCCGGTCAGCACCGCCCGGTCGTCCAGCGCGTCCCTGGCCTCGGTGAGCGCGGCGATCAGCTCGTCGAGCACGGGCCGCACGGCGGTGGCGTTGCCCGAGCACATGGCGGCGACGAGGGCCGGCGCGGTGGACGCGACCCGCGTGCCGTCCCGGAACGAGCCGGCGGCCAGCGCCAGCACCCCCGGTTCGGCGGCGGAGGCGGCGATGGCCGAGGCGACGAGGTGCGGTACGTGGCTGATCCGGGCGACGGCCGCGTCGTGCTCGGCGCTGGTGGCGGGGATGATCCGGGCGCGCAGGCCGCCGAGCAGCTCCGCCATGGCCTGCCAGTCGGCGAGGTCGGTGTCGGGGTCCAGGCACAGCACCCAGGGCTGGTCGCGGAACAGCAGCGGGTCGGAGGAGCCGAAGCCGGAGTGCTCCTTGCCGGCCATCGGGTGCCCGCCGACGAACCGCCGGCCGGCCATCAGCGCGGCCACCGGCCCCTTCACGGAGGTCACGTCGGTGATCAGTCCGGGGTACCCGTCGAGGTCGCCGAGGAGTTCGGGCAGCACGGGCAGCGGCACGGCGAGGAACACCACGTCGGTGCCGCGCACGGCCTCGCGCACCGAACCCGCCGCGCCGGCGAGCTGCCGGGTGACCGGGTCCGCGTCGTAGCCGGTCACCTGGTGCCCGGCCGCCGTGAGCGCCCGGAGGAGCGATCCGCCGATGAGGCCGAGTCCGAGTACCGCGATCCGCATGGCCACAGCCTAAACGCCCCACCCCCCGAGCCCTTTCACCCCTTCAACACCTTTTTCCGGGTACGCGACCCGCGTACCCCCCGCATGGGTTCGAGCTCCTCAGTGGACCCGGCGCGCCCGCCCGATCGAGCAGCTCAGGGTGGCCCCGGTGGGCTAGGCTCGACGGTGTGATGCCCTATCCCCGGCCCGGCCGGCCGCAGTTCCGGGAGCCGAACCCGGTCCGCCTGCCGGCCCTGGCGGCCGGGGCCGGCGCGACGGCGGCGTGGTTCATGCTGTTCGCCTTCGTCTGGGGCGGCGCGGTGGGCTACGCGTGGCTGACCCTGCTCGCCGGCACCCTGGCGTCCCTCGCGGCCGGATTGCTGGCCCTGCGCGGAGATCGCGGCGTGGCGGTCGGTATCGCGCTCGCCGCCGGTTTCGCGCTCGCGGCCCTCGGTGTGGTCCTCACCACCTACTGGGTCGGCGGCAACTGGCTGCTCTGGTAGCCTTACTCAACGTATTGGTCTATGCCCAATTTGCATGTCGAGCTTGACGGACCTCCCGTGGGTTCGGCACGGTAAGAACATGTCGATGAGGCTCGAGCGACTTGAACCCGATCGCCGTCGCCGCCGGTTGCAGCTCCTCGCCGAGCTCGCCGACGTGAAGGCGCTGCGGGACAGGATGCAGCCGCGTCGAGCCCGCTCCGAGCGCCTCCGGGAGCTCATCGCACTACGCCGCCGCTGGGCCACGTAGCCCCAGCGCGCGCGCCGCTTGTTGGCACGACTGCCGGCCAGGTACGCTCCGGCAAGTTGACGACTTGGCCGGGGGGATCGTGTCGCACTTTGCTGTAGCAGTCGTACGGGATGGCTCCGGATGGACCGTCTCGGAGCTCGAGCTGCGTGGGGTCCGGGACGTCGAGGAAGCCGGCGACCGGCTCCGGGACGTGGCCGACGGAGAGCTCTCCCTACTGTTCGTCGAAGCCGAGGACGAGTATCTCGTCGTCGTGCGGATCGACGAGGACAATGACCTGCGCGTCTTCGGCTCCGACGCCGAGTACGCCGAGGAGACCGCCCTCGGGGCCGCCCTCCTCGGGGACCTGGAGCCCGAGCGGCTGCCGGACCTCGACGACGAGGACGAAGACGAGGAAGAGGACGAGCGCCCCGCCGCCGACCCGGACAGCAACCCGGTCGGCGACGCGGACCTGCTCGCCGATCTGGGCATCCCCTCCGTGGCCCTGCTCAAGCTCTGCGCCCAGGAGGGCATGCTGCCGTCCGAGGTGACGGCGAGGATCTGCGAGACGCTCGGCTGCGCGGATGACGTCGAGGAGCTCCGCTAACGAGGCGTGGGTCCGGCGGGCGCTGGCCGTAGCCGGCACCGCGGACCCGCTGGACGTCCCGGTCGGCGCCGTCGTCTACGACGCCGCCGGCCGTGAACTCGCCACCGGCTTCAACACCCGCGAACAGACCGGCGACCCGACCGGCCATGCCGAGATCAACGCCCTGCGCGCCGCCGCCGCCGTCCTCGGCACCTGGCGGCTCGACGGCTGCACCCTCGCCGTGACCCTGGAGCCGTGCACCATGTGCGCGGGCGCCCTCGTCCTCGCCCGGATCTCCACGGTCGTCTTCGGCGCCTGGGAACCCAAGACCGGCGCCGTCGGTTCACTGTGGGACGTCGTCCGCGACCAGCGCCTCAACCACCGCCCCGAGGTGTACGCCGGCGTGTGCGAAACCGAGTGCGCCGACGCCCTCCGCGACTGGTTCCAGACAAACCGCCGCTAGCGCCGCTGTGCGTGGCCGGACAAGATAGACGGGTGACTTCGGCGGCCCGAAAGGGAAACTCGATGGATGTCCGGCGGGCTCGGTTCGGTGAGGCGCTCCGGCGGCTCCGTGAGGAACGGGACCTGACCCTGGAGCAGGTCGGCGGCGAGATCGGCTGGTCCTATGTGCGGCTGCACCGACTGGAGACGGCCGAGACCCGCCCCAGTGTGGACCGCGTGCGCCCCCTGCTGGACCTGTACGGGATCAGGGAGCCCGAATACGGCAACCTCCTCGACCAGGCGCAGGACCTCTCCGTCGAGGGCTGGTGGCGAGAACACCGGGGCTCCAAACCGGGCCAGCGCACCTACGCCGAACTGGAGAGCGGCGTCACCGCGATCAACGCCTACAGTGGCGCCATCGTGCCCGGCCTCCTCCAGACCGAGGACTACGCCCGGTACCGGATCCGCTCCGAGCTCGGCGACAGCGACCAGATCGCCACCGACGCCAACCTCGCCGTCCGCCTCGGCCGGCAGAAGGTGATCGGCTCCATCGACTTCGAGGTCATCCTCGACGAGGTCGTCCTCCTCCGCCCGTCCTGCCCGCCCGCCGTGATGGCCCAGCAACTCCGGCACCTCGCGTCCGACCTGCCCCGGGTCACCGTGCGGGTCCTGCTGCTCAACCGCGTGATCGACGATTTCCTTTTACCGCAGAACACATTCGCCCTGTACCGGCTCCCCGGCGGCGACGAGATCGGTTTGATCGACACGATGGCAATTGGCCCCCAGCCAATTGATGCTGACAAGTTGCCGTCCTATCGACACGCCTATGATCGGCTGCGGGACGCGGCCCTGAATATCGAGGATTCGCGGGAGTTCATTCTTCAGTCAGCGGAAGCGAAGAGATGATTATCAGCAATTGGCGGAAGAGCCTCCGGAGCGACGGCGGTGCCAACTGCGTAGAAGTGGGAACGGGCCGGGGCGTCGTCGGCGTGCGCGACACCAAGCAGCGGGGACGGGGTCCGGTGCTGGCGTTCGAGGCCCGTGCGTGGGTCAGTTTCGTGGCGGCGGCCAAGCGGGGCAGCTTCGACCGCTAGGTGACCGTCTTGGCCCTGGGAGCCGGTGTCCGTGGGGTGCCGGCTCTCGGCGTGTCCGGGGTCGGGGCTTCTGAGGGCTGTGGAGTTGGCTGGGTGCGTCGGACGGCTTCCTGGGGCGGTGTATCCGGGTGGACCGGGGCCTCCGGGAGCCTCTGTGCTCCGGCGCGGTGTGGGGGAAGACGACCAGAGCCGGTACCCGTCGGGCACCGGCTCTGTGTTCTTGCTGGCGGTGGCGGAGGGATTTGAACCCTCGGAGGGCTTGCACCCTCACACGCTTTCGAGGTCTGCCGGTCGCTGTTCACGAATGGCCGTGAGCGTTCTGAGCTGCCGTGATTCATGATCGCGGACCTGCCTGGACGCGGTTGTACGTCAGTGAATGAGACCGCGAATGAGACCACGAAGCCGGTTGCCCCCACGTGGTTCAGCCGGCCCAGGCCGGCCTGTATGGAGGGATTTAGACGTGCCTAACCCCTTTGTCGCGAGATTGATGGTGGTCGCACATTCCCGACTCGGCGACCGAAAAGTCGCTATACGTCATCTGATCAGCGTGCGAGGATCGACTGGACTGGCCACTCTGGAGTGCGGCATCCCGCCATTGGGTTGGAGAGACATGAAGATATCTATGGCGCACAACTTCTACCTGGATTTCCTGCTACCCCCATTCGATGAAGCTGCGTTATTCGTAGATATCGAGTATCCCGACTACTTCGCTCAAATACGGGCTTGGGATCGCGCGACGGAGGAGCTGTTCCCAACTGAGGTCTGTAAAACGCTTTCGAGCGCGCAAATAAAATTGAACCCTCTTGCCGTCCCTGGTGTCAATCTACAAAAGCGAACAGTGGATGACGTCGCAGATCGACTCACTGTGATTCTGGTTCGTGAAGTTGAAGACGATTATCAAGTACAGCCTGGCGATGCCGAGTTTTGGTTCAGGAAAGCAGTAAAAGCGGCGAATTACATTCTCGCACATCTGCGTGTATCCACGGGCGTTGCTCGAATCACGCTGATTCCCCAATACTGGAAGCCGGGTACGGGTACCCCTGGCGTCCAAATTCCCCATACGGTGATCTGGGTAAACGCTGACACGCAAGAGGCGGTTCCGTTTGTTGAGGGGCTGAATGGATATGGAAGTTCGGGGGCCATCAAGGTTCCTGAAACGGGGCTTGCTGTTTGGGAACGTTTTGCCGCAAGCGTCGGACCTGGCAACGACCCGATTCTGGCTGAATCCTTGTTGATGGACGCCGAAGAATCCGCGATTAGGATTGGCCTCAGGGAGTCAGTGCTCTGCACGGCTTCGGCGTGCGAATCCGAGGCGGCGTTGTACGCAAGCAATCAGGTGAAGATTTCCAAGAGCCAGTTGGCTCGGATTGTCAAAGCAGATGCATCGTTCGCGGAACGTTACTACGATTTGCTTCCACTAGCTGTTGCAGGGAAGTCATTTCAAAGCGAAGCGCCAGATGCGTTTGAAGATATCAAGTCGGCCTACCAAGAGCGCAACAAGTTGATGCATACGGGTAAATTCAGCACAGCGATTACCTCACTTACCGAAGAGGAGCAGTTTGCGACGATCTACCGTTGGATTCTTTCGGCCCGGCGCGCCACTCGCTGGATAAGGAGCCTCTAGTTGTTGGATTCCACCACAGCGAGTAGGCCGGCAGCGACATCCCGCATGGTGGTAACCACCGAGGCGGCCCCGGCACGGCGTAGCTCCGGCACCTTCCTGGGCTTGTTCGCGTAGCCGAGTACTGGAACACCTGCGGATACGCCTGCCGCAACATCGGTCACGGTGTCACCGATGAGCAGACAGGACGTCGGATCGACGCGGAGAGCGTCAGAGGCGCGGAGCAATGGCTCCGGACTTGGCTTCATCCGGTCCGGATCTGCATAGGCTCGTCCGACAACCAGGGCGAAGTGCCCGGCAAGCCTGTGGGCCTTCAGGTAGGCCGTGACTGCGGCTTCTGAGTTGTTGCTGACTACCGCGACCGGTCGCCCTGCCTGCCGAGCCGCGACGATGACTTCACGTCCGTACGGTGTCGGTTCTGCCGATCGGGCGGCGACCAGCTCGGCAGCACATAGGGCGTCCTCGACGGCGCGGGTCAATCTTGAGTGCCCCTGGCGGTCGGTCCATCGCAGTACCTCTAGCGGGTCGGGTTCGTCTTCGATCTCGCCCAGGTCGAGCCGTTCGGAGCGCAGCACCTGGCGGAGTGCTTCGGCTACCTTGGGCGCGGGGTACCCGGCGAAAATGCTGCACACCGGTCCGTCGAAGTCGAGGAGCAGCGGGCCGTGTCCGGCCAGCAGTGCGGCGAGTGCGGGCGCGTCGGTCATGCCTCGTACTCGCGGGTGATCGTGTCCCACACCGAGTCAAACCACTGCGCCGCACCCTCTACGAACTGGGTGCCGTGCGAGGCGCTGTCATCGCTGACCGTGTAGTGGAACAGCGGGACATCCTTGCCCAGCAGGTCATAGATCGCGGTCGGCTCGCCCTTGATCGCCACGGTGCGCTCAATGACCGGGTAGAACCCAAACCACGCTTCTTCACCGTTGAGGATGTACATCTTGAACAGCGGCGCGGCGCTGTGCACGCGCACCTCAGCCTGGGCCGACCGCACTAGACCCAGGTCCGACAGCTCCTGCACCTGATCGATGATGCTGTCCGCCGCACGCCGGGTGATGCGGTTGGCGCGCTCCCGCACTGCGGGGTCATCGGACTGCGTCTCGGCCCGTGCTGGCAGCGCCATGGGCACCGTCATGTCCGAGATCATGACGCGGATGGTGATCGACTCTGGCGTAAGGTCGCCGGCTCGCACCTTGTCCAGTGCTTCGGTGATCGCGTCCCGCAGCGTCTCGCCCGAGAACCCCGCGAAGTCGATCGCAACGTGCATGCGTTCGAACGCCGCTTCGATGTGCGGTCGCAGTTCAACCGGTCGTTGAGTCTTGGCGCGGACGTACGCGCCGCTTCCCTGGCGGGTGATGACCAGGCGCTCAGCCTTGAGGATGTCGACGGCTCGCCGGGCGGTTTCTCTGGCTACGCCGAAGTGGTCGGCGAGTGCTGGTTGTGAGGGGACCTGTGCGCCCGGGGCCAGCTTTTGGGTGAGGATCGCGGCGCGGAGCCGGTTCGCGATGTCGCGCGACCCCGGTTTGGGTGCGGTGGGGTCTACGTCCCCGAGGTAGTCAAGGTTCTCAGCCACGACCCCAGGCTACAGCCTGCCTAGCCAAGTTGGAAAAGTTTCGGTGCGCCTCTTGACTTGCCTAGGCAACCCGGCCTACCTTCATCCCAAGCAAGTTGCCTAGGGAACCTGGGGAGCTTGGAAGGCAAGTGAGGGCCGACGTTTTCGCTGGTCCTCGGGTTGGTCAGTCGTCGGGATTCGCGCCTTCGGGTGCTTTGTCTGCGAGCTACCAGGCCATTGGTTCTTTGAGAACTCAACAGTGTGGGGCAGTCACCTCCCTTGAAAAGGTGGCCGCGCACGGCTCAGGTCCGTGCCTGTGTGTTTCAGCTCTCGCCGTCCGGCGGGGGTGTCAGCCGCTGCGGAGCTTGGCTTCGTGCGGCTTCCCGGAAGCGACCGGCGGCACGGATACAGGTGCTGCCGGTCTTCGTGAGCGGAGAGAGGTTGTTGTCATGCGCCAGAGCATCGCCGCTGGTCTGCGGCTGACGATCAAGAAGAACTCCACCATCCGGCAGTGCGGTGGCTGCAAGAAGCTGACCGTCCTGCCGGGTACCCAGACCCGCTGCAACAGCTGCCGCCCGCCGGCCGCGTCGCAGCCCTGCCGCCGCACTGCGTAGGTGCCGGTCGGCCCCACAAGCCCTGCTTCACCGGCTCACAGGTGAGGCCCAGCGGTTGCCGCCGCCGGGCCTCGATCGGGCCTACCCACACCTTTTACCGAAGGAGCTAGACCCATGAACAGCATCCCACGCAACGGCCTGCGGGTCGTCAGTGCGGACTTCCCCCCGGCCGAGCTGGTCGAGGTGCACGTGCTCGACCTCCTGGACGGCCCGACCGCCCAGGAGCTGGCCGACCTCGAGGCCGAGTCGCCGGTGATCGTCGCCGGTCTGGACGTCCTGGACGTCGAGATCGCGCTGATCGACCGCACCTCGGTCAGCGAGTTCGACGCCCGCCGCCTGCGCCGCGCCCGGCGTCGGCTGATCGCCGCCGAGCTGGCCGTCTACGGCCTGGCCACCGACATGCCCAGCCTGCGGGCGGTGGCCTGATGGCCTTCCTCGGCTACCCCCTGACCTTGACGGTCGAGGGCCGGCTGCGGGTCCGCGTCGGTGGCGACATCGTCACCGCGACCTGCCCGGCCTGTGAGGCCACGACGGGCCTGCGGTTCACGCTGCACACCGAGACCACCAGCGAGGTTCACGTCACCTGCGCCTGCGGGCGCACCTGGATCGACTCGGCCATCCCGGCCCGCACGATCCGGACGGTGGCCCACGACGCGCTGACCTGGGGCCGGTAGTGACCCGCCACCGCGCCGCGTTCTACGACCCCGACGCCGAGCGGCACTCGGTACCGACGTTCCCGTGGCAGTCCGCCCCCGCCGGCTACGCCACCCGCCGCCAGTTGCGTGCTCAGGGCCTGCGCCCGGGCGGTCAGCCGATCGCGGCACAGATCCTCTGGCCCAGCCGGGGGAAGGTGCGCGAGGCGCACCTGTTCCGCGTCGATCTGGCGTTGCCGAAGCGCACCGCGACCCCCGCGCAGCTGCGCGCGATCCGTAAGGCGTTGCTGTGCCGCCGGATCTGCCCGACGTGCCGGAAGGTGCGCCCGTACTACATCCGCCGTTCGCTGGGCGAGTGCGTCCCGTGCGCTGGACAGGAGAACTGAGACGTGAAAAAGCTGTGGGTCTACGTGGGCGCCGCGTTCGCGGTGTTCGTGGTCGTGACCAACCCGAACGGGTCGGCCGACTTCGCACACGCGCTGTTGTCTGGCCTGACCGAGTTCGGCACGAACCTCGTCGGCGGTGCCCGATGAACAAGTCCGAGCGCGTCGAGAACACCGTTCAGGTCCTGGTCCTGCTCGCGGTCGGGGGCGTGGCGGGGGCTGCGAGCTTCACGCACATGCACGACTGGACCATGGCCAACGCGCCGACCGGGACCGGGAACTGGTTCGGGTGGGCAAACGCGGTGGTGTCGGAGTTGATCCCGATGGCCGCCGCGTTGGAGATCCGCCGCAGACGGCGCAACGGTCAGCCGACCGGCTACGCCATGGCCGTCATGATCGGCTTCGCGCTGCTGTCCCTGGCCGCCCAGGTGGCCCAGGCCAAGGCTTCCGCGTCGGGCTGGCTGCTCGCGGCGGTGCCCGCGATCGGGTTCCTGGCCCTGACCAAGATGGTCCTGTCCCGGGTACCGATCGTCGCCAGCACCGCCGCGAACGCCGTGATGACTGTGGCCGCTCCGGTGGCCGCCCAATTGGCCGCGCCGCCGGTCATCGCACCGGTCACGGTGGCGGACATGCCGGCGGACACGCCCCGGCCACCCGTGCGGTCATCGCGCCGGATGCCGGCTAAGCCGGATACGGCCACTGCTGTGGCCAAGCTGCGGGCCAAGCACCCGGACATGTCTCAGGACGAGATGGCCGCCCGGCTGTCCGTCGCCCCGCGCACCGTGCGCCGCCACCTGGCAGCCCAACGCGCCGACATCCCCGACACCGAGTCCGCTGCCCTTCAGGCCGCGTGAGGAGCATCGACATGGCAAGCAACCCCGAAGGCGAGCCGTTCGACTTCGACCGGCACGCCGACGAACTCGACATCAACGCCGACATTCTCGACCTGGACGCGGCCCGGGCCAACCGCACCCGCCCGACGCCCGGCCCCGACGACATCCGCCCCGACGACCCCGCCGATGACGGCGACAACTACGACGACCCCACGGCCGTGCCGGTGCTGGTCGACTCCGCCGACGCCCAGCGCGTTCCCCGGTTCACGTGGTCCGGTTTGCGGGAGGGTGAGCGCCGCCCGCTGCTGCCGGCGTGGGCCACGTCGCGCAGTCAGGCCCTGTCCGGTGCCCGCTGGCTGGCCGGACTGGCGCTGCACGTGTCCGGTTACCACGCGCTGCGGGTCCCGAAGTACGCGGTCAAGGTCGCGTTCCGCTCGCCGCGCGGGTTGGGGCGGGTGCTGCGGGCGGTGGTGCACTGGACGTGGGACCTGGAGGGCAAGCTGGCCCGGCAGGCGACCGCCGACCGGGCGGACGCGGAGCTGTACCTGAAGCTGTCCAAGCAGCGCGACCGGCGCGTCCGGTGGCGGGGACTGGTCGCCGGTACCGGTGTGCTGGTCGTCGCGCCGATCGTGGCCCTGGCCGCGCTGGGGCTGCCGGGCTGGCAGCAGGGCCTGACCCTCGCCGCGCTGATCGGGCTGCTCGGGATCGCGGGCAAGCCGGCCGACAAGCCCCTGCTCGACACGGCCGTTGTCCGCTCGGCGGTGCCGGTGCTCACGTCGGACGCGGTGGTCACCGCGCTCGCCGCCCTCGGGATCGCCGGTATCAATCAGGCCCTGGGCAAGAGCGGGTCGCGGGGCATCAGCTTCCCGGCCCCGATCGCCCGTGACGGCGACGGCTGGCGCGCTGAGGTGGACCTGCCGGCGGGCGTGACGGCCGGTCAGGTGATGGAAAAGCGCGCCAACCTGGCCGCTGGCCTGTCCCGCCCGCTGGGTTGCGTGTGGCCTGAGGGACGTCCCGAGGTGCATCCCGGCCGGCTGGTCCTGTGGGTGGGTGACAAGGACATGGCGTCGGCCCGTCAGCCCGCCTGGCCGCTCCTGAAGTCCGGGAAGGTCGACCTGTTCGAGCCGTTCCCGTTCGGCACCGACCAGCGCGGACGCGTCATCAAGCTGACGATGATGTTCGCGTCCATGGTGATCGGGTCGGTCCCGCGCATGGGCAAGACGTTCGCCGCCCGGCTGGTCCTGCTCGCCGCCGCCCTCGACGTCCGCGCCGAGATCTACGCCTATGACCTTAAAGGCACCGGTGACTTCGACGTCCTGATGCCGGTTGCGCACCGCCACCGCGCGGGGGACGAGGACGAGGAGATCGCCGCGTGTCTGGCGGATCTGCGGGAGGTGCACACCGAGATGCGCCGCCGCACCAAGGCGATCCGGGCACTGCCCCGCGACCTCTGCCCGGAAAACAAGATCACACCGGAGATCGCATCGAAGAAGGCCCTGAGGCTGCACCCGATCGTCATCGGGGTCGATGAGTGCCAGATCTGGTTCGAGCACCCCACCTACGGATCGGACCTGGAATCGATCTGCGAGGACCTGGTCCGGCGGGGACCTGCGGTCGGGATCATCCCGCTGTTCGCCACGCAGCGCCCCGACGCCAAGTCCCTGCCGCCCGCGATCTCCGGTAACGCCGTCCTGCGGTTTTGCCTGAAGGTCATGGGACACACCGAAAACGACATGGTGCTGGGCACCTCCGCGCACAAGAACGGGATCCGCGCCACGCTGTTCAGCCGGTCGGACAAGGGCATCGGGTTCCTCAAGGGCGAGGGAGACGATCCCGCGATCACCCGCACCTACTTCATCGACGGCCCCGCCGCCGACATCGTGGTGGCCCGAGCCCGGAGCATGCGGGAGAAGGCCGGCAGGCTGTCCGGTCACGCCCTTGGTCAGCAGCCCGACGCGGCACCCACGGCGTCCTCGTTCGACCTGCTCGCCGACATCCTCTCGGTCATCCCGGCGGGTGAGGCGAAGGTGTGGAACGAGACCGTGGTTGACCGCCTGGCCGAGCTGCGTCCCGACGCGTACGGGCCGTGGGCCGACCTGGAGCCCGACCGCAAGACCGCCCAGCTCACCGCTGCGGTCAAGCCGTACGGCATCCGGGTGGCCGACGTCGGCAAGCGGGTCGAGGGTAAGGCCGTCACCCGACGCGGTATCAGCCGCGACGACCTGACCGCCGCGATCACTGACCGTGATCGAAAGCGGAAGGCGAGCTAGGTCCCGTACGGCTGCTAGCGCTAGCACCCCAACCTGCTAGCGCTAGCAGTCCCGCTAGCACCCCATTCGATCCCTGATCAGGCTGCTAGTAGCTAGCAGTCTTCCCAGGTCATGCCCGAAAACAGGCCCAGGAGACACCAGATGCCTTCCGCCAACCTGCTAGCCCGACTCGCCGCGCTGCTGACCTTCGGTTACGCAGCGTATTACCTGCTCAAGTGCACGGTCAGCCCGTTCGGGCGCTGCCGGCGCTGCTCCGGCACCCGCCGGACCGGCCGGAAGTTCGCCCGGCCGTGCCCGCGCTGCGACGGCACCGGACTGCGACAGCGGCTCGGCCGACGCCTGATCGTGTGGGCACGCTCCGAATACCGCGACGGCACCCGATGACCCGCCAACGCGCCGGCTGCCCCGACTGGTGCCGGGGACACGGCTGCGCACTCGGAGAGCACCGCGCGCACCCGGTGCGCCTGCCGCTGCCGAACGGCTCGGCCGTCCTCACCCGGGTAGCCACCGCCGCCGCGCAGCACGCCGAGGTGCGCCTGTCGATCCGGCTCCCCGCCGACGACACCGCCGCACACGCCCGGCTGCTCGCCCTGCTGTTTCAGCTCCAGACCTTGACCGCCACCATCCCGGAGGTCCTGTCGTGATCCCCGACCAGCAAGCCGCGGCTGAACACACGATGCACGCCGCGTTCTCCAACCCCGACACCCTGCACGAGCTGATCGGCTACCTGATCGAGTCCGCCTGGCACTCCGGCTACCAGCACGCCCTGCGGCACGTCGCCGCCCGGCAGGTCGAGATCGACGCCGCGCCCGCCTTGCTCGCCCGCACGTGGGAGCAGCAGGTCGCGGACCGCATCGCGCAGATGGAGACCTACGCCGCCAACAACCCGCACGGCCCCGCCCGCCGTGCCGCCGACCGCATCGCAACTGTTCACCCGATCAACCGGAGGGCCGCCGCATGACCACCCAACGTGCCGTGAAGATCGATGGTGCCGCCCTGCTCGACGCGCTGCGGGCCGCGCTCGTGCGCTATGTCGTCGCCCCCAACCCCGAGTCCGCCGACGCTACCGTGTTGTGGATCGCGGCCACGCACGCTCAGACCGCGTGGGCTCACGCCCCGCGTCTGGTGATCCGGGCGCCGGAGCGTCGGTGCGGCAAGTCGAGGCTCCTCGACGTCGTGGAGGGCACGTGTCACCAGCCGCTGATTACGGTGAACTGCTCGACGGCTGCCGTGTACCGCTCCATCGGGTCGGACACCCCTCCGACGCTGCTGATCGATGAGGCCGACACCATCTTCGGCGTCAAGGCCGGCGACAACGAGGACTTGCGCGGCCTGCTCAACGCCGGGCATCAGCGCAACCGGGCCACGATCCGGTGGGACAACAACACCCGCCAGGTCGAGCACATCCCCACCTTCGCCATGGCCGCACTCGCCGGCATCGGCGCGATGCCGGACACGATCGAGGACCGGGCCGTCATCATCCGCATGCGCCGACGCGCACCGGGGGAGAAGGTCGCCCCGTACCGGGTGCGTCGGGACGGGCCGGCGCTGCGGGCGTTGGGTATTGAGCTGACGAAGTGGCTGGAGCAGCACCTGCCGGCGCTGGAGGCCGCCGAACCGCTCATGCCCCTGGAGGACCGGGCCGCCGACACCTGGGAACCCCTGATCGCCGTGGCAGACCTGGCGGGCGGGGACTGGCCTGATCGGGCACGGGCCGCCGCCGTCGCCCTGACCGCCGCCGCCGACGACACGGCCGGGGCGTCCGACCGCATCCGGCTCCTCGCAGACTGCCGCACGGCGTTCGGGGACCTCGACGCGCTGCCGACCGGCCTGCTCCTGGAGAGACTCAAGGCGGACCCCGAGGCCCCGTGGGTCAACTACGGGTCGGCGGGGCTTACGGCGATGAAGCTGGGTGACCTGCTGCGGGAGTACGACATCCGCTCGCGCAACATCCGGTTCGCCCCGCCGCTCGGGCAGGCCAAGGGCTACCAGCGGGCCGACTTCACCGACGCGTGGAACCGCTACGCGCCGGCCCCGGCGATGCCCGAGGAGCCGGTACCCGCCGGGGTGCCGTCCCAGCCGTCCCAGCCGTCCCCGCCCAGCTAGACCCCGGGACGGCTCCAAGCGTGGGACGGCTCAAGCCGTCCCACGCAACCCCGGGCCGGCACTCGGCTGCGGGCTGCCGTGGTGTCCCTGGGACGGCTTAAGCCGTCCCACCGTTTAAGCCGTCCCGGGGCTGACCTGCACTGGGACGGCTGGGACGGCTGGGACGGCTACCCCACGCCAAACCGGCACCGACAACGAACGATCACGGACCGAGGAGTCGCAAACCGGCCCCCTCAGAGGCTCTGAGAGCAACCGACCCTTACTCGGCTACCGGCCCGTTCGAAATCTTGGCTCTACGGCGCTCTCAGAGCCCCTCTGAAATGACCTGTGCTGGCATCAGATCCGCAGCCTCCATAGAGGACGGTCGGGCCGCGCCGAAGCCGTACGGACGCCCTCAGCGGGCAGTTGCCCTACCCCAGACAAGCGGAAGGAGACCAGTTGTGAGCACCGACCACCTCTCGGCACTGCCCGCGCTGCTACTCACCGTCGAGGAAGCCGCCGGACTCCTCCGGATCGGCCGAACCAACGTGTACTCGCTGATCAAGAACGGCGAACTCAAGTCCGTCCCCGTCGGTCGGCTCCGTCGCATCCGCCCCGCCGACCTGGAGACCTACGTCCGCAACCTCGCCACCGACCTCCCCCCGACGTTCGCAGCCTGACAGGAGATCACGGAATGCCTCGCAAGAAGCGCCAGGAAGGCACCCGCGCACCGAACAACGCGGCGAGCATCTATCTCGGCAGTGATGGAAGCTGGCACGGCCGAGTCACCATGGGCGTTCTCGATGACGGTCGGCCGGACCGACGACACGTCCGAGGCCAGACCGAGGCCCAGGTCATCGAGAAGGTCCGCAAGCTGGAGAAGGACCGCGACGCCGGCAACGTGAAGCGCCCAGGCAAGCCGTGGACGCTGGAGAAGTGGTTGGCCCACTGGCTGGACAACATCGCCGCGCCGAACGTCCGTCAGAACACGATCTCCGGCTACCGCGTCGCTGTCCGGGTACACCTCGTTCCTGGACTCGGGAAGCACCGCCTCGACAAGCTCACACCCGAGCACGTCGAGAAGCTGTACCGCACGATGCAGGACAACGGCAGTGCTGCGGCGACCGCGCACCAGGCGCACCGCACGCTGAGGACCGCACTCAATCAGGCCGTCCGGCGCGGGTACCTGCCCCGCAATCCGGTGCTGTTGGCCACCGCCCCGCAGCTCGATGACGAGGAGATCGAGCCGTACTCGATCGAGGAGGCTCAGCGGCTGCTTGCCCAGGCTGCGGAGGGTCGCAACAGCACCCGGTGGGCGTTCGCGCTCGCACTCGGGTTGCGGCAGGGAGAGGCTTTGGGGCTCCAGTGGCAGGACGTCGACCTGGACAAGGGGGAGATCCACGTTCGCCGCAGCCGGCTTCGGCCGACGTACGGGCACGGGTGCGGGGACACCTGCGGGAAGAAGGCCGGCTACTGCCCGCAGCGCCACCAGACGAACGCGGACACCGACAAGACCAAGTCTCGGGCCGGTCGCCGGAAGATCGGGCTACCGGCCGAGCTGGTTCGTCTGCTGCGGGAGCACCAGGCGACGCAGGAGGAGGAACGGCGGACAGCCTGCCAGCTCTGGGAAGAGGGCGGTTGGGTGTTCGCCACTCCCAAGGGTCGCCCGATCAACCCCCGCTACGACTACGACGGGTGGAAGCGGCTCCTCGTGGCCGCCGGGCTGCGGGACGGCCGACTGCACGACGCTCGCCACACCGCCGCGACGGTGCTCCTGATCGTCGGCGCCCAGCAGCGAGCCGTGATGGGGGTCATGGGCTGGTCGAGCGGGGACATGACGAAGCGGTACCAGCACGTCACCGATCCGGTCCGTAAGGACGTCGCGAAGCGGGTCGGCGGGGCTATCTGGAAGGTGAAGAAGAAGGACCCGAAGCCGAAGAAGAAGGGCAAGCGGGAAGGCCCGGACGATGGCCCGAACGGGTTCCCGGCGGCTGCATAAAGGTACAACTGAGACCAGAAATGAGACCAGAGACGACTAGAGCCGGTACCCATCGGGTACCGGCTCTTTCGTTGTTGCTGCTAACTGGCGGTGGCGGAGGGATTTGAACCCTCGGAGGGCTTGCACCCTCACACGCTTTCGAGGCGTGCTCCTTAGGCCACTCGGACACGCCACCGCCAGCAAGGTTACAGGATCCCCCCGGGGGCTGTCCTCCTGGGTTACGCCGGGCACTCTGACCTGCCCTCGGGGCACGGATGGGCACCGTCCCGGGCGGCCCCGGGCGGGTGACGTGGGTCGCGGGATCCGGCGAGCGGCCCGCCTCCGGGGTGCGGGGCCTGGCAGGATCACTGGCATGAGTACGCACATCGGAGCGAAGCCGGGCGAGATCGCCGAACGGGTACTGATGCCAGGGGACCCGCTGCGCGCGAAATGGATCGCTGAGACCTACCTCGAGGATGCCCAGTGCTACTCGACGGTGCGCAATATGTTTGGCTTCACTGGGAAGTACAAAGGAATAGATGTTTCTGTCCAGGGTTCCGGGATGGGAATGCCCTCGTGTTCGATCTACGTGCACGAGTTGCTCGCCGAATACGGCGTGAAGAGCATCATGCGGGTCGGCAGTTGCGGCTCGATCCAGGAGGATCTGGATCTCCGTGACGTCGTGGCGGCCATCGGGGCGACCACCGACTCCGCCATGAACCGGCAGCGCTTCGACAATTTCGTCGACTTCGCGCCGGTCGCCGACTTCAGCCTGCTGCGCACCGCCGTCGACACGGCCGCCGCGAAGGGCATCGACCTGCGGGTCGGCTCCGTCATGGCGGCGGACGCGTTCTACGGCGACCAGCCCGACCTGTACGGCAAGCTCGCCAAGTACGGCGTGCTCGCGGTCGAGATGGAGACCGCGGCGCTGTACACGATCGCGGCGCGGTTCCGGGCGCGGGCGCTGACCCTGTTGACGGTGAGCGACCACATCCTGCAGGGGACGGCCATGCCGGCGGAGGACCGGGAGCGGACGTTCTCGCAGATGGCGGAGATCGCGCTGGACACGATCATCGTGTAGTCGTGGGTTCGACGTGAGGCCCGGATTGGGCCTCACGTCGAACCCGGCGGCTAGCGGGTGCTCCAGGCGTAGACGGCGTCACCGGCGATCCGCAGCGCCATGGGCTGCTGGGCGCAGGTGTAGTCGGTACCGTCGGGCAGTTGTGCCGGCCACCACGACGCGGTCAGCGCCGCCCCGCCGGGCGCGGTGGTCGCCGTGCACGCCGTCGGTGGTTGCCAGGCGCCGGTGTGGCGGAACCGCAGGATCGAGTCGTTGGAGTCCAGGTCCCACCGGACCCGGATGTCCGCCGCGCCGTCGGGTACCCAGTCCGGGACCCACGAGGCCGGCCCGCCGCCGGCTGCCCGTGCCGCCGCGACGTCGGCGAACTGGGCTTCGCCACCCGTGCCGCAACCGGTGAGCAGCGTGCACATCAACATGCCCGCACCGGTGAGGCCCAACGCTCCGCTTACCCGCACCCGAGTCTCCTGTCCGTCCGCTGGTCGACGACACCGACGACCGTCTGCGCCGAGGCTAGGCAGGTGGTGGGTGTTGGGGTGGGGGTCGCGGGGAGGTTTTGTGAAGAACCCGCCGGTGCGCCCCGGTTGAGACCAGAACTGGGACCGGGAACGACGTAGGGCCGGAACCCATCGGGTTCCGGCCCTACGTTTCGCCTGTACAGGCTGGCGGAGGATACGAGATTCGAACTCGTGGGGTTTTCACCCAACACGCTTTCCAACTCGGTTGATCGTTGTTCATGGGGGTTCATTTACGTTGCCAATGGGGGTTCTTGGGTTGGCTGTGAGTGGGCTGAACGTCTGTGAACGTCCCTGAATGAGACTAAAACTGAGACTGTTGCGCCCGGTGTTGTCGTGCCCGAGACACTGTGTGCGAGGCGAAGGCTCACAGGGCGTATTACTGTTGGCGGGCAGTGCACCCCATTGCTGTAGATGATCATCCGTAGGCGCGAGACTGGTCGGGTGGAGGTGAGCGATGTCGGGCTCTTTTTGGTTGTCTGATTTTATGGATGAAGAGGGCATTGCCAAAAAATCGGACATTGCTAAGGCGTTCTCGTCCAGGCTGATGCGCCAGAGAATGCGGGACCATGCCGAACGTGCCGCTGCATTCCAGAGTCGCACGGTAGTTCCCGTTGATGGTTCGATAGATGCTGTTCTGGCGGGACGATCAATCGACTTGTCGGCTCTCGGCTCATGTGTGGAGTGTGAAGGAGACGTTCTCGACCGGATATTCCGCTCCGTATGGCACTACTTTGATGCTGTGGTAGTTGAGGGGCTCAGCGGCATGCAGGCTAGCGATATGCTGAGTTGGCCTGATGATTCCGAGGAGTTGGCAGCGAGTTTTCTGTCGGCGCACATGAACATTCTCTTTGATGTTCGCGCCATCGGTGCCGAGGACATGCTGATTTTCAGGCAAAAGAAGGTGCCCTGCGTCTACCACTGGAGTGACCATCTGGAGGAAGCTGGATTAGACTCGCTTATTCAAGCCGCCCCCGACATCATTTCGATCTTTGAACGTGAAGGAGAGTTGGAGTCCTTTGGGAAGGGGGAGGGCGATGGATGGACGTTTGCGTATAAGCATCCGGCCCTAGGGGCCGGTCCGATCTTTGGGGGTTTGATTCGGGAGGAGGATTCTGCGGATCCTGACACTCACCCCCGACGCGCCGTAGCCGAGAGCATTTTTAAGTACTTTGCGAGCCGGATCGTAGCGGATGTACAGACATCCCAGGTCTATGGATTGCCTCTAGGTAGTGCGCTCGCGCCATCGGCGCTGACGATGTCCGGTAAGCAGGTTGCCAACGAGGCCGACGTTGCAATGGCGCTCCAGTTGCCCGCACTCGAAGGCGTTCCTCTCAAAGAACTACTACGCATCCGAAAAGACGAAGCGCTGAGTTTTGATCGATTTCGAGTAGCAATGAGGAGTGCAATCAAGGAAAGGCTTCGAGGTGAAGAGGAACTTTCCTCGGAGGCGATTGCTCGGGAGATCCGAGAGGACATCGTGGAGCCTGCCCTGCTGGAAATTGAGAGTAAGTTAAAGGCGGCTAGAAAGGTCCTAATTCGAAAGAGTGGGGCAAGCGTCGCCGTTACCTCAATTGCGACGGTCGTGGGATTGATGGCTCATATGCCGCTACTGCTTCCTGCTGGAATTGCTGCTGGCATGACGCCGGCAGTGCATTACTCCAAGTATCTGGAGGAAGTCCGAGATCTTGAGGTGCACGAGTTGTACTTCTTGTGGAGACTGGGAAGTGTGCATCACTGAGTGCGGAGTCAAGCCCTAAGGCTCTGGAATCCAACAACACAGTAGACGGCCGTCGCGTCGTCGGAAAGCTTGTTTCTTGGCCACCGAGTTGCGGTCTGGTCGGACGCCTCTGCGGCTCGAACTTGCTTGATGAGTTCGCCAGGCCCAGAGGTATTGAGAATGTCGAGAAGTTCGGTCCAGCCGTACAGTTCGAATGCCTCGACGGCACGGGTTGCTCCGTCACTCAGCACGGCTACTCGCTGTACCTCTGCGATGGCGAACTCTCCCGTGAGCGCGTGCTCGGAGGCTGTTGGTTCAGTCGCGGCCACCCAGAAGCCTCCGGGAGTGTTTCTAGCCGCGAGCTCGGCGTGCTTCATGCGGACCAGGGCGGCTGGCTTCTCGGGAGAATCGGCCGGCATGGCGTCGGCAATAGCGCGTTCTGCAAGCGCCGTCTGGCTCACCCGGTGGTCGCTGATGACCCGTACGTCGGTGCCGGAGTCGAGCACCACGGTTACGTCGCCCAGGACGAGGTACCGCAGCGTGTCGCCGTCGAGCTGCACAACCGCGACAGCCGCTGAAGGCGTGCCGGGGTGGGATAGGTCGCACGTGTCCCGATGCAGGTCTGCCGTCCGAGTGATGGCAGCTGAGAGTGCCTTGGTTGGGCCGAGTGCGGCATTTTCGATGATCGCTTCCGCGACGCGGGCGGAGTACCACGCGACTCCGTGAATGCAGCCCGTGCCAGTCCGGGCCGTCTGGCCGTCAAGGACGACGACGATGTTCGGGCCGGTGGCTGCGTAGTCCTCGTTCGGCTTGTCCGGTGAGCCGGGCTCGGTTGCGATGTCGACCCGCACGTCAGTTCCCCTCGTGCTTGTACAGCGGCGTGACGCGCTCAGTGGCGAGGATCTTCCGCTTGTCCTTCGGGTCGAAGCGGCACGAGATCACGGTGGAGAACCTCCGGGCCTTGAGTTCCCGGTACAGCTCCGTGATGTTGTCGGCCACCCAGTGGGCTGCGCCGAGCGTGCCCTGGGCGTGGATGCCGGCCAGGTAGAGGAAGTTCCCCTTGCCGTCCGGGCGCGGGAGCCGTCCCACGTAGGCGTAGTCGGTCGAGGCTCCCTGATCGCGCGGCGACCGGTACTCGGTTCCCGTCGTCTGGTCCACGAGGTACCAGCCGCTGTCGTCGGTGGCGAACCGCAGGTGAGCGTCTGCTCCCATGACCTGGCCGACGAACGGCAGCAGCCGCGGACTGGTCAGGACGATCAGGTTCGGCCGGTTCAGGTCGACCAGTCCGGGCGGCGGGACCACCTCATTCGAGGCTTCGAGGTCGACGGCTTTGGCCAGGTCGCTTAGCGTCTCGTACGCGTTGGACGTCTCGGCGGACAGGACGCTGCCAGGGTCGGTCCCGCCCTCCTCGCTGCCGATCGCGATCGTGAGCCGACTCGTGCCCAGGAACGCGCGCTCCGGTCGGGTGCCGGCGTTCAGCATCGCGGAGATTCGAGAGCGTGAGATGCCGAGCAGGTCGGCGAGCTGGGTCTGTGTCTTACCGAGCGCCAGCAACTCGTCCAACGCCGCACGCCGGATGCGAGCTAGCTCCAGAACCGTGGCCTGGTAATCGTTGATCAGTGCAGTGGCGGCCTTCACGCGCTCCTCGGGATCGAGAATCCGCGTGACATGGCCTACGTCCGGCATCCGAACCCCCAGCTCCTCAACGGGCCTCGCATCAGGGTAGTGCCGTCAGCTTGGAAACCTGGGATTCGGGCACTCTCGGAGACGGAGACGAGGGAGCTACGAAACGACGTAGGACCGGAACCCGATGGGTTCCGGCCCTACGTTTCGCCTGTACAGGCTGGCGGAGGATACGAGATTCGAACTCGTGAGGGCTTTCACCCAACACGCTTTCCAAGCGTGCGCCCTAGGCCACTAGGCGAATCCTCCGTGGGAGAGGCTACATGATGCCCCCCGGTCCGCGCATTCCGGGACTCCCCGGTATGGTTGTCGAAGCTCCTCGTGCGGCGTGTATCTCGTGAACCTCCCCAGGGCCGGAAGGCAGCAAGGATAAGCGGGCTCTGACGGGTGCACGGGGGGCCCTTAATTTTTCCGGGCCAGCCCCGGGTTCCTCACCAGCTCCTGTGAGCGGCCCACCCCGCTCACCGCGCCTGCGGTGCCACCCCGACCAGATCGCCCGCCTGCGGTGCCACCCCGACCACGTCGCCAGCCCGGCCGCACGTTCGGCGCCAGGCCCGAGCCGGGTTCGCCGACCACCAGCTGAGCGGGCAGCCGGCCCCGGCAGGGCAAAGGCGTCAGCGGAGCCCCGCCCCGAACCCAGGACCACGCCGCCGCTCGCCTACGGCACGAGCTTCAGCCACTCCTCGTGGATCCCGTCGAACGGCGCCTGCCGCTCCCGCACGGCACGCAACAGCCAGTCCGCCGAGGCCTGCGCGGACTTGACCACCTCGGGCGGGTAGTCGTACTTCGCCTGGTGCTCGATGAACTCGTCCTCGTCGAGGAGGTTCACCGTGCCGTCGCGCCACCGGGTGACGTCGAGGTCCAGGTCGACCATGGTGACCTCGTCGGGGGTGAGGACGGGGACGGTGGTGATGTCGCAGTACAGCTCGGTGCGGGTGGGTTGGGCGTTGAAGCAGGCCGTCCACCACGCGTCCCGGGGGAAAAGCATGACAAATTTATACGAAAGCGTCTTCGGGGTCGTGTCCCGCAGGAGGGTCGCGCCGGCCGGGATCCCGAGCCACGTCCCGTGCTGGTCCTCACCCAGGTAGGTAGCCGGGTGGTTCCAGTGCAGACTGCCGTCGTATTTCGTGTACCGAACGAAAGTCTCCATCTGTAGACACTAACCGGAGACTCCGGTCACAGCCGTCACATCCCGGGCCGGGGCCCGTCACCTCCCGTTCACCAGGGCGACGATCAAACCCCTCCGACGGGTACGAGGTCCCCGCCGCCCCGAAACGTGGCCCCCGGCCGCCCGCACCCGAGCGTCGGGCGCCGCCGGCCGTTCCCTGGGCGCCGACCGGGCGGCGCCCGCTACCCGGGACAGGCCCAGCCATGTCGGACGGTCGGGCCGCGCCCGCTCCCCAGGGCGGGCCCAGCCGTGCCCGCTACCCGGCCGGTGCCCGCTACCCCGGCCGCGCTCGGTCATGCCCAGCCGTGTCGGACGGTAGGGACGGACCCGGTCCGGCTAGAAGGTGATCGAGCGGGTCGGGTCCGCCGGGGGCAGGTGCCGGAGCTTCTCCGGGTTGAGCTGGTCGTAGATCGCGGTGACCGTCCCGTCGGCGACGGCGAACGACATCACCACCGTCGACTGCCCGTCCTGGATGAGCAGCCCGAGGTCCCCGTTGACGTCGACCAGCTCGGCGTAGGCCTGGGCCTTCCTGCCCTGTCGGGCCAGGCCGAGCATGAACCGGGCCACGCGCAGCGCGCCCCCGATCGGGGTGGCGGCGGCCGGGGCGAGGCCGTTGCTGTCGCCGGTGACGACGACGTTCGGGGCGAGGACGGCGAGCAGGGCGTCCAGGTCGCCGCCCTGGACCGCGTTGAGGAAGGCGCCGACCACCCGCTGCTGTTCGGCGCGGTCGGTGGTGTGCCGGGTGCGGCCGTCGGCGACGGCGCGGCGGGCGCGGGTGGCGAGCTGGCGGGCCGCGGCGGGGGTGGTGCCCAGGGTCTCGGCGAGGGTCTCGAACGGGACGCCGAAGACGTCGTGCAGGACGAAGGCGGCGCGTTGTTCGGGGCCGAGGGTCTCCAGGACGACGAGGAGCGCCATGCTGATGTCCTCGCCGAGGGTGACGGTGTCGGCCGGGTCGGGGTCGGCGGCCGGGCGGGAGACGAGTGGTTCGGGGAGCCACTGGCCGACGTAGGCCTCGCGGCGGACCCGGGCGGAGCGCAGGACGTCGAGGCAGATCCGGCCGGTGACGGTGGTCAGCCAGCCGCGCAGGTCGTTGATCGCGGCCCGGTCGGCGGCGGCGTAGCGCAGCCAGGCCTCCTGGACCGCGTCCTCCGCGTCGGCCCGGGTACCGAGCAGGCGGTAGGCCACGCCGAACAGGTGGGGGCGGTGCTCCTCGAAAACGTCCACGCGGACACCGTAACGGGGGCAGGATTGCAGGATGTTGACCTCCGACCTGCTCAGGGCAAGACCGGGTGTGCGTCTCGCCGACATCGATCCGCGCGGCACGCCCGGGGTCACGTCGAGAAAGGACCCGAAACAGTGGTCCCGGGTCGAAGTTTCGCTGATCGGGGCGGAGCTCGCCGCGTACCAGGAGATGTTGTACGCGGACGCGAAGGCCGGCTCCGATCCGCGCCGGGTGCTCCTGGTCCTCCAGGCGATGGACTGCGGGGGCAAGGACGGCACGGTGAAGAACGTCGTGGGCCAGTTCGACCCGCTCGGGTTGCGGATCGTGAGCTTCGGGCCGCCGACGAAGGAGGAGCTGGAGCACCCGTTCCTGTGGCGGATCCGCAACGCGCTGCCGCCGGCCGGGTACGTGGGCGTGTTCAACCGGTCGCACTACGAGGACGTGCTGATCGTCCGGGTGCACGACCTGGTGCCCCGCCGGGTGTGGGCGCGGCGGTACGACACGATCAACCGGTTCGAGGCGGAGCTGGTGGCCGACGGGTACACCCTGGTCAAGGTCATGTTGCACATCTCCAAGGAGGAGCAGCGCAAGCGGCTGTCCGAGCGGTTGACGGACCCGACGAAGCACTGGAAGTACAACCCGGGGGACATCGACGAGCGGGCGTTCTGGGACGACTACCAGGAGGCGTACGAGGCGGTGCTGGAGCGGTGTTCGACCGACGCGGCCCCGTGGCACGTGGTCCCGGCGGACCGGAAGTGGTACCGGAACTACGCGGTGGCGACGCTGCTGAGGGAGGCGTTCGAGCGCCTCGACCTGAAGTACCCTAAAGCAGACTTTGACCTGAAAAAGGAGGTCAAACGTCTGGAGTCCAGCGGGTGAACGTCAGATGAACTGGCGTTGAATCGTTGACAAATTAGGGTACGCGCCTGTAGCCGCCGCCGAGGTAGTGCCTAGCATTCCCCAGGACCTGCCCACATACGCTCATGAGGTTGCCGTGGCATTCAAGCTTCGTCCCAGCGAGGACGCGTTCTACGAGTTCTTCAGTCGGGCCGCGCAGAACCTTGTCAAGGGCGCGGAGATCCTGAGCGAGCTGGGACTGCCGGAGGTCGACATCCCGTCGGTCGCCGAGCGCCTGGTCGACGTCGAGCACGACAGCGACCAGATCACGCACGAGCTGTACAACAAGATCAACTCTTCGTTCATCACGCCGTTCGACCGGGAGGACATCTACCGGCTCGGCTCGCTGCTGGACGACTGCATGGACCACATCGAGGCCGTCGGCAGCCTGGTGTACCTCTACGGCCTGACCAGCCTGCCCAACCTGCCCCGGGAGATGCACGACCTGGTCGAGGTCATCAACGAGCAGGCCCGGGTCACCGCCGCCGCCATGCCCGGCCTGAAGGGCATGAAGGGCCTCAAGGACTACTGGGTCGAGATCAACCGTCTGGAGAACGCCGGAGACAAGGCGTACCGGATGCTGCTGGTCCGGCTCTTCTCGGGCGAGTACGACGCGCTGACCGTCCTGAAGATGAAGGAGGTCGCCGACGAGCTCGAGGCCGCCTGTGACGCCTTCGAGCATGTGGCGAACACCATCGAGACCATCTCGGTCAAGGAGTCATGACCGCCCAACTCGTCGGCACGATCGTGGTGATCGCGCTGGCCATGGGCTTCAACTACACCAACGGCTTCCATGACGCCGCGAACGCCATCGCCACCTCGGTCTCCACCCGCGCCCTGACGCCCAGGATCGCCCTCGGCATGGCCGCGATCGGCAACCTGGTCGGCTCGTTCTTCGGCGCGAAGGTCGCCGCCACGGTCGGCAAGGGCATCATCGACAAGCCCGTGCTGGCGGTCGTCGGCGCGGGCCTGGTCGGCGCGATCGTGTGGAACCTGATCACCTGGTACTACGGCCTGCCGTCCTCGTCCTCGCACGCCCTGATCGGCGGGCTGGTCGGCGCGGCGCTGGCGGGCGGCACGGTCGTGCTGTGGGACGGCATCATCAAGAAGGTCCTCATCCCGATGGTGGTGTCCCCGGTGGTCGGCTTCGGGCTCGGCTTCCTGGTGATGCTCGCGGTGATGTGGATCTTCCGGAACGGGCACCCGGGCAAGCTGAACCGGGGCTTCCGGCTCGCGCAGACCGTGTCCGCCGCCGGGATGGCGTTCGGGCACGGCCTCCAGGACGCGGCCAAGACCATGGGCATCGTGGTGCTCGCCCTCTACGCGGGCGGCGTCCAGGACAACCTCACCCACATCCCCGTCTGGGTGTACTTCATGACGGCGGCCGTCCTGGCGGCGGGCACGTACTCCGGCGGCTGGCGGATCATCAAGACCCTCGGCCGCAAGGTGATCGACCTGGGCCCCGCCCAGGGCTTCGCCGCGGAGACGGCGGCCAGCACGGTGCTGTACGTCGCGGCGATCGGCTACGGCGCGCCCATCTCGACCACGCACACCATCACCTCGGCGATCATGGGCGTGGGCGCGACCAAGAAGCTGTCGGCCGTGCGCTGGGGGGTGGCCGGCAACATCGTGGTCGCCTGGGTGCTGACGTTCCCGGCCGCCGCGGCGGTGGCGGCGCTGTCGTACTTCGTGTTCTCGCTGTTCGGCTAGCCCGGCTGGTGGCTCCCCGCGGCGCTGGACGGCGCGGGCGCGCGGACTCCGGTCCGGGTCGGACACGGCGAAGGCGCGGCATCCCTGGTGGGTGCCGCGCCTTCCGCGTTCGTGGGCCTGGTCAGGCCCTGCGTGCCCTGCGGCCCTTCGTCAGCGCCAGCCCGGCGCCCACGAGGGCGAGCGCGCCGACGAGGAGCGCGATCTTCTTCCGGCGTCCGCCGCCGACCGCGCCCTCGTCGACCGTCGGATCCGTCGTCGACTCCCATGCGTCCTGCTTGGCCATCCCCGCCCCCTTCGCCCCGCGCGACTGTTCGCCGTAGCCTAAGCGACAAATCCCCCGTTACCGGTCAGTATCCGGGCTCGCCGGGCAGGACCATCCGCGCGCCGTCCGCCGTGACCACCGCGCGCGGCACGATCGGGGTCTCCGCGTCCCGGCCGGCCGCCGCCGCCAGGACGGCCGCCACGTCCGGCAGCCCGGACAGCTCGCGCAGCGTCTCCGCCGTCGGCGGCAACATCGCCAGGTCGCCGGCCGCGTGCCGGGCCACCGCCTCGGCCGGGCGCAGCCAGACCACGTGGTCGGCCTCCCCGCCCTCGAAGTACTCGGGGACCTGGCCCTCCGGCAGCGCGGCCACGAAGAACCAGGTGTCGTACCGGCGCGGCTCGAACTCCGGGGTGATCCACCGCGCCCACGGCACCAGGTCGGTCAGCCGCAGCCCGGTCTCCTCCAGCACCTCGCGCACGGCGGTCGCCACGATGTCCGGGTCCTCCGGCTCGGCCGCCCCACCAGGGAAGGCGTGCATCTCGGCGGCGAACTTCATCGTGGCGGCCCGGCGGAACAGATAGACCTCCGGCCCCGCCGGCGCGTCCCGCAGGATCGCCACGGTCGCCGCCCGGCGGGGCTCCACCGGGGTGCCGGGGAGTTCGGCCCAGGCCCGGGCCCGTTCGACGAGCCAGTCGGGGAGTACCCGCGCGGGGTCGGTCATGCCGGCTCCCCCGTCATCGCGGTGCCGACCTGGCGGAAGCCCACGTGCTCGTACAACCGGGCCACGTCCTGGTCGCCGGCCGACAGGAACACGGTGCGCACCCCCGAGGACAGGGCGTCGGCCGCCAGCGCCCGGGTCACGGCCGCGCCGAGGCCCCTGCGCCGCGCCGAGGGCAGCGTGGCCACCCCCACGATCTCGGTCACCTCACCCACGGGCTGGTGGATGCCGGCGGCCACCGGGCCCTCGGGGTCGAACGCCGCGTACACGACGGTGGTGTGGGCCCTGATCCTGGCGCGCAACGCGTCCAGCGGTTCCCCGTCGACGGCGGCGGTGTCGCGTTCCGTGGCGCCGGCCGCGCCGACCGCCGTGCCCGGGGTGCCGAAGCCCACGTTCTGCACGCCGCGCACCCGGCCCAGGTCGGGGTCGTCGGCCGTGACCCGCCGGACCCGGTCGTCCACCGGATCGGCGCTGAGCTGGTCCAGGACGAGGATCGGGTGGGCCTCGACCCGCAGCCCGGCCTCCTCTGCGGCCTCCCGCATGCTCGGGCTGAGCTCGGCCACCCACTCGAACGTCTCGGGCAGGCCCAGTTCGCGCTGGCGGTCCCGGACCTTGGTCACGTCCGCTGCGGTGATCGACGCGTCGAGACCCAGGCCAGGTCGGGCGTAGTAGGGCCAGCCGCCGTCAATGGTGACAAACAGGGTGAGAGGCCCATAAGTCTCCGTTCGCGCGGCCGTGCGGGGGACGGCGTCGAAATACGCCTCGAGCTGGAGTAGTTCGGTCACGTCCCCAGACTAGGCTCTGCCCCGTGGACGCCTACCTCATCAACGCCGTGCGGACCCCCTTCGGCAAGCACCGCGGCGGTCTCTCGCACATCCGCACCGACGACCTGGCAGCGTTGCCGATCGTCGAGCTGCTCCGTCGTACGCCCGGCCTGGACCCGGCGAGGATCGACGACGTCATCCTCGGCGACACCAACGGGGCGGGCGAGGACAACCGCAACGTCGCCCGGATGGCCGCCCTGCTCGCCGGCCTGCCGGTCACCGTGCCCGGCGTGACCGTCAACCGGCTGTGCGCCTCCGGCGGCGAGGCCATCACCCAGGCGGCCCGGGCCATCGGCTCCGGCGACGCCACGGTGATGCTCGCCGGCGGGGTGGAGAGCATGAGCCGCGCGCCGTTCGTGCTGGCCAAGCCCGACAAGCACCTGCCGCCGGCCATGGAGCTCGTGCAGACCCAGGTCGGCTGGCGGATGGTCAACCCGCAGTTCCCCGACACCTGGACCCGGTCGCTCGGGGCCTGCGCGGAGTCCGTCGCCGCCGAACTGGGCGTCAGCCGAGCCGACCAGGACGAGTGGGCGCTGCGCTCGCACACCCTCGCCGCTGAGGCCTGGAAGCAGGGGCTGCACGACTACGTGCTGCCCGTCGGCGACGTGACCCGCGACGAGTGCATCCGGGCGTCGACGATCGAGCAGCTGGCCGCCCTGAGGCCGGCGTTCACGAAGGACGGCACGGTCACCGCCGGCAACTCCTCCCCGATCAACGACGGAGCCATCGCGGTACTGATGGGCAACCACGCCGTCGCCGACGAACTCGGCGGCCCCATGGGCCAGATCATCTCCTCGGCGACCGTGGGCGTGGAGCCCGACCGGTTCTCCGTCGCCCCCGTGCCCGCGATCGAGAAGGCGCTGGCCAAGGCGGGGCTGACGGCCGACGACATCGACGTGTGGGAGATCAACGAGGCGTTCGCGGCGATGGTGCTGTCCTGCCTGACCCTGCTGAAGATCGACCGGGACAAGGTGAACCCGCACGGCGGGGCGCTCGCGATCGGGCACCCGCTGGGCGCGTCGGCACCCCGGGTGATCGTGGACCTGTGCCGGGAGCTCAAGCGGCGCGGCGGCGGGTACGGGGTCGCGGCGGCGTGCATCGGGGTCGGGCAGGGGACCGCGATGGTGGTCAAGGTCGAGTAGCGCTCCGCGTCGTCGGGGGCCGCGTGGGGGAGCCCGCCCGCGCGGTACCCGACGAAGGGTTTCGGGTCATTCCGTCTTCACATACTCCGCCGGCACATGCTCCGCCAGCCACACCCCGTTGGTCGACCGGTAGAACACGTGCCCGTCGGCGGCCATCCGCCCGGCGTGCACGGTCAGCACCACCGGCCGCCCGCGCCGCGCCCCCACCTGCACCGCCGTCGCGGTATCCCCCGACAGGTGCACGTGGTGCCGGTTGCCCTTCAGGAGCCCCTGCTCCAGGATCGCGGCCACGTTCCCGGCGGGCGTGCCGTGGTACAACACGGCAGGGGGCTCGGCCGGCTCATACCCCAGGTCCACGGCCACGGAGTGGCCCTGGCTGGCCCGGATCCGCCCGTCGACGACCTCGAAGCGCTTCTTGTTGTTCTCGGCGACCACCACGTCGAGCTGCTCGCGGGTGAGGTGCATCGCGGCGAGCAGGTCCTCGACCGGCACCCAGCCGGCGGGGTCCAGAGAGAGACCAAGGCGCTCCGGCTGGTGCCGGAGCGCCTTCGACATACGTTTACTGACTTTGACTACGTCCATGCCCTGCAACCTAGTTCGCCGCCCGACTGTGGGCGATGGGATATTCGACGGATGCGGGACACGGATAGTTTGTTCGAGGACTGGCTGCACTCCCTACGCGACCTGACCGGAAGCCGTGAGCTCCTGGAGAGCTGGCAGGAACGACGGTTCGCCTTCGCGCACCGGGTGGCCAACGCGCTGGTGGGGCCGCCCGGATCCCCGGAGATCACCGGCCCGGTGCTCTACGGCGTCTACCTCAGCGGTTCGCGGCTCGTCTACATCGGGCAGACGCTGGACGCCAACCGGCGACTCCGCGACCTCCTGATCGGGGAGAGCCATCATCTGGCGAACACAGTTCCGCCCGAGCTGTGGGAGCGGGTCGTCGTCGTCCGCTGGCCGGAACTGCTCGACCCTGCGGACCTGGTCCAGATCGCGGTTCTGGACGCCCTGCCGAAAAAGAGGAGCCCCGAGCCCCGGAACGACGGGCTCGCAGTCTGTGGCCTCGCGCTGGAGCATCACCTGCAGCTTGCCCACCGTCCCCCGCTGAACAGCAGGAGACGAGAGGCGGCCGGAGTCTGGAAGATGCGGAATCTGACTGCGAGCAAGTCGGCGGGGGCTGCGAGCGCTCCGCGATTCGCCCGACTGTGCCGAGAGGTACATGACGAGTGGGAGACGTTGGGGACTGCACCCGGTTTGGTTGACTCCTTGATCTGTGAGGATCTTGGTCCTCCTGGAAGGATGTCTTCGTGCCGAAAGCTTTCCCGCCCGAGTT
>NZ_JBFAZP010000021.1:0-46745 GCF_040681875.1 Longispora sp. NPDC051575 | reverse complement strand
GCCGGGCCGCGGGGCCCCCCGCCCCGCCCCATTTATTGCCTTTACAAAAAACCCTATGTATTTTTATAAAAAAAAATCGGGTGGGGGCCCCCCCCCCCCCCCCCCCCCGACCGCCACACCAGTCCAGGAGGCCCCCATGAGCGCACCGACCATCACCGCGGACCTCACCCTCGTCGCCTACGACGACGACGTCTACCTCTACCCCGCCAGCGACGAGCGCGCCACCATCGTCTACACCACCGCGATTGGCGCGAACCTCGACGCCGTGAAGGCGACCGTGACGGCCGCGCGCTGGGAGAGCATCCGCGACCAGCTCGGGCACGAGGTCACCATTCACGACCACCGCGAGCACCAGGCCACCATCGCGGTGCGCTGGCAGCACTGCGCCGCCGGTCTCACCATCGACGGCGACCCCTACGCCGAACAGGACGCCGACGAGGTGCGCGCATGGACCGGCGACATGTGCGCGGTCGCGGCCACCCGGACCAGCGCCGGCCGCTGGGCCATCGACACTAGCGACGTTTTCCAGGTGTCGCTCACCGACCACCGCCGCCGGTTCGCCTCGCCCGCCGAGGCCCTGGAGCACCTGGCCGCCAAGGCCGGCCACGCCGTCACCACCGACAACTAGACCCGAGCGAAGGAACACGATGGACACCACGCCCGATACCGGACAGGCCCTTACGCCGCGCCAGATCGTCGACCTGCTGCCCTACACCGAGACCCCGAGTTGGACGCTCGCGCACCGGCGCGCCCAGGACCTGCTCGGCGCGACCATCGCTCCGCACATCGAATGGGAGGCCGAGTACCGCGAGGACCTCGCGGCCCGATGGCGGTACGGCGCGATCGGCGAGGGCCCCGACCGCATCCAGTTCCGCTACGACATCGCCGAGCCCGGAAACGAGTTCTTCCAGATGCGGGTTCCCTGCCCGGCCGACCCGCAGTGCCGGCAGTGCTGGCAGGACCTGGAGCGCGGCGACGACCTGGGTGCGATCCTCGACAGCGCCGAGCCGAACCTGGAGCGCGAATGCGAGACCCACGAAATCGGATCCTAGGTCTTGACCTCCGAGACTTAGGCATGTAGAATTAAACGAGTACGGCGGGAGGGGTTGGCACCTCTCCCGCCGGCCCGCCACACCAGCCCAGGAGGCCCCCATGAGCGCACCGACCACCACCAGCACGGCCACCCAGGTCAACTCCGACGCTTGGCTTGCCAACCGGACCGGCGACCGCCTGCCACTCCTTGAAGCCCACCTCCGCGACTTCGCCCAGGAACTCGGGCGCGCCCTGCCCGTCGAGCTGGTCGAGCCGTTCGCCACCGCCCGCGCCGGGCGCACCTGGCGCACCCAGCCGCGAAGCGTCGTGAGCACCGGCGACGAGACCAACTCGGCGTTCACCACCGCATTCACGGTCCATCGACTCACCGACCCGCAGGCCGGCCCGATCGCGATCGTCGCGCGCGACACCTACGGCACCGGCGTGCTTGACCAGGTGGCCATCTACGAGGACCGCGCCGACGCGCTCGCCTGGGCGGACACGCGCTACACGGCCAGGCTGGCCGACTGAGCCGGCAAGCCCGGGACGCCATCCCCGTCGTCCCGGGCTTGCCCCTCCCCATTTAGGCATGTAGAATTAAACCAGCAAGGCGGAGGGGTTGGCACTCCTCCGCCAGGCATCCGCCACACCGACCACGGAGGACACCATGCTGTTCGTCATCACCCCCGGCCAGCCTCGCCGCACCTGGGTCGGCTACGCCGTCTTCGGCGTCTTCTACTGCCGGACCTGCGCGCCGTTCCCGCCCACCACCAACTGCCAGGCCATCTGCGCCGAGGACGCCGCTGTCCTGTGGCCGAACGCGTCCGACAACCTCACCGGCCGCTGCTGCGACATGTGCCGCCGGCCGCTGCTGACCGTCGTCGAGCTGCTGCTGATCCGCCCGCTTCAGGACTGGATCACCCTGGCCAACCGCGTCACCCCTCCGCACCGGTGCCGCACGCTCCACTGCGAGAACCTCCCCGACGACTGGGACGGCTACTGCTCGGACTGCTCGGACTGGCGGGAGCAGATGTACGACCTGATCCGCAGCCAGATGTAGGACCGGACCCGCCCGCGCCCCGGACCACCGGGGCGCGGGCCCTGATCCCCGAACACCCGCCGGCAGACCCGACACCCCGCAGGAGCCAGGATGCAACTCCCCCCGCCACTGACAACTGACGAACTCGAACTGCGCTGCCACGCCTACCGGTTCGACGGCAACACCGTCCACCGCGACGACCCCCGCTACGACAGGTCCCTGCACCTGCTGGTCACGCGCGTTGACGGAGACCGGTGGTTCGTCATCGAGCCGTCAGGCGCGGTCTACAACCACAACACCGAGTCTTACGACCGCCGCCCCGCGCGCGATCGGCTCGCGCACCACGCCACCGATCTCACCACCGCCGAGCGGACGGCCCGCGCGCTGCTCGCCGAGATGGTCGCCGAACGTGACGCCTGGGGACTGACCCCCCTGTAGCCACACCAGCCCGCGCCCTGGGCACCCCCTGGGGCGCGGGCCCTGACACCCCGAACACACCCACCAGTCGACCCGACACCCCGCAGGAGCCCGCCATGACCACCGACCGTGAAGCCCGAATCGCACTCGCCGTCCTCGGCGCGCACCCCATGCCGTACCCCGGCACCCTCCCGACCCGGCTCACCCCGGCCGAAGTCCTGGACCGGATCATCACCCACCCCGACACGTTCAGCCTTCCCGCCGGCTGGCCGACGCAGCTCACCGCCGCCCAGGCCCGCCAGAAAGGCAACGACGCCCAGGACTACGCCGACCACCTAGACGCCCTGCTGATCACCCCCGACGACGAGGGATGGCCGCAGGCAGTCGCAGACCTGCCCGACAACGCCCAGCCCTGGTGCCTGTGGACCAAGGGTGCCTACGACCTCAACTCGATCAGCGCCCGCTCCGTCGCCATCACAGGGGCCCGCGCCGCCACCGCCTACGGTCAGCACGTCGCCGAGCAGCTCGCCGCCGACGTCACCGAACAAGGCTGGACCGTCGCCGCCGGGGCCGCCTACGGCATCGACGCCGCAGCGCACCGGGGCGCGCTCGGCGCGAGCACGCAGGCCGTGCCCACCATGGCGGTACTCGCGTTCGGCATCGACCGCCACTATCCTCTGGCCCACGCGCCCCTGTTGGACGCCATCACCGCCCACGGCGTGACGGTCACTCCGTACAAGCCCGGCACCCAGCCGACGCGCGCCCTGTTCCAGGACCGCACCCAGCTACTGGCCGCACTCACCCGGGGAACCGTTCTTGTCGAGGCCGGTCAGCGCAGCACCAGCGCGCTCACCCACCACCATGCCGGCAGCCTGCGCCGGGTGCAGATGGCCGTTCCCGGTCCCGTCTCCTCCGCGCAGTCGCTCGGCACCAACCAGATCCTCAAGTCCCCGGACGTTCGCCTGATCACTGGGTATTACGACATCATCGAGGCCCTCACGCCGGCCCAGCCGTAGCACCGAACGAATCGTGCCCCGGATGCCTCGCTTCCGGGGCACAGCCACGTCCCACCACCCGAACTCCCGCCGCCACTCCCGCGCCGTTCCCGGGGGCTCGCCCCCGGACCCCGACCAGGACCTCCGGCCCTGGACCCGGAGATTGGAAGACCTTTCCTGGGGCAGCCTGCCCCAGACCCCCCAGACCCGGACGACGCAAGCGCCGCCCGGAACGAGGTCGCACCGGTCGCGCTAGTGCCGTGCCCCAGCGGGACACGCTGCGCCGCCGTCACCACCAGGCCGCCGGGCCTCACCGCCACGAACTCCCGCCCAGGTGACAGCGAATCCAAGGAGGAGTTGGCGAGTCAAGGCGCGCGCGTGGCTCAGGCCGCCGTCGGCTGTTCCCTCGGTGGTTGGCGACGAGCGCGCGCCGCGCCCTGCGGACCCGGCACCTCCTCCACCGGCAGCTCGCACAGCTCGGCGACAGTCTCCCGATCCAGGCCCAGCCTCAGCAGCGCGCCGAGACCGGTCACCCGCCGCTCTCGCGCGGCGGACAGTTCGTCGGAGAGGTTCGCGATTTCGTCGGTGGACAGGTTCACCTGTGCCACGGTCTCAGCGACCGCGCCCAGGAGCCCGGACACCTTCTCGCCCGCACGCTTGCGGGCCGCCTGCTGCTGCTCTCGTCTCGGAGTGGCCATGCTCCGACCGTAGCGAGGCGCGCGCCTTCCCTCCACGTTGCGACCCAGCGCCGTCCCCTTCACCCTCGCCCCACGCCCCGTCCCTTCCCGCATCCCCGCCCGCCTCACCTCACCTCCCAGCCCCCGCTCACCTCACCTTCTCCCCGCTCACTGCCCCTCCGCTCACCGTCTCCCCTTCCATCCCGCTCTCTCGGTCCCATTACACCTCTTGCACTCTTGTGGCATCGGCCGTGATCTTGACGCACACTGGATCATGGCCATGACGATCGCGGTGCTGCCGGCCGGCAACGGCTACCGCTATCTCACGGCCCAAGTGGCCAGGGCGGACGAGACCCGCACCACCACCGCGGCCCCTGGCGTGCGCGGCCCGGTGCAGTTGCTGGAGTCCTACTACCAGGTCTCCGGCAACCCGCCCGGCCAGTGGATGGGCGCCGGCGCCGACCACATCGGCCTGTCCGGCGAGGTGACGGAGCCCCAGCTGTTCAATCTGTTCGGGTTGGCACGCCACCCCGAGTACAACGCGCTGTTCAAGCCGACGTTCGACCAGCTGCTGGCAGAAGCCGGCGGACCGAGTGCCTACACCCCCAGGCTCGGGGCCCGCCTGCGCCGCCAGGTCGAGAAGAAGCTGGCCCTGGGCAGGCCCTATCCGGTGTACCGCACCGTCACCGAACGGGTCGCCGACCGGCTCGCCGCGCTCGAGCGGGCCGGTAACCCCGCCACCCCGGAGCAGGCCGAAGCCATCACGGCCGAGGAGAAGGAACGCGGCCAGAAGCAGGCCGCCGCCGGTTATGGCCTGGTCTTCAGCCCCGTCAAGAGCGTCAGTGTCTTGTGGGGTCTCGGGGACGACGCGACCCGGGAGGCGGTGGAGGCCGCGCACCACGAGGCCATCGCCGATGTGGTCGCCTGGATCGAGAAGGATGTCGCCGTCGCCCGGGAAGGCCGGGCCGGGATCGCCTACGTCGACGTCCACGGCGTGCTCGCTGCCAGCTTCACGCACCGCACATCTCGCGCCGGCGAGCCCGACCTGCACACCCACGTCGTGCTGGCCAACCGTGTCCAGACCCGGGAGGGCGACCGGTGGCTGGCGTTGGACGGGGCCACCCTGTACCGGGCGGTGGTCGCCGCCAGCGAACGGTACAACTCACTGCTCGAAGACAAGCTACGCGCCGCGCTAGGCGTGGAATTCGAGGCGCGCCCGAACACCGACGTAGCGCCGATCCGCGAGATCAAGGGCATTCCCCAGCGCCTCCTGGACGTGTTCTCCGCCCGCCGCCGGATCATCCAGGCCCGCTATGACCGGCTGGTGGCCGCCTACCTGGAAAAGCACGGGAGCATGCCGGACAAGGCGACCCAGCTCCAGCTCGGGCAGCAGGCGGCCACCGCGGGCCGCAAGAACAAGGACCCCGGCTCCACCGCGCAGGGAGAACGGGACCTGTGGGCGCGCACGGCCCTGGCCGTCCTGGGGGCCGAGCCTGGTCCCCTGCTGGCCAGCGTGGTCGGGGCGCCGGTCACCGCCGAGCACGCCCTGACCTCGCAGGAGACCGGCGAACTCGGCCAGGCGGTGCTCGCAGCCGTGATCGGCCGGCGTTCAAGCTGGACGATCCGCCACCTGCAAGCAGAAGCCCAGCGCGCCACCCGCGGCCTGCACACCGCCAGCGCCACCGGGCGGGAGTCGATGGTCGACGCGGTGGTCAACGCCGCCGTCGCCGGCAGCGTGCAGCTGACCCCGCCCGAGATCGTCGATCCGCCGGCCGCGCTGCTGCGCGCCGACGGCATGCCGGTGTTCCGGGCCCCGGCGTCGCCGGTGTTCACCGCCCGGGTGGTGCTGGACGCCGAGGCCCGCCTGGTGGCCGCCGCGCGCACGCGGGGTCCGGCCGCGCACCCGGCCGCAGTCGCCGCTGCCCTGGCCGCCGCGCCCCACCTGGCACCCGACCAGGTGGCTTCCGTGCGCCGGTTGGCGTTGGAGGGCACCGCGCTCGGTGGGATGATCGGCCCGGCCGGCACCGGCAAGACCACTACCCTGACCCAGGTCGTGGCCGCTTGGAGGGCCAGCGGCCTGCCGGTCATCGGCCTGGCCCCGCACTCCAACGGCGCGGCGGTGCTCGCGGAGAAGGCCAACGTGGAGGCGGAGAACATCGCCAAGTGGCAGTGGGAGACCACCCAGGGCCGCGACCGCCGTGCGATCCGGTTGGCCGAACTGCAGCAGGTCCTGGGCCGCACCCGCCGGCCGGCGTCGCGGCGCAAACTCATCGCCCGGATGCACGAGCTGGCGGCCGAGAACGCCAAGTGGAGCGTGCGGCCCGGCCAGCTGGTGATCGTGGACGAGGCGGGCACCGCCGGCACTCTGGTACTCGACCAGCTGCGCGCCCAGGTCACCGAGGCCGGTGGCCGGCTGCTGCTCACCGGCGACTGGCGGCAGCTGTCGGCGATCGAGGCCGGCGGCGCGCTGAGGCTGCTGGACTCCGTCGGGGCTCTGGTGCACCTGCGGACGGTGTTCCGGCTCCGCCACGAGTGGGAGCGCGAGGCGAGCCTGCGCATGCGGGTCGGGGACGTCTCCGTCGTCGCCCTGTACCAGGAGAACGACAGGATCGTCACCGGCACCGCACACCAGATCAAGGAACGACTGTTCGCCAACTGGGCGGCCGACGAGCGGGCAGGGCTTGCATCGTTGATGATGACCGTGCACGTCACCGACGTCCGCGACCTCAACGCCCGCGCCCGCCAAGCCCTCATCGACGCCGGGTCCGTGCAGCCCGGCGGGGTCATCCTGGCCTCGGATATGCGCGCCTCGGTCGGCGACCGGATCGTGGCTCGCCACGTCGACCGGCGTTTGAAGTTCGGCCGCCGCGACTGGGTGCGCAACGGCATGCTGTTCACCGTCGAGGCGCTGTTGGCCGGCGGCGGGATGCGGGTTCGCCACCGCGAAACCGGCTGCGCGGTGGTGCTGCCAGCCGCCTACGTGGCCTCGCACGTCGAACTCGGCTACGCGACGACCGTCAACCGGTCCCTGGGCATGGACGTCGACACCAGCCACAGTCTGCTGGTCGACGGCATGACCCGTGAGCAGTTGTACACCGCCGGCACCCGCGGCGCGGACTCCAACCGGTTCTACGCCGAGACCCCGACCGTTTTCGACTTGGACGGGGACTATCCGCCTCCGGACGAGCCGGCTACCGGCATGAGGATCCTCGCTCAGGCGGTCGCCCGCGAGGGTGCCGAACTGTCGGCCGTGCAGACGATGCGCGTCGAGCAGGACAAGGCAGGCCGACTCTCTGGCCTGGTGCCGGCCCTGGACTTCGCGCAGTCCCTGACCCGCGCCGACGCATACGCCGCCCTGCTGCGCCGGCTCTTGCCGGCCGAGCACGCCGAGGCGGCGGTGACCAGCCCCGCCTACGCGACTCTGCGCCACGCCCTCGCCGAGCTGGAGCGCGCCGGCTACCGGGCGGAGGCGATCCTGCCGATCGTCGTCGGCGGGCGCGGCCTCGCCGACGATGTGGACGACCCGGCCCGCACCCTGTACCACCGGGTGGTGCGCTACGCCACCCGCACCCGGGTCGCCGCTCCCGAGCCGGGCCTGCCGGACTGGCTACCGCTGCGCATCCTCGCCGAGTCCGGCGGCGGGCCACTGGTGGACTACGCCCGTGCCTCCGCCGACGCCATCCGGGCCCGCGCCCGGTCGCTGGCCGCCGGTGTCCTGGCCGCCCCTCCCGCCTGGGCAGCCCAACTCGGGGCCGTCCCGACGGGTGACGCCGGCCGCCAGCGTCACCACGAGCTGGCCGGCGCCATAGCCGTATACCGCGACCTGTACGACGTGAACACCGCCGACGCGCTGGGACCACGCCCGAGCCGCAGCCGGCAGGAGACCATCTGGGTCGCGCTCAACGACGCGCTCGCCGGGCGAGCCAGCTCGCCGCCGGCTACGCCGTCGCGCCAAGGGTTGGTGGATCTGGCCGCGCAGTTGTCGGCCACCCGTGCCACCCTCACGGCAACCAGCCCTACCCCGACACCGTCCGTCGTGGCCACAAGCGGACCGGACCTGGAATTCGACGACACCGGCGTCGACGTCGACGCTTTGGAGACCGACGTGGACGGACCGGACGAGGAGCTCGACCTGGAGCTGTGAACCGTCCCGGTCGTCACCTGTCCGGCCGGCCGAAACGTGATCACGATCGAGGGATGGGTTACCGGGCGGCGTTCATCGATGAGAGCTGGGACGACCGGCGGGGCGGGCTCTACCTGATGGCCGGGGTCCTGATGGACTCCGAGACCATTCCCGAGGCCGACGCCGCCGTACGCGCGGCCGTCGGCAACTGGGTACCGCACGCCACCAGCCTGCACCACCAGGGACACGACCATGTCATCGCTTCGATGCTCGACACCGTCGAGGCCCACGCCGGCTGGACCACCGTGGTGGTGCAGGCCCCGCTGCGAGGAGACCTGGAAAGCGCTCGGCAGGCCACCCTTGCCCGGATGCTCACCCACCTGTCCGAACAGCGCGTGCACGACGTACTGCTAGACACCCGAGCCTCAGCCGCGGAATGGCGCCAAGTGCAGGCCGAAGGGCGCAAGGTCCCCGACATCGACCGCCGAGACCTCAAGACCTACCAACGGCTCGTTCGAGCCGGCAACGTCTCACACCGCATGCGTCTCGTCCACGTCAACGATCAGGCGCACCCAGGAGTCTGGCTTGCCGACACCGTCGTCTGGGCCGCGCGCCGCGCGGTGCTCAACAGCGACGTGACCTGGTGGGACCGGGTGTCAGATCTGACCACCGTGCTGGACGCGAGCACCGGTGCGGAGGTGTACATCGAACGGCCCCCGGAACCAGACAGGACCGCTCCACCCGTAGGCGAACGCGGTCCCCACGACCCCGGCCATGACGCCGAAGCCCTGTTGTCACCCCCAGCCTACCGGGCAGAACCAGGCCCTACCACCGACAATCCCCGCACTCAGGTGCTGCGCCACCTGCTCGATCAGATCCGGTCCGCCCGCGCCGGGGAACCGGCCCCGGCCGCCGCCGGCGCGCTCATCGAACACGTCGGCCGGCTCACCGCCGCCATCGACCGGCTCGACAGCACCGTGACCCGGCTCCTGGCCTCCGGCACCGAGCCCACAGACGTGGCCCCCAGCGTCATGGACGCGGACGACGACGGGCCCGATCCGGGCCCCGAGACCGATGTGGAAATCGACTGAGCGCCCCGCACCGCGTTTGGATGCGCCCGGCCTCCGGCCGGCCGAAGTACCTGGCCAGGGTGGCGCGCTACCGGCGGGCCGGCTCGTCGCCGATCTCAATGTCGAGCTTGATGACGGCGAGACCTTCCTTGCGGGCCTTGGTCGACATGTGGGTGTCATATGTGACCAGGGTGATCTTGCGGGCTGCCAGGTCCTGGGCAGCCAACAGCCGGTCGATGATCTCGTCGTCGTTGACCGGCAGCGGTACGTGGCCGATCGGGTCGATCAGGAGTTCCACCGTCACCTCGCTCGGCCGAGGGGCGGTTGCGTCCTCGGGGAGCGGTAGAGCGGCGGGCGCTGTCGGGTCGGTGAACGTCTTGTCGAGCACCGCCAACGTGTATCCGCAACGCCACCGCTGGTGGTCGCGGGATTTTGCCTCTTTCAGCCGGTCGAGCTCCGCCACAACGACAGCGGGGAGAAGCAGGTGGATCCTGCCGCCGCCTTGTGCAAGCTCGTGCTGGGCGCCTGCCTCAGCGATGAGCGCCTCGAAGTCGATCTCGAGGAACTTGACGGGGTGGCGCATGAACACGTTGGTGTCGAAGGCCATGAACATCGCCAGCGAAGACCACCGGCTGATCACCCGCCGCAGCGCTTCCTGGGCTTGCTCGAAGGCCCGGACCTGGGTGTCCATCTCAAGGTTGAGCAGGCCGTTGACCACCCGTCCGACATCACTGCGGCTCCCCGCGACGCCGACCATGTTCAACAACACGTAGTAACGCCGGGTCAGGACTAGGCGCTCGATGTCCTCGGCGCGTACGACATGGCTGAGCTGTCGCGCGGCCTCGTCGGCCCAGTCCAGGTACTGGAACAGGCGTTCTTCCCAGGTGGGGCTGGCCCCGCCGCGCAGGTTCCCCAGCTTCTGAGAGATGTTGGCGAGGGTGTCGCGGAGCTGGACCCGGTTCGTGCCGGGCAGCGGGTGCACAAGCATCAACACATCCTCGCACAATGCGCCTTTTGCCTGGCTCCCTCGCGCGCCCGCGCGGCCTTTGCCGGTCACGTTCGGCTGGCCGACATACCCGTCACCGGTACGGAGTTCAGCAGGTGGAGACGAGGACCAGCCCCGAACTCATTCGTTGCAGGTCCGGTTACACCGGGGCGGGCTGCCCCACAGGTCGGAGCGCCGCCCGGACCGTCGGGCGCGGCTGGAAGGAGTTGCCGAGCTGGGCCCGACGGCCGGCCGCGACGTACAGGTCCGGTGCCGTGGGAACGGCGATCCGCCCGCGGAGAACGGTCAGGTCGAGATCCCACGAGAACGCGCTGCGGTAGTCGAACTCGCGGCGCGCCCGGTCCAGGTCGACGCGGGCCTCAGCGTAGGTCCACCCGTTGACTGCGCGCAGTTGCTCGATCACCTCCGCCACGCGGCCCTGGACCTCCGCGAAGCCGAGGTGCTGAACCAGGTGGCAGACCTTGCACAGGGCGATCAGCCCGGTCAGCGTCTGCACCGCCAGGAGCACCGACCCGGGACGCATGTCGAAGCTCCAGCGCTCGTGGCAGTCAGGTCGGACCTTCCTTCCCTCGTCGTTCACCGACGGCTTCCCGCAAATCTCGCAGACTCCACCCGCAGCCTCTGCCACCGGGATCCGCAGCCCCGCCCACTGATCCCGGCTCAGAATGCCACGCAGGTTGGAGCCCCAGACGCCCGTCGGCAGCATGTCCGCGCGCAGCACGACGCCGGTCAGCGACAGCTGGCCGCGCGCCGCTGGGTCGGCCGTCAGACGCTGCTCGGCGGCGAACCCTGCGAGCCCGGACCTGATCGCCGGGTCCGCGACCGCCGTGACCGGCACGATGAACGCCCGCAGGTGCTGGCTCCAGCGGGCCCTGCCGCCCGACGCTTGCCGCAGCCGCTCGTTGTGCGCCGGGTCGTACGGGAATCGGATGACCAGCAATTCGTCTGCGACTGCGATCGTCCCGCTCATCTGCGCCCCCGCCCCGTCTGCATCGTGACGTTCATTGTCGCCGGCACGGACCCGTTTCTGCCATGTCGATTCCGCCATCGGGAAGCTGGCCAGCCAGCGCCCTGCACCGCTAGCGCCGCCTATGACCAGCTGTACACCGAGTCCTCGTCTTGGGCGTACGTGGAGAGCTCCCGGGCAGCGATTGCAGTCTCGGCCGCGCCCACAAGGCGCCCCAGCCGGCCGGCCCCAGGGTGTTCTGACAGGCGAGAGTGTGGTCCATGATGGTAGGCCACCACTGCACGCGAGAGGTTGTACTCCGCCTGAAGGAGTCGGACCGTCTGATGCCGGTAGATGGGACGCATCCAGTGCGGCATGGCGATCTTCTCCTTGCCGCGGAACTCTCCGGTGAACTCGTCAAGCGCCATCGCCCACCACGTCAGGTCCTTAAACAAGTCGCGGACAACCGAGTCGACGAACACCGCCGGACCGTAGTACCGGTCTCTCTCGGCGCTGGCCTGGGTGGCTTCCTTGATCAGGTTTCGCAGTCGCCAGGGGCTCATCTGGTGGAAGCGCTCCTCGTACCGGTCGAACTGTTCTTGGTATCTGGCCACGTAACCGGTCAGCTTCTTCGGCACCGCCAACAGGTCCTCGGCGTCCTTGCGGGGCTTGGGGGGCTGGGCTTTCCATGGCACCGCGAGCCCGAGCAGTACCGCCGGGGGCAGGAGTCGGTAGAGGGCGTTGTGGTGGCCGTGCTGGCTGCCTTCGGCCGAGTTGCAGCCTCCGCAGAGCAGGCCGCGCAGGAGACCACTCTCGTGGTCATGGTCGCGAACGAGCACGGCTTCGTGTTGGCCGCAGATCGCGCACCGGCCACCCTGCCAGGCCCGCAGCGCGGTCACGGCCGCCGCGCACGGGTCCGAGGCCGCCGCCTGCACCTGGGTGGCAGCCTTGAGTAGGTCGGCCTCGGTGACGGGCCAGTCCATGCAGGCGGGGCGAAGGTCCGGACTCTTGATCATGAGGCGTGACCGTACCGGCGACGGCCGGCATCGGACGGTCGCCTGGAGAAACTGTGTTCTGGCCCCCGCTGGTCAGCGTCAGCGTAGAGCGGCGGAAACCGGGTGAGACGATGCCGGACATGCCCAGAGATCGTGCACACGATCAGATCCGGATCGTGCCGCGCTGATCGCGCAAGTTGACCAGCTGCTCGCCGGATGGAATCCCGGGGTGGGTGCGCGCACAGCGCCAGCTACGACTGGAGGCCGCCCCAGCCATCCGGCACCCGTGCGCGCACACACCAACCGATCGGGGCCAGCTCATCTCCGGCGGGACGCCGTCGCGAGGGGGCGGGTCCGGTCGCATCCCCATCAAGCACCGGCTTCCGGGCCAGTTGCGCGTCGTCGGAACGCGCGAACGTCGGCGACTGCCGCAACGACGAAGGCAGCCAGCAACAAGGGCGGCATCCACGGGCCGACCAGTGACCACCAGCCCCAGCCGTCGCTGGCGGTGACGACGACCGCGAACATCACGGCCGCGCCGCCGGCTCCGACCGCCGATCCGCGCCACACCTGCCGTACGCGCCGCTCCAGCTGGCTCACCTCCGCAGGCACGCCGGTGCTGCGGCAGGCGGCCTGCGCCCTGCCGAGCCCGACGGCGGCGGTCAGCAATAGGTACACGACCAGGTTGAGCATGAAGCCCAGCAGGACCAGCAGGACCAGCGCGGTCGGCCAGTTGTATCCGGTCATCGTGGCCCGCCGGTGTCGCTGGGGGCGACAGAGTTGGTCCGGGTCGGACTGATTCTCAGGGCGCGTCGGGCGTTCAGCTGCCGTTGCACCCGTGCGAGGGCTGCACGGGCGGCGAGCAGGATCAGCGTCGCGGCCCCGCAGCCCAGGACGATGCCCCAGCGGTAGTCGGGGTCGGCCCGCCAGGGGGCGGCGATCGTGGCCGTGGCCATCAGGCCGAGCGGCAGGCTCAGGCCAGCGCGGGCGAGCCGGGCGCCGTCCGGGTCGCCCCGGCCCATCTGTCGGGCGCCGAGCAGCATCAGCAGACCGGGCATGCCGACCAGGAGCGCGAGCCCGGCGAAGAAGATCGCGCCGATGGGTCCGGCGACCGACCAGCCGTAGGGCAGCATCGCCGCGTTGAACAGGACGCACGCGCCGCCGACGAGGGTGGACACCGTGATGGTGATGGTGGTCAAGGTGGTGCGGGATGAGGGAGAGGTTCTCATGACGAGCCTTTCGCGGGTGGACGGCCAGGGCACGGTGGGGTGGGGTGGTTGCCCGGGTGGTCAGAGCGGGGTCTGGCCGGCGGTGTCCCGCGCGCGGGCTCTGGCCACGAGGAGGAAGGCGGCGAGGGACCCGACGACCAGGAGTACTACGGTGCCCAGCAGCCGCCAAGCGAGCAGCGGACGGTGCCAGGAGATCGTCACGGCCAGCCCGCAGTCGCTGGGGTTTGGGGGCGTGCACGCCTTCCGTTCGATCATCAGTTGGTAGATCCCCTTGCCCAGGCACACCTGGTCCCCGCAGTTCGTGGTCCTCCAGCCCTGCCCATGGGCGCGTGCGAGGACTTCGGGGAGCCCGGCGAGGTCGGCGGCGGGGATGGTGCGGGTGATCTCGGTGGGTCGGTCGTCGGCCGGGGTGGTGCCGGGTGGCAGTCCAAGGGTGACGAGTTCGGTGGCGGCCTGGTTGTGCAGGTCGGAGTCTGTGCGCGGCACTATGTAGGCCGCGACCAGGCCGAGCAGCAGCGGGATCGCGGCGCAGACGACGGCGCGGCGGGTGGTGGTGTTCATGATGTTCTCCTAATCCAGATGTCGCCGGCCGGGGCGGTGGTGCTCGGGCGGCCAGCGGGCGGATGGTTGAACCGGCGCCGGTGGTGAAGCCAGCCGGTGCCTGCGGCCAGCAGGAGGACCGCCGTCACGACCGGAAACGCCAGGGCGTCGCGGACGATCGGGTCCGTCCAGGTGATGGCCGCGCGCAGCCGGCACGGGTGGGTGCCCGGCCGGCACGGTTCCTCGATGGTCAGTTGGTAGCCGTCGCGGCCGAAGCACGCGGCGATCTGCGGGCCGCACGGCTCGGATGTCCATCCCTGCTCGCGTGCCCGGGTTCCCAGTTCGGCGGCGCTGGCGGCCGGTGCGTCGAGACGCCGGCCGGTCATCGTGTCCAGGCCATCACGCGAGGACGGGCCCCAGGCTGCGGGGACGAGATTGCGCATGTGCCGCTCGGCGAGGTGCTGGGTGACCCTGCGGTCGATGGCAGGTAGCGCGATGGTGGCCGCCACGATCAGCATCGCGACGACCGCCATCGCGGCGACAGCAGCACGTTTCACTGGCTGCTGCCCGACCGGAGACGCACTTCCAGATCCAGCCGTGGCCCCAGCAGGCTGACACCGGAGACCAGACGCGCGGCGAACTCGCGGGCGGGCAGATCGGGAACGCGGTCGTGGCAGATCGCGGAGTGCAGCCCCGGGACATGCTGGTCGGCTCGCACCCGGACCCACCGTCCGTCAGCGGCGCGGGCCCGGTCGGCCAGCGCGAGTGTGTCCGGCACCCGGGTTGTCCAGGCTGGGCGTGTTGTCGGCGCGGTCACGTCAGGCGCACCTTGTGCTGATCGGCGAACGACGCCCACTCAAGGACGTGTCCGAGATGGAGGCTGGCAGACCAGTCCTCTAGCCGGCCCTCGGCGTGCTGGAGGAGCCAGTCCACGGCTGCGGGGTCCACGATCTGCCAGACCGGAGCTCCGGTGTCGGCGAGCAGGGCGCGGGCCGTGGCCCACAACTGGGTCTGGCTGGCCAGCGACTGCGCGACCGGGAAGCCCGACTTGGGCCGCCAGGCGATCCGCTCGGGCAGCACGTCCTCCACCGCGCGGCGCAGCAGGCCCTTCTCGAGGCCGCCTTGGCGCCGCCACTGCCACGGGATGGACCGGGCGTACTCCACCAGCGGCAGGTGCAAGAAGGGAACCCGGACTTCCACGCCCGTGCTCATGCTCATCCTGTCGACGCGGCGCAGCAGGAACTGCAGGTAGTACTCATCGGTGAGGTGGTGCAGCTCGCGCATCCGGCGGGCCTGGCCGCGCTCGCCCGGCAGGTGCGGCACCTCCGCGAGCGCGTCCTGGTAGCGGGCTTGGCGGTAGGCGGCCGGCTGCACGATGCGGGCCACGTCCGGCCGGAGCAGGTAGTCCATCGATTTGTACGACCGCGCCCACGGGAAGGTGTCCGGCTCGGCGTCGTCGGGCTGGTGCCAGTGGTAGCCGCCGAACGACTCGTCGGCCCCTTCGCCGCTCAGAACGACCCGCACGTCCTGGGAGATCCGCTCGCACAGCAGCACCAGCGGGGCGTTGATCGCGGGGTAGCTGGGCACGTCCATCGCCCGCAAGGTGCGCTCGCCAGCGGCGGCGAGATCGGCAACCGACACCAGGTGGGTAACGTGCCGGGATCCCAGGTGCCGTGCCATCGCCTCCGCGTACGGAGTGTCGGAACTGCGGTGCAGTCCGGAGCTGCCGTACTCGCCGCCCTCGGCGTAGTCGACGGCGTAGGTCCGCAGCCCGTCGACGCCTGCGAGCGCGGCGACCGCGCTGGAGTCCAGCCCCCCGGACAGCAGGGCACCCACCTCGCGGTCAGCGCGCAGCTGGACGTCGACGGCCTCGGCGAGCAGTCCCCGAACGGTGTCGATCGTGGCGGCCAGGTCGTCGGGGTGCTCGCGGGGTGTCCATCGCCAGTACCGGCGCACCGACAGGCCACGGCCAACTGCGACGGCCATGTGGCCGGGCCGCAGTTCCTCGATGCCGGCCAAGATGGCGTGGCCGGGACTGGAGTTCGGGGCCAGCGCGAACAGTTCGGCGACCCCGTGGGCGTCGACGGCCGCCTCGACCCGGGGGTGCTGGAGGATGGCCTTGAGTTCTGAGCCGAACACCACCCCGCCGTCGCCGGTTCGGGCGTAGTACAGCGGCTTGATACCGATCTGGTCCCGCACGAGCCACAGGGTGCGCAGCGCGTCGTCCCACACCCCGAACGCGAACATGCCGACGAACTTCTCCGGCGCCTTCGGGCCCCATTCGATCCACGCTCGCAGCACGACTTCGGTGTCCGAGGAGGTGTGGAAGTGGTGCCCGAGCTGGCGCAGCTGCTCGCGCAGATCGCGGAAGTTATAGATCTCGCCGCTGAAGACCAACATGATCAGGCCGCCATGCCGTCCGATCGCGGTCATCGGCTGCCTGCCGCCGTCGATGTCGATCACCGACAGGCGCGCGTGGCCGAAGGCGACGTCCTGCCCGACGATCACGGCGTGATCATCGGGTCCACGGCGCAACAGGGTGTCGGTCATGGCCGCGATCACCTGCGGCTCGCGCAGGGGACTGACGGCCCAGCTGGTGTATCCGGTGATTCCACACACGGGAACTACTCCTTATATATGGGGGCTGTTGCGCTCCGGACGGTGAGCCGCCCGGAGCAACTAGGTCAGCGGGGGCGGTAGGGACTCATCGGGTAGCCGCCGCCGTAGGGATAGGGGATGACCCGGTGCTTGGTGCCGCCGTCGCCGGCCTGCTCGAACCCGTAGTAGGTGGTGTGCGCGTCGTTGGCCCACCGCTCGAACAGCACGACATGCCCGGCCGGACCGGAACCTGCGTTGATGAGCAGGTCGCCCGGCTGCAAGGCGGTCGCAGGGATCGGAGTGGAGGCTGCGGCCAGCCCCGCGGTGTCGAGCCCAGGGCCGGTCCGGCCCAGCGCCATCGACACGTAGCCGGAGCAGTCCCGGCGGAATCCCTGGAACCAAGTGGCCGGGTCGCCGCTAGACATGTAGGGGACGGGCCCGCCGGACCAGGCCGTGAGCCAGGTCGCGGCGCGCGCCAACACGGCAGTGGCCCCCGGGCAGGCACCGGTGGCGGCGGACGTTCCCACCTGCGTCGGCAGCGGCGTGGGGCTGCCGACGGCCGGCGGGCAGTCGGCTTGGCAGTGTTCGACGCCGACGGGCACCGGCTGCCCGTCGACCGTGGCCATGGTGGCGACGAGCCTGGCGGCCTCCGGTTCGTGGCGGGCGTAGGCGTCCGGCAGAGCCGAGCGCTGCACCGCCTGCGCGGCCTCGGCCAGCGGCAACGTCTCCCAGCCCGGCACCCTCAGCAAGGCGGTGTAGAACTTCTTCGCCGACACCGGAGGGTTCATGATGTCGGCGACCGTCCCCCACGAGCCCTGTCCGGCGGGCGGGGATGGGCGTTGCTGGAACAGGCCCACGGAATCGTGGTCGTGGCCCTGGCCGTCGTTCGGCAAGGCCAAGGACTCCGGCACGCCGGTGTTGGCGAGGTTGCGCAGCCCGCTCTCGGTGATCGCGGTGGCGATCGCGATCACCTGCCCCCGCCCCGAAACGCCCATGGACCGGCCGGTGCTGACGATCGCGGCGGCGCGCTGCATCTGCACCGCGTTCCACTGCCCGGACGGGCCCGGATCCGCGCCGCCGCCAGTTCCTCCGCAAGAGGGGGCGATCGGCGGCGCCGAGATGACGGCCAACAGCGGCAGCCCACACACCAGCAGCGCCAGCGCGCCTACGGCTGCCAGTCCCACGGCGATCCGCCGGTTCACGCGACACCGTCACGCTGCACGGTGGCCACCAGCCAGGTCCCGCTGGCCCGGGTCACCACGACCAGCACCGGGCCGGCGTCAGTGGGCACGCGAACAGCCGTTGATACCGAGTCGGAGGAGACCACGGTCGGCGAGCCGGTGATCCGACTGGCCGGCACCCGGGCCGGATCGACGGTGCCCAGCAGCGCCGCGTACCCGGGTGTTGCCAGCTTCTGCACGCCAGCGCGCCACTGCTCGGCCGGCACGGCGGTGTTCACCCAAGCGTCGGCGAAGGCCAGCGCCACCTGCGTCGCCGCCGGGTCGACGGAGATCACCGGTCCCACCGACCGGGTCGGGGCGGCGGTGCCCGAATGGGTCGGGGCGGGCGACGGCCCGATACGTGCGCAGCCGGTCAGCGCCAGCAGGGCCAGGAACACCGCGAGCAGCCGCCTCATTCGCCCATCTCCTGCTCTTGCTCGGGCCCGTAGTCGTCTTCGTCGAGGGCCTGGTCGTCGAGAGCCTGGGCCTCCAACACGTCGTTGACCTGCTGCTCCTCTTCGGCGTCTGCATCCAGTCCGGCTGCTGTCGCCGGGTCTGGGGTGGTGTCGGTGAGGCTTTCGGTGTCGAGCTGGGCAGCCAACTCCTCAGCGGTGAGCCCACCGGCTTCCGGGGTGGCGGCCACCTGCTCGGCGCGGGCCAGCGTCTCCTCCAGGTCGTCGAGGTGGCGCCGGGTGTCGATGGCGACCTGTCGCAGCTGGTCACGCAGCGCGGTTGGATCGACCGGCGGCGTGTTTTCCAGTCCTCGGCTGACGTGGTCGTGTAGCGAACGCATGTCTCGGGCGATGGCACGGATCTCGCTGATCACCGCCGCCCAGGACAGTTCGGAGGTGATCTGGGCCAGCTCGGTCACGATGGCTCCTTCCCTTCCAGGTTCTTGCCGCCAGCGGCTTTGACCCGGCGGCGCACGTCGGCACGGGCGACCGCCGTGGCGGTGCGACGCCAGGTACCGGGCCAGGCCAGGACGGCGGCGGTGTCGGTGTGGCGGCCGTGCAGGCACTGGGTGTCGCGGTCCCAGACCTCGATGCGGGTTCGGGCCTTCGCCAGGGCCTCGTGCCAGCGCAGCGGCTGGTGGCTGTCGGACTTCGGGTCGTAGGCCACCCGCCGCGACAGGCACAGCGCCGACAGCTCCTCCACCAGAGCGCCGTGCCGGTACCAGCAGGCCGGGATCGCCTCTTGCAGGCCGTAGCGGTCGACGAGCGCGCCGACTTCCTTGATCAGCCATAGCCAGGCACGGTGCGCGGCGTCCGGCTCGAGAGACCGCCAGTCGATGCGGCTCGGTGCCGGCCCGGGGTGCTTACGGCCGCCCGCGCCGCCCTTTTCGACGGCGGCGATCCGGGCGTCCAGGTCGGCGAACCCGGCCACCCGGGCGTCGGTCGCCTCCACCCGCGAAGTCAGCGCTGTGACCACCGCGCCGATGTCCCCCAAGATCTCGGTAGTGACCTGGGCGACCAGGAGCGCGTCTTCGACTTCCACCTGGACGGCCTGCTCGGGCTGTTGGGGCTCGGTCATCACGCCGCCCGGGCGATCATGGCGCGGAACTGCGCGTCCGAGGTCTGAAGGTCAGCGGCGTCAGCGCGTTCCCACCAGGCCGCCAGGTTCACCTCGAACGGCGGCAGGTTGGATGCCAGGACCAGACCACGGCCCAACGGCAGGGTGCGCAGCTCGGCGAGGTCGAGGAGGTCTTCGCGGCGGATCTGCTCGCTGTACTGCACTGCCCGCCCGGCACCCCACGAGTGGGAGTGCGAGACCTCGGTGACCTTCCCTGCCAGGGCCTGCATGTCGCGGAGCTGCTTGGGGTCGTTGCCGCCGCCCAGCAGGATCGTCACCGAGGCGGCGTTGGAGATCGCCTCTCCTGCCTTGTCCCCGAACCGCTCTGCCAACTGGGCGTTGTTCTGCGTGAGGATGGTTGTCGGGATGCCCGAGCCGCCGCCCTCACTCATCAGCGACGGTGTGGACGGCAGTGGGGCGATGTTGCACAGCTCGTCCAGCAGAAGCCACAGCGGCGGGTCCGCTTTGCCTCCGATCGCGGCGAACGCCCGGCGGCGTGCCCGCCACACGAGGTCTTCGATCAGCGCGGTGACCAGCGGCGCGACGGACGCTTGGCTGCCGGAGTCGCCAACCAGGTAGATCGTGCCGGACTCGGTCAGCCACTCCTCCGGGTCCAGCTCGGTGCCCGGCGGGGGCGAGCAGGCGTGCAGCACCCGCGGGTCCGCAAGGCAGTCGAACGCCCGGCGGACCACCGAAGAGATGTTGTCGGCCGTACGCGACGCCGACATCCGGTAGGCGATCAGGTCGTCGGCCCAGTCACCGGCACTGTGCGCTTGCAGGATCCGTTCGGGCCGGCGCTGGCGGCGGTCGCGCGCCCAGGCTGCGACATCGGTGATGGTGGCCTGTCCGTCCAGCGCCGCCGCGTGCAACAAAGCCCGGATGATCGCGGCGGCCTCGCCCTCGAAGTACTGGCCGTTCTCGACGTTCTTGCCACCGACGCCGGAGCCGGCCGCAAACGCCCGGCCGCGCAGGATCGCAACCAGGCGGTCGTCGCAGCCGGTGATCGGGGACCAGCGCAACCGGGGTACTCCGGCGACGGTGGCCTGCGGCTCGAAAACGTAGGTGGGGCCGAGCCCGCAGCGCGCGTTCCAGGTCGGGGGGATCACGTCCAGGCGGGTGCTGGTGGCCAGCACCGCGCCCGAAGCATCGACCAGACGCGGGATCATGATCCGGGTCGTCTTGCCGGTCTGCGGTGACGCTTTGACGGATTCGCTGTAGTTCAGCGGACTGTAGAGCTTCTGACCGCTCTGGGAGTCCGACCCGAGGAACCGGGAGACCACCAACGGATCGTTCTGGATCATGGATCTGTCTCCTGTTCGGGTTCGGGGTTCTCGGCGGGGGCGAGAGCGGGGCGCAGGGTCGGGATGAGCGCGACCATCGCCTCGGCGGACAGCCGCTCAGCGAGTTGCTTGCGGGTGGCGAAGCCGCGCCGTCGGCCCCATCGGGCGGTCGCGCGGGCGGCGGTGCCGACGATCGCGAACAGGATCAGCGCCATCTGGACGACCCACAGCGGATACAGCAGCCAGGCCGGCGCGACATCACCGCGGGCTGCCTCGGGCCAGGCCCGGCCCGGATCGCCGGGATGGGCGAGGAACCTTGCAGCGATCAAGGGCGCGTCGGCGGGTTCGCCTGCTGGCCAGGCCAGGTGCGTCAGGAGACCGCCGACCTGGCCGGCCAGCCACAAGGTCCAGATCAGGCTCGGGACCAGGACGATCAGCGCGCCGAGCACGACGGCGCGCACGATCAGGTCCATCCGGCCCAGGCCACGCCGTGGCGTCGGGGTCCGGGTGGACGACATCAGCGACCCGGTCACGACCGGCCTCCCACCGTGCCGGTGGCGGCGGCCTCCAGGCGCTCGTCGTACTCGGCGTCGGACAGGTCCTCTAGATCGGTTGTCTCCATCCTCGAGTCGGTGTGCACCATCTCGCGCTCTTCCGGGCTGAGCTGGTGTTTAACCACATAGGACGTCGAACCGATGCGCCACAGGCCGATGCCCTGCCGTAGCTGGGTGAGCAGCCTGGTCTCCACGTCGGTGGTGCCCAAGAACTCCTGCGCGGACTCCAGGCTGCCGGGGGCCTGGCGGTAGGAGACGCGGACCCCGGAGTCCTCGATCAGGCCGCGGGCGATGCGCACGGCTTCGCTGCCCGCGTCGCCGGAGGCCATCAAATCGGAGAACCTATGGAAGGCCAGGATGTTGGCGATTCCGAGCGCGCGGGCGAGCTTCATCTGCTCACGCATTCGGCGAACGAGTGCCAGGTGTCGGGTGATCAGCGCGAACTCGTCGTACAAGCAGACCCGGGGTGGGGCGTCGGGGCGGGCCAGTTCTGATTCCAGCCAGCTCTGCGCGCACGACAGCGCCATCGCGGTCATCTGGTCCGACGCCCGCACGGCCTGGAGATTCAGGACGGCGCCGGGCTGGTCGAAGTCGAGGCTTGCGCCGATGGTCTCCCCGTCGAAGATGCCGCCGATCGAGCCGCTGATCAGCCTTTCCAGGGCGAGCCGGACCCTTCTCGAGTCACTGGCGAAGGTCGCCGGGTCGTAGTTGACCCGCGTGAGGCGGTGCAGCCACAGCCGCTCGTCGCCCATCGCAGCCAACACGGCCGACAAGGTCGGTTCGGCCAGGCGGTCATCGCTGGTGCCGTCGTCTTCGCGGACCACCGCGTCCAGTGCGTACTCGAGCAGGGACCTCTCGGCCTCTTCGAGCGGCCCGCCGAGCTGGATTTCCAGCAGGCCCTCCAGGAGCAGTAACCGCCGCGAGCGCTGGAGCTGACGCCACTGCTCGCCGTCGAGGCCGGTATCTCGGCGGAGGCTGGCGAGGGGGTTCATGACGACGCCCAAGCCGGGTCCGATACGCAGGGGTCGAATGCCGGACAGCTGGGCCAGCGCGCCGTACTCGCCCTTCACGTCGACCACGAAGTACCGCGTCCCGAACGGGATTCCCCGGAAGGCGAGGGTCTTCAACAGGCTCGACTTCGCGCTGCCGATCTCGCCGGTGATGACAGCGTTCGGCGAGGTCAGCAGCTTGGCGCGGTACAGCTCGTGGATGCTGAACGTGAACGCGGCCCGGCTGTAGACCTCCATCCCGACGAGGGCACCGTCCACCGGCAGCGGCGGGTCGTGCACGAACGGGAACACCGAGCACAGCTGGGCGCTGGTGGTAACCAGGGGCGGGACTTTCAGCAGGTGCGAGGCCCGGCCTGCCGCGACACCGAACCCTCCGCGTCGGTCGACGGAGCTGGGGCCGAGGAGCCGCTGCCCGTCGCGCAGCACCCGGTGGGTGTCGCGGTCCAAGCGGGCGCGGTCGGCCTGCTCGTCGCGGGCGCGGGCGCGCTGGCCGATCTGGTCGGCCAGGCTGCCCTCCATCCGGGGCCGGGGGCTGGGAATCTTGGTCACAGCAACGGCCCCCGCAACGGCTTGAGACCGCGCGCCAGCGGCAACCCGGCGGCGAAGAAGCTTTGGTCCTGCTCGCCGGCGAGCACGACGGCTTCGCAGCGCGCACGGGCCAGCCGCCGCTTGATGGACAGCACGTCGCGGTCCAGCCGAGCCCGGGTCGGCGAGGTGACGGTGATCAGGAGCGCGTAGTTGAGGCGGGCGTGCCCGGCGGCCTGCTCCCGGTCGAGGGCGTCGACGCTCTTGCCTTCCGCGATCTCCCGGGCGGTCCGCAGCAGTCTGAGCTTGCGTTTGGTGGTCTCGTCGCCAGCTCGTGCGACCCGCTCGCGTCGACTCTGGAACGCGGCCATCGCTGCGGGCACCGGCTGGCAGGTCAGCGAGATCGAGCGGCGCACGTTGCTCGCGGTGAACAGCGGCGTAAGCCAGGTCATGGACACGTCCTGGCGGGGCATCTCGTACACCCAGAGGGTCTGGGAGTAGGCGGAGTCGTGTCGGTAGGCCAGCCATCCGTCGGCCTCGGCGGCGGCCGGGCCCGCGGCGGTCGGGCTGATGCCTTCGGCGATGCCTCCGCCGCCCCGGATGTCGATCGCGGCAGCGTCGGCCGGGTCGAACTGCGAGCGGATCACCGCCGCGAGTTGCCGTGGCGGCAGCCATCCGCCGACCCCAACGCCGGCCTCGGCGACGGTGGACTCGATGCCTTCCAGGCTCTCGGTGACCAGCACGGCGGTCGCCTCGTCGCCGCCGCCGAGGTTCTTGATCTCCCTGCTCATCCGGGCGACGTCGAAGACGGCGACCAGGTAAGTCTCCTGCCGTTGGGCCCCAGGGGCGGCGGCGGCCGTCAGCGCGGCGAGACTGCGGTAGGCCGCTGAGGTGGTGTCGACGGCTTTGTCCACGAGGTGGCGCTGCGCGCGGTTGCCGACGTCGGGCACCGCCCGGGTCCACAGCGCCCACCGAACGAGGTGGCGCTCGCCGTACTCCACGGCGAGGGTGTTCAGTGCGGCCGACCAGTCGACCAGCCGGCGCTCCTGCTCGCTGCTGTCGGCGAGGAGGAAGTTGCGTCCGGCGCAGGCCAGCACCGCTGTCACGGTGCGCTCGGCGCGATGGTGCAGCAGGCCGACCGGCGTCAGGCCGTCCGAGCGGACCGCCGGCAGCCACTCGTAGCCCGCGAGGGGGCCGGGGAGGTCCAGCTGTTCGGCTCCGAAGGGCGCGAAGATGGCGCCCCGGTATCGGTCCTGGCGGCGGGCCTGCTGTGCGAGCGCGCCGATGACGATCGGCAGCCACTCCGTAAGCCGGCGGCCCTTGATGCGGGCCAGTCCGACGATGAACACCACACCGGCGGCCAGTGCGACGCCGGTGGCCGCGAGCTTGTCGCCGGCGACCGCCAGGTTGAGCGCGCCCACCAGGAGCAGCAGGCCGGAGGTGGACATCACCAGCTGCCCGGCGGTGAATCCGAGGATCGCGCCCCGGCTGGCCCTGGGCGGGAAAGAGAATCGTGCCATTGCCTTGCCTCCTTCGGGCGCTAGACGATCGGGGGGATTTCGGACGCGGCGGCTTCCGCCTTGCCTGCCTGCTGGCCACCGGAGCCGGAGCCGCCCTTGCCGGACTCACCGCCTCCGCCGTCGGGCGCAGGCCCGGATGAGGCGGATCCGCCGTCTGGCTCGCCGCCCGCGCCGCCATCGGCGCCGGAAGCTCCCGGTGCCGGCCCCGGGCCGGCGGCATCCGGCGCGCCCGGTGGGCTGCTGGCGGAGTCCCCACCGGGGGACGTGCCTGCGCTGTCGGGGCTGGAGTCACCGCCGCCGGAGCCGGTGACCTCACTGCTGGCCGCCTCGGGGGTTATCGGGGCGGAGCCCGCGGACCCGTCGCTCTCGCCGGGCGGCGTGACCTCGCCGGAGGCGAGGTTGTCCTGCGCGGTGCGCTGGCCCTCCTCGAGCCCACCGGCTTCCTGGGCTCCGGGCCCTTCCTGGCCGCCCTGCTCTGTGTCCTGCTCGCCGGGGGTCGGAGCTGCCTCGCCGACTTTCTGGCCGTCGCCGCCCTGGTCGAGGCTCCGTGCCGCCTGCGCGGACGGATCGTCCTGGTTTCCCTGGCCTTGCGCGTCGGGGTCCTCGCCCGAGTCATCGCCTGCGCTCTCGCCCGCTGCGGTGACCGGATCGGTCGGGATCTCTGCGTCGGCGCTGGCGAGCGGGTCGCTGCTCTCCGACGGCCCGGAGCTGTTGTTGCCCGACCCGAGGTTGGACAGCGCCCTGGCTCCGTGCTCCAGGAGGTTGCCGATCCCGGCGGCGCTGGCCGCCGCCGACAACAACCCCCGGGCGTTGACGTCGGCCAGGTGTGCGTCCCACATGGACATCACCCGCAGGAAGATCCACGGGCACAGCGCCATGCACCACAACAGGGCGACGCCCTTGAGGCAGGTGATGAGGTTGTCGGAGTTCACCGCCGAGCAAGCGCCGTACATCCACAATTCCGCGATGACCCATTGGCTCATCGCCAATGCGTTCACCGTCCAAAGCCACTTTCGGGCCCAGTTTCTGGTCTCCGGCATGACCTGTCCGGCCATGACGACCGCACCGAATAGCGCGGAGACTTCCACCAGCATCGACCGGAAAAACAGGACGATGAAAAGGAGAAACAGCGCGACGATGGCGAGCAACGCCAAGAGAAACGCGATGAATGCCGTCGGCCCGGAAGCCAAGGTGGAAAAGCTCTTCATCCAAATGCCGGCGTCGCATTTGGTCATGTCCCGGCTCTTGATCGTGTTGATCGTGACGTCAGTCCATGCGGCCTCGATCAGCCAAGCGATCCCGCCGGCGCAGAAGACGCCCAGGACCGCCCGGACCACGCCTCCGAGCGTCGCCAGCGGGCCGGGCCCGTTGGTGCGCAGCGCGGAGATCACTGTCGAGATGACGAAGAAGATGAAGATCATGTAGATGACGGGTCCGGTGATGGAGTTGTAGCTGATGAAGAAGCTGTCGCCGGGCGGTGACATCGAGGTGGAGGCGAACACCGTGATCGCCATGCGCCCCAGCAGGAACTGGGCCGCCTGCACGGCCATCACGACCAGGCCCTGCATGCCCCAGGCGACCGCGGAGCCCAACGTCTCGCCGAGTGCCTTCTTCACCTGACAGACCGGAATGTCGCGCGGGTCCGACGACAGACATTCGGCGGGCAGGGTGCTACCACTCTTGTCCGCGCGCGCCTCCAGGTACCCGCGAGCGCCCTGGCAGGCCGAGCGGCGCTGAGTGGCTTGGGCTTTTAGGAGCGGCGCGGTGTCCGGCGCGTTGATGAGCACGTCCCAGTGCTCACAATGGACCTTGCCGTCCCTACCGCCCAGGACGCTTTTCTCTTTCGCCTTGGGGTCGGGCTGCAGGCTCTGCGTCACGGCGGTGCAGATCGCGCGGTCGGCGGCGTCACGGGCCCTATCGCAGGTCACCGTCACGTCTTCGTCGTTATTGGCCCAGGTCACGCACCAGATGAACTCGTTGTGCAGCGCGGCGATCGGCACTCCGGTGCAGTCGGGTTTGTCTGAGGTCGGCGAGGGCGACGGCGTGGGGGTGGGATCGGCTGAGGCGCTGCTGGAGCACAGCAGGACGGCCAGGCCGAGCAGGGTCACGGCGATCAGCCGCGCGAGGCGGCTCATGACCACTCCGGCGCCCAGGTGTCAGGCCCTACCAGGATCGGCGGCATCGCCTTGCCCGCGCCTGCGGGGTCGATGGCCACGGGGGCGGCGGTCTCCAGTGCGTACGCGCTGAGGCGCCACGACCCGCCGGTCCAGCGCAGGTCGATGGTGGCGATGGTGAAGCCGCCGGCCAGCCCGGCCTGGGGTGCCGACGTTCCATCGCCGCGCGCTCCGAGCAGGCCCAGCTCATAGACCTTCACCGTGACCGTGGCCCCCTCGGGCACGGCTCCGTCACCGCGACCGGTCGAGGTCCACACGAGTAGCGGCACGGTCGCGTCGATATTGGGGTTGCCCGCGTGGATCGGCGAGGGCATCAGCGTGTCGACCAGGCTCGGCGTGGCAGGGTCGACCAGTCGCTGGAGGCGGGCCCGGATCGCGTCGCGGCTTCCGGAGTTCCAGGAGGTGCGAGCGGCCTCGAACGCGGCGGCGGCTTCCCCTGCCCCTCGCGGGCTGCCCGGGAATCCCGTGGGCAGCCCGTCAACGGTCCGCAGTCCGGCCGGCGGTGGCGTCGCCGTCCGCAGCTCGGGTACGGGCATGGTGGCGCGGCCGATGGCCACCCCGATGGCTAGGAGAACCCCGACCGACAGGACCAGGCGAATGGCCCGCGCCAACGGAGTCGTGGCATTGGCTGCCTTGTAGGCCATTACTGGTTCACCAGGAACTTCAGGAAAGCCGCTCCACTACCAACCACGAGCGCGATCATCATGGCTTTCCACATCATTGCTTTGCCGCGATCACTCAGCGTGTGGGCACCAAAAATGGGACCTGCGCCGAAAGCAATCGCCCCGCCCGCGAGGGCCACAATGGATGCGATGATGGCCAGCCACAGCACGCCGTTGGCGATGTTGTAGAACAGATCCGTCTTCGGCACGCCGCCCGGATCCGGCTTCACTTTCTCCCAGTCGAATTTGCCGCTGCCTCCGCCGGTCGGAGTGGGATCCGGCAATGCGAGGACGGTGGCCTTGGCTGCGAGCCAGGTCGCGGCGCTCATCGCACACCGCCCGTCAGGCCGGCGGTGATCCGCTCACGGCTACCGGACGCCGGGCGTCCGCCTGGCACGACGAGGTCGGGCAACTGCTCTGGGTCGTGGGTGGATCCGCGGCGCGCGGTCAGGGCCGTGACGGCGGTGGCCAGGATCGTGCCGGCCAAAACCGCGACGGCGGCTTGGGCGGAGGCGACGACCACGTAGGGCCGCCAAGTCGCGTCGCCCTCGGCGAGCAGCAGTGGCATCGCCGCGCTGTTGGCGGCGGCGGCGCCTGCCGCCCAGCCGAGCCCAGCCGGCCGACGCAGCACGAGCCGGAAGGCGAGCGCAACCAGGCCACCGGACAGCAGACCACCGGCCACGGCCAGCGCGATGCCGGCCGGTGCCTGCGTCAGCAGGGCGCGCAGCGGGATCGCCCACCCCAGCGACAGAGCCAGCAGCGGCAACAGCGGCGCGATGACCCCCTTGAGTGGCTGGCGGGCGGCAGGCAGCAGGTGCCCGAGGGCGATGCCTGCCACAACCGGGGCGACGGCGTCGATCAGCAGCCGCCACGGCACCGCCGCGGAGCCGCCACGCCAGGCCATCACCAGAATCAGTGGCAGGACCGGCCCGCTGCTGATCACCGCCGCCATGCAACCGGCCGCGAGATCACGGGTGGTGCCGTAGCGGGATGCCAGAGCGGCCCACAGCCCATAGCTGGAACTCAGGCCCACCGCCAGCAGGGTCAGCAGCGGCACGCCTCCGATCCCCTCCGGGCCTGCCATCCAGGCGTAGACCAGGATCAGAGCGCCCGGAACGAGGCTGGTGCCGGCGAGGATCAGCACGGTCCGCCCCGCGACCGGGGCCAGGGAACGCACCGACACCTGCGCACCGACGGCGAACATCAGCACCGCGATGCACGGCAGGGAAAACCCGCTCAGTAGTGCGCGGGTGACCGGGCCCAGGGAATCCGTGCCGCCTGTGACGGTGCCCAGTGATGCCCCGATGAGTAGCGGGACCAGGATCGGCGCGCCCGGCAGGCCGGCGATCCGGGAGATGGCGGTCATGACCGCACCTCCGGGGGCTCCCAGATGGGGCGGTCGGCGTCGGCCGGGCAGTGCGCCAGCACCGCTCCGGCCGCGCCCACCAGGGCCGCGCGGGTGGTGCGGCGCAGCTGGCCCAGCGCCACGGGGGCAACGCGGGCCAGCTGCGAGTCAAAGGGGACGTGCACGACGTCGCTGACCACGGCGCGCAGCTGGCGGGCTGCCGCGCGCGCGTTCTTCGACGCCGCCGGGGCTGTGCTCACCAGCACCACGACCGTGCGGGCGACGGCCGGGGCCAGGTTGGACGAGGACAGCCGGCCGAGGAGGCGCAGCGTGTGCTGCACCGAGTCTTGCGTCGGTCGGGCGACCAGCACGGTCACGTTGGACACCCACATCGCCGAACGCGTCTCCGGCAGGTCCCCTCCCGCCAGGTCCAGCAGGGTCAGGGCATAGTGCTCGCGGGCGCGGCTGATGACGGGGCCGAGTTCGTAGAGTCCGGCGGGCTTGTTGCCACCCAATCCGCATTCGGCCGCCAGCACCCACAGGCCGTCGGGTGCCGGACGGGCCAGCGGTTCCAGGTCGGCCCCGGGCGCCCAGTCGGGGCTGTGGTCGATGGCGTCCCGCACGCTGTGTTCGCCGGCGGCGGCCCGGTGTTCCAGTCCGCCCCACGCCTGGCCTGTCGCGTCAACGGCCAGGACCTTGCCGACGCTGGCGGCGGCCAGCAGCCCGCCGAGAGCGGCGGTCAGGGTTGAGCGGCCCACTCCGCCGTCGGCGCTGCCGATGGCGACGAGCGCGCCGGTCTGCGGGCGTAGTGCGGCGGCGCGCTGCCAGACCTCGACCACGCCGGCGACGTTGCGCAGTTCCCGGGGAACGGTGCGCGGCCGGCCGGACGGCAGCGGGTCAAAGGGTGCGATACGCGCAGGAGCCAACCCGTCGGTCTCCGGCGGGCTCTGCGGCCACGGCAGATTCGGCCCCGGACGCTCGGCCACCACGGCGGCCACCCCGCGCATGGGGCTCGGCCGGGTCATCGAGCACCGCCGACGATCCGGCGGCCTGCGGCGATGACCGGCTGGGGCCAGCCCCGCTCGGTCGGCAGGCCACGGCGGCTGAGAGCTCGAACGGTCTGGTCACGGAGGCGTCGGGTTCGGTTGATCACCTAGCCGACACTGGTCACATCGATGACCAACCGACACGTTGCGACCCGTTACGGCCCGCAACGGTGTGAGCCCTTGACCTGGCAAAACAGGCTAGCCGCCCGCGCGGAGCGTGACGTTGGACGGGCAGGGCGCGCTGTCATGCTCGGCGCGTGCTCACCGCCGATGAGGATCGACCTCGAGAGGCGGGACACCGCAGGGGCGCGTTCGACCGAGTGCGGAACCTGACGGTGGATCGGGTTCACGGGCGTACAGCCTCGGCCGTCATCCCGGAGCTTTTTCGCCTGCCCGAACCACAGGTCCGCGTTCAACGGCCTCTTCACCTGCCGGCAGGCGCGGACATGCGAAGCGGGAGGTCGTTTCGGATGATGACATGGCGAAGCCCGGAGTGTGAGACTCCGGGCTTCAGTGCGGTCGCGGGGGTCGAAGGGGTACCGGCTCTACATATCGGGAATGTGTTGGGCGGGGATGGCGAGGGGAACGGCTGGGTTCTTTCGCACGGCGGCCAGGAGTCGGTGCAGGTACTCCTCCCGCTCCGCTTCGCACTCCTGAAGCAGGCGTTCGTGGCGGTCAAGCGCGTCTTCGACGCGGCGGGCGTGCCTGTCTATCCGGTTACCGAGCCCGCGTCCCGTCAGCCACATGCATCCCGCAGCCACCGCGCCGATCGCGGCACCGGCGACCACGGCCTGCACTTGCGGGCGTCTACTCACCATCACCATCTTTGCTACTCCCCGTTGTCCATACAGCCCGAAACGCTGCCGGGCGATCGTGCGCCTGCCCTGGGCGGCCTGAGCACGCAATAGGTGGGCCTGCGCGAAGCGCTGGAAACTTCGGTACCTTCGGGCGGGGCAAGCCACATGCCCACTGCTCACGGGACCGAAAATTTCCACCCCCTGCGTTGGACTCTAGGTCGCGATTCGCTAACGTGCAACGATGAAGTTGGACTTGAGGTCCATCTCCAGTCCACTTCCAGTCACTGGAGTCCGGTACGCCCGAAAAGTCGAGGAGGCCAGATGGGCGCCAACGAAGCGCTTACGGACCTCGGCATGTTCCTCAAGCTCCAACGCACCGGACAGCACCTCCTCCAGGAGGATGTGGCCCGCCGCGGCGGCTGCGACCGCAAGACCGTGATGCGCGCGGAGGAGGGCAAACCGCTACGCCTGCCCAGCTACGAGGCCATCGAGCGGGGCTTGGGCCTGGACCGGGGCACGATAGCCGAAGCCCTGCGCACCGGCGTGATGCCACAGGTCGCCGTCAACCAGTCGGACGAAATAGATCACCCGTCAGGCCCTTTCACAGGTGACGTTCTGGTGGATAACCCGGACCTGCGGGATCGTCTAAACAGGCTCCCCGAAGGCAGTCCCATCAGAAGACATTTGCTGCGCGACCTGCAGCAATGGTGGGATGCCTACCTGGAGGAGATCCGGATCGACGAACACGGTGAGTGAGCACAGCAGAAGGGCCTGATGTGAACCGACGGCGGGGGACGTTCATAACGCGAGGTGTTGAGTTCCTTCAACGCCGCACCCGAGCCACCGAGGTGACAACCGCACTTATCGGTGCGGCATCCACTCTCGCCCTGTGCATCTCCGACAGGGTCTGGCCAACCGGCATCAGCCACTGGTTGCACCAGTTTCTTGTCCTCGGCGTCTCGTGGTTCCTGATCCTCGCCATCGTTGTGCAGGTCCTGGCCCGCGACGCCACCGCACGCTTCGCGAAAGTCTGCGCCTTACTCGGCGTCGGCACCTACATGGCGATCATCGGGGTCCAGCTCGCGTTCACACCGCTTGCGATCCGGTGGCAGGAAATAGCCCTGGGCCACGCGAACTCCGTCTTCATCGGGTTCGGGGCGGTGGCCGCCGCGCTCGGCCGCTGGCACCTGGTGCGACACACCGCCCGCAGCGGCTACGCGACCTCCGAACCCGCCGCCCGCCGCCGCCTCGTGGTACGCACCATTTGTTGGACTATCGCGGCGATCCTGGGAGCCGCGTTAGTCATCTACCTCGGGACCGCCGCCGACGCGGGTTCGCACCTCGAGCGCGACCAGCTCGCCCTGGGATGGGCCGTCATCCCCATCATCTTCGCGCTCATCAGCTTGGAGCAACTGCTCAACCCGAATCGTTGGCGCGCGGACTGCTACGTCATCGCGGGGCTCGCCGGCGTCGTCGCCATCTTCGGGTGGCAGGTCTTCACCGGTGGCGGGCTGTCGATGCTGCTTCAGCAGCCGATCATCTGCTACGCGAACGGGTTGATCGTCGCCGGCTTGCTGATCAGCATCTTGATCGTCGACAGCGAAAGCGCTCTAGACACCGAGGTCACCTTGGTCACCCGCATCGAGGCGCTGCGCGCCGCCCGGGCCAAGCGCCAAAAGTGATCCCGTCGGGCAGCCTGCTGACGTCAGGCACCCGGGCGAGGCACGCCCACGGTTTCACTCCACTCCTCCAGGGCCTGCTCTAGACGCTCCTCGAGCAGCTTTCTCGCCGCGTTGGACATACCCGGTTTAACGAGTAGTTGACCGATTTCCATGACCAGGCCGTGGGGACCGGGAGTCGGCTCCGGCGCGCTGTCGCCGTAAGCCTCCTCAGAGGTCAAGAAGCCGACCTGGACCAGTGCCTTACGCACGGGATACCCCAGCACTCTGCAGCTGTCGCGGACGTTGGCGACCGAGGCGCGGTGCTTGCGCCTGAGCCAGTGGGTGACGGCGTGCCGATGCAGGCCCAACGCGTCCGCCAGCTGGCGGGGCGTGACGCCGCGCTCGACCACCATCCCCATCAGCAGGTCGGCCCAGGCGTCCATGTCGATGTCGACCGGCCTGTCGTCGGCGACGGCCTCAGCCGCCGGGTCCACCCCATCTTGCTGGGCCACCCCACACCGCCTCTCGCACTCCTGGTCGCACCGCGAAACGGTGACAAACCCCTGTTTCCACACGTCAGAACAGCTGGGTGAGGCACCAACACCTCACCCACTTCATACTTTCACCCGATGTGGTGGGTGCACAGTCCATTCTAGGGTTGTCGCATGCACATGACACCTAGTCCGTACGGAGGATATGGCGTGCGCACACTCCTCGGGAAGAGGGGTTCCCCGTGAAGCCCGCCAAGGCGCACCTCGCGCTCCAGACCCACCTGTTTGTCCTGATGACAGAGCTGTGCGGATACCGCACTGACACCGCCCGGGCCACCCTAGTCGGCGTCGACCGCACGACGATCCGCCGGGCCCGCGACGGCAAACCCGTCTCCGCCGAGTTCGTATGTGGCGCGGTCCTCGGACTCCAACGCCACATTCCCCGCCTCGCCGCCTTCGGCCTCACGGTCAGCATCGACGCACTGTTCGTCGTCCGCACCCCCGGCGCGGGCGTACGCCGCTTGCCGGAGCCCGAGCGCCGCGGCGAAGTCGCCGACCTGCTGGCCGAGATCGCCGCCCGCCCGAGACGCACCCGCCGAGCGGCTTGACCGCACCGGAAGCGCTCCCACCTGCGGCGTATGCCCGTCCGGGACTCCACCTGTTCCCCGTTCCTTGCTTCTCCGCCGACGGCGCGTGCCCCGGCGGACCTTCACCGACCCCTGGGACATCCGCCATGACCGCTACATCACGCATGTCGCACCAAGCGTCGCGTCGTCGCCGCTGGTGCATGGCCGCCAGAGTGCTGACACACGGCACACCCTGCATTGCTCGCACCGAGGTCCTGGTAGCGCGGTGCGCGCACGAGCATATCTCCTATATGGATCTTTGCGTGGGCCATTCCGAAGACGTCCGTCAGGCGAAAGTGGCCTGCGCGGAGTGCGCGGAATCCGGTCACGACTTCCTAGTGGTGGCCCTGTCCGAGGCCGAGCAGGCAGAGCTGTTGGCCTGCGAGGACGCCAACGACACGGGGCTACAGACCTGCCACGACCGCGCACCAGACCCGTCTCGCCGACCGGTGAGCCGTCGCGCCCAACTTCTGCGAGGTGCACCATGACCTACCCCCGCCATGTGCTCTGCGAGGGAGCCGACCTGATCCCCGCCAGCGAACACCACGCCTGCGCCGGCAGGGCCACCGCCACGCTGCGCGGCGTCTGCCCCACCGGACACCCTCTCGAAGTCGAGGTCTGCGAGGCGCACAAGTTGGTGCTGGCCGGAGGACAGGTGGCCTGCCCAACCTGTGCCGACAGCGGCCGGCCCGCCGTCTCAATCCTCCTGTCCAGCGCCATCGCGGACGGGGCGGCGTGATGGCCCTGTATCCGCCCGGCTATTGCCGGACCTGCCGGGCGCCGGTGATATGGGCCGACGACGCCTTCGATGACCTGCTCGCCTTGGACGCCGAGGCGCGCCACGACGGCACCCACACCCTGCGGCCACGTCCCGGCCGGACCCCGCTGGCTGAGCGACTCGAGGGGGCCGATCTCAGCGCGGCCTGGGCGCAGGGCGCGCAGCTCTACCTCCCGCACGAATTCCACTGCCCCAGTTCCGCCACACAGATCGCCGATGCCGCATGACGCCGACCGCCTCCCTGTCCCGCCGCTGCGTGTGGACGGCCACCGAGCCCTCGCGCCCGTGGCTGGTGGCCTGCCATCAGCCGAGGCCCACCACCGGCTGCGCGCTGGCATGCCCGCAGCCGCCGTCGAAACCGCCGCCGGAGGACACTCCGCTCCAGCACCGGACCGCCGTATGACCGACTTCCGCGAACCACCCAACGACAAAGCCGCCGAGCAAATCGTCCTCGGAGCCATGATGATGAGCAAGACGGCGATCATGGATGTCTCCGACATCGTGACCGCCGAGGACTTCTACCAGCCCAAGCACGCAACCATCTTCTCGACCCTCGTGGACATGGACCGCAGACGCGAGCCCACCACCGAGGTCGCGGTAACGGCCCGACTGCTGGAACGCGGTGAGCTGCCCCGCGTCGGTGGCGCCAGCTACCTGCACACGCTCCTCGACGCGGTGCCCACCGTCGCCAACGCGGCCTGGCACGCCCGCCTGGTCGCCGAACGCGCAGTTCGCCAGCGCATCATCGCCGCCTCCGCGCGCATCGCGCAGTTGGCGTACAACGTCGATGACGACGCCGAGTCGCTGGAGGACCGGGCAACCGCAGCGCTGTACGCGGCCACCTCCCACCGCCGTGTCCACGATGTCCAGCACATCGGCGATCTGCTGCCGGCGGCCCTGGAGGTCATCGAGAAGGCCGGGGAGCGCCAGGGCCTGCGCGGGATCCCGACCGGGTTCACCCGCCTCGACCAGCTCACCCACGGGATGCTGCCGGGGACTCTCTGGGTGATCGCCGGCAGGCCGTCGATGGGCAAGTCCGTCAGTGCGGTCGACCTGGTGCGCTCCGCCCTGCGCCACGGCCGGGCGGCCCTGTTCGTCTCGCTGGAGATGAGCGAGGAGGAGCTCGTGCAGCGCCTCATCTCCGCCGAGTCCGGGGTGCCGTTGCGCCGGCTGGAGCGCGGGCAGATGAGCGACGCGGATTGGACGGCCGTGCACCGCGCGAGCGGGCATCTGGCCGAGGCTCCGCTGCACATCGTCGACGCCCCGCACGTCAGCGTGCTCGACGTGCGCACCCGGGCCCGCCGGCTGGCGATGCGCCAGCCGCTGGGCGTTGTGGTCGTTGACTACATCCAGCTGATGGTCACCCCCTCCGGTCACCGCCGCGACACCCGCGAGCGGGAGGTGGCCGATATCAGCCGCGCGCTCAAACTACTGGCCAAAGAGCTGAACTGTTGCGTGATCGCTCTCGCCCAGCTCAACCGGGGGCCCGAGCAGCGCCCGGACCGGGTGCCGATGCTGTCGGACCTGCGTGAGAGCGGCAGCCTCGAGCAGGACCCCGACATCGTCGTGCTGCTGCACCGGCCGTCCTACTACGACCGCAACGCACGGCCCGGCGAGTCCGACTGGATCCTGGCCAAGCACCGCGGCGGAGAGACCGCCACGGTGACCACCGCCGCCCAGTTGCACCTGGCCCGTCACGCCGACTGCCACGCGGCCTGAACTACGCGAGCCGATCGAGATTCCACGGGGACGGAGGGTTGCGGTGAAGGCGCGAGAGCAGGTCGAGCGGGCACTGCGCGACGGCAATCTGCCCTCGCCCGCCCGGTGGACCGCCTTCGCGCTCCTGTCGTTCGGCACCGACGGCGCCGCGGTGATCCCGGCCGAGGACAGCCCGTCCCTAAACGAACTGGCGCGCGCCACGGCCCTGGGCAAGTCCACTGTCCAGCGCGCTCTCAGCACGCTGGAAGACAGCGGATGGGTCATCCGCTCGCGCCCCGACGCCGCCAAGGCCCGCCGGGGAGAGCGCACCAGCTACGAGTTCACGGTCCCCGGGATCGGCATCCACTACGAGCCGGACCCCGATTGTCCCGATTCGGGTGGGCCCGCAGCGGACCTACCCCCCAGTTCAGGTAGTCCCACAGCGGGCTCACCCAAGTCGGACATGACGGGTTCGGGTGGACCCACTGCGGGCCTACCCCGCAACCAACGGAGCAAGGCTGGACCCACAGGGGGCCCAGCCAAATCGCGCCAGAACGGGACACACACGGGCAGTGGGAGGCCCGAGGGTAGGCCCACAACGGGACCACATGATCAAGAGGAAGGAAGATCTACTTCAAAGTCCTCTCCTCCGGCCATCGCTCTGCTGCGGGCCATGCTCGGCGTCGACGCCGACGAGGCTGGCGAGATCGTGGCAGCTGTGCTCGCCGAGCGCGCCCCCCGCGACGTAGTCGGCTACCTGCGCCACCTAGTCCGCAACGGCGACATCGCCAAGTGGCGGCTAAGCCCGGTGTCCCCGGTCGCCGCCGCAGGGCCGACGCACGGCTACCTCGACCCGGCCGACGACGGCTACTGCCACCACCCCGGCTGCGGCTTGCCACCCCAGAGCCCGCGCCACGCACCCACCGATCACGGGAGGAACTGACAATGTCCGGCACCATCCGACCAATCCGGCCCGCCCCCGCCGGGGGACCGCGTACCCCGGGCCAGGTACTGCGCCAAGCACGCGCCGACCGGTGCTGGTCGCAGTCACGGCTGATCGCCGAGATGGCGCGTCTGGCCCGCGAACACGGCCACGGCGTGCCCACCCGGGCCTCGATGCGCACGATGATCAGCCTTTGGGAGAACGACCACCGCAACCCCGACGACTACAACCAGGTCTGGGTCTGCCGCGCGCTGAGAATCCCTGTCGAGTCGCTGGGGCTCCCACCGATCCTCTACCCGCACCGGCACTGGGATGCGGCGTGACCCGCGAGAGCTCGCCGGGTGGCAAAGCCACCACCGTGCCGGAGGAGGACTGGAGCTTCATTTCCATCGCATCGACACCAGCGAGGACGTACGAATGTTGGCCATCACTGATGCTGGCGCGAGCAGGGGCCTCGTGCCTGCCGTCGTCTTCTACGGCAGCTGGGCTCTTCTGCTGATCCTTGCGGTCATGCTCGGACTGCGCTGGCGCAGGGTGCGGGCGAAGGACGCTTCACCGCCCGCCCCTCCGAGCGAGGAAGGAGATGGCGGAGCCTGACGCATCACTGCGTGGCAGGTTAGCCTTGCCCCGACAATCAGCGTCGGAAGCCGCGCCGGAGGTCACGTTCCTCGATGCCGGCGAACGGATCGAACCACCGAACCGGACGCAGGTCCCCGATGCCGTGGTCACGGTTCACCTTGTCCAGCGGGTCCTCGAACCCGTCAAGACCCGGGTCGAAGAACATCATGACGTCGCTGTCCTCGAACAGGACCTCGGAACACTTCGCCCAGTCGTAGTCGCCACGGCGCGCGGGCAGCGCTTCGTGACCGTCGGTGCCGTCGATCATGTCGGCGAACAGATCTGGAGCGTCGGCGAGGGCCAGGTGCAGCATCAGCTCTTCGCCGCTGCATCGCGGACGTGGCCACGTTCCCGACTCAAGGTCTGCGGCCAGATCGTCGGCGGCCCGGGCGAACCTCCGCCGCCAGCCGGAATCCATGTTCCACGCCAGGCGGGGGAGCCTTCCCAACACCTCCCAGTCGTCGGCCTCGACCACCGGTGCTCCGCCGAACGCTTCGATGTCGTTGTAGGCACCGTCGGCCAGCGTGCACAACGCGGTGTGCAGGACATCCGCCGTTCGGAGTGTCAACTGCCAGCCACTCTTCCCGGGCACGTCGGGGAACTGGAGGGCGAAGTTCGGCTCAGCCACCAATCCAGTATCCCGGGCACGCCGGACGGCGCGCCACCTGGGCCGCCCCGTGCTGCGGACTTCATGAGCGGCCCTTCGGCTGGCCAATCGGCGGGAAGTCTTCCCTGCCGTGGGCAGACGCCGGTCAGACCGATGCGCTACTCGGCTGCCGATGGCGGTGGCGGGAAGTCGGCGATGCTGCTGATGACCGCGTCGATCGAGTCGACGGGCGCAAGCGCCCGCGTGCCGGGAGCCGGTGCGATCCCTCTCACCCGCACGGCCGCCGGGTCCGCAGCTGGCCACGCCCAGATGCCGCGCACGGTCGTACCCGGGTCTGGCCCGTATCCGTCGACGATCACGGTGACGTGGTCCTTGACCGTCGACTCGCTGGACTCCACACGCCACCCAGCCGCATTCAGCGCCTCGCGCAGCGCGCCGGCGCCCGTCAACGCCGACCACCGCTCCGTTCCTATCGCCATGTTCCCCCCTAGTCTGTCCGCCAGACTCTAGCGACCACATTCTCGCCTGATCATCCAGCTCGGCGGGTGCGCTTGGACCTTCGGCCAGGCATTTTGTCCGCCCCCGCAGTGCGCTTTCCTCTTTTTGAGCATCGCGGAGGAAGGCTTGCGTGGCCACTTCCCTGAGGCATGCGGTCAGCCGGGTGCCACTCCGAGGCAAATCAGCACCATGCCGATCACGGCGATGAGCGCAGAGACGCCGCCAAGAAGAACCTGATCGGCGAGCAGATGGACTTCGTCGACTAACGCGCCGATGATCAACGTCGCCCGATCGAAGTCACCGCTGACCAGGGGGTGAGGTTGTCGGGGAAGCCGCGTATGACGACGAGGCCGGCTTCCCGTAGAAGCCAACGACCCGAGGGCTCCCAGTGGTCCCAGATCTGGCGCCACGCGCCCCGCGCGGCCTCCGCCACGGCGTCGGCGGTGATCTCCGGGCCTTCATCCAGGCGCAGAAACGGCTCCAGCAGCCGCCGCCCGAAGGCGGTCGCCGTCCTTCCCGTGGACTGGCCGGTGAAGCCGATGAACGTGGTGGGCGCCGGGTCCATCTTCACCGCCAACGTCTCCACGAAACCGGGGCTACCGGCGTAGCAGGCGTCGAGGACCATCGCGGCCGTCGCCTGGATGGACTGGTCGGGAAGCTCGGCGATCGTCAGCCGCTGTCCGTGCCCGTCGCCCAGCACGGCCGGCTCGCCGGGCCGGTTGCCGTGAGCGGAGATGAACTGCATCCGCCAGACCCGCCGAAGCATCTGCTCCGCCAGCTCCGATCCCGTGCCGCAAAACGCTGGCACGAAGTCGATCAGCGCGAGGTCCAGATTCTCGCGGAAGTCCTCGCTGGTGACATCCACGTCGCTTTCCATGCCCTGAATCCAGCGTGTGGCCGCCGGGTGGTCGCGGAAGGCCGCACCGAGAATCGGCGGGCCGAGTCGGCGGCGCCTCCAGTCGGGTGTCTCACCGTTCGCCGCCGCAGGACCCTCAAATGCCGCCATACGTCCATTATGGAACACCCGTGTTGCGGTGGTGAGCCGAGACCTCGCAGGGCCTCGCCACGGCCAGCACAGCCCTGCCAATCCGGTTCGTCGCGTGCCGGATCACACCATCGCGTCCACCCGGGGCGAGAAGAACGTGCAGGTCAGCCGGGGTGATCGTTGCGAGTCGCAACGGCCCGTAACGTTCCGGCCCGCTGATCGGGTCGGCAGTGTCGGTGTCGTGATCAACGACGACGACGTTCCCGCCCGACCCCGTCGCGGTGCCCGCACCGCCTGGGCGGAGGCGTTGTCCGCTCGGATCGCTGGGGGGCCGGGTCCGCGCGCACGAGGCGCGGACCCGGGCAGGGCCGCCAGGCAGCGCACGGCGCTGATCCTGGCCTGCCGCCGCGCCGAGGCCGGCCGGTAGCCGAAGCCCCCACCCAATTCCCGCACCCCTACCGGGCACTGCTGTGCCCGATCAAGGAGAAGACGATGCGTTCTCGACTTCCACTGCTCGCCGGCGGCCTGGCCGCCGCGGCAGTGCTGGCCACGGGGAGCTCAGCCCTGGCCGCCCCACCTGGCGGCGGTGGGCTGATGCCGCAGCAACAGCTCACCGTCACCCTCACTCTCGCCGGCGCGGACGAGGGCGGACTGGCCGCCTACGCCACCGCCGTGTCCACACCCGGGTCGCCCGCATTCGGCAAGCACCTCACGCGCGCCGAGCTGCGTCAGCGTTTCGGCGCGCCGCAATCGCGTGTGGACGGCATCGTGTCCTGGGCGAAGCGGTCCGGATTCAGCGTCGACAAGCTCGACGCGACCGGCACCCGGCTAACGGTCACCGGCTCGGCCCGCGCTCTGGGCGCGCAGTTCGCCACCGGCTTCACCACCCGCGACACCCCGTCCGGCAAGGGTCTGCGCACCGCGACGGCCACCCCGGCGGTGCCGCGCGCCATCGCCGCCGACGTCGTGGCGGTCACGGGTCTGACCGAGCGGGCCGCCCAGCCCATGTCGGTGCGGGCGACCGCGTCCCCGAAGGCCTCGAAGGCGGCGGCGGGCCCGAACGCTCCGGGCAACTATTGCTCCACGTACTGGGGCGAGTGGGTCCTGCCAGGCGTGCCGGCCAAGTACCCCGCCGCCCAGACGTCCAACGCCGGGTGCGGCATCAACGGCGCGCAGCTGCGCGGGATCTACGGCCTCGCCCCCGCCGACACCGGCGCGGGGCAGACCGTGGTGATCACCGGTGCGTTCGATGGTGGCAACGCCGTGGCGGACGCGAACAAGGCGTTCGCCCGCAACGGGGTCGCGCCGCTGGCGGCCGGGCAGCTGACGATCAAGAAGTACATCCCGGGTGACGGCAGCGACCACGGCTGCAACGTGGGCAACTGGCTGGCCGAGCAGGCCCTGGACATCCAGTCCGTGCACACCATCGCTCCGGCCGCCAAGATCGTGTACGCGGCGGCCCCGGACTGCACGAAGCTCGAGGAGACCATCGCCGCGGTGCTGGCCGACGAGTCCATCAACGCCTCGATCATCACCAACTCCTGGAGCTACGCCCACGAGAAGCTCGGCGCCGAGCACCTGGCGTCGACGAACTCGCTGCTGGCCCGCGCCACCATCCTCGGCTCGGGAACCTACTTCTCCAGCGGTGACTACGGCGACCAGACCGCCGTCGGACAGCCCGCCCCGACGCCGGTGTTCCCCGCGTCCTCACCGTGGACGACGGCCGTCGGCGGCACCACAACCGGCGTCAGCAAGACCAACTCCGTCGTGTTCTCCACCGGCTGGGAGTCCTCGGCCAACACAGTGCAGAACGGGCAGTGGGTCAAGCGCAACCCGTACTTCGTGTGGGGCGCCGGCGGCGGCACCAGCACCCAGTTCGACCAGCCGACCTGGCAGCAGGGCGTAGCCCCGGCCGGTGGGCGCAGCGTCCCGGACGTCGCCGGATTAGCCGACCCGAACACGGGGCTGTACATCGGCTACTCCGTCAACGGCCAGTACCGGGAGGAGTCCACCGGAGGCACGAGCCTGGCCGCGCCGATCATCGCGAGCCTGGTCGCCATCGCCCAGGCGCGCGCCGGTGGCGAGCCGGTGGGCCTACTCGCCCCGGTGCTCTACGCCAAGCTCGCCGCTGGCACGCCGGTGACGAACGACCTGACGCACCAGGCTGCGGGGATCCTCACCCCGGGCCTGCCCAGCGGCGAGCGGGGCGTGTTCCTGCTCGACGTCGACACCACCCCGCAGGCCCTGCACACCACGGCCGGATACGACCAGGTCACCGGCCTGGGCTCGCCGAACGCGGCGTTCCTGTCCGAGATCACGAAGTAGCGCGGCCATGACCGGCGGCACGCGCGAGGGGGAGGTGAGTGAGGTGCGCTCAGGCATCGGCATGGCGGCCATCGGGATCGCGCTGCTCGTTCCGACAGCGGCGCTGTACATGGCCACGGCGCCGGACCCGGCGACCCGGCCGGTCGTCGTGCACGCCGTCGAGGCCACGCCGCCGGTCGTCGCGGAACAGGCTCCGGCACCCGTCGCCGTGCCGGAGGTCTCCGCCGAACGGCTGGCCTCCCTGGTGGAGGCCACCACCTGGACGACGGTGTCAGCGGCTCCCGTCGACACCGACCGCCAGGCCAGCGGCACCGGCCTGGTCGTGCACAACGACCAGGCGGTGCCGGTGTTCGACGCGCCCGGCGGCACGCCGATCGCCCGGTTGCCGCAGCGCCAGGGGGCGAGCGCGACCTGGCTGCCCGTGATCGGCGGGCAGACCGGCTGGTTCCTGGTGCTGTTGCCGGCCAGGCCCAACGGGGCCTCCGGCTGGATCTCCGCCAGCGGCGTGCAGGTCGCACACTCACCGTTTGAGATCCACACATCGCTGTCGTCGATGCGGCTGGACCTGCTGCGCGACGGGGCGGTGATCGGCTCCTGGGCCACCAGCCCCGGCAAGGCCGACACCCCTTCGCCGGTCGGCCGCACGTTCATCCTCGCCGCGATCAAGGACAGCGCACAGCCGTACAGCCCGATCATCCTGCCGCTCGGCGCGCACTCCGAAGTGTTGAGCACGTTCGGCGGCGGGCCCGGAGTCGTGGCCCTGCACTCCTGGCCCAGCGACAGCGTGATGGGCACCGCGGCCTCGCACGGATGCATCCGCATCCCGCAGGCCGCCATCGCCCAACTGCTCCAGGTCCCAGCAGGGACCCTCGTCAAGATCATCCCTTAGACCACAAAGGACTAATGTCGTGAACACCTCTCCATTCAAGGTCGCCGGTCTGACCGGCGTGTCCATGCTCGCCCTCGTCGGGGCCGGCGCGCTCCTGCTCGCCGGCCCAGCGCAGGCGGCCAGTCCCGCCAGTACCGCGCGCAGCATCACCGCCTCCGGCGCGGCCCCGCTGTCCGGCCCGGCGGTGACTTCCACCGACGGCTCGGCGAAGTCCGGCGGCGGTGGCGCTGCATCCTCCGACGGCACCATCAAGATCTCGGGGTCAACCGTGACCGCCGGCGCGAACAAGGCCAACGCGCAGATCAGCGGGCTCAACGCGTTCGCGGGCCTTGTCAACGTGGCCAGCGTGACCGCGTCGTGCGACAACGGCAAGGTCGCCTCCGCAGTCAGTGGCACCCCGTCGCTGGGCTCCAAGGGCTCGGTGGCCGTGGGCGTGGTTGGCACCACCCCCGACGGCGGAAAGTCGATCACGGCCCTGCGCATCACCATCAACGCGGGCAAGGGAGTCCCCGCCTCCACCATCGACGTCGGCTACGTCGCCTGCGGCACCGGCGGCGGCACCCCGACGCCGAGCGGCAGCCCGACCGGCAAGCCCACGAGTTCACCGACGGTCAGCCCGACGAGTTCGCCGACGTCGAGCCCGACGGGCAAGCCCACTAGTTCGCCCACGACCGCTCCGACGGGCAAGCCGACGCAGCCGCCGGTCCAGCAGCCGCCCGTCGTGCCGCCGGCGCCGCCCGTGCCGCCGGTCGATGACCACCTGCCGGTCACCGGCTAGCAATCCACGGCGGGCCGACATCGACGATTGGCCCGCCCACCGGACCGGCGCGCCGCGCGCGGGCCGGTCGTGATCTGAGAAGGGAGGTGACCTCGTGCCGGACACTGAGCGGATCTGGACCAAGGAAGAGATCATGGGGTTGGGTGCCACGACCGACCTGGTCACCGCCGGGCAGATCCTCGGCAAGGGCCGCACGACCAGCTACAAGCTGGCCAAGCGCGGCGAGTTCCCCGTAGAGGCCGAGCGCCTGGGTGGGGAGTGGTTCGTGCGGGTCTATGACCTACTGCGCTACCTGCGCATGCTCTGACCCAGGCTCAGATCCGGGCGGCAGCGTCCACGCCGGCTGGTAGGACCCGGAGGCGAACAGCTCCGCCAGGCGCGCCAGGACCGCAGGCACAGTCTCGCCGGGAAAGTGCTCTTGCAGCCATTTCCGCTCGGCGGCCGGCAGCCGCACCCGCACGACATTTGGGGGTTCGGCCGCCGGGAGGTGGGCGGCGCCGGACATGAGGTCGCGCACCAGCCCCAGCATCACCACCGACGTGCCGACGTCGGGACGGGCGGCGTCGAGCCGGGCGGCCGTGCCGGAGGCGACCTGGACCCGCACGGACTGCACCCCCGGGTCGGGGCGAGGCTCACGACCCGGCACGGGCGGCAGGCCCTCGGGGGCGCGCTCCGGCTCGGACATGTCCGACACCCTACCGCCGGCAGGGCCGCTGAGCTGCCACAGCGCACAGCGACCCCACAAGCCCTCACCACGGAGGCAAATGCTGCCTCGTATTTGAGAGGCATTATTTGCCTCACTGCTGGTAGCGTGCACCCCATGCAGCCACCCTTCACCCTCGATCAGGAGCACCCGTGAAACTCGCCTCGATCGGCACGACGAGCAAACGTTGTTCCTGCCTGGACGAGCACGGCAAGGAGCTCGGCGCCAAGTGCCCCAAGCTCACCCGGGCCGGCGGCGGCTACAACAGCCGTCACGGCAACTGGGGCGTGCGGTTTGAGACGCAGCCGGACACCACCGGCAACGCCATCCGCCTGCGGTTCGGAGGCTTCGGCAGCCAGGACACCGCCGAAGACCTCCTGCACGACATTCGCGAACTCCTCGCCGTCCCCGACAACGGGCCGCGAGGCGACCAGGCTCGCCACGACATCGCCGAGCTGATCCGCACCTGCGTGCGCAACGGCCGCGACCTGCCGAGTGCCAAGACGGTGTCGCAGCGCTACCGCTCCGGGGCGACGCTGGAGGCCGGCGCGCTCATCGGCCCTTTGCTCTGGGAGTGGCATAAGGGGCTCGGACACCTGTCGTCCAACACCCGCAAGGCGTATGGGACCCACATCCGGTTGTACCTGGAGCCCAATCTCGGCTGCATCGAATACGACCGGCTGCGCCGTGCCGACCTGGTCGCAATGTTCGACACCATCGACGCCTTCAACGTCGACCTCGCCGCCGCCCGGACCGTGCCGTTCGCCGAGTGGACACCGGAGATGCGCGAGCGGTTCCACTACCGCAAACGCGTCCGGCTCCCCACCAAGCACCGGATCAAGGCATGCCTGTCTTCGTTCCTGACCCACCTGATGGCCGACGGCGACCTGACCATCAACGTCGCGCAGCTGTACAAGCTGCCGACCGCCAAGGTGACCCCGATGGTGTGGACCGACGCGCGCACCGAGCGGTGGAAGGTCAAACGCGACAAGATCGAGAAGTTGACCCGGGCTCGCACCAAGGCACTGCGCGGCGGCGACCACGGCCTGGCCCGCACCCTCGCGGTCAAGATCGACGTCCTGTGGGAGAAGGAGAAGCCGTCCAAGGTCATGGTGTGGACACTCCAGCAGACCGGCGCGTTCCTCGACCACGTCAGCGGCCACTGGCTGTACCCGCTGTTTCATCTGGTCGCGTTCGCCGGTCTGCGTCGTGGTGAGGCCGCCGGGCTGCGCTGGGAGGACGTCGACCTGGACCGCGGCGTCATCACCGTGTCCCAGCAGCTCGTCCAGATCGGCTGGGACGTCGAGGTCGCCGACCCCAAGACCGACGAGAGCCAGGGCCGTGAGATCGCGCTCAACGACGCCTCGGTGAAGGTGCTGCGCTTGCAGAAGCAGTGGCAGGAGACCGCCGCAGCCGCCCTCGGAGCCGAGTGGGAGGACAACGACCTGGTGTTCACCCGGCTCAACGGCTCGCCGCTGCGCCCCAGCTGGATCAGCGACGAGTTCGTGCGCCTGGTCAACGGCTCCGGTCTCCCGCCGATCCACTTCCACGGCCTGCGTCACGGCGCGGCCTCCATCGCGTACGCGGCCGGAGCCACCGAGTTCGCGATCATGGAACTGCTCGGCCACACCGACGTGCGGACCACCCGCGGGTACACCCGGGTCTTCAAGGAGATCACCCGCACCATCGCCGAGAAGTCCGAGGCGATGATCCCCCGCGAGCAGGAGTTCACCCTGGCCAACATCCACCAGTGGCTGCAAACGGCCGACGGTGCGATCCCCGGCCCCGAGATCTCCGTGGAGGGCCTGTCGTCCCAGCCCCGCGAGGTCTACGAACTCCTCGACGCCTGATCAGGTGGGCGGGCCAGGACGATGCTGGCCCGCCGGCCTGCCGGTAGAACAGCGTGCCCAGCAGCGTGGTGACCAAGGACGACGAAGCGGTGAGGGAGATCCATCCGCCAGTTGTGCCGTGAGCACCGTCCACGATCGTCACGGTCTCGACGTAGATCGAAGAATGGTGAGGTTGGCCAGTGGCAGGCTACGGGCGGGCTTGGAGGAGTTGAAGGTCGAATTCGGACTCGCCTTCCGGGTCGATCAAGTTGGCGGCCCGAATGTCGCGGTGCAGGATCGACGCCATGTTCCGCTCGTGGGCGGCCCTGCGCGCCGGGTCGTTGTTCATCGACCGGTTCATCATCGCCGTGAACTCGGGTGGGTCCTGCCGGGTGGCCCGGTCGATGATGTTTTGTCTCAGCCGGTGGGCGACCCCGGCCGACCCGAGGGCGTTGGCGTGGTCGAAGGCCCGGCGGGTGTGGGCGAGGATCCCGTCCCAGACTGTCGGATCGGCCCCCGGATGGTCATCCTGCTGGTAGGCGGCCAGGACCGCGAACAGGCGCAGCTCGTCGGCGGTGGCATGCTCCGCCCCCGCCCTCGGACCGATGTTCTGCATCACGAAACCGGCCCCGTAGAAGTACCGGTCCTTCCGGACGGGGTCGTGCAGCGCGAGGTCGAGGAGCCCTGTGGACTCGGCCGGCAACTGGTCGAGGCCGGCGAGCCAGTCCTGAGTGAAGCCGGTCATGTCTGCGCCGGCGAACACGAACTCGTTGTGCGGATCGGTCATACCGATAGAACCTACCCAGTCGTGGTCGACCTAATCGGTGCGCACCCCGGCGGCACGCAGCGACTGGGACTGCCCCCGGTTTGGTTGACTCGCGGGGTTAGCGGTGTTCAGGCCGGTTGAGTGGCCTTGTGTAGTGTCTCAAACTCGATCGGGGTGAGTC
>NZ_JBFAZP010000020.1:0-49489 GCF_040681875.1 Longispora sp. NPDC051575 | reverse complement strand
TGGCCGGCCACGATCCGCATGCGCACACCCACCGCCGACGGCGGCGTCCAGCACGTCGACGTCGACCTGTTCTTCCGCCGCCCCGACGGCCGGGCCTGGAACCCCGACCTGGTATCAGAACGCTGGGACCGCCACGTCCGCAGCTCCGGCCTCCCGCCCGTCGGCATCCACGACGGCCGCCACGCCGCCGCCACGTTCACCAAAGCCGCCGGAGGCGACCTCAAAGAAATCCAGGAACTCCTCGGACACGCCAACCTCTCCACCACCGGCGACATCTACACCTCACTACTCCGCGAAGTCGAACTAGAAACAGCGGAAAAGACCGCCAAATTGATCCCGAGGACCCGTCGAGCCGCCTGACGTCGCGGACGGTTGGAGCCACCCTCGCGGCCGGATCCAGGCGTCCGTGACCTCCCTGAGACGCCCCTCGATGCGACCACCTCGTGGAACGAACTGGTTGAGGTTGCGGCTATCTGCTCCAGTTGACGGCGGAGATCTGGTGGGCAGCGGCGTCGAGCCAGGCCAGCGCCGGAACAGGACCGTCAGGGTCGGCGGTGTGGTGATCGAGGAGGTCCCCGGCGATCAGCTCCAAGAACGAGCCGATCAAGCTGATAGACGGAGCACAGGGTCTGCCAGCCGATCTGTACACGCCGCAGATACCGATCCCGGTGCCCGCCACCCAGAGAGGTGCGGGCCCGGGTCTGCTGGCCGGCGACCTGCAGGTCGGTGCTGACGATTCCGCCGAGAAGGCGTCGGTACCGGTCGAAGATGTAGCCGCCGAGGTCGTAGCCGCGTACTTCGGGGGCGTGGCGGCGGGCGGTGAGCAGGTGCCCGACCGTCCATGTTCGGCGCATGCGGGCTTTCCACTGCACCTGCCCAGGTATCCAGCGCGCGCAGCTTTCACCGCCGCCCAGCCGGATGGCAGGACCGCGAGGATCAGGACAACAGCAGCACGGGATGGATGACGATACCGGCTACCCGGACGGCGGCGGTGAGTACGTCGATGGCCTAGGAGACGAGCAGACCGGTGGAGATCATTCCGCGTTGGCGTGCGCGTTGGAGGTCTTCGGCGTAGGCGTCGCCGTCATACGTCATCTGGAACAGATCTGCGTCGTCGCTGGTCATCGCCGTGCTGAGCGATGAGGCATGTGAGTTAGCGTTCATACTGGCGGCCCATCGGGCCTCTTGCGGTACTGGGTGACCTGTCGTTCTCAGAGCCGGCAAGGGAATCCTCACCGGACTCGGCCAACTCACGCCCAAGCCGCGGGCCACCGTCATCTGCGGAGGCGCCGGCGTCATGAAAGCCCACTCCGCCGGAGCCGCGAACACGGCGGCGACGTCATCGGCATCCCACCCCAACGACAACCGGGACGGCGCCAACGAACACCTGTCCGCCGTCATCGTCACAGGCATGGCCGAAGCCCGAAACGTCCATCATCATCTGGAGCGCCGACGCCGTGATCGTCGTCGGCGCTCCTGGTAAACCCGCTATGGGTGAACCGGCCGGCTCCGACCAGCGGTCACGGGTTGGAACCGACCGCGACGATATGTTCGCTGTCGAGGACAATGATCTGGTCCTCGTCGACGGAGAGTATCCGGCGGGCTGGTCGGGGCAGGGTGACTGCAAGGATCGTGCGGCCCGTCGCGATGTCCCAGACCCGCAGGACTCGGTCATCACAGCTGGTCGCTACGACCGGATTGCCGTCGAATACGGCTGGCAGGATCGCCCATACTTTGCCGGGGTGCGTGAGTCGCGGCCCAGACTCCTCTCCGGTGGTGATATCGATGCAAGTGACGGTGTCGTTCACGGCGCGGACCACGACGGTTCCGGCGACCTCCAGTGCCGCGACGGCGTGGGGTCCGGGCCGGTTCATGAGGTCGGGGGTGTATCCGGCCGATCCGCGTGTGGGGAATCGGTCCGGTGGTGAAATTTTGGTCAGATCGGTGGCGTCATACAATCCGATCGCGCCATCGTCAGCGCCGGTCAATACGATGGCGCGGCCGTTCAGCTCACCGAGCGCGACGGAGATCGTCCTCGCCCGCCGCTTCACGATGCGGGCCGAAGCCCGCGGTGTCATGGTAGCCACGTCCCAGACGGTGAGGGTTTCACCGAGGTCCACCGTCGCGGCAAGGCCGTCTCGTGCGGTGGCAGCAGCCAGAACTATCCCACTTTCCGGAAGCTGCGTCCCTGTGCGGGTCTCACCGGCGGCCGGGTCGACAAGCGTCGGCGCGAAACTGGACATTGACATGACCAGGTCCCTTCCGTCGACGTTCGCGGTTCTCAGTCGCGGGGACCCGCCAACTTTCTGGTACTGGTTGGTGCGTTCGCCAGCCGATCCGATCTCCTGGCCGTTCGCGGCGTCGTGTATCTGGTAGAGGCCGTCCTCGCCGATGGCGACGATCGCGACGCGCTTGTCGACGGTGGCCGGGGTGGCGTCGAGGTATAACGGCCGGTCCACGGCGTCGAGTGGGAGGGGGTCGGTAAGTTCCAGAAGGTTGGTACGCCCCTCGGTGTGCCCGCCCTGAGCCGCGTAGATGAAGGGGCCGCAGACGGCGAGTTTGTCGACGTCGTGCCGGAACTCGGTGCGGATCGTGCCGCGAACGGTTCCGTCGTGCAGGTCTACGATCCGCAGTGCGCGCGCCTCGCTGAGTACAGCCCCGGCGCCACCGGCGGTGAAGGCCAGTCCCCCACTCGGGCGGGTGCTGGTGGAGATCTGCGCGACCGACGCCGCCGTCACGGGGTCCCAGACTGTGAGTACGCCGTCGGCTGCGGCGGTCACGGCACGCCGCTGGCCGTCGAGTATGGTCCAGGCGCCGCAGACCGTCCGCTCGGGCATCGCCACCTCGCCCGTGCGTGTCAACCCGTCGAGGTCGTGAAAGCACACTGTCGGACGGTCCTGGCCGCCGAGGCTCAGGATGGCCGGTGTGCCGTCGACACTGATCGCGACACGGGCGACGTGGCCATCGTGCGCGGCGGTTCGCGCCAGCAGCCGGCCGTCGGTCAGATCCCATTGCAACAGGTAGCCGTTCCCGGTGCCGGCGACCGCCACACCGGCGCCGACCGCGATACTGCACAGATCTCCCGCTGGCCGGGGAACGTCAGCGGGATCGGTGGCCAGCAGCAGCGCGCCGCTGTTGAGATCCCAGACGAGGAGCCGCTCGTCCTCCACCGCGATGACGGTGTCACCCGCGAAAGTCGCGCGCTGATAGTAGGCGGCCTGTCCGTCTAGGCGCTGCCGGTGTACCGATCCGTCTGCGAGGAGAGTTCGGTGCACGGTGTCGCCGGCGAGCGCCCACGCGAACGTGTCGTCCACGCGTAGCGCGCTGACTAGGGAGCCGAGGCGGTGCATCTGGCGAAACGCCGGGCTCAGCGGATCGCCCGCTGTCCACTGGGGCAGCCACGCCGTCGGGTTCTCGGCCCTTAGTTGTTCGGCGTCTCGTGTCTGCCCTCGCCGTAGCAGCGTCAGCATGCGTTCGAAGCTGTCCAACTCTCGCACTCTCCTCGAATATTGCTGGGACGAGACCCGACGCGTAGGTGGTGGCGGCCGAAGTGTTGAAGCCCCATGAGGCACCACCGGTCTGCCCGGATGACAGTTGAGCACTGTCGCCGCAAGCCTGGCAACCCGTGCATCTGAGCCTCTGGTGGCACTCGGCTGTCGCCGGTGCCACCAGAGGCTCAGTTCCTGGGGCTAGCTTCGACGCGCCGAACTGCCGGGATGGAGTTCAGATGACGCGTTTCTGAAACTTGTGCACTGCCAGTGCAGGGTCACGCGGCAAGGTCGTAGGCACTCTTGGATAGCGCAACGACGGCGACTGTGGTGCAGAAGAGAATGCAGCCGGCGATGCCGACGGTGACCACTGCCACGACTATGACCACGTCGACGACGGCGGTGCTCCACGGGTCTTCGTATACAGCGCCCCAGTCCTTGGGGGGCGGCGGTTCCATGTAGCTGTTTGCGCCGTCCCACGAACCGTCACCGGCCAGTTTGTCCATGTATGCCATCTTCTGTTCATACATTCTCGCAAGCGCCTTGTCCGCAGTGAGGTTGGCGTCATCTGCGGCGTCGATAGCCTGAACTGCCAGCTTGTAGTAGGTACTGCGCTTGCTGTACCTCTTCTCGCCCTGGTGCAGTTTGTAGACCTGAAGCCCCTTAGTTCCGGAGTCGCGCACGGTGACGAGTTGGCTGGATTTCATTCCGTTGGTGCTGACCCGAATGGTTCCGAAGTCGGGTCCGTCATCGACCATTCGTCCTAGCGCTCGAGGATCCTTCGCGGCGTTGATCTTGCCATTGAGAATGGACTGGGCAGACACGGCGCTCTTACCAAGGTAGCGAGGCTCATCGGGTTTCATCTCCCAGACCCATACTTCGTCTGGTCCACCGGAGATCGACGAGCAGTTCCAGCAGATCAGGTCCGCCCCGTGGGTGCTGGGGACGTCAGAGCTGATGGACGCCGCCGGTCCGTATTTGGTCTGTAGCTCTAGGACTCGGAGTGCTATGGCGGTGTCGTGCCCTGCCCCGTTCCCATCGGGTGATCGGCCATCGGGGTCGGCGAAGGTGACGGGGCTGTTGTTGGCGTAGGAGTATCCATGCATCTGTTGGGGCGACTGAACATCGATCACTGGGTCGACGCTGGTGAACCGCCCGATGAGCGGGTCGTATTCGCGGGCTCCCAGATGGGTCAGACCCGTGGCGTCCTGGGTTCCACCGACAAAGCCCTTGTCCATCGCCGTGGGCCAGGTGCCGACGGTGGCACCGCGGGCGTTGCCGTAGGGGTCCTGGCGACGCAGGGCCGCAGCCTGGCCGACGGCACCGGAGATGGTGACCGTGGTGGTGCCCTGCTGGTCCGCCGCCAGCCAGTTCAGTCCCGCGTTGGTACGGATGGCGACTTGTTGGCCGTTATGGGCGTAGTAGCGGGCGCAGGTCTTGATTCCGCCGGCTGTGGTGTAGCGCAGTTCCTGGCCGGGCAGGTAGAGCGTCTTGCCGGTCGGGTCGCGGCGGATGAGCCGGTTGCCGTCGGCGTCGTAGACGAAGGTCGTCTCCTTGCCGGCGTCGATCTCGGTGACCTTTGCCAGGCGGCCCTCCGGGTCCCAAGCGAGTTCCTGCCGTCCGCTGGCCCCAGGGCGTTTGATCATAGAACCGACTTCGTCGTATTCGTAGGCCAGGGAGCTGGTGGTGCCATTCACCGTGGTGGCCGCGGCGGTAACCGCGTGCGGCCGTGGGCTGCCGGGGGCCGGGTGGGTGTAGTTGGTTGTGCGACCCGAGGTGTTCTCGGTTTGCTTGGAGCGGTTACCGGACTGGAACTCCCAGGTCGTCCAGTACGGGGCGGGCCCTCCGAGACCACCAGCGCTCGGTGCCGCGTCACAATCACCGGAACTCGGCGTCCAGGCCTTGGTGAGGCGCCGCAGGTAGTCGGTGCCGAAACACTGCGTGTCACCACTTATCGTGTCGGCGATCTTCGTGGTGTTGCCGGCCGGGTCGTAGCTGTAGAAGACGTCGGCGACCGTCGCCGGGTTGGTGTCGCGGGTGGTCTTGATCTCAGCGAGACGATGGGTCCCTTCCTGGTAGTAGCGGCCGACCTGAGCCATCGCCGCCCCGGTGTTCTCCAGGGTGGTGATACCGGGCTCACCGAACTCGGTGTAGCCGGTCCCTGTCACGTAGGTGGTGCCGAGATTGGTCTGCAGGGTCTTGGGCGCGCCAACTGTGTTGTATCCGTAGGTGAGTGTCTCCATCGCGAGCCCGCCGAGGGCGGGGATCCGGCTGGTGTTCAGCGAACCATCCGCGTTGTAGGTGTTGACGTACTGGTAGGTCGTCGGAGATCCGGCGACGGCCGTCAGCCCCGTCTCCGCGCCTGGGATGGTGATCTTCGTGATGACGGGCTGGTAGCGGGTCCCGTAGGCGCCGATCTCCACGGTGTAGGCGTTGCCGTTGTCGTAGCGGACCGATTTGGTTGGGTGCCCCTTGGCCACACCGTCATAGGTCCACTCGGCGAGCCTGTTCGGAGCCGCGATCGTTGTGCGGTAGAGGCCGGTTTTACGGCCGAGGGAGTCGTAGTCGTAGACCACCGTGCTACCGCGGGCGTCGGACTGTGACCTGAGGTCTCCGAATTCGCTGAAGGTCGAAGTGGTCGCGCCACGGTCGGGATCGGTCGTTGCGACGGGACGTCCGTGCAGATCGTATTCGTACGTCCACTGGTTGCCGGCCGGGTCGGTGACGTTCTTCCGCTTGCCCTTGGCGTCGAAGAGATAGGTGGTGGAGTCATAGCTACCGGCGATCGTGGGGGTCGGAGTCGATCCCCGGTATTCGCGCAGTTCGACCGTTTGGCCCTGGGCGTTCGTGCGGGTCGAGGTCGCGGTCCCACCAAAAGGGGGTGTTACGTCGACGCGGTCGCCGCCGTAGGAACTGGTGGTCCGCCACTGCTCGGCGCCGCCCTTTTTGTAGCTGATCAGCGCGGTGGCGCGGTTGGCTCCGTCGTAGGTCGTGACCGTCCAGCCGGGCAGATCCTCGGGCACGTCTGCGTTTGACAGCGTCGCGTTGGGCGTGGTCGTGGGGTCCCAGTGCGGGTTGGTGGTCTGGACGTGCCGGCCAGCGGTGTCGTAGTGCTCGTCCCGCACGATGCGGCCGCCCGCTGGCGACTGGACCTGCGTCTGTAGGTTGCGAAGGCGCCCGTCGAACAGAGCGGTGCTGGTGGTGTACGTACCACCGGCGACCAGCGTCCGCGTCGTGGCTGAGCTCGGGGCTGCGGCCTGCATGAGGTAGGAGTAGGTGGTGGTGGCGGGCTGGCCGGAGGGCCGGTCCTGACCCGGGAGCCACACACCCGTGCGGCGAGCCAGCGCGTCGTAGCTGTAGTCGGTGCGTTTGCCGTTCGGGTCGATCACCACGGTCGGCGCGCCGGTTCCGGGGTCGCGGTGGGTCGTCGTGACCCAGTTCCCGGCGGCGAAGAGCCGCGTCTCCGTACTGGACGTGAGGGGTCCGCCCGAAGCGGGCGTGTACGTGGTTGTGGATTTGTTGTCACGTTCGTCGATCAGTTCGATCTGACGGCCGTGAGGGTCATACTTGTTGGTCGCGGTCGTGCGGTGCGACGCGAGCTGCGTGGTCTGGTTCCAGGCGAGGAGCGTCTTGGTCTGTGTGGGCTCTCCCAGCGCTCCGATGGCGCCCAGTGCCTGCTGGTCATAGAGGGTCACGTCATCGGAGATGATGTCCTTCTCTGCAAGTCCCGGCTGCGCCGCCCGGGCGCAGTTCACGGCGAATACCCGCACCCGGGCTGGGTTGGACACGATGGGTGATCCGGCACTGCGGGCGTACTGCGTGGTCGTGCAGCGCTCGTCTCCGACGATGGCGTTGTCGCCGAGGTCGGACACTGCGGCGGGCATGCCCAGGTTGTCGAACGTGGTTCGGGCAGTGGTGCTGCGGGGCGCACGTCCGCCGTCGAGGATGGTGCGGGTGTGCTCCGCTCCCACGCCGGTGTAGCGGGCCTCGGTGGTGGTGTTGTTGATCGACCGAGTCGCCGTCGGGTTCGAGCGCCACGGCTCGAAGATGCTGGAGTGTACTTCCCCTCCGGTGGGGCCGTTGAATGTGCTGGTCTGGCGGGTCATTCCGGCGAAGCTGTCGTTGTCGTCGGCTGCGGGGACGTCCACTCCGATGTCGGTGGTGTCACCGTCGCCGTTCATGTCCACGGCCGGCAGCGTCACCGTACGGGTGCCGCCAGGCATCTTGTCGCCGTTGAGCCCCTGGAAGAAGCGGGACTCCGACAGCGTCACGCCGGGTTTGCTGGGGTCACCCGTTCGGGTACGGACCTTCGCGTAGCCCCGCCACACAGACCAGGTCTTGCTGGCCGCGTCGATGAAGCCGTCGTCATCGGTGTAGTGCCATCCTGGGCTTTCGTATTCGTACGTGGTCTGGGTGGGGGGTGACAGGTTGAAGGTGTCTTCTTCGCTGACTTTGGCGACGGCGTATTTGTGAAAGAACTCTGTGGTCGGGTTGGTGGCATTCGGTTGCACCCATGTGACGGGGTAGCAGCGCAGGGCGTTGTCGTGTAGCGCGGCGAGGTCGGGCATCCGGGTGCCGGGGACGCAATCGGCCGGCATGTAGGTCACGGCGGTACGGCCGCCGGTGCCGTTGTCGATGACGTTGACCCGCCACCAGTTCATCGCCTTCAGATCGGCGCCCTGAGGCTGGACGCGGTTGCCGAGCTGCACGCCGTCGAATGTGATGTCGGGGGCCTGGACCGCGGAGGTCCCATTGCCACCCGTGTGGGAGATCTTCGCCAGCCACAGGCCGGGCCGGGTGCCGTCTCCGGTGTTGGGGAAGGAGTGGGTGAACTTCCAGGAATCAACTTCCCGGTAGCCGGCCGGGCTGAGCGCGGTGTCCCACACCTTCGTGGCGACCCGGTCGAGCCGATGTTTTGTCCAGAATGTCGGGGTGGCGATCTGGCACGGGCTCGCGCTGCACTCCTGATCGCGCGGGGTGTCGGGCCAGTTCGCATGGTCGGCGCAGTTGGTCAGGCACCGGTCAGCGGGTGTGAACTCCACCCGGGCGGGCGCAGGGCTCGCGACGCCGTTACGGGTGCCGTACTCGATGGTCTGCAGATAGCCGCCACGGGTGTAGGACACCACGTCGGTTGGGGTGAGGTTGCGGCCGTAGCTGTTGTTCTCCTTCACGTACGTGTACGTCATGGTGTTGCCGTGGGGGTCGACGACCCGGTCCAGGTTCCACCGCCACGCCTGTGTGCACGAGGAGTTCGCGAACACGGACGTGTAGCACGGGTCGGGGTTGCCGGCGGCGTTGTCGTTGCCGTACACCGGCATCGTCCATGTCGAGTTGCTGGCCGGCACCCCGCCGAACCAGTACTGCACCCCGGCAGGGTCGGTCAGGACCCACCACTCACCGTCCTTGGCGCCGTTGCCGGCGTTGAACTTGCGCTCGACCTTCGAGCCGTCCTCGTCACGTAGGTGCCACAGGTTCACGTTTCCGGCGTCGCGGATCAGCTCACCGGACCGGCCTGCGAGGGAGATCGTGGCGTTGTCGGTGTTCCAGCACGCATCTCCGGTCTTGCGACCGGCGTTGTTCGAGCCGGCCTTGATGTCCGAGCCGCAGCTCTGGTAGCGGCGCTCCAGGGAGCCCGGCCACCAGCCGAACCCCTCCCCCAACCAGCTCGGCTGGTTGTTGCTCGCCGCCATCTGGCCGTCGACGACACTCGAGGAGTAGCCCACCGACACCGACGGCACAGGCCCGCCTACCCCCGGCGGCATCCGCAGCGGCAACGCCCAGTTGAAGGCGCCGGAGTTGCCGCCTGCGGACCAGGTGCCCGCCGAGGACAGCGACGTCGCCGAGTAGTCACCCGAACCGCTCGCGGCGCCCGCAGTCACCGCCAACAGCACCCGTTCTGACCTTGATGTGGCCGACCGCGAGACGGGTAGCGACACCGTTGAGGTGACGGTGGAGGCTGAGCCGTCGTTGCGGGTAGGCAGTTCCTCGCCTCGGCACTGCTCAAGACCCGGGGTGGTCAGCGCGCATTCGGGTAGCCTGGCCAGGCGTAGCCGCGATGACCAGTCTGCGCCGTAGGCGTTGGCGAAAGCACCGTAGTTCACAGATACCTTGGCTGGTCCGCCCCCTGTCGTGGGAGCGACGGACAAAAGCATTCCGGTAACCCCTGCTGAGGCGGTCGTCTTCTGGTCGAAGACCTGCACCCGTGCCCTGGACAGGCCGAAGCCGGCCGTCGTGGAGTGAGCGGGGTCCTCAGGTTCGATCCAGACGGGTGTGTCCCCGGCCCGTCGGGCCCCGCCGCCGTCGGTGGCCCGCAACGACGCGGAACCCAGGTCTACCTCCGCCACCTGGGCGGAGGGCCACACCGGCGTTTTCTGAGACGCGGTGATGGCAGCTGCAGCCGTGGCGAGTGATGGAACATCGCTAGACTTCGGCCGGTAGGGATGCCCTTTGACTGCGGGTCCCAGTGCCTGCCGCTGCGCCGGGGGCGTAGGTGGCGCGGCGAGTACCGGCGTCGGACCCAGGACCGGCCCAACGACCGCCGCAGACAGTACTGCCGCCAGGATTGTGATCAGTTGAGGTGATCGTCTTCTTCGAGGTGACATCGGTTTCTTCCTCCTGTATGCACTGAGGCACGGGCGCGGCAGGTGCCGTCATGAGCAGCGCTCACGGGGCAGGGCGGCCCTTCATGGAAGTTCGTCGCAGATTGGCGCAAGCTCTGGTCATAGCCAATGCGCCGAGTAGGTGGTGACGGTTCGGTGACGCATCGGCGTCACCGAACCGTCCGGCGTCAGCAGCCGCAGATCTTGGACTTGACCTCGGCGTGACCCGTCGCGTTGTTGGGAACCGCGCCGGCGTATGCCTGGACCTCGTCGACCATGCCCTTCCAGTAGTCCGCTCCCGCCCCGCCTACGCGGTTTCGGCCGAGAACGAACGGTCCGGAGGTACTCCAGTCACCCAGGGCGTATGCCGTGCCGGCCAGTTGTCCGTTGACATAGATCCTCACGTTGAGTGCCGCGGGATCGTACACACCGACCAGGTGCGTCCAGGTGTTCAACTGTGGAGCCGCAGACGACTGGACGGTGTAGGACGCCGTTGAGCCGGCGGCATCGGCCTGGTGAAAGCCGAACGTCCACGCGTTGTGCGCCTTGCTATAGCCGAGGAACAGGCCAGAGTTATGTTGGCCACCTTGGCCGACCGCGATCCTCGTCGTGGAGTTGTCCGACAGAGATACCCATGCCGCCACCGTGAACGGTTGATCCGTTCGCACGACAGGGCTGGCTTCGCCCGTGATGGGGTCCTGCGCCTCAGCCCATCCCGAACCGTCGAAGGACAGAGCCTTCCCGGCCTTTCCGGCCGGGTTCTGCGTGACGCCCCCGCTCAGGGCGAGAACATCGTGGGCGTAGGCGGAACTGTCCGGGCACCACACTGGTACACCGACGCAGTCCTCGAACGCCCATGCTCCGGACTTGTCGTGGGCGGCGTTCTCGCCGAGCGGGCTCGCCAGCGCGTACGCCTCGCTGGCAGACAGCATCCGGCCCCAGGTCCGAACGTCAGAGACACCCCCGCGCCAGTACTGGCCTCCGACCCCAGCGAACTTTCCCCTTCCGACAACCAACGCATCAGTTGATGCCGAAGGTGTAATCGCGATCGCGACGGTCTGGCTGGCGACCAATGCGCCGTTGACATAGAGCTTGATCACACCGGCCGCCGAGTCATACACCCCGGTCAGATGGGTCCAGGTCTCCATTGCCCCGCCGATGCCCTCGCTGTTGGCAATGACCTGGTCCTGCCAGGTGCCGCCATCGGAGGTGGTGAGCACGAACGACCAGCAGCCGCAGTCGTTGTAGTTGTAGTCCAAGCGGAATCCGCTGGAATTCGCCCGGTCCTGGCTTAGGGCAGTGACCTCGGGCTCGATCTCTGGTGACGCCGCAGCCCTTGCCGCTTCGGGCGGTTCGGGGCCGCGCTTGACCCAAGCCGCGACGGCGAAGCTTCGGGTGATGTCGACCACCGGTCCGGCGGTCGTGGCGGTCTGCTTGGCATCGGAGTTGAGGTCAACGCTCGTCTCCGCTCCCACGATCCGGCCCGGCGCACCGAGCGTCCCGCCGTTGAGGGTCATGGGATGCTTGGCCGGCGCCGCGACGGGAGCAGAATCCGCGAGGGTCGTGCTCCCCGGCGGTTCCGCGAGAAGCCACCGGCCAGACTCCGGCGTGGGCGACCCGACCAGGAACGCCAGCGTCGCGTTCGTGGTACTGGTTTGCGCCCGATCCTTCGACCGCACCGTCACCTTGTGCTGACCGGGAAGGGTCGGTGTCCACTTCACCACGGCCCTGCCGCCCACGGCCTCCGCCGCGACCGACTTGAACGGGTGCGTCCCGGCCGCGTCGGTGATCGACCACTCGTACCCGACGACATCAGTTGATGTCGGACCCGACACAGTGAACGTGAACTGGCCCGGCAACCCGACGGAGCCCTGAGTGTTGGTGCCACCGGTGTAGATGTCGGCAGTGATTGCCGGTACTGGAGGTGCTGTGGTGTCCACCTCGAATCGGCACCACCCGCCAGGTAGGGCGGCGTCGGCGGTGTTGAAGTCGGGGCCGGTCTGCGCGGAGTAGTCCGTGCCCGAGGTACTGGCGCCCGTCCACGGGTTGGTGAACGCCCACGGATCAGCGGTTCTGACCCGCCAGGCGTACACCCCAGCCGGTAGCGGGGTGCCGATGTCTGCGGTCACCTGAGTAGCGGTGCCGGACGCGTGGGTCTGGCTGTCGAAGCGAGTCAGGATGCTGTACCAGCGCAGCCCCTCAGCGCCTGTGGTGTACCTCAGCAGCTGGAACTGGCCTTTGAGGTCGGTTTCGGAGTCGGGATCGGTCACGGTCGCCGTGAGCGTGGGGTACCCGGTCGCCAGGACCGGTGCGGCCGTGGCGGAGTTCGTGCAGCCCCTTCCGTACGTTGTGGGCTGGCCGACACCAGGAATGCTGTTGTAGTAGATGACGAGCTTTGGGGACAGCGCGTTGTAACGCTTCCAATGATTGACGGTGTTCTCGTCGATCGCCTTGAGCCCGACAGTCATCGTGGCCCATGCGTCGGCGAAGGCGCGGGCAACGAGGTGGGTGACGTCGAAGCGCACATCGCCGACGTCGAGGGGGCAGCCGTTGGCTTTGCCGTAGGAGTGGTTGGCTGGCGCCTGCGCGGTGAGGTCGTCGTACCACGGCGGTTGCGCGTTCCACCGGGTGTCCGGGTTGATGGCACCGGTCACCCACAGTCGGGCGTCGGACGCTGGGCTGCACGTCCAGGAGTGGCGCTGCTGGATGAGAAGTGACGCGTGCAGGAGGTTCTGGCTCCGGGCTGGAGTGTTCAGTGCCATCTCGAACAACGACCGCACCCGGTAGGTGCCGCATGTCGGGCAGTCCTTCGTCCGACCCGACCCCGCACCCCCATACGTCACCGCATCGACCTGCGCGGTGTTGTCTTGCCAGAACTTGCCCTCGGGATACTTTTCCCACACCGAGGTCCACCGGTTCCCGTTCAACCCGCCATCCCACGATGGATCCACATGCACCGGGAACTGGGTTCCGGGATCATCGAGGATCGTGCGATCGGGTACGACAACCATCGAGTCGGACTCCAGCCGGACTGCCATGACGGCGGTCTTCACACCTGGGCCCTCGGCCCGAGCAGCACCAGGAACATCTTTCAGGCTCGACGCCTGCCCTGCGTGGACGTCGCCTGAGTCCCACATTGTCGGTGTCGGCGACCGAAACACCACCCGCCCCTGCGCGTCACGCGCTTCCAACCGGTTGCCGGCATCACTCGTCGTGACGCCAGTGCCCGCAAGTCCGAAACGGATGTTCGTCAACGCAGGGTTGGCTGCCGCGGCCCGGCTCTTGATCACCAAGATCTCGGAGAAGCCCGTCACTCTGGCCGTCACACGCAGGTCAACGCCGGAAAGGACCTCACGATAGACAGCAGTGTCACCCTCCAGAACCGGGGCGGGCAGCTCGCCCGGCCAGGAGACGGCAAGTTCCCTGCCTGACTCGCTGATCCGGGCCATGGGACCCGAACCACCACCGGACAACTGGACCTGCGTCACGGTAGCCACCGGACGCACCGACCCGTCCGCATCCCTCTTCAACGTCGTATCCACGGCGGCCCACGAGCCGTCGCCGCGACGGACCCGCTGCGGAGTTAGCGACTCCTCCCACACGAGGGTCCCATCGGGATTCGCGAACACCTGAACCGTCTCCGACCGGTGGCGAGAAACCTCCACCCGCTGCGAGAACTGCTTCGCCGCGGCGACCGCCGCAGCTTCATCAGGCAGTTCCGACGGCACCTGGACTGGCGCAGCCACGACAGGCACCTCACCGACGAACGGCAACCCAACCGCCAGGACGATCGAGGCAACCAGACCTAGCCAGCGTGTGCTATGGATCGGTGAAGATGGCACGGCAGGGCCGGGCCGTGGTCTCGTCATGTGAACCCCCGTCTGACTGAGCAACCAATGGCCATCGAAGGGTATTGACCCGACCTGCGCGCCGCAACCCATTGACATACGGGCACAATGGACTTATGCGCGGTGCACGCGGGCCGCCCTCAACGCAGACGGCTCGCTGTCGTAGAGAAGGTCGAATGCGGGTAAACGCCCTGGGCCGCGCCGGTCCGCGGACAGCCTGAGTTCGAAAACGGCGCCTGGTCTCGGATCCTCGGATTGTCCACCCTGTCATGCTTTGTTCTCCTCACGTTTCATCCGGCGGAGGCTGGTGCGGGCGGCCGCGAGGTCGTTCTCGAGGTAGGCAACCTTTCTGCGGAGCCGTTCGCTTTCGGCGGCGGCTTCGGCGGCCTGGGCGGCGCGTTGCTGGGAGTGGCCTGGACGTGTTCTCGGACCGTCGGAGTAGATGAGCTAGGTCGACACGTTCGCGGACCGAAGGCTGCGAACGTGTCGGTTCGCCGCCGTGTTCGAGTTCCTGCAGCGTGGTCATGCGGTTGAAGGCGGTGAGGTCGCCGTCAGGTGAGGTTCTTCCAAGCGCGGCCGGCCCTGATACGCACAATGGTGCTGGCGGTGACGCGGTGGGTGTGGGCGACCTCGTGGGTGGGTCTGGGGTCGTCGCGGATGGCGCGGACTTGGTCTGGGTTGAGTTTGGCCGCTATCGGGGTGCCGGGTTCGCGTTTGTTCTCGGTCGGGCATTGGGGGCACGGATAGGCGCCGGCTGCTCGGGCCTTGATGGGTGCGGCCCAGTGGTGTCCTTGTGGGCAGCGCCAGCCGACGGTGTCGGCGGCGCCGGAGGTGATGTGATCGCGCAGCGGTCCGTTGGTGGCGGTGTCCCATGCGGTGGCGAGCCAGGGGTGGGTGACCGCTAGTGGCGGGTTGGGGGTGCGCGGGCAGCGCGGGCACCCGCCTCCTCCCTTGGTTCGGGAGGCGATCTGCGCGGTCCAGTGGTGTCCGCGCTCGCACCGCCAGGCGACGACCCGTTCCGATCCGGCGGTGACCGCGTCAGGATCGACCGTGTTGTGGTCCTGGTCCCATTGGGCTGCCAGGTGCGGGTGCGTTTCGGACAGGGGTTGGCGGTGCCGCCCGGCACAGGCCGGACACCCCATGCCCTGAGGGATCCGGACCCGTGAGGCGATCTGGGCCTGCCAGCCCCATCCGCACGCCGAGCACCGCCACCACGCGATGCGGTCTGATCCAGCGGTGACGGCGTGTGGGGTGCGGTCGTTTCGCTCGTGGTCCCACTCGGCGACCAGGTCGGGACGCACGTCGGCCAAGGTTCGTCCGGCTTTGCGGGTGGCCAGTCCGCGCGCCGGTGCGCAGGCAGGGCAGCCGGTGCCGGTGCGCACCCGAGCTCCGACCACAGCTTGCCAGGTGTGACGGCACTGGCTACATCGCCACCACGGCCGGCGGCTGGATCCCGCCGTCAGTGTGGTGGGGATGGGCCCGTTGAGGTCGATGGCCCACTCGGCGACCAGCGTCGGGTCCTGGGCGGTGAACAGGCCGCGGCGGGTGCCGCGTGGTCCGGTGCTGTCGGTAGCTGCTGGGACGGTATCTGAGCCGCTTCGTGCCGCTGTGCCGGTGCCGGTCGACTTGGCAGGGTCGGCTTCTCGGGCAGCTGGCATGCGCGCGAGGCTACCGGGGTCCCGCAAACTGCGGACCGGTGGTGATCATGGCGGTGATGTCAGTTCCCAGGGGTGGTCGCGAGATGGTTGGGCACACAGGTGTTAGACGGTGATCTCCGCGTCACCTGCGGGGCGTCAGGGTGCGGGGAGCGTCGGGGGCGACTTCGTTTGGCCGGTCGGCGGCTGCGGGATGCTCCGCTTAACTTGCCGGTGCTTGATAGCAGGGTGACGTGATCATGAATCCGATGTTCTCGCCGTTGGGTTCATCGGCGTTGATCTTGAATCCGTCAGTGGGGTTGCGGACTGTGATGGACCATGTGCCGTCTTTGACCTGGTGAAGGTCCTCGGTGGTTTCGTAGTTCTTGTTGCGCCAGTCTTCGCGCAGTTTGTCCAGCGCGGTCTTGTGTTGGGCGGCGGGTAGTCGAAGGCTGTAGGTGCCCAGGATGTAGTAGCGGTCGTCCTTGGCGGTCTCGCCGTTGGCGCCTTCGCAGGGTGCCGGTCCGAGCCCGAATTTCTTGCTGGGCGCGTCGGGGTCTCCGGTGACGAGCGCAGTCAGGTCGCGGAAGTAGGTCTCCACCTGCCTGCTGGTGTCGTCTTTGCTTCGGGTCTGCAACGGCTTCTCCTTGTCGCTGCTGCCGCAGCCGGCGCTGAGCGCGAGCACGATGAGTGTTGCCATCGCGCGCCGCATGTTCTTGGTCATGGTGTGGCTTCCCCTACGAGGTTGGCCTTGCCGGGTTGGCCGCCGATGATCGCGCCCTGGTTCCTGAGGCTTTGGCTGTCTGGGGCCCAGTATCCGCTGTGTCCGCTGGTGTCGACGTGGTATCGGTTGGCGCCGAACATCTCGTCGGATGGGGCCGTGTTGTGGGCCAGGGGGCCGGCCACCGTGACCAGGTCGTCGCTGGCGGCTCCGGCGTAGACGTGTCGTGGGTCGATGTGCAGGTCTCGGGCGGAGTTGACGTCCATGCCGGGGCTTCCCGCCGTGACGATGTCGTCGACGGCGAGGTGTCCGACCTGGGTCGCTTGGCCGATCACGGTGGAACCGTAGCTGTGTCCCACGGCGGTGAAGTGGGTCGGCGGCCCCTCGTGGGTGGCGCGCAGCCCGCCGACGAACTGGTCGAGGGCGGCCCCGCCCTGTTTGGCCCGGTCGGATCCGGCGGCGGAGCCGTCCCATTCGGGTGCGTCGTAGCCGATCCAGGCCACCACGGCGACGCTCCCTGTGCCTTCGGCGAACTTCGCGGCGGCCCCTTGCAGTTGGGTGGCCCGGTCCATCTGGCCGCCGATGCTGGTCAGCGTGGTGCCGACGCCAGGAACCAGTGTGGCGGTGTGTGCGGCGGTGTCAGGGTCGCCGATGGCGACGATGGCCCGGCCGTCATGGGCGGTGTCCAGTCCGAGGAGGAACGCGGGTGGCTCGCCGTCGCCGTTGATCCTGCGGTCGATCTTGTCGAGTGCGGCGAGTGTGGGTTCGAGCTTGTAGATCTGCCCCTGAAGGTCACTGAGTTCACGTCCCGAGGTCCAGGTCGTGTCGTACGCCGTCGGGTAGAGGGTGTCGAGTGTGCCGTCGCGTTTGGCGGCGTGGATCAGCGCCATGCGGGCTTTGGCCGCCTCGAGTTGGGCGGCCAGCGTGGTGCGCTGGTCCTCCAGGGCGATGCGGTTGGCCTGGTCCCGATCTCGTACGGGTACTCCGTCGAGCCATCCGATGAGTTCGGGGTAGGCGGTGATGGCGTAGCCGCGTTCCTCCGGGCTGAGGCCTTCCCACCAGGCGTGCACCGCTTTGGGGTCGCGGCCACGCTGGGCTTCGACCGTGGATCTGTCGACCAGTCCGCGGCCGGTGCGTTGCGGGATGGCTCCGTCGGGGCCGGGGGTGTTGGCTGTGATCCTCGCGGCGGTGTTGGCGTCGAGGCTGCGGGCCTGGGTGGTGATGTCGGCGAGGTGTTGCAGCAGGGTGCGGGCGGACATGCTTGGGCGGCCCATGTTCCCGGGGCCGTTCTCCGGCGGGGTGATCGTGCCGGTTGCGCGGTCAATGCCGTAGCCGGCGTCCTCAGCGTCGCCGATGACCTGCAACGCGCGACGGCGCAAGGTGGTCATGCCGTGGGCGTAGGCGTCCAGCGCCAGGCCTATCTGGCGGGTCGCGTTCTCGGCCGCTTCGAGGTCATCGCCTAGGGCGTGCAGGGCGCCACTGGCGGCGGCTGCCGCCGGGCCTCGGGTCCAGGCCTGCGGGAGCCGCCGGTTGGCTCGATCGGCGTCGCCGGAAGCGCTGGTCAACGCCCCGGCGATGGCCGACCAGCCGGTGGGTAGCAGATGTAGCTCATCGGGGTTGAGTGCCAGGAGTTGCGGAATCGTCAGCTCGCTCACCGCGGTGGCCTGCCGGTGTCGGGGTCGAGGAGTTGGTGCAGCTGCCGGTTTCGGTCTGCGGCCTGGGTGTCGGCCTGCTCATATGCGTTGGCTGCCGCTGTCAGGTTCGTCGCGGCCGTCGCCAGCCGTGAGGAGGTCGTGGCGAGAGTCGTGTACCAGCGTGTCGCGGCTGTGCGGGCCGCGTCGAGTGCTTCAGAGCCTGTGGCTTGCCCGGCCGGGGCGAGGCGGTTGTGGGCCTTTGAGTGCGCGTTGCCCACTGCGGCGGCGGCACCGGACACCTCGCCGCCTAGCTGCCGCAGTGCGGCGGGGTCAACAGCGGTCTGGCTGGCCTGGCCGCTGGAATCTTCCCTGTCTCGCACGCTCGACCATCCCCCGGTAGCGGCCAATCCTCGCGTGAAGCAAGCCTGCCGGAACGGACGAAGGTCCGCAACCCGCCCGGTGGGGGCTATCCGACACCGGACTGTGTGTTGCCCGACTTGCCCCATCCCCCTACAGTGGGCGCTGCCGCCGTAACCCATCGACGGGTGCCCGGTTGGCCCAAGGGGAGGGACACCGGATGACGGGGACCAACGGTGGAGTCAACCTCGATCCAGTGGCGGTCGCAGCGCTACTGGGACGGTTGGGTGGCCTGGACTCGGTTGTCGCGGGCTCGCGCGTCGTCGACGAACGCACAGGCCGCAAACAGCGCCAGTTCGACTCCGAAGCCCGCCAGTTCGCCGCGAGTTCCGGACTAGCTTCCGCGTTGGAGCTCGCTCGCCGTTGCGGGAGCGGCATCAAGGACGCCCACATCGTCGTCCAAGCCCTCGACACCGAATTCACCAGCCTCATCAGCAAAGCCACGACCGCCATGCGAACCACCGGGGGTACCGACATCGCGGCGGCCGACTCCGTCGAGCGCTCCGGCGAGGTGTGGTGATGGCCGAGGACAACGGCCCTAGCCTGGACAGCCGCGCCTTGTTCGCCCAGCTGGCAAAGATGATCCGAGCGGATGACCCCCAGCAGTTGCGCAACAACGCCGACGCCTGGCTCACCGTGTCACGCGCCCTGCACGAACGCGCCGCGACCGTGCGCCGTGAAGCCGACGAACTGGCCCACAGCTGGCCCGACGCCACAGGCGCGGCGATCGTCGCGGCGCTGCGCACCCATGCGTCCAGTCTCGAACGCGAGGCCGGGACCTATCAGCACAACCACGGGATGGTCACCAGCGCCGCTGCGGCGCTCACCGAGGCCCAGTCCAAGCTCGCTGCCATCGAGAATGACCCCAGCACCACCGAGGCCAAGGCCGCCGCGGCCCAGGGCATCATCACCGCTCTCGACGGTGACTACCAGACCAGTCACACCCGCATCCAGAATCCGCAGTTCGGCGCGGAAAAGTACGGCAACGAAAGAGCCGTCGACGACGGGGCACACCCGGACTGGACCGGTACCGATCCGGGCGGAGCGCCCGGCCAGCCAGCGCCGCTTTCTCCCGCCGCAGGTCCGGGGCAGGGACCGTCGGGTTCAGGTTCTGGTGAGCAGGGAACACCACTGCGGGTGGAGCCTCCGAATGAACGGCCTCCCGGGACACCGGAACCCTCACCGGTCGAAGGGAGTGGTTCTGGTCTTGCCAGCGGTGGGGGTCCTGGCGGTTTCGGAGGGACTGTTAGCGGCGGTGGCTCCTCGGGCTTCGGCGGTTTCAGCGTCGGCCCGCTCCCCGGATCCGGCGGGCCAGCGGTCGGCGGTCTCTCGCCCACAGATTCGGCCGGGTCATCTGGATTCGGAGCTGGCCGTGGGCCAGGAGCCGGGGCTCAGCCGATCCCCGGTGCGGGTTCGGGGAGGCCCGGTCCCGGCGGGCCGGGAATGCCAGGTGTTCCCGGCTCCGGACAAGGCGCAGGTGACTCGCAGAGCCGCCGTCGTGCGAGCCGCGCGGTCGGAGACTGGCTGGCGGTGGACAACCACGCCGCACCGGCCGTTCTGGGCGGGCGCCGCCGAGCCAGCGACGACAACTCCCCCGAGGCCCGTCTCTGGGAGGAATCCGAGCGGCTGTTCGACGGTGACGACGAACAGCAGCCGTTCGACCTCCTTGGCGTGACCAGCCACGCCGGCCCCGAACCGACGGACGACGTGTTGGAGTACATCGACGATGACTCGCCCGACGAGAAGCCGGACGAGACTGGTCGGGACTGGCGAGATGGGCTCACCGACACCGAACTGACGCAGTGGTCGACAATGTCAGGCGTGAAACTCGCGCCCGGACCCGCCCGTGACTGACCGCCACCTGCAGTGGCCCCGGGGTGTCGTCGCCGGCTGCGTGATCGCCTTCATCCTGTCGAACCCGGGCCCGGCCTGGGCCGACAACGTCCGGGACAAGCAGTGGCACCTATCGGCCCTCCGTGTCGCTGAAGTACACGGCATCAGCCAAGGCGACGGCGTCACCGTCGCGGTCATCGACTCAGGAGTCGACGCCACCCACCCGGACCTCACCGGCAACGTACTTGCGGGCACCGATCTCACCGGCGCCGCAGGTGACGGACGCACCGACACCCACGGGCACGGCACCGCCATGGCCTCTGACATCGCCGGCCACGGCCACGACAACGGCAGCGGCGTGCTCGGACTGGCCCCGAAGGCGAAGATCCTTCCCGTCAGGATCACCACCGGCGCCACCGGCGGGGACATCGGTTCCGGCATCCGCTGGGCAGTCGACCACGGGGCGAAGATCATCAACGTGTCCCGGACATCGGCAGACCTGTCCAGCGTCCGAGAAGCCACCGAGTACGCCCTAGCCAAGGGCGCGATCATCGTGGCCGGCACCGGCAACGAGAGCTCCACCAACATCGGAGCCCCAGCGAAGTACCCGGGCGTCATCGCCGTCAGCGGCCTCGACAAGACCGGCGCACACTGGACCACCTCCAACCATGGACCCGAAACCGTCCTGGCCGCACCAGCCGTCGACATCACCTCCGCCAGAAACGGCAACCGCTACGCCATGGCCGACGGCACCTCCGACGCCACCGCACTCGTCTCAGCCACCGCAGCCCTCATCTGGTCGAAGTACCCCCAGCTCGACGCCAACAACGTCATCCACCGGCTCATCAACTCCGCCGACGACAAAGGCAAACCCGGCAGGGACGACCAGTACGGCTTCGGCGCCGTCAACCCCTACCGTGCCCTGACGGAAACCCCCATGACCATCGACGCGAACCCGCTCACCTCGAAGATGCCCGTCAGTCAGACCGCTGCGACCGAACCCACTCCGACCACCGACCCAGCTGACGACCTCGGCCCCTCGTCCGGAACCTACCTGACGATCTTCGGAGTGCTGGGCGTCAGCCTGCTCGCCGCCCTGACAGCCGTGGGAGTGGCGTTCACACGCCGTCGACAGCGACCGACGGAGTCCGACCGCTGACCCACCGCCGATCGGCGCCCTCATCACCCCAAGAAAGCCAAGTCGCCCGAGACATGAACCTCACCCAACGCCTCTTCAACAAGACGTTCCTCGCACCCAGGCGGCCGAAGTCCGCCACCGCAGACATGACCTACAGCAGCCACTCCGTCGGTGACGCCACCGGCTGGCACCTCAGGCAGGCATGATGGCCCACCCGCCGAACGAGGCACTCGACATCCGCCGCCGCCTCACCGCGTTCACCGTCGTGGGCCTCGTCATGCTGGTCGTTTTCGCCTCACTGGCCCTCGTCGCGAGCTGGCGATTGACCACCACACCCCCGGAACGCCAGACCGTGGTCATGACGGTGCTCCTGATCGCCGGACTGTGCGGAATGATCACCTCCGCAGGCGTGATCGCCACCGTGCGGGTCGGCAGGGCCGCTCTCGTCGGCGGCGAGATCCGGCCCATGCCCCTAGCCCGGGCCATCAAGCTCGGACGCGCCTGGCCATGGGTGTCTGCGTCGCTCGGACTCCTAGTCGCGGCGGCCAGCCTCCTGTCCCCGCACATCTCCCGGCCGAGTGAGGAGTTTCCGACCCTGGCCGGCATCGTGCTCTCCCTCCTGGTCCTGGTGGCCGGATTGACCGTTGACAGCCCGACACGAATGCTCAGAAGCCTTCAGTAAGTAGTCTCGGCCCCGCCGAACACCGCCGTCAGCGACCCCTCGCCCGAGAGATACCGACCGTCGGGGGAACGGGGCTGCTGCTGATCCTCGGCGACTGCGTCTACTGCCGGGCCAGCGCGATCGTCGCGGGGCAGGCCGAGGAGCTGGCTGGCTGCTGTGTTGGACCAGTGAGGTGCTGCCGGTGGAAGTTGTACCGCGATCGGGCTGGCCGTCCACCCCAAGGCGCACTAGGGTTTCAACACACATCCGAGCAGCACATGCATGGAAGTTCAATGCCTCGCCGAGCACCAGGCGACATCCGGTCACAGCTGCGCCAGCGCGAAACCCGGCACCACACACGCACAGTCATCAAAGGCTTGTCGCAATCGGCCAACCTGCAGATACGTGACTTCGAGCGTCAGCACGGACTCCCCTACGGGGACATCGCCCTAGCCTTCCTACGCTGGTCGCTACGCGCCCGGCGACCTCGCAACGCCGAGGACTGGCGCTACGGATACTCCGACGTCCCCACCGGGCACATCCGCAGCCTCCTCGAACAGGCCCTGCGGAACCTGCGCCCCAAAGCACGGCGTGAACTACGCACAGCACTTGAGCCGATCGACACACTCGTCCTACGCCGAACTGTCAACGACCCGTTCGCGTTTCCCTGGCATCCGTGGTGGCTACGGCGAATTGAGATCTGACGGGAAGCGAAGCACCGCACCCACTCAGGCGACCAAACCTTGATCGTGTCGGCGAGCTGCGGTACCGGATGTACGTAGGTTTGGTTGCCAGCGCGGAGATCGGTGAATGATCACGGCCTGTGAGAAGTGAGCGCACTTTTCGATCATGGCGATGGGGGTGCAGCTCTTATCCTGTGTCGATGAACCCGCCTCGTGGCCGATCGAGCGCATCGCTGTTGGCGTCGCGCATGCGCGATGTTCTTCGACGATCGTGTTGGGATGCGCGTGATCCGGCCGCGGGGATCGAGGTCGTCCAGCGGATGGCGGATGAGCTCATGGCTCTGGGCGACGATGACGACGCCTTGGAAACGATCATCCAGATTGACTGGCTGTATGAGGTGTACGCGTTCGCCTCGGCCCTCTTGAAGCAGTTCGACTACGACCACCCATCGCGTGGACCTTTGCAACGTGCGCAAAGCAGAGAGGAGTTCGACGCGGGCTTGGCGGCATCGCTACCCGCGATCGCTCGGGACCGTGACGGGCTGCTGGCGAGCCTGGAACCTGTCGTCTAGCGTGTCTTCAGTACGCGTGCACCTGGTCGGCCACGGTGAACACCGTGGCGCACTCCGAGCAGGTTGCCCGACCCTGCTTGAGTACGGCTGACCCGGCTGCTCATGGGCGTTCCGAAACTCCTGCGCCTTCGACGGGATCCGAGCCGGGACCGGGGATCAACCCACAGTTCGAGTTGAACTCGGCGAGGAGCGGGCCACGCCGAAGCTGCCAGGTCGGCTCCTCGGCGACGATCGACACCAGCAGGTACTGGTGGTCGGGGTCTAGGGGTTCATCGCCGTGGAAGGTGGGCAGGGTGGTGACGTACCGGCCACCGCGAACCAGCCTGTACACCGCGGACCTTCCGAACCGTCCCCCGGTGACGGCCCATCCGGTGCCGTCGAAGCGCAGCGTGTAGCTCTGCCCTGGTGTCATCCACTGCGCGGGCGCCGCCGCGCCCGTGTCGTCCAACAGCTGAACACTGACAATGCGCCTTCCTCCACAGAGATCGTCAACACCAGCCGTGTCGATGACCCCCATCACTACTCCGGTGGGCGCCGCGTCGATCTCGTTCACGTCAGGTCTCCTTGGTCGCCGAGGATGCCAGCCCCGTCTTGGGGCGGCGGGGTCGTCTGGCTACCTGCCCGTACGCCGCACCCGGACCAGGTTGAGCCGAAGTCACAGACATGAGGTGGTGACCTGCACCGTCAGCCAGTTGACTGTGGCGTGCACGGAGATCCCTCCGAGGATCCCGCCGCCGGGAGCGGGCACCCTGGCCTGGGTGGAGGGCTGGCCGTGGTCCAGGTCGTCAAGGACGTGCAGGCCGCGCTCCGTCCACAGGTTGTTGATGGCCGGGAGCGCGGCTTCGGCCTGAACCCCCTGGTCCAGGACGATCTTGGTGGACGTTGTGGTGCTCACGCCGCCGGTGGGGTTTCCGAGGCAGTCGTGGGTGATCAGTTGCGGGTTGCCTGCCTGGTGGGGGTTTCCGGGTGGAGTGGCGGCGGTGATGCCGAGAAGTTCGTCGAGGACCTGCTGCGCCTCAGCGGCGGTGATGTTCGCCCGTCCGGCCGGCGGCACCTCGAGGCGGGTCAGCGGTGGGCGGGGCTTGCCCGTGTCGAGGCCGTCGGGTCGGGGTCCGAAGCGGTGGACGAGGTCCGTGGCGGTGAAGGTGACGGTGAAGGTGCGGGCCGGTTCGGTGCTGGTGGCCTCGATGGCGAGCGTGGGCATCGGGGCGGGGTGTCGCCGCCAGGCGATCTTGGCGAGCTGGCGCAGGGTGCGCTCGACCTGGACCTCGTCGGCCATGGGCTCGGCTTCGACCACCCGAAGCCGCACTCCCGACGGATCATTGGTGAGAGTCATGCCGGTCACGCCGGCCTGCGCCCACGGACTGTCCAGGGCCGGAGCCGGCAGGACCGGGACCGCGGGCGGCGCGGTTCCTGTGCCGACCACCAGTCCTGCGGTCGCGGCCAGGACGATGGCCACGCAGGCGGCGAGGGCCACCCCGCCCCGCCAGCCCGAAGCACCGGTTCCACGGGCTGTCGGCGCCGAGCCGTTGACGGGTACGCGGCCTGCCGGTGAGGCATCGTGGGGGCTATACATGGTGCTGCTCCGATCAGGCGAGGAAGTGGTGGGCGGGCGCAGCTTGCAAGGGGGAGAAAGCCAGCGAGGGGTGCCGACAGGTCGCGTAGCTCGTCGAAGATGCGGCCGGCGCGTTGTGCCTCGCTGAGTGCCGCAGCGCGGCCGCCACGTCGTCGTGGGTCAGCCCGGCCACGAGGCGAGCCGCCCGCAGTCGGGCACGCACGACCCACCGGCGGCTCTCTGGATGCAACCCGACCAGCCCCTCGTTCGGTACAGCCGCAGTCGCCGTATTCACCGCTGGTACCGCTGTCCGGGACAGCGGGAAAGGAGGCCGAGGGGCCGCGTTCATTGCGTCTCCGAGCTGTAGGTGTGAGTTCCCAGCAACGGGGCGAGGCGGTGGGCGTTGCGGTAGAGGATGTGGCCAGACATCGGCCCGTCGGACGACAACTCGCCGATCAACCGGCCGAGGGGGCTGTCGGGGAGGTGCCCGGTCCGGGCCCGGGTGCGTAGCGCCAGGAGGGTTCCGAGGTTGTGGTGGATCAACTCCCGCAGACACGGCGGCGGGAGGCGTTCGCCGTGCACGACTTCGACGACGGCGGGTTCGAGGACCTCCCACATCACCCTGTCCAAGGCGCCGGACGGTGTGGCCGGGTCGACGCTGATCAGGTGCGGCAACAGCAGGTATCCGGCGGGCTGCAGGTCGATTGGTGGGGCCGGGCACGTCACCACCGCCCGGGCCCATCCGCCGTTGAAGTCGATGTCGCGTTCGGCTGCCAGGTGCTCGGCAACGGCCAACGCCAACCCCAGTGCCTCCGCCGACCCGATGGCGTCGGCGGGTCCGGTGACCGCCGCCGCCAGCACTCCCGGCAGGCGCCGCTGTCCCAGCACCGCACCCAACGCCGCGCGCTGGTCGCGAAACGGGCTCCACCATGCCACCGCGCCATCGGCCAGCCGGCGGCCGACGCGTTGCTCACCGCCGATGTGCCCTTCGGCGGCCAGGACCACACTCCCCCGTCCCGGCAGCCATTCGACGACCGCCGCGTCCGACGGGCCGAACACCCGCCCGGCCGTCACCGGACCTCCCGTGGCGAGGGCTCGATCAGGCGCAGTGCGCACCGTTGGCCGTCGTAGTCGAGCGCATAGCGCTGGCCCACCTCGAGATCGAAGTGCCCACCGCCGTACACGGGGAGCCGGGAGGTCAGCGCGTCACCGGCCCACAGCCACCCCATCGGACGCACGCCCTCGACGAGGGGGACGTGCACGATCCATCCCCTACCGACGGCGACGAGCGTGGATCGGCCGACCGGCAGCCAGTCATCGAAGACTGGGCGGTCACCGCCCGGGTGTACGGCGATGCCGACAAGGCGCCCCAGGCCGGTTCGTTGGTCCTGGCCCATGGCGTCGAGCTCAAGCGCCGGGAGGTCCTCATCGTCTCGGCTGTGTCTGGGCACCGTGGCTCCTTTCTTCACAGGGAATGTCCACCGCTGCCGAATCCGCGACCGCGGTTGGAGGTGAACGGGTACGTCAGGCGGCGGCGGGGAGGTCGCCGTCCTGTTGCCCGCCTGCGGGGTGCTGGTAGCGGCGGCGTTTGTTGGAATACATGGCCAGCTCTGCGGCACGCCGGGACGCGGCGAGGTCGGCCGCGTTGGTCAGCACGACGCCGACGGACACGGTCACCGCCTGCCCACCGATCCAGCCCTGCCCGGCCACGTGCAGCCGTGCCCGCAGTACCGCGCCGATGCGGGCTGCCCACGCCGCCGGATCGGTAACGTCATGGGGAACGGGTAGAAGGGCCGCGAACTCATCCCCGCCCGATCGGGCGCACCATGGCCCGCACACCTCGCGAAGGACGACGGCAACCCCGCAGAGCACCCGATCTCCAGCCTCGTGTCCGTGGGTGTCGTTGACCTGTTTGAACGCGTCGATGTCGCACTCCACCCGAGCCCAGCGCCGCAGCGGTCGGCGGCGGGCCCGAGCCAGGGCCTTGCGCCAACCCCGCAGCCCGAGAAGGTCGGTGAGCGGGTCGTGGTCCACGAGCCACCGCTCACGGCGCCACGCCAGCCACAGCCAGGACACCAACACCACCACAAGCGCCACCCCGCCTGAAGTGGTCAGCTGCACCCAGCCCTGCGGCGCGCCCATCACGCCACCGGACCCGGGTCGTTAGCCCGGAGGCCGAGAGCGGTGCCATCCAGGCGGGTCGTCCACGCCTCGAACCAGGAGCTGAAAACCGATACGCACGCCCGAACGGCGTAGAGTGCAGGCAGGCGTGGAAGCCACCGCGCGCACGTCGGGTCCGCGCAGGCGGCACTACCACAGGCCGGGCCATCGGAGGCCCGATGGGCGGGCGCCAGCCGGTTGGTCACGTCCGCCAGTTCCGGGTCAGTAGCCACCTGGGCACTCACCGCTCGGCTCCCGGCGTCGAGTCCGTGGCACGTCACGTCGGCACCAGCACAACCCGACGAGCACCAATGCCAACGGCAACGTGGCGATCCCTGTCGAGGCGTAGCCCACCGGGATCAGTCCGGCGACGACCGTGAGTACTGCGTCCGCCGAGAGCATCACGAACAACAACGTCACGCTGCCGAGTTGCCTGCCGCTTAATGCAGCTGTCGTCGCGCCGTGAGCACGCACCACATGAGGTGAGGTCATGAGATTCTCCAGCGGAATCGAGTACGAATTGTCGAGGCGGTGGCGTGTTTGACCAAGCCGCGAAGGTCACAGGCTGGTATTGCCTCCGGCTCACAGAACTCCATGCTGCCTTTGCGGCACCGGCTAAGAGATCCACCGATGCCACCCTCACGCTAGAAGGCGAAAGCGCTGTGGAACTACCACGGCGGTAGCAGTGTCCGTAGGGTGTCAGCCAGGAGTGTGATTGCATGGACAGTGACCTGAGCCTGATTCGCGGGATCGGCGCCAACATCGCCGCACACCGTCGAGCCGTGGGAGTGACTCAGCAGGAGCTTGCCTCGAGGATCGGCAAATCCGTGCAGTGGATCTCGGCCATTGAGCAGGGGCGAAGGCATGCTGAGCGCTTGACCGACCTACTGCGGATCGCGCAAGTGGTCTATTGCACGATTGAGGACTTGATTGGCCGCCCTGTGGACAACCTCGTCCCGGGGACTCAATCAGCGGGAGGATCGGTAGCAGCCGTGCGTGAGGCGATCATGCGCGCTGCAGTACCCGGAACGTTCGCGGGCTCAGCTACCGATCTGGTCGACGTCAGCGAACGGGTGGGAGCTGCGTGGAATGTGTGGCACTGCTCGCCCACGGCGCACAGTGCTCTTGCCGGAGTGCTCCCAGGTTTGATTGCCGACGCGACAGTGGCTTACGAGGCGGGGTCTGATCGTCGGGCCGCCGCGCGCAACCTAGCTGGCACCTACCAGATAGCTCGCCAGTGGCTGCACCACGTCCCGAACGGAGACTTGGCCTGGATCGCTGCCGACAGGGCGATGAGTACCGCGCGTGAAGCCGATGATCCTCACCTCATCGCGCTCGGTGCCTGGGCGCTATCTGCTTCCTACCGCCGGGCAGGCCAGCAGGATGAGGCAACCCGACTGTGTCTAGCCGCCGCCGACCAACTCAAACCGCGAATAGACCAGACGAATTCCGATATAAGCCTGTTGGCTGACTACGGGATGCTGCACCTCGCCGCAGCGATCAGCGCGGCTCAGTCAGACGACGACGGTCGGGCCTGGGCATTCCACAGGGTCGCGGACGAAGCTGCACGTGCGCTCGGCACTCACTATGATTCCTGGACCGCCTTTGGTCGAGGTAACGTCGATATCCATGGGCTTGCCATCAGCACAGAACTCGGTCGCGTTGACGCAGCCGTCGAGTATTCCTCCAGGCTTGACATCTCCAACATACCGAGCGTTGAGCGCCGCACCGCAGCATTGATCATTACCGCCCGCGGATATGTGCAGCGACGCGAGGACGAGGCCGCAGCGCTGATGCTCCTAGACGCCGAGGAGACCTCTACGGAGGAAGTCCGAGATTCGACTGTGGTGCGGGAACTCTTGCGCGAGATGATCTTCAGAGACAAAGCGAGAGCTCGCCCCCACGTCCGCGCACTCGCTCAGCGAACAGGCCTACTTCCCACTTGACTGCCGACTGGATGGCAGGCAACTTTGCCCTTAGGCGGCAGGTCGATTACCGATTGTGTGAAGTTCCGAGGTGTTCACGTCATAGGCGCTCATACCTGCAGCGACAGCGGCCTCAATGCCTATCTCTGCATCCTCATATACCAGGCATCGGCCGGGAGCGACGCCAAGCTTAGAGGCCGCCAACAAGAAGATGTCCGGCGCCGGTTTGCCGCGCCCCGGAGGCACATCGCTCCACGTAACTACTACGTCGAACAACGTCCTCAATCCCGTGCCCTGGAGTCCGGCTGCCACCGTGTCAGTGGAGGCATTCGATCCAATTGCCAGTCGTTGTCCTCGAGCATGGGCGGCTCGGGCAATATCGACGACGTGGTCGACAACCTTCAGTTGATGCGCCGCCGCTTGGACGTAGATACGGCATCGATCGATGATCTCACCAGTGGGCTGCGGCAACGCACCAAACTCCGATTCCCACACCTTCAGCAAGTCTGGGGAGGCGACGGCCTGCCGCGGCCAGTACCAGGACGGGTCGAGGGTCACCCCCGCATCCGCCATCGCCCGCGCCAGCGCCTCGAAGCACACGACTCTGGAATCGACAAGCGTGCCGTCCCAGTCGAAGATCAAGGCTGCGTACTCGCTGCCATCCGGCGGTTGGCTAAGTGAGATCACAACCCAACCGTACCTGCCGCAGACGGCTGCGCATCGTATGCAGCGGTGCCCCCTTCCACACCCGCACATGCGGACTTGACCGTCGTCGTGACTGAGGCTGGGCGCGCCTCGGTCGGGGTCGCCGATCTGCCCGGCGAGGTAGGCGATGAGGTCTTGGCGCCGGCGGGCGGGCGGCATCACCGGCAGCGGCACGGGATTCAGGGTGGTGCCAGCGGGGTCGTCGGCCGGTGTCGAGCAGTCCACGAAGGCTGATCACCGGGCGCGTGCCGGACCGGCGGCCTCCAAGGGCCACCTGGGACGGGACTCCCGCCGGCGACCGGTCCCGACCCCTGCGAGACCAGATCGACGCCAACCAGGCAGCGGGAGGGACAACCTGAGGTTGTTGCCCCGGGGCCGGGGACAACCTCGGGTTGTCCCTCCCGGTTCTACGGAACGCGGGGGCGCGATCGGCCGCCGGTGGTGGACGGACCTGGGTGCCCGGGGCCGGGGGTGAGGATCTGGTGCAGGGTGCTCAGGGCGGCGGCGATGTCGACGACGGTCGGCCGTTCGCCAGTGGTGTGTTGCCATAGCACGGCGCCGGCGGCGGTGAGCGCGACGGCGAGGGCGGTGCGGGTGGCGCGGTGGTCGCGGAGGGCTCGCCACGCGATGGTCATGGTCGGTCACGTCCTTCTGGATTTCCCCGTGCCCCGGCGGTGTGCCGGGGAGGTCATTTCCAGGTTGTGGCCGCCACGGGAGGTGTTCACGGTGCGTATCGAAGTCGCTCGGATCTTGCCGATACCGCACAGGATCCTGTCGCTGTCACACAGCCGACAACACGGCGGGTGGAGTCGATCGCACGGTTCCTGACAATGTTGAACGCCCCGACACGATCACGGACAGTGTGGAGAACCGCAGGTGGCATTCACCCGGGCAGCGACCCCTCCAGGGCCGATCACGGACCTGTTCGACAAGTTGCACGACCTGCACCTGCACGCCGGAGAACCCAGCTCACGCACCCTGGCCCGCGGCACCGCGATCACCTATACCACCGTCGCTGCGGCCTTCCGCGGTCCGAAGGTGCCGCCCTGGGGCACGGTTGAACTGCTCGTGGAAGCGATGGGCGGCAACGTCGAGGAGTACCGGGAACTATGGAAAGCCGCCCGGCGCGCAGAACTGGACCTACCCGCCCAGGTACCGGTACCGGACTCACCCAGCCAGCCCAGCCATGCGCATCGCCGGGAGGAAGATGAAAACCCGCCCGAGGTCGCCGCCAGCTCAATCACTGGGGCGACCTTCTTAACGCTCACCGACCCTCCGGGAAAGATCGGGACTGCTCCCGTGCTCGCGCTCCTCGACCACTACCTCCAAGCGCTCGGACCCGGCCATCCTGCCAACCTCACCGCACGCGCCGCTGTCGCCAATTGGCAAGGCAACGCTGGGGATATCGCCGGGGCGACGGCGGCGTTCGCCGAACTCCTGACCGACCAGATCCGAATTCTCGGCCCCTACCAACCTCAAACCCTCGGCGCTCGCCGCAACCTCGCTCACTGGAAGGGAGAGGCCGGAGACGCCGCCGGAGCAGCGGCCGCGCTCGACCAACTCCTCACCGACCAGACCCGGATCCTCGGACCAGACCACCCCGATACCCTCGCCACCCGCAACAACCTCGCCTGGTGGAAGGGACAGTCCGGAGACGCCGCCGGAGCAGCGGCCGCGCTCGCCGAACTCATCCCCGACCGGACCCGGATCCTCGGACCAGACCACCCCGATACCCTCGCCACGCGCAACAACCTCGCCTGGTGGAAGGGAAGGGCCGGAGACGCCGCCGGAGCAGCGGCCGCAGTCGACCAACTCCTCACCGACCAGACCCGGATCCTCGGACCAGACCACCCCCAAACCCTCGGCGGCCACCGCAACCTCGCTCACTGGAAGGGAAGGGCCGGAGACGCCGCCGGAGCGGCGGCCGCGCTCGACCAACTCCTCACCGACCAGACCCGGATCCTCGGACCAGACCACCCCGAGGTCCTCATTACCCGCAACAACCTCGCCTGGTGGAAGGGAGAGGCCGGAGACATCACCGGGGCGGCGGCCGCGTTCGCCGAACTCCTGACCGACCAGATCCGAATCCTCGGACCAGACCACCCCCAAACCCTCGGTGCCCGCCGCAACCTCGCTCACTGGAAGGGAGAGGCCGGAGACGCCGCCGGAGCAGCGGCCGCGCTCGACCAACTCCTCACCGACCAGACCCGGATCCTGAGCCCCGACCACCCCCAAACCCTGGGCACCCGCGACGACCTCGCCTATTGGGAGGAACGTCGTCAACACGACGGCTGATGGCTTCCGGCGCCAGACCGGCCCAGCCAACACTGGCTATCGCTGGTGACTCTGGGGCCCGTGCGTCGAGCCGTTGAGGTGGAAACCTGGTACCGCGCGGATCAGGGGCTTCGGGTTACAACATATTGACCAATTAAGTGATCACCGGCGCCCTCGAGTTGGAGCCGCCGCGCCGCGCTCGTTGACCAATTCCGCAGAATCTGATCCTCGATGACCGCAGGGCTCCGCAAAGAAGACGGCCACCACGAAGGCCGCGAACCCGGTGTGACAACGCCCGCCGGGCACGACCAGGCAACCGAGAAGCTCACCGGGGCGGCGTCGTGCACGACCCCAGTCTCGCGGAGCAGCAGCTTGGCGTAAGTGAACTGCTTCCACAGCGGGTCAACGAGGGCCTGGAACTGTTCGATCACACTGGCTCCACGTGCGTGCGGCGCGCGCGGACTGGCTCGTAGCACCGGGTGTGAATTCGCCTGTAGCGACGCCTCTACCGGACTACGTTTCGGTCATATGTGGATCTGTACGGGGGGCCATCTTGAATCTTGTAGGTGCCTGGTTCGGTCTCTATCGAATTTCGATGGATGCGGTCGACCCATCCTTGCGGCCATACGGTCGTGTCCGACCAAAGCACTCCGCGGAGTCGTACCCGCTCCAGGTTGGCGCCGGAGAGATCAGCTCCGCTGAAGTCTAGAAGGGCGCGGTCGAGGGCGCTGACTCGATCAAGAGCGAGGTCGAGGTCGAGATCGCCGTCCTGCTCAAGGGCATGGGCGAGGGCGCGCGTGTCGGCGTGGCCGTGAGCAAGGACGCGGACTAAGTTTCGGTTGAGGTCGAGGGCGCTGTCGAGGGCATCGGCGAGGGCGCGGGCGCGGGCTCCGATGAGGTCGAAGGTCCTGTCGAGGGCATCGGCGCGGGCGCGGGGGCGGGAGCGGGAGCGGGCTCCGGTGGAGTCAAGGTCTTCGTCGCCGTTGAGGTTGAAAACCAACTTGCTGCGGAGGGAGTCGAAGCGTTCGAGATCGCAAGAGAGGGCACGATCGAGGCCGTGAATTGACGTGCTTTCGAGGCCGAGGTCTCGGGCGATATCGGCGTCGTCAGCCAGGGCTTTGCGTAGCGCGTATTCGAGGTCCTCGTTGAGGTTGTAGCGGCGGCCGTGGTAGCGATCAAGAGCGCGAGGATATTCAAGGTCTGCCTTGATGCCTTTGTCGAGGGCAAGGATGAGGTTGCGAACGGGGCCGATGATGTGGAGGTATGTGCGGGCGAGGGCACGGGCGGTGCCATCGGCGATAGCGTCGTCAAGGTCGCGGACGAACTCACGGGTTCGGATGCGGGCGACGTCGCGGGCGCAATACATCGTGAGCGCGACTACCGCTGGTTCATATCGGGCCATCAGGCGCGCGCTGGGGTCAAGCGTCATGAGGACCTGAACAACGTGTGAGCCAGGCCCAGATGAGGGCGCACTGGGTGGAAATTGTTCGCTGGCGGCTACAGGGGGACCCGGGGTTGCCTGAGTTTGGAGAACTTGAGGGGTCGGCAGGATCGCGGCCAGTCCAGCTTCGATGTCCAGGGACTGACGGACCTGTTCGGTGAACGTGGCGTGCCGCGCGGTGAGGAGGACATCGCGCAGCCCAGCTTTGACGTCCAGCACGATTCCGAGGGCCGCGATCAGGTCGACGTGCCCTTGTTTGATCCACCGGTCCGGGTCAGGGGCGGAAGCAAGGTCATGCATAATTCGCCTCCTCTTCGCCGGAAAGGAGCGCCTGGATGGCGCGGCGGGCCTTCAGGAGGCTGGACCGCACCGCCTCTGGTGTCATGCTGAGTTCATCGGCTATCTCAGCTGGTTCGTAGCCGTCGAGGCGCCATGCCATGACCTGTCGTTGTCTGGCCGGAAGTCGGGCGAGGCGCCGCAGAACGTCCTGCCGCTGTTCCCATTCGGCCACGTCGCACCTCACGCTCAGCAACGGCACCTGGTCTTCAGCGAGTTCTGCCGGCAGAGCTTCGACACGGGCGATCATCCGGCCGTACTTGCGCGACGCCACCCGCCGGGCCCACGATCTCGGGTGCTCGATCGACTCCCAGGAGCGATAGGCCTCGATCATCGTCTCCTGCGCCAGTTCCGCAGCGTCATGCAGTCGGGCGCCTTGCCAGATCAGGAACGCGACTAGCGTGGGCGCGAAGGACCGGTAGTAGGAACTGAACGCCGCATCCACGCCAACACGAACGGCGGCTGTGCCACCTTGGTCCACGTGTCCGGTCGCCGGCACTGGTAGCTGTTCAGCGGGTTCCGGAAGGACCGGCCCGGCGGTTTCACCCATTGCCGGTTTCGCTTGCGCGCACGTCCCCCACCGTCACCATCCGACTAACTCCTCCACCACGCTGCTCAACGATCCTGCTGCCGTGCGGCAACCGCGCTGCGGCGAGCAGATACTGGCGGTCCTCGCGCTGCCCCCGCAGCCGGAAGTACAACCGCAGCCACAAAGCAGCCAACGGCACCACAACCATGACGACCACGTCCACCACAACTCCTCCTCCAGCAGCCTCACATGGGGAGTGGCGCCACAACACGTCAGCGTGAACCCGACAGGGTGCCAGTTTCCCGACACACTAGAAACCCCAGGCCAGACTACGCAAAATCTCGACCGTAGTTGGCGGCTCGACGGCTGGCCGCCGAGCCGCTCGGAGCTACTTGAGGACTGCTATGAGCCCGGTTGCCGCTGCGATGAACCCGGTCAGGGCGGTTAGCACCCTGACGAACTGGGTCAACGGGAGGCAGCGGCGGGACAGTAGCCTGGCTTCGCCATCCCCCTTTGGGAGGCAGACGGTACGCTCATGGTGGCCTTTTTGCGTGCTAGCAGGATCGAGTGGGCTAGGAGCGGCACCCGTTACAGCGGGTGCCGTTCGCGTTTCCGCGAACGGCGCGCATTCCTTGGACCGGCACAGTATCGGCCGTGTCTAGCTGCGAAAACGACAGCTAACCACAGTGTCCACATGCGATGTGTCCCGATCTGATTCTCGCAGACGGTACGACAAATTCAGAGTCGGGGTTATCCACAGGCACGCGCGTAGGATACGACGAATCTCGATATGCCACCGTCCCTACCTGGCCCTTTGTGCTTAGAGGTGTGTTTCACGGATCGTTTCACGAAACGTCTTCCCGCGCACGGCAACGTGCACTAGCATTCCAACATCGCAGAGTCCCCTGTCTCGCCGCCTCATTGCCTCGCTCCCGGATGCCGTCAGCGCTTGCCGAGGACCGCCCGACACTGCGAGGTTCTGCTCGAGCGCCTGCCGACAGAAGTCCTGGCGCAGCGCTCAGCGAGCCGAGTACGTCCGGCTCCCAGTTGCCGAACGTGATCTTTGTTATCACTGCACTGGACCGATGCCAGTTCTCACTCGAGACGGGAAGCGCCTTCGCCGAATCAACGCCGTGTACTGCTCAGACAGATGTCGAAGGAATGAGCAGTGGTATCGGCGGCAAATATGGAACACGACGATCGCCGACTTGGGTGCCCGTGGAATCATCGCGGGCAGAAGCCCTCGGCACCGACGTAGTCCCAGGCGAGAGCTGTTCGACGATCGTTTCTAGAACCCGCCGCTGACCCCGGGCGATGCGACAGTTGGCGCGGATCAGCGCGGCCTCGGTAGTCGGTCCGGCGTCGACGCCGCAGATCAGGTGCCCGTCGAGCCGGCCGACCGCAACCACTGTGGTGAGCCTGCTTGTCGTCGACGAACGCGGGCAGCGGGATGGCCTGGATCTCGCCTCCCTTCCGGATGATCCGATCAGGAGGTGTCTCTCGGCGTACCCGGGAGGACAGGGGTCGCGCCGGTCACGTCCGAAACGCGCGACCTGAGGACCAGGAGCAGGGCCACGCGTAGGCGGGTCGGCTCGGCGGCCAGTGCCGGGCGAAACGTGGGCTCGTCGCAGGACAAGCCGGTCGTCGAGGAGGTCGCCGTCATCGCCTTCGGCGACTCAGCCTCGGGGTCGTACAGGTCGACCACGGCTCCGGCTATGGCCGGCCGCAGCCGCAGCGTCCGAGACCGGGACCGGAGCGCTTCACCGGCTCCTTCTCCATGCTGGTCAATATGGTACCTCTGGTACGCGCATCCAGTTTGTGGCTTAGACACCAGACGAAACCAGTGCGGCTTCGGTCACCTCACGGCATAGATCGACGGCCTCATTCACAAGGGTCTCCTTCAACAAGTGTTCTCGCTCTATGCGAGAGCGAATCTGCGCGTACTCCCGCCTCAGCGCCAGATCCATCGCTTCGAATGTGAATACGCGGTTGAGGGCTTCATGAACTCCAAGCTTCCTCGATGACAACAACTGTTGCGCCAACTGAACTGCTTGGGCAACAAATGGCTTTCGAAGTTGATCGTCGAGCGCATACCCGTGCGCAACCTGGTTGCGCCGTACGAAGATCTCATCCAAGAGCCCGGGGTCTACTTCTTCGAGCAAGCCTTCGTCAAGGAGGAGCCCGATAAGCGGGGTGAGCGACTCCGGGGTAGGGATGTCCCGCCCTGGCAGGGTCAGGGCTATGCGGTGCATGGCCGCTTCGATCGCCGCCACGGCCATGATCAAAGCCGCTTCGAGATGACCCGACTCAAGAATCCTCGCAGCATCCACAGCTCGCCGGCCGACCATCTCTATTGAGCTGAGCTCGGCATCTGGGAGCCACAAAAAGTCAACCCTTGATGGTCGACCTTCACTCAATCGGGGCGCTGGTTTCAGATGCTTCCAATGTCCCGATTTCACTTCCAAAACTACCGTTAGACCTTCGCGATAGAAGAGGAAATCCGGAGCCTGCGTCGAGATTACCCCCTTGCGGGGCGGGCGCAGCGAATACCCCTCGTCGAAGTACTCCGAAATTTTATCCAGAATTGTTCGATACGCAAACCAGCTACCCATTGCTGACCCCCCTCCGCGACATAGCCTTTTCGAAATCGGTCGTGGCGTAAATATAGATCATCGAGCGACGCGGGACCTGGGGCAACAGGTCGAGGGCAAGCCTAGGCGTGCACATGTCGAAGGTCTTCTTACGCAGGTCGTATCGCTTCTGCCAGCTGTCCTCGATCGTGCAGTCGTCAGGGTAGACGATGCCCGACAGGCAGTCTTGGACAAATTTATGACTATTGTCCATGTCCTGCTTGCTGCGGATGAATGTGTGAAACATATGATTAGTGAGCCAGATGCCGGTTTTCAGAAGCTTACGCCGGCTCATCGCGGCCCGTGCCGCAAACTGGAGCTCACCACGCACCGTGGCCTTGAGTCGCTCGGCCTTTCCCTGCGCGGAGGGGATGCCGGCGACGTCGACCGCGAACTCCACCTCGTCGTCGCCGTTCGACTCGCCGATCAGGTACGGCACCTACTCCTCCAGGACTCCCTCAACTTGCCCGAGGCAGTCTATCGGCAGAGATGAGATCCTCTGGCCTGTACCGCTAGGTGCGGCGAGTTGCACCGCTAACTTGATCTTTAACCTGTGGGTACCGAGAGCTCACCCGGGTGATCGTGAGGACGGCTCTTGGTCGATCATTCCACTTGCGACAGTGTGATGATCGGTTCAAGGGCTGCGGGGTTAGTGTGCGTGACGGTGGTCGTGGTGCGGCGTTCGGGGAGTTGTCCGGGTTCCGGCGAGGGTTCTACGAGGCTTTGACCGCGAGGGCTGACGCGTTGTTCGAGCTGGCGGATGCCGTGTTGTGCGCGGACGGGCCGGTGCGGTCGCTGGCGGAGCTGTCGCTGGTGGGTGAGCACCGGCGCGGGCATGGCGGTCTCTATGACGCGGTGGCTTGTGGTCGTGTCGATGACGGCCGGCTGCGGGATGTGCTGGCTGCGGTTCCGCTGCCGCGGGCGCCTGACGGTCGTTTGGTCCTGTGGGTGGAATGCCCGGTTCACCTTCACGAGCGTGGAGGTGAACCGCCGGTCCGGTGCATCATCACGGTCCTCACGTCGTCCGCTCCACGCCCGTGGAGGAAACGCCCGGCCCGGTGTCGCGCCTTCCAACTATCTGATTCGACCAGGGCTCGGCCCGTCTCACCCGCGTGAAATGCAGCTCCGTGCTGCTCCGTTGTTGCTCGCGTGTAGCGGTTACCCGTGGGGTTACGCGGGGAAGCGTGGGGAAACCGGCAAGGGCTAGGCGCAAAAAATGACCTAGGCCCCATCCTCCGTTCGGAGGAAGGAGCCCAGGTCAAACTGTGTGCGCCCGAAGGGACTCGAACCCCTAACCTTCTGATCCGTAGTCAGACAGTCGCTCAGTGCCCCACTGTCTCCAGGGCCCCGCGCAGTTCCTCCGCCCGCCCCCGCAAATGTTCCAACATCAACCCCGCCGAAGGCGTCAACAACCGCTCCGACAACAACGTCACCCCCACAGCCCGCCGCACCGACTCCAACTCCACCGGCAACGCCACCAACCGCTCATCGGTACTCACCACCAACCCGGGCAGCGCCGCGATCATGTCGGTCTCCACGAGCAGCGCCCGCATCGTCAGGATCGACGTGCACTCCACCCGGTCGGCCGGCAGCTCCAGGCCGTGCCGGGCGAGGACCTGTTCGAGTTCCTGCCGGAGTGCCGTCTGGGTGAGCGGCAGGATCCACGGATAGTCCATCAGGTCCGCGAGCGTCAGGTCGGGCCGACCGACGGCCGGGTGCCCGGCACGGACGACGAGCCGCACCGGCTCGCTGTACAGGGTCACCTGGCGTAGCTCGGGACGGGTGTGCACCGGGTTGAGCCGCCCCACGATCAGGTCCACCTCCCCCGCGAGCAGCGCCGGCACCAACGTGTCGAAGGTCGACTCCCGGACGACGACCGTGACGCCGGGGCGGTCGCGTTTCAGGGAGGCGATGGCCCGGGGCAGGAGGACGTTGGAGCCGGCGAGCAGGGTGCCGATGGTGACGGTGCCGACCTCGGTGTCGGCGAGGCCGACGATGCGTTCGCCGGCCCGGCGGAGCTCGGTGAGCACCGCTCGGGCGTGCTCCAGGAAGGCTTCGCCGAACACGGTCAGGCGCATGCCGCGCGGGCCCCGGGTGAACAGGTCGACGCCGAGGAGGTCCTCGAGCTCGCGGAGGGCGCGGGTGGCGGCGGGTTGGGCGAGCCGGAGGTGTTCGGCGGCGCGCAGGACGCTGCCGTGGTCGGCGATCGCGGTGACCAGGACGAGGTGGCGGAGCTTGAGTTTGCCGCCGAGCAGGTCCGGCACGGGATCTCCTATATCAAGATTGGTATAGCTAAGGCGCAGATCAGTATTAGTCAAGCATAGCTCTGGAGGTCAGAGTGAGGGGCACAACCCGACCCGAGGAGATCCGGTGCTCTACATCGACGGAGCGTTCGAGTCCGCCGCCGACACGTTCGCGCTGGTGGACCCCACGGACGGCCGCACGACCGGTACGGTGCCCGAGGCGTCCGCCGCGCACGTGGACCGGGCCGTGGCCGCCGCCCGGCGCGCGCTGGGTGGGCCGTGGGGCGAGGAAGGGGTCGAGGGGCGCCGGGCCGTGTTGCGCCGGATCGCCGACGGGATCGAGGCCCGGTTCGACGAGTTCGTGGCCGCCGAGGTGGCCGACACCGGGAAGCCCCGGGAGCTGGCCGCGACCGTGGACATCCCCCGCGCCGTCGGGAACTTCCGGGCGTACGCGGACCTGCTGTACGGGCGGGCCGAGGAGGCGTATCCGACGGCGGCGCACGGCTGGAACTCCGGGGCGGCCCTGTCGTACACGCTGCGCCGGCCGTTGGGCGTGGTCGCGGTGGTCGCGCCGTGGAACCTGCCGCTGCTGCTGCTGACCTGGAAGGTCGCGCCGGCGCTGGCCATGGGCAACACGGTGGTGGCCAAGCCCAGTGAGCTGACCCCGCGCACGGCGACGCTGCTCGCGGAGGTGATCGACGCGGCGGGCGTACCCGCCGGGGTGTTCAACCTGGTGCACGGGGCCGCCGCGACCGGGGCGCACCTGGTGGCGCATCCCGGGGTGGACGCGATCGCGTTCACGGGGGCCACGGCGACCGGCCGGACGATCATGGGCGCCGCCGCTGCGAACCTGACCCCGGTGTCGTTCGAGCTGGGGGGCAAGAACGCGGCCGTGGTGTTCGCCGACGCGGATCTGGACGCGGCGGTCGCCGGGACGGTGCGGTCGAGCTTCACGCACGCGGGGCAGATCTGCCTGTGCACCGAGCGGGTCTACGTGCAGCGTCCCGTCTATGACCGCTTCGTCCGGGCGCTGGCCGAACGGACCCGGGCACTCAGACCAGGCGTCGACTACGGCCCGATGATCTCCGCCGGGCACCGCGCGAAGGTGCTGGGCCACTTCCGGCTGGCCGAGGAGGAGGGCGCGACGGTCGAGGTGGGCGGCAGAGCCATGGACCAGGGCTTCTTCGTCGAACCGACCGTGCTGACCGGGCTCGGCGACGACACTCGGACCGTGCGGGAGGAGATCTTCGGGCCGGTGTGCCATGTGGCGCCGTTCGACACGGAGGCCGAGGTGGTGGGGCGGGTGAACGACTCGGAGTACGGGCTGGCGGCCACCGTGTGGACCACCGACCTGTCCCGCGCGCACCGGGTCGCGGCCCGGATCGAGGCCGGCATCGTGTGGGTGAACTGCTGGAACCTGCGGGATCTGCGTACCCCCTTCGGAGGTCTGCGTTCTTCGGGCATCGGCCGGGAGGGCGGCGCGCACTCGCTGGACTTCTTCTCGGAGCCGGTGACGGTGTGCGTCGGGATCGGGGCGGAGCAGTGATCCGGGAGGCCGCCGACCGGCTCGCCGAGGCCCGGCGGACCGGGGTGCCGTGCGCGCCGGTCCGGGACCTGATCTCCACCGCCGCCGAGGCCTACGCCGTCCAGGCGCTGGGCACGGAGCAGGCGCTGCTCGACGGCCGCCGGCTCGTGGGCCGCAAGATCGGGCTGACCTCGGTGGCCGTGCAGCGCCAGCTCGGGGTGGACTCGCCGGACTTCGGCGCGCTGTTCGCCGACATGTGCCTGCCCGACGGCGCGGAGGTGCCGGCCGGGGCGGTGCTGCAACCCAAGGCCGAGGCCGAGGTGGCGCTGGTCCTCGACCGCGACCTCGACCGGGAACGGCACACCGTGGCGGACCTGATCCGGGCCACCGCGTTCGCGCTGCCGGCGATCGAGGTGGTGGGCAGCCGGATCCGGGACTGGGACATCACGCTCGTGGACACGGTGGCCGACAACGCGTCCTCCGGGATGTACGTGCTCGGCAACCGGCCCGTGGCCCTCGCCGACGTGGACCTGCGGCTCGCCGGCATGGTCATGGAGCGCCGGGGCGAGCAGGTCTCGGTCGGGCTCGGCGCGGCCTGCCTCGGGCATCCGCTGCACGCCGCGCTGTGGCTCGCCGACACCCTCGCGGCCCTGGGCACCCCGTTGCGGGCCGGGGACACGGTGCTCACCGGCGCGCTCGGCCCGATGGTCGCGGCGGTGCCCGGGGACGTGCTGGAGGCGCGGATCGACGGTCTGGGTTCGGTGCGGGTCGCGTTCGGAGGACAATCATGAAGAACCTAGATCTTGACGGGTACGCGGGGCGGAGCGGCCTTGACGGGTACGCGGGGCGCGGCGCCCCCGACGCCGGCCTTGTCGCCGGGCACGCGCGCCAGCTCGACGACGCCGTCCGTGGTCGTCGCGCGATCCCCCGGCTGACCAGCGAAGGTCCCCTGGACGTGGACGCGGCCTACGCGGTGCAGCGCGCGGCCCTCGACCTGCGGGTGGCCCGGGGCGAGACCTTCGTCGGCGTGAAGATGGGCTTCACCAGCCGGGCGAAGATGGCCCAGATGGGTGTCGCGGACCTGATCTGGGGCCTGCTCACCGACGCCATGGTGGTGGAGGACGGCGGCCGGCTCGACCACGCGGCGCTGATCCACCCCCGGGTCGAGCCGGAGCTCGCGTTCCTGCTCGGCGAGCCCCTCTCCGGGCCGGTCACCGCGGCCACGGCGGCCCGCGCGGTGGCCGGCGTCGCGGTCGCCTACGAGGTGCTCGACTCCCGGTTCGCCGACTTCTCCTTCTCGCTGCCGGACGTGATCGCCGACAACGCCTCGGCCGCCGCGTTCGGGGTCGGCCCGTGGCACGACCCGGCGGCCGTGGACCTGTCGAATCTGGGCATGCTGCTGGAGATCGACGGCCGGGTCGCGGCGGCGGGGTCCTCGGCGGCGATCCTCGGGCACCCGCTGCGGTCGCTCGTGGCGGCGGCCCGGCTCGCGGGGGCTGCCGGTCTGGCGCTGGAGCCGGGCTGGGTAGTCCTGGCCGGGGCCGCTACGGCGGCCGTGGAACTACCGGCGGGCGCGCACGTCCGGGTGGTCGCGGCGGGGCTCGGGCACGTGGAGGTTACGACGTGACCAGCCACGACCCGCGACCGGCGACCGCTCCGGGCCCGAACGGCCCGGTCGACGCCGCGCCGACAGTGTCCGGCGAGGATGCCGCCGCCCCGACCGTGACCGGTCGAGACGAGGCGCTGACCGTGGCCGGGGCCGCACCGCCCCGGGGCCGGTTCCCGCATGTCCGCCGGGCCGGTGACCTGCTGTTCGTGTCCGGCACCAGTTCGCGACGGCCCGACGGCACGTTCGCGGGGGCCACCGTCGACCCGATGGGCGTCACCGACCTCGACATCCGCGCGCAGACCACCGCCGTGCTCGACAACGTGGCGGCCATCCTGCGGGCGGCCGGCGCGGACCTCGCCGACGTGGTGAACGTGACCACGTACCTGGTGAACATGAACGACTTCGGCGGGTACAACGCCGTCTATTCCGAGTACTTCGACGAGTCCGGGCCGGCCCGCACCACGGTCGCCGTGCACCAGCTCCCGCACCCGCACCTGTTGATCGAGATCGCCTGTGTGGCGTACGCGCCGAGGAGGCCGCAGTGAGGCAACCGTTCAACTTCCAGCGCTGGATCGACGAGCACCGCGACCTGCTCCGCCCGCCCGTGGGCAATGTGCAGGTCTGGCAGGGCACCGACCTGATGGTCACCGTCGTCGGCGGTCCCAACCAGCGCACCGACTTCCACGACGATCCGGTGGAGGAGTTCTTCTACCAGCTCCGGGGCAACATGGTCCTGCGGATCATGGAGGAGGCGGGCCGGCCGCCGGTGGACGTGCAGCTCAACGAGGGCGACGTGTACCTGCTGCCCGCGCACGTCCGGCACTCCCCCCAGCGCCCCGAACCCGACAGCATCGGCCTCGTGGTCGAGTACGCCCGGCCGGAGGGCCACCTCGACGCCTTCGAGTGGTACTGCCTGGAGTGCCACCACCTCGTCCGCCGCTCCGAGGTGCGCGTGACGTCCATCGTGGACGACCTGCCCCCGGTGTTCAACGCCTTCTACGCCTCCGACCGGCTGTGCCCGCACTGCGGCGCGACCCACCCCGGGAAGCAGTGGCCGGAGTCCGCGCGCCCCGTGGTCGAGGTCCGACCGTGAGGCCGCCGGTGGTGGACAGCCACGCGCACGTGTTCCCCGAGATCAGCCGGGCGGAGGGCCGGGCCCTGGGCGTGGCCGACGAGCCGTGGCTGCGCCGGGACGCCGACGGCGCGGGCATGATGATGACCGGCGGGGCCGAGTACCGGCCGGTGACCGCCGGGCTGTGGGACCCCGCGGAACGGCTGGCCGCGATGGAGGCCACCGGGGTCGACGTCCAGGTCGTGTCGTCCACGCCCCTGATGTTCGGCTACGACGCGCCCGCCGACCGGGCCGCCGACTGGTGCGCGCTGGTCAACGAGCGGATCCTGGCGCACTGCGCGGCGGCACCCGAGCGCCTCGTACCCCTCTGCCAGGTGCCCTTGCAGGATGTCGATCTCGCCTGCGAGACGGTCACCGCGGCGGTGGCGGCCGGGCACCACGGCGTGCACATCGGCAACCACGTCGGCACCGACTACCTCGACGACGGCGCGATGGTGGAGTTCCTCACGCACTGCGCCCAGGTCGGCGCGCCCGTGCTCGTGCACCCGTGGGACATGCTCGGTGCGGACCGGATGGCCGGCCACATGCTGCCCTGGCTGGTCGGGATGGCCGCCGAGACCCAGCTGACCATGCTGCGGCTGGCCCTGTCCGGGGCGTTCGACCGGCTGCCGGAGTCGCTGCGGCTGTGCTTCGCGCACGGCGGCGGCAGCTTCCCCTATCTGCTCGGCCGGGCCGACAACGCCTGGCACCGCCGCGACCTGGTCCGGGCGGACTCCGCGAAGCCGCCGTCGGGCTACCTCGACCGGTTCACGGTGGACTCCGCCGTGTTCGACCCGCGCGCGCTGCGGCTGCTCGTCGAGGTGATGGGGGCCGACCGGGTGCTGCTCGGCTCGGACTACCCGTTCCCGCTCGGCGAGGAGACCCCCGGCGACGTGGTCCGGGCCGGCATCGCCTCCCCCGGGGACCGGGACCTCATCCTCGGCGGCAACGCCGTCGGCTTCTTCGACCTGAAAGGCAACCGATGACGGGCACCGTCGCGATCATCGGCTCGGGCAACATCGGCACCGACCTGATGATCAAGGTACTGCGCTCCCCCGCGCTCCGACTGGCCGCCCTGGCCGGCATCGACCCGAACTCCGAGGGGCTCGCTCGAGCCCGCGACCTGGGCGTGCCCACCACCCACGAGGGCGTCGAGGGGCTCGTCGCGATGCCCGGCTTCGACCAGGTCACGGTCGTGTTCGACGCGACCTCGGCCGGCGCGCACCGCCACCACGAGCAGGTCCTGCGCCCGTACGGGGTCCGGCTCGTCGACCTGACGCCGGCCGCGATCGGCCCGCACGTGGTGCCCGCCGTGAACCTCGACGAGCACCTCGACGCGCCCAACCTGAACATGGTCACCTGCGGCGGGCAGGCCACCGTGCCGATCGTCGCGGCCGTGCACCGGGTCGCCCCGGTCGCGTACGCCGAGATCGTCGCGTCCATCGCCTCGCGCTCGGCCGGTCCGGGTACCCGGGCCAACATCGACGAGTTCACCGAGACCACCGGGCGGGCGCTGTGCACCGTCGGCGGCGCGGCCCGGGGCAAGGCGATCATCGTGCTCAACCCGGCCGAGCCGGCCCTGATCATGCGCGACACCGTGTACTGCCTGGTCGGGGACTGCGACCCGGCCCAGGTCACGGCGTCGGTCGAGAAGATGGTCGCGGAGGTGTCCGCCTACGTGCCCGGGTACCGGCTCAAGCAGGAGGTCCAGTTCCGGGCCGTCGCGGCCGGCGACCACCTCGCGGACCTGGGCGGGCCCGGGTATCTCGTGTCCGTGTTCCTCGAGGTCGAGGGCGCGGGCGACCATCTGCCGGCGTACGCCGGGAACCTCGACATCATGACCTCCGCCGCGCTGCGGGTGGCGGAACGGCTGGTGCGGGCATGACCACTCCCTCCTACGCGACCGACGCGGGCACCACGGCCCCGGCCAGCGGCACCGCCGGCACGCACGTGTTCGTCCAGGACGTCACCCTCCGCGACGGCATGCACGCCAGCCGGCACCGGTTCAGCACCGCCCAGGTCGCCACGATCGCCGCCGCCCTGGACGCCGCCGGGGTCGCCGGCATCGAGGTCGCGCACGGCGACGGCCTCGCCGGCTCCTCCGTGAACTACGGCCCCGGCGCGCACACCGACGACGAGTGGCTCGCCGCCGCCGCCCCGGTGACCCGCAACGCGGTGCTCACCACCCTGCTGCTCCCCGGGATCGGCACGGTGGCCGACCTGCGCCGCGCGCACGCCCTCGGGGTGCGGTCCGTCCGGGTCGCCACGCACTGCACCGAGGCCGACGTGTCCGCCCAGCACATCGCCACCGCCCGCGAACTCGGCATGGACGTCGCCGGCTTCCTGATGATGTCGCACCTGGCCGACCCGACGGAACTGGCCCGGCAGGCCCGGCTGATGGAGTCCTACGGCGCGCACTGCGTCTACGTCACGGACTCCGGCGGCCGGCTCACCATGAACGACGTCGCCGACCGGGTCCGCGCGTACCGCGACGTGCTCGACGACGCCACCGAGGTCGGCATCCACGCGCACCACAACCTGGGCCTCGGGGTCGCCAACTCCGTGGTGGCCGTGGAGAACGGCGCCCGCCGGGTCGACGCGTCCCTCGCGGGGCACGGCGCGGGCGCGGGCAACTGTCCGCTGGAGGCGTTCGTGGCCGTGGCCGACCTGATGGGCTGGACCCACGGCTGCGACCTGTACGCGCTGATGGACGCGGCCGACGACCTGGTCCGGCCGTTGCAGGACCGCCCGGTGCGGGTCGACCGGGAGACGTTGACGCTCGGCTACGCCGGGGTCTACTCCAGCTTCCTGCGGCACGCCGAGGCGGCGGCCGCCCGATACGGGCTCGACACCCGCGACATTCTCGCGGAGGCCGGGCGACGCCGCATGGTCGGCGGACAGGAGGACATGATCGTGGACATCGCCCTGGACCTGGCCCGCGCCGGGGCCACCGCGCGACCGGCCCCGGCCACCGAGGCAACGCCCGCCCGGGCCGCGTCCGCCCGGGCCGCCGAGGCCCTCCCGGGTGGTGCCCGGTGACCGTCACCGACTACACCGAGGCCGCCGCCTTCCGCCGCGACGCCGACGACCCGCTGCCGACCCTGCGCCCCGAGTTCCACATCCCGCCGGCCCCCGGCGGCCGGTACCCGGAGGCCGCCTACCTGGCCGGCAACTCCCTCGGCCTGCAACCCCGCGAGACCCGGTTCCTGATCGCCCGGGAACTCGACGACTGGGGCCGCTACGGCGTCGAGGGCCACCACCGGGCGGAGCGCCCCTGGTACCGCTACCACGAGCTGCTCCGCGAACCGGCGGCCCGCCTGGTCGGCGCGCTCCCGCACGAGACCGTGGTGATGAACTCGCTCACGGTCAACCTGCACCTGATGATGGCCACCTTCTACCGGCCGGCCGGCGAGCGGACCCGGATCGTGATCGAGGACTCGGCGTTCCCGTCGGACTCGTACGTGGTGCGCAGCCAGGCCGTCCACCATGGACTGGACCCGGACGCGACCGTGGTCCGGCTGCGGCCCAGGCCCGGCGAGGAGTGTCTGCGCACCGCCGACGTGACCGCGTTCCTGGCCGCCGAGGGGCACACCGTGGCCCTGGTGCTGCTCGGCGGGGTGAACTACCTGACCGGCGAGCTGATGGACATCGGGGCCATCACGGCGGCCACCCGGGCGGCCGGCGCGGTGTCGGGCTGGGACCTGGCGCACGCCGTCGGCAACGTACCCCTCGCGCTGCACGACTGGGACGTGGACTTCGCGGCCTGGTGCTCGTACAAGTACCTCAACAGCGCGCCGGGGGCGGTGGCCGGCTGCTTCGTGCACGAGCGGCACACCGCCGACCGGAGCCTGCCGCGCCTGTCGGGCTGGTGGGGCACCGATCCGGAGACCCGGTTCCGGATGCCGGCGGAGTTCGAGCCGGTCGCCTCCGCCGACGCGTGGCAGCTGTCGAACCCGCCGGTGCTCGCGATGGCCCCGGTGCTGGCGTCGCTGAGGCTGTTCGACCGGATCGGGATGGCCACGCTGCGGGCGAAGAGCCTGCGGATGACGGGGTACCTGGCGGGCCTGCTCGCCGAGGCCCCCGGCCTGACCGTGATCACGCCGAAGAACAGGGGCTGTCAGCTGTCCGTCCGGGTGCCCGGGGACGCGGACAAGCTGGCCGCGCGGATGGCCGAGGCGGACGGGGTGATCGCCGACGCGCGGTACCCGGACGTGATCCGGCTCGCGCCCGTGCCCCTGTACTCGACGTTCCATGACTGCTGGCGCGCCGCCGACGCGCTGGTCCACCACTCGGGGGTCTAGTTCCACCACAGGAGAGAAGGACTGATGCGCAAGAGAGTACTCGCGGCGTCCGCCACCGCGCTCGGGCTGCTCGTCGGCCTGGGTCCGGCGACGGTCCAGGCCGCGCCGACCGGACCGGGCGTCCCCACGGTGTGCGGCGACCGCCGCCCGGCCGACGCGGACCCCGGCAGCTACGGCATGCAGCTCGACGGCAGTTTCCGGCACCCCGACCTGACCCCGGCGAACGAGGAGCGTAAAGCGTTCCCGGGTGGGGCGCAGGAGCTGTTCCCGAAGACCTTCGGCTACGACCCGAACAGCTACACGTCCGGGGACGTCAAGGTGGAGGCCTCCTACCGGGGTGCCCAGTTCACCCCCGACTACTTCCATACCTGGCAGAACATCGTCGACTTCGACGGCCGGCGGTACATGTTCCAGTACGACCGCAGCGCCGGCCGGGTGTACGACATCACGGACGTGAAGAACGTGAAGGTCGTCGAGACGATGAGCCGCGACGACGTCTCGGTGCCCTACGGCGAGAACGTCGAGAAGTACGCCGGGAAGGACTGGGCGGCCTACGACTACTGGGGCGCGTCCACGATCCAGTGGAACGCCAAGCTCAAGGCCTACGTCATGGTGCAGAGCTTCGAGCAGAAGCGCCAGGTCGGGGAGCTGGGTGACAGTCCGGAGCACTCCAAGTTCCACAACCCGGAGGGCGTGGCCGCGCTGCGGGAGACCAAGGGCCTCAAGGGCTTCAAGGTGTACCAGCTCAACGGGCCGCGCAAGAAGGACTGGAAGCTGCTGTCCACGGTCAGCACGGACGCCTCCATCGCCGACCCGTTGAACTCGAACCCGACCGGCGCGCCGCAGCAGGGTTCGGGCTCGATCGACACGCCGTACTACATCGGCGAGAAGTACATGTTCATCGCCACGGCCCCGCTGGACTCGTGGAGCAACACCGAGGTGCCGACCTACCTCTACTCCCCCGGCTACCAGGCCTGGGACATGTCGAACCCGGCGGCGCCGAAGAAGCTCGGCGAGTGGCACTACCCGGGCCAGCTGGCCTCCGAGGCGGCGGCCTACGCGAAGAACCAGCGGTGCGGCAACCAGACGTCCTGGATGGGCGCGCGGATGTCGCTGTTCATCCCGCAGCCCGTGGAGCACGGCGGCAGGTACGCGTTCGCCGCGCTCGCCGGGTTCGGCATGTCCATCCTGGACATCTCCGATCCGGCGAACATGAAGCAGGTCGGGCACGTGGACCTGCCGGCCAGCGTCGGCGGCACCGAGGCGGACAACGTCGACGTGTCGCAGTACGCGAAGACCGGATACGTGTACGTGTCCGGGTACCCGCTGGGTGAGGACTGCTACGAGCCGTACAAGGACGTGTTCCAGATCGACGCCCGGGACCCGGCCAAGCCCCGGATCGTGGGCGCCCTGCCCCGGCCGGAGCCCGCGAAGAAGGCGAAGTTCGACGACTACTGTCAGCGCGGCGGCAGCTTCGGGCCGAAGCGGACCGGCAGCTACACCTCGCCGGGCGACCCGGACCAGGGCCTGCTGCCCTACGCGTTCTACAACGCGGGGGTGCAGTTCTACGACACGTCCGACCCGAAGCGGCCGAGGATCGCGGCCCAGTTCGTGCCGGCCGGGTACAGCAAGGACGTGCCCGACTACGCCCGGGGCAACCAGACCCACGCCGTGTACGTGGAATGGGACCGCAACCTGGTGTGGGTGTTCACGAACGACGGCATCTACGCGCTGTCGTCGGACAAGCTGATCGGCCGGCCGGACCTGAACGCGCCCCGGCAGCCGTTCCGCAACAGCTGGCGCTAGACGGGAAGTAAGGGCCGTGGACCCCGGAGGACCCCGCGGGGGGCGGGGGGTTTTCCCGCCCGGGCCCCCCGCCGGCCCCGCGGCCCCCCGGGGGGGGGCGCCGCCCCCCCC
>NZ_JBFAZP010000019.1:0-55037 GCF_040681875.1 Longispora sp. NPDC051575 | reverse complement strand
GGTACATCCACACACGGCCCCACGTGCTGACCGCCTTGGTCTCGATCGGAACCCACACATCGAACCTGGTCCCGAAACGCCCGACCCTCACGAACTGCTACGTGCACTTGCGCGTTCACGGCCCTGCTAGCTGGCCGCCTTGGCCTCGATCAGAGCCCACACATCGACCTTGGCTCCGATACGCCTGACCTGGATACTTCTGCTTTCTCTCCGGGCGGTCCGGAAAAACACCGCCCCGGCACCTCACGGCCCTACCTACTGGCCGCCTTGGTCTTGGCTGGAACCCTCACATCGAACCCGGTCCCGACACGTCTGACCTGTGTGCTGCCACGTGCTTGTCGGGCGGCTAGCGTTCTCCGCCACTCACCGGTCAGGACCCTGACATCGAACTCGGCCCTGACTCGCGTGCACTACACGCATGGTCGAACAGTTCCTTGCGCCTCGTGCTGTCTTACGTCTTGCGGTAGTGCTGTGCCGTACTGCTGATCCGTTCACGGCCCTGGTGGCCGCCGGCAGTGTCACCGCCCGGAGCCCCGTGCACCAACCCGGCCCCAACACGCCTGACCTGCCTATCCACTCGAACGGGCAACTAGTCTCTGTCGCCCCGCATGGACTCTTGCTCGCTTCAACGAGAGCAAAGCTAACACGAGCCCCAGGCTATGTCTACCGCAACCCCTACAGATTTTCTTTGGCGTGTTCCGAGGGTCTGTTGCGGAAGGAGCGGCAGGCCGTCCTGGTCGCGCGTTCGCGCAGCCGGCAGCCTCGGCGCGCCAGCCAGCCCCGGCCGGGCGCCATGCGCCCCTCGATCGGCGGTCGCTCCCCGCGGCCTGGGGTCGCCTACAGGGTGTCTAGGTAATCCAGGGCATCGGCGCGGGACGGGAAGCGTCGGTTGACGATCCAGGTCAAGACACCAGCCTGGCCTGCCGGGCCCATCATGATCACGTGGCCGTCATCGTGGGCGACGACAACGAACTTTCCCACGGTGGCGGGATTGAGATACACCAGCGCTCGCTCGGGTGGATCGGCCGGAAGTGTCGTGTCGGCCAGTGCCTCGATCAGCTTCACGGCGCCTCAATTCTCTTCCTGGGGTGCCGGAACGGCCCGAGTGTAGGGACACAGTTCCGCGAGAGCGCCCAGGGGCCGCCGTCGGGCTCACGGTGCGCGGGTATCCGAGAGCCCTGCGGTGCCGAGAGCTTGACTCACCGCCGCCGCCCCGGCGGGCGCCGGCTTAGCTACGCGTGATCGACTCAAGTATCTACCCCCCGAGGCTTCACAAGTCTGTAGGCGATGGTCTAGTATTTCTGTTGCCTGATGGCGAGCATCGCTTCAAGCGGGTTGCGGCTGTCCATGGTCATGGCGTCAATGACGGCGGTCCGGAACCCGGGCCGGGGTCCCCGACCGCCGCGACCGACGCCGACCGTGTGGGGTGCTCTGTTGGTTGTTGGAGACGAGTTGTCACGAGGAGAGGATCATGAGCTCGTTGCGGTTTGACCCGTTCCGTGAGCTGGACCGGTTCACCAGCGAGGTGTTGGGCACGGCGCGCACGCCCCGCCCGATGCCGCTGGACGCATTCCGCGAAGGCGCCAACTACGTGCTGCGCTTCGACCTGCCCGGGGTGGACGAGTCCTCCTTGCAGGTGACTGCGGAAAACACCACCCTGACGGTGCGCGCCGAGCGCCGCGCGGAACGCCCCGAGGGGGCGGCGTACGTGGTGGCCGAACGCCCGGTGGGGGTGTTCCAGCGGCAGATCGCCCTGTCCAACGGCCTGGACCTGGCCGCGATCTCCGCCGGCTACACCGACGGCGTGCTGACGGTGACGATCCCCGTCGCCGAGCACGCCAAGCCCCGTCAGATCTCCGTCGAGCGCACCCCCTCCCGGCATGAGGGGCACAAGGTGATCAGCGGCGGCACCGCCAACGGCCGCGACAGGCAGCCGGCCGCCGTCGGCGCCTGACCCGCGACGCACGCACGGCCCTCGCCCCCCGAGTCCGGGCCGTGTGCGCGACAGCGGGGCCCGCCCGACTGCTCCGGGCGGGCCCCGCACCCTTTCGGCACCGACGACTCCACACAGGGCAGGCTAGGTGAGCACGGATGAGGAGGTCTGAGTGAACGACCTGACAGTGCGGGGTGCGTTGGACGACCGCGCGTACCCCGCGTACACGATGAGCGCCGCCGCCGACCTGGCCGGAGTGACCCCGGCCTTCCTGCGCGGCCTCGGCAACCACGGCCTGATCAGCCCGGGCCGTTCCAGCGGCGGCCAGCGGCACTACTCCCGCGCCGAACTCGACCTCGCCCGACGGGTCCACGAGGTCACCGCCACCGGCGTGAGCCTCGCCGCCGCGTGCCGCATCGTCGAACTCGAAGGACACCTCGCCGCCGCCCGCGCCGAAATCCACGCACTCCGCGAACAACTCCCCACCCAACACACGCGGCAGGCGGTCTAGGCAATGGCACGCCACACCCACGACGACGGTCTGCAAGCACACGACCTTGTCTGCGACGGCTGGTCGGACCTGCTCCCCAGCCCGACCGACACCTACCAGGACTGGCAGCTGCTCTGCGACGAGGCCGCCAACCCCGTCTGCAACGCACCCATTGGCGGGCCGACCCACTGCCCCACCTGCCAGCCGGCCCCGCATCCCGCTCTCCCCCGCCATCGGAAGCCCGCCCGCTACGACTGGTCGGGCTTCGGCGCGCGGTTTGCGGTCACGGGCGGCGACACGTCGGGGCGGGCGGTGCCGGGCGTCGCGGGCGAACCGCGCCTCGCCGACAGCAACAGTCTCGGCGAGGCTGTCTGGCGGGTGTCGTGGTGATGTCCTCCTTTCGGGCAGGTCTAGACAGTCGAAAGCGAGACCGTCCTCGCAGGTGTCCGGTGACGACGGCACCCCGGACCGGCTCGGGCCGGCACCCGGCCCCACCCGATCCCACGCTGCGGCCGCCGATGTCACAGCTCCCGCGGGCCGCTAGGGTGACGTTCAGGTGCGCCGGGAAGCACGATCGGCGTTCACGTCACCGACCCGGCGAACAGGAGCACACCGTGCGCAGCCCCGAGCCCGAGCACCCGGTGGTCCATGTGACGCCATCGGCGTGGGTCACCGCCACCGACCACGGAAACGTGTCAGTGGTGGCCATGGGCGGGGAGATCGACATCGCCACCGCACCGCTCCTGCAACGCCAACTCGCCACCCTCCTCGGCAACGGACGCCACCGGCTCGTCATCGACGTGTCCGCGGTGACATTCTGCGACTCCACCGGACTCGGCGTCCTCATCGGAGCCGCCCGCGCCCTGCACCTTCACGGCCTACGCGCACACCTCACCGGCCTACGACCCGCGATGACCCGACTGTTTGACGTGACCGGCATCGCCCACGCGTTCACCCTCCACCACGACCTGGCCACCGCCACCGCCACGGCGGCCACCGATCGTGGGCCAACCACAGACCGTTGACGCGCCAAATGCCGCCCAGGACCCCGGCACGGTCCTCGACCGCCTCCGCCAGGCAGACCGCGACGTGGGAGCCACGCCTGGCTCATCACCGGCGGACAGCCATGGAAAACGCGACGTTCATTGGCTACACGCCCAAAACCGGGTCGAACGAGGCTCACGTTTTCCCAGGTCATGGCCGTGTACACGGTTGGCGGAGCGCATCCTGGGGACATGCCGCGGCCGATGTGGAAAGGATCGATCAGCTTCGGGCTGGTCACCATCCCCGTGCACGCCGCACCCGCCTCCGGGGAGAAGGACTTCAATTCTGGCAACCTCGGATATCAGATCGACCTGAATGCACGAGGCGAAGCAGATGTCGCGCTGGCGTTAGCCGCTATTGACAGCACCGCGAGTGGTTAGTCGGTTGCTGGCCGGCTGGTCCAGGGCACGTTAAGGCCCAGTACTTGTGTCGGAGCCCCAGGGACAAACCTGTTTTAGCCGGCCTACGTCCGATCGGTGTTCATCGCCAGCGAGAAACTCGGCGGCCTCGCCGCCTACATCAACCGCTGAACCCACCCAAGAGAGGTATCAGACACCGCAGCCCCGGCCCGTGCACCGCGCGGGCCGGGGCTGAGCACCATACCGGGGTTCACTTCGGTGTCGATCGTGGTCGCTCTGGCCCGTCGGCTGTCCCGCCACGGACGGTGAACCGGTCCGACGTCTTCCTCTGGAGTGACGTCAGGCCGGGGTCTCAGCATCGGGTGGTTGCCCTGTGGTCGATGGCCGCAACTGCTGGCAGGTTCACCTGTTGCAGCACTCGCTCGGCTGGTGTCAGGTCCGCTTGAGCGTGTCAGTGTCCGGATGAAGGTGTCGGGCTGCTTATCGGGTGTCCGGGTGCACTTGTCGGTGTCTGTTCCCGGTGGATCTGGCTGTGTCTCAGCAATCAGGGCCTGGCGTGGCGGAGTGTCATTGAGTGCCCGTCTCGGAACCTGGAATGAATTGATCTGGTTTGGGCTAGCTGAGGTATGGTGCGTTCGGTGGTTGGGTGTGGTTGATCCAGGCGCGCATGATTTCGGCGGCGAGCCAGTGGCCTCGGATCTCGGCCTCGACGACGACGGGCATGCCGTTGCAGGGGCGTTGTGGGTCGGCGCCGCGGGCGAGTAGGTAGGCGGTGAGGTCTGCCGTTAGGGGTTGGCCGGTCTGGCAGTGGCCGTCGTGTTCGACGTCGAGGGCGTGTCGGAGCAGTGTCCAGCCGTGGCCGTCGTCGTCTTCGACGTCGTGGCCTGCGTCGAGTAGTTCCTTGAGTCGGGGTATGTCGGACTGTTCGACGGCCTGATGGGCGGGCGACCAGTCGAACATGGCGGTTCCTTCTCGGGGTTGATCGACGTTGCCTACTGCAACGTACCTTCCGGGGGATCTACGCTGGGTGAATGGGTGGCCGACTGCTGCCGACGCCAGGTCGGGGAGGCCTTCAGGGCGCGGTCCCGGATCGTCGGTGCTGTCGAGCCTGTGGTGAGGTGCTGCCGGTTCGGGTGGGTCGGGGTCGGGTGTTTTGTTCGGCGTCGTGTCGGGCGCGGCATTGGCGTCTGGCACGCCGGTTGCGGGTCGGGGTCGCGTTGGTTGCGGAGATGCCGACGGCAGAGTGTCCGGAGTGTCGGTCGGGTTGGATTGTGGGTCTGGATCGGCGGGCGTCGGCGGTGTTATTTTTGGCACGGTATCGGACGAGGGCGTGGCGGCGCCGTCAGGGTGAATCAACCAACTGTTGACTTATATCACCCCATAGCCGCTTCTATTGTGATGTATTTATCATTGACGGATGCCGTCGCTACTCACGTGTCGGGCTCCCTTGCTGGTGGCCGCCAGTGGTGTTCTCGGCGTCCTGCGCGACGAGCTCCGACAGCAGGTCCGCACGACCTCGGGCCGTAACCCCGACGCCGTCGCGGTCGTCATCGATTCTCAGTCGGTGAAAGCGTCCGAGACAGTCGGCAAGGCCACCCGCGGCTTCGAACCCGGCGAAGAAGATCAACGGCCGCAAACGGCATCTGGTCGTCGACACCTGCGGCCTGCCGCTCCTCGTGATGGTCACCCCGGCCTCCATGTCCGACCGCGACGCCGCCCGCGAGGTCCTGTTCCGGCTCACGGCCTTGGTCGCCAACGTGATCACGTACCGGACTAGGTCGGCGATCCGCGACGTCCCCCGCGCGTTGGCCTACTCCGTCGGACAGGCCGACGCCTGGTCACGTGACCGGCCCCGCCACGGCGGCACCCCACTTACCGACCAACCGGCCGCGACAGACCCCGCAGAAGCCCTGCCCCAGGACGTGGCCGTCTACGCAGAACAGCTTCGCGGGCACCCGTGTCATCTCGGGATCCACTCGGGCGGGATAGTGATCTGCGACAAGCCCGTCATCGATGTCGTGCCCGTGGAGTGGGCGACGATGGCCGACCGCAGCGTCCTGCAGTGGGACAAGGACGACTGCGCCTCCGCCGGGCTCGTGAAGTTCGACCTCCTCGGGCTGGGCATGCTCACCGCCCTGCACTACGTCAGGGACTTCGCCAACACCCACTACGACACCCCACTCGACCTCGCACAGCTCCCGGCCGACGACCGAGACGTGTTCCGGATGATCTCCGACGCCGACACCATCGGCTTGTTCCAGATCGAGAGCCGGGCGCAGATGTCGCTGCTCCCCCGGCTTCGCCCGGAGAACTTCTATGACCTGGTGTGCTCCGTGGCCTTGTCCACCCCGGGCTCGTGCAGGGCGGCAGCGTGCATCCGTTCGTGCGTCGCCGCCACAGCGAGGGGCCCGTCACCTACCCGCACAAGCTCGCCGAACCCGCCCTGAAACGCACCCTCGGAATCATCGTCTTCCAGGAACAGGTCCAGATGCTGGCGATCAGTCTCGGCGTCCTGACCGGCGCGGAGGCCGACCAGCTCCGCTGGGCCAAGTCGGCGAAAAACGCCGAGGTCGAGCTCGCCAAACTCAAGGCCCGCCTGTTCGACGGGATGACCGCCCGCGGGATTCCCGACAGCCAGGCACAGCAACTGTTCGAGTCCCTGGCAGCCTTCAGCGGGTACGGGTTCCCGGAGGCACACAGCATCAGCTTCGCCCACATCGTGTGGCAGTCCGCCTGGTGCAAACGCTGGTACCCCGCCGCGTTTCTCGCCGGGCTCCTCGCGGCGCAGCCGTTGGGCTTCTACTCCCCTCACACGCTCGTGGCCGACGCGCGCCGTCACGGGGTCACCGTTCACGGGCCCGACGTGCAGGCCAGCCTGCCGAAAGCGTCCCTCGAAGGAACCGGGGCCGTCGCCGCCCACCGTACCGCTCCCGCACGGTGGGGGCTGCCGGGGCCGGCGGTGCGCATCGGCCTGACCCAGGTCCGCGGCATCAGCGACGACCTCGCCGGGCGGATCACCGCCGGCGCACCGTACGCCTCCATCACCGACCTCGCGCGGCGCACCGAAGCCACCCGCCCCCAACTGGAGGCCCTGGCCACCGCCGGGGCGCTCGAGTCGCTCGGGCAGGACCGGCGACGGTCGCTGTGGGCGGCCGGAGCCGCCACCCGCGCGCACTCCGGAACTCTGCCGGGCACCACACCCGGCGCGGACGCGCCGATGCTGCCGGGCATGGACGCCCTCGACGTCGCTCGCGCCGACGCCTGGGCCACCGGCATCACCACCGACCACCCACTCAACTTCCTCCGCGCCAGCCTCGCCCAGCAGGGCGTGGCCGGGTCGCCGACGTGCCCGGGCACCGCAACGGCGCGCGCATCACCGTCGCCGGGCAGGTCACCCACCGCCGGGCACCCCAGACCGCTGGAGGCGTGATCTTTCTCAGCTTGGAGGACGAGACCGGCATCCTCAACATCATCTGCTCCACAGGGCTTCTGGCCCGGCAGGGCCGGATCATCCGCCGCTCGGGTGGTCTGATCATCCGGGACCAGCTTCAGTCCGCCGATGGGGCCGTCAGCTTAGCGGCCGAGCACGTCGCCGCCCTGGGCCTACCGATCGCCAGCACCTCACGGGACTTCCGGTGACCTGGCAAATAGCCGCCGACAGGCCCCCGCTCACCGCTACAGCACCACTCGTCATGTTCGCTTTGTCGCCACCAATACCCGACCAAATCGAACGCCCTGTGATGCAATTCACGTCCCTTAGGGTAACCCACTTTAGGGCCCGGGAATGACGCCTGACCGATTCGTCACGTGACCACCGTCGATCAATTTGAAGGTACGGCTACGGCGAACTGGAATGGGCGTTGCGCGCACCATCAGAGTCGTGGCACGCTCCGGGCCGCAACAGCGTTTCGGGCGGGGGCCTTGGACGAACGCATGCGCGTCTTCCCCCGCTCCGTGTCACAGAATGGGGAAACATGCGTCATAACAAGCTCGGCCGCCTAGGGGTAGCTGTGACCTTGGCGATTGCCGGCGCGATGGGGGCCGTGACCATGCCCGGCTCAGCGTCAGCCCAAGACTTCCTAGGAGTCAACGGTACGCATCTGGATCTGTGTCGACAGCCCAACTCAGGCTTCTTCTGCCTGTATGAGGCGGCGGACCACAACGCAGACCTGAAGAGGTGGCGGTTCTTGGCCGTAGACGTGTGCCGGAACATCGACATGCCCGTCGCCTTCTGGGATGTTGTGAGTTCGTGGACGCATCACCAGACGGGCAATCCGACTGTGCCGGTGATCAGCTGGACTCGGTATCCCGACTACGAGCCTCTGTGGACGATGAGCGGCCAACTCGAAAGCTACTACGTGGGCAACCAGGCCAACGACAAGGCCGACCACTACGACAACACGCGCGGCTGCTGAAGCGCCCAAGATTTCAAATTCCGCGGCTGCAACCCTTCTTGATCTCGCAGCCAGGACGCAGAGCCACCAGTTGCGCTGGTCAATGCTCGTTAATCACAGAATGTGGAAAGAATGTTCAAAGTAAGAGTCGGGCGCGTCACGTCAGCGGTAGCAGTGAGTCTCGCCGGCCTGCTGGGGGCGTTCGCGCTTCCCGGGTCAGCATCGGCAGACCTCCCCATCCAGCCGAATGGCACGCATCTGCCCGTGTGTCGGAATGTGAATACCGGGTTCTTCTGCCTGTATGAGGCGGCCTACATGAACTCCGACCTGAAAAAGTGGCGCTTCAAGGCTGTCGATGAGTGCCAGAACGTTGACCTGCCTAGCGGGTTCTGGGATGTTGTCAGCTCGTGGACCCATCACCAGACCGGTCCGAATCCGACTGTGCCGGTGATCAGTTGGAGGCATCTCCCCGACTACGAGCCGCTGTGGACCATGAGCGGTCAACTCGAAAGCGACTACGTGGGCAACCAAGCCAACGACAAGGCCGACCACTACGACAACACGCACGGCTGCTGAGACAGCGAAGTCGCGGCGATAGTCAAAGTGTTGCTGAAGTCACGGACTGCCGAAGTCCACTGTCGGGACTTTCCGGTACCACTGGCCTTCAATAGGCGACTTGTGCCTTAAAGGCGTGATCGGTTTGCATGGACGAAGCATTTACAGTGTGCCGGGGTGTTTAGCCAGCGCTTGGCCCCTCGGCCGCCTTTGATCGAGCAGAATGTGAGAGAGATGTTCAAGATCAAGGTCGGCAGGGTCGTCGTCGCGACGGTACTGGGCCTGACCGCCGCCTTGGCGGCCACGACTCCCGCTTTCGCCTGGGACTGGTTGGGCAATGGAGGAACGAACCAGCCGGGTTGCAGGTCTGCAAATACCGGATACTTCTGCCTCTATGACGCCGCGTATATGAACCAGAACAACTCCAAGTGGAAGTTCTTCATGGTCGAGGAGTGTAAGAATCAGGACCTCTATTCCGGTTGGTGGGACGTCGTGAGCTCTTGGACACACCACCAGACAGGCAATCCGACGGTGCCGGTTATCAGCTGGACGAGGTTCCCCGACTACGAGCCTTTGTGGACCATGAGCGGACAGACCGAGGTCGACTACGTCGGCAACCAGTTCAATGACAAAGCGGATCACTACGACAACACTCGTGGTTGCTAGGTAACTAGTCGGGATGTTGGTGGCGGTCGATACTCGACCGCCACCAACCGTGGGAGGGGTACTGATGAGAGTTCGGTGGACACGGTGGCTGATGGTCGCCTGTGTGGGGCTGACAGTAGGCGTGAGCGGTTGCACGAGCCAGTCGCAGAACTCAGACGTCGTCACGGCGGGCAGCTACAAGACGGCCGTCTACCCGCTCGACCAGTACCGGGTTAGCTACGAACAGTTGACAACCTTGACCCGCGCAGTCGCAGTCGTGACGCAAAAGTGCATGCGTCGGTTCGGGTTCGATGTACCGGTCCCAGCGAACCTGAGCAACGGCAAGTTCCAGGGGATGGATGACCGCTACGGGCTCGCCGACGCCGATCACGCTCGGACGCTCGGTTACCACGACAAGAAGCCGACACCGGTCGAGGTGACCTACGAGTCCAGGTTCCCGCTGGAGGCCACGGCGGTGCTGCAGGGCGTTGACCCGACCACCGGTCAGCCGATCCCTGCCACCGACGCCCGAGGCGTTCCGGCAGGCGGTTGCCGCAAGGAAGGTATCAGAGCGCTCTTCGCCGGCACGGCATCTGAGTCCGCGAACGGTGATCTCGCCGAGGACCTGATCCGCGACGCGTTGAAGAGATCAACAGCTGACGACCGGGTACAAAAGCTGATCAAGAAGTGGCAGGAGTGCGGCAAGAAGGCCGGCTACGAGTGGAGCACCCCGCACAACGTTCGGGTCGACTGGAGCAACAAGTCGATCGGCACCCCCAAGCCCAACCAGGAAGAGATCGACGCGGCGTTGACCGACGTACGGTGCAAGAACGAGTCCGGGCTTTTGGACACCTGGGTGTCGGTGAACGTCGAGTTCCAGAAGAAATCTCAGGAGACCAACTCCGAGAAGCTGCGGCAGTACAAGGCGGAAAACGACACCCACCTGAAAAATGCCGCCACGATCCTTACCGCGGGGTGAAGTCGGTGACAGTCAAACGACGACGTAACATTCTGATCGGTGTCGTGGTCGCCACCTTGATGTTTGGGGCCGGCGGGTTCACCGCAACCTGGTGGGTCCGTTCACCGCAGCAACTAGCCGCCGAGGCCGCAGCTCCGGCAGCCACAGACCTGACCGCTCCCGTGGAAAAGCGAGTGCTGCAACAATCCGTCGTGCTCCGGGGTGACGTAGCTGCCGGCCAGACATTCCCCGTCACTCCCGCACCCCGAGACGGTGGCAAGGCCGTGGTCACGGGCCTGAAGGTCAAGCAAGGCGGACTGGTCGAGGCAGGCACCGTGCTCCTGGAAGTGGGAGGAAGGCCGCTATTTGCACTACCAGGAGCCAAGCCCGCCTACCGGGATCTCCGGCCGGGCTACACCGGACCGGACGTCGCCCAACTGCAGGCAGCGCTCAAGGCTCTGGGACGCGATCCGCAAGAGTCCAACGGCGTATTCGGCGAAGGCACGAAGCGGGCACTGACCACGCACTACACCGCGCTGGGGTATCTCGTCATACCGACAGGTCCAGACGACGACAAGCAGCTGGCTGCCTCCGACAAGCAGGTGCTCCAGGCCCAGCGCGGCGTCGATGACGCGACCGACCCCGTACTCAAGGCCAGAGCGGTCGAAGATCTAAAGGAAGCCAAGAAATCCAGGGAAGAACTTCGCCAACGCACCGGGCCGATCCTTCCGATGTCAGAGTATGTGTTCCTGCCCAGCTTCCCTGCGCGTGTCGAGGGGCTCAAAGCGGAGATCGGTGGTGAAGTCTCCGCACCATTGATCACGCTGTCCAGTGGGGAACTGCGAGTACGTTCACTCCTTGGACAGGCTCAACAGGCCGGAGTCAAACCCGGCATGCCAGTGGAAATCCTCGCAGAGACCCAAGGCGCGACAGCCCGCGGCGCCGTCACCTCAGTCGGCGAGCTGCAAACCGACAAAGCCCAAGGCACCTCTGGCTACCCGATGCTGATCACGCCCTCGACACCGCTCGCAGCGACCCTGGCCGGCCAGAACGTCCGGGTGACCGTGACTGCCGCCGCCACCGCCGGAGAAGTACTGGTAGTGCCCTTGTCAGCACTCTTCGCCTCAGCTGACGGCAAGGTGCATGTGGTCCGCCGTGGAGCCGACGGTGCCAGGGAGCGTTTGGAGGTAACCGCAGGCATGAGCGCCGACGGCTACGTCGAAGTACGCGGAGCCCTCACGCCAGGCGACAGGGTCATCATCGGCGTGCCGACACGATGACGGTCATCGAGCTATGTGGCGCAGGACTGACATACCCGGGCCCACCACCTGTCCCAGCACTACGGCCAGCGGACCTGACTGTGCGACGCGGCGAATATGTCAGCATCGTCGGCCCCTCAGGGTCCGGCAAATCCACACTCCTCAACGTACTCGGCCTGCTCGACCGGCCGACCGAAGGTAGGTTTCTGCTCGACGGGGTAGACACAGCGTCACTGAAGGATCACAAGCGAACCGCACTACGCGCCCACCGCATCGGCTTCGTTTTCCAAGCCTTCCACCTACTGGCACAACGCACAGCGGTTGAGAACGTCGCCTTGGCGCAACTCTACCGTGGCGTGCCAGCCAAACAGCGCACTGCCCGCGCGCGAGAAGCCCTACACCGGGTCGGGATGGGCCACAGGTTGGACTCTGAGCCCAGTAGACTGTCGGGCGGAGAACGACAACGTGTGGCCATCGCCCGCGCTCTGGCGGCCGACCCGAGCCTTCTCCTTTGCGACGAACCTACTGGCAACCTTGACAGCGCCAACGCAGCAAACGTTCTCGACCTGATCGACGGTCTGCACGGCGAAGGCATGACCGTACTCATGATCACGCACGACCAGGCCGTGTCCTCACGCGCCCAGCGCCAGGTCAGCATCCGAGACGGGGTGCTGACGACGTGAGATCAAAACTCAGAACCACCGATCTGCTCGGTGAGGCGGTCTCCGGGATTCTCCAACGGCCAGCACGCACGCTCCTGACCACCTTTGGCACGGTCCTGGGTGTCGGGGCGTTCGTCGCCGTTCTGGGACTCACCGCGACCGCCACCGGGCAGATCAGCAAGCGATTCACGGCCCAAGCCGCCACGGAAGTCACTGTCACAGACTCCGACCCCTCCGCTCACACCGACCCACCGTTTCCTTCCGACGCTGAACAACGCGTCAACGCGATCAACGGCGTGGTCGATTGCGGCGTGTACTGGACGGTCCCCGCCGGGCGGACCGGCTCAGTCGCAGGCGTCCCACTACCGGGACGAAACCCCGACACCCAACAGATCATCGCCGCCAGCCCCGGACTCCTACCCGCATCAGGCGTCCACCTCGCAAATGGCCGTGTCTTCGACTCCGGACACGACACGCGAGCCGACCACGTCGCCGTACTCGGCACATCCGTCGCTCACCGACTCGGTGTTACTCGGATCGAGGACCAGCCGGCGATCTTCATTGGCGACATACCATTCACGGTCATAGGACTCATCGACGACGTGCAACGCAGGCCCGAACTGCTCCTCTCGATCACCGTTCCACGCAGGACCGCGGAAGATTTGTGGCCCCACAAACAAGGCGAGACCCTCGACCCCAAAATGCTCATCACAACCAGACTCGGCGCCGCCCAAGTGGTCGCGAGCCAAGCTGGCCTGGCCCTGCGGCCCGACGCCCCCGAACGTCTCAAAGTCACCGCACCCCCTGACCCGCGAAGCCTCCAAGACAACATTGGCGATGACCTAAACACCCTGTTTCTTATCCTCGCCGCGGTGTGTTTGGTCATCGGCGCCGTTGGCATTGCCAACACCACACTCGTCGCTGTCTTGGAACGGGTACCTGAAATCGGTCTCAGGCGAGCACTCGGTGCCCGAGGCCGACACGTGGCACTGCAGTTTCTCACCGAAAGTTCAGCTCTGGGCACTCTGGGCGGCCTCGCCGGAACCAGTCTCGGTATCGGGGTTGTGGTCACAGTTGCCGTCACCAGGGATTGGACACCCGTTCTCGAGCCATGGGCGGTGCTACCCGCACCGCTGGCAGGTACGCTCGTCGGCCTTCTCGCTGGCGTCTACCCCGCGCTCCGGGCGGCTAAGGTCGAACCTGTCGAGGCGCTTCGCCGGTAGTCGCACGAAGCACACCGCACTAGACCGACCAACCTTATGGAGGTCGATCGCGGCGCGCCGGACGATCGTCCCTCCTCGCAAGAGGATGCCGTTTATATCCAGCCCGAGCAAAGGCACCACGCCGTCTCCCAGTTGCCATCGACAACCGCTTTTCGCTGATATATACCTTGAAGTCATTTTATTGTGTGATACATCGCTTGAAGTCAGGTGCATGCAGCTGAGCACCTCAGCCCACCAGAACGCGCTGGATTTGCCCTGCATGACCCTCAACATAGGGTGACCGTGCTCGATAGGCGGCCTTTGAGCAGGGAAGCAAGACCTCTACACTTCACACATGATGGGATTCCTGGTCGTCCTCACCGTAGCGGCACTCTGCTGCTGGGTCGCAGCGGTCGCATGGAGGCGGCGCCTCGCTCCCCCTAAACCGACAAAGAGCAGTGGTCAAGCGCACCAAGCCCCACACCGCCCACGACCGGCCCGCACGGCTGACGTCCAACTCGCGCCAGCGATAGGGGACGGGCATCCCAAAACGGACCTACTCGACTGGCTCCGGTGACACACCGAGTTAGTAGGTCGGCGCCGTTGGCCAGATGGAACGCTCAACCAGCCAGAAAGTTGCTAGCGCTAGCCCGGCATCAACCACCGCGCAACACCTAGGCCCGGAGAAGTGAACCGACTAGCACCCAATCAAGGCGCAGAAAACGGGGCACGCCCGTCGTCGTCATCGGGGCGCTCGCGCGGTCGGAGGGCAGACGGGTCCGCCGTGCAGGGTGATGGTTTGGCGGGTCTCTCGCGGGTCGACGGCCTCGGCGGTGGAGCCCATGTACAGCTCCGCGACCCCGACGACATCCACCCAACTTGCCGGCCATCTCTTTTGCCCCGGCCGGCGATGGAGACCAGAGGCACCGCGGAGTTGTTCGCGTCGGCGAGTGCGGTCCACAGCGGCAGGCCCGCCCATAGCTTCCAGCGTAGAAACAACGATTAGCTTTTGATCTTGGTTTGAGCTGAACGACATGAAACCCGCAGTGGTGCCGACACGAAATCCGCAGTGCCTGTTGAGCGCAGAGTTGACGTTAGTGCTCGCGCGGAGTTTGTCAGTGACCTTCGGCGCGGTCCGGGTCGCCTTCGCCGGTGGCGGCAGGCACTTCGGACTGATCTGAGCCGCCAGATCTCACGGTTTCACGCCGCCGGTGGCGGTCCCGGCTGGAGCCGGGCCGCCACCGGCGGCAGCGGGTTGCGTGCGCCGGCGGTCCGGTTACAGGCCGGTGATCTGGGCGACGATGGTCCCGTTGTGGGCGGTCACGCCGCCGGGGAGGAGGCATTGCAGCGGGTTGACGACGGGGTAGATCCAGGTGATGACGACGGTGGCGCCGGTGAACTCGCCCGCGGCGACCGTTCCGGTCCCGGTTTCCTGGACGATGCCGCCGGTGGCGGTGAGGACGATGGTCAGGGGCACGTCGGAGGTCTGGCCGTTGTTCCAGTGGATCCGGACGCCGTCGTTGCCGACGCCGGGGAGGTAGTTGCAGCCGGCGTTCGGGACGCTGAAGGCGTAGGGCCCCATGTAGCCGGCGGTGAGGGTGGTGTCGGTGGAGGTGCAGGAGGTGAGGGTGTCGGTTTCGCTGACGGCGATGGTCTGCGGGGTGAGGGTCAGGCCGGGGCTGTAGGTCACGTTGCTGGTGCCGGTGCAGGTGGTCGACGAGGCCGCGTGGGCCGGGCCGGCCATGAACAGGGTCGTGGCCGCGGCCATGGCACAGCCGAGGACGGTGGCGAGAACGCGCCGTAGCCGGGGGACGGGGTGGGCATGATGCCTCATCTCTGACAGGGGGGCGGACTGACCCGGCTACGCGGTAGCGGGCGGGCCTGGGCTCTGGTCAGGCGCTGGTGGGGGGTGTCACGAGGTGATCTCCAGCAGCAGGGTGTAGGTGAGCGCGGAGACCGTGCCCAGACCGAGGTTGCAGGTCAGGATGGGCGCCGCAGCACCGGTTTCCGTCTCGACGACGGTGTCTCCGGTGAACAGTCCGGCGGTGATCTCGCCGGTGATGACGGTGATGCTGGTGGCCCCGACGATGCTGGAGACGCGCTGGCCTGTGATGGTCGAGGTCTGGCCGGTGTTCCAGGTGATCGTCTTCGTGACGGGGCCGCTGCCGAGCAGGTTCATGCAGGAGAAGCCGGGGGCGGTGTAGCCGAAGCTGAGCCCGCCGGAGATGACCGCCGGAGCGTTGGTCGAGACACACGGCTGGTAATCGAAAACGCGCGAGGTTGCCACGGTCTGCGACGTCGCGGTCAGAGCCGTGGAGTAGGTGGCGCTGGAGCTGCCGAGACAGGTGAGGTCGAGGGTTCCCGCGGTGGCCGGTGCCGCGCCCACCAGGTTGGCGGCGGCGAAGACGGCGGCGCTGAGAAACGTGGCCAGGACGGGTCGGGTACGCATGGGGTGCTCCGTTTCCGGCCAACCACACCGGGGTCTGGCCGGCCGCGACGATGACGGTAGTGGTGGGTTCAGCAGGCGGCGCTGCGGCTGATATTTCGACCGCCACCAGTAGAACCGGCTGCCGACCGTGATCACAATGCCACTCACGGTATCGAGTGGAGTTCACTCATGCAGATGCAGATCGAGATTGCAGTACGTCGACGCGGAGCCGGGCGGGGTCGCGGCGGCGGGCGGTGTGATGGGCATGGGGCCTCACTTCGACGGGTGGTGCGTGTGGGGAGGGATGCCGAACGGGGCCGGGCCGGGCGGAAGGGTCCAGTCCGCCCCGCCGGGGTCAGCAGCTGGTGGTGGTGTCGCCTGCGTCGACGGTGCAGGTGTTGGTTCCGAAGCCGCCATTGGCGGTGTCGCCGCCGGTGCCGTCATGGACGTTGATCTGGTCGTTGCCGAGGCCGCCGCTCATGGTCCGTGGCAGTAGGTAAGCGAGGAAGCGGGCCGCCAGGGAATTCACCGCTGCCCGCGCGTGCGGTCGGTGCCGGACGTGGTCAGGGGTTGCAAGATGCTGCCGAGGGTGGCGGGCAGGGTGTCCCACCACGGCGGCGTTGGCCTTCCCCACGGCTTCGGCCAGCATGGCCTCCGCCTGGCGGTCAGGGCCGCGATCAGACGACAGGGCGGACCCAACTTGTCATCGAGTCCGTCGGTCACCGCCGTGAGCGCGTCGACCGCGTCGGATACAGGATCGTCGACGGCCAGGGAGGCGGTGATGAGGCGCAGTTTGGCGCGCCGCCAGCGGGCGAGGAACCACCAGCCCCAGCTCACATTCCACGCCATGGACAAGGTCACGGCGAAGGCGAAGTACGCGACGACGTTGACCCAGGCGAAAATGAGAGTCGCGACGGCGGCCAGCCACCACAGCCCAGCCCTCCGTATGCGCAGCATGGCGCGCAGGTGCGCCACGTCAGTGGTGATGGCGGTCAGCCGGACGGCGGCGCGGGTCGCGTCGGCGCGGCGCGGCTGGTCGCGGTGATGGCGGGCCAGGGTTTCACACAGGACTGGGGCCGTGTCCAGGACGATCAGCGTTCGGTGCTTGTCCAGCTCGGGTGCGTTGGCTGTCAACCAGAACCGCTGCAGAAGGTCGCCTGGCTCTGTCCGTCGGATAGGTGACCGCCTGGATGCGGACACGGGAGCGGACGCATCAGCGGTCGGTGTCGGATTGGTGGGCGTCGTCATGCCGCTGCGTCCGAGGCGGGAAGGTCGGCCAGGGGCCACAGTGACGGGCGCGGGGCGGTGATGGACAACCGAACGGTGCACGGGCCGGTGGCGCACTCCCATTCCGATGACCGCACCGTCAGGGTGTTGGGGCCCTTGCGGTAGCAGGAGTCGTGCCCGGGGCAGCCCGTGGTGGTGAACTTCCAGCCGGCGTCTTCAGCGGCGCGGGCCACGACATAATGCGCGCGGTCAGCCTGCGCGCCGTCGAGGTAGCGCACCGAGTAGCGCAGGACCGCTTTCCCGGGCTGCTGGTCGTCGGTGGTCAGGTTCCCGCGTCCGGTCGGGCGGGTGATCACGGTCGGCGGTTCGGATAGATGCACACCGAGGTCGAGCAGCTGCTGACGTGCGGTGTTCTCACTGGAGGTGCGCGCGTACCACCGCGCCCCCACGGACCCGCCAGCCACCAGCAGCACAGCCGCAGTCGCGACCACGACTGCGACCGCGTCGAGGATCCTGCGGTCTGGTCGTCGCAGGCGGCGGATCTGAGCGTCCGCGTCGACCGGTGCGGCGGGGTCGTGGTCGCCGGGTGGCTGGACTCTGGGGACCGTGCTGGTGGTGGCCGCGGGTGGTTCGGGGGTGGTCACGGGCGTTCCTTCGGGTGAGCGCGGGGCGGGTGTCGAGTTCATTGCCGGGCAGGCGTCCCGGTTGGGGTGGGCCATGCGGGGTGCACGTGGTGCGGGGGCAAGGCGTGTCGGGTCACATCGCGCCACACCGCTTCGGCGTAGTCGAGGCTGGCGCGGTCGTCGACGAGGACCCCGCCGCGCGCGTCGAGGAGGTGTGCGACACGTCCGGTCGGGTCGAGGTCGGCCAGCATCAGTCCGCCCCTCATCCCCCGGTGAGCGCCGACCCCGTACGGCACGACCCGCAGTGTCAGCCGGTGGTGGCGTTGCAGGTCTGCGAGGTGGCGCATCTGCTCGGCGCACGCGAGGGCCGCGTGCACGGTGCTTTCGCAGACGATCGCGTCGATGGTGCGGTGCGCGTCGGCCCATAGCCGGTGTTGGCGCAGGCGCAGCAGGTCGGCGCGGCGGGCGGCGGTGTCGGGGTCGGGGTCGCTGGTCCAGCCGGCGGCGATGGTCCCGGCGGCTAGGATCTCCGGGGGTGGGATGGACCAGACTCTGAGCCGGGCCGCGGTCTCCTGGACGGTGATGATCCGCCGCAGTGTTCCGGTCAGCTCCAGCGGGTACGGCGCCCACGGGTCGCCGCCGTCGGCGGGTTCGAGGGCGGTCTCCACCTGTGCCCGGAGGTTGGCGCTGGCCGCGCAGGCGGTGAGGATCGCCTGCGCGGTGGCCCAGGACACCCCGTGCTGGCCGCTTTCGATTCGGAGGATCTTCGACACCGAGCAGCGAAGCAGCGCCGCCAGTTCCGCCTGGGTGAGTTTGGCGAGCTTGCGCGCGTGGCGTAGCAGGCGGCCCGTCTCCCCCAGGCGCGCCGGCGTCTGTGATCGGGCGGGCATGGGCTTAGGCACTGTGGGCTCCGGCGTGGGCGTTGGTGAGTGCGGCCAGCACGGGCAGGAACTGGCGGGTGTGCCGGTAGACGGTGTGGATGTCCAGCGGCCGGTCGCAGCCGTTTGCCCGGGCCAGTTCGCCGGCCGCGGACTCCAACGACCCTGCGGGCAGGTCACCACGGCGGGCCCAGGCGCGCATCCGCAGCAGGCCGTCGGCGTGCTCGCCTTTGCTGCGGCGGATGGCCAGGTCAGGCAGGTGCCCGCCGTGGGCTCCGGCGAGGGCTGTGTCGGAGACGATCTCCCACACCGCCAGGTCAATCGCGTCGTCGGCGGTGTGGAGGGTGGCGAGGTGCGGTACCCATGTCCAGCCCGGCACGTGCTGCACGATCGGCCGGTCCGGGCACACGATGACCGTGCCGTCCCGGCGCCGGCGCGCGCCCGGCTGATGGTGATGTCCAGGGCGGTGACGGCGGCCAGGGACAACGCCGCAGAACTCACCGCCGCGCCGGGCCCGGCCGCAGGGGCGATGACGGAGGACAAGGTCACGTCGGTGCGCTGCGAGCCCTGGCTGAGCATCGCCCGGGCGACCGCGCGGCGGCTGGTGGTCTCCGGGGTCCACCACAGGTCGGCCTGCCCGGGGCTGGACCCGACCAGCGTGTGGCCGTCGCCGGTGCCGGGGTGAACGGCCTCGATCACCCCGCAGCCGCGCGGGTCGGTGCTGATCAGGCGGCCGGTGTCGGGGCCGTATTCGTGGGCGACGTACACGTTCATCTCATCACCCCGCCCGCGCCGCTCCCGGCGGCGGTTGGCTCAACCGCCACCGGGTGCGAGCCCGCTGCGCGGCAGATTGCCCCTGGTCCGGTGGTGGCCATGGCTTCGGTGGCGAGCGTGTGGGCCTGGTGCGCCATGTCGGTGATGTCTAGGACCGCCGTGATCGTGCTGCCGTCGCCGAGCATGCCGGTGTCGATCGCCTCTGCGTGGGCGGCGAGCCGGTCGGTGACGGTGGCGACCACCTGGTCGTGTCGTCGGGCCGCGTTGATGAGGCCGATCGCCCAGGGCAGGAGCCTCACCGCGTACAGGCCGGCGAAGATCACGGCGGCGAGCAGCCACAGCGTCGCGGTTCGGGCGGTGCCGGGCAGCGTTCCGGCCGCCGCCGCGCATCCCACGGCCGTGATGGCGCACACCCCGGCGGGGAGCACGGCCCGCGACCGGCGGCAGGCTCGTGTCACCGCCTGGTCTGTGGCGTTGACGGCGGCGAGGTTTGCACGGGCTTCCGCGAGCAGGTTATCGACCTGCGGGGACGGCGCGAGGGCTGCGAGCTGGTCGGCGGCCCAGGCGTGCAGGAGCTGGGCGCGGGTCAACAGCAGACTGACCCTCGCACAGCCACACCGGTCCCGCCGCGCTGGACGCCTGTTGATCCTGGTCATGGCTTCACCCCGAACAGCCACCAGCCGTGCTCCCAGCGCAACTGGTAAGGGCGGGCGGGATCGACCTCGACGTCGGCGCCGGTGGTGGGTAGTGCGTGGATGGGTTCGCCGTCGCGGGTGAGGAGGAAGGCCTCCCCTTGCGCCCAGGACAGGGCGGCGACCGTCCAGTGCCGGTTCTCGTGGGCGAGGATCGGGGCGTCGTCCGGGTCCAGCCATGAGGTGTAGATCCGGTCTGTGGAGAGCTGTTCCAGGCGCAGGCCGTCCAGTCCGGCGCGGGTGCGGTCGGCGGCGATCGTCAGGCGTAACGGTGCTGGGTGCAGGGGCTGGTCGAGGACGGTCATCGGCAGTCCCTGTCGCACAGCGTGGTGTCGCGGCGAAGTGCGGCGAGGAGGTCGGCGGCGTGGGCGTAGATGGTCTGGATGCCCAACGGCCCGTCCAGGCACAGGTCGCCGACCAGCCGGCCCGCGGCCGTGTGGGGCAGTGCGTGCTGCCGGGCGCGGGTACGCAGCAGGAGCAGGTCCGCCAGCCTGGCGTGGATGTCGGCGCGTATCCGGTCAGAGGGCACCGGCAGGCCGTGGCCGTGGACAGCCAGCTCCCGGGTGACGAGTTCCCACACGACCCGGTCGTGCGCGTCCTGGTCGCCGGTGGTGACGGTGACCAGGTGCGGAACGCAGAGCCATTCCTTCGGGGGTTCCCAGTCCAGGGGCGCGGGGCTCATGTTCGCCGTCGAACGGCCCAGGCCCAGCCATGCCTTCCGCCATCCGGTCAGCGCCTCTGACACGGCTAGGGCGATCGCGACCTGCGGTCCCGCGCCTCCCGGTTGGGCCGGCGACGGGGCAATGACCATCGCGAGCACGCCCGACGGTGCGCAGACGGCGAGCAGGGCCGCCGTGTGGCCGTCGGCTGCTGGTGTCCACCGCACGTGTGACCCGTCCGCCCGCACCCGCAGAATCCGCCCACCGGCGGTGCCGTGCTCGGGGTCGGTGATGGTGACAAGTCCCCTGCCCGGGACGGCTCCGGTGAGCGTGCGGTCGACGGTGACGTTGGTGGGCTGCCCGATCACGCCGCGACTCCAGGCTGCGAGACGGCGGTCAGGGAGCAGGTCTGCCCGTCGTAGTCGAGCAGGTAGGTGATCCCTGCGGTGAAGGTGACCTCGGCACGGTCCTCGGTCACCAGACCACGGGCTGCCGACCGACCAGACCACAGCGTTCCGCAGAGCGGGAACTCGCCTGCGATTCCGGACAAGTCGGCAGTCCATCCGGCGCCGTCCGGGACCAGCATCGTTGCGCCCACGGGCAGCCAGTCGGCAGTGTCGGTGCCGTCGGCGTGGCGCAGGGTCACCCCGACGATCCGGCCACGCCCCGTCTGGCGATCGACGCCGGTGACGTCCAGGTCCCACGCACTGGCATGTCGGCCCACCGCACCCACCTCCTTATGATCTCGATCTGTTGTGCTCATACGGCCGCACGAACCCACTGCGGGTGTTGCACGGGTCGGCGGCGCTGGTTCTTGTCCTCGAACATGGCCCGGTCGGCGGCGATCACCGCCGCGTCCAGGTCCGCGCCACCGTGCAGGACGGTCGCGCCGACCGAGGCGGTGACGGTGTGCCCGGGAAGCCATCGGCGGCGGATTACCAGCGCGTTCCGGAGCTGGTCGACGAGTTCTGCCACCGCTTCCGCTGACGTCGGAGCCGCGAGCAGGGCGACGAACTCATCCCCGCCGGGCCGGGCCACGACCGCGCCCGGCCCGCAGATCTGGGCGATGACATCGGCGATCTCGCACAACACCCGGTCCCCGACCTCATGCCCCCACCCGTCGTTGACCTCCTTGAACCGGTCCACGTCGACGTTCACCAGGAGCCGGGGAGCCGGATGGCGGCGCGCGACGCTCAGGCCTCGCCGCCAACCTCGAAGACCCAACAACCCGGTCAAAGGGTCACGCGACGCGGCCCACCGCTCCCGTCCCAACGCGGCGCGGGTGCGCAGGAGTAGTCCGCCGAGCCCGAGCACGCCAGCCCAGCCCCCGGCCGCGATCCACACCAGGGCTCCGCACACCACGCAACCTCAAACCCGGGCCGGCAGCGTGAGCTGGATCCCGGCGGTGACCGCGTCGAGCCGGGCCGTCCACGCCTCGCGGCGACTCGCGCGCGCAGCCACCGCCGCCCGGGCGGCAAAGCGGGCCACCAGGCATGGGAAGGCCTCCGCGCAGCCAAGCGCCGAACACCGGGCCGGATCCGCCGCGCTCGGGGTGTGGCGTGCGGCGAGGTGATCGGCGGCCCGGGCCAGATCCGGATCCACCAGCGCCGTGGCGTTAGAGCTCGTCACCGCGCTGCCCGCCATCCGGCCGGGCGCAGCATCGACCACAGCCGCTCGCCGCCCGCCAGGGTGATCGGCGTGCCGAGGTCTTCGTAGCCGTGTTCCTCGTACAGGCGGCGGCTGTCTTTCGACGCGGCTTCCAGGTAGGCGCCCAGGTGTTCGCTGTCGAGTTCTGCGTGGTGATGGTCGAGCAGGGCGCCGCCGATCCCCTGGCCCTGGTGGTCGGGGTGCACGGCGAGGAGGGCGAGGTGGTCGTGCGGGGTGCGGTCGCCGTCGGGGTGGCGGGCGTCGAAGTGCTGTTCAAGTACCGCGAACCGGTCCAGGTGCTCGCCGACGGCGGCGGCGAGGTGCAGGTCGTAGTCGACGACCTCGGGCGCGGTGCGGCCCTTGGCTCCGCGGTGCGGGAGCCACACGGCCGCGCCCTGCCCGTCACCGGCCAGGTGGAGGTTGCCGTGCGCGACGGCGTGCTCGGTGAAGATGGTGAAGTACCGCTCCAGAACGTCGAGACGGTCGCTGTCGGTGGGCACGAGCCAGCGGCACACGTCCAACGGTTCGAACGCGGTCGCGATCAGCCTGGTCGCGGGTTTGATGTCTGCGAAGGTCGCACGGGTGATGATCAGATCTGTGGCCATGGCGGGGTTCTCCTCAGGAAGAGATGGGACTGGGCTAGTCGAGGGCTGTGGTGTCCAGGCCAGCGCGTACGCCGTGGCCGATGCGGCGGTAGACGTGCGGCGCGGTCAGGCGCAGGGTCAGGCCCCACCCGCAGCCCCCCGCGACCAGCAGGGCCAGCGCGGTCGGGACGGCCCACCCCAGCGGCGAGTCTCCGGGGACGCCGAGGACTGCGGCGAAGTTCGCCACGGCCAGGCACACCATCGCCACGAGTCCGAGACCGGAAAGGCCAGGGGCGATGAGTCGGGCCCATACTCCGGGTCGGTCGTCGCGTTGGGTGAAGTAGCCGATCACCGCCGCCGACGTACCGGCCAGCAGCACCAGCACCCCGAACCCGCCGGCCGTGCCCGCGATGTAGAACAGGCGGGTAACCGGATCCCAGCCGCCCGCGGCGTAGGTGAGGATGACCGCGCCGATCACGGCCGTCTGTACCAGCGACGCGGCCACCGGGGCGCCGGAGCGGGGCCCGAGGCGGCCCAGCCGGGCAGGGGCGACGTGCTCACGGCCGAGGGAGAACAGGTAGCGGCTGGACGTCTGGTGGAAGGCCATCATCGCGGCCAGCAGGCTCGACACGAACAGCACCCGCACCGCCATGGCCATCCCCGAACCCAGCTGCTCACCGGCTACGGTGGCGACCAGATCCGGGCCGAGCTCACCCGCCCGGTCCATGAACGCCACCGGCCCGGCCGGTAGGAGCATCGCACACGAGGCGCCCGCATACAGCACCGTCAGAACCAGCAAGGTGATGCAGGTCGCGCGGGCAACCGCGCCCGGCCGGGCCTCCTCGGCGTAGACCACCCCGTGTTCAAAACCCGCGAACGCCAGGACGATCACCACGAGCGCGGCGCCGAGAGCCGGCACCAGCATCCGGGCCGGATCCAGCCCCGCCCACGGCTGGAGCATCGGGTGGTTGTCGGTGGCGGCCGTGGCCACGTTCGACGAGGCCGTCACCGCGACAACCGCCAACTCTGCGGCACAGAGCACCGCCAGGACACGCCCCGACAGGCTGATCCTGCGCACCCCCAACAGCCCGACGACCGCCCAGCACGCCAGCGCCGCCGTCCACCACGGCGGCGAGACACCCCACCAGCCATCGAGCAATGGGACCACGGCCGCGCCGATCAGCCCGTAGGCGGCGGTCTGCACCGCCATGTAGAAGACGACCGCCAACCACGCCGCACCCACACCAGGCACCCGCCCCAGACCGGCGGCCACGAACGTGTACATCCCACCAGCCGACGGCAGATGCCGGGCCATCGCCAGATAGCCCGGCAGGAACACCGCCAGAACCACCCCGACCGCGAGGAACGCCAACGGCAGCGCCACCAGACCCGTGGACGCGAAGCCGGTGGGAATCACCCCGGCGGTGACGGTCAGCGTCGCGGCGGCACTGAGCATGATCCACACCAGCGTCGCGGTACCGAGCTGACCGGAGCGCAGCGTCGAGGAAGCACGGTTGCTGCCCAGAAGACGTTGGGCGTGCACGGGCGGGGAAGACACGGCAACTCCAAGGAGAGTGAGGCGAGGCAAGCAAGGGATAGGGTCAAGCTCGGGGGGCCAGGGCCCTGGAGGAGACCGCGTGCTCGACCAGACCGAGCAGGTCAAACAATTCAGGCGGCAGGCCGCGCACCAGGGCACGCAGCGGGCCGTGCAGGTCGGGGTAGTCGCGCAGCCACCAGCGGTGCAGACCAATCGCCTGGACCAGACCCGCCAGCACCACATCTGACGCGGCAGTCTCGGCGCCCGGGCGAAGGCGGTTTCGGGCCAACACCGAACGCCGCTCAGCCTCGGTCGGATCCACCGACTGCACAGCGGGCCACCAGCAACGCCAGGACGGCTCGGGCCGGGCAAGGACTCCCTGTTCGATCAGGTCGTCGCGTACCCAGCCGGCCGCCTCACCGGCCAGCGCTCGCAGCCACACCTGCGGTTCCGCTGGAGCCGACCAACGCAGTGCGTCCGCGAACCGTCCGGCCGGACCGTGCGCCTGACCGTTGTTCGTCGACTGCACCAGCCCGGCGCGCAACACCGCCCGCCCGCAGTCCACCTCCGCGACGAGCAACGCCGCCACCACACCGACGCCCAATGCCACGTTGTTGAGCTGCGCTCGACCGGAGTCAGGATGGTGGGCGATCAGGTACAGATCCTCGACCAGCCTCGATCCGAGGCTGCCTGTCAAAATCGGGTCTGTCCCCGGCCACTGCCAGTCCGACGAGGAGCGGTGATGCCGACCCGTTACTTCGCCGTGCCCACGCGCGTAGGGACCCGGCGCGCGCCCCGGCCGGGAAACCTGTTCGAGCCGCAGTGCCTTCATCGTCGCCACCCCCATATGTGCCACAGGGCGCGCCTCGGGGAGTCCGCGCCCCGCACAAGCGGCCGGTGGCGCGGGCGAGCCCGCGTGCCGGTCGCCGTCCGGGCTGAAGCTGGGGTGCGCACGAGTAGTCCTCCATCCGAAGCTCGACGCCGGCGCAGGCGGTTTGCCTGCGTCGATGTCCCACCTAACGGCTGTGCCTGATGTGTCGGACAGGCGCACACGCGGGCGGTGACAATCCGTTGACAAGGCCTCAACGGTCCGATCGGCGTCGGCCCGACCGTGCAGTGCCGCGCTTTGCCCGGGGAGGACTCACGCTGCACCCCAGGTCACGGCCGGGCTGACACACCTCACTTTGGAGGCACCACGGCTGTCATCGACATGTCACAGATTCGCCAATTCGCGTCACCTGCGCGCCATTGGTGCCCATAACTGGAAGTTGGTGCCTTGATCGGGTTGCGAGGTTTATGGTTCGGCGGGTAGCAAGGGTGCAGGTGCGCTGACAGGAGGCGGTGGGCATGCGAAAGGAGCCGGTGACGCTGCTGGGTCAGCTCATGCAGGAACGCGATCTCGGCCGCGACGAGGTCGTAGACCTCTTGGAGCGACATGCCGCGCACGTCGGCGAGCAGCAGTTCGCGGTCTCAACCCGCACGCTTGACCGTTGGCTCGCCAGCGGCGTGAAGACCCTGCCCCGACCTGTGGTGTGCAGGGTGTTGAAGGCGGTGTTCGGGGCGTCGGCCGAGGAGTTGCTCGGGTCGGCGGCTGCGCCGGCGCGCGCCGGCCGGAGGCCCGACGACTGGCAGGGTCTCGCCGAGCGGCTACGGCGGGAGGCTGACGGCGTGCTAACGGCGGGCACGGTGTCGGCCAGTCGCCTCGGGCTGTTCGAGGAGGCGGTCGAGCATCTGCGACGCACGCACATCGTCAGTGCCCCGGAGGCGATGTTGGGGATGCTGATGCCGGAACTCGGGGCTGTCTTGGAGGCCACCCAGCAGGGGCAGACCGCGTTGGTTCGCAGGGGGCTGTCGGCGTGCGCGGCGCAGCTGGCGATCTTGACCGCAGACTGCTTGATGAAGCTCGGCGCCACCCACCCGGCCGTCGGGTGGTTTCGCACGGCCCGCACAGCCGCCGACGACGCCGGGCTTCCGTGGCTGGCCGCTCAGGCGCGCGCCCAGGCTGCGATGCTGCCCTACTACTACGGCGACCTACGGCGCACCGTCGCCCTCGCCGTCGACGCCCAGCAGGTCGGGCAGGGCCACATCTCCCCCGCCGTATGCCTGGCGGCGGCGGCCGAGGCCCGCGCCGAGGCCAGGCTCGGACATCGCGAGGCCGCACACGAAGCCATCGCACGCGCGGTCACGTGGTTCGAGCAGCTCCCCGACGCCGACGACAGTGACGCGTTCGCGTTCCCCGCGCAGCGTCTAGCGCTGTACCTGTCGGGGGCATGGACCTACCTCGGAGACCAGGCACAGGCCGCAGCGGCGCAGTCGGAGGTGCGGCGGCTACACGCCGAGTCGGGCGTGTTCACACTCGACCCGACCTTGATCCGCTTCGACGAGGCCTCCGGGCTCGCCACCCACGACCCTTCGAGCGCGATCGAGCACACCCGCGCCACCATCGAGCAGGTACCGGGCGGGCACTTCACCAAGATCGTCACCACTCGCGGCACGGACATCCTCAATGCGCTGCCCGCGCAGGCCAGAACGACCCCCGCCGCGCAGGAGCTGGCCGAACTCCTGGCGACGCCCGCCGCCACGCCTATAGCGTTGGGCGCGTGATGGCCGTCCCGGTCCTGACCGAGGCGACGTTCGCCGCGGCCGGCACCCGCTTGGTACTCGAACAGGCATGTCAGCTCGCCGGCATCGACTCCACCGGCGCGCGGCTGCTGCGGCACCAGACGAACGCGGTATGGCTACTGGCCGCTCGCGGCCTGATCGTCAAGATCAGCCGGCCCGCGGCCAATGCCGACCGGGAACGGGCAACGCTGGCACTCGCGGGGTGGCTGGCAGCCGAAGACTTCCCAGCGCTTGCTCCCACGATGCTAGAGCCGCAGCGCGTCGGCGGGTGCCTGGTCACGATATGGCCCTATCTCCCGCAGGATGGGTTGCCACCCGTGCAGGCCGCAGACCTCGGGCACCCGCTACGCACATTGCACACCTTGCACCCGCCGATGGGACTACCCAGGCTCGCTGCGGTGGCCGCGATCCGCCACTCCCTCGCCGCCAGCCGCATTCTCGCCCCCGCCGACCGGACGTTCCTCGAAGCCCGCTGCGACGACCTGGCCCGCCGACTCGCAGGCGTCCACCACGCGCTGCCCACGGGTCTGATCCACGCCGACCCCCATCACGCCAACGCTCTTGCCACCCCGAGCGGCACGACGCTGCTGATCGATTGGGATTCCGCCTGCCTCGGCCCTCCCGAGTGGGATCTAGTCACCATCGAAGTCCACTGCCGACGTTTCTACTCGGGGAGCGGGCAGTCCGAGCGGTTCAGCACGGCCTACGGGCTCGACATCCGCAACTGGACCGGCTTCGAAACCTACCGCGACCTGCGGGAACTCCGCATGATCTCCACCAACGCCCGCAAGTCACCCCCGGGCTCGCCAGAGGCTGCCGAGGTCCACCGTCGCATCATCCAGGTCCGTGACCAGGACACCCGCACGCCTTGGCGCAGGCTGTGACAGGGGCCTGAGTGTCATTGACAATCCGTTGACACGCCAAACGCGCGGCACCGCGTACCTACGAGGTCCGGCGTCGGTAGATTGCTGGTCGTGAACGACGACTCGCAAGAAATCGAAGTGAAATACCAGGTCACCGACACCGAGGCGCTGCTGGGCGCACTCAAGCGCGCCGGCGTTTCCCTTCGCGCCGCAGTTCGCCAGGACGATCAGGCGTACGCGCCGGCGAGCTGGGACTACGACCAGTCCAAGATCGGGGTGCCGTTCGCGCGACTGCGCACCCAGACCGGCCTGGACGGACACCTGTTCACGGTGAAGAAACCCGTGGACAACGAACTGGCGTGCCTGGAGCAGGAGACGGTCGTCTTCGACCGCGATGCGATGCACCAGGCGCTGCTGTTGATGGGGTGGGCGCCGACGGTGCGGATCGCCAAGACCCGCCAGGGCGGCGCCTGGCGCGGCGTCGCTTTGTGCGTTGACGTCGTTGACGGGCTCGGGACGTTTCTCGAGCTGGAGGTGATGGTCGCCGCCGGCCGACCCGGAGCGGCAGTGCAAGCCGAGCTGGCCGAGCTGGCGGAGTCGCTGGGTGTGGATGCGGTGCGGGTGACCGACACGTACGACTCTCTGCTGCGGCGCGTCGCCGTTTAGAACAAGGTCGCGGCGGGGTTCGCCGGTGGTGCGATCTGGCTGGCCGGGATCGGCAGGTCCAGGGCTGCGGACAGCGCCGCGTGGTCGGTGAGCCGGTCCAGGCGGGGCTGTTGGTCGTAGGCGCATGTTCGGGCGGCGTCGTGGAGAGCGGTGCCAGCGTAGAGGTAGTCGTACTGGTAGCCGGCTCCGCCGCGTCCGAACCACGAGTGCTCCTGGACGCCCGGGTTCACCAACCGGTGCAGGTCCGTGAGACCGAGCGCTTCGAGGCGGTCGTGGAAGTCGTACTCGAACGGCAGGAATCGGTGCGCGGGCTGGTGGTCGCGGCGCACGGAGTTGATGTCCCCGGCGAGCACCAGCCGCGCCTGCTGCGCCGTGGGGATTTGCTCGACGGCGGCGAGCAGGGTGGCGACGAAGTTCTTCTTGCGTTCCAGTTTCGTGCGGTCATTCGACGGCACGTAGACCCCCAGAGCACAGTCAACGCCCCCTCGGCAGCGACGTCGACGGCCACGGCGCGGCAGGGGAGGCTGAGGTCGGCGACCAGTTCCGGGCGTGCCTGGGCAGGCAGGCGGGTGGCGATTGCGCATCCTCGGTCACTGTCAGGGCTGCGGGTGTGTAGGACCCTCCAGCCGGCGGCCCGGTAGGCGTCGAGCAGCAGGGCGGTGCCAGGGCCATTACTGGTCTCGGTCAGCACGAACACGTCCTCGACTCGTCCGGCGAGCCACTTCAGGAGCGCACCGGCGCGGTCTAGGGCGGCGGCTTGGATGTTGATCGTCAGGATCGACAGCACCGCGCACCCGGCCTTTTAATGTGAATCGGTCAGTTTCAGCAGGCTCAGGATAGTCTCGGTGACTTCTTGGGGCGTGCGGCCCTGGCAGTCGACCTCGTGCTGTCTCCAGTCTTCCGCAACCAGGAACTCCCTTGCCTCGGCGTAGAAGCGCAACTCCTTCGCCGAGCCGCCGGTCATCTCCAGCCGCGACAGCGACGCCCGCCTGCCCAGCCGGCCGGTGATCACGTCGGGGTCGTCGATCAGGTAGAAGGTGATGGTCGGCAGGAAGTACTTGTTGTAGGACCAGATCTCGTCGAGGTCCAGGCCATCGACGCGTTGTAGCACGAGCGACGACGGCACGTACCGGTCGGTGATCACGTGCAGTCCGGCGTTGAGCATTTCCAGGATCTCGCCGTCGACGTGCTCGGCGCGGTCGGCCGCCAGCGCCAATGCCAGCGCCCGGCCTTGCAGGGTCGCTTCGGTGCGGCGCACGAGCTGGCCGAGCTCGGAGCGGGTCGGTTCGCTGGTCAGGTGCGCCCGCCGGCCGGTGCGTGCGGCTAGGGCGTCGGCGAGCAGGCCGGCGACGGTGGTCTTGCCGACGCCATTGGGTCCCTCGATGGCGATGAACAGCGGGCCGATCACGACGCCACGGCCAGCGGAAGCAACTTTCTGCCGTCCACGGTCGGGCACTGCTCGGCGTCGACCTCGCCGATCCGACCGCCGTTGGCCACCACCGCCGCGGGGCACCCCTTCCCGCAGGAGGAGTGGATCGCGCACGAACCGCAGGTGGGGTTCGTTCCGCTCGGGTAGCGGGCGTGGAAGTCGTAGCCGTCGAGCGCGCCGGCGACGTCTCCAGCGAGGATGTTGCCAACCATGAACTCTCTGTCGGCGTGCTGGGAAATCGGGGTGCGGGCGGCGAACGCCAGGTACGGGCACACCGCCATCTCACCGTCGGTGAAAACATAGACCAACTTTCCGGCGTCGCAGCCTCCCAACGGAAGCCCTTCGTTCGGGAAACGGATCAGCACCCGGTCTAGCTGATCGGCAAACCGGTCGGTCGCCGCCCGGATAGCACGCATCATGTCCGCCGGCGCGGCCAGCCTTCCCTTGGACTTAACGCCCCGCCCGAAGCTCGACAGCGGGTTCATCAGCACGTACTTCGCGCCGAGTTCGAGGGCGAAGTCGCACAACTCCGCGAACTCGCCCGGCTCCGTCAGTAGGTTCGGAGTCGACAGCAGCCCTTGCAGGATGCCCGCGTCCGCACACATGCGGGCAGTGGCCACGGTGCGGTCGAACGACGCCCGATTGCCTCGGAACTTGCCGTGGGTATCGGTCCGAAATCCGTCAAAGCTGATGTTGACGTGCACATCACCCAGCCCGGCCAGCGTGGCGATCATCTCCGCTGTGACGGCCGCACCGTTGGTACACACCGCCAACGGCAGCCCCGCAACCACCACAGACTCACAGATCGCGAGAAACTCGGGGTGGATCGTCGGCTCACCGCCGGTTAGGGTGACCCGCTCGACCCGAGAGGCGACCAGTCGGGGAAGCACCACGTCCCGGAACTGCTCGAGGGACATATCCTGACCGACGGCCGTAGACGAGACGAAGCAATGCGCGCAATGGAGGTCGCACCTTTCGGTGATCTGGACCAGGGCCTTACGGCCGTCACCGCCGACGGAGGTGCGGAAATAGCAGCTGCTAGCCGATGACTCCACGATCAACCGCTTCGCCCCCGTGTTCGCCGGCGGCCGGTCGACACTCGACGAGGTGGTACTTGCGGGCGCGCTGACGATCACCGCGGGCTCCTTCGGGGCAGGCGATGCGGGGTTGTATTTCGGTTACAGGGCCGAGTTAAAGTCAGCACACGCCGTGTCGGATAGCCCTGGCAGCAAGCTCCGACAATCCGTTGACAACGAGGGGCGGGTTCGCGAGCAGTCCGGAGGACGAGCCTGCGGCGGCCCTCGCGCATCTTCCGGGTGACCATCAGTGAGGTGCGCAGGACCGATATCTTCCCCCGATCGCCCGGAGGATCCTCTCGTTCAGATGATCAATCCGGAGGTCATCGAATGCTCGGGGCCGTGGTCGACGGCAGCAGCACCATCCGACTGGCAGTCTCGGTTACGCCCTACAAACCTATGGTGTGCTTGGTGGTCCACGAGTACTGCCTACCTAGCCGACACAGCCTCACCAGGCGCACCCGCGTGACGGTCAGCTCGATCGAGGCTCCGGGGTCGCGAAGGGCATGGATGGTTTCGATGAGAGGCTGGGCGGCTCGCGGCCTGCCGTTGTAGGCGATGCTGATGTGAGGGCGAAGTTGGCTAACTGCCGTTTGCCCGAGAACGGCCTCGGCTGCCGAACCCAGCCGCTCGACGACGTCGAGTAGCCGGTCCCAAGGGGTGACGGAGAAGCGGATCGCGCCCGGCGAGCCTGCGAGCGGTACTGCCACGAGGCGAATCGCCCCGGTTCCAGCGAGCCGGGAGTCCGCGTTCGCAGCCAGAGCCGCCAACTCCCTCACACGGACGGCATCAACCTCACCGACTCTCAGCATCGTCATATGTAGGAGGTCCAGCGGGACGAGGGAGAGGTCCGGGTCGTCGTGCAGCCCTTCTTGCAGTTTGTGCGCGTACTGGCGAAGAGATAGTTGATCGCCGAGGTCGAGAAGCCAGTAGTAGGCCGAGGCGCCATCAGGCCATGCGGGGCGTGCCCAGTGGTCGACAAGGTCACGAAGCGCGGAGTAAGCAGCCCAGTCGTTGGCGACGATGTCGTCCCGGTCGGTGAGGGACTGCGGCGCCCGGGGCGGGAAGGTCATGGCTAATCGTCTCCGGGGCTACCTCCCAGCAGCCCGGGAGTGTGTCAGGCCCTGCATCCTTTCACGGAACTCTGCCACTGCGCTGTACTGCGACCAGGGCGCGGCGGCGGCCACCAAAGCATGCGCTCGTTGGATGACCGACGTGATCGGGTTGTCGGTGGCGGATACCGTCGCCAGTGTCGCGACAGCCATTGCTTGCTCGACGTCGCAGAACGGCTTCTGCAGTAGCGCCGTGGCGTGGTCGAGGCCGACGAGGGATCTGCTCCAATCCGAGTCCGATGCCTGGACGGTCTCGCCGATCTTTCCGATCAGCGTGATCACCTGCTGTGGACGCCCGAGCACCTGGTTGACGGTGATGGCGTTGGCGACGATGCGGCCCCAACCGTAGATGCCCAACGAGATACAGGGACTAATCCCCACCGGTGCCTCATGCCGCTCGCCGTAGCTGTAGGCGGCGTCGACGGCGGCCAGCGCCTCCCGTGCACGGCCACCGATACTTGCCAGCGCCCGCGCCTCACCGTTGACCTTGAGGCGTATCGCTTGCGGCCCGTCGAGTGCGTGGGCCAGTCCGTCGCGTGCGAACGCGAGCGCCAAGTCGAAACGCCCCTGGTAGTAGGCGTTGAAGCTCTGCGTCCCCCGGACCCAGGCCATCAGATCGGTGTCGGATGCTATGTGGGCGAGGGCGAAGCCTTCGACGGCGTAGGCATCGGCGTTCGCTGGCCGCCCCAGGTTCACCGCCACGTACGCCAACAGCCCGCAGGCTTGCCCCGCAGCGCGCAGCAGCCGATGACGTAGGCGCGCAGGGGGCTCATCCCGATAGAGATCGTCCAGAAGGCGCCGGAGCACGACGAGTTCGTGCACCAGACCGGTGGGCCCTTCCCGCTCGTACCGCCCGACGACATCAGCGATGCCGAGTTCCAGCACTGCCAAAACCGCCTCGGCAGGGTAGGGCTTGACCGACAGCAGTCTGGCCGCGATCTCAGTGATCGACTCAAGGCCCAGCGCATGCTTGGTTCCGTGTCCGAGCAGCTGTGACGCGGAGCCGCTCGACACGACGCTGTCCATGGCGGACACGGTCACGTTCGCGGCGCCCAGTGCGGCTCGGCGCTGGGCGGCGTTGAGAAGGTCCTGCAGCTGGTCGTATTCCTCGACCAGCGCTCCGCCGGCGCGAAGCTCGTCGTCACAGTTGAGCCAGAAGGTACGAGGGACGTTCTGGCGACCGGTCTCCACGTTGGCGATGGTGGATCGGCCGTAGTGGACGATCCCGGCCAGTGTCGTCTGGGTGTGGCCGCTCGCCTGCCGAAGCGCTGACAGGCTTCGCCCGAGAGCCTGGCGAGCGTCGCGTGCATCCTGCGGATCGGCCATCGGCTACCCCGTCCTGCTCGTCCTACGCCTGCCAACGGGCTGCGTCACCCGACGTTAGATGTCTACCAGAGTCGATGCAGCGCAGGGTGTCACGCAACCAACACGCTGTCATGCCTTGTCGGAACGTTTTGACAATCCATTGACATCGCCGCGCACAGCTCCCGGGCCACTCGCACGCGCCGACATTCCCGCAACCCTCCGACCACGGGCGCGTCCCGCACGCGCCGTCGAATTGTCGGCGGATTGTCAAAAGTGATTCGAACGCATGTCCGACACATCCCCTTGTCGGATCTACTAGGCGAACTTCGGAAATCCGCCGCTGCGGCATCGCCGAGGACTGCCCGGCCAGCGGCTCCGCACCATCCAGCCGGTTCAGACAGCATGCCCACGCGCAACCCCCACAGCTCGGCCTCGCGCCCGGCCTATGACCCGCCGTCGCTTGCGCTCGGGTCGCGAAAGGCAGGTTCCCATGCACAGCCAGCAGCACCCCAGCACCTCCACTCACCACCCCAGCGGGCCCCCGGCGAGCCGTCGCGCACCGGGCACAGAGGTCCCGCCTGTCATGGTCTCGGCGGACCAGACCCTCCGGGTGAAGATCATCGACAGTTGCGGGATGGCGTGCCGCTTCTGCCACAACGAGGGCACCCCGGTCACCAAGGACAACCTCGACCGCGCCGTCCCTGGCGGGTATCGGGCGGCGGGTCGGTCCGGTCGGGTGTCGATCTACGCCGAGACCAATGGCGCCCGGTTCCTGGCCGCCCCGATCTTCGCCGACGAGCGGTTCGCCCAGGCACTGGACCGCCTGGCCGTAGCCCTCGACCTGACCGAGGTACACCTCACCGGCGGTGAGCCCACCCTGCACCCTCAGCTCCCCGGACTCATCGCCATCGCCCGGAACCGCGGACTGCGGGTGGGCGTGACGTCTAACGGGGAGCGCGGAGCACATGTCATGGCCGCCTGCGCGGAAGCCGGCCTGTCGCGCGTCAACCTCAGCGTATTCGGCACCACCGCCGCCGAACTCGCCCAGGTGCAGCACCCGCGCCTGGCCCAGGCCGCCCTCGCCGACCGGAAGATCACCGCGCTGCGAGAGACCATCGCCGCTGCCGGCCGTCACGGGGTGCCGGCGAGCGCCAACATCGTCGTCATCGACCGCAGCCACTGCGACCGCGTCCACCGACTCCTCACTGACTTCCCCAGACCCTGTCGGTGCGGCTCCTCAACTCCCTCGAGCACGGCCAGGAGTCCATCAAGGCCATCGAGGCGATCCTCGAGGACCTCGACGCCGTACCCGTCGCCCGGCACCTCATCGCCGGAGTGTCTGCGGCCCGCACCGTCTACCAGATGCCGAACGGCCGGAAGATCATCGTCAAGCAGCTGCGGCCCACCCGGCTGCCCACGACCTGCGTCGGGTGCTCGTACAACAACGGCGTCGACTGCCACGAGGGGTTCTACGGGGTGCGGCTCTACCTCGACACCACCGGCGTCTTCCAGGTCGGAGTGTGCATCCAGCGCATGGACCTGTGCGTGCCGCTGGAAGAGTTCGTCACCGGCGACCTGTGTCGTGAGGTGCTTGCGCTGCGCGCCGACGAGTACCGTCAGCTATCCGCCCAACACGCCCGTTAGGAGACGTCCGTGCCCGCCGAGTACGAGGCCAAGATCCTCGACATCGACCCCGCCACCATGGCCGCGCTGATCCTGTCCAAGGGCGGCCAGCAGCTCACCGAGGCGACCCTGCAGCGCCGCCACGTCTACGACATCGCCGAAGGCGACACCAGCCGGTGGATCCGGCTGCGCTCCAACGGGACCGAGACCACCCTTGCCACCAAGCACATCGCCCACGACGGCATCGACGGCGTCCAGGAAGTCGAGGTCGCCGTTACGTCCCCGGCAACCACGCTCGGTGACCCCTTCGCCGACACGAACACCCTGCTCGGGATGCTCGGGTTCACGCCGAAGGGCTACCAGGAGAACCGGCGCACCAGCTTCCTGCTCGACGGCGCGCACCTCGACATCGACGAATGGCCGCTCATCCCGCCGTACCTGGAGATCGAAGCCGACAGCCCCGATGAGGTCCACCGCGTCGCCGCGCTACTGGGCTATGACCCGTCCCAGCTCACCAGCCAAAACACAACCAAGATCTACACCCGATACGGCATCGACCTCACCCAACTCAAGGAGGTCACCTTCCCATGACCAACCGGCTCCCACGGATGACCTGCGTCATCGGCCCGCCGGCTGCCGGCAAGACCACCCTCACCACCTACCTCCACAACCAGTTCCATTCCCCGGTCCTTCGCCCTCGCGACGCGATCGCGTTCGCACTTCAGCAAGACCCAGGGCTAGGTTCGCTGTTCGCTCGCGACAACCGGGGCTGGGTGTTAGACCCGGCGCTCGGCCTCGCGCTCCGGATCACCCTCGCCCGCCTCGACGAACCCGTGATCCTGGAAGGGCTACCCTGGGATGCCTTCCAACTCGCGGACCTTCACCAACACACCCGAGGCGAACTCACGATCCTGCGTCTGCGGGCACCCACCGCGATCCTTCACCAACGACGCTCACAACGGATGTTCTGCGCCACTTGCTACCCGAAGCCAGCGACCGGTGAGGCAACCTGCCAGTCATGCGGCGGCCCACTGACCACCCGCGCCGATGACGATCATGAAGCCTTCCACGACCGCCTCGATACCCACCGCTCCAATGCCGCAGCCATCCAGCACCTCGCCGCAGATCCCCGCATCCCCGCGATAGATCTCGACACCGACCAGCCAGCCAGCCGAGTGGCCACAGAGGCATTCACTGCCATCGGCCCCAGCCGCTAGCCCGCCTCAGGACGGCGCGGTGCCCCTTGCCGTCCGCGTCGCCCATCGGCACAGGAGCCGCCGGTGAGAACCCGCGCCGAGTCCCCCGCCCGTGGAACGACTGCTCTGGTCGCCGCGACCGCGGCGTCGGTGAGGTGCCGACCAGGTCGAAGACGACCACAGGTCCGGTGGTGGCAGCCGGCGTCCAGGGGGCGGCGTGCGGCGCTCTGGCTCATCGGGGCACTTCCCAGCTAGTCGAAGACGGCGGGAGCGCTCGGGTCGGCGTGCACGGCGCACACCGCCTCCAGTTCGTCGCGGATGACCCTCGTGACAGACAGATCCGCCGGCAGGTCAGATGGGGCGAACCAGCCGACCTCCTTGATCTCCCCGTACGAGCCGACGCCCGTCGAGGCCGCAGCCTCCCCGGAAGTCACGTCGCAGCCAACGAAGACGATGTTGACCCCGTACGGGAACGGCGGCTGGTGCTCGCTGCGGCGCGAGCGGTCAAAGACGCCCAGGATCCGGGTCGCGGTCACCGTCAGGCCAACCTCCTCGGCGACCTCGCGCACCACCGCGGCGGCGATCGACTCGTCGACACCCTGGTAGCCGCCTGGCACCGACCAGCACCCGTCGGACTCCCGGCACAGCAGCAACTCGCCGGCGTCGTTGAAGATCACGGCCCGCACGACGACCTTCGGCGTCGGCCAACCCAACTCCGCACCCAGAAACGGACGGACTTCAGCGACCGGGGCCCCGGCACCGTCGGCGATCATCTCGGCGACGATGTCGAGGACCTCGTTGTTGCGCTCGCGGGCGAAGTCGGAGTCGGCGTACAGCAGGTTCTGCTGGGCCAGAGCATGCAGCCTGGCTGCGAACCTCGGCCAGCGGGCGGGCTCGACGTCCATCGTGGTCACGGTCATGTCAGCGGCACGACTGCTCACGATCAAACTCCTTGAATCGAGTCGAAACGGTCAAGGGGTGAGCGTAGGCTCTTCCAGTAGCTCGGCGAGACACCGCCCTCATCCATGTAGTTCGCGGTGAAGCACTTCGGTCCGATCACCAGCCCGGGCACGCGAACTGGTGCGAAGCCGTCCTGGCGATGCCCGCCCTGCAGCAGGCACGGCTGAGGCCGTGCCTGCTGATTCGCTGGCCAACTGAGCGCTGAGCCACAGCCAGGTTCGGCCATGGCGGGCGTGTCGCGTTGCCAACGTTAGTCCACATGTTCGAGGATGCCCCGGTGGAAGATCTCGCCGCATGGCACAACGGACGGACCGGCTCGGAGGCGATGGCGGTGATCGTGCGCCGCAACCCCAATAGAACCTGTGAAGTCGAAGTCCGCACTCACGGTGTCCCTAGGCTGCAGGAGCAGCTCACCGAGGCCAACGCGTTCGCTCTGGCGGCTGACATCCGCCGGGCCGCCCGGGGCCTTTGGCAACGCGCCGACGTGCCGGTTCGCACATGAACAGCGCCCAGCTCGCCGCGGCCAGCCGTGCCCGTTGGTCGACCCTCAACCAGGTCGCAGCCATACACCCGCACGACCAGACCGAAGCCGACGACCAGCGGCGCGTGATGGAGTGGATCACCTCCGGCGCCGGGCTCTACCGGCTCGCCAAGCCCGCCACCCCACCGATGCACCTGGTGTCCTACTTCCAGGTCATCGACCCCGACACCGGCTCGCTGCTGCTCGGCGAGCACCACAAGGCGGGGCTCCTGCTGCCCACCGGCGGGCACGTCGAACCGGGCGAGACCCCGTGGGAGGCGGTGGCCCGCGAGTGCGCGGAGGAACTACGGCTGACCGCCCGGGCGTCGTCGCGGTTCGGCACCGATCCGGCATTCGTCTCCGTGACCTCCACCGTCGGCGCTGCGACTGACCGGCACGTGGATGTGTCGCTGTGGCACGTCATCCACGCCCGCCGCGCTGAGGTCGACTATTTCGACGAGGAGGAGTTCACCCGGATACGGTGGCTGTCCCCGGACGAAGTCCTGGCCACCGCCGTCGGGCAGTTGGACCCGTGCATGCACCGCTTCACCCGCAAGATCACGGCCACAGGCTCCGGCCCTGCGGCCGGCCTCCGCCCGGATGGCGTTGCCGGTGGCTGCCTGTGCGGGAGACTCCGGTTCACCGTCAGCGGCGAGCCCGACTACCCGCACGTGTGCAGCTGCGGGCACTGCCAGAAGCGGGCCGGCGGGCCGCTGCAGTCCTGGGTCAGCTTCCCACTGGACGGGCTGCGCTGGACCGGCGAGGACGGTGCGCCGACGTGGTACGACACCTTCCCGGACACGACCACCCGAGGATTCTGCGGCACGTGCGGCAGCCACCTCGCCGCCCACGACTACGGCGACACCCTCATCGGCATCAACCTCACCGCCCTGGACGACCAGCACGACCCCCGACTCGTCCCTGTCAACCAGTCCTTCCGCGACGACGCGGTCGGCTGGCTCCCGCAGATCCCAGACACCCAGCACAGCACAAGCAGGTGACCTGAACTGCGGGCCAGCCCTGAACTCCCAGCGGCTTCAGTCCGCGAGGCCTCGCACCAGGATGATCAGCACGTAGGATACCGGCAGGGCCGCGAAGCACAGGACCGCGCCCATCGCCTGGTGGCGTTCGCTCGTTGCGGTGCCGAGGCGGGGTCGGGAGGCGAAGGCGAGCGCGAGGTAGCCGGTGAACAGTGCCAGGGTGGGTAGACCTGCTCCGCCCCAGGCCAGAGCGGTGAATGTGTCGACGCCGGTGAGGATGAGGGTCCATGCGGCGATGGCACTGGCGGCTGCTGTGGCGGTGTAGATGGCGGCGGCGCGGGTGCGGCTGCGGGCGTGTGGAAGCAGCGGCGGGCGGGCGGCGTACTCCAGGGCCCGGTCGAGCTCGACGGTGACTGCGTGTTCGGCGCTGCGCGCGGCGGCGAGCCCTGCGTCGGTGTTTGCGGGTTCGGCGCGGCCGATGGGTTCGAGGCGGGGTGCGGGCAGTCTTAGCCGGGTGGCGGTGGTGGTGAGGTTGTCGGCGTGGGCGTCGAGGCGCCGGTCGAGGTCGGTGAGGGCCGCTTCGGTGGTGGCGGTGTGGTGGTCGCCGCCGTGCGCCTGATCGGCTTGCCGGGCGAGCTGCTGGTCGAGCTGGCGGACCAGGGCTGTGTACGCGGAGTGGGAGGTCACCAGGCGCCGTCCTGGTCGTGGCGGCCGGGGCGCACGAACGGCACGATGAGCTGGCTGGTGTGTTCGTGCCGGTCGAGGAGCAGGCCCCGGTTGGGGCGGGGCTGCCAGTCGACCATCACGTCCCCGGTGAACGAGGCGAGGGCGTCGGCGCCGACGTTGAGCGCGAGCAGGCAGGCGATGAGGTCCCGCCCGCCGGATCCGCCGAGGTCCTCGACGAGTCGTTTCGCGCCGCGCCACCAGCCCAGCACGTGCACACCCCGGGCAGGGCCGGCCGCGAGCACGGTGTGCAGGTCGTCGAGGGGCGTGCGGCGGGTGTCGGGGTCGCGGGCTCCCAGTTGGGTACTGGCGGCGTCGGCGCCGAACAGCACGAGGTAGGTGTCCCGCGCGTCGGCCCGGGCCAGCTCGGCGAGGATCCGGGGCAGGTCGGCGGCCGTGAGCGTCTGGTGCGGGTGGCCGGCCTGGTCAAGGGCGGCGGTCAGCTCGGCTGCGGGGTCTTCACCGGGGCCGACGAGTGGGGCGAGGAGGAACCGAACGGTGCCGGGTGGATGCTGGTGAGCGAGGGCTGTGGTGGTGGCGTGTAGAACGTCCGCGCCGATGGGTGAGGCTCCGATGACCGCGAGGTGTCTGCCGGGGGTGGCGTCCAAGGCCGGGCCGGCGAGGCTGGAGGTCATGTCCACGGCCCGGCCGACCAGGAGCCGACGTCGGCGTTGATCGGTGGGGATGTCGGGCAGGGCGGTGGTGATGTGCTGTTCGGCGAAGCCGGAGAACACATGCGGCGGCCGGTCGCCCGCCTCGCGCATCGACCACAGCGTGCGCCGCAGGTCGGCGACGGCGGTCGGGGAGGCGTGGGCGTCGGGGAAGCGGACGATCCGATCCCGACCAGTGGCCCCGGCGGCGTCGTTGATGACAGCCTGCCCGACCGTCAGGTCGGCACCGGCTGTGTTGGTCGGGTCCAAGACGCCGGTGGCGCCGGCGAGGGCGACGCGGAGCGGGAACTGGCCGAAGATCGCGTCCTTCTTCCCCAGGAGGGCGTCCACACCGCTGATGGTCTGTGACGCGAGCACGAGGTGGATGCCGTAGGAGCGGCCCTTGCGCGCCAGGTCCTCCAACAACCCGACCGCCACCGCGGCCTGGCGGGGTGGTCCGGACAGCAGGACGTGAAACTCGTCGATCACAACCACGACCCGCGGCCACGCCGCCTCCGGTTCCGCCGCGCGGAGGGCGGGCAGGGTGGTGACACCGAACCGTTTCATGGCCACCGACCGGCGGCCCATCTCCGCGACCAGGTCACGCAGGACGGCGATGCCGTACTCCCGGTCAGACTCCACCCCCACCGCGCGGGCGTGCGGAATCCACGACGGGTCGACCGGCGTGGGGGTGAACTCGGTGAACGACACGCCTTCTTTGAAGTCGAGCAGGTACAGGGCCAACTCCGCCGGAGAGTAGCGGGCGGTGAGGCCGTAGAGGACGTCGAGGAGGAACACCGTCTTGCCTGACCCGCTGCGCCCGGCGATCATCCAGTGCGGGGTCACGTCATCGAACGACAACTCGACCTCGGTGTGCTTCTCCCGCCCGACCACGGTGCTCAACCCGCGCGCCGACGATCCGGTCCACAGGGCGTCGCCGATGAGGTCGGCGAACGTGAACGTCGCCGCCGCCTTCGCATCCGCCGACAACAGACGGCACAGCTCCGCCACGGCTTCGGGGTTCGGGTCATCGTCCAGGGACACCCGCACCTGCATCCCCCGCCTCGGCCGGAGCACCGCCGGCCGCCCCGCCGGGTCCTTGACGTGGGCGTACTGCCCGTCCACGACGACGGTGTAGGCGTGGTCGAGCACAGGTCGGCCTTCCTCGGTCGGCCAGCCGGCCAGGACCAGGTGCAGGCGGGAAGCGGGGCCGGCGTGGGCGAGGGCCTGCACCCGGGCGTACTCCGCCCTACTGTCGGGAAGCTGCCCGCACACCACCAGGAACGGCACCTCCTCCAAACGCCCCGCGGCGGCCATGGCCTGGGCGTGCTGGACATGCTCCTGCGCCTCGTCCAACACCGCGGCCAGTCCAGCGGTGTCGATCACGGCCGGGGCCAGCCCGCCGGAGGCGATCAGCTGCCGGAACCCGGTGAACGCCCCGCCCGCTGTCGCCCCGTCCACCAGGCGCACGTCGAGGAGGTGCTGGGGTACGGCGCCCAGCAGCCGGGTCAACACCGCCCGCACCAGCGACCCCGCCGCACGGGTACGAAGGCCCGCATCGATGACCAGATGCCCGCCACCCTCGCCGAGCAGCGGCAACACCACCGGGAACCAGTCGTCCTCGGTCACCCAGCAGATCGCGACATGCAACGGCACCGCCGCGTCACCAGGCGTGCCAGCGGTGCCGAGTTCGGGCAGCGGGATGGTCAGCTTGCGCACGTCCACCCCGAGCCAGCCCGGGGTGGTCAACGCGGCGGTGGCCTTCAGCTCCGCGACCAGAGACCGCACCGCGACCTCCTGCCCCGCCACGTCCACACTGCGCTCGGAGTCCTGATCGCGGAGCAGAGCCCGCACCCCGGCCACTTGCGCGCGGCCCGCCCGGTAGGCCTCGACAGCCGCCTCGAAATGCCGCCCGACCCTGCCCACGATCCCCCCGTATCTCAACGCGCGTCCGCCGCAGGTTAGCCGACGATGCCCTGAATTGTCAGCAGTCACCACACAACGTGACTAACAGCCGTAGCGTGCCCAACGAGTAAGCAGCTCGGGCCTGCCGTAGCACCTCCCGACCTTGGGGTGCGGATCGCCAGGTCAGGCCGTGCTGGCGTCACTGGTAGGAATCGGCACTGAAACCTCGAGGACGCGTCGATCAACTCCTGGCCACTTACGGGCTGTGATGGGGTCTTTCGGCAGGGTGGAACTTGCCTTATGCTCGCCGGGCTTTGTCGTCACTGTCCTGAAAGGTCACCGATGAGCACACCCGCCGAGATCCTCACCGCCCTCACGGGAGCCGAAACAGGCCTGGACCAGGCCCGCACCCAGGTCTCCGGCGCCCGCGACCACGCCGACAAAGTGTTCGCCCAGGCCCGAGCAATGGGCCTGAGTGGGGTCGCCAACAGTATGGCCCGCGTCATCACCTGCCTGGATGACGCTTTGAACGCGTTCGCAGCGGCGATTACTTCGGTACGTGACTCCCGAGGCCCCGTCAGCCAGATATCCCCCGGCCTCACCCCCGCCGAGGTCAAAACGCGCCTGACCTCGTCCATCGGCAGCATCGACGCCGCGATCACCTCCATCAGCGCCGCCTTCGACGAACTCGACGAAACCGAACCCGTCATCCGACAAGCCCTCGACGGCGGAGACCCCGCCCCGCTCCTGGCCTTCATCGGCAACGCCAACACAACCGCCACCGAAGGCCGCAACCAGGCCCGCACCGCCAAGACCAAAGCCCAGGAGCTCATGCCACAGACTTCGACCCTGGGAAACTGAGCACGGGCGCAGGCACCAGCACCGCGCCCGCGCCCGCAGACTCCGAGCCGATCCGCAAAGACTCCAAAGGCCGGGTCATCCCGCCCGAAGTCCAGCGGCTACCCAGTGGTCGACTGCCCGCGAACTTTACCTTCGCGGGCGACAAGTACGACGGCCCGCGCTGGACGCCACGGTTAGCGGCCAAGTACCCCGCCGGCGTCACTTTCACCCCGGACGGATTTCCCAACTTCTCGCCGTACCAGTGGGTGGGCATCCCGCAAGTGGATTTCGACCCAACCTTCACGGGAGATCGGGCCAAAGACGACGCGATCGCCAACCGCAAGGCGGGCATCGAGGACACACCCGATGGCTACACCTGGCATCATCACCAGGACGGACGCACATTGCAGCTCGTCCCCACCGATATTCATGAAGCCGTACGTCACGCCGGTGGCGTCGCGATCGTGAAAGGCAACGACCAGTGATCGTCGAGTACCGCCGAACCGCTCCCCCCGCGCCAGCGAACAAGATCGCGGAACTGGATTCCCAACTCCCCGGCGTGCTGCCCGAGGACTATCGCGCCTACCTTCGCCACCAAGATGGCGGACGCCTCACCAGCAACGACGAGGCGATCAAGGAGATCTTCGGCGTCGGCGACGTACCAGACCACGCCAGCATCTGGGCCAAACTCGAAGTATACGAAGGGCGGGTACCGACCTGGCTGGTGCCCGTTGCCAGCGACGCTTTCGGAAACCTGTTCTGCCTGTCGCTACGCGGCACCGACCACGGATCCGTCTGGTTCTGGGACCACGAAGGTGAACCCGAAGATGACGACGACACTCCCACCGAGGAGAACCTGACCTTCAAGGCACGGTCCTGGCAGGAATTCCTGGATCGACTTCAACCGTTCCAGCTCGAGGAGTGAGATAAGAGGCGACGTCGCGGGATCGGGTCCTGGCATCCCCGAAGAGTTCCTCGACGACCACTCCGAATAGCCGCAGGTCCACGAAACGGACACCGATTCAACCCGCAGATCCGTCCTGAAATGCCGGAACGGGGAGCCCGTGAGGTTTCATCTCCTTGAACCCGAAGTCGCCGGAGAACTCGGCCCCGGCACCGTCATTGACACCACCGTGCACCCGCCACGCGTCTCGGTGCTGGAGTACGTGTTCACCGACTGGCTCGGCGACGACCTCCTAGAGAGCTTTCCCTGCTACCTGGCCAGCGAACGTCTCGCCGACGCCATCGAGCGGTCAGACGTCACCGGCTATCGCTTCGACCACGTCGACGTGAGCGTGTCACCAGAAGCCGATGAACTCCTGGAAGACGCGACCCTTCCGGCGTTTCGCTGGCTGATCGCGACCGGAACTGCCTGCGTGGACGACTTCGGCACGACCAGCAAGGGCGAGATCGTCGTCTCCGACCGCGCCTTGGAACTGCTGCGGTCGTTCACGATCGACAACTGCGACGTAGGCGCCTACGCCCCCGACGCGTGAGGCGTTGTCATCATGAAGGACAGGCAGGACCAGCAGTGATCGTCGACTACCGCGAGCATAAACCCCCCTGTGCCCGCCGAGAGAATCTCCGAGCTTGAAGCCCGCATCGCACGATTACTTCCCGGCACCTGTCGCGACTACCTGTCCGAGCGTGACTGCGGGTCGCGCGAAGACAACAAGGCGGCGGTCAAGAACACCGCCGCCACCGAAGGCCGCAACCAAGCCCGCAACGCTAAGACCAAAGCCCAGAAGCTCATGCCCCAGGCGTCGACTCTGGGAAACTTAGCGCGGACGCCGGCTCAAGCACCACCACGCCGGCGTCCGCGGTCACACCAGATCCCAAGGTCAGCCACGGCACGCAGATGCGCCGGGCTGGCACTATGCAAGGACCGGTCAAATTCAAGATCCCCAACCACTACACAGCCGACGAAGTGGCCCAGGCACAGGAGTACGTGGACGCGAGCAACCGTTCCAAGACCGCCGGTACTCTGTCGTCAACGGGGAGGCAAGCGATAAAGGGGGACCTGAAAGCCGCGAAGGACCGCGCGGCGCGCGAAGAACGCGACCGCGCCGCCGCAGCCGGCACACCCTACGGCCCGATGGTCGCCGCTCACCTGCCCGATACCACCTGGTCTGGCACGGCCGCCCCTCCCGAGGGCTGGGGACGACACACCAACCGGGTGAACAGCCTCATCGGGTCGCTGTCCGGTAAAGACCCTGTGGGATACACGCCCGAAAATTTCGAACTCGAAACCACAGCAACACCACCAGCACCCTCGGAGGACACCGATGAGCCAATCCATTGGCTGGAAGGCGCTGCTGGGCGACACGATCGTGGCCAAGAGTGCCCTGGACGACGCCGACCCCAAGCACCTTGAGCCGTACACTTTACCCAAGGTCGCAGCGACCGAAGACGCTCTCGCGGCCTTTGAAACGGTCCACGGTGCTTTGCCGTCCGCCTACCGGCAGTTCCTGCTTCACGCCAACGGCTGGCCGCAGTTCTACATGGATGCCGACCTGTTCGGCCTGCCCGAACTCGAAGGGTCCGCAAGCGCTGCCGTCGCAGCGGAACTGATGGACGTCTACACCGACACCGGCGTGTTCGACGACATGGACTGGCCCCCAGGCGACGCGCTCCCCGTCGGCGCGGGCGAGGGCATGCGGGACCTGTTCGTCATCGGACGCGCCGGCACCCCCGTGCAGGGGCAGGTCTCCTGGATCGACGGTGAGGAAATCGAACGCTACCCCGACTTCGGCGAGTTCATCGCCTCGATGCGCGACGCCGTTCTGCGCCGCGTCCACCAGCTCACGCAGCCCGCCTCATAGCCTCGGCACGGATGCAGGTCGCGTCCACGCCGACCGGGGTCCGGGACTGTCCAAAGAATTGAAAACGTCATCTGGGCACCTGTGCCGAACCCGGCGCGGACGAAAGCCTCCGCGAACCATGCAACTCGCATCCGCCGACATGACGCCGCAAGCCACGCCGGTGGCGTCGCGATCGCGAGAGGCAACGACCAGTGATCGTCGAATACCGCCGAACCGCTCACCCCGCACCTGCGAACAAGATCGCGGAACTGGACTCCAACCTCCCCGGCGTACTTCTGCGGTCGTTCACGATCGACACTGTGACGTGAGCGCCTACGCCCTCGGCGCGAGAGACGTTGTCATCCGGGAGGACAGGCAGGACCAGCAGTGATCGTCCAATACCGCGAGCAGGAACCACCCGCGCCGCCGTCAATAGCCCCGCCAACTCCGCCCAGCGGATATGACCCTGCAGCGAGCGTTGCGGACAGTCAGACCTGAGTCATCGGCGATCATGATCCGCAAGTAGTCGAGGCCCGATCGCAGCACACGTATTCTGTTTCAGACCGCACCGACAGCAAGAAGGGAGCGGCCGTGGCGCCGACAGCTGAACAGCCATTCGACGGCGCTTGAGGCGGCCCGGCGTTGGCGATATCCTGCGACAATGTCTGAGAATGAGCTAGGCCCGAGCGGCGGCGAGGACCGGGTCCTGGTGCCGGTGAGCCTTGGTGGGCGCAAGGTGTATCTTGCCGTCCAGCAGATCGGCGGGCCAGTCGATCCAGGCGACGAACGCGAGATCGCGGCCCGCGGGCCGGCGCTGGTCGACGTGGTGGCCGGGCTGACGGATTTCGTGGAACAGTTCTCCGGCCGCCTCCAACGTACGGATGCCTCCCGGGTGACGTTGGAGTTCGGCTGCGAGTTCGCGGTCGAGTCGGGGTCATTCGTCGCGGTCATCGGAAAGGCCTCAGCCCGTTCGACGTTCAAGGTGGGTCTGGAGTGGACCAAGCCCGAGCAGTAGCCGGCGGCGGCAACGCGGCATACGAGGGCCTGCTCCGCGCCGCCACGGTTGCCCTGGAGGTCCCCGGCGCGGGTGGCGGTGCCTCGTCGCTGGGCACGGGCTTTCTTGTCGCGCCTGGCATCGTGGCCACCTGCGCGCACGTCCTTGCCGACCGGCGGGAGGACTTGCCAGCTCGGGTGTCCGCCCGGTTCGTCGTGGCCGGTCGGGACCTTGAGTGCGAGACCGTGCCGGAGTGGTACCTGCGCGACACGCCGGCTGCCCTGGACCTGGCGTTCCTGCGCTGCCCGGGGGCGGCGGACCTAGGATACGCGCTGCTGTCCACGGCGCTGGTCACCGGCGACCCGTTACTGACGTATGGGCATCCGAGTGGGATGTTCCGGGCCGGGCAGTCGGCGACATTGCGGTACGAGGGTCCGTCGCGCCTGCACCATGAGGACGGGGACTGGCATCCGTTACGGGTCGCCGGCACCCCGGTGACCGGCGGATACAGCGGCAGCCCGGTCCTCAACCAGCGCAGCGGCGCGGTCTGCGGGATGCTCGTCTACTCCAACGAGCGCGGCAGCGCGCACATGGTCTCCGCCACCGACATCATCGCCGGCAGTGCACAAGTGCGGTCCGCGCAGGTGGACGCGGCGGCCACCGCCGGGTGGCTGTCCATCCTGGACGATGGGCAGTTGCGCACCGGCGGCTGGGCGTATCCCGGGCCACGGCTGCGCGCATTTCTGGAGACCGCGTCACGGGCCGCGCGGCAGCATCCGTACCCGGGAATGGTGCCCGGTGTCGAACCGCCTCCGCTGGACGCCGTCTACGTCGCGCAGCGGGCGCGCCCGTCGAAGGCGGGCGGCGACGCGCCTGCGGCGGCGATCCTCGCGCAGAACGGCGACTGTGTGCTGGTTGGTGGCCCCGGCGTGGGCAAGTCAAGCCTGCTGCGGTACGGGCTGCTGGATGCGGCCCGCGGCTGGCTGGAGGCCCGGTCCGGCAATGCGGTGCCGGTACGGGTGCTCGCCGCCGACCTGGTCGCCGCTCGGCCCGTGCCGGAGGCGATCGCCGCGAGCGTCCGGGCCGAGCTGGATCCGGTCGGGTCGCTGACCGACTTTCCGGCCGAGTTCTTCGCCGCCGAGCCGTGCCCCGGCGCGCGGTGGCTGGTCCTTGTGGACGGTCTGGACGAGGTGATCGACGTTGAGCGGCGCCGCGGGCTGGTGCGCAAGCTCGCCGCGCTGTCCGAGGACCCCCGTTCGCCGTACCGGTTCGTGCTCGCCACCCGACCGTTGCCCGATGGCGAACTGCCCGAGTACCGTTGGCCGCGGTTCGAGCTGCTGCCCTTGGCAACCACCGAGCTGGCCGGGTTCGCCGAGGGGTGGTTCACCGCCCTCGCACTGCCCGACCCGGCCGCGTCTGCCGCACGGTTCACGGAGATGACCCGCCGCTCGTCGCTCGCCTCGCTGGCCCGCACGCCGCTGCTCGCCGCCATGCTGTGCCAGTTGTTCGCCCTGCGCCCGGAGCGAGAGCTACCGCACGGGCGCGCCGGCGCCTACCGCTCATTCGTGGACCTGTTGCGGGAGCGCCGGTTCGCCCTAGACGGAGGCATCCATCCCCAGCTGGAACGGGCCTTCGACCGCTACGGCCGGTCGGCGGTCGATGCCGCCGGCCAGCTCGCCGACCAGTTCGACGAGCTGCTCGGGCGGCTGGCATCGGCCCGACAGGACGGTGACCTGACGCCGGCGCTGGACCTGCTGGCCGGCTGGGCGGGCGGGCTGCGCCCAGCGCACGTGCCGGAGCCGATCTGGCGATCGTCGATTGCGGACTTGCTGCGGCGCACCGGGCTGATGGTGCAGCACGGCGACGACTTTACTTTCTTCCACCAGACCGTCGGCGAGTTCCTCGCCGCCGCCTACCTGGCCGCCGACCGCCGCCGTAGCGCCAAGCTGTTCCGTACGATCTTTCACTGGCGGCTGTACCCGGACGCACGCGCGATGGAATGGGCTAGCTCGTGGGGCGGGCGCGCGAGTCGGTGGAGGCGCCCCCGTGACATGTCCTTCGCCTCCTTCCTTGTCGCTACCTGGCACGACCGGCCCGGGCTCACCGAGGCGCTGCTCAAGGTCGCCCGGCGCGGCGGATCGGAGGGAGGCGAGTTCATCGCCGCGCTCGTAGTCGACGGTGTAGTCACCGACCGCCGGGTTATCGACACGGCCGCCGAGACTCTCCTTGCGACCTCGCGTCGACCCGGCTGGTGGAGTGTGCAGTACTCGGCCGCCACCGCAGTCGGCCGGATGGGTGACCCGCGCGGTGGTGACCGGCTCGCCGAGATAGCCACCAACCCCCGCTTCGCGTACGTGACCCGAGTCAACGCCGCCCGCGAGCTGTGGAGCCTGGACGATCCGCGTGGCGTCGACCTCCTGCGGGCCCTCGGCGCGGCGGTTGAACTCGCCTGGCTGCGCGCCCCGGGCAGCGCCGACCTGCTCGCCGCCCAGGCCGAAAACCCGGGCTTCGCAGACGACACGCGTATAGACGCCGCCTGGGTGCTCGCCAAGGTAGGCGACCCACGCGGCCTTGACCTGCTTGCCCAGTTGGCCGTCGACCCCGCGCTCAACGCGTACCGGCGGGCTGGCGCGGCCACCAACCTCGCCGACCTCGCTGACCGGCGCGCCATCGATCTCCTCGCCGGCCTGATCGAAGAGAACGACATCGCCAGCAACTACCGGCGCCAATGGCTGGAGAAGCTCGTGCACTGCGACGACCCGGCCGCCGCTGATCGGCTGGCCGAACTATCCCGAAGCCCAGCCGCGGGCACCGACCTGCACCATCCCGCAGCTGCCGCCCTTGCCCACCGCGGCGACGCCCGCGGCCTGGACCGGCTCGCCGAGATCGCCGCCAAGCCGACCGTCTACTACGGGGCCGCCCGCGATGCCGCGATGCTGCTGCACAAGCTCGGCGACGACCGGGGCCACCAGCAACTCCTCCGAACCGTCAATTCCAAGCCTGGGAACAGCCTCGCGACCATGAACGCCGCCACCGACCTGGCCACCATCGGCGACTCCTGCGGCGTCGAGCACCTCGTGGACCTCGCCACCCGGCCATCCGAGCCGTGGGTCAGTGGCTGGGCCGCCGACCAGCTCGCGCAGCTTATGGCCGAGGCCAGGATCGACCGGTCCGCCGCCGACCAGCTCGCGACCATCGCCGACGATCCTCGCACCAGCGCTGCCCGCCACCGCCTCGCCTTGGAGGCGCTGACTCTGCTCGACGATCGGCGCGGGCACCGCGGACCCCGCCGCGCGGCGCTGCTGTTCAAGACCCGGCGCGATCCGACGCGCCGCCGCTATCCGCTGGCGCGTGGCACGCGGCCGAACTGAGGCCGGCGTGACGGTGGGCAATCGTGGACACCCAAACCGGTGGTTGTGCTCGTCGACGTTAGGTTCAGAGTCCGGTGACCAGGTTGGCAACTCGGGCCGATGCAAGCCCGGGAGGGACGATCGAGGCCGAAACCGTTTCGGTGAACCCGCCGTACAGCATCTGGTCGTGTCTTACGGCTGGTGGCGCCTCGAGGTCGTCTCGCCACCAGCGGAGAATGTCCCGTTCGATCCGCCGTGCCTGGTAGCCCTGATCGGTTCTCCAGATGCAGGGGCTGTCGTCTTCGAGGTGCCACAGGTGCCATCCCTGGCGGCGGTGGTCTGCGAGTCGGTTGTCACGCTTGTTCGAGATCCCGATCTTGATCGCGTAGAGCAGGTATAGGAAGGCCGGGGCGTTCGGGTCGAACCCGTATTTCGCGCAGCTGGCGCAGCCCTCTCCCTCGGTTCCGTCGCCGTGGAGAAACAGGTGCCGGATCTGGGAGTTAGGCGTACGTCCGCTGAGTGCCCGGCTCGCCCTCGTAGTGCCGCAGGTAGCGGTCAGCCTCCTCGTAGACCGCGCCCTCCGGCCACAGAGTCGTCCATGATCGTCAGCCTCCGCTGAGGACTACCTCCTGGACCCGTATCTGGTCCACAACACGTCTGCCGTCCAAAACCCGCTCACATCCCCTATATCACGCACGTAGAGATCATGGAAGGTTATGCGCGAGACAAGATCAATGCCCGAGCTCACGCTGGACGTCACGTACACGAAGAGGCTGGTCGGAATGCCTGACCATTCCGCATGTTCTGATATCCGGGGTTGCCAGTATCGCGATCACCAATATGAAGCCGGTCGTCCTTCAAATCCAGTAGCCGCCGCGCGGCAACTTGCGCCAGATTCGATGCCGCGCCCCACGCGTCCTGACCCCATCTCCTCCTTGGGCCGCCAATCACACTGAAGGCGGCTGCCCGCCGACTTTCAACCCCAGTCGATCATCCGGCCCCGCGCGGCAAACACGTCGTCCATAGTGCACAACCAGCGGCGAGCCCGCACAGCACCGCTGTCCAAGCCAGGGCGGCGGCCGGCGTGGTCTGGTCGGCGATCAGCCCGGCCAGCCACGGCCCGAGCATCTGCCCGGTCGCGAACAGCACCGTCAACCCGCCGAGCACGCTGGTCGGATCCTTTCCGGGCGCAGCTGCCCGGAGCAGCGTGGTCACCCCGGCCGGCACCATCATGAAGGTTAGCCCGAACCCGGCTGCCGACAGCGCCAGAGTCGGAACCGACAGGCAGCCCAGCGGCAGCGCCGCGGCGGTGGCGACCGACGCGAGCAGCGCGGCCAGTGGTCGGGCTCCCGGCCACGCCGCCAGCGGCCGACTCCACACCGCCGGCGCGGACACCGCCGCCACCCCGAGCAGCACCCAAGCGCCCACCAGGACCGCCATGGACGATTGTCGAGCCGCCAGATAGGCCGACAGGAACGTCAGGTAGGCGATGTATCCGGCCCCGAACAGCAGATACACCACCCCGAGCGGCCACCATCGCCCCAGTCCCTGCCACCCTGTGCCCGGCCCGACTTCCGCACCGGTCCCGGCTCCGGCCACCCGCCAGCTGCCGACAGTCGCCAGCGCCGCCCCGCCAGCGAGCACCAGCCACCCCACCGGCCACCGTTCAGGGTGCCCGTCCAGCAGCACGGGCAACACGGCCCCACACCCCGCGACCCCCAGCCCGGCCCCGGCGAAGTAGATCGCGATCGGCGCGGCCGACCCCGCGGCCGTGGCGAGCCGGGCGGCGAGCACGCTCCCGGTGACGAACACCAGCGCGCACGCTATCCCCGCGAGTGCCCGGGTCAGGAGCAGCCCCGGATACCCGCCGAGCGCCCCGCCGGCCAGTCCGACGACGGTCAGCACCATCCCGGTCCGAAACGTCCGCCCGGGCCCGAGCCGCCGGACGACTAGCCCGGTCAGCGCCGCTCCGGCCAGGTAGCCGAGCCCGTTGGCGGCGGTCAGACTGCCGGCTTTCGCGAGGCTCCACCCAAGGTCCGCGCGCATTGCGGGCACGAACAGGCCGTAGCTGAACCGGGCCAGCCCGACGGCCGAGGCCGGGCCGAGGGAGAGCAGTGCGGCGCGAATTTTGATCATGGTTCGAGAACCTAGCAAGAGATCGAACCGATCGGTACTATCTCAGTATGCCCGTCACCAAAGGCACCGCCCTGGACCCGGCCCGCACCCGGGAAGCGATCCTGGCCGCTGCCACCGAGCTCCTCTACCGCCGTGGTCTCGACGGCGTCGGCGTCGCCGAGCTGTGTGCCGCCGTCGGCGCCTCCAAGGAGACCCTCTACCGGCACTTCGGCTCCAAGGACGGCCTGATCCAGGCGGTCCTCGAAGCGCGCAGCGACCGGGTGCACGCCTGGATCAGCACTGCCGTGGCCACCGCCCCGGACCCGGCCGCTGAGTTGCACGCCGTGTTCGAGGCGCTGGGTGGCTGGTTCGAGCAGCCGGAGTTCCGCGGCTGCGCGATCGTGAACGCCGCCACCCAGCGGCACAGCCCGCCGGCCCGGCTGGTCGCCGTCCGGCACCTTGACCGTTACCTGGAGATGTTCACCGACATCGCCGCCCGGGCCGGGGTCGCCGAGCCGGGCGAGCTCGGCGGGCAACTGCTCATCCTGCTGGAAGGCGCCACCGTGGTCGCCGATCACCACCGCGCCGACGGAGTGGCCCGCCTGGCCGGCCGGGCGGCGTTGACCCTGCTACACGCGACCGAGAAGAGCCAACCATGACTGACATCGAAGGCTTCAGCGCGCCCGGCTTCGAGGCCGTGGCCGAGGCGTTCGGCCGCAACTTCACCGAGTACGGCGAGGTCGGCGCCGCCTTCGCCGCCTACCGCGACGGCGAACTGGTCGTCGACCTGTGGGGCGGTACGGCCTCGCCCAGCGAGCCCTGGCAACGCGACACCCTGCAGCTGATCTTCTCCGGCACCAAGGGTTTGGCAGCCGGTTGCGTGCTGTGGCTGGTCGAGCGCGGCAGGCTCGACCTGGACGCGCCCGTGGCCCGGTACTGGCCGGAGTTCGGCGCGGCCGGCAAGCATGGGATCACAGTGGCCGACGTGCTCACCCACCAGTCCCGGTTGCCCGGGATCGTTCGACCGTTCTCCGTGCCGGAGATGCTCGACGCTCGGTTCATGGCGGTCGTGCTCGCCGCCCAGCCGCCGACCGCAGATCCGCGCGCGGCCTTCATCTACCACGCGCTTACCTTCGGTTGGCTGGTTGACGAGCTGGTCCGGCGGGTCGACGGCCGCGGCGTCGCGCAGCTGTTCGCAGAGGAGTTCGCGGCGCCGCTCGGCCTGGAGGTCTGGATCGGACTCCCCGACAAGCTGCACCACCGCGCCACGGTGATGACGGCCGCTCCCGGTGCGCTGATCGGTCTGCCTCCGCCCGACGACGAACTGCTCGCGACGGTGCTCCGTAACCCGCTGGTCCTCGACGGCGCCCCCGAGATCTGGAACAGCCCCGAGTACCGCCGGGCCGGCATGGTCGCCGTCGGCGCGTTCGGCACCGCCCGCTCGCTGGCCCGGTACTACGCCTGTCTGGCCCGAGGCGGCGAGCTCGACGGCGTCCGGGTCCTCGAGGAGGCCACCGTGGATGCTGGTTGCCGGGAGCGGCGGCGCGGGAAATCGGCGCTGTGGGGAAGCGAGTTCGCTTACGCGACCGGCTTCGAGCTCACCCCGGACGTCTTCGGCCCGGCACCCGACGCGTTCGGCCACGCCGGGTTCGGCGGTTCACGGCACGCGGCCTGGCCGGCGGCCCGGGTCGGCTTCTCATATGTGATGAGCCAGGTCCGGTCGGCGTATCCAGACCCGCGACCACTCGGCCTGCTCGCAGCCCTCCATCTAGCCCTGTAACGGGTACGCGGCCAATTCCTGGAGCGCGTTGGTGATCGGCGCGCTCCGGGCGGCCCGCCTTTCACCACGGGGCCAGATAGCACCGTCACCGCGCCCCGCACCACACGGCGGGGGGCCACCCGAGACCGTCACCAATAGCGCCAGCAATCAATGCCAAATGGGCCCAGATACCGCCGTCACAACCACCTCACCCCGCCGCCTATGGAGCCACCCAACATTGCCGCGATGCGGCGGCAGTGCACCGTCCTACTTACCCCGGGCCGCCCCTGCCGCCGTCTCCCCGCATCCTGCGCCGGGCCTCGGCGCGTCTCTGGGCCAACTGATGGCGTACCCCCCGAGGCAGCAACCTTTGGTGGTTAGAGGATGTGGCGCTCTGTCAGTCGTGCGGGCTTGCCCCGGTCGGGTGTAAGGGGAGGTCGACCTCGTTGGCAAAGTGGGCAAAGTGCGCGTCCGGTGGTGGGGCGGATGAGCGCGCCGGCGGGGGTGCCGTGGACGCATTCGGGGGCTCTGCGGCGTTCAATTTCGAAGGCGGCTGTGCTGTCGTCGTCGCCGTGCAGGACCGTGTGGTGTCGGCGTAGGTCGCTATCGGGAATGGCGCGCAGGTAGGCGGTGAGTGAGCGGGTGATCCGGTTCTCGTCGCGGATCTTGGTGATGATCGCAGTGGCCTGGACCTCGTCTGCTCCGGTGGCCTCGGCGACGCGGCGGACGTCTGCGGGGCGGACGGTCGCTGATGGTGACGAGATGGATGGTTGTTCTTCTAATGGTGGAGTTCCGACGTCGGTACTACCGACGCCCCTGCTGGCGGACTGATTGTGACTACGGTGGTTCCGTGGCGGAACCAGTGGTGTGACTACCGTGGTCACAGTCTGTGGAACTACCGTGGGGGACTGCCCCCGGTTTGGTTGACTCGCGGGGTTAGCGGTGTTCAGGCCGGTTGAGTGGCCTTGTGTAGTGTCTCAAACTCGATCGGGGTGAGT
>NZ_JBFAZP010000018.1:0-55733 GCF_040681875.1 Longispora sp. NPDC051575 | reverse complement strand
GGGGGGCCGGGCCCCACCCGCCCCCCCGGCCCCCCCCGCCCGATCAACCCCACAGACCCTCATCCGGGTACGCCGCCCGCCGCGATCCCGCCGGCCGCGCCCGGGACGCCGAGCACCGCGCACCGCCCGCCACCGGCACCCGGTGCCGTGGCCCGACACCTCACACCGGCCCCGGCAGCACCCCCGCCCGGTGCCGAGCACCTGTCACCGGGCCGCGCGCACCAACGCCTCGAACAGCCGCCCGTCCCCCAGCTCCTCCGGATGCCACTGCACCCCGAGCCGGAACGCCCGCCCCGGATCCTCCAGCACCTCGATCACCCCGTCCTCCGACCAGCCGGTGGCCGTCAGGGTCCCCGGGTCGGCCACCCCCTGGTGGTGGTAGGAGTTGACGTTCCCGGTGGGCCCGTAGACGGACTCCGCCAGGCTGCCGGCGGCGAACCGGACCGGGTGCGATCCGTACCGGCCGGGTTCGGGCTGGTGGTCGGTGTGCCCCACCTCGTCGGGCAGGTGCTGGAACAGGGTGCCCCCGGCGGCCACGGCCATCACCTGCATGCCCCGGCAGACGCCGAGTACGGGCAGGTCGCCGGCCGCCGCCAGCAGCGCGAGTTCGCTCTCGTCGCGGTCGGGCCGGGTGACGGTCAGCGGGTGCGGGTCGGCCCCGTACCGGGCGGGGGACAGGTCCGCGCCGCCCGCCAGGATCAGCCCGTCGAGCCGGGTGAGGATGTCCGGGGACGGGTCGGGGGGCAGCACCACCGGGTGCCCGCCGGCCGCCGCCACGGACTCGACGTACGTGGCGGGGATCAGCACGGCGGGCACGGACCAGACCGACCAGCTGGCCGGTTCCCGGTACGCGGTGATGCCGATGACGGGCCTCATGACAGGGGCGTCACGTACGCGCCGGTGATCCCGCCGTCGACCACGAAGGTGTTGGCGGTCATGAACGAGGAGTCGTCGCTGGCCAGGAACGCGACGGCCGCCGCGATCTCCGACGGCTCCGCGAACCGGCCGAGCGGCACGTGGATGAGCCGGCGGGCGGCCCGCTCCGGGTCGGAGGCGAACAGCTCCTTGAGCAGCGGGGTGTTCACCGGTCCGGGGCACAGCGCGTTGACCCGGATGCCCTGCCGGGCGAACTGCACCCCGAGCTCGCGGGTCATGGACAGCACCCCGCCCTTGGACGCCGAGTACGAGATCTGCGAGGTGGCCGCGCCCATCAGCGCCACGAACGACGCGGTGTTGATGATGGAACCCTTGCCCTGGGCGATCATGTACGGCAGCGCGTACTTGCAGCCCAGGAACACGCTGGTCAGGTTGACCTTCTGCACCCGCTCCCAGGCGTCGAGCCCGGTGTCGAGGATCGAGTCGTCGTCGGGGGGCGAGATGCCGGCGTTGTTGAACACGATGTCCAGCGACCCCAGCTCGGCGACGACCTCGGCGAACATGTCGCGGGTACCCGCCTCGTCGGTGACGTCGAGGACCTTGAAGATGCCGCCGACCTCCTTCGCGGCGGCCTCACCGGCGTCGGCGGAGATGTCCACCGCGACGACCCGGGCGCCCTCCTCGGCGAACCGGCGGGCCGTGGCCAGCCCGATGCCGCTCCCGGCGCCGGTGATGACGGCCACCCTGCCCTGCAGACGAGTCATGATTCCTCCGTACTGATGAAGACGTTCTTGACATCGGTGAACGCGGCCAGGGCGTCGGGCCCCAGCTCACGGCCGAATCCTGACTGTTTCGCGCCGCCGAACGGTGTCCAGTACCGCACGGACGAGTGGGAGTTGACGCTCAGGTTGCCGGCGTCGACGGCGCGCGCCACCCGCAGCGCCCGGCCGACGTCGCGGGTCCAGATCGAGCCGGCGAGGCCGTACTCGGTGTCGTTGGCGAGCCGGACCGCGTCGGCCTCGTCGGTGAACGGCAGCACGGACACGACGGGGCCGAACACCTCCTCGCGCCAGGCGACATCCGACGGGCCGGCGGTCTCCAGCACGGTCGGCGGGAACCAGAACCCGGGCCCGTCGGGCACGGAGCCCTGGAAGGCGACCTTCGCGCCGGACACGTAGGACGAGACACGCGCGTGGTGCGCGGCGGAGACCAGGGGCCCCACCTCGGAGGACGGGTCCGTCGGGTCGAGCACCCGCACGCCCCGCACGGCCGTCTCGAAGTGCGCCATGAACTCGTCGTAGACCGAGGCCTGCACGAGGATCCGGGACCGGGCGCAGCAGTCCTGCCCGGCGTTGTCGAACACGGCGTAGGGCGCGGTCGCGGCGGCCTTCGCCAGGTCGGAGTCCGCGAAGACGATGTTCGCGTTCTTGCCGCCCAGCTCCAGGGTGACCCGTTTGACCTGGTCGGCGCACCCGGCCATGATCTGCTTGCCGACCCGGGTGGACCCGGTGAAGCAGATCTTCCGGACCAGCGGGTGGGTGACGAAGCGCTGGCCGACGACCGGCCCGTCGCCGGGCAGCACGGTGAACACCCCCTCCGGAATGCCGGCCTCCAGCGCCAGCCCGGCCAGGCGCAGCGCCGTCAGCGGCGTCCACTCGGCCGGCTTGAGCACCACGGTGTTGCCCGCCGCCAGGGCCGGGGCGAACCCCCACGCGGCGACCGGCATCGGGAAGTTCCACGGCACGATGATCCCGACCACGCCCAGGGGCTCGGCGAACGTGACGTCCAGCCCGCCGGGCACCGGGATCTGCCGGCCGAACAGCCGCTCCGGCGCGCCCGCGTAGTAGTGCAGCACGTCGCGGACGTTGCAGGCCTCCCACCGGGCGTTGCCGATGGTGTGCCCGGCGTTGGCGACCTCCAGCTGGGCCAGCTCCTCGACGTGGTCGTCGACGAGGCCCGCGAACCGGCGCAACAGCCGGGCCCGGTCGGCCGGGGACACGTGCCGCCAGGACCCGAAGGCCCCGTGCGCGCGGACGATCGCGGCGTCGGCCTCCTCGACGGTCGTCGCCGGGACGGCCGCGATCCGCTGCTCCGTGGCCGGATTGATGATCTGGTACTGGTCGGTCACAGCCGCTCGAATCCCCTCTTCAGCTCCCAGTCGGTGACCGCCGCGTCGTACGCGGCCAGCTCCACCCGGGCGGTGTTGGCGTAGTGCGCCACGACGTCGGCGCCGAACGCGTCCCTGGCCAGCGTCGAGCCCTCCCACAGCCCGAGCGCGTCGCGCAGGTTCGCCGGCACGGTGGGGGAGTCGGAGTCGTAGGCGTTGCCGACGAACTCCTCCTGCACCGGCGCGTCCCCGGACAGCCCGTGCAGCGCGCCCGCGATCAGGGCCGCGATCGCCAGGTACGGGTTCACGTCGGCCCCCGGCACCCGGTTCTCCACCCGCAGCGAGGGCCCGTGGCCGACGACCCGCAGCGCGCAGGTCCGGTTGTCGCGGCCCCAGCGCAGCGCGGTCGGGGCGAAGCTGCCCGGCTGGTAGCGCTTGTAGCTGTTGATGTTCGGCGCGTACAGCACCGAGAACTCGCGCATCGTGGCCAGCAGGCCGGCGTTGACCCGGTCGATCACCTCGGTCATCACGGGCCGGTCGTCGAGGTCGCGGAGCGAGAAGTGGATGTGGCAGGAGTTGCCCTCGCGCTCGTTGGGCTTGGCCATGAAGGTGAGCGCCATGCCCTCCTGCGCGGCGATCTCCTTGGCCCCGTTCTTGTACACGGAGTGCCCGTCGGCGGCGGTGAGCGCGTCGGCGTACCGGAACGCGATCTCGTGCTGGCCGAGGTTGCACTCGCCCTTGGCGCTCTCCGGGATCAGGCCCGCGCCGTACATCTCGTTGCGGATCCGGCGCAGCAGCGGCTCGACCCGCGCGGTGCCGAGCAGGGAATAGTCCACATTGTAGAGATTAGCCGGGCTCAGGTCGCGGTACCCGCGCCGCCAGGCCTCCTCGTAGGTGTCGAGGTAGAGCACGAACTCCAGCTCGGTACCCGCGAAGGCGGTGTAGCCCGCGTCGCGCAGCCGGTCGAGCTGGCGGCGCAGGATCTGCCGGGGGCTGGCCGCGACGGGGGTGCCGTCGTGGTTGGCCAGGTCGGCGATGACCAGCGCGGTGCCGGGCTGCCACGGGGTGCGGCGCAGGGTGGAGAAGTCGGGGACCATGGCGAAGTCGCCGTAGCCCGTGGACCAGGAGGACATCTCGTAGCCGTCGACGGTGTTCATCTCGACGTCGACGGCCAGCAGGTACGCGCAGCCCTCCGCGCCGTTCGGGACGGTGTCCGCGAGGAAGAAGGGGGCGTGGAATCGCTTGCCCTGGAGTCGCCCCTGCATGTCGACGACCGCCACCACGACGGTGTCGATCTCGCCACTGGCGACCAGTGCTCTCAGTTCGTCGAGCTCCATGCGTTCACCTTAATGGTCTAATCGCGATCCAAAAAGCCCCTCAGGAGGGCGGATGTTCCTTCGCAGTGCTCGGCCATCTCCTCGCGCGCCTTGACGGCGTCCCCGGCGAGGATGGCCTCCACGATCCGGGTGTGCTGGTCGTCGGAGTGGTCGAGGTTGCGGCGCAGCACCGGGATGGCGGCCAGCAGCCGGTCCAGGGTGAGCTGCACGTCGGCCACCGCCGCGGCGAGCGACGGGGAGCCGCTGGCGGCGGCGATGGCCAGGTGCAGCCGGGAGTCGGCGATCCGCCGGCCGACCGGGTCCCGCGACCGCGACACCGCCAGGCAGCCCACCAGGTGCTGGCGGTCGGAGGCCGGCAGGGTGCGGCCGGCGGCCAGGGCGGCGGCCCCCGGCTCGATCACCCAGCGGAAGTCCAGCGCGTCGGTGAGGTCCGAGCCCATCGAGCGGGCCAGGGTCGCCGCGTCCTCGTGCGGGAGGTCCCCGGCGTACAGGACGAACGTGCCCCCGGCCCGGCCCCGGCGGGACTCCAGGAGCCCCGCCTCGCGCAGCGCCCCGATCGCCTCCCGGAGCGTCACCCGGCTGACCCGCAGTTTCTCGGCCAGCTCCCGCTCGGGGGGCAGCCGCTCGCCGGCGGGCACCACCCCGAGCCGGATCGCCTGGGCGAGCCGTTCCACGGTCAGCTCGAAGGCGTTGCCGCCGCGGACCGGTCGCCACATTCCATCTGTCACGCGCCCATTCTCACCTAGTCACCGGCGGGATGGCCGGCCTTGGCTACCCGGACCGCCCGCCGTCGTGCTCGCCGACCCCGGCCGTCCGCTTCCCGGGCTCCGGGGCGTGCGCCAGATCGACGTTGGTCCGGGGGCCGGTGAACCAGCGGCGCGCGCTGGCGAACCACCACAGGGCCGCCCCGCCGAGCACGATCAGCACCGTGACCGGCGCGTAGTTGAACGTGTCGACCGTGATCGGGTAGTACGGCGGGAGGACGAACAGCACCACGATGAACGCCGTCCACGCCACCGCCAGCCAGCCGATCGGCTTGCTCCACCGGCCCAGGTTCCACGGGCCGACCGGGAAGTCCTTCATCCGCAGCCGCAGGAACACCGGCGTGATGTAGGAGATGTACAGCCCGATCACGGCCACCGAGGTCGCGGCCAGGTAGGCCGTGAAACTCCAGATCGCGGGGAGCAGCAGCACGACCGAGCAACCCACACAGAGCCAGATCGAGTTCGTGGGGGTACCGGTGCGCGCGTTCACCTTCTTCCACAGCCGCGAACCGGGCAGCGCGCCGTCGCGGGCGAACGCGTACGCCATCCGGGAGTTCGCCGTCACCGACGCCATGCCGCAGAAGAACTGGGCGACCAGCACGATGAACAGCAGCGCCCGGCCCAGGTTGTCCCCGGCCGCGTCGATGAAGATCTGCGCGGGCGGGAAGCCGGTCGGGCTGGCCAGCTCCTTCTCGTAGTCCTGGATCGCGGCGGTCACGGCCACCAGCAGCACGAAACCGGCGACCAGGGAGACGACCACGGAGCTGACGATGCCGCGCGGGGCGGTGCGGGCCGCGTCCTTGGTCTCCTCGGCGACGTGCGCGCTGGCGTCGTACCCGGTGAAGGTGTACTGCGCCATCAACAGTCCCATCAGGAACGCGTAGACCGCGGCGAACGGCCCCGTCCACCCGGTGGCGTTGTACGTCTCGGTGAACACGTCCCCGAGCGACTTGTGCTGGTCGGGGGCGAAGACGAGCACCCCGACGATCACGGCCACCCCGACGATGTGCCACCACGCGCTGATGTCGCTGAGCAGCCGGACCAGGCTCACCCCGAACGTGTTGAGCAGGCCGTGGGCAATGATGATCACCAGGAACAGGGCGAACGTGCCCGGCAGCGTGACCGTCCAGCCCAGGGTCAGGCTCAGGAACGCCGCCGTGGTCATCGCCGCGCCGTAGTCGATCGCGGCGGTCACCGCGAACTCGCCGACGAAGTTGAACCAGCCGACGAACCAGGACCAGGCGGACTTGTTGCGCTTGGCCAGGGCGTGGGTCCACCAGTACAGGGCGCCGGCCGTCGGGTACGCCGAGCAGACCTCGGCCATCGACAGCGCCACCAGGATCACGCCGCCGCCGACCAGCAGCCAGCCGAGCGTGATCGACATCGGGCCGCCGGCCTTCATGGCGATCCCGTACGAGGTCAGACAGCCCGCCAGCACCGAGATGATCGAGAACGAGACGGCGAAGTTGGAGAAACCGGACAGTCCCCGGTGCAACTCCTGTTTGTAGCCGAGCTGAGCGAGCCTTTCCTCATCCGAACTCATGTGTGCTCCTCCTCACAGGTATGTGGGGAGATGCTTCGCCCAGTGAAGATCAAAGTCAATATCTGGACGGCTAAAAAGTCACCTGACCCATACCTTTTAACGTCGGGGAAACAGTCGAGGGTCGGGGCGGGCGGCCCCGGTACCCAAAGAAGTGGTTGCAAAGGAGTCTTTGCATAGCTACCTTTGCGTCATGACCGACGATCCCGTGGTGCTGGACCCCCGCCTGCTGCGCGGCCTCGCCCACCCCCTGCGCGTCCGCCTCCTGGAGCTGCTGCGCATCGACGGCCGGTCCACCGCGACCCGGCTCGCCGAGCGCCTCGGCCAGTCCAGCGGCGCGACCAGCTACCACCTGCGCCAACTCGCCGAGTACGGGTTCGTGGAGGAGGACCCCGAGCAGGGCGCCGGCCGCGAGCGCTGGTGGCGCGCCGCGCACCCGACCACCACCCTCGACAAGGACTCCGGCGTCACCCTCGCCGAGGCGGAGGGCTACCTGCGCGCCGTCGCCGCGTCCTACTCGGTGCGGGTCGGCCGGTTCCTCGACGCCATGACCACGCTGCCGGAGGAGTGGAAGGCGGCGTGGACGATGTCGGACACCCGGCTGCAGCTCAGCCCGGAGCAGGCCTCCGAGCTCAAGGCGGAGATGTTCGGGCTGCTGGCGAAGTACCGGCGGACGGAGCCCGGGGTCGCCGGGCCCGAGGGGACCGCCCCCACGGTCGTGCAGTGGTACGTGCTGCCCGAGCCGGGCTACGCCCCCGACCAGGGCCCGGTCCCGCACCGGCCGGCGGAAGGTTCCCCCGGTGCCGGCGCGGACCCTGCCGGGGGCCACCTGGCGCGGCCCCTGGGCGGCGAGGTGTCGCCGGACCGTGCGGGGGATCCCGGCACCGGGGGCACGGCTCCGGCAGCGTCCCCCGGGTCCGGCGAGGCCCGGAACGATACTGCCGGGGCCGGCGACGACGGGTCCGGGGACGGCGCCCGATGAGGCGGTTCCCGTTCGCCGGCATCCTCGTCGCCCGGTCCGTGTCCCGGATCGGCAGCCTGATGACCTTCATCGCGATCCCGTGGTTCGTGCTCGTCACCACCGGCAGCGCCACGAAGGCCGGGGTCGTGGCCGCCGCCGAGATGGCCCCGTTCGTGCTCGCCGGCCTGTTCGGCGGGCCGTGGATCGACCACTGGGGCGCCCGCCGGGTCAGCATCGTCACCGACCTGGCCAGCGGGGCGGCCGTCGCGGCCCTCCCGGCGCTGTACCACGCGGACGCCCTGAGTTTTCCGGTGTTCCTCGCCCTGGTCGCCGTCGCCGGCACCCTGCGCGGGCTCGGCGACACCGCCAAGAGCGCGATCGTGCCCCGGGCCATCGCGGCCTCCGGGGTCGAGACCACCCGGGCCGCCACCATCCAGGACGGGGTGCACCGGCTGTCCGGGCTCCTCGGCCTGCCCATGGCCGGGGTGCTGGTCGGCTGGATCGGCGCCGCCGAGGTGCTCTACGTCGACGCCGCCTCGTTCGTGGTCTGCGCGCTGCTCGTGGCCCTGTTCGTCCGGGTCGACGCGGCCCCGGCGGAACCGGCCGACCGCGAACCGTACCTGCGGGCCCTGCGCGGCGGCGTCACCTACCTGCGCGGCGACCGGCTCGTGCTGGCCCTGTCGCTGATGGTGCTCGCCACGAACCTGTTCGACCAGGCGTTCGCGGCGGTCTACACCCCGGTGTGGGCGCACGACGTCCTGCACGACCCGTACGCGCTCGGCTTCGTCGGCGGCTCCTTCGCCCTGGGCGCGGTCCTGGGCAACCTGGGGTACGTGGCCCTGGCCCCCCGGCTGCCCCGCTACCTCACCTTCGCCGTGTGCTTCCTGGTCGGCGGCGGCACCCGGTTCCTGTCCATGGCCTTCGGCGGCGGGATCTGGCCCGTGGTGATCGTCGGGTTCGCCGCCGGGGTGGCCATGTCGACCGTGAACCCGATCATGTCCGCGATCCTGTACGAGCGGGTGCCCGAGGCGATGCAGGCCCGGGTGTTCGGGCTGGTCGGGGCGGTGGCGTCGGCGGGGATCCCGCTGGGCAGCCTGCTCGGCGGGGGGCTGGTGTCGGCGGTCGGGCTGCGGTGGGCGCTGATCGCGACCGGGGTGCTGTACGGGCTGGTGACCGTGTGTCCGTTGGTGTTCCCGACGTGGCGGGGCATCGACCGGGCGCCGGCCGCCGCGCCGGAACCGGAGCTGGTCGCCAGTCGCTGACGGCCCGCGTCGGGAGCGGCGGACGGCCCGGGAACCGGAAACGGGCCCCGTTCCGATAACAGGGCGGAGTCGGATGGCTCCCGGCCCGGGGGACTCGGGGCTCCCGGGCCGGAACCACCCGACCCGGGGCAGACCCCCGTGCGGCCGCCACCCGGCAGAGCACGGCGCCAACCGGGGAGGGCAAGGCGGCAACCTGGCCGGGCACGGGCACGGCCGCCACTCCGGAGGCCCCAGGCGCGACCGCCACCCGGACGGCCCGGGCGCGACCGCCACCCGGACGGCCCGGGCGTGACCACCTCTCGGGCGGCCCGGACACGACCACCACCTGGCCGGCTCGGGCGTGACCACCACCCGGAGACCCCGGCCTCGGACGCCCCCGAGGAGACCCGGACACCCGGCGGCCCCGGGCGGGGCGTCCACGCCCGGCCCACCCGCCCCGACCCGTAGACTGGGTCGGTCCAAAACAGCGGAGCGGTGGGGAGTGGTCGACGGTGCGGCTCGTGTTCGCCGGTACCCCCGAGGTCGCCGTGCCCGCCCTCGACGCGATCGCCGCCGACGGCCAGCACGAGATCCTCGCCGTGCTGACCCGCCCGGACGCCCCCGCCGGCCGGGGCAAGAAGCTGCACCGCTCACCCGTGGGCGCGTGGGCCGACGAGCGCGGCATCGAGGTGCTCACCCCCGCGAAGCCGCGCGAACCGGAGTTCCTGGAGCGCCTCAGGGCCCTGGCCCCCGACTGCGTGCCGGTCGTCGCGTACGGCGCGCTGGTGCCCCAGGTGGCCCTCGACATCCCGGCCCGGGGCTGGATCAACCTGCACTTCTCCCTGCTGCCGGCCTGGCGCGGCGCGGCCCCGGTCCAGCACGCCGTCTGGCACGGCGACGAGGTGACCGGCGCGTGCGTGTTCCAGCTGGAGGCGGGCCTGGACACCGGGCCGGTCTTCGGCACCCTCACCGAGACGATCCGGCCGAAGGACACCTCCGGCGACCTGCTCGGCCGGCTCGCGCTCTCGGGCGGGGAGCTGCTGGTCCAGGTGCTGCACGGGATCGCCGCCGACGCGTTGCGCGCCGTGCCGCAGCCGGGCGACGGGGTCAGCCTGGCCCCGAAGATCACCGTGGAGGACGCGGGCGTGGTCTGGTCGGAGCCGGCGTTCGCCGTCGACCGCCGGATCCGGGCCTGCACCCCCGCGCCGGGCGCGTGGACCACCTTCCGGGGCGAGCGGATCAAGCTCGCGCCGGTGACCGTCGCCGGGGAGCCGCTGGCCCCGGGCGAGATCTCAGTTCAGAAGAACAATGTGTACGTAGGGACGGGAACGACATCAGTACTACTCGGCGAGGTCAGGGCCCAGGGCAAGAAGGCGATGGAGGCCGGCGCGTGGGCGCGGGGCGTCCGGATCGAGGCGGGGGAGAGGCTCGGGGGCCCGCCAAGCGCCCCAACCTCCCGGTAGACGCGCCCCGGTTCGTCGCCTTCCAGGTCATCCGCGCCGTCTCCGACAACGACGCGTACGCGAACCTGGCGCTGCCGGGTCTGCTCCGCGAGCGCCAGCTGTCCGGTCTGGACGCGGCGTTCGCCACCGAGCTGACCTACGGCACCCTGCGCAGCCTGGGCACCCTGGACCGGATCATCGACCGCAACGTCGACCGCGAACCCGACTCGGCGGTGCGCGACGCGCTGCGGATGGGCGCCTACCAGCTGCTCTACACCCGGGTCCCCCCGCACGCGGCGGTGGACACGACGGTGACCCTGGTCCGGGAGACCGTCAACGACGGGGCGGCGAAGTTCGCCAACGCGATCATGCGCCGGATCTCCGAGCACACCCTGGAAGACTGGCTGACCACGGTCGCGCCGGACGCGACCGAGAACCCGGCGGGCAACCTGGCGGCGCGGACCGCGCACCCGGAGTGGATCGTGCGGGCGTTCACCGACGCGCTGGGCAAGGACGCCGCGGAGATCACGGCCCTGCTGGAGGCCGACAACGTGCGCCCGCCGGTGCACCTGGCGGCGCGGCCCGGGCAGATCACCCGGGAAGAGCTGATGGCCGAGTCGGGCGGGTCGGCCGGGCAGTGGTCGCCGTACGCGGTGACGTTGGCCGGCGGCGACCCGGGCGCGCTGTCCTCGATCCACAAGGGCCGCTCGCACGTGCAGGACGAGGGCAGCCAGCTGGTCGCCACCGCCGTGGTGAACGTGCCGGTCCAGGGCCAGGACGACCGCTGGCTGGACCTGTGCGCGGGTCCGGGCGGCAAGGCGGGCCTGCTGGGCGCGTTCGGGGCGCAGCGGGGTGCCGACGTGCTCGCCGTCGAGGTCACCGCGCACCGCGCCGAGCTGGTCGCGAAGGCCACCCGGGGCCTGCCGGTGTACGTCAAGCACGCCGACGGCCGCACGGTCGGGCACGATCCGGACCTGGTGGAGCAGGGCTTCGACCGGGTGCTGGTGGACGCGCCGTGCACGGGGCTGGGCGCGCTGCGCCGCCGCCCGGAGGCCCGGTGGCGCCGGCTGCCGTCGGATCTGCCGCCGTTGACGAAGTTGCAGCGCGAGCTCCTGGCCGCCGCCGTGCGCGCGGTCCGGGTCGGCGGGATCATCGGGTATGTCACGTGTTCGCCGCATGTCACCGAGACCCGGATGACCGTGATGGAGACGCTGCGCAAGTCCAAGATCCCGCTGGAGCTGCTGGACGCGCGGGAGTTCCTGCCGGCCGGGATGCCGGGGCTGGGCGACGGGCCGACGGTGCAGCTGTGGCCGCACCGGCACGGGACGGATGCCATGTTCCTGGCGCTTCTGCGCAGGGTGGGCTAGGGATCAGAGGTATTCGGTGATCTTACTCACCGAATACATCGTGTGAACTCTCCGTAGACTGTGCGTCGTGTCGTACATCATCGCGCCCAGCATTCTGTCTGCGGACTTCGCCCACCTCGCCGACGAGGTACGCGCCATCGAGGGCGCGGCCGACTGGGCGCACGTCGATGTGATGGACAACCATTTCGTACCAAATCTGACATTTGGTTTGCCGGTTGTCAAGAGCCTGCTCGCCGCGACGACCCTGCCGCTCGACTGCCACCTGATGATCGACAACCCGGACCGGTGGGCCCCGGGCTACGCGGAGGCCGGCGCGTACAACGTCACCTTCCACGCGGAGGCGACCACGGACCCGGCGGCCGTCGCGCGCGACATCCGGGCGGCCGGCGCGCTGGCCGGGCTCGCGATCGACCGCGACACCCCGGTCGAGCCGTACCTCGAACTGCTGCCGCACTTCGACACCCTGCTGATCATGACGATCAAGGCCGGGTTCGGCGGCCAGTCGTTCATGCCCGAGCTGCTGGACAAGGTCCGGGTGGCCCGCAAGCACGTCAACTCCGGGCATCTGAACATCCGGATCGAGGTGGACGGCGGCATCAAGGAGAGCACGATCGGCGCCGCCGCCGAGGCCGGGGCCGACGCGTTCGTCGCGGGCACCGCCGTCTACGACTGCGCCGACCGCGCCGCCGCCGTGCAGCGCCTGCGTGCCCTGGCGGCGCCGACGCCGTGATCCGAATCGTCCGCCGGAGCAGGCTCCGGGAGTTGCGCGAGGCGTCCCCGCTGACGGGGCTGCCCGGCAACACCCGCATCCGGCGGGAGATCAGCCGCCGGATCGACGGCGGCGCCCCCTTCGCGGTGTGTTATGTGGACATCGACCGGTTCAAGAGCGTCAACGACGCCTACGGTTTCGTCCGGGGCGACGAACTGATCCTGCTGCTCGCGGCGGTGCTGCGGACCGCCGTGGGCGCCGAACCGTGGTTCCTCGGCCACGTCGGCGGCGACGACTTCGTGCTGATCTGCCCGCCCGAGCGGGTGTCCGCCCTGGTCGAGGGCGTGATCGGCGAGTTCGAACGCCGGGTGCCGGCGCTGTACGACCCCGAGCACGCCGCGCGCGGCTACCTGGTCAGCGTCGACCGCCGGGGCGTGAAGCACGAGTGGGACCTGGCGACGCTGTCGGTGGGCGTGGCCGTCTCCGGGGACCGCCGGTTCCGCGACCCCGCCGAGGTGGTCGCCGTGGCCACGGAGATGAAGTCGGTGGCGAAGAGCGCGCCCGGTTCGCACGTGGCCGTGGACCGCCGCCGGCTCTAGGAGAGAGCGGTTTCTCCAGGGGTACTGGCGGCCCCGCGCACCCTCTAGAGTGCCCCCATGGACCGCGTACTCACCCTCAGCGAGAAGCTCGTGATCGCCGCCCCGGCCGCCGACGTCTACGACCTGGTGGGCGACCCGCGCCGGATGGCCGCGTTCAGCCCCGAGTGCTTCTCGGTGTGGGGCCGGGGCCAGCGGGTCGGCGACCGGTTCACCGGCTGGAACCGCCGCGCCGCCTTCGTCTGGTTCACCAACTGCCGGGTGGTGGCGGCGACCCCGGGCCGGGAGTACGCCTTCGACGTGTCCACCTTCGGCCTGCCCGTCGCCCGCTGGGGCTACCGGCTCGCGGCCGTCCCCGGCGGCACCGAGGTCACCGAGTTCTGGGAGGACCAGCGGCGCGAGGACTGGCGCGGCCGGCTGGTGGCGACCCTGGGCCTGCTGTTCAGCGGCACCCCGGCCCCGGACCGCGCGGAGCGGAACCGGGCCGGGATGCGCGCCACGCTGCGCAACCTGGCGCACGCCCTGGCCTGACCGTCAGGGCGTGCGGGCGGTCACACGGCGGTCAGCGTCCACCGCTGCAACGCCGAACCCGTGTCGGCGGCCACCGACACCACGGCGTTGTCGGCGGTGGACGCCGTGGTGAGGACCAGCCCGCCCGGGGTGGCGACGACCGCCCCGGTGATCCTCCACTTCTGACCCGTACCCCCCGAGCAGGGGTTCTGGACGACGGCGGTGCCGCTGACGTCCGCGCACAGCCCCGAGGCCCCGTTGGTCAGGGTGACCGTGCCGTCGGCCTGCGGGGTGGCCCTCCACTGCTGGTTCGTCCCGCCGTGCGCGGCCCAGGTGATCAGCCGGGTGCCGGCCGCCCCCGAGCTGCCCGGGTTGTCCAGGGCCTTGCCGCCGGTCGCGATCGTGTACGTGCCGCCCGCCGCGCCGTACACCTCGAACTCGAAGAGGGAGTAGCCCCAGGTGGTCGCGCGGGTGGTGCCCTGCATCCGGACGTAGCGGCCGGAGCCGGTGACCGCGAGGTCGTCGACCCCGCCGTCGGAGTTGGTGGTCGTGTTGACCGTGGTCCAGGTGGCGTCGTCGTTCGACGTCTGGATCTTGTACGCCTTCCCGTACGCGGCCTCCCAGCGCAGGACGACCCGGCTGACCGGCTGGCTGCTGCCGAGGTCGACCCGGATCCACGAGGCGTCGGAGTAGCCGGACGCCCACCGCGTGCCCGGGTCGCCGTCGACGGCGTAGGTCGCCGGGAAGTTCGCGGTCTCCGTGGACGACGCGGTCACCGGCCGGCCCAGCGCCAGGTTGCCGGGGGTGCCGGAGGACGGCCAGCCCGGCGCGCGCCCGACCAGGTCGGCGATCGGGGTGAACTGCGCGTAGGTGGCCACCAGCTTCGGCGAGCCCCACACCTGCTGGGACAGCGCCCGCAGCGGCAACCGGATCCCCGCCGCGATCTGGTCCTCGGACTCCGCGTTCGGGTTGTCGCACCACACGTGGATCGAGGAGCCCAGGTTGCGGGCCGGGGCGTTGGTGGTCTGGTTGCCCTCGAACCGCTCGGGGGTCCAGGTCTCGTACATCCATCTCGTGTCGGGCTTCGCGCCGCCGAGCACGTAGTACGTCGGGGTCCAGGACTGGTTGGCGACCGTGTGGCCCCGGTCGAGGAGCGCCTGGGGACTGAGGCCGTAGTTGTACCAGAAGTCGACCGTGATGTTGCTGGCCGGCGCGATGGTGCCGTCGCCGGACTTGATGCCGTCGTTCCACATCCGCAGCGTCTTGCCGCCCGCGCGGACGAGGTCGTTGGTCCAGTTCACGAAGCCGTAGTAGGTGTCCTTCGCCGTCGCGTTCGCGCCGTAGTGCGCCTTGGCGTAGGTGCCCAGCTGGGGGTACTGGGAGTAGTCGGTGACGTACTCGTCGGCCCCGATGTGCCAGTACGGCCCCGGGAACAGCGGCAGGTACTCGGTGACCACGTCCCGGATCAGCGTGTAGCTGGCGTCCATGGACAGGTCGATGAAGTCGTTGCTGACCACGCCGGACTTGCTCCTCAGCTTGAGTTCGGGGTGCGCGGTGAGCGTGGTGTTCATGTGCCCGGGCATGTCGATCTCGGGCACGATCGCGATGTGGTACTTCTCGCCGAGCGCCACCAGGTCGCGGATGTCCTGTTGGGAGTAGTGCGCCGCCGAGGTCAGCTCGGGGTGCGTGGCGCTCTCCAGCCGGAACCCGTAGGTGTCGGACAGGTGGAAGTGGAACGAGTTCAGCTTGAGGTACGCCAGCTCCTTGATGTGCTTGCGCACCCAGTCCACGGTGAAGAACTTGCGGCCCTGGTCGACCATCAGCCCGCGCTCGCCCTTGGTCGGCCAGTCCCGCGCCGAGCCGACCGGCACGCTCGTGGACTGCTTGAGCAGTTGCAGCACGGTACGGGTGCCGTAGAACGCGCCGGCGTCGTCGGAGCCCCGGACCGTCAGCGCCGTGCCCACCGTCATGGTGTAGCCCTCGGCGGGCACCGTCGCGCCCAGGGTCAGGTGCAGGTCCCCGGTGGCGGGGGAGCCGGTGACCACCGCGACGGTCCGCCCGGTCAGGTCCCTGAGGTCGTCGGCGAGCACCTGGGCCTCGTCGGCGAGCCGGCCCGCGTAGGCGGGGTCCACGGTGATCCGGCTCGCGGCCCCGAACGCGTACGAGCCCGTGCCGGCCGTCCATTCGCGCAGCGCCGGCACCGTCTGCGGTGGACCGGCGGCGACCGCGGGGGCGGCGGCGACGGGGGCGGCCGGCAGGGCCAGGGCCACCAGCATCCCGCCCAGCGCCCATCGGAGAGCTTTCATGTGTCCTCCCAGGAACGTGCGTGTTCGTGCGTGTTCCGGGCAGGATATGAGCACGCTCACGCACACTCAAGGGTGTGGATGAATCAATCACCGAACGCGCAGGATGTGAGCATGTCTCGTGCGGCGGGGCGGGAGGGTGCGCAGGACGGTTGCGCATTGCACGCACATCAACGCGCTCGGTGAAAGTTCCGGCAAAGTAGCCGCATTCCGCAGTGGACCGGAACGACGGAACCCCCGCGCGCCGGGGTCCGGCCGGGGCACCCCGCCACCGGGTCCGGGACCCGGCCCCGACCCGTGGGCCGGGTCGGTCAGGCCGGGTAGATGTGGGTCTCGGTGGCCTTCACCGCGGCCCACACCGGCGTCCCCGGCTCCAGCTCCAACGCGGCGAGCGCCGCCGCCGTCACGTCCGCCGCGACCGGCAGCTCCCCGTCGAGCCGGACCCGCACCTTGTCCCCGTGCTGGTCCACGGCCGCCACCCGCCCGGGCCACACGTTGCGGGGGCTGCCGTCGGGCCGGTCCCGGAACAGCGCCACGGCCGACGGCGGGAACGCCACGAACACGTCCCCGGTGAGCGCCTCGCCGGCGGTCAGGGACACCGGACCGCGCGCCGGAGCCCCCGCCTCGCCGCCGTTCGCCGGAGACCCTGTCCCGATGGCAGCCGATGCCTCTGAACTGGCCCGATTCACCGGGGAACCTGCCGTGGCGGAGGTCCGGTCGTTCTCCGGTCCGTTCGCGCGCGTCCCGGTCGTGCCCCCGACCGGGGCCAGCGCGACCACCACCCCGTCCCGGGCCACCCCCCGGTACAGGTTCAGCCCCACCAGCGTGGCCACGTATTCGGTACGCGGCCGCGAGGTGATCTCCACCGGGCTGCCCTCCTGGGTGATCCGGCCGTCCTCGATGATCAGGATCCGGTCGGCGAGGGTCATCGCGTCGAGCGGGTCGTGCGTGACGAGCAGCGCCGCCCCGGCGAACGCGGCCAGGTGCCGGCGTAGCTCGGCCCGGATCTCCAGCCGGCTGCGCACGTCGAGCGCGGCGAGGGGTTCGTCGAGGAGCAGCAGCCGGGGCCCGGTGGCCAGCGCCCGGGCGAGCGCGACCCGTTGGGCCTGCCCGCCGGACAGCTGTCCGGGCCGCGACCGCAGCTGTCCGCCGAGCCCGACCCGTTCCAGCCAGTCCGTGGCCAGCTCGCGGGCCCGGGCCCGGGACATGCCCGCGCACCGGGGCCCGAACGCGACGTTGTCCACGGCGGACAGGTGCGGGAAGAGCAGGTAGTCCTGAAAGACCAACCCGATTCTCCGGTACTCCGGGGCCAGCCCCTCGATCCGTTCCCCGCCCACCGTGATCTCCCCGCCGGCCGGCAGCAACCCGGCGAGGGCGCGCAGCACGGTGGACTTGCCGGCCCCGTTCGGCCCGAGCAGGGCGACGGTCTCCCCGGCGGCGAGGTCCAGCTCGACATCCACCAGCCGCACCCGCAACCGCGCCCGCAACCCGCTCACGACACCCACCTCTCCCGCAGCAGCGCGAGCAGCACGACGCTGACGGCGAGCAGCAGCAGGCTCAGGGTGATCGCGGCGGCCGGGTCGGTCTCCAGGGCCAGGTACACCGCCAGCGGCATGGTCTGGGTCCGCCCCGGGAAGTTGCCCGCGAACGTGATCGTCGCGCCGAACTCGCCCAGCGCCCGGGCCCAGCACAGCACCGCCCCGGCGGCGATCCCCGGCCCGATCATCGGCAGCGTCACCCGGCGGAACGTGGTGAACCGGCTCGCGCCGAGCGTGGCGGCCGCGTCCTCGTACCTGCGGTCGGCGCCCCGCAGCGCGCCCTCCACGGCGATCACCAGGAACGGCATCGCCACGAACGTCTCGGCGAGCACCACCCCGGCCGTACTGAACGGCAGTGTGATCCCGACCGACTCCAGCGCGCCCCCGAGCAGCCCGTTGCGCCCGAACACCAGGAGCAGCGCGACGCCCCCGACGACGGGCGGCAACACGAGCGGCAGGGTGACGAGCGCCCGGACCAGCCGCCGGCCGGGGAACTCGACCCGGGCCAGCAGCCACGCGAGCGGCACGCCCAGGAGCAGGGACACCACGGTCGCGATACTGGCGGTGACCAGGGACAGCCGGAGCGCGGCGAGCACGGTCGGCTCGGCCAGGCGCGGGCCGAGGGTGGCCCACGGCGCGCGGACCAGCAGGCCGACCAGCGGCAGCACGAGAAGCCCTAGACCCAGCAGAGCCGGGATCAACAGGACAATCGGCACCTTGGACCTCACGGGGCCCACGGTACCCGTACCCGTCCGATGTGAGGTCTGTCTCCCCGCATTCTCGCGATACCGCGAAGCGTTCCGGCCGTGTCAGACTGGCCGAAGAACCCACCACGCGCTGGCGGGGTCGGTGCAATTCCGAACCGGCGGTGAGAGCCCGCGACCCGGTCACAGCCAGTGACCGGTTGACCCGATGAAATCTCGGGGCCGACGGTGAAAGTCCGGATGGGAGTTCAGCGCGCGGAGGCAGGGTCCGTCCGTGCGCTTCCGCGTTCCCGGGCGTCCCGTGCCCCTGCGCCCCTATTTCACAAGGGGTATGGATCAGATGTTCACGGGAATCGTCGAGGAACTCGGCGAAATCACGGCCCTGGAGTGGCACGGCGCGGGCGCCGTCCTCACCGTCCGGGGACCGAAAGTCACCTCCGACGCGGGGCACGGCGACTCGATCGCCGTCAACGGCGTGTGCCTGACCGTCGTCACGGTCGAGCGCGACTCGTTCACCGCAGATGTCATGAAGGAATCCTTCGACCGCAGCTCGCTGGGCGCCATCAGTGTCGGCGACCGGGTCAACCTGGAGCGCGCGGCCACCCTCTCCACCCGCCTCGGCGGGCACCTCGTGCAGGGCCACGTCGACGGGGTCGGCACGATCCTGTCCAGGACGCCCGGCGAGATGCAGGAGGACGTCCGGATCACGCTGCCGGCCGACCTGAACCGGTACGTCGTGGAGAAGGGCTCGATCACCGTCGACGGCATCTCGCTGACCGTCGCCGTGATCGACGACGACAGCTTCACCGTCAGCCTCATCCCGACCACGGTCGACGTGACCACGCTGGGCCGCAAGGCCGTCGGCGAGCAGGTCAACCTCGAGATCGATGTGATCGCCAAGTACGTCGAGAAGCTGGTGAGGACCTCATGACCTTCGCAACGATCGAGGACGCCCTCGTGGCCATCGCCGCCGGGAAGCCCGTGGTGGTGGTGGACGACGAGGACCGCGAGAACGAGGGCGACCTGATCTTCGCCGCCGAGCTCGCGACCCCCGAACTGCTGGCCTTCACGGTCCGCTACACCTCCGGCTACATCTGCGCGCCGCTCACCGAGGCCGAGGCCGACCGGCTCGAACTGCCGCCGATGTACCACACCAACCAGGACCGGCGCGGCACGGCGTACACGGTGACCGTGGACGCCCGCGAGAACGTCTCCACCGGCATCTCCGCCGCCGACCGGGCGCACACCATCCGGCTGCTGGCCTCGGCGGACACGGTCCCGTCGGACCTGTCCCGCCCCGGCCACGTGGTGCCGCTGCGCGCCAAGGCCGGCGGCGTCCTGCGCCGTCCCGGGCACACCGAGGCCGCCATCGACCTCGCCGTGCTGGCCGGGCTGCGCCCCGCCGGGGTGCTCTGCGAGCTGGTCAACGACGACGGCACGATGATGCGCCTGCCCGACCTGCGGAAGTTCTCCGAGGACCACGGCCTGCTGCTGATCTCGATCGCGGACCTGATCGCCTACCGGCGGCGCACGGAGAAGCAGGTGGTCCGCGCGGCCGACGCCCGCCTCCCGCTCCCGATGGGCGAGTTCCGGGCCATCGGGTACGAGGTGGCCGACCACCCCACCGCCGAGCACATCGCCCTCGTCTACGGCGACATCGGCGACGGCGAGGACGTGCTGGTCCGGGTGCACTCCGAGTGCCTCACCGGCGACGTGTTCGACTCGCTGCGCTGCGACTGCGGCCCGCAGCTGCACGCCGCGCTCGGCCTGGTCGCCGAGGAGGGCCGGGGGATCGTGCTGTACGTCCGGGGTCACGAGGGGCGCGGGATCGGCCTGCTGCACAAGCTCCAGGCGTACCAGCTGCAGGACCTCGGCCGCGACACCGTGGACGCGAACCTGGACCTGGGCCTGCCCGCCGACGGCCGCGACTACGGCACCGGCGCGCAGATCCTCGCCGACCTGGGCGTCAAGTCGATGCGGCTGCTCACCAACAACCCGGCCAAGCGCGCCGGACTGGAGGGCTACGGCCTGGAGATCATCGGCCGGGTGCCCATGCCCAGCCGGGTCACCGCCGAGAACCGCACGTACCTGACGACGAAGCGCGACCGGATGGGCCACCTCCTCGACCTCGAACCGAAGGAGACCGTCTGATGGCCGGCTTCGGGGCCGACGCCCTCGGGAACGTGGACGCCACCGGGCTGCGGCTCGGCATCGTGGCCGCCCGCTGGCACGGCGACCTGACCGACCAGCTCGTGGCCCGGGCGGAGGCTGCGGCGAAGGCATGCGGCGTCACCGAGGTCGCGGTGCACCGGGTCGCCGGGTCCGTCGAACTGCCGGTCGTCGCCCAGGCCCTCGCCCGGCACTACGACGCGGTGGTCGCCCTCGGCGTCGTCGTCCGCGGCGACACCGCGCACTTCGACTACGTGTGCGACTCGGTGACCGGGGGCCTGACCCGGGTGGCGCTCGACGCGCACACCCCGGTCGGGCACGGGGTGCTCACCGTGGACACCCTCGAACAGGCCGTCGACCGGGCCGGGTTGCCGGACTCCTCGGAGGACAAGGGCTGGTCGACGACGGTGGCGGTGCTGGACGCGGCCCTGACGCTGCGCAAGCTCTCCTAGCCGCGACAGGTGCCGCCGACCGGAATCCGGTCGGCGGCACCTTCGCGTGTGGGACCTGTCTCGGCGGCTTTCGGTCTCCGAAACGCCGAGACCGTGGACAGTATGGCTGGGTCTCGGCTCGCACGACGAGTGAACCCTCGCGCGGGCGGCGAACGCGTTCGGCAAGGTTCGACTCAGGAGGGGGCGCCAGCGAACGTCGGCTCGACGGAAAGGGCCAGCGTGACAGCCTCGTTCATTGTCAGCGCGGCGCCTTCGGAATGGAGCTGTTCGTACCGGCGTTCGCCGAGATGCGCTCTGGCCTGGATCTCCTGCTCCGCCCAGTAGGCGGTGTAGGCGGCCCCCCAGTGGCTCAGCCTGCGGCGCTGGGCCTCTGACGCGCCGAACAGCACAGCTGCGGTTTCCGGCTGCCCGCTCAGGCGACAGAGCACCCCGATGGCATTGAGGGTATCCACGGCGCGGGCTTCGAAGCCGTACTTCACCCGGGAGCGCAGGGCCACCCGGAGGTGCCTGTGGGAAGCCACCAGGTCGCCACGATCCAATGCGACGACGCCGAGGAGCATGTCCACGGTGCGTCGGCCGCGTACGGCGGACAGGGCATCCTCCAGCGGCCGTGCCTGCGTCAGCAGGGCGACCGCCTCGTCCAGTTCGCCACGCCGCCAGAGGAGCTGTGCCAGGTGGAACACGGCGAACAGCGCGTCGGCCTCGACGTCCAGTTCGGCGGCCAGCCGCAGGGTCGCCCAGCAGCCGCGTTCGGCCTCGGCGGACAGGCCGACATCGACGAGCGGGGCGGTTCGGCCGGCGAGTACCCGCACGAGTAGCCCGGGGTCGCCGGCCTGGCGGGCGGCGGCCTCTGCGCGCTGGGAGAACCGCAGGGCCTCGGCGAACTCGCCGTCGGCCCCGGCGTGCGCGGCATGGGCGTGATACGCCATCGCCAACTCTGTGCTGGGCACCCGCGCGTCGGTGACGTTCATCCGCTCATAGAGCCGGTAGAGCCAGACCCGGGCCTCCCGCGCCAGTCCGCGCTCTCGCCACCACTGGTCGAGTACTCCGACCAGTTGCAGTCCTTTCCTTAGCTCACCATCGGTGGCGCACCATCGCAGGGCGGCTCGCAGCTCCACCACGAGGAAGTCGAGGCTGTACAGGGACAGGGTGACGGGGCGGCCCTCGGCGTCGCGGCCGGCGCGTTCGGCGGCGTTGAGGCACCAGTCGACATGCCGCTCCCTGACATCTTGTTCCTCACCGGCCTGGGCGAGCCTGTGCTGGCCGTAGGCCCGGATCGGATCGAGCATCCGGTAGGTGGTCCCTGCGGCGGTTGACGTGGCCTGTACCAGGGACTTGTCGACCAATACGGCCAGGGAGTCGAGCGGGTCGGCGTCGAACATCCACGCGATGGCTTCCAGGTCGACGGAGCCGGCGAACACCGACAGGCACCGCAGCAGTCTCGATGACTTCGGCCCGAGGGTCTTGTACGACCAGGACACGGTCGTGGTGAGAGCCTCGTGCTGGATGGGCGAGTCACCGGGCTCCGGCAGCAGCAGACCCTCGATCCGGTCCGCGAGTTGGCCGGCCGACAGGAGCCGGAGCCGGGCGGCGGCGAGTTCCAGGGCGAGGGGCAGGCCGTCGAGTCGGCGGGCGATCCGGTCGAAGTGCGGCAACTCGGCGGGGTCGGCGCGGCGCCCACCCCGGGCCGCCGCGGCCCGGTCGAGCAGCAACGCGACAGCGTCGGACGGACTACCGTCCGACGCCTCGGTCACGGACAACGACAGGATCCGCAGTACGGCCTCCTCGGCCAGGCCGAGAGGTTCACGGCTGGTGGCGAGGATCGTCAGGCCGGGGCAGCCCTCGAGCATCCGGGTGATCAGCGGGGCCAGCGCGGGGAGTTGGTGGTCGCAGGTGTCCAGGACCAGGAGGCAGGTGAGTCCGCCCAGGTGTCGCACGAGGGTGTCGGGCATCGGCCGTCCGGGCTCGGGCCGCAGTCCGAACGCGCCGGCCACCCCCACCGCGATCAACGCCGGATCGGTTACCGGGGCGAGGTCCGCCGACCAGATCCCGTCCGGGTAGTAGCCATTGAGGTCCGAGGCCACGGCGGCGGCGAGCCGTGTCTTGCCGGCTCCGCCGGTGCCCACCAACGTCACGAGCCGCTGTTCGTCGAGTAGTTGACGCAGCTTGACCCGCTCGTTGACACGGCCGATGAACCGGAGACCGGTTTCGACGTCAAGACTGTCAGCGACCGTGTGGTTGATCTCCGTATTGGTGGTGTGCAGGAACGCGAGAAGTTCCGTCGAGGCGTCGTCAGCCATACCGTTCATGATCGCCTCTCTTCGGGGCCGGATCCTTCTTCGTTCTGTTCACCAGCCGGTCGATGTGCCGCCGTGAACGAGGTTCTCAGGCTGTTGAGGGCATGTCTGCGATGGGACCGCACTGTTCCTGTCCGTACCTGCAGGATCGCGGCGATCTCCTCGTCAGGGTGCCCGTCGAGGTGGAGGGCCATGACCTTGCGCTGTTGCACGGGCAGCGTCCGCAGGAGGTCGAGCAACTCCTGCTCCGATTCCTTGACGAGGACCCCGTCGGGTTCGGGGTCCGCGATCGGGCACCAGCCGCCCTCCACCGACAATGCCACCTTGTCCTGCCCGACGCGTCGGCGGTGTAGCGCGCGGCTCGCGGTGCGGGAGGCGACCCGATAGGCCCATCGCGTCGGGTGGTCCAGAGTGTCCCAACCCAGGTATACCAAGCCCATGGTCTCCTGTGCTGCGTCCTCCGCCTCGTGCCCCATCCCGATCTTCACCAGGTACGCCACCAGTTGAGGGAAGAACTGGCGGTAGAGCTCGTCAAAGCCGTCGTGGATGGTACCCAAGCCGCCCGCACCCCCTTCGTCTACGAGGTAGTGCCCTGGCGTCGGCCGGGCGTGCAAGAGGTCCTCAAAGCTCGTTCCGTCCTCGCCGGTGGATCCGGCGCGCCAGGTACACCATCGCCACGGCTATGACACCGACCACGGCCACCACCGTCAGCGACCGGGTACTCGCGTACAGGCCGCCCAGGCCCACCACCACCGAGTTGAACACGGCGACTGTGCCGGACATCCCGCTCTTCGACTGCGCCTCGCGCTGCGACCTCATGCACCTATGTGCGATACGGATCCGACTCTGTGCAATGCCAGCCGGTCGAAACTCGGCGCGGACCCGTGGGGTCTGGTGTGGACGCGGGCAACGGGCCAGCGCGGCTCGGCCACCTCACAGATCCGGGCTAGCGGCCCAGGTCGCGCAGGATCCGCTTCGCCGCGTTGTGCCCCGCCGCCCCGATCACACTCCCCGCCGGATGGCATCCGGCGCTGCCGGCGTACAGGCCCGGGACGCCCGTCGCGTACGGCATCCGGTCGCTGAAGGACACCGTGTTGTCCACGTGGTGGATGTGCCCGCCGGTGATCCCGAAGTGCTCCTCGATCCCGCGCGGCGTCAGCGCGAACACGTCGTCGACCAGGTCGGACGTGCCCGGGGCGTACCGGTCGCAGATCGACAGCAGGTGGGTCACGTAGGAGTCCCAGTCGGGGTCGACGGGGGAGTACGGCACCGACTGGACGAACAGGGCCGAGGAGTGGTGGCCGTCGGCGTCCTGGAGCGACGGGTCGACGGTGGTGTGCACGTACCACTCGATGGTCGGCTCGTCCGGCAGCTTGCCCGCCTGCACGTCCGCCCACATCCGGCGCAGCTCCGCCATCGGGGAACCCGAGCCGTCGGAGCCGGGCAGCAGGTGGATCGTCGAGCCGAACGGGCTGCGCTCGCCCTCCGGCAGGCAGTCGAACGTCGGCAGGTCGCGCAGCGCAAGGTTCACCTTGAGCGTCGTGCCGGTCCGGCGCACCGACTCCATATGCATGCTCAGGTCGACGGGCAGCTCCGCGAGCGTCATCAACTGGTACGGGTCGCACGCGCCCAGCACCACCGACGCCGCGATCTCCTCCCCGTTGGCGAGCACCACCCCGCGCACGGAGCCGCCGACCGTGTCGACCTTCGCGACCCGCGCGTCGGTCCGGATCGTGGCGCCCGCGCGCACGGCCGCCTCCGCGAACGTCCGCGACACCGAGCCCATCCCGCCGGCCGCGATCATCCACGTGCCGTCGGCGCCGGGCAGCCGGCACATGTTGTGCACCAGGAAGTTGTGTCCCGTGCCCGGGTCGTCGGGGCCGGCGTTGAGGCCGGAGAGGCCGTCGGTGACCGCGTACATCGACACCAGCAGCTCGGAGGCGAAGCCGAAGCGGTCCAGGTGGTCGGCGACCGAGCCCCGGACCAGGTTCACGAACACCTCGCGCAGTTCTGGGCGGACGTAGCGCTCGGCGGTCTCCTCCACCGAGCCGGGCTCGGCCAGCCACGCCGGGGCCAGGTCCTCGCGGAGCAGCGCCAGCTCCGCCTGCATCGCCTCGTCGGCGGCCACGTCGGCGGGGGAGAAGAACTCGGCCATCTGGGTACGCGTCCGCGCGGCGTCCGACCCGAACAGCAGGTACGGCGACCCCGGGCCGCCCGGGGTCGGGAGGAAGTAGTGCGGCTCGCGGCGCAGGGTGGGGATGCGCAGGTCCAGGGAGTGCAGCAGCTCGGGGGGCATCAGGCCCAGCAGGTACGACCCCGTGGAGTGGCCCAGGCCCGGCACCTTCGGGAACGGGTGCTCGGTCCGGGTGGCCCCGCCGATCACCGCCGCGGCCTCGCAGACCACGACGTCGAGCCCCGCCCGGGCGAGGATCACCGCCGCGACCAGCCCGTTGTGCCCCGAACCGACGATGACGACATCCGCACGCGAGTTCATGTGACCGAGATTACGGCGAACGGGCCCCGCGCGCCCGGGCTGCGCCTCGATCAACTTTCCCGGGCGGGGCCGGGTCCGGGGTCCGGGAGCGGCGCCGGGTGGCCGGACCCCGGGCCGAATTGCGCGACCGCCTCGACGGGTACGGGTTCCCGCGGCTGCCGGGCGGCACGGCTCCCGACCGCCTGACCAGGGAACGCGTCACCTGCGGGGTACGGCCGTCCGGCCCCGGTCGGGGGCGCGGGGAGGCGGGCGCGGCTCCACCGGTACCCGGAAAGTGGATCTTCGGGGTCGAGGGGGTGTCGTGTCCCGGGATGTGGCGGCGCGCGGGGCGCTCGGCGGGCGCGGCGGCCGGCTGGCAGAATCGGGCGGGTGAAGACCTTCGAGGAGCTGTTCGTGGAGTTGTCGGCGACCGCCGCAGCCCGGACCCCCGGCTCGGGGACCGTGGCCGCCCTGGACGCCGGCGTGCATACGATCGGCAAGAAGGTCGTCGAGGAGGCCGCCGAGTCCTGGATGGCCGCCGAGCACGAGGGGCCCGAGCGGGCCGCCGAGGAGATCTCCCAGCTGCTCTACCACGCCCAGGTGCTGATGCTCGCCTGTGGCCTGGAGCTGAAGGACGTGTACCGACATCTCTGAGCCTTTCCCCCGTACATAATCGGACAAAGGACTCTGTAATGCTGCGTATCGCCCTGCCCAACAAGGGTGGCCTCTCCGCCCCCGCCCAAGAGATGCTCCGCGAGGCCGGCTACCGCCAGCGCCCCGCCGAACGCGACCTGACCTGCCTGGACGTCGCCAACGACGTCGAGTTCTTCTACCTGCGCCCCCGCGACATCGCCACCTACGTCAGCTCCGGCGACCTCGACCTCGGCATCACCGGCCGGGACCTGGTCCGCGACAACGGGGCCGGCGCGGGCGCGGAGGAACTGCTGGACCTCGGCTTCGGCCGCTCCACGTTCCGGTACGCGACCCGGATCGGCGCCAAGCCCCAGCTCGGCGGCCAGCGGATCGCCACCTCCTACCCGGAGCTGGTCCAGCGCGACCTGGACGCCAAGGGCGAGACCGCCACGGTGATCCGGCTCGACGGCGCCGTGGAGAACGCGATCGGCCTCGGCGTGGCCGACGTCATCGCCGACGTGGTGTCCACCGGCGCCACCCTGCGCCAGGCCGGCCTGGAGGTGTTCGGGGAGCCGCTGCTGGAGAGCACGGCGATCCTGATCCGCCGGGACGGCGCGGCCTCCAACGGGGGTACCGCCCAGCTGCTCCGCCGCCTCCAGGGCGTCCTCGTCGCCCGCCGGTACGTGATGCTCGCCTACGACGTGCGCGCCGACATGCTCGAGGACGCGTGCGCGCTCACCCCGGGCATCGAGTCGCCGACGATCTCGCCGCTGCACCGGGAGGGCTGGGTGGCCGTGCAGGCGATGGTCCTGCTGGCCGACTCGCACCGGATCATGGACGAGCTGTACGAGCTGGGGGCCCGGGGCATCCTGGTGACCAGCATCCACGCCTGCCGGCTCTGACCGCGGGCCGGCGGCCTGGTCGGCTCTGACCGCGGGGCCGGCCGCCCGGCCCGGTGCCGGACATCCGGGGCCCCGCCGATGCCACCGCCGTGCCCCGCGTTCCGGGCTGTAGGGTCGGTCCCGTGATCACCGCCCAGCCCTACCGCGTCAAGTTCGTCTGCTGGACGGCCGCCGTCGCGGTGGCCGTCATCTTCACCGTCGTCGCGGTCGGGTTGCGCGGCCAGAGCGAGGGCGTCGCCGTGTTCGGGGTCGGCGACCAGGTGGCCATGATCGTCCTGGGCCTGCTCGGCGCGGTGGCGATCCTGTGGTTCACCCGGCCCCGGGTGCGGGCCGACGCCGAGGGCATCCGGATCCGCAACCTCTTCGGCTCCTACGAGCTGCCGTGGGACCTGGTCCGGGAGATCCGGTTCGACCAGGGCAACCCGTGGGCGAGCCTGGAGCTGGTCGACGACGAGGTGGTCGCGATCATGGCGGTGCAGGCCGCCGACAAGGGCCGGGCCGTCGAGGCGGTCCGTGGCCTGCGCGCACTGCACTCCGCCGCTCTGGTACGCTAGCTCAGTCGACCACGCCGTCCCTCTCGTTCTCCGTAGATCGAGCGGCCGGCAGTCAAAGCGGAGCCCCGCTCCCACCCGAGTCGCCCACGGCGTCCGGGTCCGGTCAGAGAGATAGCCCCCACAGTTGGGGGTTAACTTTCGTGTCCTCCCATGGACACACGATCGGCAGTGGGGCCCCAGCATGCGCTGGGGCTTTTCGCGTTTGGCGGCCGACGCTCTTGACTAGGTATGGATTCGAGGAGGCCCCATCAGCGCCGACGTCCGCGTTAACGAGCAGATCCGCGCACGAGAGGTCCGTTTGGTCGGTCCGCAGGGTGAGCAGGTGGGCATTGTCCCGCTGGAGCAGGCACTGCAGCTGGCTTCGGATGTCGACCTGGATCTGGTCGAGGTCGCACCCATGGCTCGCCCACCCGTGTGCAAGCTCATGGACTACGGCAAGTTCAAGTACGAGGCCGCGCTGAAGGCGCGTGAGGCTCGGCGGAACCAGCAGCAGACCGTCATCAAGGAGATGAAGCTCCGCCCGAAGATCGACATTCACGACTACGAGACCAAGAAGGGTCACGTCGTGAGGTTCCTGAAGGCCGGAGACAAGGTCAAGGTCACCATCATGTTCCGCGGCCGTGAGCAGAGCCGTCCGGAATTGGGTTTCCGGCTGCTGCGCAAGCTCGCCGAGGAGATCACGGACCAGGGTTTTGTCGAATCCGCCCCTAAGCAGGACGGGCGGAACATGATCATGGTTATCGCGCCGCACCGCGCGGTGAAGGCAGCCGCCATCAAGTCGGGCTCCGAGGACGAGACCGACGAGCTCGGTGTGGACGCCCCGGTCGAGGCCGAGGCCCCCACAGCCGACGCGACGCCGACCGAATAACCATCTTTCTTTAAGCACCAGGGGAGAACATCGATGCCGAAGCAGAAGAGCCACAGCGGCATGGGTAAGCGAGTGAAGGTGACCGGCAGCGGCAAGATCATGCGCCAGCAGGCCGGCCTCCGTCACCGGCTGGAGGTCAAGTCCTCCAAGGAGACCCGTGACCTGTCGCGCTCGGTCGAGGTCTCCAAGGCCGACCTCCCGCGCGTCAAGAAGCTGCTGGGTCGCTAACCCTTCACCGTCTTACCCACCCCTCGCCGACGCGAGGGCCCGCAACATGAGGAGTTTGTAGACCCGTGGCACGCGTTAAGAGGGCGGTCAACGCCCACAAGAAGCGTCGTACGATCCTTGAGGGTGCGAAGGGTTACCGCGGTCAGCGGTCCCGGCTGTACCGCAAGGCCAAGGAGCAGATGCTCCACTCGATGACCTACGCCTACCGGGACCGCCGGAAGCGCAAGGGCGAGTTCCGCAAGCTGTGGATCACCCGTATCAACGCCGCCGTGCGCGCGAACGGGATGACCTACAACCGCTTCATCGAGGGCATGCGCCTCGCCGGTGTCGAGGTCGACCGCAAGGTCCTCGCCGACATCGCCGTGCACGACGCGGTCGCGTTCTCGGCCATCGTCGAGGTCGCCCGGGCGGCGTCGCCGACCCAGCAGGCCGCCAAGGCCGCCTGATCACCAGCATGACGACACCCGGGGGGACTCCGTTCACTGAGCGGACCCCCCGGGTTACTGCTGCCCGCAAACTGCTCCGCCGCCGGCACGCCGACGGTGTGCGGCAGTTCCTCGCCGAGGGGCCGCAGGCGGTGCGCGAGGCGCTCACGGCCGGGGTGGTCGTGGAGCTGTTCGGCACCGCCGCCGGGCTGGAGCGGCTCGGGCTCGACGCCGCCCCGGGCGGCGACCTGCCCGGCACCCGGGTCTCCCTCGTCACCGACGCCGGCCTGGCCTCCCTCACCGAGACCGTGCAGCCCCAGGGCGTCGTGGCCGTCTGCTCCTACGTCGACGTCCCGCTCGCCGCCGCGCTCGACCCCGCCCCCCGGCTCGTCGCCGTCCTCGCCGAGATCCGCGACCCCGGCAACGCGGGTACCGTGCTGCGGACCGCCGACGCGGCCGGCGCCGGGGCGGTGCTGTTCACGGACGCGAGCGTGGACCCGTACAACGGCAAGTGCGTCCGCTCCACGGCCGGCAGCCTGTTCCACGTCGACGTGGTCCGGGGCTGCTCCCCGCTGGAGGCCGTCACCGCGCTCCAGGCCGCCGGGCTCCAGGTGTTCGCCACCACCGGCTACGGCGCGGAGAACCTCGACGACCTGGCCGACGGTGGCCGGCTGGCGGCGCCCACCGCCTGGCTGTTCGGCAGCGAGGCGCACGGCCTGCCCCCGGAACTCCTGGAGGCCGCCGACGCCCGGGTCCGGGTGCCCGTGCACGGCCGGGCGGAGAGCCTGAACCTGGCTGCCGCCGCGGCGGTGTGTCTGTATGCTTCAGCGAGTCACCAGCGCCGGAAGGAGGCCGCTTCATGAACCTGTTTAGCCGGCCCGCCGTGCGCGGGCTCCGGGCGTAGTCCCGGACCTCCCCTGACATCGGCGGGCTGCGGCCCAGCCGCGCGACCCCTCCAGGCCGTTTCCGGGTGCCGCCCGGGCGTGCCGTGCCCCGACCCGACGCGGGACGATCCCCGACCAGGGACCCGGCCCGGGGTGTGACCCGGAGCACGATGCGCCCCGGCCCGCCCCGCCCCGCCGGCTCCAAGCCCGGCGCGGTACCCGCCTAGACTCCTTCCGTCGCAGTCTTCTGGGAGTGTCATGACCTACCGCAATGATCCTTACGACCCCAAGCAGGTCGCCCTGCTCGATCCGGCCGCGCTCGCCGAGGCCGTCGCCTCGGCGGAGAAGGCGTTCGCGGAGGCGGGTGACCTCGACGCGCTGGCGGCGGGCAAGCACCTGCACCTCGGTGACCGGTCCCCGGTCTCGCTGGCCCGCCGGGAGATCGGCGCCCTGCCGCCGGCCGCCAAGTCCGACGCGGGCAAGCGGGTCAACGCCGCCGCCCAGGCCGTGAAGGCCGCGTACGAGGCGCGGGAGGTCGAGCTGGTCGCCGAGCGGGACCGCCGCGCCCTGGTCGAGGAGACCGTGGACGTGACGCTGCCGTACGACCGGCGGCCGCGCGGGGCCCGGCACCCGCTGACCACCCTGTCCGAGCGGGTCCAGGACCTGTTCGTCGGGATGGGCTTCGAGGTGGCCGAGGGGCCCGACGTCGAGCACACCTGGTTCGGCTTCGACGCGCTGAACATCCACAAGGACCACCCGGCGCGCACGATGATGGACACGTTCCACGTGGACGCGCCCGAGCTGATCCTGCGTCCGCACACGTCCAGCGTGCAGATCCGCACGATGCTCGGCCAGGAGCCGCCGATCTACATCGTGGCCCCGGGGCGCACCTACCGCACCGACGAGCTCGACGCGACGCACACCCCGGTGTTCTCGCAGTTCGAGGGTCTGGTCGTGGACAAGGGCATCACGATGGCGCACCTGAAGGGGACGCTGGACCACTTCGCGCGCGCGATGTTCGGTCCCGAGGCGCGGACCCGGCTGCGGCCGTCGTACTTCCCGTTCACCGAGCCGTCCGCCGAGATGGACCTGTGGTTCCCGCAGCACCGCGACGGCCCGCGCTGGGTCGAGTGGGGCGGCTGCGGCATGGTCAACCCCCGGGTGCTGCGGTCCTGCGGCATCGACCCCGAGGTGTACTCGGGCTTCGCGTTCGGCATGGGCATCGAGCGCACCCTGATGTTCCGCTCGGGGATCGCCGACATGCGGCACATGATCGAGGGCGACGTCCGGTTCACCCGCGCCTACGGAATGGAGGTCTGACATGCGGATCTCGCTGTCGTGGCTGCGCGAGCACGCCGACATCCCGGCGGGCATCACCGCCGACGAGCTGGAGAAGGCCCTCGTCAGCGTGGGCCTGGAGGTCGAGGAGCTGTCCGACCTGGGCGCGGCGGTCCAGGGGCCGCTGGTCGTGGCCCGGGTGCTGTCGATCGAGGAACTGACCGAGTTCAAGAAGCCCATCCGGTACTGCATGGTCGACGTCGGCGAGGCCGAGCCCACCAGCATCGTGTGCGGCGCGCGCAACTTCGCCGAGGGCGACCTCGTCGTGGTGATCCGGCCGGGCGGCGTGCTGCCGGGCGACTTCGCCGTGGGCGCGCGCAAGACGTACGGCCGGATGTCGCACGGCATGATCTGCTCCGCCCGCGAACTGGGGCTGGGCGACGACCACGACGGCATCATCGTGCTGTCGCCCGACCTGGCGGACAGGATCGGCCAGGACGCCCGGCCGGTCGTCGGCCTGGACGAGGTCGTCGTCGAGCTGGCGATCACCCCGGACCGGGGCTACTGCTTCTCGGCCCGGGGCATCGCCCGGGAGCTGGCCGGCGCGCTGGGCGTGGACTTCCGCGACCCGGGCCTGGCGAAGGCCCCCGGCGGGCGCGGCGAGCCGGTGTCGGTGACGGTGCGCGACACGGTGGGCTGCGACCGGTTCGGCACCCGGGTGGTGCGCGGGGTGGACCCGACCCGGCCGTCGCCGGGGTGGCTGACGACCCGGCTGGTGCACGCGGGTGTCCGGCCGATCTCGCTCGCGGTGGACATCACCAACTACGTGATGATGGACCTCGGGCAGCCGATGCACGCCTTCGACGCCGACAGCGTCCGGGGCGGCCTCGTCGTGCGCCGGGCGATGCCGGGGGAGACCCTGGTGACCCTGGACGGGGTGACCCGCAAGCTCGACGCCGAGGACCTGGTGATCGCCGACTCCGGCCTGCCCAGCCCGCTCGCGGGTGACAGCGCCGGTGGCGTGGTCTCGCTGGCCGCGATCATGGGCGGCGCGTCGACCGAGGTGTCGGACGCGACGGTGAACGTGCTGTTCGAGGCCGCGCACTGGGACCCGGTGACGGTGGCCCGGGCGGCCCGCCGGCACAAGCTGCCGAGCGAGGCGTCCAAGCGCTTCGAGCGCGGCGTGGACCCGCAGCTGCCCCTGGTCGCGATCGAGCGGGCGGTGTCGCTGCTGGTGGAGTACGGCGGCGGGGTGCCCGACGAGGCGATCGGCGACGTGGACCACCTGCTGCCCCGCGCCCCGATCACGATGGCCGCCGACCTGCCCAACCGGGTGTCCGGAGTGGACTACACCCGCGCGGCGGTCGTCCGGCTGCTCGAACAGGTCGGCTGCGCGGTCGAGGACAACAGCGCGCTGCGGGTCGTCCCGCCGAGCTGGCGCCCGGACCTGACCGACCCGGCGGACCTGACCGAGGAGGTCGTCCGGCTGCACGGGTACGACCAGGTCGCCAGCGTGCTGCCCAGCGCGCCGCCCGGGGGCCGGGGGCTCAGCGCCGAGCAGCGCCGCCGCCGTTCCGTGGGCCGGACCCTGGCCGAGGCCGGGTACGTGGAGGTGCAGAACTACCCGTTCGTCGGTGCGGACTTCGCCGAGGCGTTCGGGCTGGACGCCGACGACCCGCGCCGGTCCGCGGTGGCGCTGCGCAACCCGATCAGCGACGAGGAGCCGCTGATGCGGACCACGCTGCTGCCCCCGCTGCTGGCGGCGCTGACCCGCAACCTGGGCCGGGGCAACCGGGACCTGGCGCTGTTCGAGGTCGGCCGGGTGTTCCACCCGTCGGCCGCCGCCGGTCGGCCCTCGCCGGAGCTGGGGGTGGGTGCCCGGCCGTCGGCCGAGGAGCTCGCCGCCGTCGACGCCCTGCTGCCGGCCCAGCCGTGGCGGGTCGCGGCCGTGCTCAGCGGCGAGGTCGAGCCGACCGGCTGGTGGGGCAAGGGCCGTGCCGGGAACTGGGCGGACGCGGTCGAGGCCGCCCGGATCGTCGCGGACGCGGCGGGCGCGCCGGTGACGGTGCGCGCGGCGCAGTACGCGCCGTGGCACCCGGGGCGGTGTGCCGCGCTGTATGTCGGGGACACGCTCGTCGGGCACGCCGGTGAGCTGCACCCGGCGGTGTGCGCGGCGCTGGAGCTGCCGAAGCGGACCTGCGCGATGGAGCTGGAGCTCGACGCGCTGCCGTTGCCGGGGGCTCCGGGGGCGCCGACCGTGTCGACGTACCCGCCGGCTCTGATCGATGTCGCCCTGGTCGTGGAGAACGCGGTGCCGGCGGCGGACCTGGGCGAGGCGTTGACCGCCGGTGCCGGGGAGCTGCTGGAGTCGCTGCGACTGTTCGACGTGTTCGAGGGGGAGCAGTTGGGCGAGGGGCGCAAGTCGCTGGCCTACAAGCTGACCCTGCGGGCGCTGGACCGGACCCTGACCGGCGAGGAGTCGGTGGCGGTGCGCGACGCGGCGGTGGCCGAGGCGGTCCGGCGGCACGGGGCGGTCCTGCGGGGCGCGTAGCACTCCGCCGATGGCCCGGAACCCCTGTCATCGGGGTACCGGGCCATCGGCCTGTCCGGGGCCGAAACCCGCGAGGGCCTTTCGACGGGTACGCCTGCCCGCCCGCCCTCCCCGGAGGAAGCTGGAGGGAGGCCACCCCCGGGCACTCTGCGCCGTACTGAGTGCCCCGTCACATTATGCAGTCCTCCGTATTGTGATACGGTTCTCTGCATAGACATGCGGGAGGTGATGGGTCGTGGGGTTCCGGGTCGCCGTGGCCGGCGCGAGTGGGTACGCCGGCGGTGAGCTGCTGCGCCTGCTCGCCAGCCACCCCGAGTTCGAGCTGGCCGCGATCACCGGGCACGGCACCGCCGGTTCGACGGTAACCGAGGTGCACCCGCACCTGGCCACCCTCGCCGACCGGGTGCTCGCCCCCACCACCGCCGAGTCGCTCGCCGGCGCGGACCTGGTGTTCCTCGCCCTGCCGCACGGCCAGTCCGGCGCGCTCGCCGCCCAGCTGCCGGCCGACGTCAAGGTCGTCGACCTCGGCGCGGACCACCGGCTCACCGACCCCGCCCAGTGGGCCGCCTACTACGGCGGCCCGCACGCCGGCGCCTGGACGTACGGGCTGCCGGAGCTGCCCGGCCAGCGGAGCCTGATCGGCGCGTCGAACCGGGTCGCGGCCACCGGCTGCTACGCGGCCACGATCATCCTGGCCCTCGACCCGCTGCTCGCCAGCGGGACCGCCAGCCCCGACGACGTCGTGGTGGTGGCCGCCTCCGGCACGTCCGGCGCGGGGACCGCCGCGAAGAAGCACCTGCTCGGCAGCGAGGTGATGGGCGACCTGACCGGGTACAAGGTCGGGGCGCACCAGCACGTGCCCGAGATCAAGCAGGCCACCGGCGCGCGCAGCCTGTCCATGACCCCGATCCTGGCCCCGATGCCCCGGGGCATCCTCGCGACCGTGACCGCGAAGCCGATGCACCGGGTCAGCGAGGACGAGGTCCGGGCGGTGCTGCTGGCGGCGTACCAGGACGAGGCTTTCGTCTTTGTCCGGCCCAAGGGGCAGCAGCCGCACACGGCCGCGACCTACGGCAGCAACTCCGTGCACCTCCAGGCCGTCGTGGACCTGGACTCCGGCCGGATCATCGTCACCTCCGCGCTCGACAACCTCGGCAAGGGCGCCGCCGGCCAGGCCGTGCAGTGCGCCAACCTCATGCTCGGCCTGCCCGAGACCACCGGTCTCCCGATCAACGGAGTAGCTCCATGACGGTTACCGCGCCGAAGGGCTTCCGGGCCGCTGGCGTCGCCGCCGGCCTCAAGGCCGCCGGAGCCGCCGACCTGGCCCTCGTCGTCAACGACGGGCCCGACGCCACCGCCGCCGCCGTGTTCACCGCCAACCGGGTCAAGGCCGCGCCGGTGCTGTGGAGCCAGCAGGTCCTCAAGGCCCGGATGGCCCGCGCCGTCGTGCTCAACTCCGGCGGGGCCAACGCCTGCACCGGCCCCAAGGGCTTCCAGGACACCCACGCCACCGCCGAACGGGTCGCGGCCCTGCTCGGCGGCATGGGCGCCGGCGACGTCGTCGTGTGCTCCACCGGCCTGATCGGCGAGCACCTGCCGATGGACAAGCTGCTCCCCGGCCTGGACCGCGCCGCCCGGGCGCTCGCCCGCGACGGCGGGGCGCAGGCCGCCGAGGCCATCATGACCACCGACACGAAGCCGAAGACGGTCACCGTCACCGGCGACGGGTACACGGTCGGCGGGATGGCCAAGGGCGCCGGCATGCTCGCCCCGTCCCTGGCCACCATGCTCGTCGTGCTCACCACCGACGCGGTCGTCGGCTCCTCCGACCTCGACGAGGCGCTGCGGGAGGCCACCCGGGTCACGTTCGACCGGCTCGACTCCGACGGTTGCATGTCGACCAACGACACCGTGCTGCTGATGGCCTCGGGGGCCTCCGGCATCCAGCCGACCGTCGAGGAACTCACCGTCGCCGTGACGGCCGCGTGCGCCGACCTGGCCGCGCAGCTGCTGTCCGACGCCGAGGGGTCCACGAAGGACATCACGATCGACGTGCAGGGCGCCGACTCCGAGGACGACGCGGTCACCGTCGGCCGGTCCATCGCGCGCAACAACCTGCTCAAGTGCGCGCTGTACGGCAACGACCCCAACTGGGGCCGGGTGCTCGCCGCGATCGGCACCACCGACGCCCTGTTCGACGCCGACAGCCTCGACGTCGCCATGAACGGCGTGTGGATCTGCCGGAACGGCGCGGCGGCCGAGGACCGGTCCAAGGTCGACCTGTCGGGGCGGGCCATCACCATCACCGTCGACCTCGGGGCCGGCGACGCGCGGGCCACGGTCCTGACCAACGACCTGTCCGTGGCGTACGTGCACGAGAACTCGGCCTACTCGTCATGATCCCCCGGGACACCAAGGCGGCCGTCCTCGCCGAGGCGCTGCCCTGGCTCGGGCGGCTGCGGGACGCGGTGGTGGTGGTCAAGTACGGCGGCAACGCCATGGTCGACCCGCTGCTGCAGGCGTCGTTCGCGGCCGACATGGTGCTGCTGCGCCAGGCCGGGCTGCGGCCCGTCGTCGTGCACGGCGGCGGCCCGCAGATCTCGGCCATGCTCAAGCGGCTCAACATCGCCACGGAGTTCCGCGACGGCCTGCGGGTCACCACCCCCGAGGTGCTCGACGTGGCCCGGATGGTGCTCGTCGGCCAGGTCAACCGGGAGATCGTCGGCCTGATCAACGCGCACGGCCCGCTGGCCGTCGGCGGCTCCGGCGAGGACGGCGGGCTGCTCACCGCCGTCTGCCGCGACCCCGCGCTCGGCCTCGTCGGCGACGTCGCCGAGGTCAACCCCGACTGGGTGTTCGACGCGCTCGGCGTCGGCCGGATCCCCGTCATCTCCACCCTCGCCCCCGACGCGGACGGCGTGGTGCACAACCTCAACGCCGACACCGCCGCCGGGGCCCTGGCCGCCGCGCTCGACGCCCGCAAGCTCGTCATGATGACCGACGTCGAGGGTCTCTACGCCGACTGGCCCGACCGCGCCAGCCTGATCCGCCAGCTCACGGCCGACCAGCTGGAGAAGCTGCTCCCGACGCTGGAGACCGGCATGCTGCCGAAGATGGAGGCCTGCCTGCGGGCCGTGCGCGCCGGGGTGCCCGAGGCGCACGTCATCGACGGCCGCGCCCCGCACTCGATCCTCCTCGAACTCCTCACCTCGGAAGGCAGCGGAACCATGGTGGTGCAGTCATGACTCTCGTGGACCGGTTCAACACCGCCATCATGGGTACGTACGGCGGCCCGTCCCTCGGCCTCGTCTCCGGCGCGGGCTCCGTGCTCACCGCCGAGGACGGCCGCACCTATGTGGACTTCGTCGGCGGGATCGCCGTCAACGCCCTCGGCCACGCGCACCCGGCCGTCGTGGAGGCCGTGTCCCGGCAGATCCGCACGCTCGGGCACGTCTCCAACCTGTACGCGCACCCCACCGCCGTCGAACTCGCCGAGAAGCTCCTCGCGCTCACCGGCCGGCAGGGCGCCGTCTACTTCGCCAACTCCGGCGCGGAGGCCAACGAGGCCGCGTTCAAGCTGTCCCGGAAGACCGGCCGCACCGGCGTCGTCGCCACCGTGGGCGCGTTCCACGGCCGGACGATGGGCGCGCTCGCCCTCACCGGCCAGCCGGCCAAGTCCGACCCGTTCCGGCCGCTGCCCGGACACGTCACGCACGTGCCCTACGGCTCCGTGGCGGCCCTGGAAGCCGCCGTCGGTCCCGACACCGCCATGCTGATCCTGGAGCCCATCCAGGGCGAGATGGGCGTGGTCGTCCCGCCCGCCGGGTACCTGGCCGCCGCCCGGGAGATCACCGCCCGGCACGGCGCGCTGCTCGTCGTCGACGAGATCCAGACCGGCATCGGCCGGACCGGCCACTGGTTCGCCTGCCAGGCCGAGGGCGTCGCGCCCGACGTGATCACCCTCGCCAAGGCGCTCGGCGGCGGACTGCCCATCGGGGCCACGATCGCCTTCGGAGGTGCCGCCGAGCTCATCGGGCCGGGTGGGCACGGCAGCACCTTCGGAGGTAACCCCATCGCGTGCGCCGCCGCGCTCGCGGTTCTCGCCACCATCGAGGCCGAGGGGCTGCTGGAGCACACCAAGGCCATGGGGGAGCGGCTCCGCGACGGCCTGCCGGGCACGGTCCGGGGCGCGGGCCTGCTGCTGGGCGTCGTCGGCGACGGCGCGGCCGACAACGCGAAGGGGCTCCAGGACAAGGGTTTCCTCGTCAACCCGGTGCAGCCCGACGTCATCCGGCTCGCCCCGGCGCTGAACATCGGCGAGGACCAGGTCGACGCCCTGATCGAGGCGTGGCCGTCATGATCCGGCACTTCCTCCGCGACGACGACCTCAGCCCCGCCGAGCAGGCCGAGGTGCTGTCCATCGCGGGCTCGCTCAAGCGGTTCCGGATGAAGACCCTGGTCGACAAGACCGTGGTCGTCGTGTTCGAGAAGCCCTCGCTGCGCACCCGGGTGTCCTTCGAGGCCGGGATCGCCGGGCTCGGCGCGCACCCGGTCATCGTGGACGGCGGCAGCACCCACTTCGGCCGGGGCGAGACGATGGGCGACGCCGCGAAGGTGCTGTCCTCCTACGCCGACGCGATCGTGATCCGCACCTTCGGCGACGAACGGATCGCGGCCCTCGCGGCCGGCGCGAGCGTCCCCGTGGTCAACGCGCTCACCGACGGGTTCCACCCCTGCCAGCTGCTCGCGGACCTGCTGACCATCACGGAGAACTTCGGCCAGACCCAGGGCGTCACCCTGGTGTACCTGGGCGACGGGGCCAACAACATGTCCCACTCCTACCTGCTCGCCGGCGCCACCGCCGGGGCGCACGTGCGGATCGCGTCCCCCGAGGGCTTCGACCCCGACCCCGAGATCGTGGCGAAGGCGGAGCGGATCGCGGCCACCACCGGCGGCTCCGTGGCCCTGTTCCGGGACGCGCGCGAGGCCGCCGCCGGCGCGGACGTGCTCGCCACCGACGCCTGGACCTCGATGGGCCAGGAGGACGACGGCAAGGACCGGCGCACCCCGTTCTGGCCGTACCAGGTCAACGAGGAACTCATCAAACTCGCCGCCCCCGGCGTCATCACCCTGCACTGCCTCCCCGCCCACCGGGGCGAGGAGATCACCGACGAGGCCATGGACGGCCCAGCGAGTGCGGTCTTCGAGCAGGCGACCAATAGGTTGTACGCGCAACAGGCCCTCCTCTCCTGGCTGGTGAACCGATGACCACGGCTATCTCCAAGACCGCCCGGCACGCGTGGATCGCGGCGCTGATCCGCGAGCACCAGGTGCGCTCGCAGACCGAACTCGCCGAACTCCTCGCCGCCGACGGGGTGGTCGTCACCCAGGCGACCCTGTCCCGCGACCTCGACGAGATGGGCGCGGTGAAGGTGCGCGGCGGCTCGGGGCACGCTGCGTACATGATCCCCGAGGACGGCAACCCGGCGCTCCGGCCGTCCGAGCAGGCCTCCGCGCGCCTGGTCCGGCTCCTGCGCGAACTGGCCACCGGCGCCACCTCCTCCGGGAACCTGGTCGTGCTGCGCACCCCGCCCGGGGCCGCGCAGTTCCTGGCCAGCGCGCTCGACCGTTCCGGCCTGCCCGAGATCGTCGGCACCATCGCCGGGGACGACACGATCCTGGTCGTCGCGCCCGAGGACCTGGGCGGCGCGGCGCTGGCGAAGCGGCTGCTCGGCTGGGCGGGCCTGGACGCGCCGGGGGACGACAGCGCCCGGCTCACCTAGTACCCGTCGTCGTGTGCTCTTTGTTCCTTTCCGCGTGGCCCCTGCCCGGCCACCGCCGTCTCGTTAGGCTTTCCCTGTGACCGAACAGCAGACGTCCGAGTCCACCCGCCTCTGGGGCGGCCGGTTCACCGGCGGTCCCGCCGAGGCGCTGGCCCGCCTGTCCGTGAGCGTGCAGTTCGACTGGCGCCTGGCCCCCTACGACCTGGCCGCGTCCCGCGCGCACGCCCGGGTGCTGGCCCGCGCCGACCTGCTCGACGCCGACGAACTGGGCGCGATGCTCGCCGCCATCGACGACCTGGAGGCGGCCTGCGCGTCCGGCGACTTCCGGCCGACCATCGACGACGAGGACGTGCACACCGCCCTCGAACGCGGCCTGATCGAACGGCTCGGCACCCTCGGCGGCAAGCTGCGCGCCGGACGGTCCCGCAACGACCAGGTGGCCACGGACCTGCGGCTGTACCTGCGCGACCACGCCCGCGGCGTCGCCACCCGCCTCGTCGAACTGTGCGGGGCCCTGGTCGCCCAGGCCGCCGAGCACATCGACACCCCCGCGCCGGGCATGACGCACCTGCAGCACGCCCAGCCGGTGTCGTTCGGGCACCAGCTGCTCGCGCACGTGCAGGCGTTCGCCCGCGACCTCGACCGGCTCACCGACTGGGACACCCGCGCCGCGATCTGCCCGCTGGGCTCCGGCGCCCTCGCGGGCTCGTCCCTGCCGCTGGACCCGGTCGCCGTCGCCCGCGAACTCGGCTTCACCGCGCCGGCCGCCAACTCGATGGACGCCGTGGCCGACCGCGACTTCGCCGCCGAGTTCCTGTTCGTCGCGGCCCTGGCCGGGGTGCACCTGTCCCGGCTCGGCGAGGAGATCGTGCTGTGGACCTCGCAGGAGTTCGGCTGGGTCGAACTCGACGACGCCTTCGCCACCGGCTCCTCGATCATGCCGCAGAAGAAGAACGCGGACATCGCCGAACTGGCCCGGGGCAAGTCCGGCCGGCTGATCGGCGGGCTCGTCAACGTGCTCACCATGCTCAAGGGCCTGCCGCTGACCTACGACCGGGACATGCAGGAGGTCCAGGAGCCCGTCTTCGACGCCGTGGAGACCCTCGAACTCGTGCTGCCCGCCATGACCGGCATGATCGCCACGATGACGGTCAACACCGAGGTGCTCGCCGCCGCAGCCCCGAAGGGCTACACCCTGGCCACCGAGATCGCCGACTGGCTGGTCCGCCGGCACGTCCCGTTCCGCGAGGCGCACGAGATCACCGGCGCCCTGGTGGCCCTGTGCGCGCCCACCGGCCGAGGCCTCGACGAGCTCACCGACGCGGAGCTGACCGCCACCTCCGAACACCTGACCGCCGACGTGCGGGCCGTGCTCGACGTGCGCGGGGCCCTGGAGGCGCGCACCACGCCGGGTTCCACCGGGCCGCGGGCCGTCGCCGAGCAGCTGTCGGCGCTGTCCGACCGGCTGGAGACCTTCCGCGAATGGGGCGCGGCCCACGTGGTGCCCCGCTAGAACCCTGTGACGGGTACCGGCGCGCAGGTCGCCTCTCCACGGAGGGGACGGCGTGCGCGCCGGTCCGCGTTCCCGGCGGGAGCCGCGGCCTGGCTCGCGGAGTGCCACGCGAGCCGTCGCGTGGCCCCGCGCCGCGCGTGATCCCCGCGCCCCGGCGGTGACCACTGAGGCCGGTCCGCGCGCCCGATAGGGTGACCCGGTGACAGCCCCCGCCTTCCGGCCGGCCACCGCCGCCGACGTGCCCGCCCTCGTCGACCTCGTCAACTCCGCCTACCGGGGCGACTCCGGCCGGCAGGGCTGGACCACCGAGTCCGACATCCTCGGCGGCCAGCGCACCGACCCCGACTGGGTCGCCGAGGTCCTGGCCCGCCCGGAGACGGTCGTCCTCGTCGCCGAGCGCGACGGCGAACTCCTCGCGTGCTGCGAGCTGCAACGGCGCGGCCCGGCGGCGTACTTCGGCATGTTCTCCGTGCGGCCCACCCTCCAGGGCGGCGGGATCGGCCGCGCGGTGCTGGCCGAGGCGGAACGGCACGCGGCCGAGGTGTGGGGCTGCGCGGACATGGAGATGACCGTGATCTCGATCCGCGAGGACCTCATCGCCTGGTACGAACGCCGGGGCTACCACCGCACCGGAGTCCTGAGCCCGTTCCCGTACGGCGACGAGCGGTTCGGCATCCCGCTGCGCCCCGACCTGCGCTTCGAGACCCTGGCCAAGCCCCTCCCGAGGCCGTAGCGGGGGAGCGGGCCCTACTCCGCCTCGGTCTGCTGGGTGACGCGCACGTCGCCGTACACCGCGCCGTACTGCACGACGCTCTGGGCGTGCACCGTCACCGCCGTGACGTTCCAGTGCCGGGGTTCACTCGACCGCAGCTCGTCGATGATGTCGCGCAGGTGACCCGCGAGGTCGGGATGGGTGTCGAGGAGGTCGCGGATCCGGACCTGCCAGTCGGCGGCGAGCCGGAGCCGGGCCCGGTCGCGTTGGTCGGCGGAGATGGCCTCCAGGTCCGAGGCGCTCTCGTCCAGGCGGCGGAGGATGGACCCCTCGTCGCGGTCGCCGCCGTGCGTGAACAGCGCGGCGATCTGCCGCCGGACCGGCTCCCAGGTCTGGGTGGCGGCGGCGGACATCAGGGAGGAGGCCGCGGCTGCGGCGATCCACTCGTCACTCACCACGGACGTCTCCTTCTGGTCTGCTCCCAGCCTGGCCGGGCTCGACCCGCTGAGACGGGCGCCCGTGGGTGGCGATGGCTCGCAGCGGCTCCGTCATTTCAGGATACTCAGAAAGGAGGTCCTTGAGACGGGTCGACCACGCCAACCTGACAGCGCGACGCGACCCCCGCAACGGGGCGTCGGTGAGCCGCGCCAGTCTCTTCGCGTCCGAGTCGAGCATGGTCATCGCGCGCTCCGCGTCGGGCGCGCCGCGCGGCAGCGTGCCGGCGAACCGCTGCCGGACCTCGGCCCAGGTGGGGGAGTCCATGGCGTTGACCAGCAGGTTCGCGATGGTGGCGATGAGCTGTGCCCGACCGGACGGGTCCGCGCCGGGCACCGGGTCCTGTTCGGCGGAGCCCAACCGGATCGACGTAGCCTCCTCCGTCACGGCCGCCGCCTCCCCGTCCCGGTCGAGGTACATCAGCAGGCCGGCGAGATCTGTCAGATATTGGTCCAGACGGTGGCCGTAGCGCGCGTGGTCGGCCCTCGCCAGTGGACGGTAGACGTCGACCGCCCGGGACAGGACGGTGACGGCCTCCTCGGGGTGCGACATCCGGCGCAGTACCCGGCTGTGGTCGGCGCAGGTCTCGGCGAGGTGCACGTTGAAGGTCTGCGGCGCCTCGACGGCCAGCCCCTCGAAGCACCGGGTGGCCTCGACGCAGTACCGGTCGGCCTCCTGCCAGCGCCCCAGGTACGCGAGCGTGGCGGCCAGGTTCTTCAGCCCGAACGCCCGGCGGAACCCGAAGAGGTCCGGCACCGCGTCGGTGAGCGTCGTGTAGAGCTCCGCCGCCTGCTGCACCGGGGACAGCGCCTCCTCCCGGTCGCCGCGCTCCCAGAGCGCCGCCCCGAGCCGGGACAGGGTCAGCGCGAGCGCCGCGCGGTGCGCCTCCGGGTACCGATGGGTCCGCTGCCGCAGGTCCGTGACCGCCTCCTGGAGGTTGCGGATCCCCGCGTCGTACCGGCCGACGTCGATGAGTGCGCTGCCGAGGCTGGTCAGGGAGATGGCGTACGCCGCGCTCGCGCCGGACTGGCCGGAGTCCGTGAGCCGCCGGTGGATGTCGGTCGCCTCCTGCAACGCGGCCACCGCCGGCTCGGCCTGCCCGAGGTCGGTGAGCGTGGCCCCCAGGATCGACAGGATCGTCGCCAGTTCCAGCGCGAACGCGGCCGGGTTGGTCGCCACCAGCCGGCGGCACAGCCGGGTCGCCTCCTGGATGGTGGGCAGCGCGTCGCTCAGCCGGCCGAGGTCGGTGAGGGACACGCTCAGGTTGGTCAGCGCGGTGGCGAACTCGGGGGCGAACGCGGCCGGGTCCTGCGCGGTGAGGCGCCGGTACACGCCCACCGACTCCTGGGCGATGTCGTGGGCCTGCTGCCACCGGCCGTGTTTGCGGAGCCGGGCGCTGAGGTTGATGAGCGACACGGCGAGTTCGGGCTCGTAGCGGCCGGGGTCGGCGTGGGCCAGCCGCCGGCGGATGCCGACCGCCTCCTGCGCCGTCGCGAGGGCCTCGTCCTGGCGGTCGAACCCGGCCAGGACGATCGCCAGGTTGTTGAGCACCCCGGCCAGGGACGCCTCGAAGTCCCCCGGGCGGCGGGCGGCCAGCCGCCGGTAGATCGTGGCGGCCTCCTCCGCCGCCTCCAGGGCCTTCTGGGGCGTGTCCAGGTGGGTGTGGGCCGCGCCGAGGCTGACGAGGGCCCGGGCCAGTTCGGACTCGAACCAGGGGTCCTTGGCGGCCATCTGCCGGTAGCCGACGACGGCCTGGTGGGCGGCCTCGAGCGCGTTCTGGTGAAAACCGGCGTTGGCCATCCGCCGGGCGAGGACCTGCTGCTGGTAGCCGCGGACCTCGGGGGCGGTCGCGGTCGTCGTCCGGGCGGTGACGACGCGCTGGGTGAAGGCGGCCACGCCCACGTCCAGGTCGACGTTGCGGTGGTCGGGGAACAGCGACTCGACGCCCTCCAGGGCCTGCTGGGTGAGGCCGGGGATGTCGGCCAGCGCGGCCAGGGTGGTCCCGCCGGCGGCGATGGCCACCGAGGGCCGGGCCTCCAGCAGCGGGTTGAGGAGTCCGGCCACCACGTGCGGCCACCGCCGGGCGGTCTCCGTGAGGACCGCCAGCGCCGTCCGCGCGTGCCGGGGCTCGTCGCCGACGATGTCGAGCACGTCCTGCCACGCGGGGCCCTCGTCGGGGAGGGGCTCGTCGGGGGCCTGGAAGGTCGACGCGAGGAAGTCCTCCCCGAGCCGGTCGGGATACAGCGGTTCGAGGGCCGCGTCCTCGTCGAACGACGGGTAGTACGCGGAGTGGTCGGCGAGGGCCGCCCCGGGTTCGGCGATGCCGAGCCGGCCGAGCAGGGTCACCGCGTCGGCGGCCGGCATCGGGCCGAGCAGCGTGGCGACCAGCACCACCTTCTCGATGACGTGCGCCGGGGTGCGCCGGGGGTCGTCGGTGTGCCAGTGCGAGCGTTCCCTCTCCAACAGGTACGCCGACGGGGCGGCGGTCCCCGCGCCCAGCGCCACCCCCCGGCTGTGGGCGTCGATGGTGGCGAGGGCGAGCATCTGGAGCGCGAGGATGGACCCGTACGCCGCGCCGCGCAACACCTCCGGCGCCGGGATGCCGTCGTGGTCGCGGACGCCGAGGACCGACGCGAACCGCAGCATCGCCTCCCGGAACATGGTGACCCGCTGCCGGTGCGTGCCCGCCAACGGTTCCAGCCTCAGGTCGGCGGCGGCCACGCCCAGCGCGGTCAGTTCCTCCTTCACCGCCTCCCACCAGCCCCGGGCCGGCCGGGCGAGGAACAGGAAGCGCACCGTGCCGGCCGCGTCGCGGTGGTCACGGACCAGGGCGAGCAGATCACCCAGCGGCCAGCGTTCGGCGTAGTCGATGACCACGAGCAGCCGGTCGGAGTCCACGGCCGCCCGGCGGTCGGCGACCGACCCGGCGGCGGGCACGTGCCGAGCCGCCAGGACGGTCCAGCCGCGCGCCATGGCCCGGTACGCGAGCTCGGCGGCCAGCCGGGTCTTGCCCTGCCCGCCGGCGCCGTCCACCAGCCGGACGGAGACCTGCGGCTCCCCGCGTTCCAGCCAGTGGGAGAGGACCCGCATCTCCGCGGCCCGCCCGAGGAACGGCATCACCTGGCACCGGGCCATCAGGAGCCGGCTGGGGGTGGTGTCGGCGGGCAGCGGAGCCGGTGCCGACGGGTACGGTTCGAGCTCGTACGGCGCGGGCCCGCCGGCGGTCGGCTCGGCGTCGAGGGGCCAGCCCGCCTCCCCCGGAACGAGGGACGCGTTGCGCACCCTCAGGACCGCGAGGGGCAGCGGGAACTCCAGCAGCCGGTGGGTGACCAGTTCGGGTGGTTCGACGGGCTCGTCGGCCGGGGCCACCACCCGGTACCCGAGGGAGATCGTCTGGATCGTCACGCCGCCCGCGGTGATCAGGCTCAGGTTCAGCGCGTGGTCGCGGTCGCCGGGGGTCACGCCCGCCCGGAGGGTGACGACGAACCGGACCGGGCCGTACGTGCCGCCGAACCGGTGCAGGACCACGGCCGTGTCGCCGAAGGACTCCACGTCCAGCGTGGGGCCGCCCTCGAGCATGCAGTGCACCGGGTACTCCTCCCGGTCGTACGACCACTCGTCCAGCTCGCCGGACGAGGTGAGGTCGACCGTGACCCAGTACCGCACCTCCGACCGGACCTCGCGCGGCCAGCTGACGATCGGCGTCAGGTGCACCGACTCCACGCTCACGGCGCGTCCCCCGCCGGGCGGCGTCGGGTGCGCAGCACCGTGTACGGGTGGCCGTAGTACTGGAAGAGGTGCGCGTGGAAGAACCGCCGGTAGGTCTGCTCGTCCTCCTTGCTCTGCCCGCCCGACGACTGCGGCAGCGGGGCCGTGTACGCCTGCCGGTGCCGCTGCAACTGCCGCGCGAGCGCCACGTCGTCCTTCGCGGAGAGGTTCAGCAGGGTGATGACGAAGTCGTGGGACTGGAGCTTGTCCACCTCGCCGACGACGGACACGACCCCGGCGGCGCCGTACCGGAGGAAGTGTTCCGTGAAGCTGTGCGCCACGACGCCGTCGTTGTCGGTGGGGAACACGGTTCTGGCCGACACGCAGGCGTTGAGGATGACCAGGGGACCGAACTCGCGGATCGCCCTTCCCGTGTAGTCGTCGAGCCGGTGCATGGCCAGGCCGCCGAGGGTCGTCGTGGCCGGCTCGGCGCCCATCGTGCCGTGGCAGCGGATCAGGAGCGTGCCGAAGCGTTCCACGTCGCGCTCGTCGAGGTACCCGAGCAGCTCCTCCATCACCTTGAACCTGCGGGACACCTCGAACTTCGCGAAACCGTTCGCCTCGTTGTCGAAGTCGGGGTCGTGCAGCACCATCAGCCGCCCGTCGACCGACCTGCGCTCCGCCGAGTACTCCTCGGGATCGCGCCCGTCGAGCACGGACATCCACCGGCTGACCGTGAGGAACGTCCCGATCCACCCGGTGTGCGCGGGCGCGGTGGAGTACGCCAGTTCCCAGGGGATCTCGAAGGGGGTGTTGTCCCAGACGACGAGGTGCGGCCGCTCGTTCGTCTCCATCATCTCGCGCAGCCACCGCATGAGGTACTGCTGGCCGATCCACCACTGCCGCAGCGCGACGAACGTGTCCCGCCAGTAGCTGCCGTCGAACCCCTCCTGGGCCTTCACGATGGCGGGCAGGGTCAGCTGGGCCGGGAGCGGTCGCTGCCTCCGGAGGTGGATCTCCTGATCGGCCACGAACTCCCGGTCGCCCCAGCGGAGCCGCAGGGAGAACGCCGGCCGGTCGTCCACCCGGGTGGCGGTCACGTACAGCAGGGCGATGTCGGGCCCCTGCTTCCTGTCCACGACCGCGTCGAAGCCGTCCACCGTGGTCGTCTCCGAGGACTGCGCGCCGCTGCCGTGCCGCACCGCCGCGTCGGCGTCCGTGGCGGGCGGGCCGACTCCGCCGGGGCCGCGCTGACCGGGCGGGCCGGCCGGGGTGCGGTGCTGACGGGCCGGCACGGGGCCGCGGTGGCCCGGCGTCACGGGGGACCGGGGACCGGGCGGTCCGGCCGCGCCGAGGATGCCGTGCAGCTGGTCGCGCGTCACGGTGTCAGGTCCTCCTCGTCGGGGACGACGGCGACCGTCGCGTCCATCGCCTCGGCCAGTTCGACGGGCAGGTGGCGTTGCTGGTGGACGTCGGGGGTGACGACCACGGTCGTGGTCCGGTGCAGGGCCCCGATCGCGATCGCGAGCGGCAGCCCGTCGGTGACGCCGTCGCGCCCGACGGGACCGGACAACCGGCCGCTCAGGCTCGCCGCGAGCGGGACGTTCCCCCTGCCGTCGGTGGCGACGACGACCACGGCCTCGTCCGTCGCGGCGCGGCCCCGGCGGAGGAAGCGCCGCAGTTCGTGCACCGCGAGGTCCAGGGCGTGGGCGAGGGGACTGGCGCGGCCGGGTTCGCGTTCGAACGCCGCCAGTACCCGGGGGTCGAACAGCGACTCGGCGCGGGTCCGGGTCGCGGACAGCTCGTGGGCGGAGTCGCGGTGCCCGAACTCGATCAGGCACACCCGCGCGCCCTCCTGGAACGCCCACCGGAAGTAGGGCGCGACGACCTGGGCCCAGCCCTCGCCCCGGGGGCAGGTGTGGTCCAGGACGACGACGAACAGCCGCCCCGACTCCGGCTGGCGGCGGCGGACCCGCAGGTCGACCGGGCTGATCAGCAGGCGGCGGCCGGACTCCTTCCGGTTCGCCCGGCGCACCGACTGGTACTTCGCGGCCTCCAGCAGCGTGGCGACCACGGCCAGGTCCCGCACGTCGCCCCGGAACGGCATCACCCCGATGGCCTGGCCGCGCAACCGGCGGGCCAGGAGGCGGTTCTGCCCCGGCAACCGGAGGGAGGACGCCGGCGGCAGGTGCATGGCCTGGTCCTCCGGGTACAGCGACGGTGCCTCCGGACCCAGCGCCTCGGCGGCCTCGCGACGGGCGCCCGTCCCCTCGGCGGCCACGTGGGGGCCGACCGTCGTGTCGCCCGTGGGGTCGGAGCCCAGGACCAGGTCCTTGCCGGGCTCGTCCCCCTGTTCGGCGCCCGGCGGGTGGTGGACGACGGTCGGCTCCGGCACGGGGGGCGGCGGCTCGGCCGACGCGGGCCCCATCAGCGCGGCGGCCAGGTCGACGTCCTGGACGGTGAACTCCGGGGCCGACGCGTGGGTGGCCAGCGCCCGGGCCACCCGGCCCAGGGCCAGGTCGCGGCGGCGGCTGGTGACCGTGCCGGTCAGGGCCACGATCCGGGCCGCGACGCCGTCGGCGGGTACCGGCCGCCGGGTCGGGACCCCCGTGACCGCCGGGATCCCCAGCACGGAAGCGAGCGCCGGGGCTTCCCCTTCCGGGTCGTTGATCTCGACCAGGTTGGCCCGGGACACCCACTCGGCGGACATCGGGGCCCCGTCGACCCGGACGGGGAACCGGTCGAGCAGGTGCGCCGACAGCCGTTGGGCGTCGTCGCGGGCGCACCCGGCGATCCACCGCGTGCGGCCGGAGGTGCGCCCCGGGTCATGGGGGTGGATGTCCGAACCGATCATCGCGATCGCCGCCCGGACGGTGGCCAGCCCGGCGCGGGCCAGGTCGGGTACGACCACGACCGGCGCGTGGTCCGTGGGCTCCCACCGCAGGAGGCCCCGGGGGGACGTGTCCGCGGCGTCCCGGGAGAACCGCGGGGCCTGGCCGGACCACAGGTCGTCCTCCGACGCCGACGCGCCCAGGGTGACCACGTGCGGCGCGGTCGTACCGAGGGCGGAGCCGCCCGCCAGCCACCGGGCCAGGGGCACCAGCAGCGCGGGGTCGAGGTCCACGAAGAGGATGCCGCCGAGCGCCGGTTCGTACGCCAGACACCGGAGCAGCGTCAGGCCGCGCTCCAGGGGATCTGGAAGGGAGGACATCCGTCACCAGTCGCAGGCGTCGACAATGCGGTTGACCAGCGCGTCGTGCTCGTCCGTCCACTCCGGGAGCGTCCCCGACTCGCCCCCGGGGCGGCGGTGGACGAGGGCGAGCTTGCTGATCTTGCGGATGTGCTCGGCCCCGACCTGGAGCTGTCCCTCCAGCGCCGCGAGGGCCCGGGCGGCCTGGATCAGGACGATCTCGCCCCGGTGGCCGGCGACCTCGAACTCGGACGCGAGTTTGACGCACGCCACCAGGGCCGCCTTGCCCGGGACCACCGCCGGCAACGTGTCCCGGGCGGCCGTCAACTGGTCGCGCCGGGTGCTGTCGAGCGCGCACGCCTTCCGGACCCGGACGTGCGCGGCGCTCTCGGTACCCGGGGACTCGGCCTGTTCCTCGAGGCAGAGGACGGCCTCGACGATCCGGCCCCGCTCGTCGAGGTCCTCGAGGGCGGAGATCGGCACCACCAGGCCGAAGCGGTCCAGGAGCTGGGGGCGCAGTCCGCCCTCGTCGGGGTTCATCGTCCCCACGAGGGTGAAGCGGATCTGGTTCTCCTCGCTGTGGTTCTCGCGCTGCAGGTTGAGGATGCCCGTGGAGGCCACGTCGAGGATGATGTTGACCAGGTAGTCGTCCAGCAGGTTGATCTCGTCGACGTAGAGGGTCCGCCCGTCGCTCGTCGACGCCTCCACCAGCAGGCCGGGCTGCCAGGTCGACTCGCCCTGCATGAGCTTGTCCACGTTCCAGCCGCCGAGCACCCGGTCGTCGGTGGCGCCGATCGGCAGGGTGACGGGCAGTTCGCCCGCCGCCATCATCGCGAACGACCGCACGGTGGTCGACTTGGCCGTGCCGCGCTGGCCGGTGGCGAGGACGCCGCCGACCATGGGGTTGACGAACGCGACCTCCAGGGCGGTCTTCAGGTCGTCCTGGCCGACGATCATCGAGTACGGCAGGAGCAGGGGCTGGATCAGCGCCTTGGTCATGAGGCGACCCGTCCTTCGGTGTATTCCAGGGTGGCGGGCACGTTCTGCCGCCACAGGTCGCTGAGTTGTCGGAACGCGGCGTGCTGGGCGGCGGCGGTATCGGGCATCCGGACCCGCAGCGCGTCGAGCAGTTCGAACCGGTGCAGGTCGAACGCGACGTGCACCAGCTCGCCGTACGCCTCGGCGGCCCGCACCGCCGCGACGTAGCAGGCGGCCGCGCCGGTGAGGGGGGCGAGCGCGAGCAGCGCCCACCATCCCGACCAGCCGAGCAGCAGCGCCGTGCCGAGGCCGGTGACGGTCAGGGTGGCGGCGAGCCGCGCGGTGCTGTCGAGCGCGTCGCGCCGGTCGTCGACGAGGTTGCGCACCGGGTCGCCGAGCACGGGGTAGATCCGGGGCCAGACGGCGGCGGCGTCGATCCCGTACGCGCGGCCCGCGCCGTCGGTGGCGGCGGCCAGCGCGTTGCCCAGCGCGGTGGGCCGCAGCAGGTGCTCGGCGAGGGGGAACCGGCGGCGGAGGCGCGCGGCGGCCTGGCCCGCGCGTTGGACGACGGCGTCGGTGAGTTCCGCTTCCCGCTGGGGGAGGAGCGTCCGGCGGCGCCAGGACCGGTACCGGCGGCGTTGCAGGCGCAGCGCCAGGCCGGAGCCCAGCCAGCGGGGCCACCCGCCGGACAGGACGGCGACGAGCGGCGGTTGGAGGTGGAACAGGACGAGCGCGGCCAGGGTCACCGCGACGAACAGGACGACGACCTCGCCGGCGCCGAGTCCGGAGGCGGTCTTCCACGCGGCCTTGAAGCTGATCCGGTCGGTGGTCCACCAGGCGCGGCCGCCGGCCCAGACGATGACGAGGAGCAGGAGCAGGGCCGCGTAGGTGGGCAGGTAGCTGACGCGGAAGTACCGGGCCGAGCCCAGGGTGGTCGGGGGTTCGATGACGCCGTCGAGGTTCACCGGACCAGCGCCATCGGGCCGTGCTCCACAGTGGGCGCGCACACCGGGAGGTCCCGGTCGTCGTAGAAGGAGCGGACGGCGGTCGTGCCGCAGGTCCCGCAGGCGAACCGGACGGCGCGGTAGGCCGTCGACGCGGCGGGTTGGGACGCGTGGTCGGCGGCGCCCGGTTCGGAGGTGACGCCGGCGGTTCCGGCGGCGCGTTCGAGGGTGCGGAGGGTGCAGGTCCCGATGTAGCGGCCGTCCTCGTCGACGAGGACGATCGCGGCCAGGGTCGGGTGTTCGCGGAACGCGGACAACAGCGCGTCGTTCACGACGTCCACACCGGGCGAACGCACCACGTGTTCTCGGATGTGCGGCACCAGAATGGGTGCGAAGGATTCTCGAACAGCGTCCACATTATTGTCCATGATGCCTGCGATCCACGAAATTCAGCATGTGGGAGACGACAAGTCGCGCGCATCCCACAGTCAGATTCCGGACTGGCCTCCGAACCATTCGTGGGATAAACAATCCGAAGAGCATTCACGCTTTCCGGGTACTTGTTCCGAGCGGCCGGTACACCTTTCCCGGAATACGCGTCCGCTCCGATGGCATGGGGGCCCGCGCGACGGAATGGCGGAGTTTCCGGCCGGACCGGAGTCGGAGAACGCCGGGCCCCGCTCGCCCCGCCGCCGGCCCGGTCCGCCCGGCCCTGATCGCCATCGGCCCTGGGTCGGCGCGGCCGGCGGCGGGCACACCCCGTGGCGCTACCGGCCCGCCGACGCCCCGTGCCGCGCCCGGGTCGCCCGCGACCGCCGAAACCGCGCGGCCCCGGTACCCGGAAAACGCTCTGAGCTGGTTTTCCTACTATTCCGATTAGTTTCATAGGCTAACGATGTGACAGGTCCCACGGGAATCTGGACACGGCCCCGGCGGCCCGCTACGTTCCACCCATGAACCGGAGTCGAACCCTCGTGCGGCGCCGCCACATCGACCTCCTCCGGGTGTGCAGCAGCGGCTGTCCGGCGACGACGCGCGTCTAGTCGTCCCGTTCGCCCCCCGCCACCCTGGAGCCCCCTCATGCCCGGCATCCTCGCCATCTCCGGTTCGCCGTCCCCGACCTCCCGCACCGCCCGGGTCCTCGACCACCTCGCCGCCCGGCTCACCGACACCGGCCGGCACGAGGTCACGATCCTCGGCGTCCGCGACCTGCCCGCCGAGGCCCTGATCGGCGCGGACGTGCACCACCCCGCCATCCTCGCCGTCGGGGAGGCCGTCGCCGCCGCCGACGGGATCATCATCGCCACCCCGGTGTACAAGGCCGCCTACAGCGGGGTGCTCAAGGCGCTCCTCGACCTGCTGCCGCAGTACGCGCTCGCGGGCAAGACCGTCCTGCCCCTGGCCACCGGCGGCAGCGTCGCCCACGTGCTCGCCATCGACTACGCCCTGCGGCCCGTGCTCACCTCGATGGGCGCCGCGCACGTCGTCCCCGGCTACTTCCTGCTCGACACCCTGATCGCCACCGCCCCCGACGGCTCGATCGCGCTCGCGGAGACCGCACAGGCCGGCCTCGACGGCGTGGTCACCGCCTTCCTCGCCGGCCTCCCGGTCGCCACCCCCGCCTGAAGGGCATCATCCGGGTACGGGCACCCCGCGTCCGCGGCGCACACGAAAGGGCCCGCTCCCCGATGGGGGAGCGGGCCCTCCTTCGTCCTACGCGAAAGAGCGCACCTGCGCGCGCCCGGTCGTGCCCGCCGGGCAGAACGCCGTGACCAGCAACTGCTCGACCGCCGGCGTGGTGTCCGCCTTGTACACGGTCTCCGACAGCGTCAGCCGCTTCGACGAGTCCTCGGTCTGGAACGAGTACGTGCTGTACCCGGGGATGCCGCCCGTGTGCCCCCACACCGAGATGCCGCACGGCAGCGGCTGCTCGTAGATCCCGAGCCCGTACGGCACGTCGGCCGTCGCGGGCGCCTTCAACTCCGCGAGCTGCGCGGGCTTCAGGAGCCGCCCGGACAGCACCGCCGCGTAGAACTTGTTCAGGTCCGTCGGGGTGGACACGATCTCACCGGCCGCGCCCCCGATCGACGGGTTGAACACCGTGATGTCCAGCGGCGCCCCGGAGACCTCGATGTAGCCGTGCGCGTGCGGCCCGACGATGAACGGCAGGTTCCCCGGCAGCGAGGTGTCGCGGAGACCGACCGGCCCGATGATGCGCCGCTGCACCTCCGACGCGTACGACCGCCCGGTCACCCTCTCGATGATCTGCCCGGCCAGGATGTAGTTCGTGTTCGAGTACGACCACGACGTCCCCGGCGGGAACAGCGGCGGGTGCGCCACCGCCGTGGCCACGATCTGGTCGGGAGTCCACGACTTGTACCGGTCGCGCACCACGTCCTCGGCCGACATGATGTCGTCGGTGTAGTTGTAGAGCCCGCTGGTGTGGTTCAGCAGCTGGCGCACCGTGATGTGGTCCCCGTTCGGCACCCGCCCCGGCAGCCACCGCTCCACCGTGTCCTCGAGCCGCACCCTCTTCTCGCCGACCAGCTGCAGCACCACCGTCGAGGTGAACGTCTTCGTCACACTGCCGACCCGGAACCGGCCGTTCTCCGGCGCGGGCCGGTTGCGACCCAGCTCGGCCACCCCGCTCGCGTCGCGTTCGGTGTACCGGCCGTCCCTGAACTCCAGCTGCGCGCTCGGCGCACCGGCCGCCACCACCGCGTCGAGGGCCGCCTTCAGCCGGGCGGGGCGCGCGTCGGCCGCGTCCGCCGCGACGGGCACGGCCAGGACGACGGCCGCCACCAGTACCACGGAGGCTGTTCTTCGAAGTCTCATATCCCACTCCTTCGGCGAATCTGAGGCATTTCCCCGATGAGTCTGCCGAAGATGCCGGGTTACCGAATCGGGCCGTGGGACGACACGGGGGTACTCCCTCCGAGGGACGGGCACCCCGACTTCCCAACGAGGGAGCCGGGTCGGAAAACCGAGTGCCCCGTAGGGGACAATCTCCGGTATGACCAGTGTTCTCGACGAACTGCAGTGGCGGGGCCTCATCCATCAGTCGACCGACGCGGACGCGTTGACGGCTGAGCTGGCGAAGGGACCGATGACCTATTACTGCGGGTTCGACCCGACCGCCCCGAGCCTGCACATGGGCAACCTGGTCCAGATCCTCGTGCTCCGCCGGCTCCAGCTCGCCGGCCACCGGCCGCTGGCCCTGGTCGGCGGTTCGACCGGCCTGATCGGCGACCCGAAGGAGTCCGCCGAGCGCACGCTGAACTCCAAGGAGCTCGTCCACGAGTGGGTGGAGCGGATCCGCACCCAGATCGAGCCGTACCTCGACTTCGACGGCGAGTACGGCGCGAAGATGGTGAACAACCTCGACTGGACCGCCGGCCTGTCGACCCTGGACTTCCTCCGCGACATCGGCAAGCACTTCCGCGTCAACAAGATGATCACCAAGGACGCGGTGGCCACCCGGCTGAGGTCGGAGGAGGGGATCAGCTTCACCGAGTTCAGCTACCAGATCCTCCAGGGCATGGACTACCTCGAACTCTTCCAGCGCTACGGCTGCCGGCTCCAGACCGGCGGCAGCGACCAGTGGGGCAACCTGACGGCGGGCAGCGACCTGATCCGCCGGGTCACGGGCGAGTCCGTCCACCTGCTGGCCACGCCGCTGATCACGAAGGCGGACGGCACCAAGTACGGCAAGACCGAGGGCGGCACCATCTGGCTCGACCCCGAGCTGATGTCCCCGTACGCCTTCTACCAGTTCTGGATCAACCAGGGCGACGCCGACGTGGTCAACCTGCTCAAGGTCTTCACGTTCCTCGACCGCGAGGAGTTGGCCGGGCTGGAGACCGAGACCGCGGAGAAGCCGTTCGCGCGGGCCGCCCAGAAGCGGCTGGCCGGCGAGGTGACCACGCTCGTGCACGGCAAGACGGAGACCGAGCAGGCCATCGCCGCCAGCCAGGCGCTGTTCGGGCGCGGCGCCCTGGAGGAGCTGGCCCCGACCACGATGCGGGCGGCGCTCGCCGAGGCCGGTCTGGCGCAGGTCGGCGACCCCACGCTGTCGGTGGCCGTCCTGTTCAAGGAGTCCGGGCTGTGCGCGAGCCTGGGGGAGGCGCGTCGGGCCGTGACCGAGGGCGGCGCGTACATCAACAACGAGCGGGTGACCGACGCCGACGCCCCCGTCCCGGCCGACCGGAGGCTGCACGGCAGGTTCCTGGTCCTCCGCCGCGGCAAGAAGACGATCGCCGGAGTCGAATACCTCTAGCGGTACGAGGGGCCCGAGGCGCTGTCTCGGGCCCTTTTCGCTGGTCAGAGCGTTTCGGGACCCCCGATTTGACCCAGGGGTGAACGGTCGCGTAAATTTCTCTCTGCCAGCGAGGAACGGGGCAAACCGGAAAGAAAGAACAAACCGGGGCGCAACGGGACCGGGCAGCTCGGGTGGGGGGCGGTGCGAGCCGCAGAAACCGACCGGGTAGAGTACAGCGAGCAAGACAGAGCGGTGCGGCCGCCGGGGTGAAGCCCTGGTGAAGATCCGCGAAACCGATCTGGTAGGTTAGAGAAACCCCAGAAGATCAGCTCGAAAGAGCGGTCAGACGGTGTGTGTTTGTTCTTTGAGAACTCAACAGGGTGTCGGAAAGTTAGTGCCAATTATGATTTACCCCGTCGGCACTGGGACTTTGGTTCTGGTGT
>NZ_JBFAZP010000017.1:0-60139 GCF_040681875.1 Longispora sp. NPDC051575 | reverse complement strand
CCTCCTTTCCTGTCTACCCCCCCGTCCACCCCACCACACCCCCTTCCCCCGCCGCTCAGACCCCCCCTATGTCCACCACCGCGCCGGCCCACCCCCGGCGGGCCGTCAGCGCTTCGGGGCTGACTAGTCGAGGGCGTCCTTGACGTCCTCGACCGTCTCCTTCACGTGGCCCTTGGCGTTCTGGACGGCACCTTCGGCCTGCAGGTCCTCGTTGTCGGTGGCGTCGCCGATCTTCTCCTTGGCGTCGCCGACGACCTTGTCCTTGATCGCGTCCGCCTTGTCGTCCAGGCCCATGTGGCGCTCCCTCCGAAGGTGTTGTGCCACAGCGATACCCGAACCACGGGGCGTCAAACCGCCGGGCCGAGCGATCCGCCCGACGTGGCGTCGTGTTTGACCGGACGACATACGCGGTATGCAGGGGACAACGCTGAGCGAGGAGTGCCTGATGACAGAGCATGAGGGCGCCGCCCGGGTCGCGGAACTGGCGAAAGGCATCCGGGTCGCGATGTTCACGACCGTCGACGGTGAGGGCCGGTTCGTCAGCCGCCCGATGGCGCAGCAGGAGGTCGGTTCCGCCGGTGAGCTGTGGTTCTTCGCCGAACGCGACTCCCGCAAGGTCGCCCATCTGGCTGCGGATTCCCGCTGCTCGGTGACGTTGGCCTCCGACGACACGTGGATCTCTATGACCGGTACCGCGCAGGCCGTCCACGACACGGCGAAGGCCCGGGAGCTGTGGAACCCGTGGGTGGAGGCATGGCTGCCGCAGGGCCCCGACAGCCCCGAGGTCGTCCTGATCCGCTTCACCGGTCACTCGGCCGAGTACTGGGACACCCCCGGTGGAAAGGTCGCCTCGGTCATCAGCTTCGTCAAATCCAAGATCACCGGAGAACGCTACGACGGCGGCGAGAACGAGCGCGTGCGGCTGCGAGGGGACGGATCATGAGCGCTCTCACCCGGCCGGTCGGGCTCGGCACCGTGTTCGGGGCCCGGCTCAGCGGGACCGCCCGGCGCGAGGTCGTCGGTGTCGCGGTCGCCTGGGCCGTGCTGGCCGCGATCAGCGCCCGCCCACCCCGCGCCGGGTCGCGGCCCACGCCCGCGACAGGCTGACCCGGTGCACCGCGACCAGGCGTCCTCGTGGCGGTTTATGTACGCGGCACGATGGCGGCCCGTCCTGAGCCTGGTGGGGCTCGGACCGCGACGCAGCTCGGTGACCCTCGACGGGCACACCTTCCGGGCCCGGCTGGGTTGGTGCACGCTGCGGACTCCGCTGACGAACATCGCCTCTGTCCAGCGCACCGGCCCCTACCGGCCGTGGCGGGTGTTCGGCATCCGTGGTTCGTTGACCGACCGCGGGCTGACCATGGGCACGAACACCGACGCCGGGATCTGCGTCGCCTTCACCACTCCCGTCCGCGCCCGCTGGGTGCCCTGGCGGCCGACCAGCGTCACGGTCACCGTCGCAGACCCCGACAGCCTCCTCAGGTCCCTGGCCGGCGCGGACAGGAAACGTTCGCGCTAGGTCCTGTCCCGCCGATCATGACCGTCGGGTACGGCGCGGAGCTAGTCGAGGGTGGCTCGGAAGAGTGAGCCCAGCTCGTGGTACCGGTCAGTCGCCGTAGAGGAGGTCGTGTCGGGGCGGTATCCACGGTGCCGTGAGGCGGGGGCACTGGTCGTGGCCCGGGCCGGTTTCGATCTCGGTGAGGCCGAGCCCGGGTTCCATGTCGTAGCGCAGGTCGCCGATGATCCAGCCGTCGCCCTTCGCGGTCGCCGTCGGCACGCGCGCGAACTGCAACAGTGCCTTCGCGGCACAGGATTCGCCGCCGATGCCGGAAAGGAGGCCGGCGGGCATGGACAGTTCGCCGGCCCACACCAGCTCATCGGTGTCGGCTCGGGCGACAGGCGTGAGCTGCGCCGTGGTTTCGGTGCCACGGCGGACCAACATGGCGCACCGGCTGGCGGGAATCCAGCCGGGGGCGAGGGAATGGAAGACGCGGCGGACAATGTAGCGGTCCTGATCCACCTGCACCGTGAGGACTTCCCGGCACACCGGGTTCACGGGCATCGGGGTGAGGACCGTGTCGAGGGTGCGGGCAGTCGGGAAGCTGCGGGTGAGCGCGGTTTCGATGTCACCCCGGGCGGTCCAGCTGGTGCCGACGAAGGCCGCGGTCACCAGCAGCCAGGCCGCGATCCCGCCGGCCAAGGCGACCCGCGGTGGGCAGAACCGACTCACGGCGGCCAGTCCCACCATCAGCGCGGTCAGCATCAGGGCGAACGAGACCGGAACGAAGCCGGTGAACCAAGCGGCGGCGAGCCCGGCGAGCAGGAAGAACGCGATCAGCCCACGGACGACCCGGCTCGGCAGGACGAACAGCAGGACCGCGGCGCTCGCCCACAGGGCCGGTTCGACGATGAAGACGGCATCGCCGTAGTACCAATGGTTGTCGACGGGCCACAACGGATGTACGCCGTAGCTGTTGGTGAAGTCCAGTCCGATGTGCAGCAGAGGGGCGAGCACGGCGACCCCGGCGACGAACAGCAGGTCCGCCCGCGACGGCGTGACCTTCGTGAACCGCCACCAGAGCCGGACAGCCAGGAACAGCAACACCGACAGGCCGAGCGCACCGAGGATCGTGTGCGTGTGCCCGCGATGGTGCAGCAGGTAGTCCAACGTCGTGCCGGCCCATCCCGTGTACGCCACGTCGATGTCGGGCAGGTTGCCGCCGACGGCCATGACCGTGAGTGCCACGGTCCGGCGGGCCCGGTCGCTCAGCACCGTCGACGGCCGGATGGACCGGTGCAGCGCCTCGCCCACCACGATGCTGATCAGCGTGTGCGTCACATTGTCCATGGCGCGTGATCGTAATCGCCCCGCTACGCGGAAACCTGGCTTTGTCCGCGAGTCCGGGTTCTGTCTCGTGGATCGAGGCCGTCGGTGATGGCACGTAGCCAGTCGAGGGAGCGGGCAACCGCCGCACCACCGACCGCAGCTCCGAGCACGACATCTCCCCAGGAGCAGACATGAACGGGAATCCCGAGCCTGCCACACCCACCCGACCACCGGTCCCGCCGCACCCGGGCACCGACCCGGCCGGCACACCGGAGACCGAGCCCGCTCCCGGCGGATCCGAACCCGATTTCGCCGAGGAACAAGGTCCGCGACGAATCACAAACCCCCAACTGCCAAGACCGAAGCTCCGGATAGTACGAGCGTGGAACAGGCCGCCAGTGGCAACCATCTGGCCCGACCCTAGGCGGCGATGCCGTCGACGGGACGGTCGTAGTGGCGGTGGGCTGCGATCGCGGCGATGAGGTCGGCGAGGAACGCCTTGTTCGGCTTGGCGCCGGCGGCTGCGAACACGACACCGTCGAGGGCTCCTGCGACCGGCTTGCCGGCGGTGCCTTCCTGGTGGCCGGAGGAGTCGTGCACGGGTAGCCGGGCCGCTCGGACGAGGAGGTCCGCGGTGCCCAGTACCCCCAGAGGTTTGGCGTGTTTGTAGGTTTCCGCGACCCAGTGCAGGGCGTAGCCGTCGTTGAGCAGCACGGCGGTGGCGTCCGGGCCGTCGGCGAGGACGGTGGCGTCGTAGAGGACGGAGCTGACGGTGTTCATGGCCCGGTCGACCGGCAGGGCCTTGCCCCTGGCCGGGGTGACCGTCCCGTCGACGGGAGCGAGGAGTTCCACCACCGCGCCGGCCTCGGTCAGCGCGGCGCGGACGGCCTCGACGCTGGGGGCGAGCACGCCGTCGGCCACCAGGATGGCGACCTTACGGCCGGCGATCCCGCCCGCGCCCGGGAGGCTGGTCTGGCTCAGCGCCGGGGACGACCGGCCATGGTTGGACGGGCCCTTTGTGGGGGCCGGTACCCCGATGCCCGCCGCCACGGCCACGGCGAGGGTGTGGTCGATCTGGTTGAGGTGGTCGACCACGAGCGCTCGGATGTGCGGTTTGGTGACCTTGCCGAGTTCGAAGCGGTAGGCGGCGACGATGTGTTCCTTCTCCCACGCCGCCATGCTGTTCCAGAACAGGGTCGCCTGCGAGTAGTGGTCGGCGAACGTCTCCGGCCGCTGGCGGCGTGCTATGCCGTCGACGTGCTCGGGTTGGTGGACGAACGCGCCGCCCGCCGCTCCGGCGACGACGGGGCAACCGCCGCCGAGGCTGTTGGGGTGGTAGTTGGCCTGTGCGAGCGGTACGGCGTGCTGGTGGAATCCGTCCTGCTGGTGGTGGTGCACCGGGGCGACAGGCTGGTTGATCGGAATCTGTTGGAAGTTCGGGCCACCGAGGCGGGTGAGCTGGGTGTCGAGGTAGGAGAACAGGCGGGCCTGCAACAGCGGGTCGTTGGTGAAGTCGATGCCCGGCACCACGTTGCCGACTCCGAAGGCGACCTGCTCGGTCTCGGCGAAGAAGTTGGCCGGGTTGCGGTTCAACACCAACCGCCCGACGGGTACGACCGGGACGAGTTCCTCCGGGACCAGCTTGGTGGAGTCGAGCAGGTCGACCCCGTAGGCGAACTCGTCGGACTCGGCGATGAGCTGCACGCCGAGTTCCCACTCGGGGAACACCCCGGCCTCGATGGACTCCCACAGGTCGCGGCGGTTGAAGTCGGGGTCCTTGCCGGAGATCTTCTGCGCCTCGTCCCAGACCAGGGAGTGCACGCCGGGCACTGGCGTCCAGTGGAACTTCACGAACGTGGCCACGCCGTCGGCGTCGACGAGCCGGAAGGTGTGCACCCCGAAGCCCTGCATGGTGCGGAAGCTGCGCGGCAGCGCCCGGTCGCTCATCAGCCAGATCACGTGGTGCATGGTCTCCGGCTGCAGCGAAACGAAGTCCCAGAACGTGTCGTGCGCGGAGGCGGCCTGCGGGATCTCGTTGTGCGGCTCCGGCTTCACGGCGTGTACGACGTCGGGGAACTTGATGCCGTCCTGGATGAAGAACACCGGCATGTTATTGCCGACCAGGTCGAAGTTGCCCTCCTGGGTGTAGAACTTGACCGCGAAGCCCCGCACGTCGCGCGGGGTGTCCGTGGAGCCGCGCGAGCCCTGCACGGTGGAGAAGCGCACGAACACCGGCGTCCGCCGCGCCGGGTCGGACAGCACCGGCGCGACGGTGTACCCGGCGAGGGAGTCGTCGTAGGGCTGGAAGTAGCCGTGCGCGCCGGAGCCCCGGGCGTGCACGACCCGCTCCGGGATGCGCTCGTGGTCGAAGCGCATGATCTTCTCGCGGAGGTGGAAGTCCTCCAACAGGTTCGGGCCCCGGGGGCCGGCGCGCAGCGCGTTGTCGGTGTCCTCGACGAGGACGCCCTGGTCCGTCGTCATCACCGAGTCGGCGTGGTCGACCTGGTGGGCGGCGAGCTGGGCCTGCTTGGGGTCGGGCGCGCTGGCTCTGGACGGGGACTTCCCGGCCGGCTTGGCAGCCTTGGTCGTGGCCTTCCCGGTGGGCGGGGTGGCCTTCTTCGCGGGGCTGGTCGCTGTGGTCTTCCTCGGCTTGGCGGTCATGACATCGCCTTTCCCTGTGCTGTGGCGAACTCCAGGTTCCCCTCGGGCAGGCTGTCGATGAAGTCCTCGTTGCTGATCGTCACGGCTTCGCCTCACGTCGTCGGATGGAAACCCTGTCCGTGCTCAGCGGCTACGCCACCGCCCGTTGACGGCCACAGCGTGACCCGTACCCCGCTGACCTGCGGTGAAACGCAGGCGACCCACTGCCATCTTGGCAAGGACCAGGCCAAAGATCCTGGAGTTGGCGGACTCCGCAGTTGGACGAGGCCCCGGCGGCTCCGGGTCCGAGCCGACCGCTTGCGGGATCGCGGCTCACTCGCGCGCGTGGTTCGTCACTCCCGCGCGTGGTTCGGCGGCGGTAGCGCAGGCTGACGACGAGTGCCGCCGACGCCGCTCCCTCCTGGTGACGGGGTGCGCCTGCTGGACGCGTCGCGTGGGGCGACACTGCCCAAGATGTCGCCCCACGGACCGTCGGCGAGGTCACCTCGCCACCCGCAGCCCCCTCAAACCACAAGCGGCGCTCCGGCGACCTCTCGGCCGGACATGTTCACGGCCACCTGACACGTATCCAGCAGCCGGCGGTTTCAAACCTCTCCCGGGATACGCCCTCGGACCGTGTGCGTTCCTCGTCCAACGGCATGATTCGCGGCCGGGCGGGTAGTACCTCCGCACCTCCCGCACCAGCCCGCCCCCACCCCCACCGGAGCACCACATGCCCGTCAACGAACCCGCCCTGTGGGCTCGGGCCCGCCGCGTCTTCTGGCTCACGGCCACCGCCACCGTCGCCGTCGTCACGGTACTGATCATCGTTCGCGCCCTGTACCTGCTCGTCGGCCTGCTGACCCTGATCCTGGTGGCGTTGTTCATCGCGGTCAGCCTGGACCCGGCGGTGCGATGGCTGACCCGGCGCGGCTTCGGCCGGCCCTGGGCGGTCGGGCTCATCGCCACGGTCATGTTCGCCACGGTGGCGGGATTCATCGCCGCTGTCGTGCCTACCATGATCGACCAAGGACAGAACCTCATCAACCAACTGCCCGACTACCTCGCCCAGGCCCGCGACAACTCGCGCACCCTGCGCGACCTGGGCGACAGACTCCAGGTCACCGACAAGGTCACCGCGTGGGCCGCCGACCTGCCCGCCAAGGTCGGCGCCTCGGCCCTGGCCTGGGGAGTGAACGTCCTCAGCGCCCTGGTCTCCGCACTGCTTGTCGCAGTGCTGACGGTCTACTTCATGCTCGACCTGCCCCGCATCCGACGGGGCACGGTCGCCCTGTTCCCCGCCGCGCGCCGGCAGGCGGCGGGGCGGGCGGTGAACGTGATCGTCGACAAGGTCGGCGCCTACATGATCGGCAACCTCGTCATCTCCGGCATCGCCGGCCTGACGGCCCTACCGGTCCTCCTGCTTCTGAAGGTGCCCTACGCGGTCGTCCTCGCCGTCGTCGTCGCCGTCACCGACCTGATCCCCCTGATCGGGGCACTGCTCGGCGCGGCGATCTGCACCGCCGTGGCGACCCTCGGCGTGGACCTGTGGCCCGCCGGAGGACTCGTGGCCCTCTTCTTCCTGCTGTACCAGCAGCTGGAGAACTACGTCATCGCCCCCAGGGTCCTGCGCGACGCCGCGAACCTACCCGCCGTCGCCGTCCTGCTCATCGGGCTGACCGGCGGCGCCCTCCTCGGCCTCGTCGGAATCCTGATGGCCGTGCCCGTCGCCGCCGCGATCAAGGTCCTCATCGACGACCACCGCGAACGCGCCACCGCCCTCACCGACGAAGCCGACACCACGAGTTCCTAGCCGGCGGGCCCTCACCGGTCGAGGAAGTGCCCTGCGTCCTCCGCCGTCACCGAACCAGCCCGACAGTGCAGCAGCCTCCAGCACGTGACGGTGCCCTCGGGGTCCCGCAACCGCCCCGTGGACAGGGCTGCGGTGATGGTGTCACGGACCTGCCCCTCGTCTGCGGGCTCGACCGTGAACACGGTCCGCGACAGCACCGCCCCATCCCCGGCTCCCTGGTCGCCGGCCGCCGCCGTGCGGGTCGTCTCGGTGTGGTGCGGTGCCACCGGGCAGGGCGGGTCGTGGGTGAACGAACCGCACAGCGCGATCGTGACCACCCCACCCGGAGCGCGTAGGTCAGCGTCGGCCGCCATCTCCAGTACCGCCTCGACTACGAACACCTGCCGCATCGGCCCAGTCTGCCCGGTCACGGCTTCCCGCACATGTACACGGGCCGTCTTTGTCACGTGTGCGGCCGGATCGACCGCTGAAGCCGACCAGTACGTCCTGCGAGCCTGGGCAACCGCAGCTCGGGCCGTGGTTCCAGGTCGGCGTGCGGCTCGGATGCGTCATCGTGGCGCCTCCACCGATCAGGCGCTGACCCGCAATGTGGTCAGGTTCAGGTAAGCGACCGACGACCTGTAGTCCTCGACCGTGTCACCCGGGCCCACAGGTAGGGGCGCCCACGCACAGATACCCTCGTATTTGTCTATATCTATGGGAAGTGTGACTGTTGCCTTTACTGCTCCATCCTGATTTGGCCCTAGCCGCTCCGACAGGATGACCGCTCCCCACTCGGACCGAAACGTCTCGTTGGCGGGTGGTCCGGACTTCGAGGGTCGAGGGTCGGCCCAGTTCTTCTCGCACACACTCCGCGCGCTGGTGTCCGGGTGGCGGAACTTGGTCAGGGCGATGACTTGGATCAGCAGTTGATCGATGTTCCGCAGGCCGGCGCCGCTCACCTCCACGGTGACGACCGACAACTCCGTGTCTTTGCCCTTGGGGTCCAAGGACATCGACACGAAGGGCTGCTCGCGTTCGGCAACGCTGTTCGCACCCACCTGCACGGCCCTCACCGCCCCTGCCGTGAGCGCGAGCACCGCGACAACAACGACGATCCCTTTGACACCATTGAACGCTGCCCAGCGGGTCGCCACCGCAGCTCCGAGAATGACAACGGAAGCGGCTACGCCGGCCACCACGAGCCCAAAAACAAAAATCTGCGCGAGGTCTTCCGGCTGGTTTCGCACCGCACGGGTCAGCAGTCCACCGCTCACCCCGACCACCGCGAAGGCGGCCACAAGCAGCGCCAGGGACGCCGCCAAGGCTGTCGGCAGCGTGAACCCTTTCTCGCCTTGCTTCTCTTCTTCGGGCACTGTCGCCCCCTTGCCGGCCGGGTTCATCAACCCGGATAGTTAAGCTGACAATGCATTTACGGCGCTCACGGCGCGCCGCGAGGAATGCCCCGGGTAGTACGGCTTGACCTGGGAAAAGCCGCTCTGAACGCCCGCACCGAGAACCGACGACGGCGCCGGCCACCCCATCAGGGGCGGCGGGCGCCGGCGTGTTTCCGGACCCTCGCGGATCATTGCGATACGTCGCGCGCCGATCGTCAGCCCTGCGACGTATCCACCGGAAGGGAACCGCACGACCATTTCGGAAGGAGGGGGAGGTCTCCGGTACGCAGACGTCGACCCGTCGGTTCGATTCAGGCTTCACGGATCTGGGTACACCATGAGACATGGGTATTGGAGCTGGCATTTTCCTGATCGCGGTGGGCGCGATTCTCGCGTTCGCCGTGGACTGGCAGGTCTCCGGGATCGACATCCGACTCGTCGGCTGGATCCTGATGGCAGCCGGCGCGGCAGGGTTGATCTTCTTCTTCGCGTTCTGGAACCGCCGCCGCAGCGCTGTGGTGACCGAGCGCCGCGAGTACGACGACCCGAACACTCCCCCGATGTAGTCGCGAGCGCGGGCTCGGCGGTCGTCCGATTTCGCCGCGTCGCGGTATCAACGCCGGCTGCGGCCGGCCGCGCTCACCGGCTAGGTGTACCGCATGGTTTCTGGACAGGACCATACTTCCCGCCAGGCCGCAGGGATCGAAAGAGCGGACAGTCGGGCCACGTGGAGTCCGTGGCCCGGCTGCCGGCCGCGTCGCTGTAGTCCGGATCCACGCCGCCGACGCGACCCGCCCACTGCCTCAGGGTTACGCCGCCTCGCCCGCATCTGGCGTCCCCCTGTTTCAGCCGGGTCTGGTATCGCTTTAGCGGCTCCGGCCTCTCGTAGGGCAGGTGAGCGCCGGAGCCGTGCACGATCTTCGCGGAGCGCCTTCATGAGCACTCGGTGCACGGTGCGGACCGTCGTCGCGACAGTGGACCTCCGGACTTGCCGCCCTTGGCGAGTAGCGTCTTGCACAGGCCGTGGATCACGTTCTTGTCGAGCGAGTACAGCTGCCCCCGATGTGCGGGACGATGTAGACGCGGATCAGGTCGGCGTAGTTGACCTGCGAGGTCTCCTACGGATCGAGTTCGCGCTCACTGAGCCATTGGGCGAGTTCCTGCTTCACGCCCCCGTCAGCGGCGAGGTCGGTCTGCCCACAGATCTCCCGCGCCTTGCGCTCCGCCTCGACCGCGGCCTGGTCCGTGAGGTAGCCGCGTTCCTTCTTCGTCCGGCGCTTGTTGTCGGGTCCGGCGGGGAGGTCGAACTTGTAGAACCAGCGGGTCTTGCCGCTGGCGAGTAGGTATTCGTACCCAGCCATCGGAGGTGCCTACGTGGCACCGAAGGGGGTGTTGATCTCAACCGTACGCCGGCTCCAGTATCACGCCCGGGCCATAAGATCATCTGAAGCCGGTACGACGTGGACGGTCACCGATGGATGCGCATAGAACAAGGGCCGCCGACCTGGGATTTCTCCCAACTCAACGACCCTCGATATCTGTCGGGCTGACAGGATTTGAACCTGCGACCCCTTGACCCCCAGTTGTCTATATCTTTTGCTAGATAGCACTAGATAATCCACTGACGTCCATTTAGCTGGGACTATTCGAACTCCTCGATTCATCTGATCCGCCGTAGGATGCTCAGTCCACACCGCTCAAGCCGGGATCGGTACCACGTTCGGTGCCACGGTGAATCAAGTGCGCTCCCTGCCGAACGATCCAGGGGCTCCGCACGGGCGCTCCCACGGGTGAGTTGCGTGGAGCGGAGTTCGCTGCACCGCAGGTCCGCTCGCGTTGGACGTCGGCAGCGGGTCCAGTTGCGTCGCCCACACCCGAGCGTGATCACCGAGGACACCGTGCGCCACGCCATAGCGATCAGGTCGCACCAGCGGACAAACGCGGCCCGGGTCAACGCGTTGAACGCGACCCGCCCGTCCCCCCGTTCAAAGGTCAGCGTGGCGCCGAGTCCACCCGCATGGCCGAGGCCACTGGCACGGTCCTGCCCGTCGCCCCCACCGGTGAAGGCGGACGGTGTGCGGCGCTCACCAACGACGGGCGCTGCGGAGGGTACGAAGCACGCCCGATGATCTGCCCGGTATGGGGCGCCGCAGAAGTGATGGCCTGCCCGTACGGCTGCCGACCCGCGACCCGGTTGCTCACCGACCACGAGACGCTGGAGCTGGTGCTCGACAGCTTCTCCGCCGGCGGCGGCCCCTTGACAACCGAGACCATCGACGCTCTGCGCCGCCTTTCCGCCCAAGCCGACATCCTGCCGGTGCTCGCCACGATCCTGCGCGGGGAACCAGACACCGACGCCAGCTGATCGCCGCGTCTCCAGCCACCCATGACCACCTGGCCCAGGGCGTGCGCATCGACCGGGCGATGTCACACCCTCCTGGCAGTCTGACCCGCGTGACACCTCTCTCGATCATCACTGGTGACGCCACCGACCCGCAGGCCTCGGGGCAAAAGATCATCGCGCACGTGTGTAACGATCGCGGCGGATGGGGCAAGGGCTTCGTCCTCGCCCTGTCGCAGCGCTGGCCCGAGCCGGAGCGTGACTTCCGGGCCTGGTGGCGCGGACGGGCCGGAAACGACTTCGGACTCGGAGCCACCCGCCTCGTCCAGGTCACGCCCGACATCTGGGTGGCGAACATGGTGGGCCAGCACCTCACTCGCCCCACCGCGGCCGGCCCCCCGGTGCGCTACGACGCGATCGAGGAATGCCTCACCACCCTCGCCCGCACCGCCCTGCACCTGGAGGCCAGCGTGCATATGCCGCGCATCGGCTGCGGACTGTCCGGCGGAACGTGGAACGTCATCGAGCCACTCATCACGACCACCCTCAGCGTTCATGACATCCCCGTCACGGTCTACGACTTCCCGGCAGCAGACGCCGACCAGCGGGTTTGACTACGGCCACATGGATAGCGGCGGGCACCTTACGGAGATCCTCTGGTCCGTATTCACTCTTGTGGCCCCCGGCACAGCAGCCAGAACTGCCCAGTTCAGGTCCGCACGAATCGCCGATCGGTGTTCGAGAGTCGTTCTACTCACATCCGTTCTCCCCGGCCTCCTCGGCTTCACGTCCAAACCGTCCACCGCTGAACTATCGAACTCCATCGCGACTGGGCAGAGTTCGTCGCCAGCCGATCGACCTCACACAGACCGCGCAATAGCACTCGTCGAGGCACGCGCGTTATGGCTCTTGCGAATGAATCTCCTGAACGCACCAACTCATGAAGGCATGGAGATCGTCCAGGTTTACCGCGCTGATCGGCGCAGTCTCGGTCCGGCCGTGCTGAGGCATGTCATGGCACGAGTCGGCTTCCGGAATTCCGCCACTCCGCCACCGCTTTATGACCTGACCTTCTACCAGCATCGCCTGTTCGCGTGTTGGCAGTTCCCAGTAGAACTCGTGTTCTTCCGAGGTGGATGCAAGCCTCCAACCCTCGCGGCGGTGATCGAAGAGTCGCCTCCCGAACACTTGGGCGACGCCGACTTTCACCGCGCTCCGGCCGGAACTTGCCACAAGATACAGACCTGTCGGTCCGTCGGCATGACAGGCAGGACAGAACGTCTCATCCTCGGCGGATGGCATTCCTGTCCAGTCGTCCCAACTCCAGCCGAGAGCATGCAGAGCGTTGGCGGTGCGCCTCCCCATGCGCAAGTACTCCGGGTCCAGGTCAACACGTCGAGCACGCATGTGAAGAGCAAGTTCGACCGTCGCTGGGCAGTCGGGCACTCCGCAGCTCAGCTCGACGCTCCAGGAATTGCCGTCCCAGCCGAAAATTGAACGTTTGTCCACCATGGCGAGACGCTACATCACCGTCCGTCACCCGATGTAATCATCGAACACCTCATGAACTGCGCGGCCTCCCCGCGGCGCTTCCGTGCACCCGCAACCCACCGGGGCGCATGTGACCTTGATGTGGCTGGGCGAACGCGGCCTGATGCGGCACTAGAGGCGCAGTAGCCAGTCGACCAGCGCCCGGCACGCACCGGAAAGCGCTCCGGAGATCGCCGCGCTGATCAGGGACAGGCGCCGGGGGCGGAGACGAAGACGCATGTAGGGCTCCTCTCGAGGTGCGGTGCCTTGCGCACCGCTGGATGTCACTCTGCTGACATCGCCCGCCGAGCCGGTCCAGATCGGCCACAGCGGATACTTCGGCGGCTACGCTGCCGCTCAGTCCGCCTGCCCGGATCATCCTGAACGGATGAACCGGGCAGGCCGCCATGACGACGGAGGTGGGTTCGTGCCGGACCGCAGCCCGGGACTCGAGCGTTTGCAGCACGAACTGCACGCGCTGGAGAAGCGTGCAGTTGAGATGCGTAGGCGCCGAGGGAAGCCGGCGACGCGTGGTGAGGCGGTCAAAGGTGCCAGGAAGTTCCTGCCCGATAGCGGGCTGAACACGCAGCGGATCAGCGACTGGATGAAGCCGGAGGGCAGAGCACCCCGAGACGCCGACCGGATCTGGGCGCTTGTCCAGACATGGTCCGTCTGGACCGAGGAGCCGCCCCAGCACGACAGGCGCTACTGGGCGCGGCTGGTAGAGGACGCACAGCCCCTCCGCAGGACCGCCCGCCCGGAGCTTGGCTCCCAGACCGCAGAGGAGCCCGGGCAGGGTTTGCGGATCGCGGACTGCAGGCCCGAGGACCTCGGTGTTCACAGTTCCGGGCGGACGATATCCACCTACGTCACCCGTGATCATGACGATGAACTACGTACCCAGCTTCGGGCGGCAATGGCTGGTGGCGGCCTGGTCGTGGTCGTCGGCGACTCGTCCTCGGGGAAGTCGCGCAGCGTGTGGGAAGCCCTCAACGTGATCATGTCCGACTGGGCAGTGATAGTGCCCGGCTCGGTGACTGAGCTCCGCGCTACCGAGCCCGTCCCAGACAGGACGGTCGTGCTACTCGACGACACCCCGGCCGTGACACATCTGGCTCCGGGTAATCTCACCCGCACCGACATCCAGAACCTGATCCGCCGACACACTCGCGCGCACAACCAGGACGTCGGACCTGTCATCGTGTATCTCGTGTGGCCCGGACCGTTCCAGATCATGACCACCGAACCAGGGCAGCGCCACGGCGATCACGCCCAGTCTGAGCGTGATCCGGTCACGCGCGACCGTTGGCGCGACGCGCGGGAGGCACTACGGCTGGCCGTCAGCCCACCGGTGCGTGTGCGGTCACGCTTCAGCCCCCAGGAGCGTCATCAAGCCCGGCACCACGCGGCCGGCGACCAGCTACTGGCCGCGGCGCTCAACGACTCACGATTCGACGTTACCCAGCACCTCGCCGGTGCCCCGCGGCTGATGAGCCGATGGCTGGACGCAGAGGCACTGAACCCGTACGGCTTCGCCATACTGAACGCCGCGATCGACATCCGCCGGCTCGGGGTCCAAGCACCGCTGACGACGGAGATGCTCACCGACGTGGCCGTGCACTACCTACCCGACCCGATCTTCGTCGAGGCCGGCCCGGAATGGACGCGAGCAGCACTGGAGTACGCGACGACGGACCTCGGCGGCGGGGTGCGAGCCCTCAGCCCCGTCCGTGGGGCCTCGATCAGCGTCAACGCCGGCTACGACCTCGCCGACTACCTCCAGCAACACGGCGCGCGGGAGAGGTACTTCGAGATCATCCCCGATGGCTTGTGGAACACGCTGCCGGCGCATCTCACGGCCGCCGAAGACCTGTTGGAACTTGCCTCAGCCGCCTACTCCCGGGGCCGATCAGCGCAGACCCTTGACCTATGCCGCACCGCGATGAACTGCTCGGAGACCGATGTCGAGGTGATCGAAGCTTTCGCCCGAGCCCTCGTCGAGCACGGACACGAAGCGGAACTGCGGGAACACGCCGACAACGGTGAGATCGAAGCCCAGTGGGGGCTCCTGGAACTGCTCCTGCAGCAGGACCGGGTACCCGAGGCACTACCTCTCCTTCATGAGGTCGATCCCGACGGGGAGACCGACGCCTTACACGCGCTGCTCGTCGGCCTCGTCAACCGTGGCCAGGAAAAGACCCTGCGCGAACTCGCCGACTCAGGGGACAACTTTTCCCAGTTCACCTACTGGCGCCTGCTCGCCGACCAAGGCCGCGAGGACGACCTGCGGCACGAGGCTGGTAAGCACCCGTTGGCGCTCGACGACCTGGCCGATCTCCTCGCCGCAGCCGGCCGGATCGACGAGGCCATCGACGCGCTTGGGACCCTCGCTGAACACGACGATCTTGACCCCGGCGCCCACTCGTTAGGAGCGATGCTCGTTCGTTGCGGCCGTGAGGACGAACTGCGAGCCTCCTCACCAGAAGAATGGCCAGCCGCTCGCATGTTCCTCACTATGCTCCTGACGGCCCAGAGGCGCGAAGCCGAACTACGAGCCATGGCAGCCACCGACGATACCCACGATCGAATGCACGCCGTGCGAGGGCTGGCAGAGCTTCTGGCAGCCCGAGCCAGCGATGAGGACATCGCAGAACTTGAGGACCTTGCCCGGCACGATGACCTCGACGAGTACCTCGTGGACGCCTACGCGATGCGGGGTCGCGAGGAGGACCTCCAGCGCATGGTCGAGACCGCGGCCCCCGGCATGGCTCATCACGCCCGACAGGCTCGGGCACGGATGCTCCTCGACGGCGACCGCGAAGGCGACCTGCGACGGTGGGCTGCCACGGGCGACCACACCGCATGGCTCGCGCTCATCGAGCTTCTCCAGCGGCAAGGACGCACAGACGACCTCAATCTCCTCGACGCGGTTGGCGCGACAGTGACGTGCCCCTGCCGGCACTGACCAGCCCAGAGCGAACCGAACTCGAAGCTCCGCGCCATCCTGCCACGGCCATACCCCGACGAGCCTTCCGCCTCGATGCCACCTCATTCCGTCACCGAGTAGAGCGGACCGGCTCTCAGCGCGCGCCGGGGAGGGTGAACAGGAGCCGGTCGAGTTGCGGGACGGTGTCGGCCAGCAGATCGGTGAGCACGGCGTAGCGTTCCCGCAGCACGGCCTGGTCCACCGTCGGCGGCCACGGTGGTGGCCGTAGCGCGTCGGGCAGTACGGCTTCGGCGGCCGCGAGTCGGTCGCGCGCCACGACGTGCGCCTCCTCCTGCTGGTGCGGCGTGAACCGTTCGAGGCCCCGGCCCCGCTGGCTCCTGGGCTCGGCGGCCGTGAGCGCGTACGCCGCCCACCCCAGGTCGCGGGCACCTCCTCGACCAGGGCCGTGACCACACGCGCGACCAGCGTGACGTCCGGTTCGCCGATGGCGGCCCGCGCGGTGCTCGTCGCGGCCACCAGGCGCAGCACCGCCACCTGCTGCCATCGCTCGATCCGGCGGCCGCCGCGGTCGCGCCACACATCGGCGGCGACGAACCCGGTCAGGGCCTGCAGGTCCCGCAGGCCCGGGCCGCCGCACACCATGCACAGCCGCCGGTGACCCTCCAGAACGAGATGCCACCACGGCAAATGATCGACTTGCTCGGTCGGGCGCGAGCGGATGTTGCGGCAGTCGACCGCGTGCAGCCGGTCTCCCCGGCCGGTGTCACCGACCGCGACCCGCAACCAGCCGAGAGACCGGACCACGATCGGCCGCTCCGTCTCCCGGTAGTACTCGTCCGCCCACGACGGCACGGGCGGCACGACGGGGAGCACCAGCTCGCCGCCGTCCACGGCGAAGCTGTCTCCGACCGCGTCGAGGAACGCGACGTCGGCGTCGCCCAGCATGTCGTGTGGGTGCAGCGCCCGGCGGTTGGGGTTGCGGGCCGCCTCCAGGAACCGCGCGGCCCGGGCGAACGTCGCGGCAACCGTGCCCGGGGCAGGCGCCTCGCTGTGGCGACCGGACGCGGCGATGAGGTCCCGTACGACCAGCACCGGAAGGTCGGCCAGCAGCACCCGGAGTGCTTCGAGCTTCACGTACGGCCCCAGATCGCGGGCCTTGGCGTACGCGGCGGTCAGCGCGGCACGGTCCTGCCCGTCATCGAGGTCGTCGTCAGCCTCACCGAGATAGAACTCCGGGAGCAGCCGGACGGGGTCGGCCAGCACCCGATCGGCCAGACGCCGCTCCCAGTCGTCGTTGTCGGCGTGGAGCCGCGCGTGATGCTCGGCCTGTATGACCTCGGCGCGCTCAGGCCAGTCCGCCCACGGACACTCCAGAACACCGACGGAGACCTGCAGTTCCTCGTTCCGCTTCATCCGACGCACGACCTGCGCGAGTTTCGTCGGGCTCCGGCCCGGGTCCACCACCTGCACGGTCACGTTCCCGTGGCCATCGAGGGACACCAGCCGCACCCGCGCCGCCACCGGCGTGCCGTCGGGACGCCGATACGTCACGAACGTGTACTCGCCCCCGACCTCCACCTCAGACTGCCTCACACTCACCAGCATCCCACGCCAGCAGGCTGCGGCAGGAAGTCTCGCCCGACACCTGTTCAGGGGCTTACTCTGCGACGATCGCGGGCTATGACGACCAGCTCGATGCCGATAGGTCTCGGTCCAGCAGTTCAATCGCGGAAAGGACTGTCGCCGCCTGGCTGAGCGCCTCACGCTCTCGGTGGCGTTCGACAAGCTCCTCAGCCCGCGTTGCCAGCCTCGGCGAGTTTTGCGTTGACGATGTTCGTGATGACCATCCCGCCGATCGCCGCCGCGGCACCCACGACTGCGTCGACGACGGACGCCCTTCGAAAGCCGTCCGGTCAGGTTAGGGGCCAGCCGGGGCTACCGGGCCAATCGACGTCGAGGAACTCGGCGATGCGGCGAAGGTGTTTGCGGCTGAGTCCGAGGCGCTGGTGGGGGCTGATCACCAGCACCTGGTTGAGGACTCGTGTGAACGGGCCTGGGTTGTCCATGATCGGCCGGTGGGTTTTGAGTTCCCACTGGGCATCGTCGTCGGTCCAGACGAGATCCCTACCCTCAACCCCCACGACACGCTCTGCGGCCGGCAGCTTCCACCACGACGCTCCAACCGGACGCGCCCCTCCGACAGCCTCGCCGTTGTCGTACTCAGGGCACGGCTGGACCTTGAACGACGGCAGGTCCAGGAGCTCGCCGAGCATCAAGGCCTCGTCCTGCCAGGTGGTGTGCCAGCGGACCTCGGCCGCGCCGGCATCGTGCACGCGGCGGAGGAACTCAAGAACCGGCTCGGCGCACAGGATCGGCCACGTCTCCCCGCGGCAGTCCGCGTCGAGCTGCCGCCATGACGGCCATGTCGACCGGTCTGGTCTGCTACCGATCGCGTTGACGACCCCGTCGATATCGAGGAGCCACACGGGCACGCCGCCGCTCACCGGGCCGGCTCCCGGTGAGGCCGGGACGTCGGGATCGCCCACCCCGGGCCAGCTCCGGCCGGGACGCCGCATGAGCCAGGCGACCAGCACCGGCGGGACAGGTCATTGCAGGACCCGGCCGCCGCGCCGACGTCGGACCGGGCCGAGTCGGGCACGATCCGGCGAGGTGGCCAGGCGGCCGCGGGCGCGCTGCTCGAGCGCATCGGGTTCATCCGGTCGACCGCCGAAGCCGTGTGCGGGTCGGGCTCACCAGCCGCCGTGCGGCTCGAAGAACACGTCGGCGTGGTTGTAGGAGTACCCGGTGAGCCCTTCCACCGGCTCGGTCTCCTTCGTCTCCACCGCGCTGGAGAACAGGAACCCGTGCTCGGCCAGGGGAAGCTCGGTCATTGTCGCGATCGCCTCGGCCGCGGCCAGGGCGACCATCGCGGTGTACAGCTCGTGCTGCTCACGCCATACCGGCATCCGCCGGGCCGACTCCTCCCCGGTGATCTGCGGCTCGTACGGATCCGGTGCCGTCACGACCTCCGAGCGGGCGACCATCTCGAACGGCACACCCAACAGGTACCGCTGCCTACCGGGCGGAGTCCGCAGCACCGCAGCGGATTCAGCGTCATGCGACTCGAAGGTGTTCACCCCACCAATATGACCCACCAGCCATGCACCCGCACCACTGACCACGCGGCTACCTCCCCGGGCCGATACGGCCGCGGCGGCCTCATCTCCCCGCTCGCCGACAGCGGCCTCTTCGAGCGGGGGCTCCCCGCGGACCTGCTCGGCGAGGAGTTCCTCGAGCAGCATCTCGATCACCGGGTTGATCACGGCCACCTCCTCAAGGGGCGAGCCCGCCGGGCCTCACCGTCGAGCTTCCCGAGCCGCCACCGATCGGGACAGAGACGCTCACGGGAGCCATCGGATCGGGGTGATCCTCAGGCGGTCAAACTCGGCCTGTGGGTCCCCTCGGCTGTCAGGCATGGTTGGGCTGCTTCGACGTCCGCAACGGTGTCGGTCGGGCTGGTCGGTCGAGGCCGACCGCGGGCTCAGGGGCGGTAGACCCCTTGAGGGTCGAGGCCAAATCGGAGGCTGGCGGGGCATGGGTGGATGCCGTCGTCCGTGTCGGCGTGAGGACTGTAGGGCGCTTCATACGGGGAGAAATCTAGCTGCTACGCCGCGGTAGACGACGGCGCGCGTCAGCTGCCAGCACATTCTCCATGCCTCGGTTTCTGGTTCCGATCCTTCGGTCAGGGATTCTGGTCTGATGTGTTGCATCGTCGCCTCCGCCGTCGCCAGTTCGCCGTGTGCGAGGTCGCGGATGACGGTGAGGAGGCGTAGCCGGGAGACGGTGCCGGGGTGTGGGTTGACTAGCAGCGCCGTGAGTGCCGGCCAGGCGAGCATGTCGGTGAGTAGCGCGTCGGCTTGAGAGTCACTGTTGGTGAGGACGCGTAGGGCGCACGACGTGCCGATATTGTGGACGAATTCCATGATGTGGTCCGGGTAGAGCGTGCTCGAGCCAAAGAGTTCACGGACGGTTGTGTACTCCTGTAGCGCGGCCGGCCATCGCTCCTGGTTCACTAGGGATTCGACGAGGATGCGTCGTGCAGAGATTTCCGATCCTGCCGTCAACACTCCGCCTTCTAACGTCGGGCGGCAGAGTTCCTCCGCCTCGATGAACGACCCGTCACGCACGAGTGAGCTCGCGCGCAGGACAGCGTCGATCGCCCGGGAGTAGTCCGTCGGGCCGGCCAGTGCGGCGATTCGCGCGAGTTGGCTGGCGATCGGGTGAAACTCGACGTCATCGGCGGCGGATGAACGCGGGTGGCTCAGCAGATTTCCTGCCTCGATCGCGAGTTTCGCGGCGGAACCCGGATGAGCTTCGACGATCGTCTTCAGGTAGGCGATGAGGTCGTTGAGATGGGCGACTGCCGTCGCCGGATCTCGTGAAGGCTGATCGCGGGTGGTGAGGGAGATCTGGGCAAGGCTGAGCCTCGTCTGGGCGATCAGGTATTCGTTCGGATCGCCGTCGGCTTGGAGCATCTCCAGCTCGACTTGGAGGAGTTCAACCGCACGAGCGTCGTCGCCCCTGGCTTGGTGGGCGATGGCCAGGTTCCCGTAGAGCAGCGGCACGGCCCGTCCGACGATGCCCAACTGCTCCAGGTGCTCGGCGAGCGTCTCGGCGTGGTCGAGGAGGGTGGACGCGCGCTCCATCAAGTTGAGTTCAATCGCGGCGTGAAGCCACAGTTCCACGTGGGCTGCGAGGCTGTCGAGCATCGGGCTTGACTTCTGGGTATCCACGCGGGCCCTGATGAGATCTTGGATGATCGAGTTGGTGGTGATGGTGCGGTTGGCGTCGCTGACGCGTTCACCACCAGTTGCGGGGAGATCCTGGTCGAAGGAGACGAGCGAGAACCTGCGTAGTTCCCGAACGACCTCGCCCAGGTTGGCGTCGGAGGGGTCCAGGTAGATAGGGCCCCTGGTCTCGGGACGGGGGGCGACCACGCTGGCTGCGGCGATCAGGTGGACGGGCAGCATGCGGGGTGCCAGGAACGCGGCGTTGGTAATCGCGCCGGCCGCCAGCCGGTATCGCCAGCCTTCGTCGGTGTCAGGAGCGGCTCGTTCGTTGAGCTGGTCCAGGCACAGGAACAACGCGGCACCCAGCGTGTTCGGGTACGGCCCCGACAGGGAGCGCTCGTCGTGCAGTGACCGTTCCTTGAGCCGGTCCAGGTAGTAGTCGACGTTGTCGAGCGTGATGCCGCAGGAGTTCATGTATCCGCTGGCGAGTTCTAGTGCCAGCGGCCAGTTCGACAGGCTGTCGGCGAGCTGAAGCAGGTCGGCCTGGTGAACGCGGCGTTCCACGTCCGTCAGGGCGAACCTCAGAGCCAGCAACTCCGTGGCTTCCCCGTCAGTCATCACGTCGACTGGAATGACGGTGGCTCGTCCGTAGCGGGCGGCACTGTCGAGGGCGGTGATGAGAATGTCTCCGCGTCCGGCCCGCGGAATCCACCGTTCGACTTGACGTGGATCACCGACGTTGTCGAAGACCAGTGCCCACCGGCCCGTGAGTCGACTCAGTTCGGTGTGTACCTCGGCGCGAATCTGCCCGGCGGAAGCGAGGTATTGGGCGCCGGCGCGGTTCGGGTCGAGCGCGACGGCGATGTGCTGGAACGAGGCCAGCAGGGACTCTTCGGAGTTTGCCTCCACCCACAAAATCCAGTCATAGGCATCCGCCCGGTCAGCTATGTAGGCGGCCGCGAGGCTGGACTTACCGATACCGGATGGGCCGACGAGGGCCGCGTGCCGCATCTGGTGGTTACCTGCCTGGTCGAGGGCGGCGACCAGTTTGTCGAGGAGCGCTGGGCGGGCGACGTCCGGGGTGGGCGAATCGAGGCCGACGGTAATGCCCCAGTCACGCCGCCCACCTGCATGGGCCAGTATGCGACCGTCTGTGAGTAGGTGCGCGCGCAACTGGTCCATGGAGAAGGTCGCAGCCTGCTCATCGGCTGCCCGACGCAGGGTCTCGGAGACGAGATAGCCAGTGGGAAGGCCCGCCGACTGCTGCCCGAGTCCTGCCCTGGCAGCGTTTCGATAGTGTCGTAGACGCTCGCGTAGGCCGTCCCGAATCTCATCCTCGCCGCGGGGGTCAAAGTTGATCCGACACCGGCTGAGCCGGTCCAGTTCTGCTGGGCCCAGCGCCCGCATGTGCTCCAGCCGTGCCGGCGCCCTGTTCAAGACCATCTCCAACACCTCCCGAAGGGCCGCCGGTCCGGGGCCGGCCGCGAGTGCGTCGGCGAGTTGTTGAGCGGCGGGGGCGGGGCTGCCGTTGGTCAGGAACTGGTAGGACGAGGCATCCTGGTCGGCGATCAGCTTCACCAAGACCGCGTAGGCGTCGACTCCACTGACGATCCCACCGGGCTGCCTGGTTTTCACCTGTACGGCAGCCCGGCACGACCCGTCCACGCCGACGACGTCGAAGTCCACGCTGTCCGCGTAGGTCTCCGCACTCGGTGGTCCTTCCACCCGCACTGCGGCGATCTGCGGGTCATCGACGACGTCGAGCATCGCCTCGAGCGTGCGAAGGTACTGGTACTGGAATCCCTGTGCGGCGATCCGCCCGCCATCAAGAGCCACCGAGACCGCCCTTCACCGCTGCCGAGATCTCACCCGACGGGGGGAGTTGCTTTCGGCCCGAGAGAAGATCACCCAGCACCGGGTACAGGTCGCCCAGGACGCTGATGTCACGCTGCAACGCCAGCAACGACAACATGTCCATAGTGACATGGGCAAGAGCCAACCCGGCACGGTCGATGGACCGCTCGTGGTGGGCGAGGAACGGGTCGAACGCATCACGCCATCCGGGGAGGAACATCCACAGGATGCCGAAGCGCCCCCGAAGGGCCGCGCGGCCGCGAGGTTCGAGGAGTTCCCCCTTTCCACCTGCAATCGGCGTCATGAGAGGGTCGGTGAGGAGCGGGAGACCCGAGCGTTGGGCGCGTAGCAGCGGCCGGGCGTGGCACAGGCCGAAGTCCACGCATCTGTTGAATGACTCCGTCCACACGGCGCAGTGTCCATTTGTGGTTCCGTCATCGAGGACCGTAGGCGGTTGACGCCAGACACCGACATCGCCAAGTTGTCGTCCTCCAGGCCCCGATATCGTGGTACAGACGGGAATCAACTCCGCGATCAATCCCAGGTAGTCCAACGCCCGAACCACGTGTGCGGCAGCCAGGAGCCCGGTGTACCGAGGCCTGCCGTTCATGGCCTGGTGAACACAAGCGACCATCATGAACAGCGGCGTCGCTTCAACTGGCACGGAATCATCCCGCGACCGGGTGAGCAGACCCGCACCCGGCTGAAGTACGAGAGCCGCATCGGCAGAACCGTCAAGCGCCACAACGGCACCGCCAGCGGGGGCGGGCACGGACTTGCGGACCGGATCCCGGCGTTGCCGCCGACTGCTTCGCTGACTACTACCCATTAGGTCTCCGCGAGTGCTGACTGAACGATCCTTGGGCTGACAGCGGTGTTCGGGAACCCTTCCGTTGCATCGTCCGCGATGACCGTTCTTATCGCAATTGGATGTCAATATCCATTGACTGATCGCATACCCGACAGGTGACCTCACCGGTCGTCCGTGGAACGGAGCACCTCACCCGCGTCGGCGAGGGCGATAGGGACGGGCAGGATCCGAGTGGGGGCCACCCCGACCAGGTCGCCGAGTACCAGGTCGCGAGTGGTCGGGCCGGCGCATCGAGCAGCATCCAGATCTTTCAGGGGCGCGGAGGGTCGGACGGGTTCGGCGTGGCCGCAGTGACTGCGCAATCGCTCACCGATTCCGAATCGAGGCCCCTCGAATACTCAACGCGGACCAGGCCCGCAGGTCACGCACTCCTCGCTGCGCCGGAGCAACGGGGCAGCAGTTCGTCACGACGCTGGCCTTCACCAGGACGAACGACTATTCCGCCGATGGATATCGATATAGTCGCGCCATGTCGGGCAATGAGGGCACCGTTCGGGACGAGGTAGAACGCCTCAGGGCCATGCCGATGAGGCGGGCGGTGACGATTGCCGTCACCTCCGGTTTCGTCGGGATGGTCGTAGTAGTTGCCGGCCTGTGGTGGCTGGCGGGAACACCATCGGTCCACCGGGGCGGCACCCTGTCGGCCGGCACGGTGATCGGCGTCCTGCAGCTCGTGTTCGGCCTCGTTGTACTACCCGCAGGTGTCGTCGCGCTGGTCGTCAACTACCGCAAGCAGCGGGTATCGGAGGCAGCGCACGGTCTCGCCGAGATCGCCGAGCGCCGTTCGCAAGCGGCTCATCAGTTTGTTAGCGCAGCCGCCTCACGCGATGACGTTAGCCATTTCGAGGAGCGCTATGCCCGCGGCGCGGAGCTGCTCGGCCACGCATCACCCGCTGTTCGGCTCGCAGGTGTGAACTGGTTGGCCGCGCTCGCCGACTCGTGGCCGCAGGGACGTCAGCGGTGCGCTGACCTGTTGTGCGGCTACGCCCGGCTCCCCTACGACCCTCAGGCAGGCACGGAAGGCCTTGCAGAGAGGAGTGTGCGGATCGAGATCCTCGGGTTGATCAGTCGGCGTATGTACGTCAACGCCGCCCATCCTTGGCACGATCTCGACATCAACCTGCGGGATGTGCTGTTCTCCGGCCGGCTTCGCCTCAACGGGTGGCACATTGCGGGCAGCGTTTCGTTCGACGGCGCGACCTTCGGACAGGGCAGCAAGGCGTATTTCAGCGACCTCACCTTCGGCGAGCGGGGAGAACTCAGTTTCATCGAGGCCCGCATCGACAGCGCGGAGGTACGCATCCACGACACCACCATCGGCGATCAGCAGATCCGCTTCAGCAAAGCCCGCGTCGTCAACGACGGGAAAATCGTGCTCCACACCTGTCCCGTCAGCGGTGAGCTCGCCTTCCAAGGGCTAGAGCTCGACGGCGGAAACCTCGAGCTGATCCGCGTCACCACGAGCCCCGGCACTCGAATCGATCTGAGCGAAGCACACGTGGTCTCCGACTCCGACAGTCAGTTCTACTTCCTGAATGTCGACCTCGACGGCTGCACCCTGAACTTTCACCGAGCGCGGCTCGAAGGGGCGACCGTGGACTTCCCCTGGTCGCGATTGGCGGGAGCGACGGTCAGCTTCGAGGAGGCTCACCTGGCCGCGGGAACCCGAGTCTCCTTCCCCCGAGGATCCTTGAGTTCCCAAGACGGACAACCACCTCGCCTGGAACTGATCCGTGCCCGTTTCGGCGCCGGCTCCCGCATCGAGATCGAGGGCCAGGAGTTGAGCTGCCGCATCAGGCTCTCAGGCGCGCGGTTCGAGGGAGGGGATGTAGACCTGTCCAAGGCGACGTTCTCCGACGCGGCCTCAATCATCGGCCTACCGGCCGACCTCCCCGCCTCGGTCACGATGCCGGCGACCTGGCCACGAACGTAGTCGCCGGAGACCCGGCACGCCTCGCGCAGTGGCGAACCACCCCCGTCGGTTCCGCCCTCGACGGCACCGCGTTCGTCGTCACCGACCGCGACTGACCACCTCCACCCCACCCGCCGGGAGGTGGCCGCCTACCGCGGAGGAGGTAACCGACGCTCCATCCTCGACGTGTACCAGACCACCCTGCCTCGCGGAGGCCCGCAAGTTAGGCGGCGACCACATACGTGACCTGCTCGTAGTTGAGTGCCGAAGGTGATCTCACTCGGGATCGGCGGTGAGGGGTTGTGTCGCGATCACGGTCGTCCGGGTCACGGGGCTGGGCACCTCGCCCATGGTCCGTCGCAAGGAGGCGACGATGGCGGTCGGCCCGGCAACGTCAACGGCCAGCGGAGTATCGGAGGTCGAGATGGTCATGAGCCAATTCTGGCCGATGTTCACCACGGCGACAGGTCCCCAGACCCCCCATCCCCGGCGCCCCGATCCTTCCGCCGACGCGCCGGGGCGCAGTCAAGCCGGACTGTCAGAGTTCGAACGTATGATCTACTCCGGTGGGTCCGGGTGTCCCGGCTGCTTCCGGCCGGACCCACCACCACAGCACCGCCCGGTACCGCACGAATCGGGGCCGGCGACACGGGCATGGGGGCTCAGAGCCTGCCCGCAAGGCCCTGAAACTGTCGCACCCGCAGGGCAGAATATGGGCCATGAGCAGCACATCCACCCCCTCAGCCATCGCCTCCACCGGCGACTACGCCGCCGCCGTCGAAGCCGCGCGCACCGCCGCCGCGGCGTACTACGCCGACGGCACCCAGACCATGGACGACGACGTCTACGACGCCCTCGTCCGCGCGATCGCCGCGTGGGAGGCAGAGCACCCCGAAGACGTGCTGCCCGACTCGCCGACCGGAAAGGTCGCCGGCGGCACGGCGGGCGGCGATGTCCCGCACACCCGGCCGATGTTGTCCCTGGACAACGTATTCGGCCCCGACGAGCTGGCAACGTGGGCGGCGGGCCTGGAGCGGCGGCTCGGACGCCCGGTCGGGGCCTGGGCGGTGGAGACGAAGCTCGACGGCCTGGCGATCGCCGCCCGCTACCGCGACGGGCGTCTCGTCCAGCTCGTCACCCGGGGCGACGGCGGCAAGGGCGAGGACGTGACCGCCCAGGCCCTCGGCCACGTCGTCGGCCTCCCCGACACGTTGGCGCAAGCTGTGACCCTTGAAGTGCGTGGGGAGGTGCTGCTGACCCGCGCGCAGTACGAGGCCGCCAACGCAGGGCGCATCGCCGCCGGCAGTGCCCCGTTCACGAACCCGCGCGCCGGGGCCGCCGGGGCCATGCGGACGAAGGCCCGCACGTACGAGGTTGAGTGGACGTTCTTCGGCTACAGCGCCCTGCCCCTCGACGGCACCGCCGACAACCTCGTCACCGACCTGGCAACCCTGCCGCACTCCGGCCTCCTCAACCTGCTGACCGGGCTCGGCGTGCAGACCAGCGCGGCGGCACTCCCCGGCGACATCCGCTACGACACGCTCGACGGGGTGCTGGGCCGGATCAAGGCGATCGCCGACGCCCGCGCCGGGCTGGCGTTCGGCATCGACGGCATCGTCATCAAGGCCGACGCGGCGGCCGACCAGGAGCAGGCCGGGTTCTCCTCCCGGGCGCCCCGGTGGGCGATCGCGTACAAGCTGCCGGCCGACACGAAGATCACGAAACTGGTCGGGGTGGAGTGGGAGGTCGGCCGCACCGGGGTCATCGCGCCCCGGGCCGTGCTGGAACCGGTCGAGATCGCCGGGGTGATCGTTACCTACGCCACGCTGCACGACCCGTCCGACATCGCCCGCAAGGGCCTGCTGCTCGGCGACCAGGTGACCGTGTACCGGGCCGGTGACGTCATTCCCGCCATCGAAGCGCCCCTCGTCGCCGTGCGCACCGGGGCGGAGATGCCCATCGCCATCCCCGAGGTGTGCCCGCGGTGCGGCAACGACATCGACCGCTCGCAGGAGCGGTGGCGGTGCGTCCTGGGCCGGGCCTGCAACGCGCCGGCGTCCATCGAGTACGCGGTCTCCCGCCCCGCCCTCGACATCGAAGGCCTCGGCCGCACCCGCATCGACCAGATGGTCGACGCCGGCCTGATCACCGACTTCGCCGACCTGTTCAGCCTGTCCCGCGAGCAGCTCCTCGGCCTGGACCGGATGGGCGACACGTCCGTCGACAACCTCCTCGCCGCACTGGATGTGGCCAAGCAGCAGCCACTGTCGCGGGTCCTGACCGCCCTCGGGGTGCGCGGCACCGGGCGGTCCATGTCCCGGCGGATCGCCAAGCACTTCGCGACCATGGACAACATCCGAGCCGCCGACGCCCAGGCGTTCCAGGCCGTCGACGGCCTCGGCCCGGAGAAGACACCCGTCATCGTCGAGGAACTCACCGACCTCGCTCCGGTCATCGACAAGCTCATCGCCGCCGGAGTGAACATGGTCGAACCCGGCGCAACACCGCCCGGCCAGGAACCAGCCGAGGAAGCATCCGATCTCCCGCTCGCGGGAAAGTCCGTCGTCGTCACCGGCTCCATGACCGGCCCCCTCGCTGACCTGTCCCGCACCGAGATGAACGAACTCATCGAACGCGCCGGCGGCAGAGCGTCCGGGTCAGTGTCAGCGAAGACCAGCCTGCTCGTCGCCGGAGACAAGGCCGGGTCCAAACTCGCCAAGGCCGAAGCCCTCGGCGTGACTGCCATCGGGCCTGACGAGTTCGCCGAACTCGTCGCCGCGTTCCTGCCGACCTGACGCCGAGCCACAGGAACCCCCCGAGATTCCCAGCAACCTCGGGGCGTTCCTCCCCGCGCGGGCGGTCAGGGCTGCCGGCGCACAGGAGTGGTAGCTCTTGGCAGAGGACCTCCGTCTTGAGCCAGGGCACCGGCGCCGCAGCGGGACACCTCTCGCGGCATCGTGCCCGGATGGCAGCCTTCGATCGGGAGCGGAACGGGGACCGCCTCCGTTGCCACCAGTGCTTCGATGCCGCGTGAAGTGTGAAATCGTTCCTGCATGACTAGAAGCCTCCGGTACATGGTGGCTGTCGGCTGTGCCGTTGTCCTGGTGATCGTCTCCCAGCTCATGGCGGTGGCGATCAACGCCGCAACTGCCACTTCCTCTCCGTGGCCCTGGGGCTTGCGCGTGATCCAGGTGCACCCGTTCGCATCGTGCCTGGTGATAGCGCTTGTCCTGATCTTGCTCACGGCTGTGACGGTTGTCGTTTCAAGCAGGCACCCCGACGGGAGCGCGACCGCGTCGAGCTCGGACCAGACAGGTGGCGATCGGAGCGACAGCGATTCGGATGTCGCGACCAGCGCACCTTCGGTCCGCCCTGGTGAAGGCGCGGAGGTATGCGAATCCACATTCCGTGATGTCTTCCATGCGGCAGGAGGCGCGCCCGTCCTGGGCGTGCCTGTGAACGCGGCGCAGCCGGCGGGGCCGGCGGGGCCGGGCTTTGTCCAGTTCTTCGGCGAAGGGGCCGGTCAGGTGGCCATCTGCGGTGTTCCCCGCAAGAACGCGAGCCTGCTGCCAGCTGACGTGTGGCAGGTGATCGCCACGGCGGGCGACACAACCGATCCGCCGGACGGAGTCGCCGCTGTCGGCTTCCCAGTCTCGCCCCAACCAGCGGGCAATGGCGTTTTGGTGGGTCCCACCACCATGGAGGTCGACCTCGAGGGCGGCGAGTGGGGGCCCGGGCAACTGTGGCGCGCCCAACCCTCAGGTGGGTGGCGGTGGAGACCGAAGCCGAGGTTGACCTTCGAGACCCGTCACCGGGACCAGTGGAGCGCCGGCGGCGAGTTCGATGTACGGATTCGGGTTGTCGTCGGTATACCTTGGCCTTCCACTGCCCTGCCGAGTCAGATCAGCAGGCAGCGCCGGCTTGCCGTCCAGCAGGCGCTGGGTTGGACGGAGTTCTCACAGGTGTTCCTCAATTTGGCGACCGACCGCGGAGCTCACCTGCAGGCCATTTCCTGGCAGACGGCGACGGGTACGGACAGCTTCAACTCCGATCGCGGCATTCACCTTCGATGTCAGCAGTCCGCTCCCGACGGCGGAATGGCGCTCAGTGGGGACGTGATCGTGCAGTTGCCGGATGGCTTCCGCGAGACCTCGTTGGTGGGTTGCGTGGAGCTGCGAGTCCGCTACGAGGGTCTGCGGGCGGCAGCCGTCGGCGAATCTGAGGCCGGGTCGGCGGATCTGCGGCTGTCGCTGCTGGATGCGATAGAGGTCTTGGCGTCCGCGTGGGGGACGGCGATGAGAGTGATCCCTCTCGGGGCCGTCGATACCCCGGATACCGTGGCGCTCGCCGGGCCGCCCTACGCCGAACTACACGTCCAGGCATGCCCCGCCTACCTCACGTCGTCGCAGCACCCGCTCTCTTTGAACGACGTCGTCAACCTCGCCGCGCTGGGGCGGTCAACACGTGACGGGCAACGGCAGGAAGCCGGATTCCGCGTCTATGCGCCGATGGACATCAAGCGCCCGAGCCGTCGACAATGGGCCGCGCAGGGGCTGGCCCAGTTGGCGCAGTCGTGGGGATACATCGAAGCAGACCGCGATCGATTGTTGGTGCGCCCCACTGCCGTCTAGGTTGTCGTGTCGCTCTTCAGGAGATCTCTCAAGTCGATGTTGTGCTCCCGTAGGAGCTTGCTGATGATCCTCTTGGACTTGACTACGGCGGTGGCGTCGCCGGCCATGCCTATTCCGAGCACTCCGCGGATAGTGCCCAGGTGGCGGGTGGTCCGTCGACCCCACTGCCCGTGATCGGCCCACATGTCGAGTACATCAAGGCACCGGTATAGATGGTCTGGGCACAGCGCTTCCAACTCGGTCAGGACCTTGTCCTCGGAGTCGACCTCACCGGCCAGCTCCAGAGTCGTGATCAACTGCTCGAGGCGCCACCTCGCGGTGAAGTGCTTGGAGGCGAACCAGAGCCCGAACTCCCGCAGCTCGATGCCCCATTTCCTATCACTCCTGGCCGCCGTCAGCCTGAACTCCCACAACGCGGTGAGCCTCGCCTTCAGTGCCTCGTCGACAGCCGGCTGCCGATGAACCCGCGTTGCGATCAACGACATGAGCTGGGCCGCCACCTCCGGGGACACGTGCGCGTAGTACCTACGAAGCAGGCCATCGCCGCTGTCGATGCTGATCAGGTTGTTCCACAAGCCGTACAGGAGGTGCCAGCCGAGGTTCTCCGCCCGCTCCTCGCCAGATCGCCTACCGCCTTCCTCCGGCATCCGGTCAACCGCTGCGGAGTATGTTCCAGCCTGAACGGTCCATATCTCCGTGGACATCCTTTGGGAACTTAGGTAGGCGTCCAAGCTCGCGTCCACCAGCAGCTGGGGATCGGCCCCCACCGGGAAGATTGCGGGAATGCACTGTTGTGCCCACCCGGAGTTCAATCGCATAAGGGAGGCGAACTTCTTACCGTAGACCGCCCGAACGGCGAGGGAGGAGTCCTGCCAGCGGTCAAGATGCTGGTCGAGCACGGCCAGGACCCGCGCCACTCCGCCGTGCTGGTTCGCTGCATGCAGGCGCAGTCCAAGAGCGATTGCCGCTTCCAGCGCGTAGGGTCGCACCGCATAGACGTTGAATGTCAAATACCCTCCGTCCCCGTCGTACGCTTGGACGGCCTCCGTCCCTGGGTCGGGATCGGGGTCGTCGCAGCAACGCTCGATGATGCCCAAGACTCGCTCCAGCTCTTCCTCCGTGAACTGTGCGAGTTCCCCGCTGAGCCCTGCGATGAATAGCTGCAACATGTCGATGCGCGGCTCACGCCATTGGCGTTCGTGCGGTTGCGACGACGGGGCCGTGAGTTCTGCGACCGCCTGCTGATCGACCCACGCCGCCAGCTCCATGACGCGTCCCCAGTCAAGCTCGACGCCGCCGCCGTGCGCCTGCCACAGGCCGTCGAAGACCGCTCCGACGAATGCCGCAGGCAGGCCGATGAACAAGGCGGCGTCCAACGAGACCCGTCGTGCGTCCTCACGCACGGCCAGATGCAATGCCCCCCGCAGAGCCCCGGCGCTTTGCTCCCACCGATCTTCGGCGGGCGGACTCCACGAGCGAAGAAGCTCCACAAGTGCGGCCGTGGGCAATACTGCGAGTTCGGCCGCCGAAGGCGTCGGCACGCCGGGCACCTCCTCGAACTCGATCTCCGGGACTGGCGCGGCCGGATCCGGCGCCGGCTCGAACTCCGCCACCAGGCTCTGGTACTTGGCGTTCTCCTCGGGCGGCAGTACCGATTCGAAGGCGGCGAACCTGTCGCGCCGCCACCTCGCAAGGCGGCTGCGGGCAAACTGATCGGCTGCCGGTGCGGGTTGCTGTGGGTCCTGCTCTGCTGCCGGTATCTGGGGGCCTCGGTCGATGAGGGTCCAGATGCGTCGTGTCGCCGCAGCGTTCAGGCTCGCAGCGCCAGCTCGGGCAAGGAGCAGGTACTCCCGGGCCAGCCATCGTTCGGACATCAACTGGTGGTTTGTCAGCCGTTCCGTGACCATGTCGCCCAGGCTCGCGGCCTGTGCGGTGAGCACGTGCAACGACAACCGGCGGAAGATCAGCCAGGAGTGCGATTCCAGTTCGGCGATCACGTCGGTGGCGGCGTCCGGTCCTCGCTCTGCGAGGCTGAGGGCGGCGTCTCGAATGACGGTCACGAGTGCCTGTCGCAGGTCAGATCCCACACGCGGTTCGGGTTCACCTAGCATCGGCCGCCACATGGCCGAGCCGTCATCACCACCTGCCCGAGACCACTGCCCCGCGCCGTCTTCCAACTCCTCGTCCAGGAGGCTGGTCAACAACTGGAAGGCAGGCATCCCCATCGCGGCGACGACCGCTGGGAGATGTTCACGCAGGATCTCGGCAGCTTCATACGCGTCGGTCCTGCTGGCTTGCTGGCGGTCGGGAAACCCTCTCAGCAATGCGTTTGTCAGGTCGATGACCTGGTCAACGCGGCCCGCAGCGCATAGATGCACGAGCAACTCGCCGACCCTGTGGGGAATCAAAACCCCGAACCGGGTGCCTAAAGCCGCGATGATGTTGGGTACCAGGCGCTCGCTGTCGACAGCAGGTACCGCAAGGGCGAGTTCCACAAGATCGTAGTTGACCCTGCTGTTGTCCGTGGGCGGGATCGCCACGGCGATACTCACAGCCCGGACAGGATCCAACTTCCCGACCCGCGCCAGGTACTCCGACTCCGGCCAGAAAGGCAGTGCCGCCATTCCTGACGCGTGGTCGTACTCGGCAGTCGGAGGATCGGTGAAGTACCCAGCACGCCGTAGGGGCTCAAGCCAGGCCACCCCGGCGCGGGGGAAGAATCGGATCGAGGTCGCTCGAATGGCTGGGAAGGTCTGGCGAAGCGACGTGGCGTCAGCCGCCGTTGGAACTTCCTTGGCCAACAAGTCGTCGAGCCGATCGAAGATCTGGGAGAACTCGCTCTCGAACCGCTCCATGACCGTATCGAGCACCCCTTCGAACCTGTCGAAGAAGTCCATGAAGTCGACATCCGCTGGACGCGGCGAGGTCAGCGCGCTGCGATGCGCCCGCGCGGCGAGGCTGCCCGAGTTGCCTTCTCCCACCACGCTAAGCCAGTCCTCAGCGATGCCGTCGTCGTGGGAGATGCCCAGTACATCGAGCACCGCAAGAATTCTCGCCCGATGTTTGTCACCGGACGTCCCAGACCCTGCACCGGCCGGCTCTAGGACCTTGCGCATCGCGCTCTCCACCTCGCGAAGTAGATGCGCAACGAGGTGGGTCATGGACGCCAACGCTGGGCTACCGGCCAACAGCTGGCAGGCGTCGATGAAGAAGTCGGCAGGTCCGTCACCCACTAGCGCCCTAAGCCAATTGACCACTCGCAACTGACGCGGCGACAGCTCTACACCAGCTTCTGGAGACAAAGGATTGCCGACCGCATTCATGATCACTCCTGACAGCGACGCTCCCCACAGTCTCCCACGCACCCCGATTCCCAGGTTGACAATCACCGCCGGCGACCTGGCGGTGATCGGATGGTTCTTGAAGGCCGCCAGCCAGGACGATTCCCCCGAACCCCCTTGGGCACGTGCGGGCCGCATGCCTCATCCCAGACGGCACCGCAGGGCTGCCGGCACCAGCCACACGCGGTGACCGATCGCGAAAATCATCCGCACCGGGCGGCGGCTTCTGTCGCGGCCGACGTCACCGGTCTGAGGAGTTCACCCGTCGTCCGGACTGCCAGCGCCACACCGCGTGGTCGAGGAGAGTCGCGCTGACCCCGAGCTCCCTGGCGACACTGGTGATGAGACGAACCGCCTCCTGCGTGCTGACAGTACTTTCGGGCCGGTCGAGTGCTGTGGCCACGAACCGGATGATCATCCGGTCGGGCTTCACGCCGGGCGTGCCCGACAGCATCAGCAGGTACCGCCACGACGTCCCGGAACGTTGACCGCGTACGAGCAGCCATGCCGCCTTCGCTTGGCCGGGGTGGTCAGCCTCCGCGGATGCTAGGTCCCGACAGGTGAGGATCCGGCGGGCCGCTAGCGCCCGGGCCGCCTGTTCGATCGCTTCGGCTTTCAACGGCGCGCCGGCGTGCGTGGAGGTCCGGTGCAGGGTGCCGATCGTCTCAGCCCACGGGCGCGCCCCGCCGACCGTGCTGAAGGTGTGCAGAAGCTCGGTCACACCATCGGCGTTAGGGTCGTGTCCCTGTTCTCGGCGGAAGTTCCGGTAGCGGGCGACGACACGCTCCACGCTCGTGTATCTCACCCCGAGGGACTGGATCGCGTCGATCGCGCAGAGAGCAAGGCTCCCGGGGTAGCCGCCGGGACTGACCCACCCAGCCGGATCACCCAGGACCGCGCGCACCTTCACCAGCACCCGCGCCACCGAATCAGCGCGATCGTTACCCCCAACACTTTCGTCCACATTCGACATTATGTCGCCGCTGACACCGACCAACTTCCCAGGGTTGCCGCCACACTCCGTGACGCCCTCGCCCTCGGCATCGGACCCCGGATGGCCAGCCACTGCGTGATGGACGCCCCCGGTCGCCGGAGCGCCACCGGCACGGCGCCGTTGGGCCCGCGCCATGCGGTGTCAGGCGGTGTTGGGAGAAACGAATGTCGCGAGGCAGGTGTCATGGTGGGCGTCGACGATGGCCGGGATGCGGATCAGGGTGCCTTCTTCGCTGCGGTAGGTGTGGGTGGGGTCTCCGCGGTAGGACAGCCAGCCGAAGTTCGAGTTGATCCACGTGTTGTCGTAGATCAGTGCCGCCGAGGCGGGTCCGGGGTGTGCGACGAGGGTGAGGTTGGTGTGCCGTTCGGCGAGTTTGCGCAGGCGGCCGATGGCGTCGCGGTCGTGGTCTGACCGGTTGTCACTGTTGGTGTAGACGATGGTGACGCGCATGCCCTTGCGGCGCAGGGCGGTTTCGAGGTGGTCGAAGAAGTCGCCTGCGACGGCGTCTCGGACTGAGGAGGTGACGAGAAGGAGCCGGCGGCGGGCGGTCGTCAGCGCTTCGGCGAGGAGGTGGCGGTGCTCGAACGCCGGAACGGCCCGCACGGGTGCCGTGTCGAGTTCGTGGCGGGCGGCTTTGCTGTCCTCGGTCTCGGCGGACACGTCCCCTGGGGTTGCCGGGGTGGCCCAGGCAGTCTGGCGGTGCCAGCCCACAACACGGTCGTGGGCGACGCGCTGAGTGGTCAGTTCGATGGGGAGGGCGGGTTCTCCGGCCGATGGCTGGATGTTGATCTTTAGTCTGTCGTATCCGCCCGTGGCGTCGAGCGCCTGCTCGTAGGGCGTGCTGCGGGCTCCGTTGACGGTGACGGCGAAGCGGGTGTCGTTGGCGCCGATGGCTTGATAGACCAGCAGTACGGCGGGGAGGTACCAGCGTGTCTCGCGCAGGATCGTCTCCACGCTCAGGATCTGCAACGGTGGCGGTTCCCGCCGGTCGGAGCGGCTGTTGAGTAGTTTGTTGAGCGCTCGGGGGGTGATGTCGGCGAGGTCGACGTCGCCGGTGCGGGTGGAGGGCAACGTGACGATGCCGTCCGCCTTCACGTCGTCGGCGTGGATGAGCTCCCGGGCGGTGTAGTCGACGGCCTTCCAGGCGAGTCGGTCGAAGATCCGCTCGGCTTCGACCCGCAGGATGGTGACGGCCTGCAGGTCCGTGGCGGCGTCGATGCCGTTCGGAGTGAGCACGAGCATCCGTCCGCCGTGGGGGTCGGGTCGGTGTTCGAGGTTCTCCTCCTGCATCTGGGCGACGATCGCGTCGGTGACGGGTGCGTCGTCGAGGCCGAGGTAGCGGGCGATGTCGCCGATCTTCGTGACGCCCGCGTGCGTCAGGCGCAGCGCGTACTCCTCCACCACCGGCAGTGGGCGCCGTTCCTGGACGAGGAGTTCCAGTGTCAGGCGCGACATGGGGACGGCGACCTCGACGGGGAAGGCGAGGCGGAAGCCGGGGTAGGCGTCGGCGTAGCGGCGGGCTGCGATGACGGTGGCGTCAGCCACGTGCTGCCTCCTCGATCGTGCAGGTGTCCGGGTGCGCCGTCATGTACTCCAGCACCTTCTGCAGGGGACCCTCGTGGGCTCGGCAGAACGTCGCGTCGCCGACGATGACGAGGCCGTACCGTGACCGCGATAGCGCGACGTTGATGCGCCGCCAGGACAGCGGCCCGAGGAACCCGAGCTGGCCGTGGCGGTTGCTGCGGACGACGGAGAAGATCGTGATGTCGGCCTCGCGGCCCTGCACGGCGTCGACGGTGGCGACCTCGATGTCCAACGACGGTGACCTCAGACGGGCGAGCGCCGGGCTCAGCTGGTCCTTCTGCGCGCTGTAGCCGGTCAACACCAGCAGCTTGAGCGGGCTGGTGTCCGGTCGCAGGAGGTTGCGCTCGAGCCGGTCACGGACCGTGCGGACGGCGTCCTGGATCACCTGGACCTCGCACTGGTTCGCTCGACCGGTACCGACCTCGCGCTCTTCATGGCGGCGGAGGGCAGAAGTGTCGAGCCAGGAGACATCGCGGTGCAGCAGGTCCCAGCCCGGCAGCGTCGGGTTCACCGGCGAGGTGAGATGGCCGTCGTAGAAGCAGGCCGAGATCAGGTCGCCGATCCCACGACGCATCCGGTACTGCCGGGTCAGCTTCCTCGCCACTCCGCCGGGTACGTGGTCGAGGAACCACTGGAAGAGCGTGTGCTCAACGTCAGCGCGTTCGAGGTGGTGCTTGTCCATCAGCGCCGGCGCGCCGAGCACGTCCTCCTGCGTCGGCGGGAGCTGGCGCGGGTCACCGACGAGGACCCAGCGGCGGGCCCGGGCGAGCGGCACGAGCGTCTCGGTCGCGGTGGCCTTGGACGCCTCGTCCAGGATGCACAGGTCGAACTGCAGGTTCTTCACCTCCGGGTGGGACAAGAACCCCAGACAGGTTCCGGCCACGACCTGGGCGCCCCGCAGGAACACCCCCTCCAGTTCGGTCGTGGACTCGATGCGCTGGAACCATTCCCCCTGGATCTTGAGGACGTCGGCGAGGTGCCGCAGCTGGTCATCGCGGCCGATGAGTGCGTCGAAGGCATCCGCGGCGTCCTGAGCCGTCGGCGTTTCGGGAAGGTCGAGGTCCTCATCGAGCGCGTCGGCCGCCTCCTGCCGCAGGACCCGCGCACGTTCGAGTGCCTTATCGAGGCGGTCGTTGAGGGTCGCGACCTCGGATGACTCCTCCGCCGCGCTGACCGCGTCCAGCCCGGCGGCCCGGGGCGCCAGGGCGACGTCGAGGCGCGCCTGGGTGCGGGCGGCGACCAGCAGCGTCTCGCGCAGTTCCGACAACAACGCCGCCGCCTGCACGTGCCGCTTCTCGACGCCGATCTCCGCGGCCCGCAGGGCGAGCTCACGTTCTGCTTTCGTGCGGATCTCCCGCACCCAACGAGGCATCTGCTTGTCGAGCAGCAGGTCGCGACTACGGGGGTCGATGCGGGGGTCGTCGGGTTGACCGAGCCGGACCAGGCCCGCGACCCCCGCGTCGGCGAGACCCGTCAGGGCGTTGTCGACGGCGACGTGGGTCTGGCTGACCAGGAGGATCCTGCTGCCGGGGTTACGGTCAAGCTCCTGCTGCACGAGTTCGGTGATGAACGTCGTCTTCCCCGTGCCCGGCGGCCCCTCCAGCAGGAACAGATCCGGCGCACCCAGGGCCCCGGCGACCGCGGCCTTCTTGTCGTCGTCCAGGCGCGGGTTACGCCACCGCAAATCCGCCGGCTCGATGGGCACGGCGACGCTGGTGGGGTTGAGGATCAGCTCCCGCAGGTCGGCGCGCACGGCCGAGCCTCCACGGATGTCAGTGAGCGCCTGATGTTGACGCTTGAACGCGGTCTCGGCCGGTCCGATGTGTAAGACCAGCTTGCCTCCGGTCGGAAGAGCCTTCGGACGCCGCTCGTAGGCGAGCGTGAGGAGCTCGCCGTCCTGCGCGATGACAGTGCCGACCCCGCCGACGACTTTGTCGCTGGGCAACTGGCACACCAACTGCTGGCCGACGACGTCGGAGTCCGGGGCATGCTCGAGGGTGAAGCGCACCTGCCGGCCGGTGACGTCGGCACGCCGGTACGGCATCGCCGGGAGCTTGCCGCGCTCGAACTCCTCCTTCGCCCGCAGCAGGTTCGACCACTTGTCGAACAGCCGGTTCTCGTCCCTGACTCGCTCGGCGGCGATGACCTCGGCGTAATGCTCGTCGAGACTGCCCAGGATCAGCTCCATCGCCTCGCGGGCATCTGCCGGCGGCAGCGGCGTCGACACCCACTGAACCCTCCCCCGAGTCGGCCAAGCTTGCCGCCGGCGCCTGTCCAGGGCCCCTTCGTCGACCTCCTGGACCTGCGTCAGGCGAAAGACTGGATCGTCGCCGATGATGGCCAGCCGTAGAATCCTGGACTCGCCGATCAACTCCAGGGTGTCAGTGCTGCGGCGCTGGGTACGCGGGTCTCGGTACCGCTGCAGGTGTGCGCCGCGTTCCAGTTCCGTATCGATCGCCCGCTGCACCGCCTCCGGATCACGGTCGAATGGCGGCGCGGCCAGGATCCGTGCAGCACCGGGGCTGACCGTCAACTGCGCCTTCCGCGCCTGGAACTGCTTGGCACTCCGCGGGTCTTGGATCTCCCGTAGGAGGGCTCTCAACGCGATCGCGTTCGTCGGCCTGACCTTGGGGTCACGGCTCACGCAGTCACGCAACACCTGTTCCACCGCCGCCGGAACGTTCAACAGTTCCAGGGCTTCGTCGATGTGCGGGAAGTCGGTCATCGGCACGCGGGTCAGACAGTGCAGGGCCGTGACCGCGAAGCCCCAGACGTCCCGGCTCGCCCGCGACATGCCTTCCTTGTCAGGAGGCGCGTACGGGCGAGACACCAGGTCGACGACCGTCGCGTCGGTCGTCTCGATCTCGCCGCGGATCTTGCTGATCCCGAAGTCCGCCAGCAGCGCCGATCCATCTTTCCCGACGAGGATGTTGGCGGGCTTGACGTCGCGGTGCACCACGTTCTTGCGGTGGGCGTAGGCCAGCGCGTCCAGGACCGGCAGCATCAAGTCAGCGAAGTCATCCCAGCCGTAGTCGTCGACAGGCGGCAGCACATCCATGAGCAGGTCGTCAACCCAGTCGAGCACCACGAAGAAGTCGCCCGTGTCGGAGTCTTCGCCCCAGTCGATCAGCGACACGATGTGGTCGTGCTCGAGGAGTTGGAGGGCTTTGACCTCCCGCTCGAACAGGAGCTCCTGCAGGGGATCGTCGGGGATGCGGGGGATGAACTTCACCGCGACGTGTTTCAACAACTGGACGTCGGTCGCTTTCAGAACAGTCGCGCGGCCTCCCTGGCGCGGCGTGTCCCCGAGAAGGGCGTACCTGTCCTTGACGCGCCGATCCACCTATCCCCCTATCGCCCCGTACCACCGAGCAGCATACCGTCTGACCTGCCGCGAACCCGCTCCTCTTCGAACAGGTTTACGAGCGCCGAGCGCGGAAGACCGCGCTTCAGCCCGATCAGCGGTCCTTTTTGCCCCCGAGTCCGACGGCGCGGATCCGCTGGGCCGTGTCCTGGTCGATGGCACCGGACTGCAGCCGTACCCGCAGCCAATGCTCGCCGGCCTAGTCCGCGCCGGCGTCGATCTCGGTGCGCAGGTCGGCGACCCGCTGGTGTCGGGCGAGGAGGCGCACGAGGGTGTGAACGGCGATGCCAGAACCCCAGCCGTTCGTGAAGGGCCGCAGCACAGCGATCGCCTCGTCCGTCTCGCCGATCTCGTCGAGGATGCCCGCGAGCTCACTGGCGGCGAAGTCGTTACCGGCCCGCGCCCGGGGCCGCAGGAACGCGATCGCGTCACCGGTGCGTCCGGTCGTGCGCAGATGCCGGATCCAGGTCGCCATCTCCCAGGGCTGGCCGTCGCTGTAGGCGGCGAGTTCGTCGACGCGGCCGGTGGCGTCCAGGAGGTCGGTGAGGTGCAGGGCCCCTTCCACCTCGCCGTTGTCGGCGGCTTCCTGGGCCAGTGCGAGCGCGCCCTCCAGGTCTCCGTCTGCTTCCAGGACCTCCCCGAGCCTCCACCGGCACAGGTAGTCACCGTCCTGGGCACGGCGTCGTAGTTCGTCGCGCTGTCCGGTGTCGGCGAGGTGGCGGGCGTAGCGGTGCGCGGCCGGCCAGTCGCCGCTATCGGCGAGGGCGCGCAGCTGGTCGAGGTGACCGGCGGCGACGATGATCTCGGCGGTGTAGTCGCCCAGGTCTGTCATGCCGGCCTCGATGTGCGCGTCGACCAGGGCGAGGGCGGCGTCGACGTTGCCGGCGGTGAGCAGGACGTCGATGTAGCGGGTCACGTGGTGCCCGCCGTGTTCGGCATCGGCGCCGGCGTGATGAGCGTCGAGGAGGTCCTGGGCTGCTTCGTCGCCGGCGGCCGCCCGGTCGTCGATCATGTCGAACCGGCCGGTCCGGGCGAGCAGGTCGAGCAGGTGGGCGGGAGCTTGGACGTCGCCCTCTTCGACGAGCTCCTCCAGGACGTTCACCGCGCCGTCGGCGTCGCCGCGTTCGCCGAGCGCCTCGGCCAGACGCGCCCGGGCGAACCTGCCGGTGCGGCGGCGCAGGCCGGTGATGTCCTCGCGTTCCTCGAGGCGCGCGGCCGCCAGAAGGTCTCCGCCGGTGGCGCGGGCCCGCAGGGCGTCCCAGTCCCCGGTGGCGGCGAGCGTCTCCACGGTCCGGACCGCGGCGACAGGGTGCCTTCCGTCAGCGAGAGCGGCCAGGTCAGCTGCCGTCCCGTGCTCGAGCCGCAACCGCACCAGCCGGGCCGCCGCCCGCTCGTCACCAGCCCCGGCGGCACCGGCGAGGAGTTCCCGAGCTTCCTCCACCCGGCCTTGACGGGCGAGCAGGTCCGTCAGGCTCAGCAGGCCACGCCCGGCGTCGATCGTCACGATTTTGCGGTACAGCGCTTCGCTGTGCTCGAACCGCCACCGCATGTCCGCGCTGCGGGCCACCATCACCAGACAGTCAGCGGAGTCCAGGTGCTCGGTCAGCGCCCGCCACACCGAGTCCGGCGGGCACACCGCCCGCCGGGTCCCGTAGCCGTGGTCGAGGAGGAAGTCCGCGGCCCGGTATCCGGTGATCGTGCCCATCGTGCCGTCGCTGACCGCCTCGGCGGCCGACGCCGCGCCCCGCAGGACCTCACACGCGTACTCCAGCGCGCGGTCCAGCCAGTCGGCGGGCGCCTGCGCCCGCTCGGCCGGCGTCAGCAGCCCCGCGACCGCCGCGGCCAGCAACGCCGCGGTGACCGGCGACCGGACACCCAGCCGCCGCGCGTCGACCAGGACGGTGATCACGGCCCACACGTACCGCGCCGGCGCCTGCTCCCACTGTCGGACCAGATCAGGACCGGCGGCCAGGACCTGCGTAACGCCGAAGTCCCCCGAACCCAGCGCCACCCGCAGCCGCGGGTCGGCGACCATCCGCTCCCGCGTGCGTTCCAGCTCCGCCGCGCTGAACTCCGACGGCACGTCGACGACCTCCGCCAACCTCAGCACCGCAGCCCCCGGCCGACCGTCGTCTCGGTTGCGGTCCCGGTACTCCTGCGCCCGCATCGTCGCGACCAGCACGAACCCGTTGTCCATCAGCCTTCCGACGACGTTCGTGAACCCGATGTCGTCGAGGAAGTGCTCCAGCTCGTCCAGCCACACCACCGTCTGCGACGGCCCGCCCGTCACCAGCGTGGAAACGTCGGCCGGGGTAGCCGGCCGGGTGATCCACCAGTTGGCGAGTTGCGCCCGCAACGCCTCCGTCAGGGTGCGGGTCTTACCCGAACACGACGACCCGACCAACAGCACGAACGCACCCGGACGCAGCGCGGCCCGCACCTGCGCGTCGACGTCCCGCGGCACGTACTCCGGCAGATCACCGTCAGCGCCCGGCAGCCGGATACAGGCGTGCACACCCAGAACACGCGCGGAGGTGTCCGCGACCCGCATCGCACCACGCGGCGGCACGCCGACGGCTGCGCGCACGCGCAGCAGCGCGGCCCACACCTCGTCCCGGATGGGCTCCGGCAGCTCTGCCAGCTGCATGAACGTCGTCAACCACTCCACGGACGGCAGTCGCTTCCCAGAGAACACGTCACCGGAGGTGCTCCTGCGCATCGGCCCGTAGCGCCGGGAGTCCTGGTTGACGAGGGCGTCAGACCGCCTCTCGAGAACGGGAAGTGACCAGCCCCGCCGATCCTTCACCGAGCGAAGCCAGACGGCGAACTCGTCCTTCGTGGTCACCGCGTCGATGGCCACCGGCTCTGACAACTGCTGCGGCATGTCCGTCCACCTCAAGGCGCCAGTCTCGTCACGCGGTGTGAAGCCTACGGCACGCAACCACCGATCCCCGCCTGCGGAACCCTGGCCTTCCGGGACCTTCCGGGGCCTTCCGCCACGGTGGCCGGAAGCCCCGGACCACTGATGGGATGACGGTGCGCATCACGAAGGGCACCCGGCCGGTCCCACCGTCTCAATCCAGGAGTTCCCGTTGTCCGAGGCCTACGTCATCACCCAGCTGCTCGCCGCGATCCTCAACGTCACCGCGGCCACCTTGTCCGTCTACAGCGCCGTCCACCGCCGACGTCTGCCGTAGCCGACTGACCCTCATCTGAGGGCAGCGCGCCATACCCAGTCCGACACCCCGATTCTGCTCTCCACGCTCCCCGCCCCGCCGCGCGTCCTGAGCAGCCGCCGGTGGAACCAGCTCTAGACCGGCGGGGCCGGCGTCCCGAGCAGAATCGGGGTGCACGAGGGCTGCGGAGGGCTCGATGTCACGTGCGGGGCGCTCGGAATCCGAGCGAGCTCGTTGGTCAGATGGTCGTCACCACCGGCTCAGTCCGCGATAAATCGGTCGCGGCATCGAGTTGACCGCTATGCGGCTTTCAGTCGCCCCAAAACAGCCCCGAGCCGCCCCAGAAGGCCCCCGCCGCGCGAGTCAGGCCGATGACGGCGTCGCCGGGTTCGCGTCGCCGGCCAGTCAGCACCCCGTGCTCCCATGTTCTGCGGGCGGCTCGGGCCGGGGGCGGTCAGGTGAGGGCGTTCCACCAGTAGGGCCGGTCGTCGTCGAGGAGCCGTGCCGCGCGTAGCCGCCCTGCCTGCTGCGGGTGCACGCGCATCTGCCCGTCCATGGGCGCCTGGGCGCCGGGGTCGAAGCCCGCGAAGCCGGCCAGGTCGCGGCGCTGGGGATACACCTTCGCCCACTGTTCGACGACCTGCCGGCTCGTCCCGGCGTCACGCCGGTCCACCCACGTCGGTTCCAGGACGTCCATGGCGCACACCACCAGGGCCATCAGCCCGTCGAGGACCCCTGCGAGTGTCGTTCCCGCGTGTTCGCGTAGCAGAAGGTCGTCGGCTCCGGCGCCGAGGACGAACGCCTCGGCGTCGGTGAGCTGCGGGTCTTTCGGCAGCCGGAGGATGTACTGGAGTTCGCTGCGCCGGTCGGTGCGGAAGAACTGCCGGAACGTGAACCGGTGCGCGCGGTGCACGAAGGTGTGTCGCATGTCCAGCGTCCACCGCAACCAACCGTGCGGGCCGGCGGCGGAGGCGGACACGATCCGGGCGACCGCCGCCTCCTGGGCGGCACGCTCCGGGCCCGGCGGGACGAGAAGGCGATCTCGTTCTCCGGAGGTTCCCTCGTGCGCGCGCACGACGTCGCTCCAGGAGGCGGTCGGCAGGTCCTTCTTCAGGTTCAGCACGCCGATGGTGACGGCGGCCAGGGCGTCGAGCGCGCCGCCGCAGGCGAAGAAGAACCCGGCGAGTTCGGAGTCGATCCGCAGGCCCCGGCGCTCATCGTGGGGCGTCTGGCGGGAGAACGGCTCCACCTGGTCGCGCTCGTCGGCGCGCAGCATCGTGGTCTCGGCGTACCAGTTCTCGCCGAAGTCCTTCTCCAACTGCGCCGCGTGCGCCAGCCACGATCCGACCTGACCGGTGACCTGCAGCAGGTAGTCGCTGGCGAAGATCACCTTCGGCTGCTCGAGGTGCCCGTGCCACCAGCCGAACCCGCCGCGCGTCTCATCGAGGTCGCCGAACATCAGGAGGCGCAGCGCGTCGACCCGCGCCCGCGCGGCAGTGGTCCGGGCAGCCAGAGTTGTCACGCCACCATCCTGACCGTCCTCGCCGACGGCCGCACTCCGTTTCGCCGGGAAGCGCTGCCGCGGACGTGTTCCGCTCGGCGGGCACGGGATGCCTTGAGGGTCCGTGCCGGCAGGTGTCCGCGGGCGGGTCAGGCTGAGTCGTCGTCTTCCTCGTCGAGCATGGGCCCGCAGACGACCTTGAGGTTCGGGCCTTCGAACGGGGTGATGTGGAGCAGGAAGGTGCCGTCCGCCTGGGGTCGGGTTTCAGCGACCGCGTCATACGCCGTGAGCATGCGCTCGCCGCCGAGGTCGATGGTCTGCCCGTTGAGCGTGATCGTGTGGGGGACGGGAATCTGGAAGTTGCGCGGGCCGTCATCCTCGGCGTCGGCAGGAGCTTGTGTGGCGGGGACGGCGATGTAGGCGGTCATCGAGGTGTGCTGTCTGCCCATCAGCACCGCGGCCGCGCTGATGATCTCGAAGGCGTTGTCCAGGAGTTCGTCGGCGTCCGGGAGGAGGATCTGCGTCGGGGTGTGTTGCTGGATAGTCTCCAGGCACCTCGCCAGGAAGGCGTAGCGGGTGATGTGGGCTGTGTCGACGAGGTCTGGGATCTCGGTGGGCTCCATGGTCACCGGGCCGTACTCCTCGGCGGTGCGGAAGGTGTTCGGCGCGGTGAACGCGGCCAGGAAGCCAAACGCGTTGGCGGCCTCGGCGACCGCCACGCCTGGCCGGTAGCTGAACGACAGGCGTAGCTCGTGCTTGTTGGCCTCCAAGTTGGACAGGTGCCGGATCGTGAACAGTCCGGTGGGGTGACGGCCGATCACGGAGCAGCCCTTGCCGTAGAGCCCGTAAGTGACCGGCCGGTGCAGCAAGCGGGTCTCGGCGAGCATGTTGCCGTCGGGTCCGCACAGCCGCAGCCGTAGCACCCGGTCCGGCGTCGCGAGGTCGTCGTCGGTGGGCCCCACGGCCACGGAGCCGCCCGTCACCTCGCCTCCGAGCCCGCCGGGAAGCTCGGCGGTGATCTCCGCGCACGACTCGAGCCGGCCGAACGGGATCCCGTAGCGGTAGAAGTCCTCCACGGCTGTGTGCTCGGGCGTGCCGGGTTTGACCTTGAACACGACCTTCAGCGTGACCGGCTCATCGACCGTCGCGTGTGGGTGCTTCGCGCACACCGCGTAGGTGACGAAGCAGCCGGCCGAGCCCACGGTCTGGGAGAAGACCATGTTCTTCTCGCTGACCGGGGCGGGCATCTCGGCGGTGACCCGGAAGTTGTACGAGTAGTGCGGGTCGTGGCCGTTGAGGGTCTTGAAGATCGCCTCCAGGCCGGCCTGGGCCTCCCGCGGGCTCAGCACTGCCTGGGGGTCAGTAGTGTCCGCCAGCTTGATGAGGTCGACGGCCTTGGTCAGCTCGCGGACGGCGGCTAGGAGCTCGCTGCGTCCGTTGTCGTGGTAGTAGGTGTAGATCTCGGGGAACTCCGCCATCAGCCCGTCGGCCCAGATCTCACCCTGCCAGGTGCACGGGAACCCGACGCCCTCGGTGAGCTTGGTGAACCACTCCCGGTTCTCCTTCGACGGGTTCATGGGGATGGCCAGGTGCCAGTGGGTGACCGTGATCCCGGCCTGGCGGGTGTACTCCAGCATCCGGTTGAGGGACTTCGCGATCTTGGTCTTCCGGCTCGCGGTGAGGTTTCCGGTGTAGCCCTTGACCTGCCACACCTCGATCCCGTTGGCGGTGTGAACGATGACGTCGAGCCCACCGTCACCCACCGACGCACGGATACGCTCCGCCATCCCGTACCTGCGAGACAGGCCGACCGCGAAGAGCTTCTCGATCTCATCCCCGCTGTGCCGCACCCAGACCACCGACGCCATAGGCACATTCTTCCCGAAGCGGCTCAGCGCGCGACGGCCGCCCTCGAGCACGGCACCGCCAGCCTGTACCTGATGGGCACCTTCGCCTCGCCCTCTGACCCGGACACGTCACTGGTCACCCGGGAACTCCTCCGGTAGCCGCGCGACACCGCCCAGGGGCATCGGCGCGTAGGGTCACCATCCGCGCAGCGTCACGCTCCGGAATCCGATAGCGATCAAGAGGGGCCGCCGTTCACGATGGTCGACGTGACAACACGATTCGGCTTCGTGCCGGCCGGCACGAACTGGCGCCACAACGCCCTCGTGGGCCAGTGGTACCACGACGACAGCACACTCGCGCGCGGCTTCCAACGCGTCGCCGACCTCGCGGTGCAGAACCTCCTGGACACCGGGATCGACGACGGCATGTTCGCGCCGATCGCCCTCAACTACCGCCACGCGATCGAACTGCTCCTTAAGGAGGCCCTCCGCGAGGGGTGGGCCTGCCTCGATCACGACGGGCTACCCCGGCCGACCCTCACCCGTAACGGCAAGCCCAAGGTGTACGCACCTGACAAGTGGCTGACCGGCACCCACGACCTGACCGAGCTGGCGACCGAGCTCGACGCGTGCCTCGCCGTGCTGCGGGTCCATCCGGCCGACAGGTCCCTACCCAACGACGTCTCCCAGACGATCAAGGGCCTTGCCCTCCTGGACCCGGCCGGCGACGCCTTCCGCTACACCGAGGCGAAGAACACCACACCCACGACCTTCCAGCACCTCGCGGACCCGGACGCCCCGAACGGCGAGGCCGTCAACGTGGAACAGCTACGAGAGGTGTGCGGGACCGTGATCAACCACCTCAGCGGCGCGGTCGACGTCTTCATCATGTACCGCCAGGACCCCGCACCGACCGGCCCCTGACCGATCGCCGCGCCGTGTTCTGCGTTCAGCCGACGATCCGCAGGACCCGACGAGCGCCCAGTCGATTCGCACGCCCTGCCGCTCGTCGTGAGGCGTCTGGCGGGAGAACGGCTCGACTTGGTCGCGTTCGTCGGCGCGCAACGCCGTGGTCTCGGCGAACCAGCTCTCGCCGAGGTCCTTCTCCAGCTGTGCCGCGTGCGCCAGCCATGATCCCACTTGTCCGGCGGCCTGCAGCTAGATCAATTTCCTGGCCTATCGTGGACTGTTCGCATTCTTGCGACCTATGGAGGCAACCGGTGGGTCGTCCGTCCAAGTTCACGGTCGTCTTCCAGATCGTGGCCCAGCTGATCAACTGGGCGTCGGCGGCTATGGTCAATCTGTTCACCAATGACCTGTGGTGGCCCTTCGCGGTCCTGTCGGGGGTGATCTTCGCGGCTGGGGTGGGCGTCACGTTGCTCGCCGACCGACAGCGGCAGATCGACGACGCCGAGTCGCGGAAAGAGTTCGTGGACGAGATCCGCTCCGGCGTCGAGGCCGACCAGGTCGCCGTCCGGCCCGAACGGGAGCAGTCCCTCCTCGCGCAGCACACCGCTCAAGCCGTCGCGGGGATCCGTGGCGACCTCGGGAAGAAGATCACGCTGTCCCGCGACGACGCGAAAGCCCTCCTCACGGACATCAGCAGCGCGACCCTGTTGTCGGGACCGTCCGGGTGCGGCAAGACCGTGTTGGCGAAGGACTGGCTGATGGCCGCTGGCGGTCACCAGCGTCTGTGGCTGTCGGCCCAGGATCTAGACAATGGTCTCACCGGGTTCGGCACTCGGCTTGGGCTGCGTCGGCCGCTGGAGAACTGCCTGGCAGAGGTGCCCGGCAAGGTTCGGATCGTGGTCGATGGCCTGGACCGCTCCTACAGTGACGCACAGTTCGCCTCCGTCGCCGCACTGGCCCGAGCCGCCGTTGCCACTGGAGGGCGAATCCAGCTGCTGGTGACCTCCCAGCAGATGGAGACCTCACGCGTCGGCCAGCGGCTCATCGACGCCAATGCCCCTGAGCTCGAGCCGATCACGATGGAGAACTTGTCGGAGGCGGATCTGCAGCTGGTGCTGATAGAACATCCGGACCTGGCCAGGATGGCGATCGCCGGTAGATTTTTTGATCTTCTGCGCCGGCCTAAGATCCTCGACCTCGTTTTGGGCATGCCCGGGCAGGACGTCGCCGGGATTCAGGACGAGGCCTCCGTCGCCGAGCTGTGGTGGCAGCGCCGTGTGCTACACGGCCGGGACCCCGCCGTCCGCCAGGAACTCCTTCTTGGCCTCGCGGTCGACCAGGCCGATCGATTGCGCCCGTGGACTCCCACGGGTGACCTTGGCGCCGCCCAGGCCGCTTCCGCTGATCGGCTACGCGCCGACGGGATTCTGGCGGAAGACCACACGCGGTACACGTTCGCCCATGACCTGTTCGACGACTGGGCACTTCTGCAGTACCTGCGCACCCGAGGCGATGACGCGATTGAGGTGATCGCGTTGAAGGCCGGATTGCCGTCATGGCACCGGGCGATTCGCCTGCATGCCGCCGGCGTGCTCCGAGAGCACGGCGTCACCCGGTGGAACGCCGACCGCGTCGCACTGAACGCCGCCGACGAGCCACTCGTGGCCGACCTGTACCTCGACGCCGTGTTCTACGCCCACGACGCCGGGCGGCTCCTCGGCGAGCTGTGGCCGCGCCTGGCCGGCGACAGCGCCCTGCTCGTCCGGCTGCTGCGGCGGTTCCTGTTCTCCGCGACCGTGCCGGACTCCCGCTGGATCGCCGTGGTCGCCGACATGCCGGAGTACGCGGTGTACTCCGCCGCGCAGTCGCGGCTGCCGGTGTGGCCGTTGTGGCTGCCGGTCCTGCGCGTCCTGGCGGCCGAGCACGAGACCGCGGTCGCCTCCGCGGCCCCGGAGGTCGCAGCGATCGCCGACCTGTGGTTGCGGCGCGCCCCCGACACGTGGCCAGTTCGTGAGCAGGCCGCTGTGGTCGGCCTGGCGGTCGGGCAGCACATCGTCGCGCACCTCGACGGCGGCGGCTTCTTCGACGACAAGGTCGAGCAGGTGCTGTGGCGGTGCGTGATCGCCGCCGGCTCGGTAGAACCCGACGCCGTCGCCGCCCTCATCGACCCGCTGCTGCCCGCAGTCGACAACCAGCCCGAGCACGGCGGCCGGGGCGCGGTCCGCCGGCGGCGCGGCCAGGCGGGGCTGCGTGCCGCCCTTCTGGACGTCGACACCGTGATGCCCCTGCTGCCGCAGTCCGCGCAGTTGGCCAGGGACCTGGTGTTACGGGCCGCCGTCGACCCCGACCGCCGCCAGCGGCACCGGCTGCGTGACGGCTTCGGTGTCGTCGCCGCCCCGCGCTCGTTCGATCCGATCCCCGAGTCCGGACCGTTTCGGGCGATGCTGGTCAACGCCGAACCTCAGGGCGTCGACGTGGTGGTCTCCCTCGTCGAGTACGCGACGACCCACTGGGCGCGGGCTCGAACCGCCGCGAGGACGCACAGCACGGGTGCATCCGAGGAGCGGCCGGCGTTCGAGGTGCTCCTCGACGGCGCTCCTGTCACGCTGGTCGGTGACGGCGCCGTCCTGGGCTGGAGCCACGGTGGCCACCAGGTCCCAGACATCCTGGCGGCGGCGATGATGGCCCTGGAAGCGCACCTCTACCGGGCACTCGACGAAGGCCGTGACATCACCGCGATCCTCGTCCAGCTCACCGGCAGCCGCTCGGTCGCGGTGTGGGGACTCCTCGCCGACGTCGCACGCCACACTCCCGCGCTGCTGGAGGGCCCGCTCGCCCCGGTGATCTCCAGCGCGGACATCCTCGACCAGGACCAGATGGACGTGGAGATGCGCCTCTACCGCGTGTTCTCGCTTCCCCGGGACCCCAACCGGGCGATGCGCGCCCGCGACTGGCACACGATGGACCACCGCAAGACCCCGATCCTGCACCTCGTGCGCTTGGGCGCCTTCGTCTCCGGGGCACTCACCGAACAACTCACCGCCGCCCGGGCGCACTGGGCCGCCACCGACGCGCACCGTTTGCGGGTCATCCTCGCCGCGACTGACAGCGCGAACTACCGCACCGGACGCACCCCGGGCGGAACGGCCTTCCTTGAGTACAACCCGCCGCCGGCACTGCAGGAAGAGGCCCTCGAGACGCGGGCCTCCCTCGACGTCGACCGCAGCGGCACCTGGATGACGTTCGCCCACACCATGCGCAGCAACATCACCCAGCAGATCCGGCCCGTCGACGCCGACCTTGAGGAGCAGTGGGCCACCGTCCAGCCGCAACTCGACGCTCTGGCCCCGGACGCGGAGTCGCCGAGTTCGATCAGCGGCGTGGAGGACCTGCGGTGCGGGTACGCGGCGTGGCTGGTGCTGTGCGCCCGCGACTGGCTGCGCGCCCACCCTGACCGGGAGGCGTGGTGCCGGGCCGCGCTGCTGCGCCCCCTCACCGACCCGACCGCCGTTCTGACCGACGTGTACCCCGACAACCCCTCCGACCACGAATGGGACGGGTTCTGCGCCGACGCGCTCATCGCCCTGCTCGCCGAGGACCCCGAGAACGTCGACGTACGCGCGGCGGTCGCCCGGCTATTACTCGTGCCGCGACGCCTCACCATCACCACCGTGATGCGGCTCGTCGCCGCGCACCCGAACCTCGCCGACGACGTGCTCCGGCTCGAGCACCTGACGTTGCACTGGGCGCGGCTGTCGATGTGGCGCAACGAACTCGGACACAACCTGGAAGAGGCGGACGACTTCGACTTCGAGTTCGACCCGCAGGAGGACGACGGACCCGACGAGGAACAGGACGACGAGCCCGATCACGACCCTGGCGATGGCTTCGCGGGGCTGGAGACGGCCTGCGAGGCCGCGTTCGACGCCTTCGCTGACGGCAGCCTCCCCGTCGACGTGCCCCGGCTCGCCGCCTGGTTCGACTCGACCCCTGTGACCAGGTTCCCGGCCGACACCGACGCCCGCACTCGCATGCTGCGCACCCTCGACCTCGACTACCTCATCGCCGCCCGCCCGCACTTCACCGGCCAGAACAGCACGGCCGATCCACGGGTCGTGGAGGTCGCAGGCGACCTCGCGGACTTCGTCGCCACCGGGCTGGCACCGACCACGGCAACCAAGCGATTTCCCCGCCACCCCTACCAAGCGGAAAGTCATGCTCTCGACCTTCTCGCCGACGTCACCGTCAACGCCGACCCCGCGCAGGCCCGCACGATCTGGGAGCCGATCCTCGCCCTCGGCGGCACCGCCGCCCCCTGGGTGGAGCACTACCTCGACGGGGTGTGGAAGACGGCGTGCGCGAAGGACACCTTGCCGGCGGCGTTCCTCACCCTGGTCTCCGACATGCTGGCCGCCGCCGACACGTGGCAGGGCCACCGCAGCACGGGCGTCCTGGCGCTCGCTGTCGCCGGGCTCAGCGAGTGGGGACGCTCGCCCGTCACCGAGCAGCAGACCGCCGCCCTGCGCGCGGCCGTGCCAGCGTGGACCGCATGGTTCGGCGACCACATGGCCTACGAGAACTTCGCCTACTCGGCTGCCCACTTCTTCCAGAAACCGGCCACCGCGGCGTTCGTACACGACGCCGTCCGGTGGTTCGCCGACCGCGAACGCTCCACCGCCCCGCGCAGCGACCGGCTGGACACCGCAGTCACCGAGCTCCTGGTCACCATCTCCGCCCGCACCCCGAACCCACTGCGCGGCACCGGCCCCACCGCCGACAACGGACGCCATCTCCTCGCCCGTCTCCACGGACGGAGCAGCGCCGTGGCCGGGCAGCTTCTTATCAGCCTGACCTGATCACACCTTCACCGCCCGGATCAGCGATCGGCACGGGTCCTCGGTTGGGCTCGGGTGATGGCCCGGCTGGTGGGGATAGCCGGCTAGTCAGCCAGGTTGAGGTGGGTCTGGGATTCGCCGGGGGCATCCAGTCGGATCACCGTCGAGCAGGTCTTAGCGTCGGCGCTCGCCTCTGTCGTGCGCTCGACGAGTGCCTGGAGCTCGAGGGAGCCGAATGCCCGTTCCAGCTCTGCGCTGCCGTGACGGGTGATCAGGAGCTGGCATCCGTGCGCGAAGTCGGTTCCGGCTGACGGTGACCAGTCGTCGCAGTTCTCGAACCAGATGGTCCACGAGCGCAGCGCGCCGTCTGGGCCGCGCCATGCCAGCGGCCGGGTGGGGTCGAGGGTCCAACCGAGTGTGCGACACAGGCCGGGGTGCAGTCCCAACCATTCCCATCTTCCGGATTCGGTGGGCAGGAGTTCGTCCTGGCACACCCAGCGCTGTGGCGCGGGGTCTCCGGGCCGGGGTGAGGTCGCTGCCGCCAGGTAGTCGGGGAGCTTGTAGGTGGTGTCGAAGCCCATGCGCCTGGATGGCGGGGCCTGGGACAGGGGTCCGTGAGGTAGGTCTGGCGGTGCCGATGCGATGGTGCGCATGCGGAGCTCGTCGCATTTCTCGCTGGTGTTGCGCCGCCATCGCGATGTTTCGGCGATGAGGACGGGGTCGTGGTCGCCGCTCAGGTCCGCCGTGCTGGCCGTGAGCGCCTCTTCGAGTTGGTCGAGCCATCCGTTGCCCGGCTCGAAGGAGCGATCCATGACCGTGGGGAGGCGGGTGTGGCGGTAGACGGGGCCGACGGGCGCGCGGGCGAGTTCGGGTGCGATGAGGCCCGCCCAGTCGGCGGGGGTGAACTGCCGGGCACGGGGTCGCGGTGCGGGTAGCAGGCCGGCCCGGTCGAGTTCGGACATGATCCGGCTGATGGCGCGGCGCCCGCGCAGCAGCGAGGTCGGCCGGTGGCTGACCTTGAGACCGTCGCGTTGGAGGAGCTCTGCGACGTCGGGCGCGTCAGCACCGCTGTGGTGGCGCCAGGGCGCTGGGCCGAGGCTGGTGTCGCCGCGGGCGATGGCGGCGGCCCGGTGCAGGAGGTTCGCCGACGGCATGTCGATCGCGTCGGCGAGGGTGTCGATGGTCGTGTCGTACGGGGCGATGAGGAAGCGCGGGTTGTCGCCGCCCAACGCGACCGCTCCGGTTTCGGGGTCTGGGGAGTGCAGGTGCCCGGCGGGCACGGGCGGGACGGTGATGCTGTAGCCGGCGGGCAGGTCCTGCGGGGTCGGGCGGGCCGGCGGCAGTCCGTGGTGGTCGGCGGCGAGGGTGGCCAGGTCGGCGATGATTAGGTCGTCGCCGGCGATGGCCGCGTCGATGGCGTCGTGCAGCGCCTGGCTCGCCCCGGCTGGCAGGTGCGGGCACAACGGGTGCCCGCCGGGCGGGTTGGCTCCGGCGGCGAGGACGGCCGCGGCGGCCTCGGCCGGCCATCCGCCGTCACGTAGCGCGCCGGCGAGGCGGTCGGCGACGATCTGCGCCTGCGACTCGTCGCTAGGGTGGTCGATGAGGGCTAGGAGTACCCGACGTGCGCCGTAGTCGAGGCATCGGGCCGGGTGTCCGAGGAACCCGACGACCATGTCGATCACCGCCGCCACGGCCTCGCCGTCTTTCTGTGCTGCGGGGTCGAGTGGGGGGAACGTCGCGGTGGTGTCGGCCTCGGCGACCCGGGTCAGGTACTTGTCGACGTCGGGCCAGGTCGTGGCGCGGGTGTCGGGTCGGCCGAGCATGTCGATCCACGCCTCGAGGTCGGGCGCCACGCGAGGCGGGTGGATCTTCTCCTGGCCGATCGTGTCCGCGAGGTCGGTGAGCGCGTCGGTTTGGGCCTGCGGGTCGCCGAGCTGCAGGAGGATTGCCCAGATCTCCTGCCGGGTGGTCTCGCCCCGGTAGGCGCTCCAGCCGCCGGTCTCGATGCCGTCGACCGGGCGGGCGACGGCGTGGCGCAGGACGCGTCGGGCGGTCGCCTCATCGCCGCGGTCGGCCAGTGTCCGTGCGAGCAGGAGCTGCTCGGCGCCGGTGAGGTCATGGTCGAGGAGGGCGGTGGCGATGGCGCGGAGCTGGGCGTTGGTCGCCGTCGGCAGGACCCGGGGCAGGATCGCCCGCCAGGGGAAGGCCTCGAAGTAGTCGCGGGTTGTGACCGGCTCGGCGTCCTGGAGGATCCCGAGCAGCTCGGCTGCGGTGGCTGCCGCTGCGGCGACCTGGGCGGCTGTCCATCGCTGCCCGGCCACGAGCAGTTCGCCCCGGGCGAGGGGGTCGTAGTCGGAGCCGGTCGTGGGGTGGTCGCCGGTGGGGTCGAGTCCGAACAGGTCGTCGTAGTCTTCGGCGCGCGCCTGTGTGACCTTGTCGGCGGCGTCAACGGCGTGGCGCGCCTCGGTGGCGTGCTGTGAGCGTTGGCCCCGGTTGCTGTGGGCACCGGTGGCGTCGGCGAGGGTGCGCAGGTCCTCCGCGGGCCGGGAGCTGTGGCGCATCAGCAGGTCCCACAGGCCGTCGGCGGGGTGGCCGTGGACGGGGATCAGCAGTTCGGCCGTGCAGTCGACCGCCAGCGGTGTAAGCGTCGGGTCGTCGGCGGCGCAGGTGATGAGGACGGCGATGAGGTCGGGGACTCCGAGCAGGCCGTGGCGCATGGCCGCGCGGCCGAGCTGCAGCGCCCAGCCCGGCTGCACTGTCCATGCCGCGCGCAGCGCCTCGGCGGCGGCTTTGTGCAACTGCCACGCGTACTGGTCCCCGCCGAACGGCACCAGGCGCCGCAGGAAGTCGACGATCCGGGCGGCGTTGGTGTCCCGGTCCGGTTCGGCGCGCACGGCGGCGTGCAACCAGCGGGCCCACACCAACATCTGTTCGTCGTCTTCGTGGCTGCCGATCCCGGTCGCCGAGCCGACCGCCAGCCGCACGACGTCGTGGGCGGCATCCTCGGCGCCGGCGTGCCGGTAGCCGGCGGCCAGGGCGATGAGCTGACTGGCCCGGTCTTCGGGATCGGTGACGCCGGGCTGGGCGAGGTGGTCTTGCAGGAGGTCGAGTTGCGCGATCCCCCATGACAGTGACGCGCCGGCGCGCAGGAAACCGGTGATCAGCTGCCTGCGCCGGCGGGGGTGCCAGCCCTGGACAGCGGCGAACCGTTCGACGGCGTAGGCGCACAACGCCTTCAGGGTCTCCGGCTCGGTCCGGGCGACAACTCGGGCGAGGTGGTAGAAGTACTCCTCACCGAAGTCGGTGACAGCGTGCCATTCGGTCCATTCGAACGTCAGCTTCGTCGGCGCCTCGAACACCCGCAGCAGGGTGCGGGCGGTCACGAGCACCGCTGACGGGGCGGGGCCGCCCAGCCACTCGTGACGGGTGGCGGCGGCGTCGAGTTCGGCGATCGTCAGCAGCGCCCGCCCGAAGCGGACCACACCCGCGCCGCGTGCGTTCTTCGGGGGTTCCACGACGTCCTCGGCGGGGCGGCCGACGCCGAGGACGTGTCGGAGACGGTGTACCTCGTAGCTGCTCTCCCACGGGGTCTCCCGGCCTCCGGGGCGGCGTTCGCCTTCGAAGGACTCCTGCGCGGGCAGGAAGCGTTGTGCCCGCTCGGTGGTGCCGTCGACGCGCACCAGCAGGCCCGCGATCCGCGTCGACATCGCCGCCGGCAGCTCCCCGCCCGGCACACCCGCTTCGACGCGTGTGACCAGGTCATCCATCAGCGGGCGCGCGCGGCCGATCTTCCCGTCGTCGCACAGGATCGTGACCACGCCGATCGTCGTCGCGGCGGCGGCGACAGTGTGCTCAGCCCACAGCAGCTCCAAGCCCACGGCCGCCGCGTCGGTGTCGCCGGAGGCATGCCACTCCGACACCGCGGCCTTCAGCGCGTGGGCGCGGTAGGCGGCCCGCAACTCCCTCTGCTCCTGGGCACCTTCGTCCGTGGCAACGGACACGTCGACTGGCGCGGCGGGCAGGTCACGGTCGATGCGCGCGACAAGCGCGGTGGGCGTCATCGTGTAGGTGGCCGCCTGCACCCACGCCCGTAGGTGCTCGACGCCGCCTCGGGTCAGGTCACGTCCGCCGTCGGTGACCGCCGCGCGCATCGGACCGGCCGCCAGGAACAGCCGGCTGGCCTGGGGGCGCGATCCCGCGCGCGCCATCAGACGAGCCGCTTTCAGTCCAGCGGTCTCCGCCACCCGCAGGGAGCGGCCGGAGAGCAGGTGCGGGAGCGCCTGCGTCGCGGAGCCGAACTCTGCGAGGGCGGTGGCGACGTCCTCGCTCGACAGGGCCATCTCGCGCTGGCCCGCCTGGCTGAGGGCCAGGTTCAGGCGGATGAGGGCGGCCAGATCCCCGCGCTCGGCGGCGAGCCTGACCGCGAGGCGGATGTCGGCGCACACGTCGTCGTGGGGGCGCAGCGCGTCGAGTTGGGCCATGAAGAACTCCGGCTGCGCGACCTGCAGGGCCTGGGCGTGCTGGCCGGCGAGGATGCGGTGCGCGAGTTCGTCGAACGCCTGATCCGGCCACCGGTCGGCCAGGTCGCGGCACCGGTCGGCGATCTCGGCGTGCACGACGGTCTCCTCGTCGGCGCCGTCGGGGCCGGTGGTGTTGTTCCGCAGGAACAGGCGGAAGCTGTTGTGGAAGAAGTGCCACTCGTCGCCCTGGACGTGAAACAGCGCCCCCGCCGCCGCGACGAACCGGCCCACCAGGGACTGGCCCCAGCCGGCGGACAGCCACCGCACGTCCACCGGCCGGCGCAGCCACGCCGCGACCGCCACCAGCCTCAGGAGATCCGCGTGGTCGCACACCTGCTGCCAGTAGCCCCGGTAGCGCGCCTCCACATCACTGCCGTACTCAGCCGCCTTCGCCAGCACCCCCTCGACACGGCCGTCGCGGCCGGCGTCGTCGCCGGCGAGCGCGGCCTCCAGCGACCGCAGCAGGTACGTCAACGCCAACGGATGCCCGCCGACCGCGTCGACGAGCCGCTCCCGCTGCCCGGGGTGAAGGGCCTGTCCGACGCCGGCGCGGTCGGCGATGTCGAGGACCTGGACGTCGGCGAGCGGGGACATGCGCACCCGGCGGGCGGTGGACAGGTGAGCCCGGATCGCTCCGGACAGGAACTGCGCCGTCTGGCTGCCGAGGAGGAACACGACGCCGTCGGGGACCTGGTCGGGGGCCGGCAGGACCGACAGCAGCGACATGACCGGGTTCTGCTCCCGGGGGATGTGATCGAGGCCGTCGACGACGATGACCGTCTTCATCCCACCCGAGCGGTAGTCGGCCGCGCAGGCGTCCATCGCCTCGGCCAGCCGCGTCCGCAGGTCGGCGGCCGTGGAGCCGCCAACGGTGGTGCGCACCCCCGCCTTCCGCAGGGCGGAGCACACGTCGTCGACGAAGCCGGCCGCCTCGCCGCGCACGTTCACCGACGGGGTGTCGGGCACGAACGCGTAATAACGCACCACCCGGGCCGTCGGAAGCTCGGTTGCGGCCAGCAAGGTCGACTTCCCGCTCCCGGGGGCGCCCTCCAGCAGCACATACCCACGCTCGGTGGAGTCCACCAGGTCGTGCACGGCGATTTCCACGTCGTCGTTGACGACATAGGCCGCCGGCACCGGGAACACGTGCGGGTGGTGAAAACCCGGCCGAGAGTCCCAGACCATCGCCTTCCACAGCTCCTCAGCCGCGATCTCCACGACCCGCACATCGTCCTCGAGCATCGCGACCCGGCCGAAGAAGTACTTCGCCAGCGCCACGGCCTCTGACCGTAGCCGCCCGACCTGCTGAACCGAGCCTCCCAGCCATGCGGGATCAGCCTTGGCCCCGAACTCGAAGCGCACACACCGCAGGAAATCCCAGAACGCCCCCTCGTCCAAGCCCGAGGCATCGTGCAGCTTGTCGAACGCGGCCCGCCACCCCTCGACAAGCTCCGCCGGCGGGACCTCGCCCGCACGAAGCCTCGACTGCACGGGGTACAGGGCATTCTGAACGAACGCCGAGGTGTGACTACCGAGCGTGCACGTGGGGAACTTCCGCTCCTTGTTGGCGGCGTTGTCCTCCGTGATGAACCAGACGGTCACCTCGCGGCGCAATCCCGACTCCGCCTCACGCGCCACCAGCCGCGTCCAGCCGTCGGCCAGGTCACCGACATGGCTGCGGCCGTTCTTCCCGACCGCGCACAGGTCATTGAGCGTGATCGTGCCCGGGAACGTCGGGCTCTTCACCTGCAGGGCGTGCACAGCGTCCTCGGTGCACGCCGCGAAGTCGTCGACCGCGCCGGCCTCAGGATCGGCGACCCGCACCTCGACGAGATCCTGGGCCAGCATGAGCACCCGCTGAGCGGCGATCAGGTACTGCCCGCCGAACCCCTCGACAGCAACGCGCTCCCCGTCCGAGGACGACACCGCCTCGTCGGTGGCGGGAGTCTGATCATCGGCTACGCCAGTCACCCGCTGATTATCCAGCACGTCTCCACGCTCAGCCTCCGCCCGGGGGGCACTCGTTGACGTGTCCTGGAGCTACAGAGTGGCCAAACAGTACAGATGTTGCGCAGTGTCGTGTGCTCGACGTACGGGCGCGACGAGGTCGGAGAGCACGGCGAGCATGTTCCCCGAGTCCGCGCCGGGCAGTTCCTCGATCTGGGCCTATCGAGCGGCGAGCGCCGGACGGGCCGACTCGCCCCACATCGGCCAGGGTGTCGCGGACAATCGCGCCGAGCTTTTCCAGCCACGGGCCGTTCATCCACGGCGAATCACCCGGCAGGCTGCCGAGCGTTCGGACCAATCGGCCGGACATCACAGTCGCTCACGGCATCCTAGGAGACTGGCCAGAAGGGATTTCCTCCTCCGTATTCGCTCCCCGGTTCACCCACCGGCCGGGCTCTCAACGGAGGGCCCGACGTCTGCACAAACTCAGGGCCGCTACGATGAACCATCGATCGATTCCGGAGCTCAATCACCCACCAGCTCCAGCCATGCCCTGAGCTGCAGCCCTTCGCGGATGCGTGTCCTAGTCCCCCCTTGAACACGCTTCTCCGGAGGCGTTCACCATGGGGATCTCAGCGCGTGGCCAAGCGTCCGGTGAGCATGCGCCGCTCGTCGTAGCGGACGCGAGGTCCGTCGCCACCGCGTGCGGGTGGCGATGATGCCCCCATGTCTCGCCGCCGAACCTTCCCAGTCGAGCCCATCGACGCGCTCGTACCCCCGACAGACTGCACGACCCCGGCGTCTCCCTGCAGTTCGCTACCGCCACTGACTCGACTGCCCACGGCCGATGACGGAGTGCCGATAGTGGGCATGTGCCGGGTCGATGATTCGGGGCGCATTGCCCATCGGGCGATCTTCGATGCCCTCGGCTGGGGTCCGGGACTCAAGGTCACTATGGACACCCATCACGAGGCCGTTGCCGTCACTCCGTCCGCTGACGGAGAGCACCTTGTCAGACTGCGCGGAAGTCTTGCACTGCCGTTTTCGATTCGTGCGACGTGCGGCATCAGAACACAGAAACCGGTCTTCCTGGCCGCGTACGTCGCCGGCAACCTGCTCATCATCCACCCGGCGGACGTCGTCGCCCGGCTCCTCGTCCGCCTTCACGTCAGAGGAGGCAGAGATGGCCGCTGACCCGAGCCGAATTGCCGCCGCCAGGCTGGTGCTCGCCGAACTCGGCGTGACCCTCGACGACCTCCGCCACGAAACCGAACCCCGACGCATTCCAACCTTCGACGCCTATGTTCCAAAAGTACGGACTGCGGCCAGTCCCGGAGCGTTGCGCACATACGGCAGCTACTGGGACCGCATCGTCGAAGCGTGGGGCGAACGCCGGTTGGACGAGATAGCCGCCAGCGATGTCGAGGGGCTGCAACGAGCGATCGTCGCCGGATCCACACCGCGCCGCAACTCACGAGGCGGCCGACATGCCGGCGAGAGTCTCATCGCAGCCGCCCGCGCGATCTACCGCCGCGCCGCCGCCGACAAGCTGATCCCGCTGTCAGACAGCCCCGCGCACCAGGTTGTCAAGCCTCGCCGCCTGCCGAACGTCCGTCGGGCTCTCACCGGGAGGGAGCTGGAGGAGATCAATCGCGTGGCACGCTCGGGCGGGTACGACGTCGTGCTTGATTCACTTCTCCTGCGGCTGCACACCGAGACCGCGTGCCGGCGCGGCGGCGCCCTCGGCCTGCGGCTCGTTGACCTCGACGTCAGCCGTGGCCTCGTACGACTCACCGAGAAGGGCGGCACCCAACGCTGGCAGCCGATCACCCTCGAACTCGCCCGGCACCTCGACACCTGCGCCAGGCAGCGCGGTGCGAACGCTCCCGTGGACAAGCTGCTGCGATTCAGGAACGGCCGACCTCTCACCAGCCGTCGTTACGACGCCCTCTGGAAGCGAATCGGCGAGGTGTTGCCGTGGGTCGCCGCGCACGGCGTCTCCGCGCACTGGCTACGTCACACAACCCTGACCTGGGTCGAAAGGCACTTCGGCTATGGAGTCGCGCGGGCATACGCAGGGCACACCGACAGTGTCGGCCCCGCCACCACGACCTACATCAAAGCCGACGTGCAAGCCGTCGCCACCGCGCTGGCCGCGATGACCGGGCAGCCGCATCCCCTCTCCGGCCCCATCGCTTCCCTGCCGCGATTCATGGCCCCGTCCACAGTCCAACACCAGTAGCCCTGCCCCCACGTGTCACCCAGTGCCCCTGTCACCTCGACAGCTCCTGAGCCAGGCTCGGACTAGACAACCGCGGGAAGCACCCCGATCCCGTTGAGGACAGGGGAGTTCGGTCAGATGTCAGGAGGTCCCGTATGCGCAGCGTCCCGGCTGTGGTGGAGCTCCGGAGCTGGAGATGTCATGCGCAAGCACAACTGGACGGCAGAAGAGATCGAAAGGCTCGGTGTGGCCACCGATATCGCCACCGCAGGATGGGACTGCACCCGGTTTGGTTGACTCCTTGATCTGTGAGGATCTTGGTCCTCCTGGAAGGATGTCTTCGTGCCGAAAGCTTTCCCGCCCGAGTT
>NZ_JBFAZP010000016.1:0-90136 GCF_040681875.1 Longispora sp. NPDC051575 | reverse complement strand
AAGACCCGCAACGGCGACCGCACCTTCGGCCTGGACACCGAGACCGTCGCCGACCTCAACGCCTACCGGATCCGCCGCAACGCCCAGAAACTCGCAGCCGGACCGTCGTGGCCGGCCACGATCCGCATGCGCACACCCACCGCCGACGGCGGCGTCCAGCACGTCGACGTCGACCTGTTCTTCCGCCGCCCCGACGGCCGGGCATGGAACCCCGACCTGGTGTCAGAGCGATGGGACCGCCACGTCCGCGGCTCCGGCCTCCCGCCCGTCGGCATCCACGACGGCCGCCACGCCGCGGCCACCTTCACCAAAGCCGCCGGAGGCGACCTCAAAGAAATCCAGGAACTCCTCGGACACGCCAACCTCTCCACCACTGGAGACATCTACACCTCACTACTCCGCGAGGTCGAACTGGAGACGGCGGAAAAGACCGCCAAACTGATCCCCCGGACCCGACGGGCGGCCTAGCACCACAGCAGGCAATGGCAGGGTGCGGCGTTTCTACGACGAACGTGCCCCGGGCGAGCCATCATCCATCGTTTTGACCCGGACGAGGGCTGCGGCTTCCTCTACGACGGGTAAGAACGCTCGCCTGGTGAACACGTTCGGCCCTCGCCGAGATCTCCCGGCGAGGGCCGAACGTCCTGGAATCGCCATTGACCGGCACACTTCTCGTGCCGGTTGGACCGAAGCCGCCGGTGTGGGTGAGGACCATCGGCGCGCGGATTCAAGCCCCTGCCGCTGGAACGCCAGGGGCGGCTGACCTTCGTTCGTGGTCAGGGATTCGCGGCGGAAGCCGTGTCCGCGCGCGGTTGCCGCACTTCCGTACAGGACCGACACCTACGTGGACCGCACCTGATGGTCAAGCCGCTCGACGTCGACCGGGAAGCGCCCGAGTTCTCGTGTTCAACCGACGTCGTCGCCCTCGTCGTTGGTTGCCCGTCGGCGGCCGGTGGTCTGACCGAAGAAGTAGCCCAGGATGAGTAGGAACGAGCTGGAGATCAACTCTGGCACGGGCAGCCGGATGAACATCGCGACGACCAGCACGGTGGCGAGGGCGAGCAGGAGCACGGCGCCGATGATGGTCGCCACCGACTCGCGTTCGAGGAACTGTCGGTATATGCGGGACTTGCGCTCCTGAATCTCGATCTTGATCCGAGCCTGGGCCTCAGCCGCTTCCACCTCGGCTCGGCGGACCTGGGCCATCTCCTCGCGGAGCTGTTCGGTGGTCGCCTGTTGCTTTTCCCGCTCCTCCTCGAGCGCAGACAGAAGGACGGCGCGCAGACTGGCGTCGTCGACCTTCTCGCTCACCACGTCGCGAATGTCCTCGTACTGCTGCTGCGGGCGCAGCTCGGCGAGCCGGTCCAATATGGCCTGCTTGCACTCAAGGAGCATCGGCAGGGGGCCGATCTCCAGGTGAGCCTCAGCCGTGTTCTGCGTGATCACCGCCCCGGCGTTGGCACTGAGCTTGAGCCGGATCGGCCCCCCGAACGAGGCCGGGTTCGCGATCAACTCGTTGACCTTGGTCAGCGACGCCTCCAGCTCGGCGAGTGACTGACCATCGATCTGCTCACCGCTCAACCGCAGCGAACTTAAGACCGGCCCGAACGCCTGCCGGGCGACGGCGACCATGTCCAGTTGACGCGGAAGCGACCTGCCAACACCCATGCGGGTAGTCAACCAGGCACCAACGATATGGGCAGTCAGCAAACCGATAAAGCAGATCAAGAGGCCATGACGCTGGCGTCGTCGACAACGAAGCTGGCCTTCAGGATGCATTCTCGGCCTCAGCGAGGTGAGGGTGATGGCCTGGCCCGCGTTAGCCGACAGGTGGAGTGCACAGGGCGCATCCGTTCGCTCCGTTGGCGTCGGTGTAGCTGCCCAAGGTTGGCCGCCGACTCGCGTTGCGCCTTCGTGGGCAGGGTCGACACAGACGGCCCTCCGTACAACAGGGAGGACACAGCAGGCGTCAGACATTTGTTCGAAGTTGTGCCGAGTAAGCGTAGGGGGCCCTGGCGACAAGCCGCCGGGCCCCCTGCGCATTTGGGGCACCCTGGACCAACAGGGTGATACCCATAGTCTCAAGCACCGGCTACCTGATTGAGGCAGATGCAGGAGATCCTTTCGAGTCCAGACGTTACCCCGGACAGTGCGGGTTCTCACGGCTAGCCGTGATCGATCGTCAGCCGTGTACCAGATGTGAGACACAGCGGGTGAACGTTCGGGATCATCGTCCTATGTGTCGACCGCAGGAGCTGCGGTGATACGGAGCGGATGCCGGTGGACCGCCGGCGTTGATTACGTGGTCGACAGTTGATGCCATCTGAGAAATCAACTGTCCGGCGCCGTGGCTTGACGACAGATCGGGCGCTACCCACGCCACCGTGCTTGCGCGGGGGCGGTGAGGACTACGCTTGGCGACCGGAGGTATCCCCCATGCGAGACCAAACGCTGGGGACGCTCATCACCTCCATCCCTTGAGAAATCCGGCTACCTGAGCCGTGTTTAGGCGGTCCCCCGTCCTTTGACGGGGGGCCGCCTGGCGGGCCCCACGCGGGGCCTGTCGCACACCACGCGATGACAGGAGATCAGTTCGTGTTCGCGATGAAGCCACCTCGCCCACATCTCAACGGGCACAACCCGGTCCGGCCCGGCACCTCGGAAGCGTGGCCTGGCAGTGCCGCCGCTGACGCCGCCGCGGCGTTAGCGGCCCGACCGGTCGCCAAAGCCCCGCCTGAGGCGAAGGCTGCGTCGGTGGTGGTGCTCGTCGGCGACCGGATCGCGCTTGCGACGGGGCGGGGCCTGCGTTTCGCGTGACCCGCGAGGGCTGCGCGAACGAGGGTGATTTCGATGGTGCGACCGGAGAAGAAGATCGATCCGTGCAGTGGTCCGATCGCGGCCTTCGCAGTGGAACTGCGAGAGCTGCGCCGGGCCGCAGGTGAACCTCCCTACAAGGCCATGGCCAAGAGCGTGAACTTCAGCTCCTCGGCCCTGTCCAAGGCCGCGGCTGGCGACCGGTTGCCTACCTGGGATGTCACGAGTGCCTACGTACGCGCATGTGGTGGGCAGGTGGCGGCGTGGAAGGACCGGTGGGCGCAAGCCCACAGCGGTCACAGCCCCTTGAATCTGTTCGGCCCGGTGCAGGTCAAACTGCTCCCCGATGACCTGATGCCAGGACCCGCACGACCACGTGCGACTCCGGTGCACGAGTTGGCCGACATCGCCGGGCAGCTCGACGCCTACCGCCAGCACGCCCGACTGAGCTGGCGGGCGCTGGCGGCCAGGACCAAGGAGAGCGCTGATGCGAGCCTGCACCTGTCGTCCAGCACGCTCTACGACGCGCTCATCAAGAGACGGCGGCCCACTCTGCCGCTGACGTTGCGGGTCGCCGAGCTGTGCGGGGCAACCCCCGACGAGCTCGCCGACTGGGAACGGGCCTGGCGCCGGGCGACGGCGAAGGACCACGGCCTGACCTCCGAGCAACCCGTGATCGAGGACCGGGGAGCAGAACGCGATCTCGTTCCGGTGCCCCCGGCCGGTGACGGCGACCGCTTCGCCGACCAACCGGGCTCAGTACCCGCAGGTCTGGAGACGTCCTCAACCGGCGACCTCGCGGTGTCCATCGCACCAGAGGGGACCGCCCAACGTGCGCACTCCGCGCCAGCACCGCTGGGCCCGACCCCACTGTCGGCGGCGATCAGCGCGACCGAACTCGAAGGCAAGCTGTGGTGGAGGGCCCGCTTCAACATCTACACCCGCAGACGTGACCGCCTCATCGTGGCCCTGTGCATGTCCTACGTCGCGCTCGGCTACCTGATGGTGAGCAACATGGCGACGGGCATGACCAGCGCGCTCATCCCGTCGAACGTCGGCAAGGCGATCGTGCTCGCGTTCCTGCCGTACTGCCTCCTGACGGCGTTCACTCGGTTCAAGACCAGACGCATGTCCCCCGAGGCGGTCCAGGCCAGAGCGCTGCGGCGGGAAGCGGCCGAGCGGCGAAGCCGCGACCTCCCGCCGATCGGCCCGTACAACCTGCCCAAGAAGCTGACGCGATCAGTCGTCGCCACTGCGGCGCTGTGCCTCGTCGGAATTCTGTACCCATTGATCAACTACAGTGTGGAACCGCTCAAGCCCCGCCACCGCCAGCTGGAGCCAGACAGCCCGCCCACCCCTTCGGCAGACCCGAGGAACACCCGGACACATGACCGTGAGCAGGAAGCGACCGGTCCGCGCCGCAGGCAACGTGCTCAGCCTTGCCTGCAGTCGGGGCAGGCCGCGGTGCTGGTGGACTGCTGACGGCGGCCCGGGCGGATCCAGGGGCCACCGCAGTTCGCCGACATGCCTTCAGCCGCGCGTCCATCAGGGTCCGTCGGCGTCGAGACCTTACCGTGACTTGCTCTGGAAAATGACGCACAGTCTGTCCGATGAGCGACCCACTTGGCGCTGCGAGACTTGCGGAGCACGCGCCCAACCTGGGCACGGGTATTGACGGTCGTGCCCGCTGCAGGGGCACGACCGGCGGACGGCGATGGTTTCCCCAGTGCCGTGAGCTGCGTTTGGAGTATCGCGTGATGGTGTACCGCACCGACAGACAAACTGTCCGTCCCCGCCAGTGGCGGTCGGGCGATCGGTTGCGCTGGCGACCCTTGAACGCGGTTGACCTGCGGTCGTGTTCGGACAGGCAAGGTGGTGGTGGCCACTGTGGCCGATTGCGACCAGCAGTGCAACCACGTGGTTGCAAAAGGTTCCGCGACACGCCCGCCGACGCTGGACACGCTGATTGTTTAGCCCTTTACTTGCACGGCCGTAAATAGTCAGTCGAAAGGAGCGAGCACAACCTTCTTCTCTCGGGTCATCCCTGAAGTCGTCCGTCCACCGCGTCCGCGGAAGGACGGTCGCGGGGGAAAACCACCCCCGTAACGAGAGGAGGAGACATAGTTGAGCCGCAACCGCCGGCCCCGGCAGCGTGACCGCCGGGGGACCCCTCGCCGCACGTCGGTCAGGAGTTCAGCTGGGAAGTACCGGTCGTCGTGCCCCGTCAGGGTCGGACGCCGCCACGTACTGAACCTGGCCAGGACCCTTGGCCTCGTAGTAGGCGCCAGGGTCCTGGCCTGGCTCGTCGACCAGGTGCTCCGGTCTAGGGAGTAACACCTTCGGTCGACCCCCTGGTGGCCCCGGCGCGAGCGCCGGGGCCACCAGCACTTGACGCGGCTAACGACGAACCGAGCCCCAGACACCTCCTGACACGTCACATTCGACGCAGCAGAGGTGTCACCGCCGACGAATGTAGGCACACTGCTCCCGCAGGCACCGACGATTCGAAAGGCGCTGGGACCGATCCGCGCTTCGCTCGCAGCTAAGAGTCCCTAGAGTGGGACACCCCCCACCCTGGAGTCAACAACCCACGCGGAGAAATTCCGATCCCACCGACATAGGCAGCAAACTCAGCGACAGTACAAAAATAGGAAACCAAACGGACCACAACCCAACCAGACATAGCGTGTCGCGCCCTGTGGGGCTAGCCCACTAAAGCGGTGAGGGCCCCGGCTCGGTCGGGTGGCGGCTGGCTGGAGCGGTACGGGCTGAGCAGGTCGGTGGTCACGAACGGCCTTTCACCGGTGAGGTCACTGGGGCGTGGTCTTCCATGGCGATGATCCTGTGCTCTCGCCGGTCAAGTTGGTGGTAGGCAGCGTGTGGCTGTCGAGGATCAGGGCTGTTCTGCGGGTTGTCGCGTGGCGCATGCCCTGGAGGGTGGCGCGGTCGCGGTCGCGGTCGTCGGCGCTGTCGGGGCGGGGCCGCCCAAGTAGCGGGATGTATCGCAGCGCGGTCTCGGTCATCGTCAGTCCCGGGACAGCAGGGCGTGGGTCGCGGCTCGAGCCAGTAGGCCCTGGACCGGTGCGGTCAGTCCGAGCCGGTTCCAGTGGAAGATGGTGGCCTGGGCGATCGTGGCCCGCAGGCCGCGGTCGAGGCGCCCGGTGACGGCCGCTTCGCCGAGCTGGTTCCCGGCAGCGACCGCCGCCGCTTTCCAGTCGGCGGCGGCGTGGAGGGGGCCGTCGGGAGCGAACATGGTGTCCCTGGCGGTCGGGGTGCACAGGAGCAGGGGCAACATGTGGTTGGCGAGATTGTCGACGCGGTGTTTCTGTTGTGGGCCGGGGGCGGGGCGGATCGCGGCGATCCGGTCGAAGACGTCGGCGGCTTCGAACGGGTCGAGGCCGGCGTGGTCTTGCAGGGTCCGCAGCAGTAGGAGGGACAGTTCCCGGCGGCCCAACGGTGGCGGGTCGAGCCGGAGGTAGGCGAGGATGCCGGAGCTGTCGGCGCAGAACAGGTCGTGGATGATGTCGACGCCGGCGGGTCCGCCGAACGCGGCCGTTTCGGCCTCGTACACGCCCTGAGTCCAGCCTGCGATCAACCGTTCGTTGGTGAACTGGTCGAGGAGGGCGGCGGCGTCCTGGTGCCGGCGGGTGCGGATCCGGATCCGCCAGTCGGGGTGTTTGCGGATGTACCACCAGGCGGGCCTGCCGTCGAGACCGTCGAGGCGAGGGCCGACATGTTCGGAGAACAGGTTCTCCGCATCGGCCCAGTCGGTGGGGCGGATCCGGGCGTGGAACCAGGTGTCGTCGTGCCGGGTGCGTAGGGCGGCGTTTCCCGCGGTGCGGAACGTCTCGATCGCGTCGAGCAGGTCCGCCGTGTCGATGCCCGCCTGCGCCGCGAGGTGTTCGGCGGGTTGGCCGGCGAGCACGTCTTCGACCAGGGCGGCGAGCCGGTGGGCCGGGACGGTCAGGCGATGAGTAAGCATGTGTCCCACCTTGAGGTCGGTGGTGTTCCGGTGCGGGCGGTCAGCAGGGCAAGTTGCCGGCCGGCGTCCCCGGTGAGGAGCCCGTCGTCGGTGAGGGGGTCGGTGGCTGCCAGGCGTTCGGCGAGGGCGGGCAGGCGGCGGGCGACGGTGAGGGTGGTGGCGTCTTCGCCGGCGCGGTAGGCGGTTTGGTACACCCCGGCCAGTCCGTGGCAGAGTCCGCCGTCGGTGAGCAGGTCGAGGGCCGCATCGTGGAGGCTGTCGGCGAGGGCGGTTTCGGCTGCGGCCTGCCGGGTGGGCTCTCTGGTGGCGATGGCGGCGAGTTGCAGGGCGCGGGCGATGCCGGGTGTGCCGTAGCACCAGCCGGGCCTGCCCGGTTCGTGCTGGGCGGTGTGGCCGGCAGCGAGGTCGTCGCGGGTGATCCACTGGGGCCACCAGGTGCCGTGCTGGTCTTCTTGCCGCCACCGGTCGAACGAGGCGGTTAGCTCCCCGATCGCCGCGAACTGCCCGTCAATCTCGTATCCGGTGCGGACGGCCATGGACAAGACGGCGAGGATGCCGGCGGCTCCGTGTGCGATGCCGAGGTTGGCGTGCCCTCCGGGGGTCGGCGCGAGCTGGTCGGGGTGGTGGTCGACCCACCACCCGGGCACGGTCAGCCCGTCGAGGCGGTAGGGCTCGGTCAACCTGATCAGGTACCGGAGCACGTCGCCGAGTTCGGTGCTGGTGGGCTGGGTGCGCAGGAGTAGCGCGCCCAGGCCGGTCAGTCCGTGGAACAGGTCGTACTCGGCGAACCCGGCGGCGCGGCGGCCGGCGAGGCGGGTCTGGGCGTCGGCGAGCCGTTGTTGGACGAGGTGGCGGACGTGGCGGTGCAGGAGGTCGCGTTCGGCGGCGTAGCGGGGGCGGCCGTCGGCGCTGGCGGCCTCCAGGAGGACCAGGACCGCTGGGGCGCCGTGGTAGAGGCCGGTGTGGGTTCCGGCGTCGACCGGCCCGGCCACGGCCCGCTGGACCTGCTGGTGGGCGGTGTTCCAGGTGCCGGCGCCGGTCAGGGCTTCTTCGACGGCCAGCAGAGCTCCGCCGATGGGTCCTTTGTCGAGCGACTGGGCTTTGGCCTCGCTGGTGGTGAGCACGATCGGCCCCCGGCCGCCGGTCACCGGCGGCCGGCCTGGGCGAGGAGGAGCCTGGCGGCGGTGCTCGCGGCGTGGTTGGTGGCCCGTTCGAAGGTCGGGTCGACGCCGAGGGCGCGGACGTGGTGTTCGTGCAGCAGTGTCCGCAGGACCGTGACAGGGTCGCGTTGGGCGAGCAGGACATCGTGATAGGCGCGAAGCGCCGATGCCCGGGCCCGCCAGGCCACGAACACCGCCTCCCCGCCGGCAAGGTCAAGGAGGGCGCTCTGTTCTCCGGCCGGGTCGGACAGCCGGCGGGCCAGATCACAGACGGCCCGGCCGGCGGGTTCGGTGGCGTTTCCGAGTACGTCGAGGAGGACGTGCAGGCCGGCGGACGGTTCGGGGGTGAACGCGGCGGCGAGGTGGGCCATCGAGGCCGCGGCGAGGGCCTGGCCGCTGATGCCTGCCTGCTGGGCGAGGCGGATCTGGGCCAGGGCAGCGGTGGTGTCGGTGGCGAAGACCTGTTCGGCGGCGGAGAGGGCCCGGCCGTGACCGTAGCGGCCGGTGTGTTCGCCGTGGCCGACCAGCTCTACCTGGCAGGGCAGTCCCCGGGTCGCCAGATCGGCGGCGAGGTGTCCGACCCGTGCGGCGACCAGGCCGTAGTCGGCTGCGGACGCCAAGCGCAGGATGAGGGACACGTTGGGTTCAGTGGCGGCTCGGATCGTGTCGCGGTACCGGCTTACCCACCAGTGCAGGACACCGGTGCCGTGGAGTTCGGCGGCGAGCGGAGCGAGGTGGCCGGTCAGCAGGTCGTCGTGGCGGGCCGGGTTGCCCGACAGTCGCACCCGCAGCACGTCGCTGGCCCCCGGGTGCAGGGTCGGTCCGGCCGGCACGGTGACCGGCAGCGGCCGACCGACAGGTGTGGCCAGGCGGAGCGGGACCAGGAACTCAACCGGCCGGCCCGGCCACTCCCGTCCTTGGGTGAGGTCTTCGCGGAGTTCGAGCTGGTCGGCTTTGTCCAGGAAGCCGCGCAGCAGGGCTCGGTCGGCGGGCTCGTCGAGGTCCAGGGGCAGGCGGGTGTCGTGCTGGCACACGACGATGCGAGCCGGAACCCGCCAACGGCCCAGCCAGTCCTTCAACGCCGCCTCCCAGCTCGCTGCGGGGGTCGCCGTGATGAGGGTGTTGGGGAGGAGCCAGCGGGCCGGGGCCAGGATCACCCGCCCGTGCCGGATCCGGGGCACGAACTTCAGGTTGCGAGCGGTCCCGTAGTCGAAGGGGTCGACGGTCGCGGTGCGGGCGTCGGCGACCTCGGCGATGAACCTCGCCAGCGGTGGCATGTGCGCGATCACGTCGAGGGCGTGCGGCAGGACGGGAACGACCCTGCGGCCGGTCGGCGCGTGCACCAGGTACATCTGCTCCGCGTCGGCGGTCACCGCCAGCTCGTCCACTCCGACGACCTCACCGTCGGGGTGTTCGGACAGGGAGATGACCGCCGGGGTCAGGCGGCCGGTCCGGGCGACGTTCTCGGCGGCGATACGGCGCGGCGGGAACGACACCTGCGCCACCAGCACCGACTCCTCGCGTGGTCCGGTCAGTGAGCGGGCGAGCCCATCGCGGTCGGCCGCGTCGAGAAGGTGGGCGAACCGGCCGGCCATGCTGGTCGGGGTACGCGGGATACCGGTGACCTGCACCGTGAACTCGCCTCGGTCGACGGCGGCCGGATCGGCGGCGTGCACCGCGAAGCCGAGCTCCACCCGGGCGGGAGGCACCATGTCGGCGCGGTCGCGGAGCGGCGGGCCGAGGGCGTCGATGTCGGCACCGGTCAGGTCGATCTCGTCCGCCCCGTGCAGGGTGGCCTGCTGAATGAGGGCCATCAGGTAGGCGTCGCGGTCGGTCACCACCCGCCACGACGGTCTCGGTGCCGGCCCGCCCAGGTACCCGGCCGGGTAGCCGAGGCCGGATTCGCCGACCAGGTCCAGCACCGGCACGAGCGCCCCTGGGCCGTACCGGTCGCGGAAGGCCGCGTGGTACTCCAGCCACGCCATCGATCCGAACGGCCGGGTACCTGTCGCCACCAGCACCTGCGCCGCCCGCGCGGCGTCGGCGAGGACCTGCGGCGGCAGGCTGACCTGACCGTCCAGGCGCAGATCCACCATCAGCTGGTGGCGGGCTTCGGGGAACAGGTCCCGCATCACGGCGGTGACCGTGCCGCGGACCGTCGCGGCCTCGCGGGGGTCGGTTGTGGTGTTGTGGCTGGTGAGGTCGGCGTGGAGAACGCGGAGCTGGCCCACCAGGTCCGCCAGATCGTTGAAGTCGGCCGCGCCGGCGCTGGTCAGCACGTCCAGGACGTGGGCGAGCCCGTCAACGGCCGTCATGGGCGGCCGGAGGTTGGTGAGGAGGACCCCGCCGTCGATCAGGCCGTGCAGGAAGCCGACTATGCGTTCCGGTGCCGCCTTGGGTGAGCGGGCGGCCATCGCGCGGGCGAGGCTGTCGAACCCGATCGGGGTCTTCGCCAGGGTCACGGCCATCTGGACGGGCCGGGTGAAGGCGGTCGACTCGTCGCGGAGCTGCCCGGGGGTGCGTCGCCCGGGGTGAGGTCGGGCGTCAGTGATCAGTCGTCTGTCGCGCAGGAACGCGGCACTGTCAGCGACGACCGTCAACCTGTCCCGGAGCCCTTCGTGTTGCTCCAAGCGGTCCATCAGTAGGGCCAGCCAGTCGGCGTCGGCCCGCGCCACCGCCCGGTGCGCGGTCCCGAAGGTCGCGGCGGCCGGCCCGCCGGTGGCGACGCCGACGGCGGCGAACAACCCGAACGGGGTACTTCTCCTGCTCCACCGCAGCAGGTAAGAGTAGGTGGCCGTCACCGCCCGACGCACAGCCTTCGCCTCCACGCTCGCCCCGCCGTTCTCCATAAGCTGTCGGATCCGTGAGGCCAGGTCAGGGCTCGCCGTGGCCACCGCGACCTGGAAGTCCTCGCGCGCCCAGCGGGCCCGAAGCCACGCCAACGCCTCCCGGGTGTCGGCGGCCGGGTCGGGGGGTGTCAGGTCAAGGTCGTCGGGGCGGGTGCTGGCCCGGACTAGCACGGGCCCGGCCGGCTGGAAACCGGCACGGCGGATCGGCATGTGTACCTCCTGCGGGGGTGGGCCGCCGACGTCCGGAGTTGCTGGGCGTCGGCGGCGCAGGTTAGCTACGGCCTACCTACTCGGGGATCAGGCGGGGTCGTAGGACCCGGTCACGCAGGCCGACTTGGCGCAGGTCGACCCGCACCCGTCGCCGGTGGTGCACATCATCTCCGCCAGCGGGGTCGCCCTCTCGATGACCCGCATGTCCAGCACGAAGTCCTCGTCGGTCAGGGCGTCGACCTCAGGGCGGTCGAGCAGTGCGGTGGGAGGTGCCATTGTCGTTCACACTCCTTCATCAGGGGTTTTCATGGCCACCTGAACCTGTGGCGGGCCGACCGGCCAGCCCTCAGGCCCAGGAGATCGTGAGGACGCCGTGCCTCTTGGTCAGAGACACCGCGTCCGTGGGGATGTCCGACCGGTCGCTTCCCGGCCAGTACGTGAACGTCGGATCGGCCGGACGGCCGGCGGCGTCCCAGTCCCGGACGGAGGCGACCAGCACGTCGGCGGCCTGCTGCCCGTCGCGGCCGTAGGCCCGCGCGCCGAACTCCGCCCCGCCGCCGCCGGTCCGGGGCCGGACCACCAGGTACGCGAACCCGCCGTCGCGGACCACACCGAACGGGAACCAGGAACCGCGCTCGGCGGCCAGATCGGTGCCGTCGTCGGCCACGAACCGGCAGAAGCCGTCCAGGGTCCAGGCCCACCACAGATGAAGGCCCAGGAACGACTCCCCGTTGGCCACGGTGACTCCCGACCACGCCTCGGCACGGTCGGTGGCCAGCGCCCCGTCGAGCAGACCCGGGTCCTTCGGGGCCATGGCGTCGAACGCCAGGTGGACCATCTGGCCGTTGGGGCCGGGGAGGTCGAACACCCGGTCGTCGCGGGCACCGTCACCGCGCATCGGCACGAACCCCGCGGCCTCGGTCGAGGTGCTGACGAGGCGGTCGCCGTCGCGGCGGAACGCGATCGTCAGCGTGATCCCGTTCATGATGAACGGCAACACGATGATTCCGCCGACTGCGAGCTGGTCCAACCAGGCGGGGGCGATGTCCCACGCGCCGACCGTCACCAGGATGGCGTCGAAGGGCTCCTCGTCAGGTACGCCGTGTTCGGCGTCGATAGTCACAAGCCGGGCCCGACCGGCGTAGCCGGCGGCGTCCAGCGTCCGCGTCGCCCGGTCGATGACCGCCGGGTCGATGTCCACGCTGACCACCCGGCCATCAGGCCCGACGATCTCTGAGAGGTAGGCGGCGTTCAGACCCCCGGAGCCGACCTCCAGTACCCGCATTCCCGGCTTGAGCATGGCCTGCTCCAGCATCGCCGCCTGGATGTAGGCGGCCGACACCGACGACACCGCCCGGCCGTGCTCGTCGTAGGCGGTGGTCACCGCCTCGTCGTAGCCGTAGGCGACGTTCAGCGCCGTCCCGGCAGGCATGAACGCCTCGCGCGGCACGGTCCGGAAAGCGGCCTCCACCGCGTCCGAGACGATCATTCGCCGATCGCGCAGCTCCTGGATCAAGATCTCCCGCTGCGTGGCGACCGCGTCGGCCGTCGGGTGGTCCGGGGCGGTGCCGTTGGCGTGCAGGCGGAGCGGATTTGAGGTCATCTGGGTGTCCATCCGTCGGAGTGTAGGGACCGCCTCGGCTGGGGCCGGGCGTGTCGATTAGCGAGTCGAAAGTCCTTGCGGTGCCTTAGAAAGTGACTCCCAGAGCGAGCGCGTTCCACACTCAGAAGGGCGTCGAACAAGCCCGTTGTGCCAGCGACCCTGGCACCAGCCCTCGGGACCAGCTACGTGCCGGGCACGGTCGGATTCCCGCGCGATCCTCAGGTGTCCGGTGACGGCGATCTGAGCGTTCCTCTGCCGGTCTTCCTCGGTGAGCACCGGCGTGTTGCGGCGCTTCACGTCGGCGCTCGAGGCGCGGATTGCCGCCTGCCGGGTGCACGGTCCGCAGGGTCTTCGCAGGTTTCGCCGAGACGTTGTGGGCGGCCGGCCGAGCGGTGCGGGTTCACGGGGCCCGTCAGCACGGCGATGGCCGCCGTGATCCGGGCAGCGTGCCCGTTCATCGGGGCACCTCGGCGTGGGCCCGGCCCTTGACCGCCAGGTACACCACTCCGGAGCTGCACACGACCAGCGTGGCGAGAAACGCTACGACCAGGGCCACCCGCCAGCGTCGCTGCAAGTCGTTGGGGAGACTCCTCGACATCACGCACCCTTCCCATTCGTCGTTGTTGGTGGGGTCCGGGCGGTCCCAGGCTCGGACCCCACCGTCCGGCCCTGCCCGCCTCACGTCGGGCGGGGCCGGTGCCGGCCGCGCGTGTTGGGGCGGCGGCCGGAACCCTCTGTTTCGAGATCGCCTGCTGGATCAGTTCCCAGAAGTCGCTGAACCGGCACGACGCGGCCAGTGCGATTGCCGTGATCGCCGTGGCGCCGGACGTCCAGCGTCGAGACCCGTTCACACCCAGACGGGGCGACCGGCGGGTCATGTCTGGCTCCGGTGGCGGGTGATCTGCACCAGGAAGTGCCGGCCGCACCCGGGGCAGGCCCGGTCGTCGAGCCGTGTGTGTGGCCCCGCTCGAAACGCCGCCCACACCGGCGGCACCGACACCACTTCCGGGTGCAGGTACCGGGGCCGCTCGGCGGGCGGGTCGACCCAGTCCACGGCCGATCCGTTCGGCCGCGTCTTCAAATCCTGCTCGACCGCGGCGGTCGCGGGTCGCTGGGCTAGCCGGCGGGGCAGCCGGTCCCCGGGGACGGTCAGGCCTTCTGGCACCCTCGCCCTGCCGATCGCCGTGGTCATCGCATCGACCAGATGACGACGGCCAGCACACGGGCGTTGTGCACGTTCCGCAACCTGCCGGGGGTGGCACCGGTGTTGAGCATGATCTCGGCGAGGTGCCGGCGGGTCACAACGGCTTCGGTTCCGGCGGGCGCTACCGGGTCCGGGGTGATCCGCATGGCCCCGTCCGCCTCGCGCACGATCATCGCGTCGGCGTCCGGCACGTACCCGGTCGTGAAGATCCACAACAGGTCGGCCAGTTCGTCGGTCGGCACACCGGGCCGTACTCGGTGCTCACGGGTCAGGTCATCGCGCACAGCGACCACCCCCACAAGCCGTCAGGCCGCAACTCGTAAGTCCGTCCCACGGCCAGGCGCATCGAACCATTGGAGGTCGGCAGGCTCAGCAGCGCCTGGCCGTCCAGCGCGACCAGGCGGGGCGCGTCGATGTCGGTCTGGGTGTACGGGGTAGCCGATCCGCCCGTGGCGCACCAGCCCAGCCACGGAATCCACACCAGCCTGGTCACACCAGCCGTGTGGTCCAGCCATTCCGCCACCGGAGGGGCCACGCCGGGCGGCTCCAGGTGCACACCGACGATCCGGTGCCGGTCACCGCCGACCTGCCGGGTGCACAGCGCGCCGAGGTACTGAGAGGTCACGACCAGTTCTCGGGTCGCGGCGGTGATCATCGGGCCTCCGCCCGTGGGGCCGGCTGGCCGTCTTCCGACCTGGGGAGAGTAGGGGAAGGCGACCAGCCGGAGACGGAGAGAACTGCCAGGGGGTACCGGGTGGCCGCCACGCCCTTCGACGTGAACGGCCACCCGGGAGCGCGCAGGCCCCACACACCGATGGGTGCCTGCGTCCGGGAGAGCCGGCCCGCACTCTCGGACAGGACCGCGTCCACGGCCCAGACGCCGCCGTCGTCCGCCTCGCCAGCAACCGGCGGCGCCGGTGGGCGAGGTGGCGGCGGCGGAAGATTGCTCCCGTGGCCGCCCGGCCCCGTCGCGTATGCGAGCATCGGGATCTCTCCTTCCCTAATCGCGCCGATGATGTGCGCAGAAACGGGGATGCGCTAGCTGCCACACCAGACATTGCTGGCGAATCCATTGACAGAAGACTCCCAGTAATGGAACGGTCACATCCATGCCCTGGCGCTGCCATCGGGTCGCCGTTCTGCTGCCATTGCCCTGCCATCACAGCTGCCAATGGTGTTCGCACTGGCGGTTAGTCGTTAAGCGACTTAGCGTCGATGGAGGAAGGCGGGAGAACAGCGTGAACAGACCGTCACCTCGCACGCTGCTGGAGCGGCTGATCCAAGAGGGCAACCGATCGCTGCCTGAGGTGTGCGCCCACTTTGAACGAACCGCCAAGGCCGCCGGCGAGAAAGCGTCGCTCTCGGAACGGCAGCTAGCTCGATGGGCGGCGGGGCAGGTTGGAGAAGTACATGCAGCCTCCCGGCGGGTGGCGGAGCTCGTGTGGGGTCACCCAATGGGTGATCTGCTGGGCCCTCCCGACGCTCCCGTGCTTCCTGAAGTCGGCGTCCCTGCCAACTTCATCCACGGAATGCCCTTGGAGGCGGTAGTCACTATGGCCGCGAACGAATCCACAGAACGAGCTGCCGCAGCCGGCGGAGGTATCCATCCTGAAACTGTCGAGCAGCTTCATGAGGACGTCTATCGGATGGCGCGGGCGTACGGCACCACGTCACCTTTGCATCTGCTGATCGAGGCGCGACGTAGCAGGGAACTGGCGTGCGACCTGCTCGAACGCACTCGTCGCCCGAACCAGACCAGGGAGCTGTACTCGGTCGCGGGCAGGTTGTGCGCGTTAATGGCGTCGGCGTCGTTCGATCTCGGGGTCTGGTCATCAGCTGTCGAACAAGCCCGAGCCGCCACGGTGTACGCCGAGGTGATCGAAGACCCGGAACTTGGGGCTTGGGCCCGCGGAACTCAGGCGCTGATCGCCTATTGGATGGACCAGCCGCGCCGGGCCGCAGACTATGTTGCCGCCGCGCTGGTGTACGCGCCGGCGGGCGCTGCGACCGCCCGGTTGCATGCCATCGGGTCACGTGCTTTCTCCCACCTGGGCGACGTCGGTCGCACGGGTAGCTCTCTTCAAGCTGCCGACCTCGCGTTGGAACAGGCCACAGGCGAGCTGGAGCTGCACGAGCAGATTGGGGGCGAGTTCGGGTGGGATCTGGCCCGCCACGCCGCCTGCGCCGGTACGGCGTTGCTCCAGGTCGGTCAGTTCGGTCCGGCGGCGCGGCGCACGCAGCAGGCGCTCGACCTGCTCGACGCCAGCAACACCGAAACCCCGCACCGGGCGCACATCGATCTCGCCTTGGCTCAGCTTGGCAGCGGGGAACTCGACGCGACCGTGTCAGAGCTGACCACGGTATGGGAAATTCCGCCCGACCAGCGCCGGACCACGGTAACGGGGCGCTTGCTGGCCCTCAACCGCGCGCTGTCCGCCGCGCAGTGGAGGGATGTCGGGCAGGCTGACCAACTCCGCGACCGCATCGAGGTCTTCACCACCGAGGGCAGGCGAGCCCTGGAGCTACCGGCCGCTGGCTGACCACGCCGCCAGCAGCGTTGCTTCGTCGCGGCGGTCCAGGCCATGTTCGGCCGCACGCTCATGCGGGACGGGAGCTTCCCGTTGCAGCCACTCCCAGGTCTCGGCCACGGTCTGGGCCAGCGGACGGCACACCAACCCCGCATCGAGGGAGCGGCGGTGATCCACCGCCCACGTTCCGGCCGGCCGGCGCCACAAGGGCACCTCGGTCCACTCACGAACCCCCTGTCCAGCCAACCATTCGCCATCGACAAACACCACCCGAGCGTCAGACCCGGTGGCGTCAATGCAGGCTTGGTGCAGGCCGCCATAGGTCGCGGCGGGCGGCGCCACGGCGCTGAACGCTCCAGCCGTCCCTTGACGGGCAAGTGCAAGGATGAAAGCCGAGAGGTCACGGACATCGACCGGTTGAATCGACTGGGCTGGATCACCTGCCGCTAGCACCGCGCCACCGCTCACTGCTCGGCGCAGCAACGCCGGAAGTCGGCCGACATACTCATATGGCCCGAGCACCACCCCAGGCCGCAAAATCAGCAGATCCTCGCCAAAGGCCGCCTCAGCGGCGAGTTCGCAGCCAACCTTGAGGACGCCGTACTGAAAGCGTTCCTCCAACGCGACCACATCCGGATCCGTGGGGCGGACGTCCGCGCGTGACGGCCACAGCGCAGAAGCCTCGCTGACCGGCTCGTTCGGCCAGCCCTGGTAAGCCGAGACCGTGGAGATCAGCACATAGCGTTCAGCGACGGGCCGTAGCGCACGGGACACCAGCGCCACATCGGCCGGCTCGAACGCAGAGGTGTCGACCACCACATCCCACGGACCAGCATCAGCCAGTCGGGCTACATCCGCCGCGACTGTCCTGTCTCCCCGAATCGAGCGCACGCCAGCTACATCCGTGCCGCTCCTGCCTCGATTGAAACAAGTGACCTCCCAACCATCCAGCAGCGCCGACTCAGCCAGAGTCCTGCCGAGAAACCACGTGCCACCCAACACCAAAAGCCGCATCACGCCATCATGCCGGGCCGGTCATCCGGAGGGAACGCGCCTGCCGTTCTACGCCGGCCTGCGCATCGGCGAGGCCCGTCGCCCTCGGCCTCGACGACGTACGCCCGTCCGCGCGCAAGGTCCTCATCACCGTCCAGTCCGGCAAGGGCGGACACTACCGAGAGGTCCCCGCCCATCCGACTCTCCGCGACAGCCTCACCACCTGGATCATCGACCGCGTCACCTGGACCGGCGCCGACAGCCCGGCGCTGTTCCTCCATCCTTGATTCCAAGGGATGCAAATTAGAACTTTAGGGAGATTTACAGGATCTTGTTCCGCTGGCGGCGACGTCTTGACTGGAAGTCACGCGGAGCTGTGTCATGTTTGGTGATGTGGATAAGCCGCCGAAAAAGGCGACCGGTCGTGAGGTCGTTGAGTACATCGTTGAGGGTGCCGTTGGAATGGTGCCCGTGGTGGGAAACCCGATGGCGGTAGCGTTCGCTGTCGCGATGGGGTGGACCTACAACCGCCGGATGCGAGACTGGCTAGAAGAACTCGCCGAAGCTGTCAGCGAGCTCCAGGAAGAACGCACGACCCCCCTCACCTTCGAGGAACTGGCAGAAGACGACCGCTTCGTCGACGCGGTCGTCGCAGCGACCCGCGCGGCACAGGCGACACATGCTGAAGAGAAGCTCAAGGCTCTCCGCAATGGTGTCCTCAGTACCCTAGGCCCAGACGCGCCGACACTTGACGAACAGGCGAGATTCTTCCGCCTTGTCGATCAGTTCACACCCGCTCACCTGCGCCTGCTGGCCTTTCTTGACGATCCGGGCGCTGCATTTGATCGCGCCAGTATCGAGCGACCAGACATATATATGGGCGGTCGAGGCGACCTAATCGAGAAGGGTCTTCCCGAGTTCCTCGACCGCCGCGACTGGTATGACCTACTCGACCGCGACCTTGGAGCAGCGAGCCTGACCAGCCACGGAGGGCTACACGTTATGCAAACCGGTCCGAGCCTGTGGCAACCATCAACGAGCGGGCTTGGGAAACGGTTTCTGGCCTTCATCAGCGCACCCCTCGCCCGCAAGGGCGGGGACTCTGAAGATTGACGTCAATTAGGCTGGTCTGCTATCGACTCCCAGGCGTTCCGCCAGGATGCATCAACTTCCTTGTTGCACGGTAGGTGTCAACTCGTCCACCAGCCCCTCCGGGCTGGTGGACGAGAGCACCGCTGCACAGCTCGGCTAGACCTCGATGACCTTCCAGCCCGGCAGCGCGGCGTGGATCTCGTGGGCGTGGGAGGTAACGACCGCCGCCCCTGTTGGCCAGTCCGAGGTAGGCAGCGAGTGCAGACCCGAGCCGGCCGGTAACCGGGCCACGACGTCGATCGTCGGGCGGTCGTCGCCGGTGTCGCGGTCGATCGCGGGCACGAGGGTCAGCACCGCAGCGTTGCGGCGCAGCATCCGCAGCAACTCGGGTTCCTTGTTGTCGAGCCGGACGCCTCCATTAGGAGCACCTGCTCGACCCTGCCGCGTGATAGCCCTCCTCACCAGCCTGCCGAACCGCTATTCATATCCGCGATCACGCCGTAAACGACCTGGCACGGCCACTCGCTGCACCCCTGGTCGATGCACCGCTCATTTGAATCTGGCCTGTGGTTTTCCAGGATGTGGTGAGCACCGCGCCACCAGGCCCTGCGATCGGGGCCGTCCCGCATGTCCGAAGCAAGTGAGGCTGCCCTGCTGAGAGCGTTGCTGTACAGCCGCCGGTTCCGAAGGTTGCTGTCTTCCATTCAGGTACCTTAAGTCCCCGGTACGACACTGGGCCGTGCCAGCGAACGACGAGCACGTCTTCGACCAGACAGCGGGGATCTGACAGCCGGCAAGAACCTCAAGGCGGGCAAGCCCGGAGCCGCCCCGGTACCGAACCCCGGCCCCTCCGGCGCGATGGCCACGTGCCCGGCGGGGGTGAGCCAGGGCCTCGTCGGCCCCTCCCCGACCCCGCCGGTCCACATCACGGAAGGGGCCGCAACCCCGCCCACCGTGCGGCCCGTCACCGTCCAGGAGGCGTTGAACACCCTGGCCGCTCACGGCACCGACGACGAGCACATCCGGCGGCAGAGCACTGCGGCCGTCGTGCTCAACAAGCACCTGCGCACCAACCCAGCCGATTACGCGCAGATCATGGACGCCCTCGCGACGTTCCTGCGCCTGCGCTCACCACCCATGCACGACCCCGAGCCCATCCGCGACACCGCCCCTGCCGACGTCCAGGCCGCCTGCGACGCTCTGCTCTACCCCCAGTCACGGCAGCCCCCCACCGGCTCGACGTCATCCGGACCGACCTGCGCGGCGCGAAAGTCCGCAACGCGCAGATGTCCCACATCGACCTCGCCAGCTCCCTACTCGGCCTCGCCGACCTCACCGACGCGAAGCTGATCGACACGAACCCCTACGACGCACGCCTGGCCGGCGCGACCCTCAACGGCACCGACTTCACCGACGTCAACTTCAAGTACTTCACCCTCACCGGCCCCCGCGCCGCCCTCCTCGGAGCCACCGTCAACTGCAACGACCTCAAAGGACTCACCGTTGAACCCCGCATCCTTCAAGAAACCGGCATCGCTTGCTGACCCTGCGCCGTGCCCGGGCGTCATGGTGCGGACCGTCGTGCCGTGCCCGTCACGACCGAGGGGCCCACCGTGGCTAGGCGGGGCCCCTCGGTCGTGGTTGGGGCTATGAAGATGTCGGCGACGTCTTCGTGGATACCGTGCCTGCTTCTTGTGCTGCGCAGGCCTGGCGGATGGCGTTCAGTCGCTGTTCAACGTCAATGACCTCGGCCAGAGACCTGAACGCGGACTCACGCACCCTCGCCAGCAGCTGGTCGAGTTCGAAGTTCTCGTCGTTGTCCATGATCATTCCTCCTTCCGGGCCCGGATCATCTGCTTCAGCTTGTTGCGAGCGTGGCGCAGGTTGGACCGCACGGTGGAGAGCTTCTGGCCCGTGAGCTCGGCGATCTCCTCCAGCGACCTGTCTTCGATCTTGAGAATGATGACCAGCCGCTGCTGCTGGGGCAACTGGGCGATCAAATCGAGGAGCTGGTGCACCTCGGTGTCGAACACCACCTGCTCGTCGGCTGGCGGCACCTGGCGGTCGGGCAAGGCCGCCAGGCGGCCATGCTTGTCGCGCTCGGTCTTCGACTTGCGCCAGATGTCGATCAGCTTGCGCTTCGCGACGAGCCTGACGAAGGCATGCGGCGAAGAGTGCGGCCACTTGCACCACGTCTCGACCATCGCTTCCTGGACGACGTCGGCCGCCTGCTCGGGCGTCGCGCCCTGCGCTACCAGCGACCACGTGACCGGGATGAAGTTCTCGGACGCAAACTTATCGAACTCCTGGCCGCTGTCCTGGATGACATCCTGCTCGGACATTTGATCTCCCGTTCTTCCCCGCCGAGGCCCATGCGCCTGGCGGTGCCATAGAGGTAGTGGGTTTCATGGGATTTCTCCTTCTGTATGGGCCCAGAGCCGGCCTCCAGCCGGATCCAGACCGTTCCCTGCGATGGCGGGCGACCCAATGCCGCCCCCTGGGGCTCAACAGCCCCGAGCAACCGGCCCAGGCGGTCGAGAGGGTTACCCTCTCGCGCCCGGACCGGCTCCTCGCGGTTGTTGTTCGCTAGTAGATCGTCCGAGCAGGCGTCGTGTGCAACGCCCGCTCGAACTTATTTTCAACGGTGCCGCTGACTCCACAGATAGGCAAGCACGACCGATATCGCCAACCCGGCGGCCACCAACGTGATCAGCACCGACCCCGACGTCGTGTACGCCAACGGCATGCCCAGCACGCCCACGTTGGCCACCATCACCAGCTTGTCGGCGTTGTCCACCCGCCGCGGCGCGGCCGGCCGACGGGCCTTCTCCTCGCGTACGACTTTCGCCGAGAACTTCCCGTTGTGCTGGGCCACCGTGCTCTCCCTCTGCCGCCCGGCGCGTCCGGCTGGCGGCAACAGATAGAGTTCGACCGCCCCCACGTGCAACCTGGGCCGCGCCGCTCTGTGACGCCATGCCCCCGAGTCACGACACCCCGACGGTCGTGGTCGTCAAGGACCGAGTTCTGAGGCCCCCGGATATCTGCTAGTCCTAGCCCCGGGGGAAGCGCTACGCGCAGCGCGGCCCGCACTGCCCTGACTCGTCATCGCCCCGGGGCACGCCGGCCGGAGTGGGCGAGTCTCCCCTGGCAGCCCATGCTCGTCATCCACGCGCCTGAACTATCTGACTCGACCCGCCGCTCGACCCGTCTCGCCCGCGTGAAACGCGGCTCCGTGTTGCTCCGTTGTTGCTCGGGTGTAGCGGTTACCCGTGGGGTTACGTGGGGAACCGTGGGGTGGCAACCGAGGACTGAGGCCAAAAATGACCTGGGCCCCTATCCTCCGAACGGAGGAAGGAGCCCAGGTCAAACTATGTGCGCCCGAAGGGACTCGAACCCCTAACCTTCTGATCCGTAGTTATATGCCCTATCGAGGTGCGTACGGATATCCACGGCCACAACCTGTCGAACACTGCCGTTCCCTGTCAATTGCGCATCCCAGGTCCAGTTACCACCCGAGAGCCCAGTGCCGGGGAGGACTAAGCAATGCCACCCAATGTCAACGAAGTACATCCCCTCGTCCCACGGAAATACCACGGGGCCGATCTTCGTGGCAACAACTCCATACATCGCCGCCTGCCGATGCCTCCTACGCCATACCATCGATGGATGCCACTGTCCCTAGTCGCCACGCCCGACTAGTCCAGTTATCTGTGCCGGCCACGGCGGCCACAGCCTTGAAGTCACCCTCCGCTTCGCACCAGGCGCCGTCGCGCAGCTCCGCCTGCGACACCAGCGGCACAGTGAGTCTTACGGATTGAGCTGAACTCGTCCTGGCCATTATCGGCCAGTGGCTGAAGGCTTCGCGTCCACGGGAAACCGGACGTCCAGGCCGGCCCCGGCCGTAAGCCGGGGCGTCGCTGTGGCCTGCTACTGGAGAGCCGCGGGCAGGTTAATGCCGAGCTTCGGCGGCTGGCCCACATCGACTACTTCCGGGGACGCCGGTACGGCCGGCGTGTCCTCGCCCTTCATGACCTCACACAACTCCGGCGTGACCTCCGTTCGCCCCTGGGCGACGGACAGACCGGTAGCGACCGTGAGCGGCTTTGCCAGCGCGACGGCCTCCCGCTGGGCGTTGGCATTGATGATGGACGGAGCGCGCTCCAGCGTCTTCGCATAGCACCAGGCGACGATGCCCAGGGCCGTGAGGAAGATAAGCCCCAAGGCCACGATGGGCAGAAGGTAGTTCACTACCACTCCGATCAATGGATCGTGGAGCGGCGGCCGTACTAGTAGGCGGGCGAGGCCACGACGAAGCCGCTGGACAAGGAGCCCAGCAGTGGACCCGGTGCGCGGGGCGGACGCCTAGAGATCACACAAGCGCGGCCCGGGGGTTCAGCCGGCTCGGGAGCTTCGGGCGGACTGAACAGATACTGCGGAAGAGAAAAGACATTGAAGAAGCGCAGTCCCTCTTGCAGTGAGCCCAGAGCTCGGGTCAGCCGGTCTACGTAGGCCGAGAGCCGGAAGCGTTCGTAGAAGACGCTCGCATCGACCGTCACCCGATGCGCGAGGCTTCGATTCTGACGAAGCTCCTCGGGAAGGGCGTACTCCGCACTGACACCGGGTAAGTCAAGAAGCCGGGCCCGGAACCAGGAGTCGCGGCCGTTGATGGGGTAGGCCGATATCCCGGCAGTCCACAACGGATCCCGACTGAAGGACCTCGTGCTGAAGCCGAGCCCGAACAAACCCAGACGGTGAACGGGGGAGTGAAGACTGGGTTCTACATCGTCGACCATCAACGCATCGCTGGGCGCGACGTGCAGCTCCACGGTGATAGGTTGAAGATCCAACACATGAGCCATGGTCATGGTCTTGCCCGAGCTGACTGAGTTCCAGACTATTCGTCCGGGTGGCAGCGTCGGGGTCATGCGGAACATGTTACCCGGCTGGGTGCACCGTCCGTCACGACGGAAGCTTCTGGCACCGCTGCCGACCAGCACACGTCTGCCCCGGATTCCTAGAGGCAAGTCACGGGCTTCGGCATTGGCCAATGTCTAGCATCGCCGAGCTGCGCCGCCTGACACCTTCGGCGCGCGTCAGCGCGTCGCGGTGAAGATCGCGTTGGCGGTCATCGTCATACCGGAGGACACTGCGGTCATGGTCCTCTGTGTGATGGAGTTCGCGTGCGCCGGAATGTGGGTCAAGGCTGGCGCGCTCGGACGCGCACTCACGCTCTCCCCGGTCGGAGCTGATCCTGAGGTAGTCGTCCAGCTTCCTGAGCACGACCAATCCTTCTGCGAGTCCCTGGATGGCCACTGGGCTCTACGGGGCCGGCAGGTAGTCATCGAGGGCGGTCTGGTCGCCGCAGAGGTCGAGATCGTCCGCGTCGAGGTCACCTTCGCCGAATCGCTGATGCTTGAGCCCGATAGCCCGCCAACTGAGCAAACGATTGCGCGCGCCACCGAGATCGGCAAGGTGGCCGAGTACCTCGCCAACCAAGGTCTCGCGAAGCTCCTGGACCATCTGAGGGCGAGAGGTCAGTTCTGGCTGGGCCTTTCGATGCAGGCGCCCGACCTGCTCAATGGCCCGGAGATCTATGACGACAGCCCCGCGCGCCGCCATATCCTCGGCAACGCGACCCTCCGGCCGATCATCGTCGGCGCGTCTGACGAGGCCGTCGATCACCTGCAGCTCGACCTGGCCGCCGCCGCAGTGGCCGCCGACGAGTCCCCCGCCATCGAGGACCGAATCCTGGCCGACGCGCGAAACCTCGCGATGTTCGGATCGGCCGAAACCCTGCGACACGCAGTACTTCTGGCAGCCATGGCGAGTGAACTTCGAATCAAAGCGACGCTGCGTGAAGTCGCGAAGCCCGACCAAGCCGGACTGGTAGAGCTGCTGTTCGAGAGCCCGCGTGACTTCAGCATGGCAATCAGCGGCCTACTGAACAAACCATTCAAGCTGATCACCGGTGCGTGTCTCAAGGACGACAGCCCTGGGCTGTGGAAGCGCGTCGAGCGGCTCTTCACGACGCGTAACAAGATCGTGCATGCGGGAAGGATTTTCTCAATCGCCGAACTCCAGGACGCGATCAAAGCCGCCAACGAACTCGCGGTCTACCTGGAGTCGTTTCGCAATGCTGCCGCCGAGCGACGAGCCTTGGCATCGTCGGGCATGACATCGACCAGCCTGGACGGCTCAGCCACCTAGTGTGAGATGACCACACCGAGCACGAAAGCCGCCGAGACCAGAACCAGTGTCCCAAGCGCCGCCACGGCGAGCGCTCCGCGCCGGGGTGGCAACGGCGGATCCGGGTACGGCTCGTACCTCAGCCGCACGGTGGTATCGGCCAGCGGTGCCGAAACTCCGACCTTGGTCGGCTCACTCCTGGTCTTGGCCACGATGACAAACCTCGATCGAGGCAGGATCAGGTCCGGCCCCAGCTGAACGTCTGTTCGCACCGGAGCACAAACCGGCGTCGCACCCTGCTGGTTCATAGGCCAGACGTCGAGATCCTTATCCACGGGAACGCCCAGCTCCAAGAGCACGGGGCGCGCCTGGTCGAAGTGCGCGCTGGTGACAGCGTGCTTTCCGTCGTTGGCCACCTGGATGCGCGTCCTGTACCGCACCGCCGGCCGCCGGGTGGATCCGCCGGCCTTGCTTCCACTGTTCATCTCGACGGAGGTGTACAAGGTGATCGTCAGCCTCCGCGGAGGTGGCAAGGTCGCCAGGCGCGCGTACACGGCGCTGATCACCGCCACGACCAAAGCGATCCCCGTACCGATCAGCGTAACCGCGTTGTATCCCTGGCCGTCGAGTAGATCGGTAGCTGCGGCGAGCTCAAGAGACACAGGACCTCATCGACGGTTGTCGCGACGGAACGGGACGACTCATCGCAGCGTAGGCGATCAGTGACGATCTCGCGCGCCTTGCTGACACGCCATCACTCCAATGTGACCACACCATCCCCATGCGACCACGCTTGGTAATGACGGGCCCGCCCTCCACTGGAACGGAACACTCTGGGGACGAACTCGACTCAAAGCACCAGATGAACCTATCTTCATCGAATGGGACAAGAACGAAAGCTTCCTTCCGATGTCGCTCGGCTCCTGGAGGAGCATGCCGGTGCCCGGCGGCGCACCGTGGATGACGCACGGTTCCTGGTCGGCGAGTTTGAGCCGTCATCGTTTCGCTTGCAGTTGTTCACCGCGCCGGGGCTGCGGCCCGTAGCAGTGGCCACCCAGTCCAACCGTGAGGGCAAGTCGCTGATCAACGGCGCGGAGGCGTTCTGCGCGGCGGTGTGGAAGACCCACTTCTCCGATTCCGACGAGCCGCCGCTGTGGATCGAGCGGCAGTTCCTGTCCGATGGCCCGCTGAACTTCAGACTGGTCCGCTTCGGCGAGGTCGACCCGGTCGAGCACAAGCTGCGTTCTCCGGGTTGGAGAGGGTTGGCGCCGGAAGTGCTGGCCGAGCTGGTCGGCCAGCACGTCGACGGCGACCGGGGGCCCGGGGCCGCACCTCTGCCCCGCCCGGCGGAGCCCGAGCTGGTGTATCGGGTCTCTTGGGTGCTGACGCTTCCCCGCCCGCAGCCGTTCCGCGAGCCAGGTTGCCTGCCAGTGTGCGACCTCGGCCTGTGGGGCCGACTGCGTCGGCAGGCGGTCGCCGACCGGCGGGCCCGGTCCTGCTGCTGGTACCACGGCGGGGACTGGAACGCCGCGAGCAGGACCGCGATACGTCTCCTACACGAAGCCCAGGCTGCCAGCGTGCCGTTCGACGAGGTACACCACCACGCCATGACGTCCGCACGGGCCACCGGGGTCGACGGCTGGCTGCTGGAAGCGGTCGGCACCTTGCTGAACGCGGCGGATGGTCTGGTGATTGACGAGGACGGCGGGTTCGGCAACGGCAACCACCGAGGTCAGGTCCTCATCGAGCAGGGCGTGCGCCGCACCGTCACCCTCGCCTACCACTGGCCCGACGCCTGATGTCTGAGACCCGAGCTGTTTGGGTCCGACTGATCTTGTCCTCTGGCTGCGACCTGTGAGATGTCAAGCAGATCCGGACTACCGTGTCGGGGTCGCGCCTGTCGTCCTGGTCAAGTGGGCGGCTCATTGAAGGGGCAAGACGGTGCGTGTCGGCCGGCCGGTGCGGCCGAAGGCGGTCCGGGTGAGACCTGGTCACGTCGGCTCTGGTTCAGGTTTCCGTCCGGCAGACCGTGCGAGGCGGCCGGTGCGACTGGGGCCAGTTGGTACGAGGACCCGGCGGCGCATGAGCCGAGCCCGGTCCTGCCCGCGCGCGTGGCCTGGGCGGGCCGCCGGTGCCGGTCGGGTCCGCGCGGCGGCGAGGTGCGCGTACAGGGGCGGCCAGTACCGGTACACGAGGCCCACATCGAGGGGCTGCGCGGCCAGCGCCCACGCGGCCAGATGCTCGACGAAAGGACCATCGGGCACGGCCTCGGGTCCAGCACCCATCGCCGTCCGCAGGTCCGCGAGTGCCGGCAGGGCTTCCTCCACCTGCGCGCGGACGCTGTCGTCGCCCACAGGGTGTCCCAGCACGCGCTCCGCCGCGACTTCCGCCACGACCTCCCACACGACCCGCACGTCACCGGTGCGATCGGTGATCAGGTGTGGGATCCGCAGCCAGCCGACGGGCGGCTCGGGACGGCACAGGGCGAGGACCGGGCCGGCGGCCAGGACCGCGCCACCGGGGCGGGAGCCCGCCAACCGTCGGGCGAACCCCGCCGCCCCGGCGACATCGCTCAGGCGCGTTGGCGCGGCAACGGACACCGCGGCGACTGCTCCCGGAATGCGGGCCAGGCTCACCGTCCACCCCAGGTGACGGGCCGGGTCGTCGTGGCCGGGTGCCCACCACCACCCGCCGCCAGCCTCGTGGGTGCCGAACACCGCGCCCTCACGTCCGCGGGTCAGCACCGCCGCACTGTCACCGGCAGGAAGGGACAGGGACACCACGTCGATGGAGGCCAGCACCGACACCGCGGGCTCCTTCCCGCGCGGGGCCGGCGTCGCGCTGCCCGGTGGGTTGGTCATGCTGGTGGGACCGTGCAGGTGGCGTGCACGCGGTCGCCCGCGCGGAACCCTTCGACGGTGACGGTCACCGGGCCGGGAGGCACGGTGTCCAGGGTGCCGTTCGTGGTCGTGGCCTTGGCTGCCCGGCGGCGGTTGACGAGGATGGTCAGGTCCACGCGCCCGGTGGACTCCTCCCGCCCGCCGGTGGTGTAGGTCCAGGTCACCGTCGTCGCCGACGTGCGCCGCAGCTCCAGCCCGCCGGTGTTGGTCTTGTCGCAGACGCGCGGCGGAACGGTCGCGTCGACGACCATGAGGTCCGGGGACGGCGCGCCGCGGTCGAACAGGGGTATGGCCGCGACGCCGGCGGGTACGACCAGGACCGCGACGAGGGCGAACACGACCAGGTGCAGGACCTTTCGGCGGTGCTGGGCCGCCGCCTTGGCGATCTTGTAGTCCCCTCGGGCGGAACCGAAGACCTTCCAGAGCGCGATAACGGCCAGGAGACCGCCTGCCACGGCGGCCAGCTTCCACGGTGTCATCGCCAGCCCCCGACGACGCGCGGGCTCGGGTGGGGCCGGTGTGTGCGGGGGTGGGGTGCGGGGGTCACGGGGTGGTGCTCCTTGTTCAGGGGTTCGGATGTTGGGCGCGTGCCGGGGCCGACCGGTGGCGGTGCGCCAGCCGTGGCCGGATCAGCCGGTACGCCGTCGGCCTCACGAAGCCGGCCTCGCCGATGGGGCAGGCGGGCAGGTGGTGACGTCGAGCCAGATCCACTGCTCGCCGTGGTCGTCACCCGACGAGCGGGCGGTGATCTTTCCGAGGTCGGCGCGGCCGGAGACGGTGGCGGAGACCTGGGCGGCTCCGGCGTCGAGGTCGCGGGTGTCGGTGGCCATGCCCAGGGCCTGCCAGTACGCCGCCAGCCATGGCAGCCACGACTCGGCCGTCCCGTTCACCGCGACCGGCACCGTCACCGGCTGCCCGCCCGCCTGGCAGCCGGGCACGACGCTCGCCGGTGTGGTTTGGCCGAAGTAGACGACGGTGCGCGCCGTGACGTCTGACCACCACACCTGCATTTGCGACGGGTCACCGACCGGGGCGGTGGGTGCGGGGCGTGCGGTGGTGGTTGGGCTCGGGCCGGGCGCGGACGGGGAGTCCATGCCCGCCGGACGCGGGCCGACCCGCAGCAGCAGTTCCAGCGCGGCGAACCTGCGGGTGGCGTTCCCTGCTGGCTTCTCGAGGCTGGTGACGGTGACGGTGACCGAGGACAGGCGCCCGGGGACGGTGCGCCAGGCGATGCGGGCCAGGCGCAACACGTACGCGTCGGCGAGAGCGAGGGTGTTCAGGTCGGTGTGGGTGTCGGCGTCGACCAGCAGGTCCTCGCCGCCGGACAGTTCCAGGTGGGCGACGCCGGCCGTCTGCCAGCTGCTGCCCGCCGGCACGGGGTCGCGGCTGTCGGTGGTGAACGCCGCTACGGTGATCACGAGCGCGATCACTCCGGCCGCCGCTGCGGCGATCCACCGCCACGGGCGGGTCGGGCGGCTCAGCTCGATCACCGTCTGCCCGGCGTATGTACGGCCGGGGGTGGACGTGCGGGTCACAGGCATGGGCTGTCCACCGTCACCGACAGCCAGCTGCCCTGGGCCCGGGCGGAGATGTTGCCGAGCACAGCGCCCGCGGGGGTCAGGATGCGGGCCTGGACGCTGTCGTGGCCGAAGTCCAGGTCCGGGAACACGTCCATGCCCCGCGCTGTCCACAGGTCGACGAGGGCCACCAGTTGCGCCTCGGCGGAGGCGTCGGGATCGAGGTCGACGCGCACGCTGACCATTCGCCGCCCGCCCGGCATGTCGCAGTCCTCGCCCTTTTGCGCCGGCTGGGGTCGGGGATGTCCCTGCGGGGCGGTGAGCGTGGCTGCGAACAGATCGTCGAGGACCTTGCGCGCCTCGGTCGCGTTCACCGGCGCGCCGGGAGCCGGCTTCGGGTCCTTCCACGACGGGGTAGGGCGAGGCACGCCCTGGTCCAGGTCGGCGGGGCGGGGCCCGAAGGTGTGGGAGAGGTCGGCGTCGGCGTAGAACGCGGTGTGCTCACGCGGCGGGCTGGGGGTCGTGGCGGTGATCGCCAGGCGCTGCATAGGGCCGGCGTAGGAACGCCATGCGATCTTGGCCATCCGGCGCATGGTCTGCTCGACCTGCGCCGGGTCGGCCATGGACTCCGACTGCACCACTCGCAGTTCCACGACCGTGCCCGACACGGTCACGGTCATTCCGGTCACGCCGGCCTGGGCCCACGGGCCTTGCTCGGCCGGGGCCGGCAGCACCGGCACCGCAACCGCCGGGCGGCGTGCCGGAGCCGTGGCGGCCCAGACGGCCAGACCACCACCTCCCACCAGCACGAGCGCCAGGACGGCGGCCGGCAGAGGCCACCACCGCGTCCGGGCGGGTCGACTCGTGGGGGCCGGAACCTCGGTGGCGTCGGCGGAGGCGGTGTCGGGCGGGGTGCTCATGCTGCTCCGATCGTTTGCAGGGGCGCCCGGCCTGTGTGGCCGGACGGTTGGAAGTCGCGCAAGGGGACGGACAAGTCGCGGAGCTGGTCGAACAGGGCACCGGCCCGTTGCGCCTCGGCCGGGGAGGTGTCCAGGTCTCCGCCGAGGGCGTTGAGCTGGTGCACGGTGGTCGGCTCGCCCGGCACGTCATAGAGCGTCAGGCCGCCCAGCCAGCCCCGATGCGGGCCCGCCGTGAGAGGCACGTACCGCACGGTCAGACCGGCGGTGCCGTGGGCGTGCAGGAGGTGGTGCAGTTGCGTCAGCCGGCCGGCGCCGGTGGCGATGCAGAGGGCGGCCTCCTCCAGCAGCACCTCGAGGCGGGTCCGGCGGCCGGTGGCGAACATGGCCTGTTGGCGCAGCGCCAGGAGGTCCAGGAGCCGTTCGACGGCGATCGGATCGGGACGGTGGTGGTAGACGGCCGCGTAGTCGCGGGTCTGCAGCAGCGGTGGGATCGCTGACAAGCCCCAGTAGCGGACGCGGGTCGCGGACTGTTCCAGGGAGATGACCGCACGGTCGGTCGTGGTGAGCAGATCCCGGTAGTCGTGCACCAGGCCGACGGTCGGGTGGTGCGCGCCGACGACGGCGAGGATCTGCACCCGGACCGCCTCATCGAGGCGATAGAGGTCCGCCAGGGCTTGGGCGTCGGTGTAGGACAGGCCGACCTTGCCTTTCTCGATGCGCAGCACCTTCGACAGCGACCAGCGCAACATGGCCGCGACCTGCGCCTGGGTGAGGCCCAGCGCAACGCGGCCGGCGATGAGTAGGGCCAGCACCCGCCTCATCCGGGCTTCGGGGTCAAGGCCCATCAGGTCGATGGTCATTGGCCCTCACCCGTCCGGAGCTGCGATTCTGCGGCGGACAGGAGCACGGAGCTGAACTGGGTGGGGCACCGGGCGACATCGGCGAAGACCACATCGGCCGAGTCGCAGAGGGTCTCCCACAACATCGGACCGCCGGGGCAAACGTCCTCGTGCTGAATGGTCATCACGCTCACCACCCCGAGGACACGATCACGGGCGGGTGAGCGAGTTGGGCCCGCCCGTATGTGCAGCGACTGCACCGAGGGCAACGTCAAGCACAGTGCACAGGTGCGTGCGGACTGGTTCTGGAACCTGGCCTTGGCCGAGACCGGCGGCTTGGATCAGGTCGAGAAGCGCGGGGCGCTGACGATCGGCAAGGGCCGGGTGGTGGAGTAGTTCGCTGCCCGCATGGGCGTCGGCCTCGGCGATCACCTGCGCGCAGAGCCGGTTCAGGAGTGGCACGGGGGCTTGGCCAGCTAGGTCGACGGTGGCAAGTGCGAGGCGAACTCTGAACCGTGCGAGACCGAGACCGGTGGGCAGATCACAGCTGAAGGGCAGATCGAGCAGTGCGCGCCGGCTGGTCTCGATGAGGGTGCCGGCCTTTGCCTGGCACATGCCGTTCAGTAGTCCGTGAACCGCCTGCTCCCACGAGTCGCCCGGAACGGTCGCGTTCAGCAGGACCGACGCGGTGATCGTGTCTTCGTCGATGAGGCGGGCGACGATGGCGATCTGGCGGCCGTCCCAGAGCCGCGGCGTGACGGCGTTGTGCTCAAGGAGCTGATCGACGGCCTCGAGCCATCGCCCCGCGCTGATGAGCGCTCGGAGGCCGTCGGACAGGAGGGCGCTCAATGCCAAGGCGGTCAACTCGGCGTGCTCGGCTGGGTCGGTCGGCATGTGCTCGGGGGTGAGTTCGATGCCGTCGATGGTCACGCTCGTGCGGGAGGTGATCGCCTTGTGCAGGGCGGTCAGGAGCTGGTGGGCGCCGTCGCCGTCGCCGTCGCGGATACGGAGGCGGGCCAGGTTGATGAGGGGTTCCAGGGCCGCGCGGGCTGCATGTCCGTCGGGTGCCGGCCGATCGAGGTAGGCGGCGGCGTGGCGGCGGCACCAAGCGCGGGCGAGTTCGGAGTCTCCGCAGTCGGACATGAGGAGCGTGCCGCCGTTGAGGATCTGCGACGCGGTGTTGGTGTCGGGTTCGGCGTGCAAGGCGTCGGCCTTCGCGGTGAGGCGGCGGAGTCGGTCTTTCAGCGGGCGGGCGGGCGGCCGGTTGCGGGCGATGAGGGGGAACCGGGCGGCGATGGCGGTCAGCGGGACGGGTGGTGCGGGGGTCACGTTCGCCTCCCTGCGAGGCAGGTCAAGTAGCGGGATGCTCGGTGGGGGGTCAGCCAGGCGGCCGGAGCAGCGTCTTGCCGCTCCGGCCGCGCTGGTCAGAACTGGATGCTGAAGATGCTGTCGGGCCGGGTGATCTCGCCCAGCTGCGCGGGGCCGGTGGTCGTCGGCCTGGCGGTGACGGTCGGGTCGTTCGGCCGGCCGGTCTCGTCCCAGCGGTGCAGCAGGTCGAGGAGGTCCGCGCCGAGCTTGTCGGCCTCGGGGCCGTGGGCGATGACGCCGAGGTTGTAGGTCGTGTCGCTGGTGGCCTGGAACGCCGGGTAGGCGATCGTGCCCCCGGAGTAGATGACGGCTCCGTTCCATCGGTACGCGGGGTTGACCTTGCCGGTTTCTCGGGCGACCGCACCGACGCCGAGCCGGCCGAAGGCGTGGCCGGCGTGGACGAGCATGTACAGGTCGAGGTGGCCGACGGGGTCGGCGTCGGTGATGTGGATGCTGGTCCAGGTCTCCTGGCGCGGGTGGTCGAGGACTCCGGCGAGCGCGTCGCGGTCGGGCTGGTCGGTGGGGTCGAGCTTGAGGACCACGTCGGCTCCCAGCCGCAGGTGGTCTTCGAGGTGCTCAGACAGCCCGCGCATTGGCACGAACCCGCACACCAGGGCCGAGTCGCTGACGAGTTGGTCGTCGGAGACCTTGATGAAGGCGAGCGACCGCGTCAGGCCGCACTCGTGCAACCGCAGCGGAACGACGATTCGGCCTCCGACACGGACCTGTGCCCACCAGGCCGCCGAGACATCCCACGCCCCTGCGGTGACCACGAGCCCGTCGTAGGGCGCGCCGTCGGGGTAGCCGAGGGCGCCGTCGCCGCAGATGACGGTGATGTCGGGGTAGCCGGCTCGCTCAAGGTTGGCTCGGCCGATGTCGGTGAGGTCCTGGTCGATCTCGATCGTGACCACACGCCCGCCGGGCTGGACGAGGTTGAAGAGGTAGGCGGCGTTGACGGCGGTGGCCGTGCCGATCTCCAGCATCATCTGCCCAGGCTCGGGTTTGAGCTGGTGAAGCATCCCGCTGACCAGGTTGGGGCCCGATGCCGAGGACAGGGCGGCTCCGGTCTCGTCCCGCTTGATGATGTTGGCGGTCGGGGCGTAGACGTCAGCCAATGCAACGCCGGGCAGGAAGGGCTCCCGGGGTACGGTGCGGAGAACGTGCTCAACGCGCGGGTCGGTGAGGTAGCCGCGTTCCTTGAGCGTGTCGGCGAGCTGGTCGCGGAGTCGCGCGGCGTCGTCGGCGTGGGTCTTGGTTGGTTCTTTGGTCACCGTGTCGGCCTTCTGGTTGTTGTCTCGCCGGGCCGGGCGGGTGCCCGGTCCGGGTGCGGGGGTCTGTGGGCCCGGGGCGAGCGGGCGGTGGAACACGACGTACTCGGCGGCCGAGGCCATTGCTGCCTGGTCGGCGGCGGAGATCCCGAGCCGGTTGAACACGTGCAGCAGTACGTGGACCACGACGCCGGTCAGGTCCCGAGACAGCTCGCCGTGCGCGTGGAGGTAGCCGAGGGCCTGACCGGCGCGCTCGTGCGCCGCGGGCCAGGTCGGGGCGGCGTATAGCGGGCTACCGGGCGCGTCGGCGGCGGCCACGAGAAACCGCTGCATGTCCGACACCAGCTTCGCGCCCAGCGACGGCGCCGCGTTCTGCGGGTCGTCGCGGTGTAGGGCCACCTGCCTCCACACCTCGCCCTGGTCGTACCAGTCCATTCCGGCGGCGCGCATGAGGCGCGTGGCGAGTAGGACACCGAGTTCGCGGCGGTGATCGCCTCCGGCGGCGAGGTGGGCCAGGATGTGCCTGCTGTCGGCGTGGGCCAGGGCGTGCGCGATGGCCAGTCCCTCGCTTCCGCCGAACGCTCCGACTGGCGGGGCGTACCACGACTCGGCGCTGTCCAGCACCTTCTCGTGGTGTGAGACCTCCTCCAGCAGGGCATCGACCTGGGCGGGATCGTCGCCGGGGAGGACGCGCAGTCGCCAGGTCGCCCCTTTGCGCAGGAACATGAACGCGCAGATCGCCTCGTTGTCCTCTGCTTCGAGCAGGGCGGGGCCGAGGTGCTTGGCGGCGTAGTGCTCGGCGGTCCGCCAGTCGGCGAACGTCAGATAGGTCTGCCGCCACGGGCTGGCAGGTCCAATTTCGGGCGGGAAGTCGAGGTCCATGATGGTCTCCGGGTCAGTCGATGAGGAGGCTGGTTGCCCAGCGAACAGCGGTGCCGGTGGCGAACATGTGCAGGACCAAGGCCACGCCGGCACTGCCCTCGATCAGCCCGGTCCCCGGCATGGGGTCGGCGGCATGGCGAAGGAGCAGGTTCAGGACCCGAGGAAGGTGCGCGGCCAAGGCGCTGGAACGTGCGTCGTTGGCCGCGTACCAGACGGTCGCGGCGAGTCCAGCCCAGCCATGACACACCGCGGGGTCGGTGATCCGGTCGAGTTGTGCCGGATCGGCCAGGCACCGGGTCAGGGCGTCCTCGGCGGCCTGCTGACGGGCGGGGTCCCGCAGCGCGATGCCGGCGAGTTGTTGAGCGCGGGCCAGCCCCGGTGTGCCGTAGCACCACGACGGTCGCGCCGGGCCCTCGGCGGCGGGCGCACCTGCGAGCAGGTCGGGCAGGGGGATGCGTTCCGGCCACCAGGGTCCGGCTGGGCCGATCTGCCGCCAGCCGTCGAGGGTCGCGCAGATCCGGCCGATCGCCTCGGTGTGACCCGCCACCGTGACGCCGTCGCGGTGCGCCAACGCGAGCAATGCGAGGGGGCCGCCGATGCCGTGGGCCATGCCCAAATTCGCGTGCCCGCCCGCCATCAACGCCGGCCGGTCGGGTGGTTCGGCGGTCCACCAGCCGGGGGCGAGCCGGCCGGCGGCGTCGTCGGCGTCGACAGGTTCGGTGAGGCGCACGAGGTACGCCAGAACCCGCCGGACCAGAGCGCCGTCGGGATCGCGGCGCAGGAGGTGCGCGCCCAGTCCGGTCAGGCCCCGCACCAGATCGAACTCCGCCAGCGGCGGCCGGGCGCGTGCGGCCAGGCGTGCTTCGGCGGCGGCCAGGCGACGTCCGGTCAGGTCCGCGACGGCACGATCGAGGATGGCGAGAGCGTTGGGGCGCGCGCCTGGTGCGGCGGTCGCTAAGGCGTGCGCGACGGCCGGCGCCCCGTACCAGAGGCCGGCACCTCCGGAGTTGGCGAGGTCATCGGCGGTGGCACGCCCTAGCCAGGCCCGCACCGGTTCCCAGTCGCCATGCCCGGTTTGTGCCCGCACGCCGTGTAGGACCGCCACGCCGGCCGCGCCCTTGGACAGGGACTGCGCGTGCCAGCGGATACTGGCCGGGCCGTAGTCGTCTGCCGGGTAGTCCGGTTCCGGTGGGGCGGCCAGCGCAGTAGTGATGCGGTCGGCCGTTGACGCGGCGGCGCGTAGCCTCGGGTGGTCGGACAGCAACGGCAGCGCGGTCATCGGGCGGTTCCTCTCGGTGTGCGGCGACGCGCGACGGCTAGGGCGAGGTTTCGGGCCAGTCGGTACGCGTACGCTTCGGCTGCCGGATCAGGTCCTTCGGCCCGCACGTAGTGCAGGTGCAGCAGCGACCCGAGGACCCCGGATGCGCTCAGCCGGCTACCGGCGGCGGCCAGCGCGGCGGCGTACCGGCCGGCGGCATCGCGTCGCCGTTCCCAGGCATCCAGCAGCGCCCGCCCTGCCCCCGACCTGTCCAACGCCGCATGGTCCAGCGCGAGAGCCTGGCGGAGTACGGCCCGGTCGACGGGCTCGGAACCGGTGAGTTCCGGGCGGGCGATTAGCCACTCGTGTCCGGCAGCCGGGCCGGTGAGCATCGCGCCCGCCAGGTCGACAAGGCTCGCAGCTGTCACGGCGTGGAGGTGCGGCCCGGAGCCTGCCGCCAGGGCGAGCTGCGCCAGGACGGCGGTGCTGTCGGCGGCGAACAGCGCTTCGGCGGCGGCCAGGCACGGCCCTTCGCCGTACCTGCCGGTCTCCGGCAGGTAGGTGTCGAGCAGAAAGTCCCCGACCAGGCCCTGCTCATGGAGGTTCGTGGCCCATTGGCCAATCCGCGCCGCCGTGGAGCCGTAGTCGGTCGTGTGGACCCTGATCCGCAGGTGCGGCACCGGATGGAGCATCCGCAGAAACCACAGCGCCGGAGGTTCGTTCCACTCGGCGAGCAGGGCCGGCACGCCCCGGGACACGATCAGGTCGAGCAACTGCGGATCGGTGAACAGCTTCGCCGACACCAGCCGGCCGCCAGGCAGAACAGGCTGAGCCTGGCCCGGCGCGGGCCACGGGCCGGAGAGCACAGCAGGGGCCGGCTCCGGCGGGGCGTTCGACGCCAGCGGCACCACGATCTCGTGAGCCCGGCCGCCGATCCAGCCGAAGTCGGCGGGGCTGGCAGCCTCCACCACCGTGACGGGGCCCTCGACAGAGTCCAGGTGAGCGCGCAACAACGCCAGGTCCATCGCCCGGTTCAGGTTCAGCCGCAGCCGCCGGTCGCCGTTGCCCACCTGAACCAACACCGGTAGCCGCAACCGTGACCGCAACACCGTCCACGCCGCAGCCCATGCCGCCTCTGGAGCGTCGGCGCCGGGCAGTCGGGCCGGATCGATGCGCCAGCGGGCCGCGCACAGCAGTACCCGGCCGTAGCTCACCGCTGGCCGGAACGGCAGTTCTCTGGCCGCGCCCCAGTCGAACGGCTTCATGCCGGTCGCGGTCGCCCGAGGTAGCTCGAGCAGGAACCGGGCCAGCAGCGGCATGGTGTGCGGGGCGGCAGCGTGCGCCAAGGCCAGCTCAACTACCTGTCGCCGCGACACTGACACCAGAACCAGGCGGCCGTCGTCGGCGGTCACCGCCAAGTCATCGAGGTCGATTTTGCCCGGAGACGGCTCGCGGTGTTCAGCCAGCCCGAGCACGGCCGGTAGGACCTGCACGGCGCGTAGGACGTTCTCGGGCCGGGTGCGGTGGGGCGGGAAGGAGAGCTGTACCGCGAGGGCGCCATCGACGGCCACCGGCAACCGCGAGAACTCCGCCGTCATCCGGCTCCTGTCCGCCTCGGCCAGTAGGTCGAGGAACCGGCCGGACGTGGCAGGGGCCGAGCGGCCCATCCCGGTCACCGCGAGCGTGAACCGGCCGGCGTTCAGCGCCTCCATTGATGGCGAACGGACCTCCGCACACAGGTCCAGGTGCGCGGCGGCCCGGCTCCGGCCGGGCGCGTCACCGGCCAAGGCGTCCACGCTGGCATCGTTCAGAACAACGTGCCTGACCCCGTCCAGTAGAGCCTGCTGCGCCAGGGTCAGCAGGCGCTCGTCCCGGGCAGACAGGACGGCGCGCGGGGCGTCGGGCGCGGCGTGCAGGTGTGCCGGGTACCCGAGCCCGGCTACCGGATCGACAAGCTCGGCGAGCGGGACCAAGGTTCCGGTGCCGTAGCGGGCGACGAAAGTGCTCAGGTACGCCTGCCAATCCGGCCGGCCGCCCGGGTACGGCGACAACCGCCGCAGCACCTCGGCGGCCATCGCAGCCTCAGCCGCCACCTGTTCCGGAAGCACCACGTGGTCACCGAGGCGCAGGTCGACGACCAACGGCTGTTCCACCGCTGCCATTGCCCGCATGCGTCCGGCCGCAGCCCGCCCGGCAGGGCCTCCGGGCCTGCTGTCAGACCCACCCAGCGCGCAGAGGTCGGCGTGAACTGCGTGAAGTTCTGCGACCAGTTCGACCAGGTCCGCGTCAGTTCCGGCGGCGTCGAGGTGACGCAGGAGGTAGCCGAGCGGGTCGGTGCTGGTTGACGGCGGACGGAGGGCGGTAATCAGCACGCCTTGTCGGACTAGCTCGCCGATCAGCTTGGCGGCGGAGTCTGGCGGGGAGTCAGGGTAGGCGGTGGCGACGGTTGCGGCCAAGTCGCCCGCCGGCACAGGAACGGCGGCGGCCCGGACCGCGAGTTGCACGGCGGTGGTGTTCTCCACCGATGACTCCCGCACGGGGCCGGCCTGGGGCTTGCTTGCGTGCGGCAGGCGCGCGACGACCAGTCGGTTGCCGCGCACTGCGGCCAAGTTGTTGCTCTGGACAGGGAGGCGGTGCAGCAGATCCGGCTCCGCCTCCAGCCTGGTGATCACCGCCGCCAGCCATTCCGCGTCCGCCCGAACCCGCGCCAACGGCAGTCCGGTCGAGTGCACGGATGCCGTCTGCGCGAACCGGAGCGGCGCGACGCCGGCGAATTCGGCGAACGGGGTCGCCCGCCGCCCTGCCCGCAGGAGGTACCTGGCCAGGGGAAGGACGAGTCGCCGGCCCTGTCCGGCGGGCATCGCCCCGATGCGGTCGGCGAGCGCAGGGCTGGCCAACCACACTGCTTCGGCAACCGGCGCGGTCCACGCCTGCGCGAGCCACTCCAGTGCCTGGTCGGGGTCGCGGACGTCAGGCCACGGTTCCGGGATCACCAGTGGAGGCCACGCGGTGGCGCGCAACAGCGCCGCGTCGATTGGCTGGAACGCCTGCACTGGTCCTCCTTGCTTGTGGTGAGGTGGCCCCGGCGGCGGTCACCGCCGGGGCCGGTCAGGGGATGTGGACTAGCAGTCCCCGGGCTTCTTGGTGTCGCAGGTGTCGTCGGTCGAGCTCAGCAGCGCCGCGGCCGGCGGGCCGTCGACCACGATCTGCGCGTCCAGGTCGAACGGGTCGCCGTTGAACGTGTTGAGCAGGTCGTTCATCGTTCCTCCTTGAGTCGATTCGGTGGGGGTGGTCGGGCAGGTAGCCCCCGCAGCTACCTGCTCAGGGCTTGCTCACGCGCTTCGGGTGGTGTCGGCGGGTCCGCGCTCTCACGTGCTGAACGCGGACCCGCCCGCTCCCGCCGCCGTGCGGGGGCGCACGGCGGCGGGTCCAGCCTCAGCGGGCCCCGGGCTGGGAACTTCATCGAACGAGGTCGTAGAACCCTGCCGCCTGGAACGCGACCGCCAGTGCAGTGGCGGTGATCGTGATCGCAGCCAGTGCCCACCAGCGCGATCCGTTTGCTCCGACCGGTCCTCGGTACAGCGTTCGCCGGTTGGTGGTCATCGGGTCCGGACCCATAGTCGCCACCCCACCGCAGTGGGCAGCGGAGAGAGCCGGTGATCGAGGTAGGTGTGCAGCAGCGTTTGGCTGCCGTGGACCGGCAGGCTCGACAAGGCCAGCCCTTCCCGGTGCAGGGTGAACCGGAGGTCGGGTAGCCCTCCGCCGCTGACGACCCACGCGTGGTCTGAGAAGTGCAGCAGGTAGGAGCATTCGGGGCGGAGCCAGTCAGTGAACTCCGTCCGGCCGTCTCGGGCCTCGCCGACGAGGCTGCACCCGACGATCTGGTGGTAGCCGTACGGGGAGGTGACGTATCGGGTGTCCACGATCCCCAGATAGTGGTCGTCCGCCTTCGGCTCAGCGAGCATGGGCGCGGCGGTCACCTTCGCCCACCTGCCGGCCGCGCTGAGAGCGAAGGATTCGACCCGGCGGCGGGCAACGCGGCCACGAGCACCCGGCCGGCGAACACCAGCCGGTAGTACCGATGCGACAGGTCGGAGGCCGCCGTTCCAGTGGTGATCATCAGCCGGTGAACCTGCTGGCGGGTCGACACCAGCGTGCTGCCGGGTGGGGCTTCGGAGCTGGCGGCGATGCGGTAGTCACCGGTGGCGTCGTCGCGAACGATGCTCGCAGTGGCGTCCGGTGCGTTGTGGACGACGAGATCGCAGATCACGTCGGCCAGGTTGGGGCGGTCATCAGCACTGCCCATGATCGCGCTCCTTTCTCGTCGTCACTTTTTGGTGGTCCCCGGCTCGTGCTGACCGCCATTCCCGCTCACATCCGGCCCGATGGCGAACGGCGAACGCGGGCCGGGGACGTTCAAGCGGGGCTTTGCGAGCCCGTCGACTCCATCGACACTCGGTCGTCAGGTCTGGCCTGGCCGTCCCACATGTTCTTGATCAGCCGGGCTGACAGCGCCGTGTCGTAGCTGACCTGCCGCAGAACCACCCAGCCGCCGGGGGTTGCCCCGGGCCGGGCCCAGGTGACCTGCCACCGCAGCGCGAGCGCCTGCACGACTCAGCCCAAGTCCGTGAGGCTGGTGTTGGCCCCGCACAGCAGCACTGCAATGCGCTCGCCAGCGCCGGGGACGTACGCGCCGGTGGTGAGGGCGGCCAGGGCGGCGGCCGTGCCGTGCTCGACCACTACGCGGTGGTGATCCCACAGTGTCCGGCGCGCGTCGATGATCGCCTGATCGGTCACCAGCAGGCTCTGCACGCCGGCGCGCCGGACGACCTCGAAGGCGATGTCTCCGACCCGGCGCGCCCCGAGGGAGTCGGCCGCGATCCCGGACACGTCGACGTCGACGGGCTCTCCGGCGGCCAGGGCGCTGTGTAGCGTGGGGATGGTCTCTGGCTCGACAGCGACGACCTGTACTCGGTTCTCCAGCGCGGCGGCGACTCCGGCGAGGAGTCCGCCGCCGCCGACCGCGACGAACACGGTGTCCAATGCGCCGTCGAGCTGGTCGAACAGTTCCAGTCCGAGCGTGCCGGCTCCCGCGCAGATCTCAGGCTGGTCGTAGGCGTGGCAGAACAGGGCGCCGGTGTCGGCAGCCTTCTTCGTCGCGGCCTCGTAGGCGTCGGCGTACTCATTGCCGACCTGCACGACGGTCGCACCGAGCTTGTGAAGCTTGTCGACCTTCACCTTCGGGGCGGTCGTGGGCACGTACACCACAGCCTGCTGGCCGAGGGTGCGGGCGGCGTACGCCACGGCGAGTCCGGCGTTGCCGCCGCTGGCCGCGATCACGCCCTCCGGCGACAACATGCCGGTCTCGGCGGCGGCCAGGACGCGGTTGAACGCGCCCCGGGCCTTGAAGCTGCCGGTGTACTGCAGGTACTCCAGCTTCAGGTGCACAGTGCCGGCCCCGAACGTGCCCGGGTCGGCGAGGGTGACGGGCGTGGTGCGGATGTGGCCGGCGATGCGGTTCTCGGCGGCCTCGACGTCGCGGTGGGTGATCATGGTGTTGCCTTTCGGGTGCCGGTGGATCAGGACCAGGCGATCAGGTCGCCCGCGGAGGTGATGCCGAGGAAGAACGCGACCGCGATCCTTCGGGTGCCAGACGACGGAGCGACCGCGTGGTAGTTGCGCGGGTCGAAGAGGATCGCGTCGCCGGCCTGCGGGGTCAACTGCACCCGCTGCACGCCGTCGACCACCTCTGGCGTGTAGCCGTAGCTCTCGCGGTGCTGCTCGTCCTCCGGGTCCCAGCGGTGCCGCCAGATGCTCGTCTCGCCGCCGGACTCAGGAACCGACAGGAACAGGTTGAACGCGAGCTGGCTGAGGATCTGCTGGTCGAACAGGCCGTCCGGATACTCGCGTACCGCCTCGTCGTAGTGCACGACCGCGCCCTGGTCGATGGTGCGCAACGTGCCGGCAAAGACCTGCCGGCCGCCGATGGTCGCTGCCTCGACCGGGCTGGCCCAGGCGTCCGCGAGCCGCAGCAGGCTCACCGCGAGCGGGTCCGGCCGCAGACGCGCCTTCCGCCACACCTCACGGGCCTCCTGTGCGATCGGCCAATAGCTCGCCGACAACGTCCCGTCCGTCTGCCGGTGGTCATTGAGCACCGGGCCGAACTTCTGGATGACCGGACTGACTCTGCCCTCGTCGTAGGGCACGAGGGGCACCGCGTCGAGGCGGTCGAGCACCCGAGCGCAGTCGGCGGCCGTCATCAGGTCCGGAATCCGCACGGCGGCGGTGGTGCCGTTGGCGATCGAGGTCAGCAGCGTGTCGGTGAACATAGTGGCGTCGACGACCCGAAACAGTGGGTCTTGTGTGACCGAAACAACTGATTCCTGCCGTTTCACAGCTCAACTCCTTGTGAGGTGCTTCACACGGTACGTAGTACGGTACGCTGTACCATATGGCAGCGCAACGCGGGTTAAACCCTTCACGTGACTCAATCGCCGAGGCGGCCGTCGCTCTGGTGGATCGCGAAGGCCCCGACGCGCTCACCATGCGGCGGCTCGCCGATCACATCGGCATTCCCGTGATGACCATGCAGCGCACGGTCGGCTCCAGGGACGAACTCCTCGACGCGATGGTCGACCGAGTCACCCTCACCATCGCCGACGTGCCGGACTCGGGCGAGTGGCACGAACAGTTCGCGTCCCTCTTCGTCTGGCTGCACGACGTGATGACCACGCATCCCGGACTCGTCCGACTCCGGCTGTCCCGGCCGTTCCTGTCGCCCGGGGTCGTGCGCCTGGCCGAGCGCGGCCTCGCCCTGCTCGCCGGTGCCGGCTTCACACCGGAAGAAGCGATCATCGCGTACCGCTCGACCTACCTGCACACACTCGGGTGCGCGGCCTACGTGGACCACCTCGACCCGGCCGCCGCGCAACAGCGCACCCGAACCGCGCTCGCCGCACTTCCGCCCGCACAGTTCCCGTATCTGACCGACCACCTGGACACGGTCGTTCCCGGCGTCAGCGGCAACGCCGCGTTCGAATTCGGGCTGGCCAACCTGATCGACGGATTGCGCCGCTCGCGGGCCTGACCGCTGCTCGTCGGTCTGCACATTCACGAGGTACTCCTGAGTCAAGGGGTGTGTGCCCAGCCAAGCGCCGGGCACCGAGCCGTGGTCAGTAGCCGATGGCGCGCATGAAGTCCTTCACGGTGACCACCTCCCGTCGGCAGTAGGCAGAAACGAGCGGCAGCTGACCGGGCCCTGTTGAGGAGGTCCGATCGGCGATCGGCCGGCCGCAGATGGGGAAGCTAAGAGTGAGTGGGGTGGTCGCCGGTCGCGCCGGTTCGCGGCGACCACCCCAGGACGTGCAGGCCCCGTCGTGCCGCGTCGGGGCGCTACTGCCGGACGGGTAAGCCCTCCAGCCCGGTTCGGGCCGCGTCCTCGGCCCCTCACCCCCATCGTCGCCCGGGTAGCCCGCTGCCGACGGGACTGGCGGCCGAGGCGGCGGCGGGGGGAAGATCCCGCCGAACCGCCAGACGGGGGTGTACGCGTTCGGCGTCACCTGGACCGGAACGAGCCGGCGGCTGCACGGGAGATCCGGCGGGGCCGACTGTTCGGTGCACATCGCGAAGGCTCCTTCCCTGCTTGATGCCAGTTCGTCCAAGATCGACGTCGCTCGCTGAGTTCGTGTGGTGCGCATCTCACCCTCCGGGTACGGTGGGTGCCTGGACAAGCACTACGCGTCCCGGACATGTCCGGGACACCGGAACGTGCGGAGGTGACCGGTGGCGAGTCACGCTTTCGGGAGCGAGCTTCGTCGCTGGCGTAATCTGGCGGGCCTCACGGTTCGGGACTTGGCCGCACGGGTACACATGGGAAGTTCCACGGTCTCGAGTTACGAGAACGGCATAGCCCCGCACCCGAAGGTCGCAGCCCAACTGGATGCCGCCCTGAACGCCAAGGGCGTGCTGGTCGAGCTCGCCGAGCGCCTGAATGCCCCCGCTATCGGTGCGGGTTCGGCAGGCTCCAGACTGATCACCGGAACCGCAGGCGGGCCGGTTGTCACAGGTCCCCCGTCCAGTGAGGAGATCATGATGGCCGCCGAGGAGTCCGCCAAGTTCGCCCGCGACGCCGCCCGCTCCGCAACCCCTGATCTGGTCGAACAGCTCGACGCCGACGTGAGGCGCTTGGCGGTGGCGTACCTGCACCACCCTCCGTTCACCTTGTTTCGCCCGCTCGCAGCGATGCAGACCGAAGTGTTCGAGTTGATCGACAGCAGGCCCAACCCGGCGTACCTGGCCGACCTGTACCTGGCTGCCGGAAGGCTGACCGCGCTGCTCGCACACGCCAGCGCTGACCTCGGCCAGCCTGCGGCAGCCGCGGCGCACGCGCGCACGGCATGGCTGTGCGCCGACCGAGCCGGCCACAACTCGCTGCGGGTGTACACCCGATGGGTTCAGGCCAATGTCGCCTACTGGAACGGTGACTACCGCACCGCCGCAGAGCTGGCCGCTAGCGCCCGCCCCTACGCCTCCGGCGGCAGCGACATGCTCCGTCTGGCTAGCCAAGAGGCCCGCGCCCACGCAGCTCTCGGCGATGGCGCCGCCGTCGAACGAGCACTCGGAGATGGCCTTGCCGCCCAGGAACCGGCCTCGGGTGCAAGCGAACCTGGGGTCTTCCACTTCGCCCCGGGCAAGGCCGCCTACTACTCCGCCGAGGTACGTCTCGCCCTCGGTGGAACCGACAACAACCGCCGAGCGGTCGCCGACGCCGAGCGAGCCGTGGCCCTGCTCACCGAGGGGCCGGACGCTGTCCACAGCGCCGAGCTCGTCGCCGCAGCCCGGCAGGACCTGTCTGCGGCTCACCTCGCACTGCACGACCTGGATGCCGTCAGAGAAGTGCTGGCACCTGTGCTCGACTTGCCCGCCGAACTGCGCACCACTCCGATTGCGGGACGGATGACAAAGCTCGACCAGCAGTTGCACGGACCCGGCGCGGACGCCCGAGCCGACGAACTGCATGAGCAGATCGCGTTGTTCCTGGCCTATCCTGCGGGCAGAGCACTGCCCCCGGTTGCCTGAAGCCCCAAGGGAGGAACACGTGGCATTGCAGGTCTCCGTCTGCGGTCCCCGACACTGCACCGAGCAGGACACCGCCAACGCACACCAGATCGGCGCGCTCCTCGCCCAGGCAGGGGCCACCGTCATCTGCGGCGGCGGTATCGGCGTGATGGCGGCGGTCGCCGCCGGGGCTCGTGAGCACGACGGCCTCGTCATCGGCGTCCGCCCCGGCGACAGCGCCGAGGACGCATGCCCGGACCTGTCGGCGACGATCGTCACCAACATGGGTGAGGCGCGGAATGCGATCATCGCCTGGTCCGCCGACGTCGTCGTGGTCGTCGGCGGCTCTTGGGGCACGATGTCCGAGGCGGCCCTAGCGATGAGACGCGGCACCGTGCCGGTCATCAGCATCGGGGGCTGGAGCGTTCGGGACGCGAACGGCGATACAGTCCCGGGTATCCGCGAGGCCCGCTCACCGGAGGAAGTGATTGAACTGGTGCTCGCCGCCGGTCGCTGACGTTCCACTCTGGCAGAGAGTTTCATCCTACTCACTCCTTCCGTGTGATCCGCACTCCTTTGCCTCTTCCAGGGAAGACCATCTATTGCCCGGGCGGGAGGGTGTGACGTCAGTCGATAGTGGAGGAGGATTCACACGGGGTGTGAATCGCTTCGCCCTCTTCGCCCGGTACGCCAGGACACATAGGCTGGGTTGATGTCTGGGCCGAACCTGCTGTTGGACGCCGCGATCGAGCGCGCGGGTATGTCCCACGCTGGAATCGCGTCCCGCGTCAACACCGCACGGCCCGACCTCGGGCTACGACACGACCACGCATCGGTAGCCCGCTGGGTCCGCGACCACGCGATACCCCGCCCACCGGTCCCCGAGCTGATCTGCGAGATCCTGAGTGCCGCTCTCGGCGGGCCCGTAACCCTGTCCGACATCGGAATGGACCGCACCGGGCATAGCGCCCCCGAGACGCTGGACCGCGCCGTCGACCAGGCCGCGGCGCTATGGCGAGGAGACCTCAAGGGCCGAGGTCCCCGCACTTCGATGACCGGCGCGGCGGCCATCGAACCGGTCTGGACCTGGGAGAATCCCCCCGAAGACCGCGACCTCACCCGCCTCGGCCACAACCGCGTCACCGCCTTCGACGTCGAACGGCTCGTACGCGCCAGGGGGATCTACCAGGAGATGTACCGCCGGGTCGGCGGGGTGCCGACCCGGCCGCGGATCGTCGCCCTGCTCAACAACGAGGTGGCACCGCTGCTGCGGGCGGCCTACGACGACCCGCTAGGCCGGCGGCTGTTCCGGGCTGCCGCCGGATTAGCCGCATTTGCGGGAGTGTGCGCGTACGACGGGGACGAGCAACCCATCGCCCAGCGGCACTTCTTCCACGCGCTACGTCTGGCCAAAGCCTCAGGCGACCGAGGGCATGGCGGCTACGTGGTCGCGTTGCTCGCCAATCAGGCGCTGTTCCGTGGCGACTGCCGGTTGGTGGTGCAGTACGCGCAGACAGCTCTGCGAGCGGCGGGCACTGAGCTCGGCTCGTCGCTGATCACCGATCTGCACGCGCTCGCGGCCAAGGCGTACGCGAGGATGGGCGACGGAGTGGCGGCGCGCGCGCACCTACGTGAATCGGAGGCTGCGGTGGCCCGGGTCTCCTTCGGGAGCGGGCAGGTAGTCGAGCATTCCTACGTCGCCCCCGGGCTCGTGGAGACTCAGGCGGCCGAGGCACTGCGCCGCATCGGGGACCTGTCCGCAGCCCTGGACTACGCGGAAGAGTCCGTGCGAACCGCACCGCTGACACATCTACGCGGGCAGGTCCACCGCTACGGCGGACTCGCCCTCGTCTTGGCCGACAGGGGCGAAGCGGAGCACGCGGCGCACATCGGCGGACAGATGCTCGACCTGGCCGAAGGCATGGAAAGCGGGCGCATCCGAGACCGAATCGGCACGGTCGTGCAGGCACTCCGCCCGGCCCGTCCGGCTCCGGGGGTGGGAGAATTCCTGGAACGAGCGACCTGGTACACCACCGAGCAGCGAGGGAACGCCCGATGAAGTGGATCAACCACGGCGAGCGGGAGCTTTACCGCGACAAGTGGGTACACGTGACTTCCGCTGACGTTGAACTTCCAGATGGACGGCACCTCGACCACCGCATCGTGCGCACCGCCGCGCCAGGGGCCGGAGCCGTCGTGGTCAACGACGACAAGGTCCTGTTGATCTGGCGGCACCGGTTCATCACCGACACATGGGCGTGGGAGATCCCACTCGGCAGCATCAAGCCGGACGAGGACCCGGCCGCAGCCGCTGCCCGCGAATTCGAAGAAGAAACGGGTTGGCGTCCGGGTGCTCTCCGGCCGCTGCTCTACACCCAGCCGTCGCCGGGCCTGATGACCAGCGCACACCACATCTTCCGTGCCGACTCCGCCACGCACATCGGCCCGCCGAAGGACGGCTTCGAGTCCGACCGGCGGGAATGGCTGCCTCTGGACGACATCCTCGGCTTGGTCGACAAGAAGGACATCGTCGCCGGCACCACGCTAGCCGCGCTGCTCTACACGCTGGCCCAGCGCACGCGACGGCCAACTGAATAGGACGTTGATTCTCTCCAGTGCAGCCCGACCGTCGACCGATCGACCGACTCGGGCTAGGCGACGACCCGCAGCCCGGGCTTCGGCGGGGTGGCTGCTGCGTCTGAGATCGGAGCGTCTCCGATCTGGACGACGGTGCGACGCTCCTGGCCGCCGCGGTGGGCGGTGACAGCGAGATCGCGGAATCGGAGCCGGCCTCGCCCTCTCCGCAGCCCGCGCCAGGCGGAAGCTTCGTGATCGACGTCGAGCAGCACATCGGCCCCGGGCCACGTGGCGACGCCGAACGCGACAAGCACCGCTCCGCGCTGACGCACCCGCGCGTCCAGCCGGCCGGCGAGCGACCCCGTCACCCGGGCAGCGCCGGGGGCAACTACCACCAGGTCGAATCCGTCCACCATCGCCGCGACGGCCTCGGGCCACCTCGACCCGGGATCGGGGACGAGCGCCAGCCGGTTCAGGTCCACTCCGGCGGCAGCGGCGGCCAGAGCGCCAAAGGCGGGCATCCCTACGACGGCGCACCAACCTCCCGCTCGCGACGTCCCCGCCATGAGCTCGATGAGCAGGCTGGCGGACGAGGCGACCGCCACGGTGGTGCCCCTCCGCAGCCCGCCATCGGGCAGCACGGCGGCAAGCTCCGCCCTGACCGGCAGAACCCGGACCGCGTCGCCCCCCGCCGCGTCGGGTGCGGTGGTGGCGGTGTTGATCTTTCCGGCCAGTCCCGGGGCGCGCATCAGCCCGGCCAGGATCTCCTCGCGGGTGCGCGAATCGCCCCGGTCACCGCCGACGAGGCGCGCCGCGCTGATCACTGCCATGTACCCACCTCCTGCGGACACGCTTCGCAAACCCCCTGGTGAGAGGGACTTCTGGGGCCGCACTTGTCTCGACTATCGCACATGCGTTCGACTCATGGACTGGCGCTGGCGTCGAACAAGTGCGAGATCCCGCAGCAGGTACGGGTGATTCGCGGCAGGCAGGCACGAAGCTTCTGCCCGCGCCACGCGAGCGCACTTGCTCCTCGGCTGCGGGTTGCGTTGAAGGCCCGCTCGCGGGTGACCGGGCAGGGATGATCAGGTGGTGGTCGGACAGTCCAGGCTCCCGCCCCCGGTCGCGCCGATGCCCGCCACCCTTGGCGAACTGCCGCCCAGAGGCTCGCGGTCGCACGAAATCAAATGGGATGGAATGCGAATCATCCTCGCGATCTCTGACGCCACCCAGATGCGCGCCACGTCGCACCTGGCCGACGTCAGCCGTAGCTTCCCCGAACTGCTCGCGGCGCCGGCGCAGTTCGGCGGCCGTCGTCTACTACTCGACGGCGAGCTGGTCGCGCTTGACGAACACGGCATGCCGTCGCTCGCGCGCCTCCAACGCCGGATGCTTCTCTGCACTTTGTTGACCTGGTGGCCGAGTTGCAGCTGCCGAGGTGCTTGCGCCTGATCAGGTGCCGTGCGGGGGCGTCGGATCGGGTTGCTATTGGTGACCTAAGACTTCGTCATCAGGGCAACAAAAAGCGCACCGACAGCGCCGCCGACCAGTATTCCGATTCCAAACATCTTGGCCTTGTCCAACCAGGTCAACAACGATACGACCCGACCAACATCCCCTACCCACTGCGGCTCAGCATCGAGGTACCGTCGAACGGCTACGATCCGAGCCACCGTCGGCTCCGCGTCTCGGGCAAAGTCGAGCTCGGTTGCGCTGTCGACCGCCCTCTCCAGCGACTCGCTGACTGCCTCAAGTCGGGGCAACCAGTTCGACACGGTCTCGAGGCGCTCCGCGGCACCATCTAACGTCCGAGTGTTTTGCTCGAAGTCCCCAAGGTTGTCAGCCGCCCGATAGAGGACATTGACGTTGTCCTCAAAGCTTCCGAGGTTGTCTGTAGCTCGATGAAGCGTGTTCGCGTTGTCCTCTAGGTAACGAAGTGTTCCTGCCGCTTCGTACAGCATGTACGCGGTGTCGGGGTCAACGAACATCCGGTCGGCCACGCCGCGCAGGAGGTCTGCGGCTTCGGTGCTGATCATGGCGAGTTGGTCAAGAGCGTCGCTGACTCGATCGGTCACCTGGTGCATGGAGCTGATGAGTAAAGCTTCGAGCTTGTCCTCCGTGAGCTGCGACAGTCCGATCATTGACGAGTCAAGATCGCCCTCCCGAGCCGTCTTCCATGAGTGAAGAGTGACGACCGTGAAGTCGTCCGGGGTGCCGTCGACTAGCTTGTGATGTGGCTTACACAACAGGATCAGGTTGGTGAATGCCCTCCGCTGGTCGTTCGTCATGTCCTCGCGGTAGCGGGGGCCGCCTTTCTCGGCCGCATAGATGTGAGCAATGTCGACATCTACGTATTCGCCCTGGTCGTCGGGGAGGCGGACTACCACAGGCCGGCGACACTCGGGGAAGTAGCAGAAGCCTCCGCTGAGTGTGAACAAGAGCTTCTCGACGCCGCTCGTAAAGCGGTGGGGATCTACTGGGTCATGAGGGTCTCTTGGCTTGCGGGACATCGTGCCACAGTATCCAGATACATCAATCGGTGCGACTCGCCCAGCCTGGGGGTGGCACGCGAAGGTCCCGCTCCTCCACGCAGTGGGAGGAACAGGGCCTTCTGCTGGTCCCCGCTGAGGGTGGCGGGCCGGGTGAGGATCATGATGGTCAGGCGGCGGGGTGAGACGGCGAGACGGTCTGCTGCGCACGACCCAAGGTGATGCAGCGGTAGATCAAGTTGTGGCTGCCGGTGTAGTAACAGGCTGTCCAGCCAGTCGGCTGGGGCGCACCCCACGCGCACCCTTGCCGCAACAGTCGTCGTCAACGAGTTCGGGGACTGCGGCTAGGACGCGACTCCGACCACCGCCGCCGACGCCGCCGCCGAACAAACCATCGCCTCCTACAGCTTGTCCACATTGACTTCTTGCGGGTCTTTGTCCGGGCGCAGGCCGCGCCAGGAGGGGTGTCTGAGGCTCCCGTCGGGAGTCCAGGTGCGGTAGACGACCTCGCCGACGGTCACGGGCCGCACCCAGTGCGCGTCGCGGGCGTCCGCTCGGGGGACGGCTCGGCCGGTCGTCGGCGGCGTGGGCTGTTCCAGCGGTGCGAGCACCGTGGCCAGATTGGCCAGCAGGGCGGTGTTCCAGCCGGTGCCTGTGCCGACGTGCCCGATGTAGTCGAGGTCACCTCGCGGGTTGTACGCCGCCAAGAGCAAGGATCCGATGGTGCCGGCGCGGCGGCCTTCGCCCCGTGCCGGTACGCCGAAGTATTAGAACCTGCCGAAAGGTCCCTGCGGCGTAAGCGCCGGGTCCTGGCTCGATTGTCAAGTCCGAACTACTCTCACGACTGCAAGTCGCGGGTCGAGCGGGCTATCGGAGTCCGCCCCGAGCCGGCGCGGCGCGGACGGGTAAGCCTGCGGGTAGTGCAGGAACCGCCCGGTGGGTTGCGGTCCGTTACGCCGCGCCAGCGAGGTCCCACCCTCTGCCGGCAGGTTACTTCGGTGTCGCGCGCGCCAGCGCCTGTGATGCCGGTCCGGTTCGTGTCGGGCCAGGGTCGAACCCGGTGTGCCGTCAGGCGTCGATGTGGCGTCATCTCATTCGACTTGGTCAACGAGCAGGTGCGGGACGTGCCCCTTTGGGTAGCATCGGTGGCGGTTCGTTGCCGTTTTCGCAATAGGGGGCTGGTCGATGACTGCTGATGTCCAATCTGTGCTTACGACAACGCGTGTGGATCGGGTGGCGGGGCTGCGTGAGCGGCTGGAAGGGCGGGGGCTCAGTCCGAGGCTGGAGCGTCGGTTGCGCCTGAACCCGGATGCGAACGTGTTGGTCGGGGTGGCGCTCAACGCGTGCGCGAAGGCCGGCGACGGGAAGCCGCTGTCCGATCTTGAGGAGAGGCTGGTCGGCCTGTTTCGGGTCTTCGTCGACAGTGACGAGGTCGCCGAGTACGGTCGGGTGTTCCGCCAGCGGACGGATGCTTCCATGGCCGGCATATTGCCGCCGGTCGCGGCGCGGTTGGGGTCCTCGGAGTCGTTCACGCGGGCGGACTTCGCCTCCTACTGCGTGGGGATCGCCGATTCCGTGATGGCCCAGCCGAACGTGAGCACCGTCGACGTGAGCAAGCTGGGCGAGGACGGTGTGGTCGACACGCCGGCGTTCACGCGGGCGTGTCAGGTCTACGGCAGCGGTGCCACCCTGCTCACCGGGCCGCCGGTGCCGGCGGACGTCCGCGCGGTCCCGCAGTACGTGTGGATCGGCGCGAACAGGTTCCAGATGGAAGACGACTCCGGTGAGGCCGGCAAGGACGAGATCTACTGGGTGGGTGCCGGGGGCACCGACAACAACGAGAAGCAGGCTTTCCGCACCGAGGAGTTCGGAGGGGTCGAGCCCGATTACCACACTTACGGCCTCGGTCACCGCGCGGTGGCCTCCGGGTTCGTGCACGAGCACCTCGGGTTGGAGATCGAGGCGTGGGAACGTGACAACGGCGGGATCTTCGGCAAACTCCAATCAGCCGCACAGAGGGTCGCCGAGTACTGCCTGGACGCCGCGGCCATCGCTTCGGAGACCGACAACCCCAGCGCGGGCGGGGCGGCGTTGTTCGCCGCGGCTGCGGCGTTCGTCGGCTGGCTGTTTGGCATGTTCACCAACGACGACGACATCATCCAGCAGCGGGAGTTCATCTGGGACCGTGCCGCCGCCGTCGACATCGCTAAGAACAAACGGACCCGCGACTACCTGTTCTGGGGCCACAGTGACGGGAAGGTGCGCCTGTGGCTGACCCTGCACACCCGCTGCCTCGGCGTCATCAGGAAGCACAACAACACGTTCGCCGTGCACATCCCGGGCGCCACCGCCGGCTTCCAGAACATCGCACCGGACGCGGCCCAGATCGCGTTGTCGGCGTTCAGTAGTGCGCACATCACCGCCGACGGCACAGCCCATGTCGGTGACGACTTCGTGTTGAACGGCACCCGAGCGACGCTCCGCACGAAGGTCAAGCAGATAGCCCTCCACCATGGCACCGCCGCCGCGGTCATGGCCGACGGCAGCCTGCACTTCGCTCCTAAGTATTTCGGGATGCTTCCGACAGGAGTCACCAACGCCGCGCGCGCGATCATCACCAACCAGGCCACCGGCGTCCTGCTCACCGACGGAAAGCTCATAGCGGCGATATCACCTATGGTTCCAGGCTGGACGACCGTCGCCACCGATGTGGTGGACTTCGCGATGAACGGCGACCGCATCGCCGTCATCCACGCCGGCGGCAAGGGCCAGTACAAAGCCGGTGGCATCCACGCCGACTGGCGGCACCTGACCCTCGACGGGCGGCGCATCGCCATCGACGATAACCGCATCGCGCTGATCAACTCCGTCGGCGAGGTCTGGGTCACCGACGCCTACGGGGAGCCCATGGAACGCATCGACGTGCCCGGCGACGCCGAACAGATCGCCCTGAGCGGAGGCTGGCTCGGCGTACTGACCACCGACGGCACCGCCCTGTTCAAGGACGGCGACCGACACAGCCCCTGGGACCACACCGTCCCCGACTGCACCACCATCGCCGTCTACTGACACCCGCACGCCACGCGGCAGGCCCGCACGTGCGGGCCTGCCGCGCGTGTCGGACATCCGGCCGCAGCGGGGACACGGTTGCCCGTGTCCACGTCTAGTGAGGTGCTGAGCGAGCTCGCGCCGCACGACGCTTTCATCGTCGGCGGGCGCTGGTTTCCAGACCGTACTCCTCGCCCTGTTGGACGTGTCCGATTGTGAGGGCGAAGAGGTCGTTGGGCCGTTTTGCTCTGGGTGGAGCATTCGATGCGATGATGAGGATGGCCGACTTGCCTGCTCGGTTCGTCTGCGTCGTGGCAGGTGTCGGGCACAGGCGCAATCGGCTTTGCCCCGCGCGTTCCGAGCGAACAGAGGTCCTCATGTCCGATCCAGGATTGCTTCACCCGAGTCATGACGAGCTCAGGGCGATGGGCCGTTCCGGCTGGGAGAAGGTGTTGCTCTCCCAGCCGGCGAACGACTACATGGACCCGTTCGGTGACGGCACGTCGTTCTACCGCAGAACGTCCAGCGGCCTGGAGTTGTGCTCGACCCCGACCTGCCACGTCGACGCGCTCACCTGCCCGAGCGGCCACCTGGTCTTCGACCCCGGCAAGCAGGTGGCCGATTGGGCCGACCAGGCCGATGCCAGCTACCTTCTCGACGCCGACGCGCCCAGACCCAGCAGGTTCGGCAAGGTCTAAAGCGCCCAGCAGCCTCGCGCACGGCCAGCGATCTGGCCTCGGACGGGGCCTGGCGGGAACACGCACCTGCCAGGCGCCGCCGCGCAGCCAGGAGCCGCAGTGGCGGCTTCGGCCACAACTGGATGAACGCGACCAGGAACGCGCCGCCGCCCGAGCAGCCAACCGGGACTCATGGCCCAACTCGACAGGTCACAACGCTAGCGCCGCGCCCACCGGTAGCCGACCACGGGCAGGAAGATCAACGACCTGTGTTGTAGACCTTTTCGAGGAAGATCACGCCGCCGTCGTTGCTAGCTCCACCAACACGAACGATGACCGGCGTGTCGCGTACCTCCACCGAGGAGACTCGATCGTTGAGCTCGTCGCCCACATACTCGGCCGACGCGTGAAACGTCGTGCTCGTCCCCGCGAAACCCGGGTCAGAGAACACGGTCACCGACCAGCCTTGCGGCACACGCAACGAACTCAACGCGTTGTCGCCCAACGTCAACGCGCCGACATCGTAGCGACCAGGCACAAGGTCCTGGCGTGTCCCGGTGAAGCCTCGGTCCGTGAACAGCGAGACCGAATCCAGGGGCAAACCTGACATGGCATGGAGTCCTGTCCTAGGAGTGGGCAAACGGCAGCTCATCTTAGCCGTTGACCGCCCCGCCGCCACCCACCTCGCCACACCCGTGCCGCCATCGAGCGGGCCACCTCCCCGTCCGGCTGGTGCTCCGCGAACGCGCCCGCCGCGCACCGTGGCCGACCGTTGGTCACCGGCGAGTCTCCTACGGGACCTGGCCTGCTGACCGGACTCACTCACGTCACGCCGCACTGACGACGTGCGAGTTGGGTCCCGGGGCCGGCAGGTCAGACGGTGTGGCGGGGCGTGCTTTGCTCAGGTGGGCGTCGACGACGTCCGTGGTCGCGGTGTCTGAGGTGGGCGGGGATCCCGCGTGGTTTATAGGATGAGTTGTCACAGTCAACGCGGGAGGGAAAACAGTGCCGGCACAGATAGAGTTCGTCACCGTGACGCACGACTTCGGCAGGATCCCACAGGGCCGCCCGGTGCGGGCGGAGTTCCACTTCACGAACACCGGTAACGGGCCGTTGATCATTTCCAAGGTCGCAAGTGGTTCCGGTTCCGTGGTCCCCAGCTACTCGCCGTCTCCCGTGCTCCCCGGGGGGAGCGGCAGTATCGCGGTTACCTGCGACGCCGACATGGCAGTGCCTTTCAACAAATCAGTCACGATCTATTCGAATGCATCCACGCCACTGAAAGCGCTCTACGTCAAGGGTGACGTTGTTCAAGGCTGACAGCAGACCCCAGCAGTGCGGCCAAGATCGGTCACAGCGCTGCCGGCTGTTCCTGGACTTCTTAACCTCGGAGGAGGTCCGCTCGGGGTGCGGGCGGCCGGCGGTCGCGCCTGGCGACGCAGGGCCCTGACAGTTCTATCTACATGTCAGCCGCAACTACTCCTCGGGACGCTTGCGGTCCCAGCCCATACACGACGGGTGTCGCAGCCGGCGGTCGCCGGTTGCTCGGTTGAGGGTCCAGTTGCGGTATGAGACCTCGCGGGTGATGGTGGGCTGCGGCCAATGGGCTAGGCGGGCGCGTTCGCGCGGTACTGGCCGGCCTGTGGTCGGCGAGGTGGGCTGTTTGATCGCGGTGAGGGCCTGTTCTGCCGATAGTGCAAGTCCTCCACCACTCACGGCACCAGCCTCGCCGTCCGCCCCGAAGGTCCCGGACCGCATGGGCCGGGACCTTCACTGCGGTGCCGTGAGTGGTCCGGCCGACGCCGTTTCACGAGCCGGTGCAGACCTCGGAGAGGGGCGCCTACTGGCCCGACGTCGCCGGGATGGCGGGGGCGTCAGGCGCCGCCGGGGCGGCAGCATCCGGAGGCAGGGCTGGGGCGTCAGCCTCCGTAGGGGCGGCTGGGGGTTGAGCGTCTGTCGCCGGTGCTGGATCTCCCATGTCGTACTCTCCTCAGATAGTCGGCTCAGGAACAGGTGGTCTGACCTGCTCTCCATCACCCGGCCGTCCGGCACGTAGACGGACTGCTGCGGGCGTGCCGCTGGTGTCGGTCAAACCGGTGCTGCATCCGCCTCCTGGAAACTGTTGGGAAGCAGGTACAGGTACGAGCTTTCCATAGCTGAGCACCAAGTGGAACCACACCGCGCCCCGTCAGCTTGAAGCGGCGACGGCTGAACAGCTCAGATATGCCAGCTCCGAAGGCGCGGCCCGGTCACGTCCGTGGAGGCGGCACGTCTTTCTGCCGCAGGACGTCCAGGGGCCTGGAGTTGTGCTCGACCCTAACCTGCCGCGTGGACGGCTCACCTGCCGACCGGCTACGGTCCGTCAGCCCCGCGTCTGCGAAAATTGGCGCTATGCGGGTGTGGGCTGGTTGCAGGTAGTCGTAGAGGGTCGCGGCGGGGACTGTGAACATGTCGGCGATCTGGCGACTGTGCGTTGGCCAGCTCGGCGTCGCCCTGATCGGCCGCCTCTTGACCGCGCCGCTGAGTTGGTTTCCGTCTGACCCGTCCGCCGAGCCGTTCACCCCGCTCGAGGAAAGGGTCCTCGCCCGGGTGACCGACCACTGCACCGAGCTGATCGGCCGCCGCCGGCAGCCCAGGGATGCCGCACATGTCCTGTATGAACAGCCCGGCCCGGCCCGGTGAGGAGAACCCGATCCGGCGCCTCCGTTGACCATCAGCTGGGTGCTGCGGTCACGCCAGATCGGTCTCGTCGAGGTTCAGGGCATCGTTGGCGGAAATCTGGATGGTGTTGGTTCCGGCACCGTCGAGATCCAACTTGTCGATCGATGTCATCTTGGCTGTGCCCGTGGAGCCGGAGCCGGGGGCGACAGAGTCCGCGGACTGACCGTCGTCGGCAACAGGGAGATTCGTCATCACATGATCTTTCTGCCGGCGGGTGTGCCTCGATATCATGTCACCGCCGACCTTGCGGCAACAGATCGCCCTGGTCGCCTTCACGGACCGTGCGCAGGAGCGATCTCACCCCGCCGACATCACGCGGGTCGTAGGCAGCCCGTGCCCTGCCGTCCGGCTTCGGTCCCCTCGGCATCCCGCGTTCCCCGGGTGCGCACCGTCCACAAGGTCGCAGCGTCTGCCGGAGGCTCCTATGAACTGAGTCGGCCGTCGTACTCGGACCAGTTGGTGATGTACCCGTAGAGCGGGGGCTCGCTGAATCTGAGTGCCTGCGGAGTCGTCTCGATGGTGGGAAGCTGGCCTGCGGGCGTGGCCTCGTCGACGAAATGCGGAAGGGAGGTTGCCAGGTGCTCGGCGAGGGCTTCGGGGTCATGTGGGCGTCGGCGGCGATGGTGGCGAGTTGGTCAGCGTCGACGGCGGCGGTCAGTTGTTCCCCGGTGATCGGCGTGTTGGGGCCGGTACCGGCCCAGGAGGCGGCCTGAGGCAGGCGCGATGCCGTCGACCCCGGGGGCGGCGGGAGTGTCCGGCTGGGAGCGCGCGAGCATGGCGTAGTTGTGGATCACCTGGGCGGCGGCGAGGTTGTCGGTGGATCCCTCCGTCGTTTCCGGGGGATTCACTGGGTTGGTGTTGTCGGACATCGTCACTCCATTAGTGGGCGGGGTTCGGTACGGACATGACCGTCCCGTTTCCGGTGGCGCAGGGGAACGAAGGTTCGTCGACCGAGTTCAGTGAACCCGGCCCTGCTGTGACTGGGGGTGCTGGGAGGTATCCGGTGTCGGTGAAGTAGTGGATGTGGCGGGTGAGGTGTTCGGGGGTGATGGGTGGGCTGGGTGGTCCTGATGGGGTGAGGGTGAGGGTGGACCAGTCGCCGGCGATGTGGTGGGCGAACACGTCGCAGACGGCGGCGGCGGCGTTGGTGGGGTCGGCGTGGATGGTGGCGGTCCAGTCCGTGAGCGGCAGTTCGGTGAGCTGGTAGCCGAGGTCGCGCAGGTGGTTGATGATGGCGGTGAAACTGAGGCGTTGCGGGTTGGTGAGGTGGAAAGCCCGGCCGTCAGGGACGGTGGTCAAGGAAAGGTCGACGATCGCCGCGACGGCATGGTCAACGGGCACGGCGTCGAAACCGGCGTCGACGGCGGGCGCGGTGCGGGCCTGGATGGAGCCTTTGATCACGCGCCAGAGTAGGTCGTCGCTTTGGCAGGCGCCGTGTTCGCGGTCGCCGAGGATCCGGGGTAGCCGGTAGACGAGGGTGGGTAGGCCGCGGTCGTGTGCGAGTCGGACGAGCGCTTCGGCGGCCCATTTGGTCTGCGCGTAGCCGCCGTGTAGCAGGGCGGGCGGGCCGGTGGGGTCGGTGGGATTCCGAGGGGCGGGGTTGGTCGGGTCGTGGGCGAATACCTCGTTGGTGGAGACGTGGTGTACGGGCTTGGGGTGGTGTCGGGTGGCCATGCGCAGGATGTGTGTGGTGCCGTCGACGTTGGCGGCACGTAGGGCCGGGTAGGTGTGTACGGCGTTGACCTGTGCGCCGGCGTGGTAGATGGCGTCGACGGTGGCGGCGAGTTCGTCGAAGGCCGGCTCGGTGAGGCCGAGCAGTGGTCGGCGCAGGTCACCGGTGACGATGCGGATCCGGTCGTCGAAGGCGGGGTGGGCCAGGCGGTAGCGTTCCCAGACGGCGCGGAGCCGTTTGTGTCCGGCGTGTTCGTCGGTGGCGCGGACGAGGCAGTGCACGACCGCGTCGGTGCGCTCGAGCAGGGCGTGCAGCAGGAACGCGCCGACGAAGCCGGTCGCGCCGGTCAGGAACACCGCCCGCGGCCCTGCGGGGGTGATGTCGGTGGGGAGTTGGACTTCGGCGGTCAGGTCGATGGGGCCGGTGTCGGTGCCCTCGATGTGGGCGGCGAGGTCGGCGGGGGTGGGGTGGGCCAGAGCGACGGTGGGTGCCAGGTCCAGGCCCAGGCTTGCCGAGATTCGGCGGCCGAGTTCCAGGGCTGCGAGGGAGTCCAGGCCCGCGTCGGCGAGTCGGGTGTCCGGCCGGATGGGTTGGCCGAGCAGGTCGGTGGCGTGTCGCAGAATCGTGGCGAGCACACCGTCAACCGTGGGCTCGCTGCTGCAGGATGGCTCGGGGAGCGCTTTGCGGTCGATTTTGCCGTTGAGGGTCAAGGGTAGGGCGTCGAGCCAGATCAGGGCGCTGGGCAGCATGTACTCCGGCAGCCGGGCTTTCAGTGCCCGCCGTATGTCGGCCTCGGCGGGCCGCTCGCCTGTGGGCTGCAGGTAGCCGAGGAGGCGTTGCCCGCGTAACACCACGGCCGCGTCCCGCACGCCCGGGTGGGCTCGCAGGGCGGCTTCGATCTCGCCGGGTTCGATGCGGTAGCCGTGCAGTTTGATCTGCTGGTCGAGGCGCTCGAGGTAGCGCAGTCGGCCGTCGTGGTCGAGGCGGACCCGGTCGCCGGTGCGGTAGAGCCGGCCGTACGGGGTGTCACGGAACCGGTCGGCGGTGAGTTCCGGCCGGCGGTGGTAGCCGTCGGCGACCCCGGCCCCGCCGAGGCACAGCTCACCGGGCACGCCGACCGGCACGGGCCGGAGTTGCTCGTCGAGGATGTGGCAGCTGGTGTTGGCGATCGGGCGGCCGATGGCGACCGGCACCTCGGCGGTGACTTGGTCGACGGTGGACCAGATCGTGGTCTCGGTCGGGCCGTAGAGGTTCCAGAGTTCGCCGTGGCGGCCGAGCAGCTCCACGGCCAGGTCACCGGGCAGGGCCTCGCCGCCGGACCACGCCCGCAGATCATCGGCCCGGCAGTCGGCGGCGACCAGCATCCTCCACGTCGCCGGGGTCGCCTGCAGCACGGTGGGGCGGGCCTGTTCGATCAGGTCGCGCAGAGCCGGGCCGTCGGCGGCGACCTGGGCGGGGGCGATCTCAAGGCAGCCGCCGGTGATCAGCGGCAGGAACAGCTCCAAGGCCGCGATGTCGAAGCAGACCGTGGTGACGGCCAACAGTGTGTCGGCTGAGGTGAAGCCCGGGACCCGCGCCATGGCGCACAGCAGGTTCGTCAGACCCCGGTGGGTGACCCGCACGCCTTTGGGCCGCCCGGTCGAGCCGGACGTGTAGATCACGTAGGCGAGGTCACCGGCCCGCCCGGTCGGTGGGTGGCCGGGCGGCAACGGTTCATCCAGACACAGGACCGGGGTGTCGCCGACCCGCAGCGCGCGGTGGGTAACCAGTAGCGCGGCTCCGGAGTCGGCGAGCGCGTCGGTGATCCGGTCGGCCGGGTAGAGCGGGTCCAGCGGCACGTACGTGGCGCCGGAGCGCATCACCGCCAGGAGCGCGGCGACCAGGTCCGACCCGCGTGGCAGCAGCACACCGACCACGCTGCCCGGGCCGACGCCGCACCCGGCGAGGCAACCGGCGAGCTGGTTAACCCGGTGATCGAGGTCGGCGTACGTCATGATCTCGCCGGCGGACCGGACCGCGACGGCGGCCGGCCGGCTCGCGGCGCGGTCGGCGAACAGCTCATCGGCCCGGCGGTGCAGCGGCACGTCGGTGTCGGTGGCGTTGAGGTCATCCAGGAGCCGCCGGTCGTGCGGTGACAGCAGGTCCGCCGCGTCAGGGGACACACCCGCGGCGAGGTCGGCGGCGAACGCGTCGAAACTGTCGGCCAGCCAGCGCTGCGGCCACCAACAACCCTCCGCCGTGATCCGCACAGCCGGACCCGACTTCGTAGCGGTGCTGGCGGCGCCTGGGGTCAGGTCCACGACGATGGGCAGCTCGCGCTGTATGAGCTGTGGGTAGCGGTCGAAGATGTCGGGTAGGAAACCGCCCCGCTCCTCGAGTTCACGCAACCCGCCGCGGACGCGGGCGCTGAACGTCGCGAAACTGCCGGCCAGCTCCGGGACCCGGATCGGCACCGTGGCCGCGAGCACCTCCCCGGCCTGCACGTATCCGCGCAACCCCACATCGAGGGCCGTCTGGCCGGTCACGCGGGCGCAGAACGCCAGCACCGCGGCCAGGAGTGCTTCCCTGTCGCCCGGCACCATCCACCTCGGCGCGGGCGAGAAGCCGCCCGCCTCGTCGCGGGCCGGGAGTGCTGCCGGGTGCAGGTCGGCCAGGCGGGAGACCCAGGCGGACTCGCCGCGAAGCGCACGCACGTACCCGGTCATCAGGGTCGCGGCCCGCTCGGACGAAACCTCATCGGCACGGTCATCGAGTGCCAGCCCGACGGTGGTCATCGTCAGGCGGACGTCCATTGTCGTGGTGGCCAGGGTCAGGCCGTCGTCGTCGAGTTCCACGACGCTGCCAGCCGGCCGGGTCGACCAAATGCCGGTGATCGCGGCGTCGCGGACCGGCCGTATCCGGCCCGCGAACTGCATCTGGACCAGCCCGAACGTGTTCGGATGCGCGCCGAACCGCGTCGCCCGCACCGCCCGCACCAGTTGCTTGGCCGACCAGGACCGGTCATAGACCAGGACCGGCCGTTCCCACCGGCCATGGTAGGTCCGGCCGGTGAAATCCTGCGGAACCGCTCGACTGGTACCGGCGATCAAGCCGTCGAGCATCGGTCCGAACAATTCGAGGCCCGCGTCGAAGCAGCGCAGGTTCAGATCCAGGCTCGTCTCATCCGGCCCGAGACCGAACTCGCGCCGCGCCACAATGTCACCCCGGTCCGCGCCGGCGGTCATCAGATGCCAGGTCACGCCATGGCGCCCCGCGCCACGCCACAACGCCCACACCGGCGCGTGAACACCCGCGTCGGCAGGCAGCGGCCCGTCATGGAAATTGACCGCGCACCGCTGCGGCAGGGCCAGCACCTCGGGCGGCAACATCCACAGACTCACCACACTGAACAAGAAGTCGACGTGCTCCCCGGCCAACAACGCCGGCAGCTCAGCAGGGTGGGCGGCCACCGGGATCCCATGCCCCGCAGCCCAGTCCCGAGCGATCGGGCTCGACGTCGCCACCGCGACAATGCGCAGCCCGCGCGCCAACGCGCCCTTCGCGCACTCCACCAGCAGCGCACCATCACCAATCAACAGCGCGTTCTTGTCTAAATCCACCAAAACATAATAAACAGGTGCTTCGTACAGCTCCGTGGACGCGTGACCGGCAACCGGCCCCATAAATCATGCCTGTCGGACCGGAACCCGGGCTCGTCCGTCATCTCCAGGTGGTCGAGCGCTGTACATCGACCGCAACGTGGGGCGCATCCTCGCCACGTACGGCGCGATCTCCGTCGCGGGCTCCCTGGCCTGGGGCATAGGCGTGGACAAGGTCAAACCCGACCGCAACGGCGTCATCGGAGCAAAGATCTGCCTTGTCTGCGTTGGCTGTGATCATGGAGGATCAAGCTCCCGCGTCACCGGGCGGTGGGGTCGCGTCGCGTGACCTCGGCTGCGTATTCATCTGCGCTCGCACCGGCGATCTTGGTCCATCGCACGGCGCCGGAGACTGACAGGCCGAGGAGGTCGCTGATGACCTTGGCGGGCAGTGTGGCGGCGTTTTCCATCAAGGCGGTGTTGCGTGCGATCCGGGCGGGGATGCCGAGGGCTCTGAGCCTGTTGCCCATCGCCAGGGGATGTATTGGTTGGCCGGGGAGACCTCCGGGGAACAGCCACGGGTGGTTGTCGGTGTGCCCGAGGGCTGCCTTCCCACGGCGGGTGGCGGCCAGTCGCAGGAGCATATGGTCGAGGGGGCCTGGGATGGTCATGGGTGTGGGCCCCAGTCGCAGTCGGACCTGTCCGTCGGCCTGGGTGACGTGGTCGGTGGTGAGCCCGACGATGCGGCTGACGGTCTGACCGTAGAGCAGGACCAGCAGACCGGCGGTCCGGTCGGGGGTCGTGATCGCATCGTCGTGCAGCAGACGCCGTGCCAACTGCCAACGAGTGTCCTCGTCATCGAACGCCGTGGGGCTGGCCGACGGACGTGGAGGGGCGATGGCGAGTTGACGGGTGTGTCCGTTCTTGCCGCACCAGGCTATGAACTGCCGGGCCCGGCGCGGCATGCGGCCGGCCTGCATGCACCAATCATCGAGATCGGCCTGCGTGCAGCCGCGCAGGTCCTGGCCTCGGCCACGCAGCCAACCCAGCAGTTTGAGGACGCTTTTGACCTCGTCGCGGATGCTGGCCGCCATGAAGGGCGTCGTGGGGCCGGTGGCATTGCGCAGCCGCCGCAGGTGCGTCCATGCCAGGTAGCTGCGCAGGAGTCGCTGCTCATCGGCGTCGTCAACCTGGGCAAGTGTGTCCGCGAGCCAGCGCTCGAGGAGGTTCAGTTGCCGATCACGGGCCGGTAGGACGCCTTGTGCGATCAGGACCTGACGAAGGTGGCGGGCGGGCCCCGCCGGGCTGAGCTGGTCGATGGTCTGGTGAGTGACCGGTCCGTCGGCGCGGGCCAACTGGTCCAGCAACGCTCTGGTGGAGGGGCGGTGAAGCCAGTTCAGCAACGTGGCGGGGTGAGATGTCGCCAGGGCGTCCCTGATCGGTTCGAGTTCGCGACGCACGGTGCCGCCGGAACCGGTGAGCGCGGCGTCGAGGACGGTCGGGGCGGCGCAGCGTTCGCAGCGTCCGTCGCGGTGCAGGCGGGCGATGTCTCCGCACACACCGCAGGCCCGGTAGAAGGCCGGCTCGGTCTTGATGCACGTCCAGCACAGCGCTCCGTCGCCGATGCGGCCATTGACCGGTCGTGTCCGCCCGCACCGGCAGCAGGGTTCCCGCCGGGCGGCGCACCAACCGCACAGCGGCTGTCCCTCGCTGTCACGCCCTCCGATCGGGCGGAGGTTGCCGCATCGTCCGCACTGGGCGACCCGGGCCTGGCGGGAGCAGTTCCCGCATTGTGGTGCTGGCGTCGAGGCGCTGTGGCACGGTTTGAGTTCGCCGCAGGTCGAACAGATCGCCACGGGTGGGCGCTCGCATCTGCGGCAGAGCATGGCGCCGTCGCGGTGACTGACGATCGCGCTGAAAACTCCACAGCCTGAACATTCCGCCTTGTTGAACGCCTCTTCACGCCAGCACCCCGCACACACCGCGCCACCATCGGCGTTCCGCGCTGTGACCTGCTTCAACTGCCCGCACCGCACGCACAACGCGGCGCGGGCGCGCTGAGAGCACGTACCGCAGCACGGCTTGCCCTCCAGATATGACACGAGCTGCCGCGCTTTTCCGCACGACGGGCAGCAGACGGGCACCACGCCTTCGACACCTTGGTCAGTCAGGGACTTCACCAGCCGCCGGACGGCCGGGGAACCCTCCCACGCGGCGCCGGTCAACAGGTCGGGCCTGTCTTGCAGGCTCCACGCCACCTGGCGGCGCTGGGCAGCCTGACGAATCGTCGAAGCTATCAACTCCCGCAACAATGTTCGATCCGCTCGCGCGTTGACGGCCGCGACGTGGTCGCAGATCACCTCCAGGTGGTCCACGCCAGGATCCGGCGGACACAACTCGCACCGCGCAAGCCCCTGGCGGTCATAGGCCCTGGGAACCAAGACCCGGCCGCAGACGGCGCACGGTCGCGGCGCGAACAGGCCCTTCGCACGGCTGTCGCAGCTGCCACAGATGCGCAGACCCCACTCGTCGCGCGTCGTCATCCGTCGAGCGGGCCGGCCGCAGGAGCCACAGCAGGGCTGTGCGACGTTCACCGCGCCATGCTCCCGGAGCAGGCGGATCAACCGGTCGACCAGGGGCGGACCGTCAGTCCTGCCGGAGACGAGCAGCCCAGGAGAACCCTCCAAGGCTTGCGCCAACCCCCGCCGCCCCGTGCGGGTCGAGGCAACCTCGCCCACCGCCTCACCGATGATGGACGGATCCAAACCAGGCTCTACCCGGGCGACGATCTCGATGATGACCGCTACCGGGTCGCTCAGGTGACGTGGTCCGCCATCATGGCCGGTCACCGCGGATCAGAGACGATTCTCGCGCGCTTGGGCCGAAACGCGCCGACACCCGCGTCATCGGCCGTTTGACCGGCAGCCTTGCGCCGTGTCCCGCCGACAGCCACCGGTTCGATGAGTTCGTCCATCCCACAGCCGAGGATGTCCAGAAGCGCCATCAAGATCTTCAAGCTCAACCGCTCAGGCTTGTCGACCACCAGCCTGTATACCTGGCTGTCCGACAGGTCGATTCCGCGCTCGGCGAGTTTCGGTCGCAGATGGGTGGTCTGGAACATGCCGTTGCGCGCCATCAGGTCCCGCAGGTTCCACCGGTAGTCAAGTTTGGCGCTCACGGGGCCTCCCCATCGTCGGTCACGAACGCCTTTCCCAGGGCTCTGACCATCATCGTGTTCATGAAGTCTCCGCTCACGCCCGTGTACATCGCCGTCGTCGACGCGAATCGGTGACCGACCTGAAGCTGAACGAACGTCGCGTCCACCCCGTCCTCGATCTGGTGGGTGACATGACTATGGCGCAGGCAATGCGGGACGAGAGTGTCGGGTAGCTCCAGGGCCGTGCGGTACTCGGCGAACCGCGCCTCGATGTGCCGGGGCGACACCCGCCCGCCGCGCTCGGTCACCCACATCGCGGGCTGACCGCGAAACCCGTAGCGGGGACGGATGTTCGTCAGGTAGTCATCAACCACGTCGACGATCCACGGCATGACCGTATGCGTCGTCCGCCGCCTCGGAGGACTCCCCCTGGATGCCTTGCCCCACCGAACCTCCAGCTTGCCGTAACGCCCCAACTGCGGGGCCTTCGCATTGCGGTACCAGTCGGTCACATCCAACTTCGACGCCTCCGTCGCACGCAACCCGTAGGCGTAGATGACCTTGAACATCGTCGCGTCGCGATAGGCGGTGAGGGCTCCCTTGCGGCCTTGCCGCAGCGCGGCCTCCACCTGGTCGTCGGCGTAGTCGAAGAACCGCTGCAACTCCGCGCGTGTCAACGGGCGCCGGTCCGGGTGGCCCTCATAGTCGCTGAGGTGTGCGAGGGTGTTCCACTCGAAGCAGATCTGCACCGGATGGGTCCCGAACCGCTTCTCGCACTCCGCAGCCCAGTGGTACTCCGGCCGAATCAGGTAGTCGCAAAACGATCTCACCGCGTCCTGGTAGGTGCGGATCGTGGACTTCGCGCGACCGCGCGCGGACACCAGATCGACCATCCACTCGTCGAGATGGGCCGGCATCCAGTTCCACGGGTACTCATTCGTGTACGACAGAAACCGGCGAATCACGCCCACCCGGTCGTTCACCGTCGCCCGTCGCAGACCACGGCCGCCGATCTGCTGAGCCTCCCAGCCCCGCAACATCGCCGCCACCACAGCATCCTCAGCACGAAGCAGAGCCACACCGGCGACCAGCTCCAGCCGAGCTGACCCCACTGGTTCGTCGCTTCGACCCGGCACACAGCCTCCCGTCATCAGACGGGAGAATCATGCATCAGATGCGTGTTCCGTGGCAACCGTGCAGGTCAAGGCGTCCCCGATGGACACCTCCTTCATGTACGGTGGAGGCACGCGCGCGAGCGGTGCAGTGATACTGATCATGCATCTGATGCAATTCTTCGCAGAAGCGCCACCCGATCACGATCACTTCCTGGGTGGCGTTGAGCGGCACCTTGATCCAATCGCGTGATCGGCGTCCCGCCTGGTAGGTCGAGGTGGCCTTCTTCGCGACCACCCCTTCCATGCCGCGGTCAGCTGCCACGTCCAGCAGGGCACGGCCGGGGCCGGAGAACCAGGGCGGCACCGACATCGGCCCGCCACCCAATTCAAGGTCTTGCAGCGCTTCGCGTCTGCGGGCATAGGGCCAGGTGACGGTCGAGGCTTCGTCGAGGTAGATGATGTCGAAGGCGAAGAAGTGCACCGGCACGTCCGCAAGGAGGCTCGCGGTCGGGGAGCGGACGTGGACCCTGCGTTGCAGCATGGAGAACGAGGTGACCCCGTGCTCGTCGAGCGCGACGAGCTCGCCGTCGAGAACCACACGGCGGCCGGCCAGCTGGACCGGGAGTTTGCGCAGTTCCGGGAAGCTGGCGGTCAGGTCGTTGCCGTTGCGCGACACCGCGCGCACCGCGTCGCCCGCGCAGGACACGACCGCGCGGACGCCGTCCCACTTGAACTCGAACGCCCACTCGTCGCCGGTGGGCATCGGGCCGAGGGTCGCCAGCATCGGCGAGACCGTGGGCGGCAGCCGTGGACTCATCTGGCGATCATGACCCGGTTCATGGTCCGGTGTCCGGGGAACAGGCCAGGTCCTCGGTACCAGGCGTCAGACTGGGGCGGCCCGGGTGGGCATGCCCAGGTTGACGGTGGTGGGGGTGCGCAGGCGCTGGGCCTGGGGCGCGTTTGTCGGTGAGGAACCGCAGCGTCACGGCCAGGCCCTCGAGTTCGCCGAGCCATCCTCAGGCTTCGGCCTCTGCCTGGCGACGCACGAGGTCGGATTCGAGTTCGTGGCACAGTTATCGCAATGGACCTTGTGTGGGCCCACGACGACGGGGAGCACCTAGCCGTTGACGAGCACGGCGACGGCGACCGGGCCGAGAGCTCGGCTAGCACGCCGCTGGACCGTTGCTCGGCGAAGGCGCCCGCAGCCCACGCGGGAAGCGTTGAACTGGCAACGGACAGGAGCAGTTGTGACGATCGTGATCGGCTCCATCCACGACAACCTGATCACTATGGTCGCCGACACGCAGCTCAGCTACGACAACCCCGTCGACGACAAGCGGACAAGGCACGAGCTGCTGCGCCGTCCGACGCTGAAGTTGTCGATCGTCTCTCCGACTCTCGCCGTGGGTTTCGCCGGTCGCATGGCGGCTGACCTGACCCCTCTGTACGAGGCTGTCTACAGCAGCCCCGAGGACATCGCCCAAACCGTGGAGACACTCCGGGGCCGGAGTGATCGCTTCGGCGAGACCTTCATCGCCGCCACCCTGGTGCCATGTCCGACTCTCTGGCGCATCCGGGAGGGCATCGCGGTCCCGGTGACCTTGCCCGGGCGCCTAGAGATCGGAGACCTGCAGTCACATGAGCTGTACCTGCAGTGGCAGCAGCACCACCTGCATCCTGCCAGCGCCGCTGTCGATGAAGCTCAGGCACTGCGGATGGCCGTCCAGTGGTGGATCAACATCGACGACGGCTCCACCAAGCGCTCGGCGGAACAGCGCGAGGCCCTGCGACAGCTCACCGGCCAGGAGGAGGCCGAGTTTGACCGGACCATCGGCGGCTACCTGACCGAGATCATCACCACCCCGTCGGGATTTCGCTACGCCGAGCACACTCAGCAGACCCTCCCCGACTGGTTGCCCGCCCAGGCCCAGCTCCAACCAGACGGGCACCTGCACCTTGCCGCGCACAGCGCCGACCTGATGCAGCACCGCCGGTACACCCTCATCGGCGCTCCCGAGAACCGCCGTGCGATCGGATTCTGCCTTCCGCAGGCGAGAGCTGGCATCTTCTATCCAGACGGGCGCCCCTGGGAGCCTTCCGTCTACACCGACCTCGCCTCGGTCGAGGACATGGTCCAACGCGTGTGGTCCGAGCACCAGCAGATCCTGCGGGGACTGCGGGAACCTAACTACATCGTCGGGTACTTCGAGCCAGCCGACCCCTCCGCTGGTAAATGAGTCAGATCAGGAGTGGCAATTCATGAAGCGTTCACTCCGGCACGTTGGCGGAACAGAGTAATAGCTTGATTGACATACAGCACTGCAGCACTCAAGGCCAGCAGTAGCGTATCAAGGTCAAGCACACTGCGCCCGACGAGCGTCCCATCTGCCGCACGATAGTACGAGTCCCTGTTCACCGACTGGAGCCTCGCAGATGGGGCACTGTGAGCGATTTGGCTTTGGGTATGCCAAAGAAGCAGTGCTGCGGCCGACATCTTGATCGCACTTTCCTTCGGCAAGTAGCCGGCAGCAGCTTCGATGATGTCTGTTGTCTGCAATTGCCACCTGTCGGCTTTGGCCGCGTTTTCCATGCCTGCTCGTTCTGCCGCCTCTATTGCCTCAGCAAGGCGTTTGTCTATGAGTTCCATCTGGCGGTCGATGGTCGCGTCTTCAGCGAATTCACGGGCAGGTTTCCCCGACTTCCGCTGGTGCCTCAGGTCGTCGACGGCGATCGTCAGTGCTCGCCGCTGGCGTAGCAGCGGATCGTCTGGCCCGATAACCCACAACGCTGACGCTCCGCCAATCAACGCGGAACGCAACAAGGAGTAATAGGCCGTCGGGTACGCGATTTGTGATGTCGTGAAGAACTTGACGAACGCGTCGAGATGTTCGACCGCGTGTAAGACGCCAGCCCAAGTCACCACCGATGTGGGCATCGGCAGGAACATTTTGTCATCCGTGGCTAGTTCACTTCCAGCGATGGCCGTTGGGGGATCGACTTTCATCATGTCCGACCACTTCTGAATGGCCTCGAACATTCGGTCAGCTCGCGCCCGCCATTCAGGTGAAATGTTCACCCCTTGATGGTAGTTCCGTGTCGGATGGCAGGAGCGTCAAACGCCTAGCCGTGATGGCTTCGCGGCACGCCAAACCAATCTCCGCCTCATCCGAGTCATGACCAAAACTGCACTTCGACTGTGCCGATCGGTCGCCGGTCAACCTCTTGGAACGCCAGACTCGGCGCGCCGGACCCGTCCACGGGCAGGACGTACCAGCCAGTACTTGTGTGCAGCATGACCTGCCGTCCATCGGGAGCGACCACGGCGCCGGACACCCTGGCGTCGGTGACTGGCGCGACCTGACGCAGCGTGATGGTGTTGGCTTGACGGTCGGCGGTCAGCACGGCCACGGAGCCGGCTTGGGCGTTCTTCTCGCCGCTCAGGCACAGCAGGGTGGTAGGGCTGAGGCTCTGGTCGCAGGTGTAGTGGTAGCCGTGGAATCCGAGCACGGTTCCCGAGATCAGGGCATCGTCACTGACTCGCAGGGTGACGGTGTCGTCGGGCGCGCCCGAGACCGTCCAGCTGTTGGTCGCTCGGACTTGCCGGCCGTGGTTGTCCAAGCCGCGGGCTTTGATCCCGAGGTCTCGCGGGGCCTGTTCGGCGTGAGCCGGGTCGAAGGCGAACAGGCTGCTGTCGCTGTCGGGCCCTGGCGCTCCTCCGATGGCCTTGATCTGGCCGTCTGCGGGGTCGAAGCGCGGGGTGTAGAAGCAGGGCGCGCCGCTGGTGAACGACACCGCCGGCTTCCAAGACGCGACCTCAACGTAGGCGGTGCCGTTCAGGCGCGCCAAGTGCAGCTGGCAGTCGACCCACACCAGCGACCGGAAGTCGGCGGAGAATTGCTCTCTGCTCAGCTTCGACATCACGCCGGGCAGAGTGTAGGTCGCGAGCGTGATTCCGGTCGCCGGATGGTGCACCCGCAGCTCGGTGACCATCGTTGCCGATGAGGGGCTGCCCTGTGGGTCTCCGAGCACCACCAGCCCCGAGGGGAAGCCGGACCTGCCTCCCGGCTGGGGTGTGGAGGCCGTACCGCCAGCGGGTGGGTTGCTGTCCTCGTGGGTTCCGCAGGCAGTCAGTAGCAAGCAGGCCACCACCAACACCTTCGTCAGCTTCATCGATACTCCCCGTGTCGTGTGGATCCGAAGCTACCTACAGAGTCAAGCTGGCTCTGCCGTCGGCCCGGCGGATCCGGACCCACCGCCAGGACGTCCTAATTCCGGCGAAGATCAGCGGCATCGCTTGCTGCGGCGGGCAACGACGACGTTCCCGGGCGAGGCCGGGGTCGGCCCGCCGGCAAGGAGCGCAACGTCTGCCTGAGCCCGTCGCCCGAGCTGCTTGTGTGCGTAACTCCGCCCGCGAGGCCGAGCCAATCTCACGCTACAGCCACCATGCGGACTCAACACTCCACATTGTTCCCCAGCCTGCCGTTGTGCCCTTCGGACAGCTGGACCGGGTGAGACGCAGGCCGAACCTCAAGCCGAGCATCCGCTGTCGTCTCCGACACCGGCCGGGTCGTGGGCTCAGCCAGGAACTGCTCGACGGCGCTCGTCCCGGCGAGCCAGTCGCCGAGTGGCGCGTGACTGGGCCGAGAGGCGCGCAGGGCAGAGAGGCGGGCGGCCAGCTCCGCGCGCCGAGCGTCAGCCAGGACCTGGCGGTCCAGGGCGTACAGTCGGCCACTGATCCGGGCGGCGACCACACCCAGACTCCGCAGCCGCAGCAGCGCGGCGGCAACCTCAGCGTCGACGGCCTCCAGGTGCTCGGCGGGGACAGCGACCGCGTCGCGCAGGAGTTCGTCGCCGGAAGCGGCTCGCACCGCCGCGCGCGCGGGCACGCTGTCGAGGAGCGCTGACACCAGGTCCCACTCGAGATCGTCGAGACCGGCGACGTCCAGCGGCAACCACCCCTCCCGGAGACTGCGCTGGCGGCGCAGGCCGGCGCACTGCCGCTGGACGCGGCACACGATGTCCAGCAGTGTCGCCTCCGGGGCCAGCTGGCGCTGCAGGTCAGCGCCGGTCAGGATCTGCCTGCGGTACCGCCAGGGCCTTCGTGCCCGTGACCACCACCAGCACTCGGCGATCCGGTCCTGGTAGACGTAGACCCCGCCGGCGTAGAAGGCCAGCAGCGGCATGCCCGCTAGCGCGATCTTGCACAGCACCAGGGCGACCGGCGAGACCCGCGAGGCTCCCACCATGTAGAAGCAGGCCAGGATCAAGGCCAGGGAGGCTGGAAGCTCCCGGTAGGCCCAGGTGGGCATCAGAGCCGGGCCGACGTGCTCGAGCCTGTGGATGCGGGCGCGGATCCGCTCGGGCACCCGCGAGGACATGACCGTGGTCAGCATGGTTTCCCCCGTACGTGATCGATCAGGCCACCTCGCCAGGCGTGCTGGCGCGTCGCCTGGGGCAGGCCGATCAACGGGGGAGACCGGCCAGCCCAGACGTCTTCCATGATCACCACGTCGGGGCCAATCGACAACCCGAATTTTCGCCGCCGTCCAACTAGGCGAGCAGGTCAACCCCTTGTCCTCGCCGGACGGGCAGGCTCCAGGATGGCCGGGGACACACGTCACGTCCCGCTGGGCGGGTGGTCCGGTTCGCGCCCCGGGTCATCCCGTCCACCTGCCCCAAGGGGATACCAGGCCGGGGTCTGGGTGTCAACCGCCAAGGGCGCGCGGTTGACACCCAGACCCCGGCCCGACATGGACGAGCCCAGGCAGACGGGATGACCCTCAGGGCGCGAACCTCGCTGGGGAAGGTCCACCCCGATCGGCTCGATCCAGGCTAGACAGCCAAGGCAATATCAGGTAATATTATAAGCATGAACGGGGTTGGCACCCAGTTCATGACGAACCGCCACACCAACGACACGCAGGAGTCGACATGATCCAGACCCAGCTGTTCACGCCCGCCGAGGCGACGCACTACGGCGACGGGACCTCCGTCACCCAGGTCGCGGGCCGCGTCGGCCCGGGACGGTTCCCGGCGTTTCACGCGCTGGCCCGCGCCACCGGTGGCTGGTACGCCGAGAACACCGAGGGCATGTCCGTCGAGCGAGCCATGCAGGCGGCCAACCTGCCGGCCCGGGTGGACTTCCAGCCCTTCGACCAGGTCCCGCTGATCACCGAGGCGGGCGTGGAGAGCCTGTCCTACCCGGGCAGCCAGGGCACCTACGCGATCTACCCGGACGGCACCCGCCGGGGCCTGGGCACGGTCCGCAAGCGGTACACGATCGTCCAGCCCGAGGAGCTGGCCGCCCTCGGCGAGGCGATCACCTACCAGAGCGACGGCGCGATCGTGGCCGCCGGCAGTTACGGCGACCCCGTCGGCAGCCGGATGTTTCTGGCGTTCAAGCTCCCCGAGGGCTTCACCGTCGGCGGCGAAGACCTCCACGACCGCTATTTCACCCTGATCAACAGCTTCGACGGATCCACCAGCCTCCGCGCGTTGTTCGCCCCCCTCCGCCTGACCTGCACCAACCAGGTGGAAGCCACCTTCGGCAAGCTCGCCAACCGGGTCGACATCCGCCACACAGGCAAGATCACCGACAAGATCGACCGGGTGCTGGAGGCGCTGCGGATCGCCTACGACTGGACCGCCGCGTGGAAGGTGGAGTCGGAGAAGCTGCTGGCTACCCCGATGAACGCCACCGAGGTAACGGCGTTCGTGGACAAGCTGATGCCGACGCCCGCGACCACCATCACGGCCAAGGGCGAGAAGCTGTGGACCGAGCGTCGGTCCGCGATCATCGACCTCGCGCTGCGCGGGGAGAACAACGACTTCGGCCGTGGGAGCGCCTACGCGGTCAACAACGCCGTCTCCGAGTTCGCCGACCACCACGCGCAGGTCCGGGCCGGGCAGGGCACCAACGCCGACCGGCAGCGCCGCACCACCATCCGCCGCGCCGTGCGGCTCCTGGACGCCGACGCCGCCGCGCTCAAGGTCCGCGCCACCAACCTGCTGCTGGCTTCCGCCTGACCGCCCGCCGGGGCCGGCCGGTGGCCGGCCCCGGCCCTTACTCGCCCCGTGCGCCGAGCCCGCGCCCCGAGGCGGCAAGGACCCCGATGACCAGCACCGTAGCCCCGCGCGCCCTCCGCACGGCCGACCAACTCACCGACCAGGCCGCACGATGGTTCCACGGCCCGGCCGCCATCCTGGCCGAAGTCCGGGTCCATGCAGGCGGCCAGATGGCCACCAGCCCCTTGTGCGCCGACCCGGCCACCGCCACCGCCCACGCGCTAACCGCGCTGGCCACCAGTACCCCCGCCGGCCCGGATGGCCAGCCCAGTACGGCCGCCTGGTCGGTGGAGCTGAGCACCCACACCGCCCACGCCTGCCCGTCCGGGTCCGGGCACGGCGGTGTCGTCGCCACCGTCGACCTGCACGCCCAGCACCCGGCCCCGGCGGCGCTCCTGGAAGCCGTCGAGCGCGCCTGGCAGGCACTGCCACCACCCACCACCAGCACCGATCTGGAGTCCCCGTGCACACCGAAGCTCCCCGCACCCTGACCCTGCCCGCCCCGTACCCGCCCGTGAAGGCGACGCCCACGGTCGAGCCCGAAACCGGCCGCGTGTTCTACCACGTCGTCGGCCGCAGGATCAGCGGACACTTCACCGTCCGCCCACAGACCGACACTGACTCCGCCCTCCCCACCAAGCTAACCATCCACAGTGGAAGGCTCGACCGGCTCGCGGTCTACAGCGGGCGGAAGGTGGAATTGCCTCTAGTCAACGGCGTGGCGGTGTCCGCGATCATCAGCCGTAGCCTGGACCAGCTCGACCGTCTCGACCACCGCCGGCTCAACGCCAGCCGCACGGTGCCCGAGGGCCGCCGCCCGGCCAGGACCGAGGCCCTGCCCGACCCCACCGCCCGGTACCTCGCCGCGCTCCTAGTCGCGCTACTGGTCGACTTCGCCGCCAGGCCGGACGCACCCGCGCTGCTGCGGCGCGCCGCCCAGCTCGACGCCCGCAAGCGCCTGGACACCATCACCGACGACAGGGCGGTCCTGGAGCAGCAGATCACCGCCCTGCGCCGCCAAGCCGCCGCCGCAGGCAGTGTGGCCAACGACCTGGCCGCCCTTCTGACCACACCGCCAACGGTGGCGCGCGGACTCGTGGTCACGGCCGGGACCCCGCGCCGGTCGCGCAGCATCGGCCGCCGGTCCGGCAGGCGCGCGGGCAGCAGAGCCCGACAGGCCCACCGCTGACCAGCACCAACGAAGATCGACAGCGCGCGGAGTCCACGTTTGGCAGTAGACAAGGGAGGCATTTATCAGGTAGAATTATAAGCGTGACCGGGGTTGGCACTCCGATCACACCACCGCCACACCGAGTTCAAGGAGTGCACGTGTCCAACCTGATCCTGAATGGCAAGGTCACCCTGCCGCCGACCGTGGCCTACGTGCCCGGCACGGACGAGCCGGTCGCCACCTTCGCGATGGCCCTGCCCCCGCGCGCCCCGCAGGACCCCCGGTGCGTGTCGACCCGGATGGAGATCAAGGTGCGCGGCGAGGACGCGCTGTCCGCCCAACGTCTGCTGGCCGTGGGCACCCAGATCCTCGTCGTCGGTGAGATCGACAGCAAGATCCAGCCGGGGGCGAGCCGGGGCGACATGACCACGCTCACCTGGATCCTCGCCTCGCACGTCGGCATCGACGTGCGCGACAAGCGCGCGAGCCAGCAGATGGCGCTGTCCCCCGAGGAGCACCTGGCCGTCGCCGCCGGCAGCCACAGCGACCCGGCCACCACCTGACACACCCTCCGGCGACCGCCGGGAACATGCACGAACCGCCGCGCGCCGGGTTGGCACCTGGCGCGCGGCGACCACCGCCACACCATCCACAGAGGAGATCCTGATGAGCACCGCCGTACTCGGCACCCCTGCCGAACTCGACCAGCCCGACACCGCGTCCCCCGCGGCCCTCGCCGTCGACCTGTCCGTGATCCCGACCGACGTCGCCGTGGAGGACATCCCCGAGTGGTCCGTTGGTTGGGTCGAGGTCTCCGTCCTGGTCGAACACACGGGGAACGTGCGCCGGGACCTGCGGCTCGGCCGCAAATTCCTGTCCTCGATCAAGAACCGGGGCGTGCGGTTCCCGCTGCTGGTCACCCGTCACCCGGACGGGCGGCTGGAGGTCCGCGACGGTCACCGGAGGCTCGGCGGGGCGGTGAAGGTCGGCAGGGAGAAGGTGCCTTGCCTGATGATCCCGCCCGGCCAGCCCGGCGAGGACTTCATGGACATGTACACCGCCGGCAGCGACGTGATCCCGCTCGACCAGTTCGAGCAGGCCGACGCTCTTTTCAGCGCCTCCCAGGCCGGCATGTCGGTCACGAAGATCCGCAAGTCCAGCGGGCTGGGCACCGAGAAGGTGAAGGCGGCACTCGCCGTCGCCCAGATGCCCGACGAGGTGCGGGAGAAGGTCTACGACGCCGGCTACGAGTTCAACCTGCTGCAACTGGCCGAACTGCACGGCTTGGGCAGTGACCTCGAAGCGGTCGAGCGGGTGAGCGCGGAGGCGCACGCCGGCCGGTTTGACTACGCGCTGGCTCTGGAGCACCAGCGGCGGGCCGAGGACGCCCGGCTCGACCAGGCCCGCAAGGAGGTGCACGGCCGGCTCACCGAGCAGGGCGTGATCTTCTGCGACTCGCTGCCTCTGGTGGCCGAGTGGCTGGAGGATCTGACCGCCGAGGAGGGCGGGCACGTGCCGATCGCCGCCGACGATCACGCCACCTGCCCCGGCCACCTGGCAACCTGGCAGAGTTGGGAGGAGGCCACGGTCACCTACCTGTGCGCGGACCCCGAGACCCACGGGCACTACCCGATCCAGGCCGCCCCGACCTCAACCTCGGTCCCCCGGGCGATGACCGGAACCGCGACGGCGACCACGTCCGATCGCGCCACCTTCACGCCGCCCGGCCGGCACCCGCAGAAACTCGTGATCCAGGCGAACAAGGACTGGACGGCGGCACGGGCGGCACGGATAGCGTTCTGGACCCGGTTCGCGGGCCAGCACTCCGCGCCATCGCCCGCCGCCGCGTTCATCACCTCCACCCTGGCCGAACTGCCGCAGGCCATGGTCAACTGGGCCTCCCAGCCCAAGTGGGAGCTGCTCGGCAGCATGCTCGGCATGGGCAGGGACGCCTGGCGCGACAAGGTCCAGGCCAAGATCGCCGCCAGAGCCCCCAAGGCCCAGCAGGTGATGCAGCTTCTGGTGGTCGCCGCCGCCTACGAGGCCAGTATCGACAATCGCACCTGGCGCACCGACGACCTCGGCCGGGAGACCAAGTGCCCCCGAGCGCAGGCCGCCGCCTACCTGCGGCTCATGACCGAGCTGGACATGGGCCCCGACGCCCCGCCGTACGCGCCGGCCCCCATCGAGCAGGCGGTGCTCGACGGCGTCGCCTACACCGGCACCGACCCGGCCCGCCCTGCGCTCGACACGGTCCAGCCCGCCGAGGCCACCGACCTGGCCCCGGCGACCGAGTCCGGAAGCGGGGACGCCGGCACCGCGCCGGAGAATGGCGGCCAACCGACGCCGGCCACCGAGCCCGAGCACGGTGACGCGCCCGGCGACCAGCCGGCGCCGGACGAGGACACCGCCGAGCGGGTCATCACCGCGATCGTGTCCGACCCCGCCGGCCAGCGGTCCGGCGAGGACGAGCTTGGCGAGGTGCTCGCCACCGTCGCCCTGCTGCCCGCCGCCGATTCCGGCTGTGGCTGCACGCCCGGCTGCGTCGACTTCGCCGTCTGCCCGAGCCTGAACGGGGAGCTGGCCAGGGCCGCCTGACCGTCCGGGGGCGGGGCACACGCCCCGCCCCCGGAAACAGGTTGCATCCAATCTATATTCAGGTAATATTATAAGCATCTGGTTGGAGCTGGCACTCCTCCGGACATCCGCCACACCGACACCTCCAGGAGTTCACCGTGCTGTGCACCGATCCATTGGACGCCTTCGTCCGTCTCGCCCGCCGCCCCCGCCGCCTGGCCGTCCCGGCCGCCTGGGCCACCTCCCGCCGCCAGCCGCACACCGGCCCGCAGGCGCTCGGCGTCACCACGGCCACGCACGCCCTCAGTGACCACCTGACCGCGCTCGACTTCGCCTTCTGGGCCGAAGCACTCGACCAGCCGGACTGTCTGCCCGTGCGGGTCGAGCGGCACAAGGTCGCGGTCCTGGACTATCGGGCCTGCCGCGCCTGCGCACTCGGCGCGGCCGTGGCGCTGGCGCACCACCCGGACGCCGGCCCACGCGACATTGTCGTGTTCGGCGCTCACCACTCCGCCGCGCTGCTGCTGGCCTGCCTCGGGCATCCGCTGTCGTTTCCCGCGCCAGCCTGGCCGGCGGACTGGGAGCCCAGGCAGACCGCGCTCGACGTCATCGCCACCGTCAGACGCGCGGTTGACGGCCTGCGCGCCGTGCTGCCGGCCGCCGCCCCCGCCGCCTTCCTCCAGGCGGCCTGACCGTGGGAGCGAACGCGCCGACCATGGCCTGCCGGACCTGCCTCGACATCCTCAACACCGTCACCGCCGCAGGCTCCACCCGCTACGCGCATGCCGCCGCAGCCGACCACCCAGCCGACCCGGTCCCCGCCAGCACCATCGACCGGCCGCGCCGACTGTGCGACTTCTGCGGAACCACCCACCTGTTGACGTTCGCGTACACCACCGCCGGACCGGTCTCCACACTTAAGGTCGGCGGGGCGGTCAACGAGCTGGACCACTACGGCACCATCTTCCGAGCCTGCGCGGCCTGCGCGCCCCGGATCGACGCCCGCGACGTGGACGGTCTGGCCCGCGTGGCCAGGGCGGGCCGCAGGGCGCACCCGGCGGCCGAGGCCCTGCACCGGGCCATCCTGGACGACCTCCGGCCGGCCCGCGCGTTGATCTGCTCGACGGACTGGACGCCCACGCCGCTGCCGGCCCGCACCCTGCCCAAGGTCCGCGACCGGCTCGCCGCACTCCTGCGGGGTGCGGACCTAATCGCCGGGCTGCCCGACCGCAGTAGCCGGTCCGCGCTCGCCGACGGACTGGACCGCTCGACGCTGACCTGGGCGAACGCGCAGGCCAGCGTCTGGGCGCGCGAACTCGCCCAGGCCACCCCGGCCGAGCTGACCGTGCGCTGGGAGGACGCCCCCTCCGACGCCGGGTTGCTCGCGTGGGCCGAGCCGAACGGGCACGACACCGCGCTGTCCTGGACGGTGCACGACGGCGGCTGGCAGGTGGCCAGCTACCACACCGTCGGCTCCGGCCTGGCCGGGCCGGACTTGCAGCATCTGCGCGAACAGGTCGGGTGGCTCGCACCGAGCGCGGTCACCCACATCCGCCCCGGGCAGCCGGTGACCGACGACCCGCTGCGCTGCCTGCTGGCAGCCGTCTGGATCGCCGTCGCCTGCCAGGCCGCAGAGTCCGTGCCCCTGAAACCCGATCCCGCCCTCGAACGCACCTACCGCCGTCGCGGCCAGGCCGTGCCGCAGGTCCGGCTCCTGCGGGTGCGCCCGCGACCGGCGCGGCAGCCCACCAAGTCGTCGGGCACAGGCACCGGCCTGGACTGGAAGTTCAAGACCTGGGTGTCCGGGCGCTACCGCTGGGTGGCCCACGGTGAGAAGCACAGCGAGCGGCGCTGGCAGGCGGTCGCCGGCTACTGGCTCGGGCCCGAAGACGCCCCGATCAACCCCCACAGCGCCGTGCGCGTCCTCGACAGGGTGCGCCCGGTCGACGCCCCCGAGCGCTGAGAACCACCGTGGCGCGCCCGGTTGGGCGCGCCGCCTTCACCGGCCCGCAGGCCCCTTCCCGAGGAACACCATGACCACTCCACCCGTCCTTCCCGTCCCCGGCCGGCTGCTGCTCGACCAGATCGCCTGGGAGTACCCGTCGCCGTGCGCCGCCGGCAGCGGCCTGGCGCGGTTACGGATCTGGCAGACCACCACGCCGTCGCCCGGCCACCTGGCGCTGGTAACCGACTCCGGCATCGGCGCCAGCATCACCAACTCGATCGCCGAGATCTGGCACACGCTGCGCAACGCGCTCGGCGCGCCCCTGTGGCTCCTGGAGCACTGGCCCGCAGACGCCTCCGAGCCCGAGCACCTCGAGCAGGTCGCCGTCACCGGGCTGCGCCCCTCGTGGTGGCGCGCCTGGCCCACCTCGACGGACAACCCACGGCACGAGCTCCTTCAGGTGTGGATGATCGTCCACGGCCGGGACCTACTGGCCGCCTCCGGGCATCCCACCGCGGACTTCCCCTGGGGCCCGCACTGCGCACACCCCGAATGCGGACCCACCTGCCAGCGCGCGACGCCGGCACCCGGATCGTGCCGCGCACGTACCCTGGGCTGCCCGCTGTGCCCGATGCCGGACGGTCACCAATGAGCACAAGGGTGGTCGCCAGTTGGGGCTGCGGGGTCGAGTCGACGGCCATGCTGGTCAGGTGGCTGCTCGAGCCGGATTCGCGGGACTTCCCGCTGTCGGCGCTTCGGGTGTGCACGGCCCTCACTGGCAGCGAGTACCGCTCGACCCACGCGGCAGTGCGCCGCTTCGCCGCGCCTCTGCTGGCCCGCCATGGGGTGCGCTGGACGCAGGTCGCGCGCGCCTCGCAGGCCGGTGGGCACGTCGTGATGGCAGACTCGCGCCGGCCGACGGAGCTGGTCCGGCGCGGTCCGTGGGCGCTGATCGACGAGCTGTCGGCATCCGGCACGGTGCCGTCAGTGGTCGGCGCCAGGTTGTGCTCCTTGCACGCCAAGGCCGAGGCCCTCCAGCCGTACATCGACGGCTTCACCGCCGGCGCGCCGTACGAGCACGCGATGGGTTACGCGATCGGGGAGGAGCGCCGCTCCGACCGCGATCGCGGACTGGGCGGGCCCCTCCGGACCGGGCTGTACCCGTTGCAGGTCTGGAACTGGCGGCGCTCGGACGCCCTGACCTACTTGCGCGACACCTTCGACATTGATTGGCCTCGATCTTGCTGTACCTTTTGTCCTTATCAGCTAGGGTCTCGAGCCGGGCGGGCCGACCTGGTCGATCGCTGGTCGGCCGAGCCGACCGCCGGGGCCGAAGCGGTGCTGGTTGAGTACGCGGCTCTGGCTCTCAACCCCAGGGCGTTGCTCGGCAAGACGGTCGGGGCGGCGCAGCTGGCCCGTGAGCACGATCTGGAGCACGTGCTGGCGATGGCCGGGGAGGTCGTCGCGCACACCGAGCACGTGCTGGTCGATGTGCGGCGGATCTTCCCGGCCCGCCACGTCAAGGAACTCGGGCGGGCCGACCCGGCCCGCAAGGGTCCTCCACGCCGGTCGGTTCGCCGACTGCGGACCGGCGGCCGGACGGAACTCGAGGCGCTACTGCGCCGCAGCTGCCGCCGGCACAACCTGGACGTCGGGGTTGACGAGCACGGAATCACCCGCGCCTGGGTGCGCCGGCACGAGGCGCCGTACCCGTCGGTCGAACGATTCTTGGTGGTGGCCCCAGCCACGGTGAACACGAAGGTGCCCGCGGGGTTCGAGGAGGCGTGGCAGCGCCATCACGCGCGCTGAGCGTGGCAGCGGCCGGAGCCGTCACCCTTGCGGGTGACGCAACTCCGAAGAGCAGTGGCATGCCCCGGCCGCCTCGCCACACCAAACGGAGTCCGTCTGATGTACCACCACGATAACCGGCGGCGGCCCGCCGCCTCAACTCAAGGAGCAGGACATGCGCCACCCGATGACCCGCGGTCCGCGCGGACACGCCCGCGGCCCCACCCGCCCGCGGGTCAGGCAGAATCAGAAGATGGCCTCCACCTCCCCAATCGGCCCGGTCGACCGCGCCGGCGCCGCCCGCGTCGCCGGCAAGTCCCTGCCGACCATCGACAAGTGGTACGCCAACCGCGCCACCACCGGCTTCCCCGAGCGGATCCCGGGCACCGGCACCTGGGACGGCGACGAGGTCGACGCTTGGGTGAAGGACTACGAGGCGCAGCGCGCCACCCAGCTGACCGCCGTCGACGCGACCGGCGACCCGGATGAACTGCTCACCACCACCGGTGTCGCGAAGGTCTTTGGGTACAAGACGGGCAATTCTCTGCGGCAGTCCACCGACCGTGGCGTCTGGGCGGACCTGCTGGCCAACGTCGACGAGGTCACCGAGCTGGCGGGCGGCAAGGTCCGCCGGAAGTGGAAGCGGTCCACGGCCCTGCGGATCGCCGGGGCCCGCCAGCTGATCGCCGCCGGCGGCGGGCGGCCCGTCGGCACGCCCGAGTCCGGCCCGGTGCTCTACGACGGCGCTCCCGAGGACCTGCTGTCGGGCGCCAAGGCCGCCGCCGTGCTGGGCTACTCGGCCGCCCGGTACCTACCCGATGCGGTCCGCGCGCTGGCCCGCTCCGTTGACGGCCAAATGCTATACCGGCGCGGTGACCTGCTCGACTTCGCCGCCGACATGGGCCCCCGCGACTGACCATTTTAGGATTAGTTGGTTACCCATGCGCGCGCCCTAATTAGCACACAAAGCTCGGCGGCTGCCAGATTGGAAGGTTATAGACGTTCTCCATACGATTGATGAGATCATCGGAGAGCTCTTCCTCTTCAGCTGCCTCAAGAACATCAGTCGTGGTGGTGTCGGCCGGATCTCCGAAGACCGCCAGCGCATAGTTCACGCCTGACCCTTGATGACACCGGTATTGCACGCCCTCAAAATCTGCCTGCCAGAGGGCCTTTCCCCACGCCCTGGTTTGCCTGTAGTCATAGCCGGCGAAGAAGTCATTGTTGATGTAGTAAGGGGGCCCAGTCGCTTTCGGGGCCGCGCAGCCGGCGACCTTGAGGCGGCGAGTCGGCTTCACTTTGCTAATTCTATGGTTTGCGATTGCAGTTGTTGTGATGAGAGGTATTCCATCGAGGCCATCAGGGCTATCCACCCTGCAGAACTTCTCAAGGAATGCGGCTTCATCGGTGTACCCGAGGTGGCACGTTCCGAAGTTGTCGTCATGGTCAGGCGGGGAGAAGCGACTGTTCCATTTTGGACCTCCGAAGAAGAGTGCCGTGTACCCGTCCGGATGGATTCTGAATAGTTCAGTATCCTCACTCGGATCGCCAGGGTCCCAGGCGGCTCCCGCCGGCTGAGGAAAATTCCTCATGGATGCATTGTCTGGGGGCTGACGCACTGGTCTCATGGGGCGACCTCCTAAACCCTGGGAGTGGTCGGTGGCCACGCGTATAAGCACAGCTCACCACATCACCGACCAGCTCGGAGGATCTTTCAAGGAGCTCAGGCTTGAAGTTGGCCGTCAACGCGCCCCGACTGTAGTCCTGTCCGGAACCTCCGCGACCGGGGTGGTTTTTTCGGCCCTGTCGCGGGCGGCCTGGATTACTTGCCTCACGTCTCCGCCGTCGACGATCCATTTCGCAGGTGTTTTTCCGCCGAGCCCATTAACCTGAGGAGTCGTGGCCCATGCCGCAATCGTGAACGGGTCGGCCGTCCCGCCATGAGTGAAGATCTTTACGATGTCGCGTACTACAGGCCGGACTCGCTGATGAGCCTCATCGAACTGCCACCGAGGGTAGTACGTCGTACCTCGCCCCGGAATGCCGAGCAATGCTCCCTGGGCAACCTTCTTATTGAGCGATTGGCGAGAGACATTCAAAATCGTGACAGCCTCGGCGGTGGTGAACCGCTCACCAACGGCCTTGCCCCAGATGATGGGAGCCACGGCGGCTTTGGCCGCCTCACGCGCGCACGCGCGAAGAACGTCATCGTCGAGCGCCTCGACGGTGTCACATGCCTCCAGCACGGCCCGGGGGAGGTCCTGCATCGCTCGGGCGAAGTGCTCAACGATCTGGTCTGCGAACTTGGTCATACCCCGACTATCCGTCAACCCGTCAACTTCGTCAACCCGTCAACCCGCCTGAGTCGCCAACAGTCCTGGTCATGTGATGTGGCGGAGCTTGCACTGAGGCTCATGATCGAGATGTGTCGCACGCGCAGGAGGGATTGCCACACGAGCATGTATCAGGTAATATTATAAGCAGGTCGAGAGGTTGGCACTCCTCGCCCTGCTCATTTCGCCACACCCGACCTGGAGGAATCCGTGAGGGATCCCAATCCGCACCTGCTTGCCGCCGACCCGAACGGCGCGGCCATCATCTTGCTGTTCGGGGCCTATCGCGCCCTGGCAGATGATGACGGCTCGATCAACGGCGGCGACGCCGTCGACCTGCTCAACCAGTTTTTCACCGACCACGGCCTGGACCTGGACGAGCCGCACACGTGCGAAGGGTGTGAAGACCCCGCGTGCTTGATCGTGGAGCCGAAGGACGGCTACGAATGGCCTGACGAGTACGAGCGCACCGGCTACTGCTACCCACACCTCAAGACTTCCGACGTCGTCGAGAAGCTCACCGCCGCCGGCCTGCCGTTCCAGGTCACGGTGCCCGCCCTGCGCGGGCTGATCGCCAGCGCGCACAAGACCATCGAGCGCGCCCAGTCCTCGTGAACGACTCTGATATCCAACAGGCCGACCTCGACGTGGCCGGCGATCGGATCCACAGGCTGCGCCGGTCCGGGTGGTGCGCGCACCCTCGCGCTGTCAGCTACCTCGACGTTCCGGTGTACGTGGAACAGCAGGGCCTGCGGCCGGGCCAGGTGCGGTGCACCACGGGCTGCCGGACCGTGTTCGCCGACGACGCCGCCTGGATCCGGGCCCAGAACGACGACCCGGTCCGCCTGCCTTCCTCCTGACCGACCCCCGGGGGGGCGCGCACAGCGCCCCCCCGGGTCTTCGCCAGCACATCCGGCCCACCCATGGGAGCCACCATGCCCGACGCCCTGTTCTCCGAGATCAAGCTGATCAACCCCGACACCCAGCCCGGCGACCGGGTGACCATCTTCACCGGCGCACGCCACGCCGACACCCTCGCCCGCCTGACCGAGCCAGTTCAGCTCGACGTCACCGACGTGGAAGCCGCGCCCAAGCCCGCCATCGTGCGGTTGACCGGCCAGCCCTGTGACCGCCACACCGGACACTGGACCGGCGAGCCTACCGCGACCTTCCTGGCCGCCACCAAGGACCTGAGCGTGCCGGTCCGGGTCGGCGACACCGTGACCCCGCCCGAGGGTCCGGACGTTGCGGCCCTGGTGCTGGCCCTGCCCCAGCGGCACCTCGGCAACGTCGAAGCCGTGCTCCTGTACCCGACGGGCGCAGTGTCGACCCTACGCCTGCACTGGGTGGCTCACCGCGACCGAGCGCGGGCCCCATTGCCGGTGCAGTTGTGCGGCTATCGCCATCGCGCCGGAGTGCCCTGCGACTGGTGCGCGGTCGCCGCCTGGCCGGTCACCACTCCGTGCCAGGACAAGGGGTGCCTGCTGTCCGCCGCGACCCTGGTGCACTGGACCGACGTGCAGAACACCGAGCGCGCCAAGGCGCTGTGCCCCGAGCACGCCAGCATCGCTCTACAACGCGAGGGCCGGCAGGGCCTCCCGTTGGCGCGCGGCACACACGAGGTGTCCGCCACCGGGACGCAGACCGCCACCTGTGCGCACTGCGGACACCCCATCCACCGGGCCCTGCACCGCAAGGGCGGTCCGGCGTGGATGGCCAGTCCCGACCCGACCTCGGCCCAGTGCCCGGCCACCGACGGCGGAGGGCGGCATAAGCCGACCGTCACCGTGGGCCCGCGGAATCGGGCCGTGACCGGCGCCCGGTGCGGCCGGGCCGACACCGGGCACCTGCTCGCCGACTGCCCCGCCCGCACCGAGGAAAGGTCATGAACGCCGAACGCGCCAAGCACGCCGCCGGCGATCTCGCCGACCCTTCCGGCTGGAGGTGGCTGGTCCAGGCGAGCCGGGACGAAGAGGTGTTCCAGGACGTGGCGAGGTTCCCCGACTGGGGCAACGCCGTGAGCATGTGTTCCCTCCTGGCCGACACCAACAGCTACCCGGAGGTCCGGCTGATCGACCGCACCAGCGGGCGCGTGGACTGGCGCAAGGTCTCCAATGGGCACTCCCGCGTCCAGTACGACGGCGAACTGGTTCGGTTGCGTCTGAGCCGCCAACGCTCGGACCCGCAGACCTACGGGGAGACCGTCGACCTGGACGGCAGCCGGTGGCTGACCATGAGCACCGACACCGCCGAGGACCTCGGGCGCAGGCTGCTCGCGCTCACCACATCCGCCGAGCACGCCCCCCGACTGCCCGGATAGGCCGACCGCCCGCGCGCCGGTCCACCCGACGCGCCACCCGTGTCCATCCCGCGCCCCGACCGGCACGGGATGGACACCACCCCCTTGAGCATGTAGAATTAAACAAGCGGGAGGTTGGCACCTCCCACCCCTTCGCCACACCTGGAGCGACCATGACCGCGCACGCCTTCCGGGCCCAATGGGCCGAACACCTCGACCACGACGGCTACATCACCCTGCCGGACCAGCTGGCCGCCTCACTGGCCGCCGCCGGCGTGGATCCGCACAACCCGGCCGATGTAGCCGCCGCGCTGGGCACCGAGCGGGTCGCCCGGCTCGTGCACAACCAGGGCACATGCACGCACGCCAGCCGTCTGGGCCCGGCCCGGATGAGCCCGTCGCCGGTGATGGCGGTCCCGCCGGGCAGCGGAGTGCCCGGAGTGACCCTCCCAGTGGACCTCACCGACGCCGAGGGCCGCCAGATCGTCGACCACCTGGCCGAGCGCTTCGGCTGGGCGCACGCGATCTGGCACCGCGACCACCCGCAGGCGCGGCGCGCGGCCGGCGGGCAACTCCTGCCCCGCCAACAGTGGGACGAGGTCACCGCGACGCCCGAGTGGCGGAAGCTGCCGGAGCTAGCCACCCGGGCGGTGGCCGACCAGATCACCATGGCGGTGCGGGAGGCCGGCGTGCTGTGCGCGCAGTGCTCGACGCCGCTGTACGGCGGACCCCACGTCACCGGCCGCTTGTGCCCTGCCCACCGGGTCGGCCCCCAGGGCCAGCCTGTCGCCCTTGACCCGGCTTCGGGGTTCGCGTTCTGGTTCGACGGGGACACCCTCCTGCGCGCCGAACCAGACGAGCGGGTCGGATTCGCACACCTTGCGGGCGCGCCGGTTCCGCCCGACGCCGACGAGCGCGACCGCGCGGCGGCGCTGCGGGCCGAACGGCGGCTTCGGGTGCTCGCACCCGAGTGCGCGTGTAGCGAGCCCATCGGACGGGAAGGGGGCGCGCCGTGGTTCGAGCCACCGGCCCGGTCCGCGCCGTGACGGCCCGGTCGGGGTTGGCGCGCCGTCGACCCCGGCGGGTCGGGCGGTACGCTGCCTGGGCAGTGTTCCCCGACCACCAGGGCCAGGCGATGGAAATCCACGAGCTACCCGACGGCCGCCGGTTCACCAACCGCGCCGGGGCAGGCGAGCACCTGGGCAAGTCGGCACAGACGATCAAGCTGCGGGCAAGCCCCAAGGGCAGGGCTAGCGCCCGGGTGCCGTTCCCGCTCGCCGCTCAGGACGAGGCGCTGCCGCCCGGGGAGTGGTTCGCACTGGACGACCTCGACGACTACGCCGCAGCCTGCGCGACGGTGGCCGAGTCCGCGCCGAAGGCCGCGAAGGTGCAGCAGGTGCGACTGGACGGCGACCCGGACGAGCTGATCACCGCCGCCCAGTTCCGGGACCTGCTCGCAGTGTCCAAGGGCGCGTGGGACCGCTACGTGTGGATCAGCAAGGACGACTGGGAAGCGGGCACGGACGGCTACCTCCCCCGCCCCGACGATGTCGAGGAGACCTCACGCGGCACGGTGCGAAAGTGGAAGCTCGGCCGCGCGCAAGCCTGGATCAACGCACGCGCCGGGGCGAGCACCGGCGGAGGCCGCCCGCCCGCCACCGCCTAGACCCGGAACAACGCGCGCCCCGCCCTCATCCAGCCATCCGGCCGGAGGGCGGGGCGCGTCGCGTCTCCCGCCCCGGGATCACCGCCCGAACAGGGTGGACACTGCCCCAGCTTTCAGGTAATATTATAAGCGTTATCGGGGATGGCACCCCACCACTCGCCACACCACCAGGAGAGACATGTCTGCTTGGATCGTTCCCGACGAGCACATCCGCGCGCTGGTCACCGCGGGGCTGTCCCTGCCCACGCACGGCGCGCTCCAGTGGTACTGGCCGGCCCTGACCGCCACGACCGAGCCGGGACAGTGGACATCGGCCGAGCTGCACGAGCAGGCCGTCATGCGCCGCAAGGAGCTCACGACCGCCACCGCCGACCGGGTCGGGGCGATGCTCGCCGCCGCCAACCGCGACTCGGTGAACCACCGCTACGGCGAGGTCGAGATTGAGGAGCTGTACCGCCACCGCCAGCCGCTCGGGCGAGTCGACCCGTTGGTCATCCTCCTGGCCATCTCCTGCTACGAGTACCAGTCCTGCGAGCACGACACATGGAAGACCAGCGAGGCTTTCCAGTTCTGCGAGGCGTTGCGCGGCGCGGCGATCCGCGCCCTGCCCGGCTACGACACGGCGCGTGGGTGGCCGATCGACAGCGAGAGCGACTACTTGAACACCCTCGCCCGCCGATCGTGACGACCGGCCCGCCCCGCGCGACACCCGGCCGGGGCGGGCCGCAGTTGACCAGGAACCATTAGGCATGTAGAATTAAACCAGCAAGGCGGAGGGGTTGGCACTCCTCCGCCAGGCATCCGCCACACCGACCATGGAGGAACCCATGTCCCGCAAGCCCCTGACCACCAACCGCTCCAGCGTCATCCTGGAGGGCGCGCTGTTCCTGTCCGTCGCTGTCGACGGCTCCCTGACCGAGTGCCTCGGCGCCCCGGCGACCGAGGGCGGGATGGAGGCGATGATCGCGGGCATGATCGGCGCGCCCGTCACGATGTACATGGTCAGTCACACCGTCCAGGTCTGGGCGGCGATCGAGTCCGGCGAGGAGGCGCGCAACGTCGTCGGCTCGCTGCTGCTCGGCGCGATGTTGCCCGGCATCCGCGTGTGGTTGCCGGGGGCGGTCATGATCACCGGCGTCGACCTCTCCTTGCCTCGGGCGGATGTCTACTGGGCCCGCACCCTGCACCACCTGATCATGGCGCACCCGGCCGTGGCCGGGGCGCTCGCCGGACGCTAGAACCGTGGTGGGGGCGGGTGCCCGCCCCCACCCTTCCGCATCCACGAAGGGCCTCGACATGCTCAACCTGACCACGATCGGGCGCGCCGGCCTGCGGGTTCTGGCGATCCTGACCACCACCGCCAAGGCCGAGGCGACCGCCTGGGCCGCGACGATGCCCGGCGCGCGACGTCTGCGCGCCCGCGACCAGCATGGTCGGTTCTGGGTCGCCGGCATCACCGCCGAGCCCGGCCACGTGTGTCTGGTCGCCCAGGCCGCCACCAGCGTCACCATTCCGCGCCGACCGTTCGCCAGTTGGAGGCGGGAGCACGGCCCTGGGTGCGGGGTGTGCGACTGGTGGCGCAACGGCGAGCCGCGCGCCCTGCTCGGCCCGGAGTTCGACCGGCGGGCGCGGTCGCTGTCCGCGCTGGCCGAGCCCGGCGAGGGTCAGCGCTGGCAGGTGGCCGACCCCTTGACCGAGGCCGAACGTCTGCGCCGCGCCGGCCTGCACGGCGCGGCGCACCAGGCGCTCGCGCACGCCGAGTATCTGGCCCAGCTGTACCGGCCCATTTACGTCACCCCCCTGGAGGACTTCCCAACAATCACTTAAGCATGTAGAATTAAACCAGCGGTGGAGGGGTTGGCACTCCTCCACCGCTGACCCGCCACACCGACCCGAGGAGTACCAATGCCCGCTCTGGCCGCACCTACCGGCGACACCCGGCCGCTGGTGCACTGCATGACGTGCGTTGACAGCGCGCCCTTCGCGTTCGACCCGCAGACCCTGCACCCGTTCACCTGCCCGGAGTGCGTGGAACTCTTCTACGACCCCCGGAACTGGGGTCTCGCCGCCAGGGACGCCCGGACCGGCCAGGCCCTGGACCGGGGCGACCGGCTGTGGCAGGCCGACGCCGTGGCCACCCACGTCGACCCGATGACCCGGCGCGCGGCGTGGGCGCTGGCCGACGGGGTGGGCGACAGCCCCGCCGCGCAGTTCGCCGGCAGCTTCGCGGCCTGGGCGTGCGCCGTCAGCGCCGTGCACACCGGGCCGGCCGGGGCGCTGGCCAACGCGCGCGCGGCGTGGCATCTGCTGACCGAGGAGCGCGCCGAGGACGGCGAGCGGGGCAGTGCCGCCGTGGTGGTCGCCGCGCCGACGACCGGCGGCGGAGTGGTGGTGAGCTGGGCAGGTGACGCCCGCGCCTACGCCTTGACGTCCGACGAGAAGGTCTACGCCCTCACCGTGGACCACACTGTCGCCGAGGATGAGCGCCGAAGCGGTCGGACCGTGACACCCGGGACGCCGGGCGAGCATCTGCTGACCTCTTCGCTCCGGCATGGGCATATCGGGGCGACGACGTTTCACAGGCCCGTTCGCCGGCTGCTGCTGTGCAGCGACGGAGTACACCGCCGACTCGGCTTCGGCGTCGTGACCAGGGCTCTGCAAGCGCTCGCCAGCCCCGAGGCCACCGCCCGCGCCTTGACCCTGGCTTCCCGGCAGGGACGCGCGCACCTGGACAACGCCGCCGCCCTGGTGATCGACCTCCCATGAACGACCCCAGGGGCCGGAAACAGTTCGGCCCCGGGGTTGCCTCACCCTTCGCAAGCATGTAGAATTAAACCAGCAAGGCGGAGGGGTTGGCACTGCTCCGCCAGGCATCCGCCACACCAACCACGGAGGAACGATGAACTCGAGCCCGCTGAAAGAGATCTCGGCCGCGGAGCTGACCGCGCCCCGCTGCGCGACCTGCGGCCGGACGGACGTCCGCGTCCGCGCCGACCGCGCCACCCTCTTCACCCACAAGGCGAACGGCGCCGGCTGCCGGGGCTCCCGGCAGCCATTCACGACGCTCGGCGCGCAGCGGCGCGCGGTCGGCGAGGACCTGTCGTTCTCCCGCGCGGTCTGCGCGCGCCCCGGCTGCGGCGTCGTGCTCTACCACAACCGGGGCGAGATCATCGACGGCCCGGACCAGACGTTGGTCGCGGTGTGCCTGCACTGCCCGACCGGGGTGAACTTCGCCACCGCCTACCCGGTCGGCACCCGGGTGCGGGTGACCGACGGGTTCGCCTACGGCATCGAGGCGGACGTCTTGCGGGTCAGCGACGCTTACCCAGGCTTCCCCGCCCCGGAGTACGCCGGACGCTCCTACCGCCTGGACCTGGGCCCGGTCTACGGCGAGCGCCCGATGACCGAGAAGGTCATTGCGGCCGTGGACCCGGCCGACGAGGCGCGCTACCGGGTCGAGCGGTCAGGCTGAGCAGGCGTCGGCCGGCCGCGCGCCGATCGGCCGGCCGACGCCCCGGATCAAGGGTTGACCATCACCACTTAGGCATGTAGAATTAAACCATACTGAGGGGTTGGCCCCCCCCCCCCGACCGCCACACCAGTCCAGGAGGCCCCCATGTGCGCACCG
>NZ_JBFAZP010000015.1:0-100483 GCF_040681875.1 Longispora sp. NPDC051575 | reverse complement strand
CGTCGGCGTCCAGGAAGCACACCACCTCGGACGTGGCCGCCTCCAGTCCGGCGTGCGCGGCGGCGCCGAAGCCGCGTCGGGGCACGTGCACGACGCAGGCCCCGTACTCGGCGGCCAGCAGCGCGGAACCGTCGGTCGAGCCGTTGTCGGCGACGATCGCGCGGTAGCCGGCCGGGAGCCGGGTCAACACCCAGGGCAGTGCCTCAGCCTCGTCGAGGCAGGGCAGGATCACATCCACCATGGCCATGACCGTACGGCCGTGAGCTGCGCCGGAACCTTACGAACCGGAAACGCCGCGCCCACCTTACGAGATGGTTACCGGCCTTGACGCCCCGTCCGCATTGTGCAGTTGTGCCGGTTCTTACGAATCCGTGACAGCCACCCGCGAAACGGCTCGGCGGACCGTCCGCTGGCCTACGGTCGGCCCTGAGACCTCGAAGACCACAGGTGGTGACCATGCATGTGCTCGTGACCGGCGGGGCCGGCTTCATCGGCTCCCAGGTCGTGTCCGCGCTCCGTTCCGAGGGCTGCGACGTGTCCGTTCTCGACAGCCTGCACCCGGCCGCGCACGGACCCGGCCCGGCCCCCGACGGCGTCACCGTCGGCGACGTGCGCGACCCGGCCGTGGTGCGGGCCGCGCTGCGCGGGGTGGACGCGGTCGTGCACCAGGCGGCCCTGGTGGGGCTCGGGCTGGACCTGGCGGACCTGCCCGAGTACGTGGGCTGCAACGACCTGGGCACGGCGGTCCTGCTCGCGGGGATGGCCGCCGCCGGGGTACGCGACCTGGTCCTCGCGAGCTCCATGGTGGTCTACGGCGAGGGCCGGTACGCCTGCGCCGCGCACGGCCCGGCCCGCCCCGGTCCGCGCGCCGTCGCCGACCTCGACGCCGGCCGGTTCGAGCCGACCTGCCCCCGGTGCGGGGCGGTCCTGGCGTGGCAGCCGGTGGACGAGGACGCGCCGGTCGACCCGCGCAGCGTGTACGCGGCCACCAAGCTCGCCCAGGAGCACCTCGCCTCCGCGTGGGCCCGGGGCTGCGACGGCCGGGTGGCGGCCCTGCGCTACCACAACGTGTACGGCCCCGGGATGCCGCGCGACACCCCGTACTCCGGCGTCGCGGCGATCTTCCGGTCCGCCCTGGAACGGGGCGAGGCGCCCCTGGTGTTCGAGGACGGCCGACAGACCCGCGACTTCGTGCACGTCACGGACGTGGCGGCGGCGAACGTGGCCGCGCTGCGCGGACTGCGCCCGGGCCTGCGCGCGTACAACGTCTGCTCCGGGCTGCCCAGCACGGTCGGCGACGCGGCGACGGCGCTGGCGGCGGCGTTCGGCGGCCCCGGACCGGTCGTCACCGGGGAGTACCGGCTCGGCGACGTGCGGCACGTGGTCGCCTCCCCGCGACGGGCGGCCGAGGAACTCGGGTTCACCGCCCGGGTGGACGTGACGGCGGGGATGCGGGAGTTCGCCTCCGCCCCGCTGCGCGGGTGAGCGCCATGTGGCCCGAACGGCTACGGGTCGGCCCGTTCCGCCGGGGGGCGTTCACCTCCCGGCTCCGGTCACCGCGCCTGACCAGCCAACTCGGCCTGCTGCTCGCCGTCGCGTTCGGGGTGTGCTTCCTCACCGGGCTGCTCAGCCACCTCATCCAGCACCCGCCGTCCTGGTTCTGGTGGCCGTCGCGCCCCGTGTGGCTGTACCGGGTCACCCAGGGCCTGCACGTCGCGACCGGACTGGCCGCCGTGCCGCTGCTGGCCGCGAAGCTGTGGTCGGTGTTCCCGAAACTGTTCGCCTGGCCGCCGTTCCGCGACCCCGTCCACGCCCTGGAGCGCCTGTCGGTCCTCGTACTGGCGTCCTCGGCCCTGTTCCAGCTCGTCACCGGGGTGCTGAACATCGCCCGCTGGTACGACCCGATGCCGTTCGGGTTCGTCGCCGCGCACTACTGGACCGCGTGGCTGGCCATCGGCTCCCTGATGGTGCACATCTCCGTGAAGCTGCCGATCGTCCGCCGGGCACTGGGGGCCACGCCCCGGCCGACGCCCGGCGACGGACTCAGCCGGCGCGGGCTGCTCACCGCCGTCGCGGCCACGGCGGCGGCCGTCACCGTGGCCACCGTCGGGCAGACCGTGCGGCCGCTGCGGGACCTGTCCGTACTGGCCCCGCGCCGCCCCGACACCGGCCCGCAGGGACTACCGGTGAACACGTCGGCCGCCGCCGCACGGATCGTCGTACCCGTCGACTTCCGGCTCCTGCTCGTCGGCCCCCGGGCCCGGCACACCCTGAGCCTGGCCGACCTGGCCGCCCTGCCGCAGCGCACCGTGTCGCTGCCCATCACCTGTGTGGAGGGCTGGAGCGCCGACGCGACGTGGACCGGGGTGCGCGTCGCCGACCTGCTCGCCCTGGTCGGTGCGCCGGGCGAGGAGGTACTCGTCGAGTCGTTGCAGCAGGACAGCCCCTACCGGTCCTCCGTCCTCGCCCCGCCACACGCCCGCGACCCGCTGACCCTGTTGGCGTTGCGGCTCAACGGCGAGGTGCTGCACCCCGACCACGGCTACCCGTGCCGGCTCATCGCCCCCAACAGGCCAGGCGTCATGCAGACCAAGTGGGTGTCGTCCATGACGGTGGTGACCCCGTGATCCGCAGGGTCCTGCTCGCCGTCGGCGTCCTCGTCATGGGGTACGCGGTCTACGGAGCCCTCACCGACCCGGCCGCCCGCCCCGTGGGCCAGGTCGTGTTCCTGGCCACGGTGCTCGGCACCCACGACCTACTCGTCATGCCAGCCGCGATCGGCGTCGGCTGGCTGCTCAGCCGACTACTTCCCGGCTGGGCGCGCGGGCCGGTCCAGGCCGGGCTGTTCACCACGGCCGTGCTCACCACCATCGCCCTGCCCTTCCTGATCGGCAACGGACATCCGCCGGACAACCCGTCGGCCCTGCCGCTCGACTACGGCCGGGGACTGGCGATCGTCGTGGCGGCCGTGTGGGTGGTGGTGGGCGGGCTGGTCCTGCGTCGGCTCGTGATGGCGCGGACCCAGGCGGCCGTCGGTCCGGTGCCGCGAACGTCTGACCGTCCGGCACCGCGAGGCGCTGGCGGCTCGACACGGCGAGCGGCGAACCTCCCGGTACCGCCACGGACCGGCCGTCCGTCGCCTCGAGGTGCCAGCGGACCGGGGCCCGGCGGATCCGGGGCGGAGCACGCCGATGACTGACCGTCCCGCCGGCCGATGGTGGGCGGTCGGCGCGGCCGTCGCCGTCACCGCCCTGGCCCTGCTCACCTGGCTGGTGACCTCCGGAATGCTGCCCCAGCGGGTGGTCGTGCCCCTGGTCGGCGCGTCGTGGCTGGTGTTCGCCGGAGCGGTCCGGCTGGTCCTGCGCGCACCACGCCGGACGGCCATCGCCCTGATCCTCCTCGGCGGCGTGGTTCTCCCGGTACTCGCCGCGTCCGCGCCCCCGCGCAGCAGCGACGACCTGTACCGCTACGTCTGGGACGGCCGGGTACAGGCCGCAGGCGTCGACCCCTACGCCCACCCGCCGGCCGACCCCGCACTGCGCGGGCTGCGCGACGGCTTCCTGTGGCCGGCGGACGCCCCCTGGTGTCTGCCGGACGGGACGTGCACCCGGATCAACCGGCCGACCGTGCCCACCATCTACCCGCCCGTCGCGCAGGCCTACTTCCTGGGCGTGCACGTCCTGTCGCCGGCCGGCAGCCGTACCCGGCCCGTCCAACTCGCCGCCGCGCTGATCGCCGCCGCGACCGCCCTGCTCCTGGTGCGCGCGCTGCCCCGCTTCGGCCTGAATCCCCGGTGGGCGGCACTGTGGGCCTGGTGCCCGACCGTCTTCCTGGAGGCCGGCAACAACGCGCACGTCGACGTCCTGGCGACCTTCCTCGCCGCCGCCGCGCTCACCACCCTCGCGGGAGGGGGCGTCCTCGCGGGCAGGAGCGGCCGGGGCCGGGCGGTGTGGGGCGGCGTGCTGCTGGGGCTGGCCGTCGCGGTCAAGCTCACCCCGGGCCTGCTCGCCCCCGCACTGCTGCGCCGCCGGCCGGTCCTGGTCGCCCTCGCCGCCGCCGGCACGGTCGTCCTCGGTTACCTGCCGCACATGTGGGCCGTCGGCGCCGACGTGCTGGGCTACATCCCGGGCTACCTCACCGAGGAGGGCTACGCCTCCGGGCAACGGTTCGCCCTGCTCACCCTGGTGCTCCCGGTGGTCTGGGCACCCGTGGCCGCCGGGGTGGTCCTGGTGGCGGCGGCCGGGTGGACCGCGTTGCGGGCCGACCCCGACCGGCCCTGGGACGCGGCCGTGACGATGGTCGGCACGGCCCTGCTGGTGGCCACCCCCGGCTACTCCTGGTACGCGCTGCTCCTGGTCGTCCTGGTCGCGCTGTCCGGGCGGGGGGAGTGGCTGGCCGTCGCCGCCGCCGGGCACCTCGCGCTGTACGCCGCCGACCTGCACCTGGCCCCGGCCACCGGCCAGCGGCTCGGCTACGGGCTGGCGCTGGTGGCCGTGATAGCGGTCGCGGTGCGCCGGCAAACACGGCGGGGGTCCCCACGGGGCGCTGAAGGTGTGGGACCAGGGTGGAGCCTCCGGTGGCCCCCGCCGGACCAGGTCAGCGGGGTGCGGGCGAACACCCCGGGCAAGGATCGACCCTGATGACTGTGGGCGTTACCATGTCGCCATGGACGAACTCGCGCGTACCGAGGACGACCCCGAGGCGTTCGCCCGGGTGATGCGCGGGCGGATGCGCGAGAACCGGTGGGGCTTCGCGGAGTACGCGATGGCCTTCACCGCCGCCTCCTCCGTACTCGTCCTGGGACTGGCCATCGCAGCAAACCTCACACGGTGACCCGGTACCGCAGCCGACGGAGGCGGTAGGCGTCCCTGGACTTCAGCGAGATTCTGCCCGCTACCTAGCCCGGCTGAGCTGTCCCCTGTTTCAACGGCCGCTCTTGGGCCATCATGGAAGTGCTCCACCTCCAGCGGAGCAGGGGCGGTCCGTATCCGTGGAAAGCTGCGGACCGCCCCGCCAGGAGATTTGGGGGCCGCCGACGCGCCGACACTCCACCGCCACGCTTGGCCTGTGCGATGGCGGCCTCCCACACGTCGTTGGTGGTGCCCGTCGCGACACAGAGGTACTGAATCAGAGCGTTGCCTCTTGCCCGCCCCGCCACGGACAATGGCCGTCCAAGGTCGACTCGGCCTGCCCAGAGCCGCTGGCGGTCAGCGGCACAGTGGTGACGTCGGTAGCGTTCGTGCCGAGCCATACCACGACGATGGGTGGCGGGGAGGCATGGGCGCCACGGCTGCGGCTGCGGCGGGCACGATCTGGCGGTGGTGCGGCTCGACCCAGGGGTAGAGGCGCTGGCGGTACCCGTCGGTGACGGGCATGCTGATCGCCGGGGGCGCTAGTCGTTCGGGGCCGCGCCGTTGCCGCAGACGGGCAGAGCACTGGCGGTTCCGGCAACTGCCGTGGCCGGAACCGCCAGTGCCGTGTGGCTAGAAGTCTTCGTCGCCGCCGTCGAACATGTCGTCCATGATCTCCCCGGCCACGTACCCGCCGACGAGGCCCGCCGCGACGCCGCCGACGACAGCCCCGGCTCCCATGCCGCCCCGGTGACCATGACCGTGGCTGCCGTGCCCGCCGTGGCGGTAGCCGTGCCCACTGTGCCCGTAGGCGCCGTGGGCGGGGACGTGGGACAAGATCTTGCTCTGCAGCCAGGAGTCGATGTGGGCCGCCCAGTCGGTGCCGCTGTCGGAGTGGGGGACGTGGAGGTTGAAGTACACGTCGTGTCCGCCGGAGAACAGGCCGCCGCGTTTGTCGACCTCGACGACCACGTCCACGCCGGCGGTGCTGGTGATGAACGTGACCTCGACCTCGTTCAACGCGTGCGCGTAGGCGGGGCCGGCGTAGTACTCGATCTCCTGGTAGAACGGCAGCGTCTGCTGCGTGCCGCGGATGCGGCCGGCCTCCAGGTCGGCTTTCTTGAACCGGAAACCCAGCTGGCCGAACGCGTCGAGGATCGCCTCGTGCGCGGGCAGTGGGTGCACGCTCATGTCGTCGAGGTCGCCCTTGTCAATCGCACCTGCGATCGCGAGTTCGGTGCGTACGCCCATCACCATGCCGTGCAGGCGCTGCCCGCCGTGCACGTGGGTGATCGGGGTCTCCCAGGGCACCGGCAACTGGAACGGGATGGACTGCTTCTCCCCGGCCTTCAGGGTGAAGCGGCCGGTGACGGGCAGGCGGTGGAACTCCACCGTGCCGGAGTGATCGCCCCGGTCGACGCGGGTGACCAGGCTCAAGGTGACGTGCTCGATGTCGGCGTCGACGGTCCCGCCGACGATGTTCACGTGTCCGTCCAGGCTGAGGCCGGGGCGGGTGTTGGGGTTGGTCAGAACAGTGTCGACGGTCGGAGCGCCGACGCCGAGCTTGGAGAGCATCTTCTTAAAGACCACGAGCGTGTTCCCTCTCAGACAGCGGTTGTGTGCCGGGTTGTGGTGCGGGTGCGGGTGCGGGCTGGTGGCGGGGTGTCGGGCCGGGGTCAGGGGTCGGGGGCGGCGATGATGAGGTCGATGGCGGCCTGGATGAGGCCGTGGGCGCGGGCGGTCATCGCCGCTACGAGGCCGGCGATGTCGTCGGCGGCGTTGTCAGCGAGGTCGCGCAGGCTGCGGATGTCGCGGTCGATCTTGGCGAGGTCGTCGGTGAGGACGCCGGTGCCGGGTCGGGTGAGGGCGGCGGCGATGTCGTCGAGGCTGGCGCCGTGGGCTTCGAGTTGGCGGATCGCGGCGATGCGCTCGACCGTGGCCGGGTCATAGAGCCGGTATCCGGAGTCGGTGCGCTGGGCGGGGCTGATCAGGCCGAGGGTGGTGTAGTAGTCGACGGTGCGGGGGGAGACCCCGGCGTGGGCGGCGAGCTGCCCGATCTTGAGGAGCTTGTCCAACATCATCTCCTCTCCGGTCCCCGCCAGCTGACCCCAAGCGTACAGTGGGGCGTGCTACTTTTGGGACATGCCTGAGTGTTGCAGTATCGGGCCGGGCTTGGCCCGGCTGAGCGTTGTCGCGTCGTCGCCGCTGATGGCGACCACCCGGGGTGAGGGTGTGAGCGGCGCGTGTTGATTCTTTCCGGCGTGGCCGTGATCGTCGTGTTGACGGTGGCGACGGGCTGGTTCGTGGCGCAGGAGTTCGCGTTCATCGCCGTCGACCGCAACCGGCTACGCCAGCTCGCCAGCACGGGTGACGCGGCGGCGGAGCGGGCGTTGCGGGTGACGGGCCGGTTGTCGTTCATGCTGTCCGGGGCGCAGTTGGGCATCACCGTCACCGCCCTGCTCGCCGGCTACGTCGCCGAACCTCTGCTGGGTGAGGGCCTCGCGGCCGTGCTGGGGACGGCCGGGGTGCCGAAGGCTGCGAGCCTGTCGATCGCCTTCGCCGCGGCCCTCGTCTTCGCCACGGTCGTGCAGATGGTGCTCGGGGAGTTGGCGCCGAAGAACTGGGCGATCGCCAAACCCGAGACCCTCGCCAAAGCCCTGTCGCGTTCCACCCTGATCTACCTGGCGGTGGCAGGTCCGTTGATCCGGCTGTTCGACGTCGCCGCGACCCGGTTGTTGCGTCGGCTTCGGGTGGAGCCGGTGGAGGAGCTGCCTCAGGGCGCCACGGCGGAGGACTTCGGGCACCTGATCGCCGACGCCCACGACGGCGGGCACCTCGACGCTGACACCTACCGGCTCCTGGACCGGGGCCTGGACTTCCGTGCCCTGACCGCCGGCGACGTGATGGTCGCCCGCCCCGTGGTGACCACGATCGCCGCGACCGCGCCTGCGTCGCGGGTCATCGAACTCCTCGACACCGGGCACTCCCGGTTCCCGGTCACCGGCGCCAGCGTCGATGACATCCTCGGTGTCGTCGGCCTGGCAGAAGTCCTCGCCGTCCCCGTCGCAGACCGCGCGTCCACGCCGGTGGGGCGGATCGCAGGTCGGGCCGTCGTCGTCCCGGAGTCACTGCGCGTGCCGCGGGTGTTGGAGCGGCTGCGCACCGCCCACCGCCAACTCGCCGTCGTCGTTGACGAGTACGGCGGCTTCGCCGGTGTCGTCTCGCTGGAGGACATCGCCGAGGAACTCGTCGGCGAGATCCTCGACGAGGACGACCACGCAGAACCTACCGCCGTCCGGCAGGAGGACGGTTCGTGGCTGCTGCCCGGCCGGTTCCGCCTGGACGAGGCAGAAGACGCCACCGGCCTCGGGCTGCCCGACGACGAGGCGTATGAGACTCTCTCCGGCTTCGTCCTCGCCCGCCTCGGGCACGTCCCGTCGGTCGGCGAGGAGATCACGGTGCGGCTGCACGGGCCGTCGGACGTCGACACGGGCGAGCCGGGGCCGGTGACCGTGGTGCTGTTGACCGTCGTGTCGGTGACCCGGCACGTCCCGGACACCGTCGCCCTGCGCGTCGTGGACGGTGAACGATGAGCACGACCTGGGCTTTGCTCGTCTCCCTGGTGCTGCTGGCGGCGAACGCGTTCTTCGTCGCCGCCGAGTTCGCCCTCGTCGCCTCCAAACCACACCGCCTCGAAGCCGCCGCTGAACAAGGTTCCCGCGCCGCCCGTGCGGCACTTGCCGGGTCACGGGAGCTGTCGTTGATGCTCGCTGGTGCCCAGCTCGGCATCACGCTGTGCACTCTGGGCCTGGGCGCACTGGCGAAACCGGCACTGGCCGATCTGCTGTCCCCGCTGTTCGGGGCGCTCGGGATGCCGGATGCCGCCGCGTACACGGTGGCGTTTGTCCTGGCCCTGTCGGTGGTGGTGTTCCTGCACATGGTCGTCGGGGAGATGATGCCCAAGTCCTGGGCCATCACCCACCCCGAAGACTCCGCCCTGCTCCTCGCTCTGCCGTTCCGCGCGTTCGCCAGAGCCTCACGGTGGGCGCTGCGCGGCCTCAACGCGTGCGCGAACGCGATCCTGCGGCTCATCAAGGTAGAGCCCCAGGACGCGCTCGCCCATGCCCACGGCCCCGACGAACTGCTGCTACTGCTGGAAGCATCGCGTGAGCACGGCACGCTGCCGGGGGATCAGCAGGAACTGCTCACCGCGATGCTCGCCCTGCAGCACACCTCCGTCGCACAGGTCATGACCGCGGCTGTCGACATCTCCTGCGTGCCGGCGACCGCGGATGCGCACGCCATCGAAGACGCCAGCCGCACCGTCGGGCACTCACGCCTCGCCGTGTGTGACGACGACCGGTCGGTGACCGGGATCGTGCACGTCCGCGACGCCATGCGCGCCACCGCCACCGGCCGCACGACCACCGCCGCGGAACTGGCGGCGGAGCCGCTGCGCCTGCCCGAAGGCACCCCGGTCGCCACGGCCGTGCGGGTGATGCGCGAGCACCGCGCCCAACTCGCCGTCGTCACCGACCCCGACGGGGCCACGGTCGGGGTGGTGGCGATGGAAGACCTCCTCGAGGAGATCATCGGCGAGTTCGACGACGAGACCGACCCCATCCCCCAGGCCGCCCGCCCCCGCCCGCCCCGGGCCACCTGACCGCCGGTGGCCGGGCAGGGGCGCCCCTGCCCGGCCACCGGTCACCACCACATCCGCAGACCCGCGCGACCGCGAAGGAGGACAGTCCACAATGGTCTATCTCTCTGCGCAGGCACACCCCGGACAGTGTCGGACGCCCGTCGCGGGACGCCGTACCGGTCACGCCGCGGCCGACGTTCGAGGCGGCCCGGGTCACCGCCCGCATTCTCCTGGCCGTCCGCCTCGGGCGGGCTGGATCGGCACCACCGCACCACACCTGTCCTGATACGTCTGGCAAGGGAGTAGCGCAGCCGTCATGGTGTTCAACAAGTTCAAGTCCGCGTTCGGCGTCGGCGGTCCGTCCGTCGACACGGTGCTGACCAACCCCAACACCCGTCCTGGCCTGAGCCTGGAAGGCCACGTCCACCTCACCGGCGGCCAGGCCCCCGCCGACATCGAGTACATCACCGTGAGCCTGGTGACCCGGGTCGAGGTCGAGTCCGACGACGTCGAACACGACGTGAACAGCGAGTTTCACCGCGTGCAGGTCACCGGGGCCTTCCACCTGCCGGCCGGCGTCCAGCACTCCATCCCGTTTTCTCTGCCGGTGCCGTGGGAGACGCCGATCACCCACGGCCCCACCGCCCAGGCGCTGCACGGCATGACCGTCGGGCTTCGCACCGAACTGTCGGTGGCCCGAGCTGTGGACAGCGGTGACCTCGATCCCGTGTACGTGCACCCACTGCCCGTGCAGGAAGGCGTACTCGCCGGCCTTGCCGCGCACGGGTTCCGCGTGAAGTCCGCCGACCTCGAACGCGGGCACCTCAACGGCGTGCACCAGACGCTGCCGTTCTACCAGGAGATCGAGCACTACCCCGCCCCCCGGTACCAGGGGGTGATCAACGAAATGGAGGTCACGTTCGTCGCCGGCCCCCAGCAGGTCGAGGTCATCTTCGAGTTCGACAAGCGCGGCGGCCGGTACACCGGACACGACACATTCAGCCGGTTCACCGCCTACCACCACAACGCCGGCGAGGTCGACTGGCCGGCCCTGGTCGGCGACTGGGTCGGACAGTCCCTCGGCCGCTTCCAGACCTTCACACCCCACCACGGCCACGGCTTCGCCCCGCCCCCGCCGCCTGCCCAGTACGGTGCCTACCCGCCGGCCCAGCAGCACGCCTACCCACCGGCTCAGCACGGGTACCCGGCCCAGCACGGCGGTGGGCACGGCTACCGCCACGGCGGGCACGGCCAAGGCGGACACGGAGGGCACGGCGGGCCCGGGATCGGGGGCGTCGTCGGCGGGGTCGCCGTCGGACTGATCGGCGGCTACGTCGCGGGAGAGATCATCGACGACATCTTCGAAGACGACGAAGGCGAAGAGGGGGACGGCGAGGACTAGGCAAGCAGGGGCGCCGGGACCGCGTTCTGCCAGGACCGTTTAGCCCCCTGCGGCCTGATCGACGCGGCTGCGACCCGTACCCCGGCACGGCCGGCACCGTGGGGCGGCGGGCGGTCAGCGGCGGCGCCAGAAGTGTGAGACGGCGATGATGACGGCGACGGCCACCAGCGCCAGACCGCTGTAGATCAGCCACTCGCTGGGCTCGTCGAAACCGTCGGGAAGTTCATCGCCGACGGACCGCAGCGCCGATAGCTGCACAAGTTGCGTCACACGCACAGGTCCTCCTGGTCACGGTGTCGCGGGGCCGTCCCGGACGGTGTCCCTACCGTAGCCGCCTGTCGCCAGCCGACCCCACCTGGTTGATCTTCGGATATGCCAGACTGTTGCCGCCCCGCGGACATCGCGGGCGTCAACACGTGATGTACGGGGAGATGTGGTCGAAGATGGCGGGCGGCAGTACTAGGGCGGTCGTGACGGCACTGGTGGCGAACATGGGTATCGCGGCCAGCAAGTTCGCCGCCGCGTTCATCACCGGGTCGGCGTCGATGCTGGCCGAGGCGGTGCACTCGGTGGCCGACTCCACCAACCAGGCACTCCTGCTCGTCGGCGGCAGACGCGCCGCCCGCCCCGCTTCTGCGGCGCACCCGTTCGGGTACGCGCGTGAGCGCTACATCTACGCGTTCATCGTCTCCATCGTGCTGTTCACCCTGGGCGGTTGCTACGCGGTGTACGAGGGGGTCACGAAGCTGCGTGACCCGCACGAGCTGAATTCCCCTGTGGTGGCCATCGTGGTGCTGGTCATCGCCATCGCCCTGGAAGGCTGGGCGCTGCGCACCGCGCTGAAGGCCGCCAACGCCGATCGCGGCACCCGCTCGTGGTGGCAGTTCATCCGCCGCGCCAAGGCGCCGGAGTTGCCCGTCATCATCCTGGAGGACACCGGCGCCCTCGTCGGGCTTCTTCTCGCCCTGCTCGGGGTGGGCCTGACCCTGATCACCGGCGACTCGATCTTCGACGCCCTGGGCACCCTGGCGATCGGCGTCCTGCTCGTGGCCATCGCCGTGATCCTGGCCGCCGAGACCAAGAGCCTGCTCATCGGCGAAGCCGCCTCCGCCGAGGACCTCGGCGCGATCCGCCTGGCCCTGCTGTCCGAGCCCGACATCGACCGGGTCATCTACCTGCACACCATGCACCTGGGCCCCGAGGACCTCCTGGTCGCGGCGAAGATCACCGTCGGTGGCACCGACACCGCCCGCGACGTGGCCGCCGCCATCGACCGCGCCGAAGCCGCCGTACGCGCCGCGACCCCCGCCGCCCGCCTGATCTTCCTGGAGCCCGACATCTACCAGCCGCACCACCCCACCGGCTGACACCACCGGCCAGGTGGTGGCACGAACCGGGGAGCCCGCAGTGGCGACCGGCCCGTAATCTCAAGGCCCACACCACGGGAACGGGTAGGAAGCAGGCGGTCATGAGCGAGGACATCTTCGGCGGCGAGTCGGTCACCTCCGAGTTCAGCGACGGACACACCGAGACCGTCACCGACACCAACGGCGACGGTTTCGCCGACAGCGTCGCCGTCGACTACGACGGCGACGGGCACATCGACGCCGTGTTCACCCACAGCTCAGGCCCCGGGCACGCCCTAGACACGATGACCGTCGACAGCGACGGAGACGGACGCTTCGACACCGTCTACGTCGACTCCAACCACGACGGCGTGTTCGACCAGGTCGGCTTCGACCGCGACGGCGACGGGCACATCGACACGGTGTTCATCGACACCAACCACGACGGGCGCCTCGACCAGGTCATCGCCGACACCAACCACGACGGGCGGGCCGACTACGCCGCCGCCGACACCGATGGCGACGGACGCATCGACGTCGAGGTCACCGACACCAACTTCGACGGCACCTACGACACGGTCCACTACACCGAACACACCCATGGCGGCCTGACCCCGATGGGCAACACCGACCCCTACGGCGCCGTCTGAGCGCCCCAGCGCCTCGACGTGACGGTCACGGTCCGCGAGGATAGCAACACGGACCCGCACCGCGCGGGTCGCGTCTGCGGAGGTGCGTGTCGTGACGAGTGGCCGACGACTGGCGTGGATACACGGCGGCGGAGTGGTGCTGTGCAGCGCCCTAGTCTCGGCGGTGGTCACCGGCTTCGGGAACATCCTCGCCGCCGACACCGTGGCCGCCCAGGTGCCGGCCATGTTCGTTCCCACTCTCGACGGCGGAGGTAAGGGTCCCTTCACTGTCAAGAACTCGGCTATGGTCGATGTCGCCATCATCGACCCGACCCCCCGTCAGGTCCTTTATGAGGTGCTGACGGTTCTACCGACCGTGGTCATGATCGCCGTGCTGCTCGTGGCCCTTACCGCCCTTGCTCACCGCACCCGACACGCCACGCCCCGCTCCCCCGCCGTCCTGGGCAGGCTGCGCGCGCTCGCCGTCCTCGCGCTCGTAGGCGGCTGTCTGGCCGAAGGCGTCCAGATCGGCGCCCAGTACGCTCTCACCCGCTCCGTGGTCGGGGAGTTGGCATTCTTCAGGATCGGTCTCGAGCAGTTCGGTTGGTGGCTGCTTGTCGCCTTCGGGCTCGCGGCCTGCGCCGAGATCGCCCACCGCGCCGCCCGCACCCAACCCGCAGCCATCTGACGCGACGAAGACGGCGCGAACAAGCCTGAGACCACATCGCCCCATCGCGGCGGCCACCTCGCGCCTGCGGCGGAAGTGGTCGGCGAGAATCTGCCTGAGCAACACCCAAGCAGTGTGCCGTGGGCATGTCAGACAAGAGTTGATGGCTTCGTCAGATCAGCACCCGACTGACACTGCCCGGCCCAGGACTTCCCGGGGCCGGGCAGCATGTGCGCCTAGCAGATCACCTCGTGCGGATAACGGCGCACGGATCCGACCGCACGCATGTGAACTTACCCGAGCGAACCGTGATGTGCGGTCCGGCGGACGTCGATGACGGCAACGGTGTGCCCCGATGTCAGGGCCGGTCGATGATGACGTAGGCGTTGGCGAGGTCGCCGAAGAACTGATCGTTTCTCGCCCCAGGACCCTTGCCGCCGAACCGCAGTGGTTGATCCGTGTCGATGGACAGATTCGCGGGGACCCTACTGGAGGCGACCTGCGAGCCATCGACTGTCACAGTGAGGTCACCGCCGCGGCGGGCGCAGTCGACGCTGTGCCAGGTACCGTCGGCGACGCTGCGCGGGCCGAGGAGTGCCCAGATAGTAGGGTCCTCACCTACCAGGACACAGCTCGGTCGACCCTCGTAGCCGTCGACCTGCAGCTTGTACTGCGCACCGGTCACGGACCAGCCCTTCTGCAGCACGTTGGAACCCTTGCTGGTCTGCGACGGTTGCATGCGCAGCGTCACGCCGAACCGTAGATCGCGGGTGCCTGGATTGAGGTCATCGACCGAAGGCGCTTGTAGCACCACCCGGGGACAGTCGTCGTCGACCTCGCACACCGCCGGAAACTGCAAAGCGGTGAGGCGGCCGTCGCGCGTGACCGTCAACTCTCCACCACGCGTCGCGACAGCACGCAGCGTATGACCATGCCCAGAAAGGTCCTCTGCCATGTCCGAGCTGCCCGTACTCCCGAAGTCATACCGCGCCACGGTCACACCATGATCGTCCGCGTCCGCAGGAACGCAGATAGAAGCAATCGCCAGACCCACGGCGGCAGCACAGCCTGCCTTTTTCAACATGCCGGCAATTATGGTAAGAACAGACATTCCTCGCATGAAACGCGCTGAGCGACTAGATCATGACACCGCCGGTCACCGTGAACCAGGCACCGCCTGGATCGGGATGGGGAACGACCGTAGGACCCACCGAGCCGCTAGGTCCTCGACCCAGCCGAACGCCACCACCGCCACCGCCAGTATTAGCAGGACCAGCGACAGCACCTCTGGCCGATCCAGTGTGGCGCCCACGGCCGCCGCGAGCGTCAGGGTTGTCAGGATGGCCATCTGGTGCCACAGGTAGATCGTCATGGCCCGCCGGTTGAGGAACGCGACCGCGCCGGCGGCCCGGGGCCAGCGCTGAAGCGGGTCACGGCGCGGGACGAGCCGGAACATGACGAGGACCAGGGCCGCGGACCACAGGACGTTGCCGATCGGGATGTCGTTGAGGTCATAGCCGCGCGCCCCGGGGTGGGTGATGATCCACAGCAGTCCAGCGACTGCGAGGGCTCCGGTGAGAACCATGAACACCCGAGTAGGTACGGCCCGCAGTAGCCCGTCGTGGTGGGCGAAGCCGAGCAGCCAGCACGTGCCGTACAGAGACAGGTCCCACAGTTCGGCAGGTACCGAGCCGCCCCGCGCTCCGATCCCCGAGAACATGAGCAGCAGCGCGAAAGGGGTGATCAGCGCCGCCACCGGGTACCGGCGAAACACCCGAAGCAGCAGAGGGGAGAGCAGCATGAACCACAGGTAGGCCCTGATGTACCAGATCATGCTCAGCGCCGGGGCGAGGTGGCCGGCGATGTGCGGGGTCCGGAGCGGCAGCAGCCACCAGCCGAGCGACCAGGCGGACTCACCCGCCAGTAGCATCGCCGGCACGGCCAGGCCCGCCAGCGCCCAGACCGGCGGAAGGAGGCGACGCAACCGGCGGCCGAGCACGGTGCCAGCACTACCACCCTGGTCCAGCGAGGCAGCGGTCAGCGCCCCGGCCAGGGCGAACATCATCCCCATCGCAGGAAAGGCTACGGTGATCCAGGCCCAGCCCATGCTGTGATAGAGCACCACCCGGGTGAGCGCTGCGGCACGTAGCAGGTCGAAATATCCTGAACGCATCCTGGGATGATGCACGCCGACGCTAGGCATACCCTGAGTAAACGGTCAGCATCGGGTAAGGGCACTCAACTCGCATCGCGACGCTGGTGTCACCTCGGTGAAACCTGGTCACCCGACGCGCGTCGGGGTCGTGAGGAGCACCGGGTCTCCCGCAGGTCGACCGCAGCGGATACCCGTGTACGCCGGGTACAGCACCCGCCGGCCATGCCGCACCCGGGTACTCCACAGCAGGCAGGCATCCGGGTCCTGTCCATCGAGGCCCGCGGCGATCACGACCGCACGTCCGTTGACGAACGATGCCTTCACCCGAATAAGGTCACGGTCTGACACACCGTTGAGGCGTTGCAGGAAAATCGACTCGTAGTCCGCAGGCAGGCCGTCGGTGTCGAACAGTACCCGCAGCCCGGAAGGGTCGGCATGCACCAGCGCCGCCTGCAACCTCGCGGCCAACCCCCGCGCCTGGGCGGCATCAGCCGGCGATGCTTCCCCGACCGTGAGGCACACCGCTGCGATCCACACCGCCGGCAGCCACCAAACCCGCACACTCACCGCTCTGCTCCGTTCGACGCCGTCACCAACCGACGCCGACCAGACTTCCCGGCACACCACAGCTCACCTTACGGCCCCCACAACCCGGATGCCAGCGTAGATGCCCCAAGGGCTGGCTCTGCCGCGACTTTCGGTGGTGACGGTGGGTGACGTCAGCCGAGGCGGACGCGGTGGCGGGGAGGCGGAATCCGGCGTGTCCCGTCGTCGCCGAGGCGTGCGTGTGCGCCATCTCCGATTCCATCGACCTTTCCGGGCCCACGATCGCGCGCCACCTCAGGGTGCTGCGCGAGGTTGGTCTGATCGACGGCGAGCGGCGCAGCACCTGGGTCTGGTGCCGGGACACTGCTGGAGAAGATCACCGCCCTGTCGAGGCTGCTCAACCGCCACCACCGTCTGACCGCGCATCTCGCGGGGCCACAGGTGCAGGATGAGGGCATGCTGATCGAGCTACGGTCCGTGCCTGGCTGCCCGAATCTGGCGCCGGCCCGGGAACTGTTGCGTGCTTGCCTGGCCGAACTCGGGCTCGCGGCCGAGGTCCTTGAGCTCGTGGGCGACTACCCGTCGCCCACGGTGCTCGTCAACGGCACCGACGTCATGGGCTGCACCGGCAGTGGCGCTTCCTGCCGGCTGGATCTGCCCACCTTTGAGGCGATCCGCGCCGCCCTGGCCATCGCCACTCGGCAGGCAGGCTAAGGCGGCGATGCCCTGGACGGCGCTGGCTGGCGTCGCGGTGGTGGCAGCCGACGTGTGGGGCATCCACGCCCCGGACGCTGGCCGGTGGTTCGCCGTGGCAGTCGCCGTCCTCACCGCCGACGCCTCCGCCACTGGCCCCAGTGGCCGAGGTGGCACGCCCAGGGCATGGCGGGCTCGTTCATCGCGCTGCTCACCGGCTTCTACGTCGACTTCGGTCCCCCGTTGCCGATCTGGAATCGACTTCCGCACGCCGCGTAGTGAACCCTGCCGGCCGCCGTCGGCATCCCGCTCGCCCTTCACCCTACGCGTCCTGGCCCGATACCGCTCCGGCCATCTTCAGGTCCCAAAGCCGGGCACTGAGCCGCACAGGACCCGAGAACGGTAGTGGCCCTGCGGGTACGTCATCTGATGTTCATGATCGAGAATTTGACGGGCCGCGCCGCGACGCTGTGAGATCAGGGCATGCTGATATCAGCTCCTCCTGATGTGCTCCGCCTGCTCGGCGACCCGCTGCGTGCCCGGATCGCCGAGTTCCTGGCCGAGGGTCCCGCCTGCACCTGTCACCTCGTCGAGGGGCTCGACGCGACGCAGTCGAACATCTCCAACCATCTTCGGGTACTCCGCGAAGCCGGCCTCGTCGCCGCCGAGCCCAGGGGCAGGTTCACCTACTACCGGCTGCTGCCCGGGCCCCTCGAAGCCGCCGCCGGACACCTGACCGCGCTGGCCGCCCGCGCCCGGGACACCGCCGCCGTCCGCCAGGAGTGCTGATGACCCCGCCGTTGCCCCGCCGCCTGCTCGCGGAGTTCCTGGGTACCGCGCTCCTCGTCGCCGTGGTCGTCGGCTCCGGGGTCATGGCCGCCAACCCTGTCCCCGAACGACACGGGGCTGCAGCTCCTGGAGAACTCCACCGCCACGGTCCTCGGGCTGACCGTGCTGATCCTGGTGTTCGGCCCGGTCTCCGGCGCGCACTTCAACCCTGTCGTCTCCCTCGCCGACTGGTGGCTGCACCGGTCGACCGGCGGCGGACTCGCCGGCCGCGACCTCGGCCCGTACGTCCTCGCCCAGGTGGCCGGCGCGGTCGGCGGCGCGGTTCTCGCGAACCTGACGTTCGCCCTGCCCGCGGTGACGCTGTCGACGAAGCACCGCGACGCCGGGCACCTGTGGCTGGGCGAGACCGTGGCCACCGCCGGACTGGTCCTGCTCATCTTCGCCCTCGTCCGTACCGGGCGCGCGGCCCTGGCGGCCCCGGCCGTGGGCGCGTACATCGGGGCGGCGTACTGGTTCACCAGCTCCACGTCCTTCGCCAACCCCGCGGTCACCGTCGGGCGGGCGTTCACCGACACCTTCGCCGGCATCCACCCCGGCTCCGTACCCGCCTTCGTCGGTTTCCAGGTCCTCGGCCTGCTGATCGGCATGGCCGCCGTCGTGGCCCTCTACCCGAACCCGGCCACCCCCGTCACCGGGCACGAGGCCATCGACCCCGCCACCGACCACCAGCCCGCCGGGAGCACACCTTGAACACCCCCACCTCCCTGGAAGACCTGCCGTTCAGCGACGTCGACGCTGTCCTGCACCGCGCCGCCGAACGCCTCGCGACCCGCTTCGCCGGAGTCTTCAACCCCGAGACCGTCGAGCGCTACGTCCACGAGTCCCACACGGCCCTGTACCGCACCGCCCGGGTCCGCACCCACCTGCCGTCGCTCGCGGAACACTTCGCGTCCGACCGGTTGACCGCGCTCGCGCAGTCCAAGGGGGCCGTGGAGAAGACCGTGCCGGAGGTGCTGTTCCTGTGCGTGGCCAACGCCGGCCGCTCCCAGATGGCCGCCGCCCTCCTGGCACACCACGCCCGAGGCTGGGTACACGTGCGCTCCGCCGGATCCGCGCCCGGCCCCGACGTCGAACCCCACGTCGTCGCGGTGATGGCTGAGCTCGGGCTCAAGCTCGATGACGCCTACCCCAAACCGCTCACCGACGACGTGGTCCGCGCCGCCGACGTCGTCATCACCATGGGCTGCGGAGACGCCTGCCCCGTACTACCCGGCAAGCGCTACCTCGACTGGGCGATCGCCGACCCCGCCGGCGCCGACCTCGACCAGGTCCGCCATATCCGCGACGACATCGACACCCGAGTGAAGGCCCTCTACGCCGAACTGACCCAGGAGCGATCATGACCACCAAGCCGTCCGTGCTGTTCGTCTGCGTCCACAACGCCGGCCGCTCCCAGATGGCCGCCGGCTGGCTCCGCCACCTCGCGGGCGACGCCGTCGAGGTCCGGTCCGCCGGGTCCGCACCCGCGAACACCATCAACCCGGTCGCCGTCGAGGCCATGGCCGAGGTCGGCATCGACATCACCGCCAACAAGCCGAAGATCCTCGGCTACGAGACCGCCGAAGCCTCCGACGTCATGATCACCATGGGCTGCGGCGACGTGTGCCCCGTCTTCCCCGGCAAGCGCTACGAAGACTGGGTACTCGAAGACCCCGCCAGGCAGGGCATCGACGCCGTCCGGCCGATCCGCGACGAGATCAGGACCCGGGTCGAGAAACTGCTCGCGTCCCTCGACCTCACCACCCAGGCCCACTGACCCGCGCACCTTCCCTGCCGGCTCCGGAACCCACGGTTCGGCGCACGAAATCGACAGGGAAGGACAGCACCAACCCGCGAACAGCGCTGAGGCGGCTTCCGCGCCCTGGAACCAGCGCCCCTCGCGTCGCCCTAGGATGTGCCACTCGCAGTGACCCCCAATGCCCGGCTGAAGGGTTGGGAGAAGCTTTTCTGCCACGTATTCCCCCAACGTCGCTTCGCCGACGTCGAATGCCGTTGGACGGCTTCCTTAGGGCCCTTGCGGAAAGGCACACCAGACCGCTGGCCCTGCCTCCCGCCGGAAGCAGGGCCAGCGGCGATACATGCCGGCCGGAACCAACTCCGCTTCTCGGCGACTCAGTGTCTCACACCGACATTCCGAATCGCAGCGTCCAGCCATTGTGTCCGCCGAGCAAACAAGTCGCCTGTCTCCACGAGGAGAACCATCCTGTACACGCAGGGTCGACCTCTGCCGGCCGGGTTCAGGGTAGTACCCGTACAGCGGGCAGCACTCTAGCCGGCAGTCACCGACTTAGCTGGCAGCCGTCGATACTGGCCCCTACGCGGCCGTCCCGAGTGCCGACCCGTTGCGCCGCGGGCTCAGCATTCCCACCCACGATCGCGGGTGATCCGATCCAGCCAGGCGCAATCGCCATTCACGACACCGGAGTATCCATAGAACGCGGGCATCCGACCGACCGGATGTCGAGGGCACAATCGAGCCGGAGCCCGTCCGCGAATGCTGACGACGAACCTGCCGCCCTCGTTTTCCCATCGCTCCTGCGCCGCGTCAGAGTCCTCTTGAGAACATGTGGGCAAGGCAGGACGTCGTTCGGTTCGGCGTGTCCGTCGGTGCAGATCGCGGTCGGCACGGTCCTGAGGCTGTCAGTGGTGTGCCCGATGGTGACCGCACGGCCGGCTGTGATGACCTGATCGGGCTGAGTCTTCCAGCCTTCGGCGTTCAGGTGCAGCCGGACTCGGACGCCCCCGGGTGTCCGCACACGGGCAGGCGGATCCCCGCCTTTCTCATGTGGCTGCGGCCACCAACGGTCGGCAGGCATCATGCGGTGGTATCGGGTCGATGCCGACCGGGCGGACTCGTGCCCGGCCCGTGCCGACGTCAAGGCGAGACGTGTCACCGACGCCATCGGAGTCTCCCTCCGGTCAGGGCCCACGAGGACACAGACTCTGCCCCGATAACACGGGCTGTGACGAGGTCCGCGAGGGTCGCGTGCTGGCTACAACGGGCTTGCATCGGCGATGTGGCCCACACCAATTGCGCGTGGGAACAGGGTGGCTACCGTAGGGCTTCGTCTGTTCGAGTGGCGCCGTTGGGTGCGGGTGCTGCGGGTGCGGGTAGCGGTCCAACGGCGGGCGTCGTGGGGTTCTGCGCGGCTGTGGCGGTATCGGCGAGAGCTGTGGTGGCCTTCTCGAAGAAACGCAGCAACTCGACGGGAAACGGCATAACCAGGGTGCTGTTCTTCTCAGCTGAGACGTCAACGACGGTCTGCAGCAGACGCAACTGCAGGGCCCCGGGCGTTTCGGCCATGGCCCTGGCGGCCTCGGCCAGTTTCGCCGAAGCCTGGAACTCCCCCTCAGCGGCGATGACCCTGGCACGCCTTCCCCGCTCGGCCTCGGCCTGACGCGACATCGACCGCTTCATCTCGTCAGGCAAGGCCACATCCTTGACCTCCACACGCTCGATATGAAGACCCCACGGCTGCTCGGTCGGACCATCGATGACAGCCTTGAGCTCGGCGTTGATCTCATCACGGTTAGACAACAACGTATCCAGATCAGCCCTCCCGATCACCGCCCGCAACGACGTCTGAGCCACCTGCGAGACAGCGACCTTGTAACGCTCGACGTTGATGATGGCCTTGACCGGATCAACAACCCGGAAATAGACAACCGCGTCGACTTTCAACGTGACGTTGTCGCTCGTGATAGCCCCCTGAGCGGGAATGTCCATCACCACCGTCTGCATCGACACCCGGGTCATCCGATCCACGAACGGCACGATGAACCGCAGGCCCGGCGCGCGGACCACCGGCAACAGCCGCCCGAACCGCAACACCACTCCTCGCTGATACTGCTGAACCAACCGGACACTGGACACCGCCAACACGAACGCGACGACAACGATCAACAGGAATACGATCCCGAGAAGTTGAGACAAGGTCATGGCATAGCCCCCAAGACGAGCTGTCGACGAAGATCACCGCCACCAACCCCCGCCGACAGTACCGCCGACCGGCAACGCGCGGCGCCTGACGGACGCCGACACCGCCCCACAGGAGCTATGACAACGCGATAACCGCAGCACGACGAAAACGCGAACACACCAATCAGGCACGAACCCTGCAACAGGCGGGCAACAGCGAACCGAAACTGGGCGCCACCGGGGTCCTGAGCGACACCCCAACCCTACGCCCAAACCCAGCAAAGAACACCGCCAGACACCGACCGCCATCGTCTTCACAGACACCCGGCGGGTGACCGCCACCAGTTCTGCGGCCAACAAGGTCACATGCCAACACGAGAACGCCGTCGAGCCTCGGCGGGAATTCGTGCCCATCACAGAGATACGGTTGAAGATCCGGTGGTCCACCACGAGACAATGGCGTGAGCTACCTGGCAGCTGAGCAGGCATCACTGCCGGACAGCTGTGATCGACACCCGCAGTGCGGCGAGGGACCAGTGGTTGCCGGCCGCCGTGATCGGGTACTCGTTGAGTGCGCAACCTTCAGCCCTGCTACCCGAGTCTATGAGAACCCTGGGCGCCACGTTCCGTCGCGCACCGTGACATCACGGCGTACAGGCGGTCCTTCGTTCCACTATGCCGGGAGATATTCATGATGAACAACTTCGCCACAGCGGCGGGCCGCGACGATACGTTCTCTCCGGCCGGCGAGCAGGTGCCGCTGGGGTCCTACACCACGTACGGCGAGGCACAACGGGTCGTCGACCACCTCTCCGACCATCACTTCCCCGTCGAGTCCACCCAGATCATCGGCAGCGATCTGCGGATGATCGAACAGATCACAGGGCGGCTGACCTGGCCCCGGGCCCTGCTGTCCGGGGCTGCCAGCGGCGTGTGGTTCGGCCTGTTCGTAGGACTCCTGCTGGCCATTCTGTCCACCGCTGGTTTCGGCCGCGCGATGGGCTGGAGCCTGACCTGTGGTGTGGCATTCGGGGTAGCCTTCGCCGCGGTCGGATACGCGCTCACCAGAGGACGCCGCGACTTCACGTCCAGTAGTGCCACGGTCCCGAGCCGCTTCGAGGTTCTGGTCTCGGCCGAACACGCCGCCAAGGCACGGGCCGCACTCTCCGAGACGCACCGCTGACCGGCCGCGCTACGCAGTTCACGGACTTTCCAGGTGGGTCCGACATGATCGCGGCCTTCGCCCGCCTGCCGCTCCGAGGACGTCGGCCGGTGTCGGTGACGCAACCGCCGTTTCGTGGCGGCCGGCCAGGGGCTCTGACTATTGCATGCGCGGGGTGTAGCCGCCTTGGTGGTAGGCCAGCCGGGCGATCTCGTGGGTGTGTTCGTCGTCGTTGGTATCGATGCGATCGAATTGCCTGGTGACCCGGGCCGCGGCCCGGCCGCAGAACTGGGTGGTGATGTGCTGTTCCTGCCCGGAAGCTTCCAATCCTTGATCGTCGAGCAGGGCGCTGGTGCGTGACAGGGTTGCGATCTGGGCGTAGATGTCGGTGACCGCGCCAGCCAGTCGCTTCTGCTGCCGTTGACGCAGCTGGATGTCACCGCCGTGACGGCGCAGCAGCATCTCCGCCATGGCGCGCAACTGCCCGGTTTGGGCAGCCACGGTGTCGGCCTGGGTCTTCAGCGCCTCGTGGGCGCCGTCGAGCCGGTCGGGGCGCACGGCGCGGGCGACTCGCTGTGTCACGTAGTCGGCCAGGATCCCGACACTGCGCACAGGTTCTGCCAGGTTGACTTTTGCCAGGTCGGAGACTTCCCCTGCAACGGCTTTGAGTCCGGAGAGGGCGATGAAGGCGCGCAGGACGTCGTTGGCGCCTTCGAAGATCGGGAACACCCGGGCGTCACGTAGCGCCCTCGCCACCGGAGAATCTGCCATGTACCCTTGACCGCCGAACAGCTGGAACACCCGATTCACGGCGTACCAGTAAAATTCGCTACCGGCGACCTTGGTGATCGCCGATTCGATCGAGTAGTCCGACACCCCGGCATCGACGAGACCCGTGGTGAGGTAAGCCATTGATTCAAATCCATACAGGTAGGACACCATCCAGCTGATTTTGTCTTCGACCAGTTCGAACTCGGCAATCGGCCGGCCGAACTGCCGCCGACTGCTGGAGTGCTCGATGGCCAGTCTGATCAGATGTTTGGTGGCGCCGACGACACCGGTACCCAGGGACATGCGCCCGTTGTTGAGGGTGTGCATGGCGATGCGAAACCCGTCACCTGGCTCGCCGAGCACGTTGTCCTTGGGGACCCTCACGTCGCGGAAGGTGAGCCGGCGCAAGTCGTTTCCGCGCAGGCCCAGGGTGTCGAACCGGTCCGGTGCCTCGAAGCCGGGCATCCCTTTCTCCAGAATGAGGGCGACCATGCCGTTCGGGCAGCGGGCGAAAGCACACACGATGTCTTTGCCCCCGTTGCCGATCCAGCGTTTCTCACCGTTGAGGACGAACGAACCGTCAGCCTGCGGCTCCGCCCACGACTGAATCGACTCCACATCAGATCCCGCCCCCGGTTCGGTCAGCGCGAACCCGGCCAGCTTCCGGCCCGCCGCCAAATCGGGCAGGAACCGCGCCTTCTGGTCGTCGGTACCAAACAGATGAATCGGTTTCATGCCGATCGACTGGTGTACCCCGAGTACCACCGACAGTGATCCGTCGACACCGCCGAGGTCCTCCATGACCCGGCAGTACCCAGTCTGCGACAGGCCCTGGCCCCCGTACCTCGGGTCAACGTAGAGACCAAGCAGGCCACGTTCGCCCAACCCCGCGATGATGTCGTCACCAACCCACCGCTGGGCATCGACCCGGGCGGGGTCATAGCGCGCGTGAAGGAACTCCAGACCGTCCGCGGCCAGACCGGCACACCGGCGGGCCTCGTCAGGCGCCAGTCGAGGGTAGGGCATCACCATCTCCGCCGGTATGTGACCGGTGAACAGGGCCTTGGCAAACGATGACGGAGCAAGATCACTCACGGGATGCACCTTCCTCACACGGCCGAGACGGCAACAACGACGTGGCACACCGTTTCGCCGATCACGGCACGCCTTCTCAGTATTGGCCCCACTGGCCCGGTATGCGTCCCTAATCAACAACCGCGACGATCTGAGGGGCCATAGGCTGCCGGAACAGACCCCCTGGCATTTGGCCACAGCAGGCCGGCTGGCGACACGACCGCTGCCTGTGGAACGCGCCATCTGGTCGAACGACAGCGCCCATCCCTCAGTCCCTTGTACCGAAGCGCCCCGCACGTCGATCCCGGCCATGATTCGTCCTGCCGCAGGTGTGACAGGCACATCAGGGACGCATGTTTGAGTCCGCAGGAGCCTGCCTACTCCCCTGTTGGCTGGGTGCGCGTTTGGCCTGAGGGTCGAATGGCGACGAGATGCCTGAGGGATCATCCATGGGCGCGGCGACCCTCCCGCAGCGGGTGGCGCGCGTGCGAAGCCGATGGCCCCGGGTCAGTCCCGCGTGGGCACCCGCTCGCCTGGGAGCTAGTACTCCAGCAGCACTTCGCCGAGGTGACGTCTTCGCTGGTAGTGGCTGGTTTTCGCTCGGTATTGGTGGCGGCGTCGCCATCGTGACCATCGATGGATGAAGTCGCGGGTGCGGGCGATTGTGATCAGGTGTGCCAGGAGACGTCTGACCTCGGCGAGGGTGAGGTGGATGAGTCTGTCGCGGTCGGCGCGGGGTTGTCTTTTCCCGCCGTGGCGGCGGTGACGGTGAGGAATGCGTGGGCGAGCATCGCGAGGGTGACGTGTCGGTACCAGGCGTCGTAGCGGCGGACCTGGTACTCGTCCAAGCCGACCTGGCCTTTGGCGGTCTGGAAGCATTCCTCGATCGCCCAGCGGGTGCCAGCGACGCGGATCAGTTCCTCGTCGGCCGTGCCGGCTGGTCCGTAACACAGGTAGTAGGCCAGTTCCGACGGTTTGGCGATGCTGCGGCGGATCAGTAGCCAGCGGGTGAAGCCGTGCTCGGCGGTTCCGGTGTCGGGCAGGGTGGCCATCGCCCAGTCGTAGAGCCGCGGCCCCTTCGCGCCGGGGCCGCAGCTGCGCCGCTTCCAGGCCAGGGCGGGTGCGGCGGCTGCGAGGGCGTCGGCGCGGGCGCTGCCGGTCTCGGTGGGAACCTTCTGCCTGCACGGCACCGCGACCACGTAGCCGATCTGGCGCTGTTGGAGCCCGAGGCGGAACTTCGAATCCATGCCGTATGCCTCATCAGCGGTCACCCAGCTGGCTGCGAGCCCGCCGTCGAGGGCACGGGCAAGCATGCGAAGGCCCAGCTCGGGCTTGGTCGCAAACCGCACCCCGTCGACGACACCGGCCTCGGCGCAGCGTGCGGTATCCGCGCACCAACCTCTCGGCATGTAGAGCTCGCGGTCGATCAAAGTCCGCCCCCGCGTGCTGGCGTAGGCCACAAACACCCCGAGCTGACAGTTCTCCGTACGCCCGGCCGTGCCGGAGTACTGCCGCTGCACGCCTGCGGACTTGACGCCTTTCTTCAGGAAGCCGGTCTCGTCCACGACGAGGACACCACCCGGGTCGCCCAGATGGTCGGCCACATAGCCTCGCAGGTCGTCACGAACCTCATCCGCATCCCAGCGGGCCTTGACCAGCAGCCGCTGCATCCCCTCCGGGGTCGCGTCACCGGCAGTCTCGGCGAGCGGCCAGCTGTTCTTCCCAGACACCGGCGACAGCAACCCCAGGACATATGACCGGGCTCGACGGCGCGGCTCCGCCCGCCCGAACCGGCCCGCAACCCGCGCCATCAAGTCATCAAACCCCAGCGACCACCCGGCAATCTCATCCACGCTCACTGAACGAACATCCACAATGGCTCGCAACGGGCCGCGCCCATTACGGTCAAACACCACCCGACGCGCTCTAGCCATCGATGATCACGATGGCGAAAATGTCATCACCGCAGATCAAAAACACGCCACTACCAGCAGATACACCAACTCACCCAAGTGCTGCTGGAGTACTAGACCAGTCCACCATTGGCAGCACCGATCCACAGTGGCGCGACGGGAACGTGGGCAGATGCCGACAGGAACGTGCCCTCCACGGTGCGGGCGGTTGCGGCATGAGTACGGCCAGTACTTCGAGGATGGCCACGGTGGCGCCGACTCCGAATCCAGGCGGCGCTCATCCGGGGTGCGCGGCATGGCTTCGGCCTGGGATGGCCGGGGCCGAGTCCCCCAGGGGTCATGTGGGGTGCTGGTTGAGGACCTGGCGTATAGTTGGGTGACTCGCAGCCGGCATACTGCGGTCTCCGTTCACACCGACGCCATACGCCATCGCCGTTCAACGCCTTCCACGGCCGCCTCCGATACCTGATGGTTCCCGAGGCCGCAACAGGTCGATGAGGCAAGGACGGTCCAGGTCACCCGCAGCAGGTCCAAGGCGGCTAACCAGAACAAGCCTACCCTCCGCCACCGTCGCTGGCCGAATGCACGGATCCGTGTCAGTCAAGACGTCGCGACGGGTGGTAGGACCGAAGTACCCGGGCCGCGTGCCGGGTGGTGCTACCTTCACCCCTCGAGAGGGCAGCACCACCCGGCCCCATGGGGCCGTCGGGCCGGTATGGCAGATCCGCGCGCAGTTGTGTGACGGCGGCCGCCATGAGCCGGGCCGCACGCGATAGGGAGTGCCCAACGGTTGCGGCACTGTCACTTCGGGTCGTCGGTTCGCCGAAGCCCAGAGACAGGAGCCGCAGCTTGCGCGGTGAGCACCGTGTGGTCCCCGCGCGCGTCCTGTAGAGTTCTACGACTCCGCGTCCGAGATCTATGTAGCCGACGGCAGGTGCGCCCGGCTCGCCGCGCGGCGCATTGACCGCTGAGAGGCGATATGCCTGGGCGGCACCGAGCGCGGTCACCAGCTCATGGGCATCGACCCGCAGTCGGTTGGCTAGTTCCACCGTCGTGGGCTTGCGGCCGAGCCGTCGCGCGAGGGCGCTGGTGACGACGTCCACGGCGACGGACAGCTCCCGCACCGGACGGGGTACTCGCTGCCCCCAGGCGTTGCGCCCACGATGTGGGGTGCTGCCCAGGATGCTCCCGGTTGTGGCGGCGACCTGCTTGCTGTTCCCCGGGTCGCTGTTTTCCGCGGGAGTCGCCAGCTCAGGCGATACGACCTGACCATTGACGTCGGGCGACTCGTTCAAGCGCGCCTGCTGGCTCGGCACGCGGACGGTAGGCGGCCCGTCGGCGGTGATGGTCCTGGCGGGTGACAGGGAGTCGGTGCGGGCCCCTGGCGGCAGGACGGACAGCGCTTCATGGAACTGTGTGCCCGCATCCTTGACGGCGCGTACCTCTGGCGTCCGAGCGTGCGGGTGGCTCTGAGAGTCAGCCCGGCGGAGGACGTGATGGAGTGTTGCTGTAGTGGATTCATGATGCATCGCCCTTGGGCAGGACACGCCGCAGGTGTGCCCGCCGGACCGGCGCCTCGATTGAAGCGCAGGGAATGGCAGGTGATACCCGCAGGGTCTGGGCGGCGAGAGCATGCCCACCGTAGTGTGTCCAGCCGGTGGTTCGGCATGTCTCTTCTGATCACTCTACGCGGCGACAGCCTCAAAACAAGGGTTCCGGCACCCGTAACACTGCGGCACCTGCGGCCTGCGGCTCCGCCCTCGGCTGTAGCGCCCGGCCCGCGGGTCCAGTCTCGCGACGCCCATGGTGCACGAGTAGCTGTCTGCATACCGTCCAGGACACGGGCCCGGTGGCCTGCGCCTTCCTCCTGCAGGCTGACCAGCCGCGGCGGCGGGCCTGACTGGCCGGGATGCTTACTGGGTATAGATGGTGCGTGGGATCGGTTGGAGCCGGACTTTCGACCTCATCCGCACTACTGAGGTGGGGCAAGCGAGCTACAGGGAGGGATCTTCATGCAAGTACATTTGCACAGTGACAGGAACCTCGATATCAACGCCGGGTTGATCGAACGGGTCGAGGCTGAGCTCAGAGTTGCGGTGGCACGTTTCGGCGACCAGATCACGCGAGTAGAGATCCACGTGAGTGACGAGAACGCGGGCAAGGCTGGCGGCTTGGACAAGCGGTGCGTGGTGGAAGCTCGCCCCGCCGGACAGCCGCCGGTCGCGGTCACCCACCATGCGGCCTCGGTGTATGAGGCGTGCAGTGGTGCGGTCGACCGGCTCGTGTCGATGCTGGACAGCAAGTTTGGGCGGTCAGATGACCGAAAAGGAGGCGATTCCATCCGCCACCTGGAGGTCGAGGAGGGGTGACATGACGATGATCCGTGCCCTCTCCTGGCAGGTGGTTGTGACGCGTGAAGGGGTCTGCGGTCGTTTCAGTACTGGTCGTAGGTCGGCCGGGGCGTCGCGGTGTCGGTGGTGGTGCCGTCGAGGTGTCGGGCGGTGTTGATGAGGGCTTCCATGGTGAAGGCTTGGGGTGTGTTGCCGAGGTGGCGACCCGTGGCCGGGTCGTATTCCTCGCTGAGGAGGCCGACGTCGTTGCGCAGGTCGAGGAGCCTGTGGAACAGGTCCTCGGCTTCGGTGGTTCGTCCGGTGCTGTGCAGTGCGTCGGCGAGCCAGAAGGAGCAGGCGAGGAAGACTCCCTCGGCGCCGGGCAGCCCGTCGACGTTGCCGCCCGCCTGTGTGGGATAGCGGGCCAGGAGTCCGTCGATGGTCAGTTCCTGTTGGATGGCGGTGATCGTGCCAGCGACGCGCGAGTCGGCCCAGGGCAGGAATCCGACCCGCGGGAGCAGCAGCAGTGCCGCGTCCAGGGTGGTCGAGCCGTAGTGTTGCGTGAAGGTGTTGCGGCTAGCGTCGAAGCCCCGGGTGCACACGTCGGCATGGATCTGGTCGCGCAGCGCACGCCAGCGGCGGACGGGGCCGTCGAGGCGGTGCCGTTCGACCGCGGTGACCGCCCGGTCGAACCCGACCCATGCCATCACCTTGGAGTGTACGAAGTGTTGGCGTGTGGCGCGGATCTCCCACAGGCTGTTGTCAGGTCGCTGCCAGTTACTTTCCAGGAAGTCCAGCATGGCGCGTTGCAGGTCCCAGCCGGAACCGGTGGCCGCGATGCCAGCTTCGCGGCTCACGTGCATACCGTCGAGGACCTCGCCCCACACGTCCAGCTGGAACTGTCCAGCCGCGTCGTTGCCGACGCGGACCGGAGCGGAGCCTTCATAGCCGGAGAGCCAGTCCAGGTTGTATTCGGGCAACCGTCGAGTTCCGTCGATGCCGTACATGATCTGCAAATCGGCCGGGTTGCCTGCGACGGCGCGTAGCAGCCATTCGCGCCAGTCCTTGGCCTCGCTGACGAAGCCCGCGCCGAGAAGCGCCTGCAAGGTGAAAGTCGCATCACGTAGCCAGCAGTACCGGTAGTCCCAGTTGCGGGTGCCGCCGATCTGTTCGGGCAGCGAGGTGGTGACGGCCGCGACGATGCCGCCGGTCGGCGCGTAGGTCAACGCTTTGAGCGTGATCAGTGCCCGGCGCACGGGCGCCGACCAGCGGCCGGTGTAGGTGCACCGGCCGATCCAGTCTGTCCAGAACTGTTCGGTGGCGGCCAGCTCGTCGTAGGCGTCCACCGGGGCCGGGCGGGGCAGATGCGAGGGCTGGTAGGTCAGGACGAAGGCCACCCGCTCTCCCGCGCCGACAGTGAACTCCGCGACAGTGCTGTGATCATGGCCGCTCAGGTCGACGTCGGTACGCAGCCATACCGCGTCCGGGCCTGCCACTGCAGCGAGGTCGTCTCCGTCTCGGCGGACCCACGGCACCAGACTCCCGTAGTCAAAACGCAACCGCAATCGCATGCTCATGGCTACCCGACCGGACAGGCCCTCGACAACGCGGACCACGTCGGCGGCCTGATCACGCGGTGGCATGAAGTCCACGACACGGACGCAGCCGCCGGGGGTCTCCCACACCGACTCCAGGATCAGCGTCTCGCCCCGATAGCCTCGCCGGGTCGCATCCCCTGCGCCCGTCGGTGCGATCTTCCAGTGCCCGGCGCCCTCATCATGCAGCAACGCGCCGAAGCAGGCCGGCGAATCGAACCGGGGCAGACACAACCAGTCGATCGACCCGTCCCGCCCCACGAGCGCCGCGGTCTGCAGATCGCCGATCAACGCGTAGTCCTCGATCCGCCCGGCCATCGACCACTTTTCCGTTGGGAACCAAAACCATGTCAGGACGGCCCACCGTAGTGGCCACGTCAGGCGATCCACGCCAGGAGCCCTGTCGTCGTGCGCTGGGTGACGTCCCGTTACCGTAGGTGCCAAACCCCAGGATGCCGCCAGGCTCCACCCTCAGAAACCGCACCTCCTCGTGCTCCCGAGCGTCCACCGACAGGCTCGCTCCTTCGGCGTCATGCTCGGCCCGCCAGCATCCCGAGCGTGGCACCACTTCGAATACCCGCCACGACCTGTCGTCAAACCAGCGTTCGGTCGAGCTACCCGACGTCCAGCACTCATCCACCACAGAGCCCTCGATCACCCAGGTTCGCAAGAACCGACAAGGCCGCATCGGAGTCTTGGGGACAGTGTCGAGAGCCGGCTCGACTGCTTGGGCACTTCCTCGAGCGCCGGGGCGGGTCCCTCCCACAAGGACCCGTCCCACAACTCGGAGGACAGTGGCCCCAGCGCCGCAACGGCCTCTCGCAAGATTCGACGCCAGCCTGCCCGCCTTTGCTGAAACTCCCCCAGAAGGCGTCCCCAGTTCGTAAGATGCACGGTCGGCTTGAACACGGCATGCTGGGCGTATGCGAAAAGGAATTCTCCTGGCTGGCGTTGTGCTCGTGGTAGCGGTCGCGTTCGGTTTGTACTGGTTTCAGCCATGGAAGGCAATCGTCGACCGCCAGGTCGACGAGGCGATCCCGACGGTGGCCACGACCACCGGCCCCAGCCCTTCGCCGGGTGTCGCGGTCAAGGTGGACACGGTGCTGCTGCGCGGCACGTTCATCAGCCATGAACATCAGACCACCGGGGCCGTCGAGGTGATCGACCTGGCCGACGGTCGGCGGGTACTCGCTCTGCGCGACCTGGACACCAGCAACGGGCCCGACCTCTACGTGTGGCTGACCGACGCGCCGTCATCGGTCACCGACCTCGGCTCCACCCGCTACCTGGACCTGGGCAAGCTCAAAGGCAACAAGGGCAGCCAGGTGTATGAGATCCCCGCCGGAACCGACCTGGCCCCCTACAAGAGCGTGTCGATCTGGTGTAAGAGGTTCAGCGCCTCCTTCGGCGCGGCCGACCTCATACAAACCTGACGGCCCGCTCCACAGTCAGTCCAGCCTCATCGTCCGGGTCGAGTGGGACGTTCGGCTTCGGCCCTGACGGACTCGACGGTGGCTTCCACTGCGGCTTGCCACCGTCGGGCGACGATCAGGCCCCACCATGCCCCGAGGCTCCACCCGTCCGTGCCGAGTTCGCCGTGGTACTCCAGCCGGGTCCCGTCGCCGTCGATGGAGCTGAGGGTGAAGTGTTCGACGACGTGGGGCACAGGACCACGAAGAAGCCGGAAGTCGATGCGTTCGGGCGACGTGAAACGGACGGTCTCGACAGTGACAGCGGTGAGCCGGCCCCCGATGGGGGTGCGGTGGGCGGCCAGGACCATGTCCGTGGCGCGTTCGAGGACGTGGACCTTTTCCCGAAGGGCGCGGGTGGCGCGGCCGAGGTAGGGCTGGGTGAGCAGGGCGTAGACGGTGTCGCGGTCGGCGGCGATGTCGACGGTCAGCGGGCCGAGCGGTCGTAGTCTGCGGCCCCAGCCGGTGTCGACGGTCAGCGCCCCGGTGACTGTGCCGACGTAGATCGCCGTGACGGTCGCGATGCCGATCACGACGGCCGCGATGATCAGTAGTGCGATGAACAGAGTCATGGTCATGCCTCGTCGGCGAGTCGGAGGTGGTCGAGGATGGTGACCCTGCCGCGATGGAGTTTGATGACGCCGCGGTCTGCGAGGTCTCCCAATGCCTTGGTGACGGTCTCTCGGCTGGTGCCGACGAGTGCTGCGAGTTGTTCGTGGGTGAGGCCGATCGGACGGCTACCGAAGGCCAGGAGCCCGGGTTTGCGGGCCGGTTCGGCCGACAGGGCGATCAGGGTCGCGGCGACCCGCTGTGGAACGGTCTTGAACACGGCCTCGGACAGTCGCTGTTCCATGGCGGCGAGCCGGGTGCCGAGGATCGTGGTGATCCGGGTGGCGATGCGCGGGTCTGACAGCAGGAAGCGGTGCACGTCGTCGCGGCTCATCACGCACACCACGGCCTCGTCGAGGGCTTCGGCGTAGTTGTCGTACATCTGCTGGCCGAGGAGCACCATCTCCCCGAAGATCGTGCCGGGGGTGATGATCGCGGTGGTCAGTGCCCGGCCTTCGGCGGAGACCCGGAAGGTGCGCACCCTGCCGCGCCTGAGCATGAACAGCGCCTCGACGCGCTCGTGCGGGGTGAACAGCATCTCGCCCGACGCGTAGGTGCGCATGGGAGCGGCCTGGGCGATGGCCATCAACTCCGCCTCGGTCAGGTCGGCGAAGATGTCGACCTCGGCGAGCAGGCACAGCCGGTCGTCGAAGACGACTCTGTCACGGGACATGCGTTCCACGCGGCGGATCTCCTCGCGTCGTCCGGGCGCCCATGGGGGTGGCCGGTCGCCCCAGGCGGGGCTTTCCAGGGCGGGTAGCCCCTCCTGTAGACAGTACGACCCGGCGGCCTCCCCAGGGCCGGTTACACCCCCGGCCCCCGGGACGGAGGTGGCCATGGCGGCTATCCGCGCCGGGCCAGGCGGGGCGCGATCAGCGCGTAGGCCAGTCCCAGGATGAGCCCGAACATCAGATGACCCATCAGGGACTGCCACTGGGTCTTGCCGATCTGGAAGATCATGTCGGTCATGCCGAGCTTCGCGGGCATGATCAGCAACGCGCCGAGTACCCACCAGATGACGCCATAACCCATGCCCAGTGCGGCGCCGATCACGGGTTTGCCTGCCCAGCGGCCGAGCAGGACGGCGAAGCTGGCGCCGATGAACGCCGAGATGGCCAGGTGCACCAGCCAGCCGACCGCCATGCTGTCGCTGCCCACCAGCTTCGCGACCATGGGAATCATGTCCATCATCTGCATGAGCACGCCGAAGACGACGCCGCCGGCCAGGCCGCCGACGATTCCGGTGGCCACAGCGGGCACGAGCCGCGCGAGGGGTCCGCTTCCAGTCTGCCCGACGCTGTGTGTGGTCATGGCGACCAGCTCCTTCACCAAGTGTTGTTCGCGTTCAGGTCACCGTGACCGTAGGACGCGCCCGGGCCACGGTTCGGTGATGGCGGTTACAGAACGTCCGACCATGACGGCCGTAGCGTCGCAGGGGTGATGTTGCGGATGATTCTCGGCGCGGTGTACACGGCGATGGCCGTCGGGCAGGCCGCGTCCTGGCGGCGGATGTCCGGCATTCTCGACGCCTACGACCTGCTGCCGGCAGGGGTGTCGCCCTGGCTGGCGGGCGTGGTGATCGCCGGCGAGGTGGTGTGCGGGGTGTGGTTTTTGGCCCGGCCCCGCTCGCACGCGCTGACCCCGGTCTGGGTGTACACGGCCGTGTCGGCGGTGTGGGCGATCCTCGGCGCGCAGGCGTATCTGCGGGGTGTGTCGGTGGCCAACTGCGGTTGCTTCGGGATCTATCTGTCGCAGCGGCTCAGCGCCTTCGTCCTCGCGCAGGACGCCCTTCTGCTGCTGTACGCCGCGATCATGATCCGTTCCGGGCTACGTGCCCGGCACGCGGCGGCCAACGCCGCCGCCGATCGAGGAGAGGTGACAGCGCGATGAGGGTACGGGCAGTGTTCAACGGTGTGGTGCTGGCAGACAGCGACGACACGGTGGTGGTCGAGGGCAACCGCTACTTCCCGCCGGAGTCCCTACGCATGGAGCACTTCACCCCGGCGAGGACCCGTTCGATCTGCCCGTGGAAAGGCATCGCCTCCTACTACACGATCACGGTGGACGGTGTGGTCAATCCCGACGCCGCCTGGTACTACCGGCACCCGACCCCCTTCGCGCGGCGGGTCAGGAACCGGGTCGCGTTCTGGAACGGCGTCACCGTCGAAACCGTTGAGGAGACCACATGAGTGCGCCCCAGCCTGCCAAGCGCGACCGGGACGAGGTCTTCGTGGAGTACACGAAGTCGATCTGCCCGGTGTGCAAGGTGGTGATCGACGCGCAGGTCAACATCCGGGACAACAAGGTGTACCTGCGTAAGCGCTGCAAGGAACACGGCCCGTTCGAGGCCCTGGTCTACGGTGACGCCCAGATGTACATGGACTCCGCGCGGTTCAACAAGCCCGGCACGATCCCGTTGACGTTCCAGACCGAGGTCAAGGACGGCTGCCCGTCGGACTGCGGGCTGTGTCCGGAGCACAAGCAGCACGCCTGTCTGGGGATCATCGAGGTCAACACCGGCTGCAACCTGGACTGCCCGATCTGCTTCGCCGACTCCGGCCACCAGAGCGACGGGTACTCGATCACCCTCGCCCAGTGCGAGGCCATGCTCGACGTGTTCGTCGCCAGTGAGGGTGAGGCGGAGGTGGTGATGTTCTCCGGCGGCGAACCGACCATCCACCGGCAGATCCTCGAGTTCATCGACGCCGCCCAGGCCCGCCCGATCCGGGCCGTGAACCTCAACACCAACGGCATCCGCCTGGCCACCGACAAGAAATTCGTCACCGCGCTCGGCGAACGCAACCGCCCCGGACGCGCCGTCAACGTCTACCTGCAGTTCGACGGCCTCGACGAACGCACCCACCGCGAGATCCGCGGCCGGGACCTGCGCGCCATCAAACAACGCGCCCTGGACAACTGCGCCGACGCCGGCCTCACCGTCACCCTCGTCGCCGCCGTCGAGAAGGACCTCAACGAGTACGAACTCGGCGCGATCATCGAACACGGCCTGGCCCACCCGGCCGTGCGGTCGGTGGCGTTCCAGCCGGTCACCCACTCCGGGCGCCACGTCGAGTTCGACCCGCTCACAAGGCTGACGAACTCCGACATCATCCACGCCATCGCCGCCCAGCGCCCCGACTGGTTCCAGGCGTCGGACTTCTTCCCCGTCCCCTGCTGCTTCCCGACCTGCCGGTCGATCACCTACCTCCTGACCGAGGGCACCCCCGGGCAGCCGGACTTCGGCGTGGTGCCGATCCCGCGCCTGATCAACGTCGAGGACTACCTGGACTACGTGTCCAACCGGGTCGTGCCCGACTACGCGATCCGCGAGGCCCTGGAGAAACTGTGGTCGGCGTCGGCGTTCATGGGGACCGGCGCCACCGATGACCGCCTGGCACAGGTCGCGGCGGCACTGGACTGCGCCGACGCGTGCGGCGTCAACCTGCCCGAAGCGATCGCGCACCTCACCGACCGCGCGTTCATGATCGTCATCCAGGACTTCCAGGACCCCTACACCCTCAACGTCCGCCAACTCATGAAATGCTGCGTCGAGGAGATCACCCCCGACGGCAGGATGATCCCATTCTGCGCCTACAACTCCGTCGGATACCGCGAACAGGTCCGCGCCCAGATGTCCGGCGTCGACATCGCCGACGTCGTCCCCAACGCCACCGGGCTCCAACCGATCCTCACCGACTCGCCATACGGGTCGAAGATCGCCACCGTGCCCACTCCCGTCCGCGATGAGGACCGAAGCGACGGACCGATCACACCCGACACCACCAACACCGGTCAGAGCATCCGATGAACGACCCGACGCCGGACGCCGCGGAGACCAAGGCGTGTTGCGCGGCCGTGTACGGCTCCGACGTGGTGGCGCTGCTCCTCGGCGACGCCTACCACCCCGGAGGGCTGACCCTCACCCGCCATCTCGCCGCCACCCTGGCGCCCCCTTCCGGGGGTAGGGTCCTGGACGTGGCCTGCGGGCGGGGCGGCACGGCGCTGCTGATGGCGGCCGAGTACCAGATGAGGGTCGACGGTGTTGACCTGTCCGCCGTCAACATAGCCCTCGCCCAGGGTGCCGCCGCCGCGGCCGGCCTGGACCCCCAGGTGTCTTTCACCGTCGCCGACGCCGAGGACCTGCCCTACGCCGCAGGCACCTTCGACGCGGTGCTGTGCGAGTGCGCACTGTGCACGTTCCCCGACAAGCACACAGCGACCGCCGAACTCGCCCGGGTCCTACGCCCCGGCGGCCGGCTCGGCATCACCGACGTCACCGCCGACCCCGACCGACTCCCACCCGAACTGACCACCCTCTCCGCCTGGATCGCCTGCGTCGCGGACGCCCAGCCCCTCGACGAATACGCCGAGCTCCTCACCACCGCGGGCCTCCGCGTCACCCACGTCGAACGGCACCACCGCGCGATGAGCCGCATGATCGACCAGATCGAAGGCCGCCTCACCCTCGTGCGCATCACCGCCCGTGAGCGGGCCGAAGCTCTCGGTGTTGACTTCGCGCGGGCCGCACCCATCCTGGCCGCGGCCCGCGCGGCCATCACCGACGGGACACTCGGCTACGGACTCCTTATCGCAGAAAAGCCGGATGTCATGACCGACGTCGCGAGCACCAGCCCATGACACCCGAGCCGGTGCGGCGAACCTCGGCGGACGCCGTTGCCGCTTCGTAAGATCTCGCCTCGGCAGGGTCCCGCAGGCATCGCATAGGCTGGGCTTGAAGCAATGAGTCGGAGGAGTCGGGTTGATGAGTGCTCACCGTAGGTTCGCGTCTCTGGTGCTCACCGGTCTGCTCGCCCTAACCGGGTGCGGCACCGGGGAGGCAGGCGGCACAACGCCCGATCCGGGCACTTTGGCCACTGTCGCCAGCCAAACGGCGACACCAGCACCCAACTCCAGCGCCGCTGTACCCGAGCGGCTGGCGTTCACCGCCAAATCCCTCGACGGCAAGGAGTTCGCCGGGGCGAGCCTTGCCGGCAAGCCAGCAGTGTTGTGGTTCTGGGCGCCGTGGTGCCCGAAGTGCCGGGCCGCCGGCCCCGACGTGGCCAAGGTCGCCCAGACAGTGACGGTCGTCGGCGTGGCGGGCCTGTCCGAGGACACCGCGTCGATGCGTGATTTCGTGTCCGCGACGAAGACCGGCGGCTTCACCCACCTCGGCGGCGGCAGCACCGAGGTATGGAAACGCTTCGGGATCACCAGCCAACACACCTTCGTACTCATCGACTCCGCAGGTGCCGTCACCTACACCGGCTCCCTCGACGCCGCAGGACTTGCCTCCCGGGTCGCCGAGCTGCGCTGATGGGCGCAGACGTCGGCCTCGCGCTCGCCGCAGGCCTGATCGCCGCAGTCAATCCGTGCGGATTCGCGCTCCTGCCGGCGTACATGTCGTTCCTGATCGTCGACGGGTCTACCACCCGCCAGGCTGCCCTGAGCCGGGCGCTGCTGCTCACCTCGGCGATGACCGCCGGGTTCATGGCAGTGTTCGGAGTCTTCGGCCTGCTCATCGCTCCGTTCGCCGGGCAGATCGGCAAACATCTACCGATCGTCACCATCATCATCGGTGTCGTGCTCGCAGCACTCGGCGCTTGGCTGCTCGCCGGACGTGAACTGCCCGCCGTCGTCCCGAAGCTGGGCCGGGCCCCCACTGTCATCCGCTCCTGGTGGTCCATGGCGATCTTCGGAGCGGCATATGCAGTCGCGTCACTGGGCTGCACCATCGGCCCGTTCCTGGCCGTCGTCGCGGCCAGCTTCCGCTCAGGCTCCACCCTCAGCGGCATCGGCCTTTTCATTGCCTACGCCGCAGGCATGGGCCTGGTCATCGGAGCCCTCGCCGTCACCCTGGCCGCAGCCCGGTCCGCATTACTCAACCGACTCCGCCGGGCGCTGCCGTACATCTCCCGCACCGCCGGTGGTCTCATGCTCCTCGCCGGGATCTATGTCGCCTACTACGGCTGGTACTCCTACCGGATCTTCACCGGCGACCTGCGCCACGACCCGATCATCGACACCTTCGGCACCATCCAAACCCTGGTCTCCGACTGGCTGACCGCCATCGGACCCTGGCCGGTCCTCGCAATCCTCCTCATCGCCGGCGCCATCACCTTCGGCGTAGCCCGGGCCCGATGTCCCAGGTAACCCGCTCAACCACGGGTTGAGGACGGTCAGGCCCGCCACACCGCCTCACGAGGCAGGTTCAGCTGGTCGACCAGGTCCAGGGCAGCGCGGCCATGGAATTCACGGACCGCGATGGCCCGGCTCAGCGTGCCTACGCAAGGCCTGTCCCGAGCCCCACATGTTGACAGCGGCCCGCCCGCCCCGCCACACGCGGACTGAAAGCCAAGCTCTGGACGCTAGCTGGTCAAGGTCAGCAACAGGGCCGTAAGGCGGTCAAACGCTGGACGGCTCTGCCCGCAGCCCGTCAGCTCATACCGGCCTGAGCCAATCTGCACGGAGTAGCTGAAGGCGTCGGAGCATCCAGAATTTCCGAGCTTGCCCAGCTCGGTGAGCAGCTCGGGGTTGGCTAACTGGGCGTTGAGCTGTTTCACCTGCTCGGCGGTAACTTGCCCGGACCGGGCGGCCTGGCCGCGGCTGGTGGCCTGCCAGCGCCCGCTCACGTCGACCGTCCACGTGTCCTGCACGCCGGCAAGACCGCCGGTGCGGGTCACGGTGATCGGCTGTGTGACGACATGGGGGGCTGTCGTGCCGGACGTCTGAGCTGAAGTCGAACGGGACGGGTCGACGGTCGGCGCATCCGATGAAGGTTCCTCGGCGCCGCAGCCCGAGAGGGCCAGGGACACCAAGCCAGCTACCAGGAGAATTCGCAGGGGACGCATCAGTGCCGCTCCTAGCAGTCGTCATCGAGTTGTCGGGGCGAAGCCGGACGTCCACCCGTCGAATTGCTCCGGCGGAGCCTGCCGATCCGAGCCGCCGAATCGGATGGTTGGCCATGTGCGCCAACCAGGCAACCGTGGCACGCAGTGACCTGAGGTTCCCGCCTTGACTGCGGTCCAACCACGACGAGTGTGGTCGTCGAACGCACCCGGGTCAAGGGAGCGGGGCCCAGCGGGCTGGCCACGACGGTCGGCTCGTGTCGGGACACACCTCCATCGAGCCCGCCGGCCACCCCTGGGCGTAGCTGGGCACTGGCCGACCTCGGTGGCCGACAGCCGACTGGGTCGATCAGTCCGTCCGCAGGGACAACTGCCAGACGCGCTCGGCAGTCGCGTCAGCGTCAAGAACGGCGTCGCCGAGAGCCGCGGTGGCTTCACGGTCGAGATACAGTTGCGTCCCAGGAACGCCGACCGCGACGTCTCCGGCTGAGGGCTGCGACACCAGGGCGAACGCGAACCTACCGGGCCGTCCATGAGCCGCGATGCGCAATCCCGCACCCGGGTACACCCGCGTGTTGGTCATCCTCCTGATGGCGGCGGCAGCGCCGCCGGTCACTGTGATCATGGCGTGCTCTCCGTTCATTGTGGATCAATGTCTCCTTCTTCGAACATAGCCCCGACCCCGGCACACGGCCACGATACGGGCCGGACGTCATCGAACTGTCACGGCAACGCAAACATCGTCACACGACCGCACGCCACATAGCCGTCGCTCCCCGGCTACTGCGTTGACGCGCACTCATGGTCATTGGGATCACATCGCCGGTCCGACTGACCTCGATCACTGTGGCTACGAACACCGCTGGGGCGGTAAGGTTGTGGTGTCGGCCACATCGGCGCGTACCGCGTGGGTGGGTGGGCGTGGAGGCGTGCGATGCAGTGGTGGGTGTGGTTGATCATCGCCGTCGTCGCGGCGGGTGTGGTGTTGGGTGGTGTTCTCGGGGTACAGGCCCGCCGTCGTTCTGGCGGGGTGATCGCTCCCCGCGACCGGTCTGGTCCGGGTGACGGGTCATGACGTTGCTGGTGCGGGCCTCGGATCTGGTGAAACGCCCAGTGGTGACGTTGGCTGGCGAGGATGTCGCACAGGTCAAGGATGTCGTCTTCGACGGCTCCAGTGGAGAGGTCAGCGGGTTCACCCTGAACGGGCGGGGTGTTTTCGCGGGCCCGTTGCGGGTGGCGCTGCCGATCGCCGCGGTCACGGCCATCGGCGGTGACGCTGTGATGATCACCGACGAGGCGGTGCTGGTGGAACGCGGCGATGTCGCCCACGCCACCGATCTCGCCGAGCGTGACGTTCTCGGCGACAGGGTCCTGACAGACACCGGAGTCGACCTCGGCACCGTCGTGGATGTGATCCTGCAGGTGGGAGCCGCGACGGACGTGGTCGGCTACGAGGTCAAAACGGCCCCCGCGTTGCACCACGCGGGCCGCAGAGTACTGATCCCGCTGCCGGACACGCTGTCGGTGTCGGGAGAGGCTCTGATCGTGCCAGCCAGGGCCGTGGAGTTCGTCGCCCAGGACCTCGCCGGGTTCGGGGCCGCGATCGAGGCGTTCCGCACCCAGCTGAGAGGTGACGGCGATGCTGTTCAGTGACGCGCGGAATCATCCCGTGATGACCACCGACACCGCCAGCACCATCGGCAAGTTGTCGGCCCTGATCGTCGATCCGACGATCGGCCAGGTCCTCGCCCTGCGGTTGAGGAAGACCACCGGCCCGGGCGACACGCTGCACTGGGAGGACCTGACCGCTTTCGGACCCGACGCCGTCACGATCCCCACAGCCGCCGCGGTCACGTCCGCACGCGACCGGGCCGCAGAGCTGGACGACAAGGCCGCCGAACTGATCGGCAAACGGGTCCTCACCGACACGGGCAACGACCTCGGCGCCGTCGCCGATATCGACTTCGACCCCGCCAGCGGGACCATCATCTCCCTGGTCACTCCCGGCGGGCCGGTCTACGGCGACCGGCTACGCGGCTGCGGCTCCTACGCAGTTATCGTCACAGACACCTGATCTGCGTCTCGCACCTTCGGGGTGCTGGCAGAGCCCGGGCGGCTCCTACGCAGGTGCCGCACGCTCCCACTACTGCGGACGGACCCCCTCCCCCACCCTGCGACCTTGTGCTGACGGCCCGGCTCAGCGCCAGGTCCGACGCGGTGCGCGCCACCGCCGTCCTCGACGAGGCGTTCTGCCTGAACTGACCCGGGGCCACCGAGGCCTCCCGCCTGAACTGGCAGCCAGGACGCCACGACGGCGGTGCCCGTCACCCTCGCCCGGCATCGTCGTCCTGATGTGGGCCTTCCTGGCTGCGCCGGGTGGCATTGCCGTCCAGCCACAGGGTGTCGAAGGCGTCGCGGTGTGAGCCGGTGCAGGCAACGTGCTTCGCGTCGATCAGGTGCCCGCCGGTGGCGCCCGGATCTTCGCCGACGATGTGCGCCGCGACCGCTTTGGGGCATCCTCCGCCCATGGACCCGACGAGTGGTTGGGGCCGTGGCGGGACGGGTATCAGACCAGGACACGTGCCCGTCCATCCCGGCCACGCCTGCCAGGAAGCAGGGACTGTGGCGATCGCGGCGCCTGACTGGGCGGGGTTGGGCGCATACTGGCCTCGTGGGGCGTTTCTGGTGCCATTCGCGGCTATGATGCGCGACGTCGCCCCGGTGCTGCGGTACCTGTTTTCCACTTCGTCCAACGTTTGACGACCAGCGAGGAGCAGCACAGATGCGTGCACTACGAGTCTTCCTAGTCGGGGGACTGGCCGCGTTAGCCCTTGCCGCTTGCGGTACCGGCGACTCGCCCACCACCACCGCGCCCACCGCCATGGGCACGCCGAAACCCTCCACTCAGGCCATCGACCATCCAATCACCGTGAGCCGGACCGGCGGCCTGGCCGGCGTCCAGGACACGTGGACGGTCGACGCGAACGGACTCTGGCAAACGACCAGCCGTGACCAGGCCGCCCGGTCCGGTCGTCTCACCTCCGACCAGGGCGCCCAACTCAACACCTTGCTGTCCGACCCGGCGCTGCTCACCGACCTGAGCCAGCCCGGCTCCGCAACCTGCTCAGACGCATTTCACTACTCGATGTCAATGGGCACCCGACGGTATGAGATGACCGGCTGTGGAGAAAACAGACCCACGTTCGACAAGCTGATGTTAGTGCTACGGAATTCGACGCAATAGCGCTGCCCGCCAACTGCGCCCCATCGGCCGCGACGGTCGCCCCTCACCCGGCTGGTTCGAGATCCGGCCGGTCCACCGCCGAATGCGACCGACGCGGTCCAACCCCGTGTCGGCGTCCACTACCGAGGTGAACGTCCAGGCGTCCTACTCCGTCCAGCAGCACTGGGCCAGCCGAACGAAGCCCCTCGACTTTGCCTTTGGTGCGCTGCCCCCAAGTCCGGGGTTCGTGGGCGCGAACACCGTCCGGTACCGACAGGACTCCAGCCTCGGTGAACCGAGTATCTCGGGCGTCGCGCTCGTCGCCGTCCTGGTCTTCTAGACCACCCAGCACTGTGACCGCCCAGCTCGGGCCTGGCGGTCGCAGTGTCGGGTCAGCAGTTCGCAGCGGCCGGAGACCTCAAGTTCGCGGCGAGCTGCTACTCAGGTTCACCTCGACGGACGTGGCCGTGACATACAAGGTCTGGGAGCTGCGGCGGCTGGAACCACCCTCGACGGCCCGCTCGATGATGGCCAGAGTTCACTCCAGGACTGGCGGCGAGGGTTGGCACTTCGAGGCGGTGCAACGACTGTCGAGTACCTCGGGGTCTGTTCCGCCGATGTCCATCGTGCCAGGATCGTCAGTATGTCTGAGGATGACCCGCGGTATGGGTACGGCAGCTACGCCTGGCCGCTGTGGAACGAACATGACCGCAGCGGAGAGAGTATCCGCAAGGTCCTGCGCCGGGCGGGGTTCCACGACTTCGGGGAGCACAACGGCACCGCCAACACGACGGGTTTCGTCGTGGAGGGCGGCAACGACGGAAAGCCGTTCTCCGTCTGGTGCTGCGACGAGACGCAGCGGGAGGCCGGTCACCCCGAGCTCTACGCCGTGGCCCTGACCGCCGCAGGCTGGATCATCAGGCTCGACCCGGGACTCGATCAGGTCATGGAGGTATGCCGTGCCCCGGCCGGGCCGCCCGCCAGCGCGATGCCCCTGGACCTGGACCTGACAACGTGGCTTCTGCTAGCCGCGGTCCTGTTCGGCGGTGTCGTCCTATCGGTCCTGGCGTTCACCGCCGACCTGCCCGAGTTCGCCCGGCTGTTCGTGTTGGCCGTCGCCACTGTCGGTGTGCTGGCCGCCGTGGTCGGCCTGTGGGCCCTGCGCGTCACTCGGTAACCCCGCCCGCGACGCGGACGAGGGCAACCCTTTGCCTGTAACAACCGTTGTGGGCGCTGCGCTGGTTTCGTTGGGTGCGATGGCCGCGTCCAGCGCGGGCCCGAACAGTCCGGCCTCGGCATGGGCGAACAGCGTCCGCTCCACATCCGCCGCTCCAGCGAGTACGTTCCGATCAAGCCTTCGCGGTCGGGTGCTTTCCACGTTGGCCCGGGTAGTCAACCGGATCGGTGACGAATCGCGTTGCGTATCGCGCCGAACGACACCGGATAGGTGCCGGCGGAACGACCGGTGGGCTCTGCGCGTATGACCATGTCAGGTCAAGGCTGGATCCAAGCCCACCAGGTCGGCGCTGACGCGCCAGAGTCTGGCTGCCGCGTAGGACGCCGAGCGGGAAGTTTTGGGGCGGCGGTCGACGTGTTAAGCCCGCTGACGCCCTCGACCTCGGCCGCTGACGCCAGGTAGACCGATGTCGCGGCACCCCGGGTGGGGCTTTTCAGGAACGGCCGGACGCTGAACAAGCCCCAGCTCGTCACAGAGAGCCGTGAGGGTACTGAACCAGATCGCCCGGGCTCGGCCGTTCCTGAGCGCCGACAGGTTCGCCAGGCTCAACCCGACCCTGCCGGCCAATGACGAACAGACCCTGACCCCGCACAGTCAGCAGCTGTGTTGCCGCAGCGGGCCGAAAAACGTGCGGACATCGGCCGCGACGAGCCCGGGTTCCTCGTAGGCGAGGAAGTGGCCGCCCGCCGGCAGTGCGTGCCAGTAACGGATGTCGGCGTAGGTGCGCTCGGCGAGTGACCTGGGCATGCCGAGGTCGCCGACCCCGACGGTGATCCCGGCGGGCACGGTGAGCACGGGTAGCGGCAGTTGGTGCGTCCGGTCGAAGTACGGGCGGAACGAGGATCCGATCGTGCCGGTCGCCCAGTAGATCATGATTGTGGTCAACAGCTCGTCCTTGCCGAACCGGCGCTCGACGTCGCCGTCGCAGTCGCTCCAGGCTTGGAACTTCTCCACCAGCCACGCCGCCAGGCCGGACGGGGAGTCCAGCAGAGCCGCCGCGAGCGTGTCGGGACGGGTGGCCTGGATCTCGGCGTAGCCCTCCCCGCCCGCCCATTTCGCGGCCGACCACGCCAGGAACTCCCGCTCGGCGACGGTCAGGTCGGCGCTCCGCTCCGCCGGCGGAAACGCGGCCTGGGCCACGTGGATCCCGATCACCCGGTCGGAGTGCGAAGCGGCGAGCCAGTGGCTGACTCTGCTGCCGATGTCCTCGCCGTAGGTGCCGAAGCGTGCGTAGCCGAGCACCTCGGTCATCAGCTTGGCCCAGATGTCGGCGATCCGCTGAGGCGTCACCGGGCCAAGGCCCGGCAGGGTGGAGTAGCCGTACCCCGGCAGCGACGGAACCACCACGTCGAACGCCTCGCCGGGATCCCCGCCGTGGGCCGCCGGATCGGTGAGCCGCTCCACCAGCGGTAACATCTCCGCGAACGAGTACGGCCAGCCGTGTGTCACCACCAGCGGCAACGGCACGGGACCACCAGCCGCGCGTACACCACGGACGTGTACGAAATGCACCGTCTGCCCATCCACGTCCGCCAGGTACTGCGGAAACGCGTTGAGCCACCGCTCACGGGCCCGCCAGTCGAACCCGTCCGCCCAGTGACCGAGCAGATGGCGAAGGTAGTCCGGGTCCGTGCCTGCGGACCACCGCTCGCCCGACGTACGCGCGGGCAGCCGGGTCCGCGCCAGGCGGACCGCCAGATCGGCGAGTACCGCCTCCGGAACCTCTATGGTGAACGGCGTCATGATCAGCATCATGACACCTGGACCGCCCACCCGCATGACGCGGGCCGGGCCTGCGGCAACCGGCTCGATGACGGGCGGCCTTTCACGCGTTCTCACCGATGATCAACACTGCAAAACGGGCCAAACCTCGACCTATGACCCGTGAACTTGATGCGTTCGTGGGAGGTACTCGGTGATGGTCGAGGATTGCCGATTGTGTTCGTCGACGAGCGCCTCGACGCGATCGGGCTCGGGCCCGCGCCGTGGCCAGGCCCGACGCGTGGCCCGGGCATGTGAAGGCGCTCCGTTGAACAAGCACCTGGTCAGTGTGCCGACTCGGATGGGGTCCGGGCATCAGACGTGGTCGACGCTCGTCGGCGGGTTCGCGGACACGGCGTGCGGCCCGCCCGGCGGTCCGGGAACGGTTCATGCAAGCCAAGAGACGCCTGATGGGGTGAGGCCGGTGCCGACACGGTGGCCCAGAAGTGTTCCCGGCTGGCGACTCGGCCCGGGCGAGGGCAGGTGCGGTGCGTCTGACTTCAACCACCACCTGGTAGAAACCCGGGCTCGGTTCGCCCATGTTCACCGGGCCAGCAGCGCAGGAGCACTGCGACGAGGGGAAGCCGTTGTTGGCCGCCGGCCACGCTCTGCGCGGCGTTGCCGACTCGGGCACTGGACCGGCTGCCGGTGCCGCCATCCGAGGTTCCCGGCAGGTCCGGGGTCGTACCGCTCCGGGTGTCCTGCCGGTCAGGTCAGGAGCTGCCGGGCCAGGACGCCGGCTCCGGCCACGATCACGAAGCAGCCGAAGGCCCGGCGTAGGACCGTCGGGTTCGCTTTGCCTGCCAGGTGGGTGCCTGCGACGCTGCCGGCGACGGCCAGGGCGGTGATCGCGGCGGTGAGTGGCCAGTCGACGGTGGTGGTGTGGAGGTGTCCGGCGATGCCGGCGGTGGAGTTGGCGGCGATGACGAGCAGGCTGGTGCCGACCGCCGCGGGCATGGGCATGGCGGCGAGGATGGCCAGGGCGGGGACGATGAGGAATCCGCCGCCCGCGCCGAGGAGGCCGGTGGCCAGCCCGACGCCCAGTCCGGCGGCGACGATGAGGGGCACGCGCGGCCGGTGGGCCGGGTCTGCGGAGGCCGCCCGGTGGCGTGGCCGGAGCATGGCTGCGGCGGTGAGGACCATGAGGACCGCGAAGCCGGTGAGCAGGAGCTGCGCGGGCACGTGTGCGGCGAGACGGCCTCCGGCGTACGCGCCGATCATGCCGGCGGCGGCGAAGGGCAGTCCGGTGCGCCAGCGCACGTGCCCGGCGCGGGCGTGCGGGACGAGCGCCACGGCGGCGGTGACCCCGACCACGATCAACGACATCGTGACCGCCCCGTCGAGGGGAACACCGGTGACGTAGACGAGGACCGGCAACGTCAGGATCGACCCGCCGCCGCCGAGCCCGCCGAGGGTCACGCCGATGAGCACAGCGGCGGCCAGCGTGGCGAGAACCACGGTGGTCACGGCGTGGCCCCGCGCAATTTGGTGAGACTGTGGGCGATGTCGACTCGACGGCTGGGCCGGTTGTGGGGCAGCTTCGACAGTGCCGTGCCCATCGCGCAGGTATCGGTGAGGGCCGCTACGGCAAGGCCCGCGCCGACCAGCCCCGCCAGGTAGCGGGCCGGCGGCCACCACACACTGGCCAGCACGGCAGTGGCGACGAGACCGCCGGCCAGGAGGCGGACCTGGCGTTCCAGGCCCCAGCGTGCGCGGCCCCGGATGACGGGCGCGTCGGTGGCCGTCCAGGCGTTCATTCCGCCGGCTACGACCAGGGTGTCGGTGAGTCCGCCCGCGGCGAGTTTGCGCTGGCAGGCGTCGGCCCGGGTACCGGCCTGGCAGACGAGCAGCAGGGTGCCGCCGGCGTCGGCGACGATACGTTGCAGGTGTGGATCGACCTGGTCGAGGGGCAGATTGATCGCGCCGGGGATGTGGGCGGTGTCGAACTCGCCGGGAGTGCGCACGTCCACGACGAGCGCGTCGGGGTAGACCTCCAGGAGTTTCAGGGCGGCGGTGACGGTGATGCTGGACATGGCGTATTCCTCACGTGGTGATCGGCTGGCCTGCGGTCCGGTCGTTCGGGCAGCTGACGTCCGGGTGCCGGGGTCAGGCGGGCTTGGAGCCGCGCACCACCCGGCCACCGGCCGCCTTCCACCCAGCCGTGCCGCCGGCCACGGACCACGCGTCGCGGCCGGCGCCGCGTAGGATCTCGGCACCGATGAGGCTGCGCTGCCCGCTGGCACAGATCACGTACACGCGTCCGGCCGGCACCTCCGCGAGTCGGGAGTCCACTTCGCGGAGCGGGATGTGCAGTGCGTCGGGGACGTGTCCGGCCATGTACTCCAGGCTGCCGCGCACGTCGATGACGACGGCACCGGCGGTGTGCGCGGCGGTGAACTGTTGCGGGGAGACCTCGATGTTCAACTGCTCGTCCTTCCAGTTCTCAGGGTCCATACCCCTGGGGGTATGTGGGGATGAGGGTGCGGCGCCTGTCGCCGACCCTGGATCTCAGGTCGCGGACCGGGCGGTGGCCGCGCAGGCCGTCGCCGGGGCGTAGGCGGCGTACCCGCCGATCAGGTCGGAGACATCGGTGTGACCGTGGGCTCGTAGCAGGCTCGCCGCCGTGGAGGAGCGGTAGCCGCCCGCGCAGTGCACGACGGTCGGCCGATCTGTCGGCACGTCATCGATGCGGGCGAGGAGTTGCTGCAGTGGGATGTGCAGCGAGCCGGGGATGAGCCCGCCCTCGCGTTCGGCAGCGCCTCGCACGTCCAGGACGGTCACGGAGCCGGTGGACAGTTCGCGCAGGTGGGCGGCGGTGATCCGGCTCGCGGGGGTGATCCGGTCGACCATCTCCAGGAACGCCGCCTCGGGCCGGGCGAGGTGGCCGGCGACGTGGTCGAACCCCACCCGGGCGAGGCGCACCACCGCCTCGGTCTCGCGGCCTTCCGGCGCGACGAGAACGACCGGCACGTCCGGGCGCAGGACCGCGCCGACGGTCTCGGAGAACCGGCCGTCGAGGCCGACGTTCAGCGAGCCCTCGATGTGCGCGGCGGCGAAGTCCGTGCCGTCGCGCACGTCGAGGACCACCGCCTCCCCCGCGACCTTCAGGAACTCCTCGACCGTCAGAGCCGGCACCACCGTGTCGAGCAGGGCGTGGTGCCGCTGGTTGAGCAACGCGTCGTGGCCGAAGTAGGCCGGGGCCGGGGGCTGGCCGGCCGTGACGAGGGCGACGAACTCCTCGCGCGGCATGGGCCGGCACGCGTAGTTGGTGGCCCGCTGTTCCCCGATCGTGGAGGACAGCTGCGTCGACAGGTTCTTGCCGCACGCCGACCCGGCGCCGTGGCCGGGCAGCACCCGCACCTCGTCCGGGAGCGCCATCAGCACGTGGTGCACGGACTCGTAGAGCATGCCCGCGAGGTCGCGGGCTGCGTGCCCGGCCGACGCGAGGAGGTCGGGTCGGCCCACGTCGCCGATGAACAGGGCGTCGCCGGTCAGCACGGCGTCGGGCACGGTGTCAGTGGCGTGGGCGAACACCAGCAGGCTGATCGACTCCGGGGTGTGCCCCGGCGTCTCGAGCACCTCCACCACCACGTCGCCCAGGCTGATCCGGTCGCCGTGGGCCAGTGCCCGGGTCGTGAACTCCGTGCGCGCGGCGCGCCCGTAGCCGATCCACGCGCCGGTGGCCGCCGCCAGTTCCAGGTGCCCGGAGGCGAAGTCAGCGTGCACATGGGTGTTGATCACCCCTTCGATGCGCACGCCCCGCTCGGCCGCCGCGTCGAGGTACACCTGCACGTCGCGTCGCGGGTCCACCACCAGCGCCCGACCCGTCGTCTCGTCGGCGACCAGGTAGGACGCCTGCGACAGGCAGTCCAGGTACAACTGCTCGACCAACATCGGTCCCCGCCTCTCCACATACCCCCGGGGGTATGCGATCGTGATAAGAAAACGCCCGACCCACGCGGCCGGGCGCTCGTCAGGCCAGCGCCATGAACAGCTTCTCGAACTCTTCCTCGGTCATCGGGGGCTCCTCGCCGCGCTCACGGGCCGCGTTGCAGTGCCGCAGCCCCGACGCGATCAGCTTGAAACCGGCCCGGTCGATCGCCTTGGACGCGGCCGCCAACTGCGTGAGCACCTTCTGGCAGTCGTCGCCGTCCTCGATCATCGCCACCACGGCCGCCAACTGTCCCTGCGCGCGCTTGAGACGCACCAGCGCGTCGCCAGCCAGAGCCTCGGTCATCCTCATGACCCAACCATACCCCCCGGGGTATACGTCCGCCACGAACGTGACCGGTACCACCGATCCGGAATGTCCGGCCGACTGGGCTGACCTCCGTGGATCTCGCAGGGAACTACCAGGAGTTACGCACCGGTTCACGGTTTTGCCCACATAGTGGCAGGGCTCGGGCCGACGGTTGCGGGAGCCAGGTGGTCGGCGAGGGCCTGACCTGCCGGACCTCGGGGCACTGGTTGTTAAACGCCGGACATCGGGCGGATGTTCCGGAACCGCATCGACCCCGGGCCGGGGTGAGCCGGCCGGGCGCGGTGGGCGTCACCCAAGGGCAACGGAGGTCTTCTACGAGAGGCGAGTCAGGCGCAGTCAAACGAGTTGGCGCATGTCCGCGACGGTCGCGAGCGCGCGGTGGTCAGCGCGCCAGCTACTACTGGTGGGTGGCTGCGAGGTAGATGCGGTTGGCGACCTCGCGGGCGGCCTGGGCGAAGGCGCGGATGCGGGGTGAGTTGTTGGCCCGCAGCCAGATGGGGGCCCAGTCGATCGGTGCGGCGTCGGAGAATGGGAGATAGGCGACGTCGGGCCGGGTGTAGAAGCGGGTGACCTGCGCGCCGACGATCATCGCGCCGTTGCCGGCGCCGATGAGCTGTAGGGCCTCCTGGAAGGTCTCGAAGGCGGGGCCGCCGGGTATGGTCCGGCCGCTGGGGGTGTGTTCGGGCCAGCGGTCAGACGGCCAGTCGCCCGGCAGGGCGCCGGCCAGCCGCAGAAGCCGGACGTCGGCGAGATCCTCCATCGTCACGCTGGTGCGGCCCGCGAGGGGATGGTTCGCGGGGACTGCCAGCATCCGGGGCTCGGAGATGAGGACCGGGCCGATGACCAGGTCGGGTCCGGCGATCGGGAGGCTGAGCACGGCGACGTCCACGTCGCCGGCGCGCAGCGTCGCGACGGCACTGGCGACCTGCGCTTCGCGGACCTGAACCAGCCAGCCGGGTTCGCGCTGGGCGAACAGGTCGGCGGTCTGGTGGGCGACCTGGCCGGCTGCGGCGCCGACGAAGCTGACCCGCAACGCGTCGCGGGCCTGGCGGACGCTGACGATCGCGCGGTCAAGGCCGGCCCGGATCTGCTCATAGGCGGGACGGAGGTCCTCACGCAGTTGGTGGCCGAGCGGAGTGAGTCGGACGCTACGGTTGGTGCGGTCAAACAGCGGCGCGCCGACCTGGCGTTCGATCTTCTTGATGGTCTGGCTGATCCGGCCGGTCGTGACGTGCAGACGCTCGGCGGTACGCCCGAAGTGCAGCTCTTCGGCAAGGGTGAGGAACGCCTCCAGCTCCAGACGTTCGAGCATCGCGCGACCTCCTTCTGTGTTGAACCTGGTTAAACACGGGTTTCAGTATCACTCGTTGTTTGGCTGATCTTGGCCGGGCAGGCTGATCACGACGGCGCGGAAGCCTCTGCATTCAGCCGATTGATCCATATTCCGAGGAGCCGGCTGTGAGCAAGATCGTCGCCCTGACCTTCGTGTCGCTCGACGGCGTGACGGACAACCCCACCTGGACCGGCCCGTACTTCAACGCCGACCACGCCCGCTACGCCCACGGTCAGCTGTTCGCAGCCCATGCCCTGCTGCTGGGCCGGGTCACCTATGAGGGCATGGCCGCCGCCTGGCCGCGGATGGAGGAGTCCGAGGGCGAGTTCGCCGTCCGGATGAACACCATCGCCAAGCACGTGGTGTCTGCGACCCTGACCGAACTGGGATGGAACGCCACCGTGGTCCGCGGCGACCTGGCCACCGAGGTCTCCAAGCTCAAAACCCAGGGCGACCTTCTGGTGTACGGCAGTGGCGACCTGACCTGCTCCCTCATCGAACTGGGCCTCGTCGACGAGCTCAAGCTCTGGGTCCACCCCGTCGTCGTCGGCCAAGGCAAGCGCCTGTTCGGCGAGGGCTGCCCGGCCAGCTCGTGGACTCTCGCTGGCACCACGACCTTCAGCACCGGCGCGGTGGTCCTGGATCTGCGCCCACACGGCAAGGAATAGCCGATGTTCCACCAGGACAGACCACGGGTACCCATCGCATACGCGCGCCGAGGACGGGAACCACCCAGGTCACCCTACCCGCAAACCTAACGACCAACTATTCGTACCAGACGAGAAGGCACCACCATGAAACTGACCGCGACCACGTTCGTCTCCCTTGACGGTGTCCTGCAGGGCCCCGGAGGCCCGACGGAGGACCCTACCGGCGGCTTCGACCTCGGTGGCTGGCTGATCCCCTACGCCGATCAGGGCTTCGGCCGGATCGTCGTGGAGTGGTTCGCCGACGCCGACGCGTTTCTCCTCGGCCGCAAGTCCTACCAGTTGCTGTCCTCACACTGGCCGAACGTCACCGACCCGCACGACCCGATCGCCGCGAAACTCAACACCCTGCCCAAATACGTGCCGTCGAGCACGCTGACCACACTGGGCTGGGCGAATTCGCACCTGCTCACCGGCGACCTCGTCGAGGAGGTCACCAAGCTCAAGGCCCAACCCGGCCAGGCGTTGCAGGTGCACGGCAGCGGCCGACTCCTCGGGACGCTGCTCGCCACCGGGCTCGTCGACGAACTGCGATTGCTCACCTTCCCTGTCGTTCTCGGCAAGGGCCAGCGGCTCTTCGAGGCCGGCACCGCCCCAGCCGCATGGCAGCTCACCGACGTCCAGTCCACCGCCGCCGGAGTCATCGCCCACACGTACACCCACGCCGGCAAACCCGCCCTCGGCAACATCGTGATCGGAGCCGACGGCCAGGAAGAACTGGTACTACCGGAAAGCACCAACCAGTAGTGAGACGGGCCGGGCGCCGATGAGGCCGCCCGGCCCATCGGCGTATCGCTCGGGGCTTCGCAATCGGGACGAAACCCTCAGCAGCTGGACAACCGAGGTTCAGTAGAAGGCTCTGACCCCGCCCTATCGCCTTTGGTGTATCAGGTCTACAGCTAGGCGCCCCGGCACTCTCCAAAGCTCCTCGCAATGGCCGTCCGGGCCGTCCCGCAAACACTCAGCACGCTCCACTACCCGTGGCTACCAGGAGCCGGCCCGAATCGAGGTGCTGTTCCGGTCGCTGGTGCCGGCGCGTACGACGCTGAGGGGCTGCTCGCGGTGATCGGGAGTGTCGGTTCGGGCCTCACCGAGGCGCAGACAGATCAGCGGTCCGGACGGCTCGCTGTCGCCAAGCGATACCTCTCCGCTGGACATGTCAGTCGCCGATCTACGCTCGGCCCGGGCATATTGCCACAACCTCTTGCCCTTATCGCTGGTCTCACGGTCGGGGCTTCGCCATTTCCCGTCCACGAGAAGACGTCTTGTCTCAGTCTGGACACTTCAGAGCGCCCATTCCGATGGCGTCAGAACGCTGACTTCCCAGGGACCTGCAGGTCGCTGTCCTGCGCCTGGTCGAGCTGCTCAGCTGTGGCCCGCAACCCGACCGCACCGGCGGGAGAATGGCGTGCCGCACACGGCCTCGCAGTCCCCCGCCACATGGGTGAGGCCTGTAGCCGAGATGGTCGTCCGTCTCGCCCTCGATCGCCTCCTTTGTCAGCCGGGCCAACAATCCGCCTCCTCCGCGTGCCGCAGCCCTCCAGCCCGGGCCCGGTCCGCCAACGGCCGCACCAGCAAGGCATCGGCGGCATTGATCCCGCCAGGTCCGAGTCCAGCTCCGTGAACTTCGCCCATTGTCAGATCAGACATCGGATGCTCCCCCGTTTCTGGCGATCCCCCAGATTCCTCGGGAACCAGCCCCCGGGCTAACGGACCAGATCAAGGGCAGGCGGTGGACGTGTCCGGGAGCGTGCCCGTCTCGCTGGACCCGACGGACCCGGTTGACTTGAAGCCGGGGCCCTGGGGATATACACCTCTCCCGCGGTTTCCGGGGTTCGGCCGGGAACGGCGTATGCGGCCCCACACCACCTGTTGTGGGGCCGCATGCGGGCCGGCGTGTTCCCCGCTGTACGGGTACTTTCTTCAACTCGTCCCACTGGGTTATACCCCAGCAGGCCGGAGTAGTACCTCGGAGGCGGGGTACCGGCGTGGCCCGCTTGTGGCGGGTGAAGATCAGATCATGTCCGTCGGGGTTCGGCGACTACCCCCTCAGTCGCCCTTGTCGTCGAACGTGGTGAGGTAGCTCAGGTCCGCGTAGGGGCGCCGGGCGAACGGGCGGGTTCGGGCGCGGCGCTACAGCCAACCGGCGGGCGCGTTGACCGGATCGACCCGATCCAGGAGAGTCCTGGTCGCGAACACCTCGCCGTGGGCGACGGTGATCACGCACTTTCCATCACCTGACGGTCAGAGCCCCCACTTTCAGGCCGAACCCACCAGTCCGTCAAGAGTGAACCTCAATCCCCCACGGACGTGACGCCCGCGGCCTCCACATAGGCGCAGCCGGCATTCACACCCACGCCCGGCCGTGACCACAATGAACGGCCCGAGCAGGGGCACACATCCCGCGCACATCCTCCGGCCGGCCGCCGTGTAGACCCCCGGCACCCCAGCGGCCCGCCGACTTCGACGAGGCACGGGATTGCGGCGACCGCACGCCTCCCGCGCGAGGGGAACCGGGGTGTATCCGCCGCGTCTCGTAGGCTGACTTATCGACCACAATCGACATTGCGGGAAGGGTGACACATGATCGACGAGGACGAGCCGCGCGAGACCGCCGGGGCCGATCACCAGTTCAACATGATCGACATCATCGACGCGTTCGCCGAGCACGACCATGTCGCGTTGCGGGAGCTGACCCCTACCGCGAGGTCCGCCCAGCTCGCCGCCCGCCAGGCGCTCTACAACTACTTCGACATCTTGTGGGAGGCGCCCAGGTCCGAGACGTTCCACCCGGCCGACGACGCCGACCCCTACGGCGGGATCGCCGCGGTGCGCGACCTGGCCTCCGCCCTGGTGGCCCAGGTCGAGCTGGTCCAGGACGAGGTCGGCGACGACGAGTGAGCCAGCCCCGAGCCTTACGGCACATGTGCCGGCGCACCGGCCGCGGCCGAACGGGGACGACGCCATCGACGGCATGGACGGGCATCGCGTCAGCGCCCGGTCGATCTCACGGGTCCGGCCCTGTTCCACCCGCGCCGAGCGATCGCGACGACCAGATCCTCGCCGCCGTCGACATCGACGACCACCGGAGACGTCAGAGTGTTCCAGTGAGCCGGCTCCCGCCGGGCTGGTGGTTCGTCCGGCGGTTCGCAGCACGGTGACGACCTCCGACAACTCTGCACGGTCTTCCCGCGCACCGCCGCGGTGCTGTTCGTGATCGTCCTCGGCTACTGCGTATCACCGTTCGCCTGAACCCGACCACCCGGCTGCCGACAGCCACCACGAACCACGGGGCCGAGACATGACGGCACAAGATCAAACGCCCAGCCTGTTCGCGAGCGGGCCTTTGCGTCAGCGGCGGTGGCATCGTGTTCGGTAGTCGAGCGTGATCTGGATGAAGACGTCGTCACCGCCTACGACCCCGACGGCACCCTCGCCGAGGCGATGGAGGCACTTGACCCGATCGTGTTGACCACCGAGTCAGGCTTCTAGGCCCTGCTCTTGTATGGCCCTTTTCGTGATCTTGGGGTTGTCGCGAGGAATCCGGCACTTCCCCTGACTACTGCCGCAGTGGTCATCCGACATTGTCTTCCGGGCGCGAACATTGACACCGGGTCGCCTATGTGATCGCCACCGTGCCCACGGCGTAGATGTTCGGCACAGTACCCAGACCGAGGAGGCAGAGGGTGATGTTGGTGCTCGGGCCCGTGAAGTTCTGCACGATGGTGTCCCCTGCGAACAGTCCGGACGTGATGGTACCGGTCTCCACGACGACGAACGCGGCTCCGGCGACCGTGGCGGTGAAATTGGTGGTGATGGCACTGGTCTGGCCGGTGTTCCAGGTGATGGTGTAGGTGATCGTGCCGGAGCCGAGCAGGTCGTTGCAGCCGTCGGCGACGGGGAACGAGGTCTGGCGCAGGCCCGAGACGATGGCGGGGTGCGACGCCGACACGCAGGGTCCGTAGGCGACGGTGGTGTCGACCTGGACGGTACCGGTCGTAGACAGGGTGAGCGGCGGATTGTAGGAGGTCACGTTGCTACTCGGCGGCGCGCAGGTCAGGTCGAGCGGGGCGGCGTGGGCGGGGCCGGCAGTGAACAGGCCGGCGGTGACGGCTAGTGCGAGTGTGCAGAGGAGTGAGGGGATTCGGCGCGACATGGCTACTCCTTGTATTGACCAGTTCTACTATGGTCAAGGCATCCGACAACAATTCGCCGCTATCTATCGGGTATTGGTCAAAAGCGCTGTGTTCGCCGCTCCCGGTGCGGCTCGCGGCTGCCGCTGGCGGGCTACTGCTCGATCCGGATTTTGCCCCAGCCTCCGGTGGCGACGGGGGCGCAGCCGCCGTCTGCGACCGTGGCTGGGATCGTTGAGTGGGGAGCAGATGGTCAGGACCCGCTTCTTGGCGTTGCCCCACACAATCACGTTGTTCCAGAGTAAGCCGTCGTGATGGGTGAACCGGGAGCTGGCGCGCTCGCACGTCGACGGCAGTGACCGCGCGCACGCCGCCGTCGAGGATCTGCGCTGGCCGCTCCTTGCCGACCATGCCGCCAACGCCCGAGACCGCGCCGGCCGTCGCGACGAACGCCATCGGCGCGGGCCCGGTACCCGACCCAGCTTCTGACCGCAGACCCTCAGACTCGAGCAGCGTGGGCCGGGTCGCTAGCGGGTTTCGGCCGTGCCGGGCGTGGCGTGTCCCCGGCCCCGTAATCGTCGGCACCGCCGGCGGCGATCAAGATTCGGTGAGTTGACTTTGTTGTCGTTGATCTGCCACCTTTGCAGATCACCTTGTGAAGTTGTTCGATATACGCTGTGTCTCGGCTGTTAATGGCCCGGACAGTATCGACGTGACGGCGAAGGCTGTGGTCTTCCCCTTCCTGATGCCCAGGTCGTTCCTTACTGGCGGCCGGTTGCGTGTCGTGATGTGCGGGGCCAGCCGCGTCAACCCCATCACGACAAGGGAGTCACATTGAGATTCTTCTTCGCCGCCGTCCCGGTATCACCACGTGGACGACTGTCCCGCCGTATCGCCCAGGCGGGTGCCACCGCGGCGCTCGTCGTGGCGGCCCTGGTCGTCACCGCCGCCCCAGCGTTGGCGACGGTCACAGTCTCCCAGCCGACCGTGCCGACCCTCGCCCGCGGAACGTCCGGCGAGGTCACCTTCATCCTCGGTTCCGCGAGCGACCAGGTCAGTAAGATCACCTTCACGGCGCCGGGGAACACGACCTTCAGCCGCGACTCCTACACCTACAACGGCGGCCCGGGCGCCATCCCGTGCGGACTCAGCGGTGATGCCAAGGCCCTCACCTGCCCCGAAACCGGCACCAGGCCCGGCTACTACTGGCCCGACGGCTCCACCATCGGCGTGCGGCTCCTGATGGACCCCGCCGCCCCCGCCGGCACGGCAATGACCTCCGGCTCCGTCGTCAACTACGACTGGAACGGCGTCCAGAACGGCCAGGGCACCTACACCGTCCAGACCCCGGCCACCGCCGACATCGTCACCACGGTCACCGCCCAGCCCCACCTGGGAATTCTGGTGCCGTACCTGACCTACACCCTCACCGCCCACAACGACGGGCCCAACAACGCCGACTACGCCACACTGACCGCGTCCCTGCCCGCCGGCGTGACCGCCACCAACCCCTCCTCCGGCTGCGCCGCCTCGACGGGCACCGTCGTCTGCGCCTTCGGGCCGGTCAGTAGCGGAACATCGGCGAACAAGTCGTTCCGGGTACCGCTGCACCTGCTGTCCCTCGGGCAGGTCACCGTCACCGGCGTCCGCACCCTGTCCGCGCCGACCGATACCGATCCAGCCAACGACACCGACAGCGCCACGTGCAACGTCCTGTCAGTCATCCTGGTCACCTGCACCTAGCACCGCTCGAACCATGCCTCGCTCGGCCGTGTGCGGCATGTCAGTGCCGGCTCAGACCCTCAACTGGGTGCCGGGCGGTTGCGCGAGTGGAGACGGTAGGACCTGGCTGCCGCCCTTGACGGTCGCGACCGCAGACCGGGCCGAACCCGGATGGAGGAAGTCAACTTCCAGGTACGGGCAACAGAGGAACGGGCGAATTATCCCCCGACGGAGGTCCGCAGGGAACACCGTGTTCACTGGTCCTGGTCCCGCTTGACGAACGGCGGGCGACTGGCGGTCAGCGGGCTGTCAGCGCTTGGGAGGCTGCCGGGTCCTCACTGGAGTGCAACCACCTGGTCGCCGTCCGGGCTGATGCCGATCGGTTACGCCGCAGTGTGTGGGTGTAGGCATGGCGATAGGCAACAGATGCGCTGAACATCCCGCAGCAACCACTTCGCGCGCCAGCCCGCCGCAGGGGGATGAGGGCGGATACGCAGACGCATCGGTTGCGGACAACGGTACTGCCCCACATTGCTGGCACGCAGATCCTGCGCTGCGGAAGGCCTTCAACGCGCGGACTTCTGTCGGGTTTTCATCAGCAGAACACCTCTTGTCTGAACGATCACGCTATGAACAGATGTGTGGGTAACAGCCGGGCATACATGGACATGTTCCTGGCGCCTGGCCTCGTGGACCCCTGGCACACCCATGGAGGATCGATGACTGAGCTCAAGTACGGCGACCGGGTGCACCTTCAGAACGGCTACAACGCCTGGGCCGGCGGCTACCTGGACACCAACAACCACAGCACTGAGACCGGCGGGAAGTACCGGGTCTCCACCACCGCCACCCCCACCCGGGGCCAGAGTACCGGCACCTGGGAGATCCTCTCCGCCACCGGACAGGCCGCAGGCCAGCCCGTTGTCAGCGGAGACCTGATCCACCTACGCAACCTCTACGGCGGAGACGGCGGCTACCTCGACACCAACAACCATGCCAGCGCCGCCCAGAAGACCGCCGGCGCCAAGTACGACGTGTCCACCTCCGCCGCCCGCGACCGCGCACCCGGCACCGGCCGCTGGCGGATCTTCGCCCAGACCTCCTCTCCCGGCGACCAGAACATCCGCCTCGGCGACGTGATCCTGCTGTGGAACACCTACGGCGACAACGGCGGATTCCTGGAGACCAACAACGTCAGCACCGAAACCAACGCCCTCTACGACGTATGCACCAACGCCTACTTCAACCGCTCCAGCGACGTCACCTTCTGGAAGACGATCAAGGCGTAGCCGCCACCGCCAGGCCCCGCGCGCCACCCGCAACGCCTGCCGAAGGCGGGGAGAGGCGGACGCCACGGCGAACCGGGACCAGGAAAGCTACGCGGTTGGCACGCCGTTGGCTGACATACGCTCAGCTGACCGGTGGTCGCCAAATCCGACGGGGTGCCGGGCCAGACCTGAAATCGGACCTGGCACCCTTCCCGGATGGATCTTCGACTCGCTATCGCAGGCAGCGGGAACTCCAGGTCCGCCACCAGGACGGCCCCGGCGATCACGCCCCCATTCACCACCTGGTGGCTAGCAGGTAGGCCCCGCCCCTGCCCGAACGACGTGAAGCTCGTCGGCCAGGAACCCGGCTGATACGTCGACCTCCCGTCCGCGTCGACCCCCGGCGTCCTGGCGGCACTGTCTCCGGCAGCCGAATTTGATGTTTCCCCATCATGGGTCCGCCACATGATTACGATACGCATACATGTCATTACTTTGGGTGATGCTGGTCTGCGTCCACGGGAGACTCGCACGCCCCGATCCGAGAGGCGAACTCTATGGATTCGAACGTGCACCGACGGCCCCTGATCACAGGTCTGGTGGCGCTCCTGGCCACGGTGGGCACCCTGGCGTTCTCCGCCACCGGCGCCTCCGCGCAGGAGGGCCGCGTCAAGGCCTGGGGCAACAACGCCAACCTGCAACTGGGCGACACCAGCGGCACCGCCACCCGTCTGACCCCGGCCACGGTGGCCGGGCTCACCGGCGGGGACGTGTCCGCCGTCGCCGCCGGCTTTTACCACTCGCTGGCGCTGCTCTCCAACGGCACCGTCGAGAGCTGGGGACGCAACGCCGAAGGCCAACTCGGCAACGGCGCCTCGGCCGCCTACTCCGTCCCCGGTACCGTCCAGAATCTCACCGACGTGGTCGCCGTCGCCGCCGGCGTGCAGCACAGCCTGGCCCTACTGTCCGACGGCACGGTGCGGGCGTGGGGCTACAACGGGTACGGCCAACTCGGCGACAACACGCTGACCAACCGGTACAACCCGGTGACCGTCGCCGGGCTCACCAACGTCGTGGCCGTCGCCGCCGGCAACCACCACAGCCTCGCACTGCTCGCCGACGGCACCGTGAAGACCTGGGGCTACAACGCCAACGGCCAACTCGGCGACGGCAGCGTCACCAACCGCTCGACGCCCGTGACCGTCACCGGCCTCGCCAACATCCGGGGCATCGCCGGCGGAGCCAGCCACAGCCTCGCCAGACTCGGGGACGGCACCGTGCGGTCCTGGGGCTACAACGCCAACGGCGAACTCGGCGACAACACCGCCACCCAGCGCACCACACCGGTCACCGTGGACGGGGTCACCAACGTCCGCGACATCGTCGCCGGGGCCAACCACAGCCTGGCACTTCTGGGCGACGGCACGGTCAAGACCTGGGGCTACAACAACTACGGCCAACTGGGCGACGGCACCACCACCAACCGTCCCACCGCCATCTTCCTCGACACCGTCACCAACGTCCGCTCGATCGCCGCGGGCAGCCACCACAGCCTGGTCCTGACCCGCGACGGCCGGGTCCGCAGCGTCGGATACAACGCCTCAGGTCAGCTCGGCGACGGCTCCACGAGCAACCGGACCGTGATCACCGGGCCCCTGACGGTGCTCAGCAGCGTCTCGCTCATCGCCGCGGGCGGAGAGTTCAGCATCGCAGGCTGAGCCCACGAAACCCGACGGTGGGAATTACCGGCCCGACCACATGGTCCTGGCCTCAGGGTGACATCCGCAGTACTGCGGATGTCACCCTGAGAACCCTCCAACTGGACGCTCGTGGTCCCCGAGCTCGCCGCCGTCCCACCCGAGCGGCTCCCGCTGCCAACGTCGACCACCATCGCGGCCCTGCACCGACGAGTGCATGAAGTTCTGGCCTCACGAGCCTGACCGGCTCGACGGCCCGACGCGCGCCTCCGCCGCGAAGATCCGCGCCACCACGTAGAGCACCCCGGCCACCGTCGCAGCCCTCACCCTCGATCTGATCGCCGCCAGCGCGCACGCCTAGGTCCTCACGTCCGTGCGCTGCGGCGAGCTGGGGACTGTCCGCGTTGAACGCAACGTCCAGACCGACGACGTCACCATGGTCGCGGGCCAACGAATCCGCGTCGGACGCACCCGCAGGTGGGCTCGGGTATCGATGCCCACGTGGTCAACCCGAACCTGCCGGACGACGAGCCCGTGAACAAGGTCGACTCCCCGTGGCAGGGCACTGAAGCGAATCGCCGGTCGCCGCGTCGCCCCTGCAGCCTTCTGCTTTCAACGGGCAACACCGCTGCGTTCGTTTATAGTGGTCGCGCTCGGGGTTGTGTTCTCGGGCCGGCCTATTTGACGAACAAGGTGAACTCGTGACGACCCCTCGTGGACGACTCCTCTCGATCTTGCAGGGCCCTTCGGTCGCCCAGGCGTGCTACGCCCTGGCCAAGCTGGGGATTCCCGACCTCCTCGCCGACGGCCCGCGACCGGTCGGGGAACTCGCCGAGGCGTGCGGGGCCCAGCCCCGGGCCCTGCACCGCCTGCTGCGCGTCCTGGTGTACCTGGATCTGCTCGAACAGCCCGAGCCCGGCAGCTTCGCGCTCACACCAGTCACCGAGCTGCTGCGCAGCGGCACCCCGAGCTCGATGCACGGCACGGCCATGATCTACGGCGAGGACGTGTTCCGGTCCCTCGCCGAGATCATGCACCCGCTGCTGCACGGACGCTCCGGGTTCGAGAAGGTCAACGGCAAACCGATCTACGACTACCTCAACGACAACGTCGAGGCCGCCCGGACCTTCAACAAGTCGATGAGCCGCAACCACATCCCCGAGATCATCGACACCTGCGACCTGGCCGGGTCCAAGGTCGTCATCGACGTCGGCGGCGGCACGGGCCGGCTCCTCGCCCAGGTCCTCACCGACAACCCGCACCTGCGCGGCGTGCTCCAGGAACTGCCCACGGCCGTCGAGCAGGCCCGCGAACTGTTCACCGACGCAGGCCTCGCCGACCGCGTCGACCTCGTCCCCGGCAGCTTCTTCGACGCCGTCCCCGAAGGCGGGGACACCTACATCCTCGCCCGGGTCCTGCACAACTGGAACGACGCCAACGCGCTCACCATCCTGGGCCGGGTCCGCGCGGCCATGGAGCCGGGCGGCAGGCTCCTGGTCGTCGAGGACCTCGTCACCGACGACGTGAACCTCGTCGACCTGCTGATGCTCGTGCAACTCGAAGGCCACGACCGCACCGAGGAGGAGTACCGGGCGCTCCTGCACGCGGCGGGCTTCGACGTACTGGACGCCCGCCGCCTAACCGACGGCCCCCGGCACGTCCCCGGCGTCATCGAAGCCACATCCAACGCCCGAGACAGCCGCAAGAACCAGCCGCCGAATAGCCCGCACATCTAACGATCGTGTGCGCAACAGGGTACGTGGCGTGGTGCCCCCAGGGGGGTGATCCTGTGTGGATGCATCTGCGTTGGGCCCGTCGGATGTTCAGTCATGCGGCGTTTACTGGGATCTCGCGGCGGCACCTGCGTTTGCTTCTGGCCGAGGTCGGACCGGGGTGGGCCGCTGACCGAGAGGGGCGTTTGCACGCGCGGCGGGGCGGCGGCCGGGGACGCTCGGCTGGAGCCGGGCGGCGGTTGCCGCTGCGACAGGCGGACCGGGTGGTGATCACGCGCGCCCACTTGCGGACGGGTTTGTCGCACAAGCCCTCGTGGTCGCGCTCGGGTTGACCGGACCACCGTGACCAGGGCTAACGGGCAGGTCCGGCCGCTGTTGGCCGGACGCGGGTCGCCGCCGCGACCGGGGTGCGGCTGCGGACCCTGGCTGATGTGTTCGCCTTCGCCGCAGCCGAAGGCGTGACGCTGCGCATGGACCCTACCGAGATTAAAGTCCGCCGCCCCAGGCGGGCCGTGGCGGGCGCAAGGCGTTCGTGTTAGGCAAAGCCCGCCAGAACACGATCAAGACCCGTCATCAGTGACGGCGCCGGCGCGACACTGTGGTGTGGTGCGCACCGGCCCGGTCGCGTGCACGACCACACCGCGGTGCGCATGGAGGGCATCGACGCCCTGCTCGACGCCTACCAGCATGTACGGATCCTCGTCGACGCCGGCTACCAGGGCCTGGCCAAAAGCCACCCCAACTACTCCCGACACCATCAACGCCGTCGCAACCCTGGTCTCCGACCGCACCATCATCTGGTAAAACACCCCAGACCAGCTCACCACGCACCCCGTGAGCTCGTCCCTGTGGGGGTCGAGGTGTCCGGGAGTGTGATCGTCTCGTTGGACCCGACGGGCCTGGTCGGCTTGTGGTCGAGGGTGTACATCTCCAGCGTTTCCGTGGTTCGGTCGGAAAAGTGCAGGGCGCCCCACGTCAGGTGATGTGGGGCGGCCTGTGGGGCGGCGTGTTCCCCGTTGTACGGGTACTTTCTTCAACTCGTCCCACTGGGGTTATACCCCAACTGCCCGGTGTCGGTACGTCGGAGTCGCGACACCGGCGGGCCCGCATGGGCGGGTGATGATCAGGTCGTGTCCGACCGAGTTCGGCGGCTGCCCTCAGTCGGTCTTGTCGTCGATCGTGGTGAGGTAGCTCAGGTCCGCGTCGGGGCGCCGGGTGAACTGGCGGGTTCGGGCGCAGTAATACAGCCAGCCGGTGGGCGCCCTGACCGGGTCGACCCGATCCAGGAGAGTCCTGGTCGCGGACACTTCGCCGTGGGCGACGGTGAACACGGTGGTTCCGTCACCGTAGGGGTCGGGGTACGTGCCAGGTTCGGCCCGGGCTCGCAGGTCCTCCCGGTACCGGTGGGGACCGATGGCGCGAAACCAGGCCCTCTGGCTGGCGGAGTACACATCCGGGCCGGCCCCGGTGCCGGTGCGGGCGGTGGACGCGTGCGACATCGAATCCTCCTGCGGGAATCGAAAGACAGGCCAGGTCGCCGCTCGATGGTGCGCTGACCGCCCAGCAGACATGCCTCCAGAGGCTCTCCTGAGGCAGGCGCGCACCTGCGGAGAAACCCACCCTTTCCGCTATTTGACGTTCAGACCTACCCATCATTCATGCCGGACCCACCGGCATGTCAAGAGCGAACCTCAGCCCTCCAGTTCAACATGATCAACATTATCGACGCGTTCGCAGAACACGACCAGGTCACGCTGCGGGAGCTGAACGGGCGGGGCGTCAGCGCCCGGCCGATCTCACAGGCCCGGTCCTACACCGCCCACGCCGCGTCGAACACGACGACCAGATCCTCGCCGCCGTCGAACGCGACGACCACCGGCACCGCCACGGCCGGAGACCTCTGAGTGTCCCAGTGAGCCGGCTCCCGCCGGGCTGGTGGTTCGTCCGGCGGTTCGCAGCACGGCGTCATCTCGACCCCTCGAAGAGACACGTTCCGCGCTGCGGCGCAGACCCGACCAGGCCGCGCGAGCCACCATTACACCCCTGGTGACGGAAGATCACCGAGAACCACGACGAACCCTCGACGAGGTGGCGTGAGGTGTCAGACCCCACGTCGAGCGTGACCCGACAGTCGGCCTCCACACGTGACCGCGCCGGCCCCGAACATCGCCACTGTGCCGTGAGTCGCGGCCGGCGACGCCACCACACCGCACACCTGATCGCTGTCGCCCACACCCACGCCTTCACCCATCGATGGTCACGATGGCGACGCCGCCGCCAGTGCCGGGCGAGAACCAGCCACTACCCGCGAAGACACTCCCGCGGGCCTGGGCGTTCGTGGGCGCGTGGGCGGGTTGGCGTAGGTAGACCATCCGGAAAGAAGCAACGTATTTGTGATCTTAATTTGATCGTGGGTCGCGAGCTGGTCGCTGGCTCGTCCAGCCGTCGGGGGGAAGCTGACTGCCTGCGGCGAGGTCGGTGGATTCGGTCCGTGTCGGGTGCGGTGGGCTACCAGACTCCGGCGGAGACCCTGGACCGGGTCAACCTCGCCGTGCTGCTCGCGGCGACCGCGCTGATCGTGGCGGCCGTGCGGAACCTGGTCGGGATCCAGCCCGGATGACCGTCAGGTGCCGGGCGGGCAGCAGGCCGCCAGACGGACCTGGAGTTCGTCGAGGGCCGCGCGGATGCCGTCGGGGTCGGCGCGGTAGTTCACCGTCTTACCCTCGCGGTCGGCGCGGACCACGCCGCCTCGGCGCAGGAGGGCGAGCTGCTCAGACGCCGTGGACTGTCCTATGCCCAGTTCGGTGGCGATCTCGCCGACCGAGCGGGACGAGCCGTCGGCGAACAGGAACACGATCTGCATCCGGGTGTCACTGGCCAGGGCACGCAGGAAGTCGCGGGTCGAGTCGGTGAGCCCCGCCGCAGTGTCCACGTTTCCCCCTTCGGTGTCCGGTGCCGATCCTAACCCCACGATCATATCGTCATTTCCCGAAGTGACGATATGATGGTGGGTATGGAACTCCTCGACACCCTGATCATCGGCGGTGGCCAGGCAGGCCTCGCCACCGCTCATCACCTTCGCCGCGCCGGCCTCACCGCCCGGATCCTGGAGGCCGATGCGACGCCGACCGGGTCGTGGGGCCGGTACTACGCCAGCCTCACCCTGTTCTCGCCCACCCGCTACAGCAGCCTGCCCGGCAAGCCCTTCGGCGGCAACCCGGGCCGGTACCCGACACGCGATGAGGTCATCGCCTACCTCGCCGAGTACGCCGCCGGCCTCGACGTGCCGATCGAGACCAACGCGACCGCCATCTCCGTCGCCGCCACCGGCGACGTGTTCGCTGTTGACCTGGCCGACGGGCGGCGGATGAGCGCGGCCAGCGTGGTCTCCGCGACCGGCGGCTTCGGACGTCCCCACCTTCACGCCCTCCCGGGACTCGACACGTTCGGGGGCGTGGTGCTGCACTCGGCCGACTACCGCTCCCCGCAGCAGTTCGCCGGACGGCGGGTCCTTGTGCTGGGGGCCGGCAACTCCGCCGTGCAGATCGTCGTCGAACTCGCCGACCACGCCCATGTCACCCTGACCTCGCGGACCCCGGTGAGGTTCATTTCCCAACGGCCCCTGGGTGTGGACGTGCACGCCTGGCTGCACTGGTCCGGCGTCGAACGCCTCCCCCTGGGCGAACGACTGGCCGGGCGGCCCGTCTCGGTCCTCGACGCCGGTGCCTACCGTGCGGCTCTGGCCGCTGCCCGTCCCGGGTGGCGGCCGATGTTCCATCACCTCGACGCGGGCGAGGTGGTGTGGGCGGACGGTACGCGCGAGCCGGTCGACGCTGTCATCCTGGCCACCGGCTACCGCCCCTCCGTCGAGCACCTCACCGATCTGCGCGGGCCCGACGGACGTGGCCCTCTCGATGACGCCGGCCGCCCTCTGCACCGCCGGGGCGTGTCCACGACGGTGCCGGGCCTGGCGTACTGCGGGCTGGAGTGGCAGTACGGCTTCGCCTCGGCCACCCTGCGCGGCGTCGGCCACGACGCCCGCCGCATCGCCACCGCTCTCCGCCGCCATCTCACCACCCGCACCGTCGACCGCCAGACTCCGGCCCGGACCTGAGCCGGCCAGCCTGGCCGGAGAAGGATACGAGGAGCACGATCGTCAATCGGCGATGAACGATGATGATAGGGGGCGTGTGGTGGAGTTGCTGGCCAGGGCTACGGCGGAAGAGTACGCGTCATGGTTTCGGGCGCTGTCGGATCCGACCCGCATCCAGATCCTGGAGTTGCTCGCCCGTCACGGCGACGCGTTGAGCGTGGGTAAGATCGTCGCGGTCGTCGGCGTGGCGCAGTCGACGGTGTCGCAGCACCTGAAGATCCCGGCCGATGTGCGGTTCGTGCTCGTCGAGGCGGTGGGCAACTCCCGCCGGTACCGGGTGAACACCGCCTGCGTGGACCAGTTCCCGACCGCCGCCGACGTCGTGATGGGCCGCCCCGGCGGGTGCTGACGTGATCGCCATCCGGCTGATGCTTGCCACCGACGCGGCGGCGGTCCTGGGCATCTTCCAGGCTGGCATCGACACCGGTGACGCCACCTTCGAGACCACCGCCCCCACCTGGGAAGCGTTCGACGCGGCCCGCCTGCCCGGGCACCGACATGTCGCCGTCGACACGGACGGAAAGGTGTTCGGATGGGTGGCCGCCGCGGCGACCTCGGCCCCCCGGTCTACTCCGGCGTCGTCGAGCACGGCATCTACGTGCACCCCGACGCACAAGGTCGAGGGGTGAGTTCGGGCTTGCTCAACGCGCTGATCGCCTCGACGGAGGCGGCGGGGATCTGGACGATCCAGTCGGGGATCTTCCCGGAGAACACCGCCAGCCTTGCCCTGCACGCCCGCGCCGGGTTCCAGGTGATCGGCACCCGGGAGAAGGCCGGCATCCACCACGGGCGGTGGCGCGACGTGGTCCTGCTGGAGCGCCGCAGCCGAACCGTCGGCACCTGTACGAGGCTGAGGTTGGCACCAGAAGCCCTGTCAACCCGCCAGGACGTGGGCCCAGGCCGTGTCGATGGTGGGCATCGGCAGGGTTTCGCCCATGCCGGTGACGGTGAGGGCCTATGAGCCCCAAGGCCACATCCCGGCCAGGACGATGTGCCCGCCGCCGCGCGCCTTGCGCATGACGCGCACCAGGACGCCGATCGCGACGAAGTCACAAACGTGAATCCGGGTTAGTGTTGAGAAATTTCAAATGTTAGTCCAATATGGACTCAGCTACGTCAAACATCGCCAATGCTCAATGACTCACCCCGATCCAACCGCGGTCGCTCCACGGACTACAGAGCCCGTTACCAAGCCGCCCGTCCGGCGTTCCCCTGCCTGGTACCGCACGCCCCGACGAAAGGACAGCACCCATGAACCTGCACCCCGCCCTCCTCCGAGCCGCCGTAGTGCTCGCGGCCCCTCTCGCGCTCGCCGGGACGGTCGCGACCCCAGCCGGCGCCCACGCCGTCAGCGGGCCGGCCTTCACCGTGCAGTGCGGCAACGACAGCAGACTGAACATCCGCTGCTACCTCGACCATTCCTCACCCGACGCACCGACGATTCGCTGGAGTCACAACGGAACTCCGTGGCCCCGGTTCAACGACGCGACTTCCGCCGCAATCGGGTGCTCACTGGGCCACCGCGGCACCATCCGGGTCGACTTCACCAACAGCCAGGGAACGAGCTCGGCCACGAACTACTACCTTTGCACCGGTGTGTCAGACCTCTGACCAGCCCGCGGACTCTCCGCACCGCTGACCGCTCACCGTCCGGCAAGTCTCGACAACCATCGGGATCACCCTGACTGCCGCACGGTCAGGTCCGCAGCTCCTGCCGAGGCCGGACTCCCAGCCTTGCCGGGCAGACGCGCCCCACGCGCCCGCAGGGCACAGACGGGACTGCCCCCGGTTTGGTTGACCTTCGGGGTTAGCGCATGTCAGGCCGGGTGTGTGGCCTTGTGTAGTGTCTCAAACTCGATCGGGGTGAGGTGTCCGAGGCGGGTCTGACGTCGGCGTCGGTGGTAGGTGCGTTCGATCCAGGTGATGATCGCCAGGCGCAGCTCGGCCCGGCTGGCCCAGCGTTGCCGGTCGAGCACGTTCTTCTGTAGGAGCGCGAAGAAAGACTCCATCGCGGCGTTGTCACCGCAGGCTCCGACCCGTCCCATTGAGCCGGCGAAACCGTTGCGGTGTAACGCGTTGACGAATTTCCGGGACCGAAATTGGCTACCGCGGTCGGAGTGCACCACGGTGCGGATGGCCGGTCGGCGGGAGGTGACCGCGTTGTTCAACGCGGTCACGGCGAGGCTGGCTTTCATCCGGTCGTCGATGGAGTAGCCGACGATCCGGTTGGACCAGATGTCCTTGATCGCGCACAGGTACAGCTTGCCCTCACCGGCTTGGATTCCAGCAGTCGTCGCAACGGTTGGGTTATGAGGCTTCCAGTAAAGCAGCCAGTCGTTCGGTGGGGGTGTCCCAGTCGAGTGACGGTCGCGGCCGGGTGTTGAGCTCGTCCGCGACCGTCTGAAGCCGTGCCAGGTCGTGAGCCTGGAGGTCGCTGTTGCGGGGAAAGTACTGGCGTAGCAGGCCGTTGGTGTTCTCGTTGCTGCCCCGCTGCCAGGGCGATCCCGGGTCGCAGAAGTAGACGTTCATGGCGGTCGCGGCGCTAAACGCCCGGTGTTCGGCCATCTCGGCGCCCTGGTCCCAGGTGAGGGTGCCGCGCAGCGCCGCAGGGAGATGAGCGACGGTGGCGATGAGGCTGTCGCGCAGCGTGTCAGCGCTGCGCCCGGACCCGAGGTGCCCGAGCATGACGAAGCGGCTGGCCCGTTCGACCAGTGTCGCGATCGCGGATTTGCCTCCGGCCCCGATGATCAAATCGCCTTCCCAGTGGCCGGGCGAAGTGCGGAACTCGACGTCCGGTGGCCGCATCGTGATCGGCGTCATCGGGTCGATGAATCTCGGGCGGCGTGCGTCGGAGGCCCTGCGGGGCTTGCGGGCGGCGCGGCCGCGGCGTAGCTGTCGGGCGAGTTCTCGCTTGAGCTCGTGGCGGGCGTGGATGTAGATCGCCTGGTAGATCGTTTCGGTACTCACCCGCATGTCCGAGTGATCGGGGAAGTCCCTGATCAGGCGGTGGCTGATCTGCTGGGGCGACCATCTCATGGTCAGCTTCGCTTGGACATACTCGCGCAGTCGCAGGTTCGTCAGGAGCTTCGGCTCTCGCGGTCGTGACCGGCGCTGAACAGACGCCCGGTGCGCCGCGTGGGGCAGATACCCGCGCGAGGACACCGTGTTGCGCCGCAGCTCACGGCTGATCGTCGACGGTGAACGCTGAAGCTCAGCGGCGATCTTCCGGATCGACACCCCCGCCCGATGCTAGTCATGGAGCTGCTCGCGTTCGAGCAGACTGAGATAGCGCGGATGGATCACCTTCTCGACACGGGCGAGATCGACTTTCCCTCCCACGACGTTGGCCATGCGCGGCGAATTCACGTCAGCCAGTATCGGCTCCGGGTAGCGCACGACCCTACCGTCGGGATAGACGCGTCCTCGATGGACGATCGTGATGCCCTTGTCCCAGTCCGCCGCGGAGCGCTTGTCGGCACGTACCCGCTCGGCCGCCTGACCACGTGTCAGTCCCTCGGCACGCAACCGCAGAATCCTCGCGTCGCGGGTTCACTCGCCTGGCCTCGCTCGTGAACACGCCCGCTTGGTGGGCCCACTTGTAGCACGTGACGCGCGTGAAACCGAGCTCGCGCGCCACCGCCGACACGTTCCCGCGTTCAGCAAGCAGCCGGAAGAACCGGGCTTTCTCCGCCTCCGAGTACACCCTCGGCGTCTCTCGCCGCGTCGTGAGACCAGCCTGCCGCAACCACGTGTAAGCCGCATCAGGATGCACGCCAACCGCCACGGCCGCTGCCCGAACCGTGCCCCCACGATCAACCAGATCGAAGAACCTCTGCTTCTGCTCCTCGCTGTACTTGCGACCTGCCACCGCAACGACCTCCTACGAGTGTTGCGACGACTGCTGGAATCCAAGCGGTGGGGTGCTCGGTGATGTCGGTCAGCCATACGGTGTTCGGTGCCTGGGCGGTGAACCGGCGAGCCACCAGGTCGTCGTGGACCGGCGGCCCGGACCGGGTGGTGCAGCCCTTCTTCTTGGCGAACACCGACCAGATCTGCTGCGCCGAGCAGAGCCGGGCGACCCGGTTACGGCCCGCGGCCAGGCCGGCGGCGGCGAGTTCGTCGGCGATGAACCGGTATCCGAAGGCCGGGTCGTCGCGGTGAACGTCGAGGGCGGCGTTGATCAGGTGGGCGTCGTCCCAGTCACGCTGACTGACGGGTTCGGCCTTCCACTGGTAGAACGCCTGCTTGGAAAAGCCCAACACCCGGCAGGTCACCGCTACGGGGATATCGTCGGCGGCGCAGTCAAGGACCAGCGGGTAGATCATTTTGGGGTGATATCGCGGGCGAAGTACGCGGAAGGTCGCCGCTGCCCTGGTGGTGCTAGCGAGCATGGGGCTCACCCCGGCGGACCTGGTGGAGGGTGCCGCCGCCAACCGGCCGGCGATACCCACGTTCGCGGAGTTCGTTCCCAAGGTCGCCGCGACGGTCAGTCCCGGCGTGCTCAGGACCTACGGGACGTACTGGAAACGGATCGTGGAGCGGTGGGGTGACCGACGCCTGGACGAGCCGACCCCGTTGGAGTTCGAACGTCTCGGTGCGCAGATCCGGGAAGAGCGGGTCACGCGCAAGAACGGACGGGACGGCCGGGGCGCGGTGGAGAACTACGTCGCGGCGATCCGGTGCCTGTACAAGAAGGCGGTCGCCGAGGGTCTGATCGACGAGGCCGATGACCCCGCACAGAAGGTCGCCAAGCCCAAGCGGCTCCCGAGCACGCGAAGGGCCTTGCAGGACCATCGCCTGTCGGAGATCAACGAGATCGCCGCGACGACAGGTGATGACCCGGCCCTGGATTCGTTGATCTTGCGGCTTCATACGGAGACGGCCTGCCGTCGCGGTGGCGCTCTGTCGTTGCGGCCGTCGGACCTCGACGAGGAGCAGTGTCTGATCCGGCTGCGGGAGAAGGGCGGCACGGTGCGCTGGCAGCCGGTGTCCCCGACGCTGATGGCCGCCCTGGTCGATCATGGCAAGGAGCGTCGGGCGCCGGTGGACGGGCAGTTGCTGCGGTACCGGGACGGGCGGGCGATCACGTACCGGCGTTATGACCACCTGTGGGTGCGCGTTGCCCGGCACTTGCCGTGGGCGGCGGCGCAGGGGGTGAGTACCCACTGGTTGCGGCACACGGTGTTGACGTGGGTGGAGCGCAATTTCGGGCACGCGGTCGCGCGCGCCTACGCGGGCCATGCGGAGACGGGTGGAGATACGGGTAGCACGGGCGTCTATGTGAAGGCTGATCTACAGGAGGTCGCCGTCGCGCTCTCCGCGTTGACGGGCGAGAAGCATCCGCTGATGTACTGACGGAGGACTGCCTGTGGAGCGACCGTTCGTTGCGGAGCCCAGGGCACTATTCAAGGCGCAGTAGGCCCCTCGACTTCTCAGTCGACGGGCCTACTTGCCGGAGCTCTTCGGAACTCCAGCCGCCTTCGCTGGTAGTCGACTCAGGTGATCGCACGGGGTGCGCTGGCTGGGAACCCGGAGCCGTCTGGGACGAGGGGGTGGGCTTCGCCGGCGAGGGTGGCCAGGGCGAGGGCGACTTCGTAGACGTCGGCGCGGACGTAGGTGGCGGTGCTGCCGCTGTCGCGGCGGCCGTTGTGTCCGGCGTAGGCGCGGGCGACGGCGTAGCCGAAGGTGCGTTCGACCCATGTGAGGGTGGTGTAGCGGATCCAGTGCATGGTGACCTGCTGGGTGGCCACCCAGGGCAGGTGCTTTCCGATGCGGCCCCAGAGGTGGTCGTAGCGGCGGGCCGTGATCGGTTTGCCGGTGTCGTAGCGCAGCAGTTGCCCGAATGGGTCGCCGTCGCCACGTTTGCGTCCGTGGTCGAGAAGGCAGCCCATCAGGGTGGGGGTCACCGGCTGCCAGCGCTCGGTTTGCCCTTTCTCCCGTAGTCGGATCAGGCACTGCTCTTCGTCGAGGTCGAACGGGCGCAGCGCGAGTGCGCCACCCCGGCGGCAGGCGGTCTCCGTGTGGGTCCGCAACAGGAGCGTGTCCAGGGCCGGGTCGTTGCCGGTGGTGGACGCTACTTCGTTGATCTCGGCGAGCTGGTTATCCAGGAGTGCGCGGCGGGTACTGGGAAGCCTGCGGGGTTTGTCGACGCGACTTGCGGGGTTGTCGCGTTCATCGATGAGCTGGTCGAGTTCGGCGTAGTGGTAGAGACACCGCAGAGCGGCGATGAGGTGCTCTGCGGCGCTGCGCCCGCCTCGGGCGTTGCGGCGGATGACGACCTCGGTTTTGACCTGTTCGGCGAGTTGGTGGATCTCCAGCGCGGTCGGTTCGTCGAGACGCCGGTGTCCCCAGATCTCACAGGTTCGATTCCAGTAGGTCTCATAGACCCGTCGCGTTCCGGGAGTGACGGCCTTGGCCACGCGTTGGACGTATTCGTAGACCGTCGGCATTGGCACGGCTGCCCGAGCGGGGCCGTCGAACAGTTGCTCCGCAGTGACACCCAGGCGCTCAAGGAGCAGCTTGACCGCCTGGACGTCAGCGGGTGCGCCCGTGGGGTTGTCATCGGCCATGTGGGGCGGCCGTGTCTGTGAGTGTGGCGCTGTAGGCCAGGAGCATGGCTTCGACTGCCCTGTTGGTGTAGATGAGCACCAGATCGTTGTCGGGCAGCGCGACGACGAAGAGCCTCGCCCCAGGTTCAAGTTCGCAGGCGTGTTGGATACCTGCCGGAAGGCGAAGCAGACCCCTGCGGGTGATGGACAGCGGCCCGCCGCGTCGGACGAGGATCACCTGCGCTGCGATGTTGGCCGCGATCTCCACCGGCGTCCCAGCCGGCCATCTCAGAGCCTTGAGCGGGGCGCTGTCGGATAGCCGGCCCCCGTCGTCCATGGTTGTGCAGGTGAAGTACATCGGCGCCGCAGTCCGCGATGGGGCGAACATGGCCATCGGAAGTCCCACAGGGCGCGGCCGGGTCGGTTGCGGCACTCCGAACCGGTGGAAAGCGGCGATACCCGTGCGCGCGGCGTCACCCTGCAGAAGATCATCCTCGGAGCCCCGAGTTGCGACCTCTCTCGTAGTAGATGCGGCCGTAGCGGCGGGGTTCCTGCTGATCGGATCGGGCTGGTCCGGGCTCGCGGCGCGCTGTTGGATCATGGTGACAACGCTGCCCTGTGAAAGTCGCGTCAGGTAGGGGGCAAGCAGGGGCACCTGACCCCCCGCCTAACGCCAAGATGATCTTGCAGGTTCGCCTGCCCGTGCCCCGCAACCAGGCGTGAGGCGCGCGTAGGTCGTCGTTCGCGTCGGTGGCCGGGAGGTCACGGCCGACCCCTGGACCCTGCCAGCGAGTCCGGCCGCCGTCGTATTCGTGAATAGGGTCGGGCGTGGTATTACCTTGTGGTGCCCGACTATGACCTGAACCGCCTTGGCTCGCGTGCCTTCGAGCAGATGATCGTCGCGCTGGCTCGGTTGGAGATCGGGCCCGGGGTCCAGGTCTTCGGTGACGGCCCCGACGGGGGCCGTGAGGCCACGTTCGACGGGACCATCGACTGGTCGGCCACGGTCAAGGCGGGGTCTGGCCTCGAAACCGTGTGGACTGGCTACACGGTGTTCCAGTCGAAATTTCAGGTCAAGCCGAAGCCCACCCCGCACGACAACGCGGTATGGCTGCAGAACGAGATCGGCGGCGAGATAGCGCGGTGGCTGAAGGCGGCTACTCGACGCACCCGGTCAAGGCTGCCCGACTATCTGATCTTCGTGACCAACATCGACCTGTCCGCAGTCGCCGAGACCGGCGGCATCGACCTCCTCAACACCTTCATCGACAAGAAGCTCGCCGACCCGGACGTGGTGAAGTCAAGGCTCAACATCAAGGGTGTCAGGATCTGGCATGCGGAGCAGGTTCGGAGCATGCTCGACGGCCATCAGAGCGTCCGGTGGGCGTTCCCGGGCTTGATCACCGTCGGCGACGCCTTGGCTCTTGCGGGCGCTAGCTCTGAGATCGGCACGATGGAGTTCGAGGATCCTCTCCGACAGGAACTTCTGCGTTCGCTGCGGCAGGACCGCTACGTCCGACTGAGCCAGTCTGGGGGATCCGGCGACTCGAAGCTGTGGCTCGACGACATCGCAATCGACCTTCCCGTTTACATCGATTTGGTCGATGGGGCCGGGCAGTTCGACATGGCCGTGCGCCACGTTCTCGAGCTCGGGGATCAGGTGTTGCGGCAAAGGCAGCCTGACCGGGCAAAGCGGCATGGCGTGGTGCTGGTCGGTGGTCCCGGGCACGGCAAGTCGACGTTGAGCCAGCTCATCGCCCAGGCTTACCGTGTCGCGATTCTCGCCGACGCCGACGTGGGCCCGCAGGCACAGGAGATCATCGACAGCACCACGCGGGCCCTTGCCGGTTTGGGTCTGCAGGTGCCGGGCAACCGGCGGTGGCCGGTGCGGGTCGACCTGGCCAAGTACGCCGAGGAGCTCAGTTCCGGCAGTGACACTAGTCTGCTGCGCTGGATCTCCACGATCATCCTCAACCGGACCGAGCAGGACATCCAGCCAGCGCAGCTGCTGCGCTGGCTGCGGGCGTGGCCGTGGGCGCTGATTCTCGACGGCCTCGACGAGGTGCCGTCTATCGAGTCGAGGCGCCTGGTGTACCAGCGCATCGAGGGCCTGCACGCCACGGCTGAGGATCTCGACGCCGACCTGCTGACAATCGTGACGACCCGGCCCACCGGATACGACGAACGCCTCCCCGATACGGCATTTGAGCACGCCGCTCTTCAGCAGTTGTCGACGGGGGCCGCAGAGTCGTTCGCTCGACGCATCACCGACAAACGCCTCTCCGGCGACGACGAGATGCGCCGTAAGGTTGCCGAGCGCATGCGGGACGCGGCTATGGACCCGGCGACGGCCCGGTTGATGCGTACGCCCCTGCAGGTGACGATCATGTCCTTCATTGTGGAGAAGTTCCCACACCTGCCCCCGGACCGATTCAGTCTGTTCAACCTGTACTACACCACCATCTGCGAGCGGGAAGCCGCCAAGGAAATCCCGATCGCCCGCTATATCGCTGCCAACCGGTCCCAGATAGACCGGCTTCACCAGGAAGTCGGCTTGGTCCTGCAAGCCCAAGCGGAGTCAGGAAGCGGAGCCGAGGCAGTCCTCGCCCCCGAACGGCTCGGTGAGATCGCCTCACAGCAACTGCTGGACCGCGGGTTCAACGCCGCCGCCGCCGCCAGGGACGCCTCCCGTCTCGTCGAAGCGGCAACTAAACGCCTCGTACTTCTCACGCCCCGCGACGGCGGCATCGGGTTCGAGGTCCGCACGCTGCAAGAGCTCATGGCCGCCCGCGCGATAGCGGAGGGCGCAGACGGCGACGTCCTCGAACGCCTCAGGGTCATCGCTCACCATCCGCACTGGCGTAACACCTGGCTTCTCACCGTAGGTGACCTGCTCGGACGCTCGGAACGGTTCCAGAAGCTGGTCCTCAGGCTGCTCCGCACCCTGGACACCGACACCCGCCGGCTGGCCAGCAGATTCCCGTCCGCTCCCCTACTCACCGCCGATGTCCTGGCCGACAACCTCGCGGCACGAAACCCCAACTTCGAACGCGCCCTGATCCAACTGTTCCTCACCGTGCTCGCCCGCCCTCTCCCCCGCGGCGATCGGGACGCAGCAGCGGCCATGAACTACCTGGCCCAAGTCCACCGCAAGATCGTCTTCGACAAGTTGGAGTCGTGCGCCACCGAAAGCGCAGCTAGTCGCGCGGCCGCCACTCTAGCTCTGATGGACATGGAGTCCATGACGCGGGACCACTACTCCCACGAGTCCCGAATCCGGCAAGCCGTCGAGCGGATCTCACTCAGCGATCAGGAGAAGCTCGCCGTCTCGTCGTGGCTCGGCGTACCTGGACGCGGAGCCGAGTTGTGGGTCGATGGCGTCGCGGTCGACCCGGCATACCATCTCGTCGTAGACCGGCTGGCGACTATCGCTGCAGAAGCCGGGCTCGCTGAGCCAGCGCTTGGCACATTGCGGGCTGCGCTCGAACGAATCCTCGGGCGGTCGGAGTACCGGACGACCATCGGCGAACCCAGCTATGCGTTCCTGGTCGGCCAAACTGCGCTCGACGACACGGAGCCGATCCTGCAGGCCCTCGCAGACGACGACACCGCCAGTGCGCTCGAACTTGCTCTCGGCAGTCTGGGAAGCACCCACTGGACCATCGAAGCAGCCCTCGGGTACGCGCTCAAGCCGGCGCTGGATCGCCTTCCGGCAGCCGAAGCGCTGCTCCTGTTGATCACCGAGTCGCGTAAGGACGAGACCAACCTGGACTGATCGGGATCGGGATGACCGCTTCGAGTCCAATCGGGCCAACACATCAACCCACAGCTGTGCCCATTGGGACGCCCGAGGCGATGAGGTCCCGCGGATTCTGCTTCCGATTGTCCCTGCCCAGCAGCCCAGCTAGCCTCGCGCAGGCCACATCAACGTGCGCCTGGATCTGGCCGGACTTCGCGTTGGTAAGGCAACAGCATTGGTGTCCCAGTAGCCTCATGCTTCCGGCTTTCGAGCACGTCAAGGGTCGCGACCACGTACAGGAATGCCGACCTAGCGATGGATAGCGCGTGGCGGGTTGCCTTGATCGCCCGGTGCACGGTGATCGGCACGAGCGCCTCGGTGCCTGCGATGTCCTGCCTTCCCAGGTGTGCTAGCGGAAAGCGGTGTGTCGCCGCGTGGCGCAGTTCTTGGGCTTGCATGTAGAGGCCATCTTTGCCAAGGTCGCCGGCGAGTTCGGCTAAAGGCTGTTCCGTAACCGTGTGAGGGGTGGCTGTTCGGGTTGTCTGGCGTTGCGTCTTATCCGGCGAGGGCTAGGTTGTGGAACCGGGCGATGCCGGCCGCGGCCCAGTAGACGCCTCGTCCTTTCCGGCGGCAGTCTCGCAGGATCTTCCAGTTCTTCATGCGGGCGAACACGTGCTCGACGCGGGCTCGGACTCGGCGGTGGGAAGCGTTGTGGTCTTCCTTCCACCCTTCGAGCCGGTCCTGACCGGCGCGTCTTCGATGGGGCATGACGCAGTTCGTGCCCTGGTAGCCGCCGTCAGCGACCACGGTGGCCCGCCCGGCGGTGGCGGCGATGCCGGACTCGGCGTAGGCGGTGCAGTCGTTGCGGTTGCCCGGCATCGGCTCACCGACCGCGAGGACCAGGCGCTTGTCTGCGTGGATGAGGACCTGCAGGTTCACCGAGTGCCTGTAGTTCTTGCTCGATGCGGCCATCCTGCGGTCGTGGACCGGAACGAGCGTGCCGTCGACGATGCAGATCTCATCCGGGCCCATCCTGCGTACTGGTTCGGTGTCCAGCAGCGGCGCGAGCCGGTCGATGATCCGATGCGCCGCGGTGGTGGACACACCGAACAACAACGCGACCTGACGCATGTTCAGGTTCGTCCGGTAGTACACCGCCAGCAGCAAGACCCGATCTGCCAGCACCAACGTCCACTGCCGTCCCGGCCGACGATCGGCGATCACCGGCCCGCCCCGCCGCCGAACCACGGCGACCACCCGCTTGAACTGGCGAGGCGTCAACCCCGTGAACGGATAGATCCACTCCGGGCACTGCGACGTGATGGCCTGCACACAGTACTCAACCGCCAACCACACGACCGGTTACGGAACAGCCTTTAGCGACGAGGCCCAGTAGATCGGCGTCGACTTGCTGTCCGTCCAAAGCTTCGGGGTGGTGCTCTTCGAGCGCGGTCTTGATGCGCTTGGCCGAGGTTAGCTTCGCCCAGTCCGTCGAACTGAACGGGTGACTGGTGATCCAGGCGAACTCCCGCCGAGCATCCTCACCGTTCCTGCGGTCCTGCGCCGTGATGGTGTAGGCGTTCGCCAGGAACTCCCAGTATTCGGTCCCCTGCTTTCCGCCCGCCGAGTTGTAGTCCTTCACCTCGACGTACAGCGGAGTAGGCGACTCTCTATGAATAGACCCGAACAGGTCATATCGCTTACGTTTGCCGTCCAGTCGGGTCAACGTGCACACCGGGGCGTTGTTGTAGACGTCGAACGGGAGCTCAACCCACGTGGTGCTCTCCAGCCACCGCTTCACCAGGTAGGCGCCATCCATGCCTTGCTTCTGCACGGTCTCGGCGGGCGACATCCAATCATCGTAGAAGCCGAACGGCCTGCGGGAGCGCCTCCTGGCGTTCGTGTCCAGTGAAGCCTCTGCAGCCCCCGTCCAGCGGCTCGCGGGCGGTGAATCCACGGTCACACCATCGCCTCGCGCTGCTGAACGTTTGACCGCTGAGGTAGGAGGCCTCCTCCACACGGGATTCAGTCGAACCCACGCCAAGATTGGTCATCCTGGCAGGCATCACGCGGCGCAACCTGCAGGGCGTTTGAACGAGCAGCTGTGTCGCATATCCGTCAGGGTTTGCTCACCTGGCGTTTCATGCCCCCCAGCACCGGGCAGTCCGGGGTCAAATGAGGGTCAAATGATCAAGGCCCGGCTTTCTGATCTCCAGAAAACCAGGCCTGACCTGCTAAAATACTGTCGGGCTGACAGGATTTGAACCTGCGACCCCTTGACCCCCAGTCAAGTGCGCTACCAAGCTGCGCCACAGCCCGCTATCACCACCACGCACCAACCCCGCAGCAGCCGACATAGCGTAGCGCACCCCCCGACCGGCACGCTCGCGGGTATCCGCCCATCGCCCCACACCCACACCACCGCCAGCCAGACCCGGACACGACCCGAGGCACCGGCGACAGGCCACCCACCCGCACCCACCCAAGCCGGACGCAACCAGAGCCTCAGACCACACGACCCGAGCAAACCCACCGCAGCCCGAGTCAAACCCAGCCCCACCCGAGCAGCCCCAGCAGACCCGCCAGACCGCCTCCCAGCCGCCAACAAACCCCACCAACAGCCAACCTAGGCCACAACAAGGCAACGGGCCCGCAGGCAACCCACCCCCACGAACCCGACACCACAAAACGCGAGAAGAACCTACTTCTCGCCCTTCTTCTTCCGGGCCTTCACCGTCACATGGATCGGACTCCCCGGGAACCCGAAGTCCTCCCGCAACCGCCGCTCCACATACCGCACATACCCGGCATCCAACTGCCCGGACGTGAACAGCACGAACTTAGGCGGACACACCCCAGCCTGCGTGGCAAAAAGGATCTTCGGCTGCTTCCCACTCCGCACCGGATGCGGATTGGCCTGCGTCAACGCGGTCACGAACTGGTTCAACTGCCCGGTCGGGATCCGCTGCTCCCAGCTGTTCAACGCCACCCGCATGGCCGGCGCCAGCTTGTCCACGGCCCGCCCGGTCAGCGCCGAGATGTTGACCCGCTGCGCCCAGGGAATCCGCTTGAGCTCCCGCTCGACTTCCTTCTCCAGGTAGTACCGCCGGTCGTCATCGACGAGGTCCCACTTGTTGAACGCCATCACCAGCGCCCGCCCGGCCTCGGTCACCATGGTCAACAGCCGCTGGTCCTGCTCGCTGATGATCTCGCTGGCCTCGAACAGCACCACGACGACCTCGGCGGCCTCGATGGCGGCGCTGGTGCGCAGGCTCGCGTAGTACTCGGTCCCGCTGGCCTGACCGACCTTCTTGCGCAGCCCGGCGGTGTCGACGAGCTGCCAGACCTCCCCGTCGATCTCGACGAGGCTGTCGACGGGGTCGACGGTCGTCCCGGCCACGTCGTCGACGAGCGCCCGGTCCTCCTTCGACAGCTTGTTCAGCAGGCTGGACTTGCCGACGTTCGGCCGGCCGACCAGCGCCACCCGACGGGGCCCGCGCGGGGCCTCCTCGATGATCGCGGGCGGTTCGGGCAGCATCGACAGGATCTTGTCGAGCAGGTCACCGGCGCCACGGCCGTGCAGCGCGGACACCGGGAACGGCTCACCGAGGCCGAGGCCCCACAGACCGACGATGTCGGCCTCGATCCGGTCGTCGTCGGCCTTGTTGGCGACGAGAAGAACAGGCTTTCCGGTACGCCGCAGCATCCGCACCGCGGCCTCGTCCACGTCGGTGGCCCCGACCCGGGCGTCGACCACGAACAGGATCGCGTCGGCGGTCTGGGTGGCGATCTCGGCCTGGGCGGCGATCCGGGCGGCCCGGTCCTTCGCGTCGGGCTCCCAGCCGCCGGTGTCGACGACGGTGAACCGGCGGCCGGTCCACTGGGCGTCGTAGGCGATCCGGTCGCGGGTGACGCCGGGGATGTCCTCGACGACGGCCTGGCGGCGGCCGATGAGGCGGTTGACGAGGGTCGACTTGCCCACGTTGGGGCGGCCGACGACGGCGACGACGGGGGCGGGCGCGTGGACCTCGTCCTCGGCCACCCAGTCGCTCAGGTACTCGGTCACAGGTTCTCCCCCGCCAGCAGCTTCAGGAGCGCGGCCACGACCTCGTCGATGGACAGCGCGGTGGTGTCGAGCTCGACGGCGTCGTCGGCCATCCGCAGCGGGTCGGCCTTGCGGCCGGAGTCGTGCGCGTCGCGGCGTTGCAGGTCGGCTGCCGTGGCCTGGTGGTCGGCGTCGGTCTCCTGGCTGCGGCGGCGGGCGCGTTCGGTGACGTCGGCGGTCAGGTACACCTTGAGGCGGGCGTCGGGGGCGACGGCGGTGCCGATGTCGCGGCCCTCGACGACGATGCCGCCGGCCGAGGCGATCAGGGCGCGCTGGGCGTCGACGAGCAGGGTGCGCACGCCGGGGACGGCGGCGACGGCCGACACGGCGGAGGTGACCTGGGGGCCCCGGATGGGGGCGTCGACCCCGACGCCGTCCACGCTGACGTGGGGGGCCCGGGGGTCGGTGCCGATCTCGATCTGGGCGGCCTCGACGACCTTGAGGACACCGTCGGCGTCGTGCGGGTCGACGCCGGCCTGGAGCACTGCCCAGGTCGCGGCGCGGTACATGGCGCCGGTGTCGAGATAGGCGGCGTCCAGTGCCTCGGCGAGGCGACGGGAGACCGTCGACTTCCCCGAGCCGGACGGGCCGTCTACCGCGACGACCCCTTGAAACGTACTCAACGTGTGCTCCTATTTTTGGAATGACTCAACTGTCAATCATGCCCGGTAACGAATACCCGCGTTCGGGCAGCCCTGAAGAGCGCGGCGCAGGTCTCCCCCGCCGAGCCGGACAGGCCGGCACAACACACCGGTGAACCGGACGCGGCGGGGGAAACGGCGCGCGGAATCCTGCCCGAAAGGGCCGGTGACCTGGGGAGTTCAGTCCCGAGACTCATCCCGAAGGCCCATAGCCGATTCACAGGATTAAGAGTCATTCTCATGATATGCCCCTTTCCCCATCCTGGGCGGTCACGACGCGGCGCACGGGCCTCGTCGCCGGGATCCTCGCGGTCGTCACCCTGGTGACGCTCGCGCTGCTGCCCGCCTCCGACGGGGTCGAGCCGCCCGCGCAGGCCGGGGGCACCGGGGCACCGGCCGCCGTCCCCCGCCCGGGGAGCACCGCGCCGGCCCCGGACAGTGCCGGCGTCGTCGTGGACCGCGAGGGCTGGAACTCCTGGACCCTGCTCGACCTGGACACCGGCAAGCGCCGGGGCTCGGCGAACAGCGTCACCGAGACCAACAACACCGAATCCATGGTCAAGGTCTGGATCGGGGCGGACTACATCGCCGGGGCCGAGGCCGAGGGCCGCGCGCTCACCGACGAGGAGTGGGCCGAGATCGGCGCCATGATCCGGTACAGCGACGACGACGCGGCCGAGACGCTGTGGGCGGCGCGGGGCGGCGACGCGGTCATCGAGCGCCTGATCGGCGAGTGCGGGCTGACCGGCACCGCCGTGTCCCCCGAGTGGTGGTCCTACACCCAGATCACGGCCGGCGACGCGGTCACCATGCTGCAGTGCGTGCTCGACAGGGCCAAGACCTCGACGGGTACCGCGAAGCTCGTCGACGAGATGCGCGCCGTCGACCCCTCCAACGCGTTCGGCATCCCCGCCGCGTTGCCGGCCGGGACCCCGGTGGCCGTCAAGAACGGCTGGACGCTCCAGGAGTCAGAGGACCTCTGGCACGTCAACTGCCTGGCCACCTGGGGACACTGGGCCCTGTCGGTCCTGACCTGGTACCCGGGGGAACTCGGTCAGGACTACGGCGCCGCCACCTGTGGCGACGTCACCCGACAGCTACTGCTCCACGGCCTTGAATAGCGCGGCGATCTCCGGCTGACCGAGCTTGCGGATCCGCCCGGACTTGGTGTCCCCGAGATGGATCGGACCGATCGAGACCCGCACCAGCCGGAACACCTCGTGCCCCATCTCGCCCAGCAGCCGCCGGACGATGTGCTTGCGCCCCTCGTGCAGGCTCAGCTCCACCAGGGTCCGGCCACCCGCGCTGGTGACGACCTTGAACGAGTCGGCCTTCGCGAAGCCGTCCTCCAGTTCGATCCCGGTCATGATCCGCTTCTTGAAGCCCTGCGGGATCGAACCGGCGACCTCCGCCAGGTACGTCTTGGACACCTCGAACGACGGGTGCGTCAGCTTGTGCGCCAGGTCGCCGTCGTTGGTGAGCAGCAGCAGGCCCTCGGTCTCCGCGTCGAGCCGGCCCACGTGGTAGACCCGCTGCGCGAACCGGCCCACGTACTCCGCGAGGGAGATCCGGCCCTTCTCGTCGCTCATCGTCGACATCACGCCGAGCGGCTTGTTCATCGCCAGGTACACCAGGCGGGTGTCGGTGACCAGGCGCTCGCCGTCGACGTAGATCTCGGCGGTCTCCGGGTCGGCCTTGTCGCCCAGCTTGGCGACCTCGCCGTTCAGCATGACCCGACCCTCGGAGATCAGGTTCTCGCAGTCGCGCCGCGAACCGATCCCGGACGCCGCGAGGACCTTCTGGAGCCGCTCGGCCCCGGACATGTCCGCGATCGGCGTCTTGGCCCGGCCCGCCGAGTTGCCCCGCCCGGCCCGGGTGTCCGGGCCGCCGATCCGACCGAGGGCGCTGATCGCGTCGCGCTGGGAGACGCCGTCGCGGCTGACCGCGCCCGGCTCCTCGCGGCGGCCCCGGGGCTTCGCGGCGGTCTTGCCCGCGGCCTTGCCAGCGGCCTTCCCCGCACCGGCCTTGCCGGCCGCGGGCTTGCCGGCGGCAGGCTTGCCGGTGCCGGCCTTGCCCGCCGCGGCTCCGGTCTTGCCGGCCGCCGGCTTCGCGGTGCCGGCCCGGCCGGTCGCGGCCTTGCGCGGGGTCACGGACTTACCGGGGGTCGAGGCGTTGCCGGCCGTGTTGCGTCGGGGGTTAGGACTGGTCATGGGCATCCGCCAAAGCTTCTATGTCGTCGGGCAGGTAAGGGGCGAGGGACGGCAGGTCCTCCGGGGAGTTGATGCCGAGCTTCTCGAGGAACAGGGTGGTCGTGCGGTACAGGTACGCGCCGGAGTCCGGTTCGCTGCCGCACTCCTCGACCAGTCCCCGGGTCAACAGGGTGCGCAACACCCCGTCACAGTTCACACCACGGATGGCGGAGATCCGCCCCCGGGTCACCGGTTGCTTGTAGGCGACCACCGCGAGGGTCTCCAACGCGGCCTGGGTCAGCTTCGTCTGCTGCCCGTCGAGCACGAACTTCTCCACGTACGGCGCGAAGTCCGCCCGGGTGTACAGCCGCCAGCCACCGGCCGCCCGGCGCAGTTCGAAACCGCGCCGCTCGGCCGCGTAGGAGGCCGCGAGCTCGACCAGGGTGTCGGTGATCAGCTGGGTGGGCTGCTCCAGTACCTGGGCGAGGACGATCTCCGCGACCGGCTCGTCGATCACGAGGAGGATGGCCTCCAGCGCGGGCCGCAGCTCGACGGGGTCGAGGGTGGTGAACTCGGGATCCGCCTCGGTGACCGACGCCCCCTCGGGTCCGTCGTCCAGCCCGTCCAGGTCCCCGGCATCCGGCTCAAAGCCCGGCCCGGCGTCCGCAGGCTCGACCCGGGTGCCAGGCTGTTCAGCCCCGTCGGCCCCGGTCGTCGGGTGGGCGCCCTCGGGCGCCCCGTCCTGCGAGGTGTCCTCCGGCGCCTCGGGCTCCGGCTCGCGCGCCCACGGCGGCGTCCAGGCGGCCACGCCCTCGGCGAACTCGCGCTCAGCTGGCGTCGTCACGCGCACTCCTCGTCCGGTCCCCGAAAATCGCCGACTCCCACCGGCTACCGGCGGCAGCCCGCGGCGGCACCACGTCGCCCTCGACAGCCGCAGCGCCCGCCTCCGCGTCGGAAGCACCGCCGTCAACCACCTCGACGCCCGCCCCGAGGACGGATCCCCTCAAGGCGTCGTCATCAGGCCGAGCGACTTCCGCCTGTGCCCCTGTGGCTTCTGGTTCCCCACCGGCACCCGCCTCGGAGGGAAGCCCGATCGGAGCGTCCGGGTAGCCACGGGGAACTTCGATGCCTTCCGCCGCCGCAGTGAGATCGGTCGCGGACACCTGGCCGAATCCGCCGTCAACCGTCGTGGTCGAGGAGGGAACCACAAGTTCCTGGCGCACTCCGCCGCCGTCGAAGTCGACCGAGGGTTCCCCGTCGTAGCCGTGGCGAGGTTCGTCGTCGTGCACCCCGGCCGCAACGGGTCCCCCACCGGCACCCGCCTCGGAGGAGTGGCCGATCGGAGCGTCCCAGTCGTCCAGGTCATCGTCGGCCGCATCCGGCGCGTACCCGTCGAGTGGTTCTTCGGACGGCTCGTCGTCGAGGTCGGAGTCTTCGTCGTCCGGGTCCGACCCGTCCTCCGGGGCGGCGAGGTCCACGCCCGGCAGGGTCGACTCGCCCGGCATCCGGCGCACGAACTTCTTCTTCCGCCCCCGGGGTGCCTCGTCCTCCTCGACGGCGCCCTCGTACTCCTCCACGTCGATCTCCGCGACGTCCTGCCCGGCGATCCACCGCACGTTGAGTTCGCCGAGCGCCTGGACCTGGTCGAAGCCGATCAGGTTCTCCCGGTACAGCTCCAGCAGCGCCAGGAACCGCGCCACCACCTCGAGGGTGCTCTCGCAGTCGGCGGTCAGCACCCGGAAGCTGGCGGTCCCGACCCGCATCAGGTGGTCGCGGATCCAGGCGGCGTGCTCGCGGACGCTGACCTTGACGTTGTGCACGTGCGTGATCGACACCGTGGGCGGGATCTTGGGGGTCATGGCCCGGGCGGCGAGGCGGGCGAACCGTTCCGGGGTGATGCCGAGGATGAGTTCGGGCAGGGCCTGCGCGTACCGCTCCTCCAGGCCCACCGAGCGGGCGAACCGCTTGTCCCCGCCGACGATCAGCCCGGCGATGTGCGCGGCGGCCTGCTTGAACGCGCGGTACTGCAGGAGCCGGGCGAACAGCAGGTCCCGGGCCTCCAGCAGCGCCAGGTCCTCCTCGTCCTCGACCTCGGCGGCGGGCAGCAGCCGGGCGCACTTGAGGTCGAGGAGGGTGGCGGCGATCAGGAGGAAGTCACTGGCCTCATCCAGGTCCCATTTGTCACCCATCGCACGGATATAGGCGATGAAGTCGTCCGTCACGGTGTGCAACGCGACCTCGGTGACGTCCAGCTTGTGCTTGCCGATCAGCTGGAGCAGCAGGTCGAACGGGCCCTCGAAGTTGGTGAGCTTGACCTGGAAGCCCGCGTCAGGCGCGGTAGCTTGCTCGGTCACGGTCACCGCAAGATACTACCTGAGCGTTCGGGCGGGACAGACCGGATCAAAACCATCCCCTTCACGGGTACGCCGACCACCCGCCGTCACCGGCACCCGCCCCTGTGGGCACGGGGGCCGGGCATGCCACCGGTGAGCGTCGCGCGGTCCGGTCCCGCGCGCACCCGTCGCCCGGCCCGACCGCCCGGCGTCAGCCCGCCCGCAGCGCCGCCAGCCGCAGCAACCCCGCCACGGTGCTCGCCTCGTGCAGCTCCCCCGCCGCCAGCAGGTCCGGCACGTCCCCGAGCGCGATCCACTCGATCTTCGAGGCCTCGTGCGGGTCGACCGGCTCGCCGACCCGGGTGGCCCGGTCGGTCCAGAACAGGTGGTGCACGCAGTCCGTCAGCCCGGCGCCGATGGTCACGGACAGCAGCGGCCGCAGGTCCACGGGCCGCCAGCCGGTCTCCTCCTCGGCCTCCCGGGCGGCGGTGTCCACCGGTTCCTCCCCGGCCTCGGCGACCCCGGCGGGCAGCTCCCAGCCCCAGGTGCCGGTGATGAACCGGTGCCGGAAGATCATGAGTACCCGGTCGCGGTCGTCGAGGATCGCCGTCGCCCCGATCGGCCGCTGCCGGAGCAGGTAGTGGTCGAGGTGCCGGCCGTCGGGCAGCTCCACGTCGGCGAGGTTGACCGTCAGCCACGGGTTCTCGTAGACGGTGCCCTCGCTGTGCACGACCCATTCCATGCGACAAACCCCCAGTTCCAACACCGTCGACGGGTACGCGCGCCCTCGTCGGCGCTCAGGCGGGAGTGATTAGCGCGGAAGCCAGTTCGGGGGCCGCTCTGGTCACCAGGACCTCGGTGACCTCGTGCCGGGCGATCCCGTGCACGGCGAACGGGTCCGCCGCCACGATCTCCTCGACCTCGGCCCGCGATCCGGCCACCGCCAGGATCACGCCGCCGGTGCGGGGTTCCTTGCGGCCGGAGGCGAGGAACACGCCCGCCCCGTAGTGCCGGTCGAGCCAGGCCACGTGCTCGGCGAGCAGCGCGTCGACCCGCTCCAGCGGCACCAGGTACGTCAGGGACACCACGAACATGCCCCAACCCTATGCGAGCCGCCGCGCCCGCTGATCCGCGCGCCGGGCGCCCGTCCGGCGGCGCGTACCCGGATGGTGGGTCTAGCGGTCGGTCTGGGCGGAGATGACCTCGCGGGCGAGCTGGCGGTAGTTGCGCGCGCCCGCCGACGCCGGGTCGATCACGGTGATCGGCACGCCGGCCACGGTCGACTCGGGGAACTTGACGGTCTTGGTGATCACCGTCTGGTACACCTTGTCGCCGAAGGCCTCGACCACGCGCTGGAGGACCTGCCGGCAGTGCGTGGTGCGGCTGTCGTACATGGTCGCGAGGATGCCTTCGAGCTCCAGGTCGAAGTTGAGGCGCTCGCGGACCTTGTCCACGGTGTCCAGCAGCAGGGCGACCCCGCGAAGACTGAAGAACTCACACTCGAGGGGTACGAGGACGCTGTGCGCGGCCGTCAGCGCGTTGATCGTGAGCAGGCCCAGGGAGGGCTGGCAGTCGATCAGGATGTAGTCGTACTCCTTGAGCACGGGGCGTAACAACCGGGCGAGGGTCATCTCGCGCGCGACCTCGTTGACCAGCTGGATCTCGGCCGCCGACAGGTCGATGTTGGCCGGCAGCAGGTGCAGCCCGTCGATGTTCGTCTTGTAGGTGACGTCGCCGATGCTGACGTCGTCCTGCATGAGGAGGTTGTAGACGGACAGTTCGAGGTCGTGCGGGTTGACGCCGAAGCCGACGGACAGGGCGCCCTGCGGGTCGAAGTCGACCATGAGCACCTTGCGCCCGTACTCGGCGAGGGCGGCGCCCAGGTTGATCGTCGTGGTCGTCTTGCCCACGCCGCCCTTCTGGTTGGCCATCGCGATGATGCGGGCGGGGCCGTGCCGGTCGAGCGGGTCGGGCTGCGGGATGGGGCGGCGGTCCAGCAAAGTGGCAGGGTCGACGGCGCCGAGTTCCGTGCCCAGGGTGGTGTCACCACCGAGGGAGCCCCAGTTGTCGCTGTCGTTCGCCATGCTCGTACGCCCTTCCCCAAATCGGCGCTGCCGGGGCAGCGGGGCGGACCTGCCCCGACTGTAACCCACCCTTGCGACGCGCCCATGCCTGCGCACTCCGGCGTGTCGTACGCCGAGCGTGCCCCGGACACGGTACTGGACAGATCAAGCGAGTGCTCGTGGATGCGCCGAGGCGTACACCTCGCGGAGCCGCTCCACGGTGACCAAAGTGTAGATCTGTGTGGTGGTCACGGAGGCGTGACCGAGAAGTTCCTGGACGACCCGGACATCGGCCCCGCCGTCGAGCAGGTGGGTGGCGTAGGAGTGCCGGAGCGTGTGTGGACTGATATCGGAGGAGATTTCAGCTTTTTCCGCCGCCTTACGCAGGATCGTCCACGCCGACTGCCTCGACAGTGGAGTCCCACGGGCATTCAGGAAGAGTGTCGGATTTCCGCGTCCGGCCGCCGCGAGGGTCGGGCGACCCCGGACGAGGTAGGCGTCGAGGGCCCGGCGGGCGTACCCGCCGACGGGGACGAGGCGGGTCCGGCCGCCCTTGCCGTGCAGGGTCGCGACGCCGGCTGTCAGATCCACGTCATCCACGCAGGAGCCCACGATCTCGGAGATCCGGGCGCCGGTGCCGTAGAGGAGTTCGAGGAGCGCCCGGTCGCGCAGGCCGCGCGGGGTGTCGTCGCCGGCGGCCGCGAGGAGGCGTTCGACGTCGCCGACCGGGAGCGCCTTCGGCAGCCGGCGGGGGGTACCGGGCGGCTTGACGTCGCGGGCCGGGTCCACGGCGGACAGCCCGTCGCGCACGGCGAACCGGTGCAGGCCCCGCACGGCGCTCACAGTCCGCGCGGCCGACGACGCCGACAGCTTCGGGTGCTCGGCGTCACCCTCGCGCAGCCGGGCCAGGAACTCGGTGATGTGCGCCTCGGCGACCTGGGCGAGGTCGGTGACCCCGACGGCGTCCAGATAGGCGGTGTAGCGGGTGAGGTCGCGCCGGTAGGAGGACAGGGTGTTGGCGGCCAGGGCGCGCTCGACGGTGAGGTGGTCCAGATAGCCGGACACCGCCCGGGACAGTGCCCCGGGCGGTGTCGGTTCGATCATGCGACGAGGGTACGTCATCCGCCGCGTCCGCACGCCGTGCTCGCCGGGCGGGGTGGGGATGACGCGCGCCCGGCCCGTCCGCCTCACCGGAGCGAGGTGGACGGGCCGGGCGCGTGGTGCCGGTACCCCGATGGGGGTGTCGATCCGGCTCTTAGGCCAGGGCGTCCTCGAGGGTGAGCAGGCTCATGCCGGTGGCCTCGGCGACCGGGCCGTAGGTGACGTGGCCGGCGTGGGTGTTGAGGCCCAGCGCGAGGGCGCGGTCGTCGCGCAGCGCCTGCTTCCAGCCCTTGTTGGCCAGCTCCACCGCGTAGGGCAGCGTGACGTTGGTCAGCGCGTAGGTGGAGGTGTGCGGCACGGAGCCGGGCATGTTGGCGACGCAGTAGAAGACCGAGTCGTGCACGCGGTAGACCGGGTCGGCGTGCGTGGTGGCCCGGGAGTCCTCGAAGCAGCCGCCCTGGTCGATGGAGATGTCGACGAGCACGGAGCCCGGCTTCATCCGGCTGACCAGCTCGTTGGAGATCAGGGTCGGGGCCTTGGCGCCCGGCACCAGCACGGCGCCGATGACCAGGTCGGCCTCCAGCACGGCCTTCTCGATCTCGAACGCGTTGGACGCCACCGTCTGCAGGTGACCACGGTAGATCTCGTCGGCCTGGCGCAGCCGCGCGATGTTCTTGTCGAGGAGGGACACCTCGGCCTGCATGCCCAGCGCGATCGTCGCGGCGTGCTTGCCGGAGACGCCGGCGCCGATGACGACGACCTTCGCCGCGTGCACGCCGGGGACGCCGCCCATCAGGACGCCGCGGCCGCCGGCCGGACGCATCAGGTGGTACGCGCCGACCTGCGGGGCGAGCCGGCCCGCGACCTCGGACATCGGGGCGAGCAGCGGCAGGGAGCCGTCGGGCAGCTCGACGGTCTCGTAGGCGATGCCGGTGACCTTCTGGGTCACCAGCGCGTCGGTGCACTCCTTGGAGGCGGCCAGGTGCAGGTACGTGAAGAGGACCTGCCCCTCGCGCATCCGGTGGTACTCCTCGGCGATGGGCTCCTTGACCTTGAGGATCAGGTCACCGGTCGCCCACACGTCGTCGGCGGTGGGCAGGATCGTGGCGCCCGCCCCCGTGTACTCCGCGTCCGTGATCGACGAGCCGGCCCCGGCGCCCGCCTCGATGTACACCTCGTGCCCGTTGCGGACGAACTCGTGCACACCGGCGGGAGTGATAGCCACCCGGTACTCGTGGTTCTTGACCTCGCGCGGGATTCCGACCTTCACCTGACAGCCCCTTCGATCTTGGACACGGCGTCATTGCCGCCTGTAACTGCGGAGTCTAGGACTCAGGCGGCCCGGCAACCCGTGACAGACCGTAACCTTCTTGGGGTTGAGCTTGTCGATGTGTAGCCCTCGTCCAGATCAACTTCGCAGTTCCAGCATATCTTGCCCAAGATTGTCGGATATTAGGTGAGCCCGTGCACCCTGATATCACACGTACGGTGGAAGCGCCGACCGGAGAAATCCCCTAAGGTCATCCCCCGTGACCGTTCCTCCGTTCGGGGACGAGGACACATCACCACACACTTCGGTCGTCACGAGGTCACACTCAGTGACGACACCTGACCTCAAGGATTCACTGTGACTCAGCCCGCTGGCAAGGACAACACCCAGCTCTTCGGCATCCTCGGCATCGTGTTCGCCTTCTGCTGCTCGCCCGTCGGCGTGATCTTCGGTTTCCTGTCGATCAACCAGGCCAAGAAGACCGGCGGCTCGCAGACCCTGGGCCAGGTGGCCATCGGCCTCTCGGCCGTGCTCTTCGTCCTGAGCCTGGTCTACAACTTCGTCATCCGCTAACCCGCGGCACACGAAACGCCGGTGCCGGCGACCCCTCCGGGTCGCCGGCACCGGCGTTTTCGCCTCCCGGGACGCGTTCCCGAGCGGGGCGCCCGTCGGGAACCCCGGGGCCGCGCCCGCGCTCCACCCGCTCCCGCTGGTACAACAGTCCTGTGCGCACGAGGCAGCCCTACTGGCAGAGCTACTGGTACGACCTGCGCCTGCGCGACGAGGGCGCCGCGTCGTTCGACCCGCTGGGGCCCGGCTGGCCGCAGCGGATCCCGAACACGTGGCTGGCGACCCGCTCGGTGCACGAATTCGCCACCCGGGTTCTCACCGACGCCGTGGACGAGCTGGACGACCTGCGCGGCGAGCTACGGATCCTCGTCTACACCGAGGCCACACCCGGGCCGGACACCGAACCGGTGCTGGTCCGCTCGATCGAGCTGCCGGGCCGGGCCCGGGGGCGCCACTGAGCGGGGTTGTCACGCGGCCCCGGCGCGCCACTCCCCGACGCCCAGCCGGTACAGCACGTGCGGGCGTACCCGGCTGCCCTCCGGCACCATCGGGTGCTCGAAGTCCTCCGCCGGGTCGCGGTGCATCCCGAGCCGGCGCATCACGGCCATCGAGCGCTCGTTCGACCAGGCGGTCACGGACACGATCTCGGCCAGCCCGCCCTCGGTGAACCCGAACTCCAGCGCCGCCCGGGCCGCCTCGGTCGCGTACCCGAAGCCCCAGCCGTGCCGGGCGAACCGCCAACCGACCTCCACCGCCGGGGTGAACGGGGCGGCGAACGTCGCCGGTTGCAGGCCGGTGAAACCGAGGAACTCCCCCGACCCCCGCAGCTGCACGGCCCACAGCCCGTAGCCGTTCGCGTCGAAGCCGCCCTCGATCCGGTCCACCATGGCGTCGCTGGTGGCCCGGTCCTGCACGGACGCGAAGTGTTCCATCACCTCCGGGTCGGCGTTGAGCGCCGCGAACGGCTCCCGGTCGTCATCCCGCCACCGCCGGAGCAGCAGCCGTTCGGTCGTCAGCTCAGATCCACGCATCCGACCAGGCTAGCCCCGCGGCCACCGCGCGTGGGGTACCCGAGGGCCGCCCAGTCCTGGAAACCGCCGATCAGGTCGGTCGCGTCGAGCCCCAGGGCGCGCAGGCTCGCCGCCGCCAGGGAGGACGCATACCCGCCGGAGCAGAACACGATCACCGGGCGCTCGTAGGAGGCCTCCGGCAGCCGGGCGTCACTGCGGGGGTCGAGGCGCCACTCCAGGACGTTGCGTTCGATGATCAGCGCACCGGGGATGTGCCCCTCGGCGGCGCGCTGGGCCACCGGGCGGATGTCCACCAGCAGCGCCCCGCGTTCCACGGCGTCGGCGGTCGCGGCGGAGTCCAGGCGGCGCAGGTCGGTACGCGCGGCCGCCAGCAGCTCGTCGATGCTCACCACGCCTCCCCCTCGCGGTCGACGCCGAGTACCCGCAGGCCGTCGGCGTCGAGTTCGTAGCGGGTCATGGTGGTCAGGCGCGGGGCGTAGACGTGCACGGACAGGGCCGGCTCGGTGCCGCGGTTGGTGAGGCGGTGCACGTGGTGGGGGCCGAAGTCGACCGTGGCGCCCCGGCTGTGCGCCTCGACGGTGAACAGACCGCCGTTCGGTCCGGCCCCGGGTCGCGGCCCGGCCTCGGCCGGCAGTTCCTCGGTCAGGGTGCCCGCGACGACGGTGAACGCGCCGGCCGCGCCGCCGTGGTCGTGCAGGTCCGTGCCCTGCCCGGGGCCCCAGGTGATCAGCCACACCTCGTGGTGCTCGTCGGCGGCGATCCGGGAGTACCAGCGCTGGTCGGGGTCGACGCGGGGTGTCACCGGCCAGGTGGCGGGGTCAGCCGCACAGGCGCGGGCGAGCTCCGCGAGGTCGAGTACCGATGTGCTCATCCACCTGCCCCTTTCCGCCAACGATCTCCGTAGCGGAAAGAGTAACCCATAATCCCTACCGAAGAAGTAGGGAACTCGGGAAGAAAAGGGAGGGCCAGATCACGCGGCGGATGCCGGGGCCGCCATCATCGGCGGGTTGCGCCCGCGATGGTCGACCTGTGGCCTCCTGGCGTCGGATTTCCCGCCGACCGCCCCACTACCCTCGACGCGTGGACACAGCACCCCTGCCGCCGGAGTTCCAGGCCCGGCTGGCCGGTCTGGAGGCGTTCGGGCGCACGACGACCCGGCTGCACCCCCGGCCCGGCCCGGTCACCGCCGCCGACAGCCACGTCGGCGGGCCGCTGCTCTGGCCCTCCGACGAACCCTGGCCGGTCTGCGACATCCCGCACCAGGAGCTGGAGGACGTTCCGCTGCCGGCCGAACTCCTGGAACGGCTCGCGGCGGCCGAGGCGCGCCGCACCCAGCGCCACGTGCTCGCCGACGGCGAGTCCGCGTTGCTCGACGAACTCGCGCGGCTGGTCGGCCCCGGGTACATCGGTTGGGGCACCGGGGGCGACGGTCCGGCGGTCGGCCACCGGTACGCGTCGCGGGCGCACGTCCCGCCGAATCCGCTGGTCGCGGTGGCCCAGTTGCGGGCCGCCGACATCCCGGACCTGCCCCGACCGGGTGGCGCCGACCTGCTCCAGGTGCTGTGGTGCCCGTTCGACCACCCGCACGACGGGATCGTGGGGCCGACGCTGCGGCTGCGCTGGCGCCGCGAGGCCGACGTGCGGGGGGAACCGGCCGAGCCGCCGGTCGGCGCGTCCGGCGAGGAGGAGTACCTGCCCCGGGCGTGCCGGCTCCACCCGGAACAGGTCGTCGAGTACCCGGATCCGAGCCACCTGCCGCCCGACCTCCGCGCCGAGGTGGCGTCGTGGCCGGAGGACTACGGCACCGCCCTGCTGGCGCCCGGCTGGAAGGTCGGCGGGCACGCCGCCTGGACGACCACCGACCCGGTGCCGACACCGTGTCCGCGCTGCTCCGGGCCGACCGGCCTGCTGCTGGTCATCGCGTCGGCGGAGTACGACGGCGGCACCCGGGACCGCTGGCGACCCGTCGAGGAGCGGCACATCGACTGGGCCCACCCCGACCGGCTCACCCTGCAGGAACCCACCGGGGTACAGGTCGGCCGCTGGGGGTCACTGCGGCTGTTCGCGTGCCTGACGTGCCCGGACACGCCACTCGTGCTCAACCTGCAGTAGAGAACGTGAACGTGGGGAAGGGCCCGGCCGTCCGGGCCCTTCCCCACGGCGTCAGACCGCGCGCAGCGGCTTCCAGTCCAGGTCCCGGGCGCGGGCGGCGGCCAGCACCCCGGCCAGGCACGCGCCGTTGGTGATCTCGCCGGACAGGGCCATCGCGCACGCCTCGTCCAGGTCGATCCAGTGCGTGGTCATGCCGGCCTCCTCGTCCGTGCGGACGTGCCGCTCGGACTCGGGCACGGCCGACAGGCCCCGGGCCAGGAACAGCCGGATCCGCTCGTCCGAGCAGCCCGGGGACGGGTTCAGGTCGACCAGCAGCGCGTAGTTCGCCGCGACCAGGTCGGCCTCCTCCGCGAGTTCGCGGGCCGCCGCGTCGACCAGGGGCTCGCCGGGCACGTCGATCAGCCCGGCCGGCAACTCCCAGAGGACCTTCGCGACCGGGTGCCGGTACTGGCGGACCAGGAGGACCCGGCCCTCCTCGTCCACGGCGACGACCCCGACCGCGCCGACGTGGCGCATGTAGTCCCGCTTGGCGACCCCGCCGCCGGGCATCCGGACCTCGTCGGTGACGACGTCGAACATCCGGCCCTTGAAGTGCTCGACCTGACCCAGTACCTCGAAATCGGTCATTTCTTGCCCTTGGCCGGAGCCGCCGGAGCCGCAGCCGCAGCCGGGGCGGCGGCCGGGGCCGGCGACTGGTAGGCCAGCGCCGCCGACACGAACGCCGTGAACAGCGGGTGCGACCGGGTCGGCCGGCTCTTGAGCTCCGGGTGCGCCTGGGTGGCGACGAAGAACGGGTGCAGCTCGCGGTCCAGCTCGACGAACTCGACCAGCTTCCCGTCCGGCGACGTGCCGGAGATCCGCAGGCCGGCCTTCTCCAGGGTGTCGCGGTAGGCGTTGTTCACCTCGTAGCGGTGCCGGTGCCGCTCGGACACCTCGGTGGTGCCGTAGGCCTCGGCGACGAGGGATCCCTCGGTCAGCACCGCCGGGTACGCGCCGAGGCGCATCGTGCCGCCCAGGTCACCCTTGCCGGCGACGATGTCCTCCTGGTCGGCCATCGTGGAGATGATCGGGTCGGTGGCGTTCTCGTCGAACTCCAGCGAGTTGGCCCCGGCCAGGCCGGCGATGTCGCGGGCGACCTCGATGGACATGCACTGCAGGCCGAGACACAGGCCCAGGGTCGGGATCCGATTCTCCCGGGCGTAGCGGATCGCGCCGAGCTTGCCCTCGATGCCCCGGACCCCGAAACCGCCGGGGATCAGGACCGCGTGCACGCCCGCGAGGGCCTTCTTCGCGCCCGCCGGGGTCTCGCAGTCGTCCGAGGCCACCCAGCGCAGGTTCACCCGCGCGTAGTTGGCGAACCCGGCGGCGCGCACGGCCTCGGACACCGACAGGTACGCGTCCGGCAGGTCGATGTACTTGCCGACCAGCGCAACGGTGACCTCGTGCTTCGGGTTGTGCACCCGGTCGAGGAGGTTGTCCCACGCCTTCCACTTCACGTCCCGGAAGGACAGGTTGAGCCGGCGCACCACGTACGCGTCGAGGCCCTCCTTGTGCAGCACCTTCGGGATGTCGTAGATGCTCGGGGCGTCGGGGGCGGCGACGACCGCCTCCTGGTCCACGTCGCAGTACAGGCTGATCTTGTGCTTGAGCTTCTCCGGGATCTCCCGGTCGCTGCGGCACACGATCGCGTCCGGCTGGATACCGATGTTGCGCAGCTGCGCCACCGAGTGCTGGGTCGGCTTGGTCTTCAGCTCGCCCGACGGCGCCAGGTACGGCACCAGCGACACGTGCAGGTAGAAGCAGTTGTCCCGGCCGATGTCGTGCCGGATCTGCCGGATCGCCTCCAGGAACGGCAGCGACTCGATGTCGCCGACCGTCCCGCCGACCTCGGTGATCACCACGTCGGGGGCCTTGCCCGTCTCGTCCGGGTCGGCCATGGCCCGGATCCGGGCCTTGATCTCGTTGGTGATGTGCGGGATGACCTGGACGGTGTCGCCCAGGTACTCGCCGCGCCGCTCCTTGGCGATCACCTCGGAGTAGACCTGGCCCGTGGTGACGTTCGCGCCCCGGTAGAGGTCGCGGTCCAGGAACCGCTCGTAGTGACCGATGTCGAGGTCGGTCTCCCCGCCGTCCTCGGTGACGAAGACCTCACCGTGCTGGAAGGGGTTCATCGTGCCGGGGTCGACGTTCAGGTACGGGTCCAGCTTCTGCATGACGACCCGCAGTCCGCGGGCGGTCAGGAGATTGCCGAGACTCGAGGCGGTGAGGCCCTTACCGAGCGAAGAGGCGACGCCCCCGGTGACGAAGATGTGCTTGGGCGTGCGAGCCGTAGCGGCCAAGACCTGCTCCCGTGGTCGTATCGGGCGCGGTTCGGATCCGCGCATCCCACGGGGTTTCAGCCTAGCAGTACCTCGCTGATCAGGGGCTGAGTGGTCGACGCTCGGCCGGATGGGGTATTTCCACCGGTTTAACGGCAGGTTGCTCGCCGGTATGCGGCTCCTCGACGTGACGAACGACGCGCAACCCGGCCAACAGGAGCACCGGCACGACCGTCGCCGCCGCCGCGCCGGCCGCCATCACGCCCCCGCCGTCCAGGAGGCTGCCCAGGAGCGCGGCGGTCATCGCCCCGTACACGCCGCCCCGGACGGCCGGATGGAGCCCGTACACGCGCCTGAGGCCGCCCCACGGGCGCAGCAGGACGAAGTAGCCGTACAGCCCGGCCGCCAACGCCAGCACCGTCAGCGGACTGGTGACGAACGCCACCACGTTCGCGCTCCCGAGCCGCTGGAAGATCACCTGGCCCTGGCCGGCCTCCGCGAGCAGCCGGCCCACGTTCCCGCGCTGCTCCGCCGGCCGCGACAGGTCCACCGCCACGAACAGCACCGTCACCACCGAGCCGGCCAGCACCGCCCCGGCCAGCCGGGAGAACGTCAACCAGCCGCCCCGGGCCAGGGTCGCCGCCACGCACACGCCGACCATCAGGGCCACCGCGCCGCCGGGGTCCGAGCCCAGCGGGGGCGCGCCGACCAGCAGTACCCCCGCCAGCCCCACGCCCAGCACCACCCACGCCCGCCGCCGGCGGGGCACCAGGCGCTGCGCCAGACACGCCGCCCCCAGCAGCAGCCCGGCCGCGAACACGCCCAGGCCGATCGTGCCGATCCCCGCGTAGCGCACCCCGGCCAGCGTCGAATAACCCGCCACCCCGTTGAGCTGCAACCGCGAACCGGTCAGCACGTCCACCCCGACCACCGTCGCCGCGATCGCCGCGACCAGCGCCAACGGCCCCAACGGCCGCCGGCCCCACTTCGAGAACCACACCGCCGCCGTCAGCCCGGCCAGCACCACCAGGCCGATCAGGGCGAACCACCGGTCCGGGTTCGCCGTCCGCCACCACGGCACCAGGTCCGCGACCAGCGCCGCCGGGATCGCCAACGCCGAAGCCAGCAGCGCCACCTCCAGCACCCGCAGCAGCCCGGCGGGCGGGGGCGGCGACGGATGCCGGCGCCGGGTCCGCCGCAACCACCGCAGGATCGGCACCATCACGACCATGAGCAGCAGCTGCACGCCCACCAGCGTCAGGAAGAACCGGTCGGCGACCCTGCGCTGGGCCCCCGCCTCCCGGTCCGCGTCGTCGAGGTCGCGCACCGCGTCGGCCAACGCCGCCGGCCGGTCGTCGCCCGCGCGGGCCACCGGCTGCCCGATGAACAACGTCGCCGGCCGCGCCCGGCCCAACATCCGCAGCACCGTCGGCGCCACGTCCACCAACTGCAGGTAACCGGGCCGGTTCGTGCTCGGCGACACCAGCCAGCCGCCGCCGAAGCCCGGGCCGTCCACGATCGCCACGTGCAGCCGGGACGGCGCCTGGGTGTCGGCCACGCCCACCACCGTCACCAGGGCCTTCGCCGGCCGGGCCGCCAGTACCTTCGCCGCCGTCGCGTCCACCTTGCGCGCCGCGGCCTGCCGTTCAGGACCCTCACCGGCCACCGTGCCCGCGTCCACCACCGACAGCACGCACTGCGCCAGGGCACGCTTCAGGTCGGCGGGCGGCTCCGCCGCGTACCGGTCCACCCGGCCCGCCGACCGCGCCATCGCCACGGCGGCCCCCGGCCCGATCGCCGTACTGCACCGCACCGACTCCGCCAACGCCCCCGGCCGCGCGCCCCACGGCCGTCCCGTGTTGTGCTCGTCGACCGCGATCTGGTCGGCCACGAACGCGCCCTCGCCCTGCACCTCCAGCGGCACCGACCACGCCGGGCAGGCCGCCTTGTCCGGCGACAGCGGCGGCCGTTCGGCGAAGTTGCCCGCCCCCAGGGTCAGCCAGCCGTCCAGCGGACAGGTCAGCGACCGGGCCGAACGCGCCGACAGCGCCCCGATGGAACCGCCCTCCGCGAGTTTCCACAGGGTGGGGGTGTCGGTCGGGTTCAGGTCGTCCCAGCGCAGGCCGGCGGCGCCGATCACGACGGCGTACTCGACCTCGGCGGGTTCGGCGGCGGCCGGCGACGGCACACCGACCAGCACGGCCACGGCGGCGAGCACGGTCAGCGCGAGCCGGCGCAACGGGCCGGAGGGTCGTGGCAGCGTCATCAGGAGCCGGTCAGCTCCCGGTAGCAGGCCTCGGCCTGCGCGACGGTGTCGGCCTCCGACGGCCAGGTCGCCGCCCGGACCCTGCCGCGTTCCACCTGCCGCCCAGCTTTGTCCGCGTCCCCCAGCAGCCCGGTCACGGCCCGGTCGAGCGCGTCGACGTCGCCCGGCGGGATCAGGGTCGCCCCGTCACCGAGCAGCCCTGGCAGCCCGCCGACATTGGTCGCCACCAGCGGCACCCCGGCCCGCAACGCCTCCTGGGCGAACAGCTGCCGCGCCTCCCACACGCTCGTCACGACGGCCAGGTCGGCCGCCGCGAGCAGGTCGGCCACATCGCCACGGTGCCCGAGCAGCGTCACCGGCGCACCCGCCTCCGCGATGGCCGCGCGCAGTTCCGCCTCCGCCGGGCCGGAGCCCGCGATCAGCACCCGGGTGTCGGGCCAGCGCCGGGCCGCCTCGATCAGCGTCGGGTAGTTCTTCTGCGGGTGCAGCCGCCCCACAGACAAGATCACATTCTTTTCCGGGTACTCCTTCCGCAGAGCGGTACCCTCCCCCACCGGCAGCGGCGGCGCCCCCACCGGCGCGAGCCGCACATCGCGGCCGCCCAGCTCCAGCACCCGGGCCACCAGGTCGTCAGACACCCCGAGGGTCATGGTCGCCCGCCGGGCCACCACCCGCTCCAGGGCCGCGAGAACCTTCGCCTTCGGACCGGTCTTGTCCAGCACCTGGTTGTGCCACGACACCACCAGCGGCCTCGCCCCCGCCAACGCCGCGACCAGCCCGGCCCGCAGCCCGTGCGCGTGCACCACGTCCGGCCGCATCGCCCGCAGCTCCGCGCGCAGGTTCCACACCGCGACCGCGTCCTTCGGGTGCGGGCCGGCCGAGATCTCCACCGGCCGGAACAGCGGGAACCCGAACCGCTCCCCCACGGCGCGCGGGCCGAACACGACCACCCGGTGGCCGGCTGCGGTGAGGCCTTCGACGAGGGAGGCGACATGCTTGCCCACCCCGCCGGTACTGGTCGCGAGCACGAGCGCGATCTTCACGACGGACTTCTCCTCCGTGTTCGATGGGGACCATGGACGGCCCGGGGTGCTACGGAGCCCCGCCGAACAGCATGCCCGGTCCGGACGCCCGATCACGGCCCGGGGTCACCCGACGCGCCCGGAACCCGATCGACCCGGGCTCCGGCGCACCACGAACCAGCAGCCGGCCCATCGGATTGCCGCACCGCCGGCTGACCGGATCCGACTCCCCTCCCCACCGACTTTCGCCCCGCCAGAACCCCGGTTCATGACACGGGGTAGTCCGTGGCGGGTTCGGCGGGAGAGAGAAGAGCCTTTGACTCTCTCCCACCGAACCCGCCACGGACTGTTTCCAGCAGCACGCGAGAAGGCCGTTGGGTTTGGGTACGAAGGGAGTCAAAGGCTCTTCTCCCTGACGAAACCAAACCCAACCCCGCCCCAAAAAAGGGTATAAAAAAACCCCCCCGAAGGCTGGCCGCCG
>NZ_JBFAZP010000014.1:0-108402 GCF_040681875.1 Longispora sp. NPDC051575 | reverse complement strand
CAGGACCTGGTGGGCGTGCGGCTTGGGCACCTCGTCGAGGGCCCGCACCTTCTTGCCCATCCCCAGGAAGCCCCGGTCCGGGACCGGATTGAGGTGCTGCTGGGTTATGATCGGGTACTGATCCGTCATGGTGACTCCTTCGACCCTTCGTCGCGGAGGAACCGCTCGATGGCCGTCAACAGCGCATGCACCAGCGATCCCTCCTGTTCCTTGGCCTTCTTCTTCCGCAGCGACCGCTCGATCACGGTCAGGTCGTTGCGCAGTGGTTCGTGCTCCTCGACGGGCAGCGCGCGGGCGAGCGCCTCACCGAGCGCCCGGATGTCGCGGGCCGGCTCGTCGCTGATCTCCTTGAGGCTGTCGAGGCCCTGCCACAGGGCGGTGAGCGCCCGCCTGCGGTAGCCGCGGTGCTGGAGGATCGCGGCCCAGAGCCTGGCCAGGACGTCGACCCGCTCCGGGTACCGGTGCAGGAAGATGAAGCTCGACGGCCGGCCGGTGGCGGAACTGCGCACCGACAGCACGGCGAGGATCGTGAGCATCGTCAGGGTGGACCGCCGCTGGTCGCCCCGCCGGTTCCGCGCCCGATCGAGCATCCCCACGATCTTGTTCGCGTCGTCGGTCCCGTCGGTCAGCTCGCCGAACAGCACGGCCATGGCCAGGCATGCCCTCTCGCTGCCGTCCCCACTCTGGACGACCAGCTGCCACAGGCGGTGCACCGCCTCGATGGGGTAGCAGACTCCGAGTAGCCCGCTGAAGGCGACCGAGGCGGTCCACCGCTGTGCCGGCGAGCCCTGGGTGGCCCACCGCTTGGCGGTTCGGAGCGCGATCGGCGCGGTGGTGTCGTCGAAGCACATCCCCCACAGCACGAAGGCCGCGTCGCACTGGCCAGGCCAGCCCTTGTAGCCGTCCGACCACGGCTCCAGGAACGCGCCCTCCACCTCGGCGAAGTCCACTGTGGCGAGCATCGACAGCCCCCAGGCCATCGCCACCCCGCCCTGGTGCTGGATGACCTCGTCCACCCACTCCCGGACCGCGTCCCAGAACCGGGCCTCGAACCGCTCCCACAGTTCGACGAGTACCCGGGACCGGTAGGAGGGCCGCTTGAAGACGAGCGTCCGGCCGCCGCCCACCCCGGCAGCGGCGCGTTCGAACCCGATCAGGCCGTCCGGGGTGATCCGCCGGCCCCGGCGCTCCGGGAGCACGTCCGGCTCCGACTGGCGGGACTCGTCGGGCTGCTGCTCGGCCAGCGGCAGGTGGCGCGCCATCACGTCCTCCAGCTTTCCGAGCATGGACTCGAAACGCCGGTCGCTCGCGTTCTCGGCGAAGCACAGGACCGTGACCTCGAGGATCTCGCTCCGGGTCCTCGGCTTCTCAAACCAGGCCGGCACGTCGCCCGCGGCGGACCGGACGTGGTCGTCCAGCGCCTTCTCCGCCGGCTCACCACCCGCGACCTGCACGGCGACCCTCGTGAACGCGGTCATCGTGCACCCGTCGGCCAACGCCTCGACGACGGTGTCGACGACGTCGGCGGCCACGTCGGTCACCGCGAGGTGCGCCCGGAGGACCTGGCGCAGGTCCGGGACCTCCCACGCGACGTGCCGGACCGCCTCCACCGGCCCGTGCGCCTTCGTGGTCGTGATGACGAGGTAGGCCCCCGCGTCGCGGACCTGGTCGCGCACCGTGCGCCACACGAAGTCCGTCTCCGCGGTGCTGCCCTCGTCCTCCCGGTCGAGCAGGAGGTAGCCGAATCCCCGTTCGTACGGGCGCTCGGCCAGCTCCTTCAGGGTGAGCACCGGGGACAGCACGAAGAGCGTCTCGGTGCCGACCTCGCGGAGCAGGTGCAGGCCGCCGGCCCGTTTGCCCAGGCCAGCGTCGCCGCCTAGGACCACGACACCGTCGACGTAGAGGGCGTCGAGCGCGTCGTCGTACGGTACCGGGACGACGTAGTGCTCCAGGGCTTCGCGGATCCGGGCCGGGTCGAGGCGCCCGCCCTTCGGGACCAGCTGCCGCGCGCCGCCGGACACCCCGAGCACCGAATCGGGGGCGAAGACCCGGTCGTTGAAGTTGTTGATGACGGTGGCGAGCTGGTGCCCGGTGTTGGCCGAGTCCGGGTCCCCGGCCCGTTCCGCCCGCTCCGAGAGCAGGTCAGGCGGCCGGGCGGCCCACGGCTTGCCGGTCTCGGACTTCGACGCCTCAGGCTTCGTCGCCTCGGCCTCGGACCTGTCCGGCTCCGGGGACTCCCGGTCCGGCCCGGTGGGTTCCGGCCCTGCGGCCGGGGTCTCCACGGCGGGTTCCGCGTCCCGCAGCGCTTCGTCGGTCGTCATGGGTCAGGCGTTGTTCACGCCGATGACGGCCCGGTCGCCCATGTGGATCGGTGCGTGGAACTCGTTCGTCACCTGCGACGACGCCGGGGCGGGGCGGCGCGCCGGTTCCTCCCGGGGGTGCGCCGCCTCCTCCCGGGCGTGCGCCGATCCGTCCCGGAGGTGCGCCGACCCCTCCCGTGCCGGCCGGGCCGCGTCCGGCGCGGCCCCGGGCAGGTCCACCGCCAGGACGTCCCCGCCCGGCACGTACAGCCACGCGTCGTCCACGTACTCCTTGTTGCGCACTTGGACCCGCCGGAACTCGGCCGCCGCCAGGGACGTGTGCCGCTGGGCGACCGTGTCGTCGAAGACCCGCGCGGACAGGATCACGGAGAGGTTGGCCTCCGGCAGGGCGACGAGCGCGTCCCGGGCCGGGGCGCTGTCCACCAGCCGGCTGACCGTGACGACGCCCTGGCCCGCGTAGCCGTTGGGGGCCGGGATCACGACGCCGAAGTGGATGGCCAGCCGCAGCCGCAGCCTGGCCGGTGCGACCAGGTCGTGGTTGTGGTCGGTCAGGCCGTAGCTCAGCTGGCGCACGAACTCGTCCACGACGACGTGTTCCCGCTCGCTGGCCGGCAGGATCGATAGCTCACCGTCACCGGCGGGCTGTCGGATCCAGGCCGCACGGTCGAGGCCCGCGCGCCGGGCGGCGCCGTCGAGAACCCCGACGAGCCGGTCCTGGATGGAGTACTGGCGCCGGTCGTCGTTGCCCCCGTAGCCCTTGGCGTCGATCGACATGAGTAGCCTTCGACCAATGTCGCCCCAGCTCATGATGTGACTCCCTACTGAATTGCGGAATTCCCGCAGAAGGCACCCTTCCACAGGTTCCGAGTTGCGACTCCCTAGAATTCAGGGATTGCCAGAACGAAATTTGTCACCGTTCCGTAAGGGGAATTGCAGCCGCCCGACGACCCTCGAAAACCGCCTTTGAACTGGGAAAACAGCGACCTGCCAGCTGTCGACTTTCGACAGATCCAGCACGAAAACGGTCACTCCCGCTTAGTGGCGATCCACCGTGGACACGTCAAAGTAGTCGAATTCTGACGCACCGTAGTTTCCCCTTGCGGCCTTTCGGCACGGGTCGTCGGCACGCCTATTCGAATGCGGACCGGGCGATATGACACTGCGGTAGTCGGGCCCCGACCGCCAGAGTTCGAGACAGCCGTGGGCCCAGGTTCCACGGGTCGCGACGAGCCCACGGACAACGCGAGACACCGAACAGGCGCGCGGTACACGACGTGACGACGCGTGACGGCCGTGCCCCGAACGCCCCGGGGCAGGTCGCGGGCCTGACGGAACGTTCACCGCCGTCTTCGGGGCCGACGGTCCCGGGTGCGCGCGGCCGGGCGAGAATTTCCCGGCCCCCCGCACAACAGATCCGGCCCGGCGCGCGTGTGTAGTGGGCACGGACCGCCGGCGGAGGGGATCGCATGACGTTCGAGGAGTACGCGGCGGCGCGGTTGCCCGCGCTGTTGCGGTACGCCACGGTTCTGACCGGTGAGCGCGCGCTCGCCGAGGACGTGGTGCAGGAGGTCCTCGTCCGCGCGCACGCCCGGTGGCGCCGGATCGACGAACCCGAGAGTTACCTCCGGCGGATGGTCGTCAACGAGTACCTGTCCTGGCGGCGGCGCTGGTCCCGGGTCGTCCCGCACGCCTCGGTCGGCCTCCCGCCCTCCGACGCCCCCGACCACCCGACCAGCCACGCCGACCGCGACGCCCTCCGCGCCGAGCTCGCGCTGCTGCCCCGCCGACAGCGCGCCGTGATCGTCCTCCGGTACTACCAGGGCCTCACCGACGCGGAGATCGCCGACGCCCTCGGGTGCAGCCCGGGCACCGTGCGCGGCTACGCCTCCCGCGCCCTGGCCACGCTCCGGGTGTCGCCCCGGGTGCACCTCACCCAGGAGACCCGATGAACCGTACCGAGGAAGACCTGCTCCTCGCTCTCCGCGCGGACGAACCCGGCTACGTCGCCCCGGCCCCGGTGCTCGCGGCGGTCGGACGGCTGATCGTGCGCCGACGTCGCCGGCGGATCACGGTCGCCGCGACCCTGGGCGTGCTGGCCGTGCTCGCGGCCCTCCTGGTGCCCGCCCTGAGCCACAAACCCCCCGCACCCCCGGCGACACCTCCGACGACCCCTGCGACCCCGACCTCCCGCCCCGCACTGGCGATCACCGTCCGCGAGGGGGACGTGAACGGGACGCGTTTCAACGTGAAGTTCCTGTCGAAGAACCTGCAGGCGTTCAACGTCTCGTCGACGGCGCCGGCGTTCCAGGGCACGCTCATGGTGTACGTGCAGGGCCGGCCGCTGCACGAGAAGTACATGCCCGTCGACGGCGCCCCGACGGTGACGGTCGCGGGGCGGCCCGCGCACTACGCCGTCCGCGACGTGCCCCCCACCGGGCCCGCGACCCACCGCGCACTGGTCTGGGAATGGGCACCCGGCGGCTGGGCCATCCTGGAGCAGTCCGAAGGTGTCCCGCAGATCGGACTGCCTCCGGTGTTGGCGGAGCGGGTGGAGTTCGGCCCACCGGTCGTCACCCGGGTACCCCTGCGGATCGCGCACCTGCCCGCCGGCCACGAACTGGCGGGCGTGCAGTGGGGCTACTTCAACGTCAGCTTCCGGACGCTGCCCACCGGGAGCGAGCCGGCGACGACGGTGTACATGTACGTGCTTCCCACCCGCGACGTCGACTCGCTCACCGCCGAACACCAGAACCTCACCGTCGCCGGTCACCCGTCCAAGTGGGTCCCGACGAACCTCAGCCAGTACGTCGACATGGGCCAGTGCACCCTGCAGTTCCGGACGCTCACCGCCCCCAACCCGCCCTACCTGGAGGAACTCGTGCGCGGGATCACCATGGCACCCGACTGCGTGAGCGAGGCCACGTGGTTCCCGGCGACCAGCTCCATCGCGGGCGGAAACTAGGGGCCCGCCCCGCCGTCACACCCGGATCGCGCCGCGCCGGAGCAGCCGGAGTTCGGGGGCGGGACTGCGGAGTCCCAGCGGACCCACTGCCGCCGGGGCGGGCTTCTCGTAGTAGGTGCCGACGACATCGACCGCGACATGGGTCGTACCCGCGAAATTGAAGATGTTGAAGGACCCGCCCGTGCCGAGCCGGGTGACGGCGGCGTTCGGGATGATCTGGTTGCGGTACGGGTTGAGGTTGCTCACCGTGGGGCGGGCGCCGCCGTTCGGCCAGACGGTCAGGTAGCTCTGGTCGGTCGGGGCGATGGCCGTGAGGTTCAGCGCCAGGACCTTCGTGCCGTCGGCGAGGAGCGCGGGCGGTGCCACGACGTTCGCGGTACCGCCGGGCCCGATGGCCGTCGGGGTGCCCTGGCCGATCCGGGAGTCGGCGATCCGGGTCGGGGTGATCGGCCGGAACAGCAGACCGCCCGGCAGCGTGCCGTCGTCGAAGACGGCCACGATGTCCACCACCACGTGGGTGTTGGTCGAGGTGTGCACGCCGATGGACGGCAGACCCTCCGCGCCACCGCACTTCACGCACGGAGCCGTGGGCACGATGGCCATGTTGGGCACGTTGGCGCCCTTGGTGTAGTTGAGGGTCGACGTGAACGGCACCCCGAACGTCGTCGTGCCGCTCCAGGCCGTGAGGAAGCCCGCGCCGTCGGGCTCGGTGGCGGTGATGTTCACGACCAGAGCCCGGATGTGCGGGTCGATGTCGGCGCCGTAGCTGACGGGAAGCCGCAGGTAGTGGTTCGCGGCGAGCTTCTCGCCCCAGTCCGAGCGGCTGTCGAACAGCCGCTCTGTCCGGACGGGGAGCAGGTGTCCGCCGTCCACAGCGCCGTTGCCGCGCACGACGTCGTCCTTGGCGAAGTAGCCGACGATGTCCACGATCAGGTGGGTCTGGCCGGACTGGTTGTACAGGTTGATCCGGCCGTCCTCCCCGACCGCGACGGTCACCGAGTTGGCCCCCGTCCAGCCCCGGACGATGTTGAGCGAGGACGTGTCGGGCCGGGGCACCCCCGACGGGTAGACCGTCACGAAGCTGTCGGAGGTCGGCTCGGTCACCGTGACGTTCAGCGCGACGGCGCCCACTCCGTACCTCGGCACGTCGCGGTCGCCGACCGTCATGAGGCTGACCGTCTGGCCGGGGCTGACCTTGGCTCCCGCGCCGATCCCGGCCCGGGAGTCGAGAATCCGGCGCGGCGTGATCGGGTAGTAGGCGCCGGTCGAGTCGATGATGCCGTTGACCGTCAGCTGCACGGACACGGGATTCGTCGTGCTGTCGTTCGGCAACTGGAGCAGCGCCGTCTCGTAGCCGTACATCTTCCGCGTCGGACGGGCCACGACACTCACCGAACACGTGTCGCCCGCAGCGATGGTCCGGTTCCCGCAGCCGTCGGACGTGACGGTGTAGGCCGCCGGCGAGTCGCCCCCGATCGACGTCGGGCCGAAGGTGACCGGCTCGATCCCGGACGAGGTCACCGTCAGCTTCTGCGGCTCCCCGGACGCCCCGATCTCCTGGTTCCCGAACCAGAGGTAGGACCCGTCGAGAGCGACGGTCTTCGGGTGTACGCCGACCAGCTTCACCGGCAGCACCTTCCGACCGCCGACCGAGTTATCCGGAATCGTCACCTTGGCGGACTGCTCGGTGAGCGCGGACGGCGTCGGCACGACCTTCACGGTGCACGTCTGCCCGTAGGTCAGGGTCGCGTTGGCGCACGTACCGGAGACCGCGAACGCGGCCGGGTTGGCCCCGCTGACCACCGGCGCCCCGAACCGGGTCGGCTCACTGCCGACCGCCGTGAACGTGACCGTCCGTGCCTGCCCCGGAACTCCGAGCGCCTGCCGCCCGAAGTCGACGCCGGGGGCGTCCCCGCCCGATCCGGTGTAGCCGACGGAGGAGTGCCAACGGACCTCCCCCGAGATCGCGTCCGCGTCGTATCCGCACGCCACGGAGAAGGACCCGGCGAACGCGGTCAGCAGGTTGTCCGCCCCGAAGACGGCCTCCCTGACCAGGATCGACCCCGGCACCTGCATCCCGCAGCTCCGCCCGTCCCCGCTGACCTGGACCGTGGCGTACTCCGGGTTCTTCACGTCCACGTCGGGCTGCACCACATACCGGGTACCCGGAACCCACCGCTTGCCCACCGGCGGCTTCAGGATGAGGTACCACGGAAAGCGGCCTGGGGAGTCGACGTTCAGGGCCAAGCCGCCGTCGGTACCCGACCAGCGTGAGCCCGTGAAGGTCGCGTTGTTCCGGTCGAAGGTACGGGTACCCGCGAAGCCCTGTCCGTCACCACCGTCCAGGACCAGCGCGTCGTACGGAGCGGGTGGCAGCGAGGCCGCACTCGCCGGAACCGGAGCGACGGCGACCGACACCGTCAACGCCATCGCAGTGACCAGAACGGCGCGCATGAGCCGCAACGAAACTCCCCGTGGAACTCGACCGAGCTGAAAGCCAGCGGCGAAGGCTAACCACCGGGAAAGCGCCCGGGCAATCCGGAAAACGGCCCACCCTGCGGTTGGTGCCCGGTTACGGTGTCGGCGACAGTCCCGACCCGGGGTCAGGGGCCCCGTGAACCCGATCGGCGCGGATCACGGATAACAGGCGTCCACCCCCCGATCGTGAGAGGCCCACGCATGACGCATACCGGGTCCGACGCCGAGGTCATCACCGATTCCCTCCGGGAGCCGGAGCACTTCGGCGTGCTGTTCAACCGCCACGGTCCGCACATCCACCGGTACCTGGCCCGGCGGCTCGGGCACGAACCCGCCGACGACCTGCTCGCCGAGACATTCCTGGTCGCCTTCGGCAAACGTGACAGGTACGTCGCCGACCGGCCCGACGCCCGCCCCTGGCTGTACGGCATCGCCACCCACCTCGTGGCCCAGCACCGCCGGGACGAGGTGCGCCGGTACCGACTGGTCCAGGCCGTCCCGCCCGCCGGCGACGAGCCCGGCCACGCCGAACGGGTCGCCCTCGACGTGACCAGCCAGGCCCTGCGCGGACTGCTCCTCGACGCGCTCGCCGGCATCTCCGACGGCGACCGGGACGTCCTCCTCCTGGTCGCCCAGGAACAACTCAGCTACGAGGAGGTCGCCACCGCGCTGGCGATCCCGGTCGGCACCGTCCGGTCCCGACTCCACCGGGCCCGCCAGCAGGTGCGGGCCGCGCTCGGCGCCTCCGAGCCCATGACGACGACGATCGAAGAGGTGCTGCACCATGGTCGATGAACTCCGCCTGGTCCACGAACTCGGCCAGGACACCCCGCTGCGGACGGCGGACGAGCTGTCGGACGTGCGTACCCGGCTGATGCTCTCCTTCACGGCGTCGCAGGCCGAGCCTGCGGTGACCGGTCGCCGGGCCGGGCTGGTCGTCGCGGCCGCCAACGTGCCCGCCGGGGTCACGCTCACCGCGGTTCCGGAGGCCGTGGAGCTCGGCACCCCCCGCACCGTCCGGCCGCCCCGGCGGAAGTTCCGGTTCGCGCTCGGCTTCGGCCTGCCCGCCCTGACGGCCGCCGCCGTGGTCGCCGGCCTGCTCATCCTCGCCCCCGCCGACCCGATCACGGGACCGACGCAGCCGGCCCACGCCGCCGACATCCTGCACCGGGCGGCGGTCTCGGCCGCCACCCTGCCCGACGTCGAGCCCCGCCCCGACCAGTTCCTCTACGTGAAGCGCACCGTCGGCGAGCTCTGGCTGTCCATGGACGGCACCCGCGACGGCCAGATGACCCAGGCCGGTTCCCCGGAGGTCAGCCCACTCCCCGGCTGCCGGAACGGCCGCAAGGCCACGGTGGACAGGTACGACAAGATCCAGCCCAGCATCACCGAGCCGTGCGTGCCCAGACCGGCCTACCCGAAGCTGCCCGACACCGCGGACGGCATGCTCGCCTACCTGAACGGGGAGGCCGCCGGCAACACCAGCCCGACCAACGCCGCCGCGAAGGAGGCGATGGACCTGCTGGAGGCGCGCTACCTGCGGCCGAAGGCCCGGGCGGCGCTGTTCGAGGCGTTGTCGCGGTTCGAGGGGGTGACCGTGGTGCCGGACGCCGTCGATGGGGCCGGGCGGCATGGGATCGGGATCGGGTGGTCGCACTACGGGAGCGCGTTGCAGGTGCTCGTGTTCGACAAGCAGTCGCATGAGTATCTGGGGATGAGTGGGGGCGGCGGGGTGTCCGAATTGTCCATTGTGGATGCGGCGGGCCAGCGCCCCTAACTGGCAGATCGTGCGGGTCGGCCCGGGCTCACGCCGGGGCCGACCCGCTGTCGCGCGCGGGCGACTACTCGCGGTAGTGCCTTTCCCAGCAGCCCAGCAGCACCGGCTCCAGGACGAACCGGCCAGGCAGCCCCTGATCGGGACCGAACCCATCCGACGAGTCGGACACGAAAACCTGCATCACGGAGAGGTACGCCAACTTCTCCTCCGCGAGTTCCGCCCCGATCTCGATCCCGGCCGCCTCGACCAGGGAAGCGTGATCGAGGCCGTGCGGCTCCATGTACTCCCGGATCGACCGGTAGGCGGCCACCAGCAATGTGTCATCCACGAAGCCGGCCAGTTCGAGGAACTCCGCACTTCCGGCGGCAGTTTCCAGCTGGCTCCGCACCTGGCTGAGTGCCCGCCGCTCCGTGTTGCCCTGCTTGACGAGTCCCGCGACCCTGTCGACCAGCACGGGCCAACCGCCCGTCGCCTCACCCAGTTCGGCCAACATGCCCTCTCCGGTGAACGCCGGTTGCTCCAGGGTCCACAACCGCAGACCCTGCGCCGAGAACCGGCGCAGTCGCACCAGTCCGAGCGCCGGCTCCTCGCGTCCCTCCAGCAGCAGGCTGCGCCACAGGACGCGCTGCGCGGGGCCCGCGATGATCACCGCCGAGCGGGTCACGCCAGGGGCGTCGGGCACCGAAGCCAGCGCGAAGTCCAACGTCTCCTGGCACCGGCCCTCGTGCGGTCCCTTGATGGACAGATCGCTCACAACGACCCGCTTCTCGTTCGGACGTCCCGCCGACAACTCGCGCTCGAAGTCCCGCCACCGAGGTACCGGGGGCACCGTCCAGCCGCCGGCCTGCGCGGTCAGCTCCCGCAGCGCCGCGTCGACCTGGTTGATCCCGGTCGCCTGGGTGCCGAGCAGCACCCGGACCTGGTTGGTGTGCTCCCCGAGAACGTCGGCCACCTGACTGGTGGTGAGTGGCGCGAACGAGCCCCCCTCCCGCAACTGGGGCCGGGACTCCAGTGCCGCGAACTCCTCGGGGATACTCTCCGACGCCGCCCGGATGAGCTGGTTCTCCACCTCGTCCAGGGTGCCGATCATGTTCAGCGCGTTGCTGCTGCGCAGGTGCCAACCGCGCCCGGTGTCCGGCGCGAGCACGCCGAGCCCCTCCATCTCCACGAGATACGCCCGGAACGCCTCGGCGTCGAGGTCCTCGAAGCCGACCGACCACCAGTCCTTGCAAGCAGCCCACAGGGCGGCCTGACTGAGCTGGGAGTTCAGGCCGTTCTCGTGCGCGTTGAGCGCCACGACGTTCGCGATGACGTTGTACCGGGGATCCAGCAGCAACGTGTCCCGGAACGCCGACGTGATCCCCTGACGGAGGGAGGTGTCGCCGTGAATGTTCTGCACGTCGTCCCGGGTGATCAGGTACGGCGGGAAGCCGCCCGGATTCTCCGAGCGCCGCTTGTGCATCGCCTGCACGAGCCGATAGCCGAACATCTGCAGCAGGAACGGCTGGTAGGAGCAGTAGCCGAGAATGCGCAGAATCAGGTTCGGATCCTCGAACTCGTACCCGAGCACCGACAGTGGTTCGGCGAGCAGGTTCGCCGCGTCCTGCGGACTGAGCGGTCCGACCACGGTCGGGGTCTGCGCGAGATGGCTGAACGGGCTGTTGCGGGCGACCTTCGCGTACCGCTGCACGGAATGCAGCCCCGCGAACACCGCCTTCACCCTGCCGTCGTTGTCCTGCCCGAGGTCGCGGAGACGGCGGGTCTCGTAGAAGCCGGGCGCGTCCGACTCGAAGAACTTGTCGGCCTCGTCCAGCAGGATCAGGAGCTGACGGCGCGGGTCGCCCCGTAGCCAGGCGCGCACCGTGCTGCGGACCAGAGTGTACGGTTCACCCGGCTGCTCGCCCTTGGCCTGCTTGGGACGCGGGACACCCTGCTCCTCCAACGCCGTTCCGATGGCCCACCACACCGCCGACGAGGAGGCCGCGCCGCCGAAGTGGATGGTGTCCAGGCTCAGCAGGAGACTGACGCTGTGGGCGGGACTCTGGCTGGTGAACTTCTGGCTGGCCCGCTTGAGCAGCGCGGACTTGCCGAGCCCCCGCCCGCCGAATACGACCTGGGGGCCGTTCGGGTGCACCAGACCCTCGAGTTCCTGTTCGCGGCCGAAGAACATCTCCGTCGCGACCCGGCTCCGCTTCTGGCTCACGTAGGGGTTGGCCGCGGAGAACGGCAGCAGGATGTTCATCGTGGTGTCGAGGCGGCCGTTGCCATGCGCGGCGAGGAACGCCAGTGCCGCGTCGTCCAGCACCACGAGGGGACGCTTACCGACGCTGTGCACCGCAAGGGCGGCTCGGTGCTGGGGGGACATGGTGCCGAAGTAGGCGATCAGCAGGGCACCCCCACCACGTTCGAGGGCCGCGTAGCTCAGGAGCAGCTCGGGGGACGGCCGCCCCCAGACCAACATGATCTTGAGATTGGTACCGAGGTCGGACCCGAACGCCGGGATCTGCGACTGTCCGATCGGCTCCGCGTCGGGAAGGTTCAGGAATCGGAAGTCCGCCCGTCCCCGGGTGACCTCCTCTTTCTGCGGACCGCGCAGGCTTCCGTACCCCATCAGACGCAGCGCCGGGGACAGCAGTTCGCTCTCGCGGAAACTCCGCTGGCCGAGACCTCGCCTGCTCATGTCACGCCAGCCCTCCAACGCCTCGACGGCGCGTGAGCTCGCCTGGTCGGAGAGGGATCGAAAGTCCAGGCCCGAGGTCCCCTGAAAGACTTCTCGTTGACGGACAGCCCGGATGAGATCCGTCGAGATCCCGTCCTGCAGGGCGAGCGGCACCTCCGGGAAGAACATCGAGAACTCGCGGCGCTCGTCCTGGGTCTCGGGAATCGGATTGCCCTGGTCGAGCTGCGCGATCATCTCGTCAGCCGTGCTGTACTGCCCCTGCTCGAGCGCCTGGAGCACCCGCTCACGGATCCCGGGGGCGAGGTCGGCCAGCGCGTCGAGTCGGGCACGGAGTCCGGTCGCGCGCCGACCGGTCAACAGCTTCAGCTGCTCCCGCACGCCGTCCAGCTCGGTCCGCACGGTGCCGAGGTCCGGCCGGTCCGCCGTGACCGCGCGCAGCCGGAGGTCCAGCGTCCGCTCCTCGCCCTCCGTGACGGCCTCGTCGAGGCGCGCCCTGCGCAACTCGCCGTCAAGCCGCTCCTGGTCGGTCACCAGTTCCTGCCAGACGCGCTGCCGCGCCTCACGCGCCTCCTGCCGGACGTCCTCGCCCAACACGGTGGCCGCCCCGTCGGACTCGACCAGAGCCCCGATGTCGACGCACCTCAGGATGTACTCCACGACGTCGAAGCTGTGCGCGTCCGCGTGTGCCGATACCGCCGACCGCCAGTCGACGCCGGCGATGGTGGCCAGTTCCGACACCGTCGTCCCCGGGCGGGAGATCTCGTTGATCTCCGAGACAATGGTGACCCCGGCAAGCTTGAGCAGTTCGGCGCTGAGGACGAGGCTGGTCGGCCGCTCCTGCCCGGACAGGCGGTCTGACCCTGCGAGCAGCGCGAACGTCCGCCGCAGGGACTCCCGGGCGTATCCGGTGACGGCCTGCCCCAGAGGATTGCCCTCCTCGTGTCGGGCGCGATCCGACAATGCCTCCAGGGTGGCCTGCGTCCGGTGGAGCACCGTGGCGCGCATCGCCGCCACCTCGGCCTCCTTGCGGGCGAGGTCCGGAGAGCCGGAGCGGGAGAATCCCCGAACCGCGGCGATCCACCGCTCCACGAGTTGCGTGTCGGTCTGGACCAGTCGCACCAGTTCCTGCCGTACCTTGCCCTCCAGGCGCTTGGTGCCCGTACCCCGGAACCTGAGGTCCTGGTCGTCGAGCTCGGCCTGGAGGACGGACGGCTGGTGGATGCGGCGGAGTTCCTCCATGACCTGGGGAATCGCCGCGCGGTCGTCAGCGGTGGCACGGCGCAGCATGGAACCCAGCAGACCGTCGGCCTTCAACCACTGCTGCGCGATCAGATCAGCCCTCTGGAGCCGGAAACGCGGCGACTTCGCCAACGCCTCCTCGCAGGCTCGACGTGCCCCTTCCAGATCCTGTTCCGCCGTGGCGACGTCCTCGACCACCACCAGGGGCGGACATTCCAGCAGCGCTCCGGACAGGGTCCGATGGGCGATCTCGGAACAGGTCGTGCCCAGGCTGTTTTCCAGGCGAAGAGCCAGGGCGTTGAGCAGGGCACCGGCGGTGTGTTCGCCGGTCACCAACGCGGTCCGGATCGCCGCCGGGACGATCAGCCCAGCCGCCACCCAGTCCAGTGCGACCGCCTCCACGTCCAGGTCGGTCATCTCGGCCACGAGGGCCGACCCGCAGCCACCCGCGTCGGCCCGAAGGCCTTCGGCGTAGGTCGCGATCCGGAAGGCGGTCTGGTACAGCGGCGACCAGTCCGCGGCGACGGCCACCTGGTAGGCGAGATCCTGGCGGCGCTCGGCCAGCAATCGAACGACCAGGGCCACGGCGGGATCTTCCTCAGCCTGCTCCGACGGCGTCTCCGAAACGTCCGCCCCGGGGGCCTCCGTTGCCGAAACGGCGGATCTGCCTACGGGCTCGTCGGGGTGCACGGGTGCGGGGACCCGGGACGGGGCGGGTACGTGACCCGGATCGACGCGAGCCGCCGGCGCCTTCTCCGGTACGGGCGCCGGCGCCCTCTCCGGCTCCTCCACGTCCGCTGGTTCCTCTGGCTCCGGCAGGTCCTCTGGTGGCTCATCCAGGTCTTCTGGTTCGGCCAGTTCCACCGTGATGTCAGGCTCGTCAGCCACCAGGAACAGCTGGGGAACCAGGAACGCCAGGCGCGCGAGATCAGGCGCCCCCGAGGCCCACTGGTCCTGGAGACCGTACTGCCGGTCCTGGTCACCAGCCGAGCCGTCCCTGAGACGTACGAGTTCCACGAGAGCGCCCATCGCGACGGCCCTGTTCCGGTCCTCGGCTGTCCAGGTCGATGCCTCCGCCAGTGCCCGGGACTGAGCCTGCGCGATGGTCAACAGGGGTGCGGCCGGTGAGTCCGGTGCGGCCCGAAGGGCCGCGACAGCGCCCAGAGGATCCCGCAACCCGGCCTCCTCGGCCGTGGACCTCGCCGCGAGCAACGCGTCTTCGAGGGAGTCCAACTGGGGATCGACGGTCAGGCCCGACCCGACGAACTGGGCTACGACGAGGTCGAACGCCGTCGCGAGTTCACTGATCGCCGCGATGTCCGCCTCGAACGGGCGGTTGCCGCTGAGAACGGAGTTGACCAGGCGTTCGGCTGGCTGGTTGGCCGCCGCGACGTGTTCCCTGAGTTCGGCGAGCGTTCCCGACAGTTCCTCGATTCCGAGAGGGACCGTCCCGGCATCGGTGTCACCGGTGTCAAAGGCGTCCTCAGCATCGACCACGTCGTCGGCGCCCAGGAACTCCGGGGCCTTCTCCTGCCAGGTGGGGACCTTCGCCAGCACGGTCTCCACCTCGGCGAGGACCGCCTTCATCTCCTTCTCCTCGAAGCCGTCCACCACCCAGTCCTGCTGGAGTGCCCACTGCCAGACCGGGGCGTCTAGGGCGTTCGCGGATAGCCTCGCCCAGACCGCCAGGCGCAACAACGGCCTGCTCCACTGGTGCTCCACCGGTGGTTGGGACAGCCGTTCGGCCCAGACCTGGTTGAAGAGTGCCGAGTACGGCGCGAACGTCAGGTGCCGGAGCGCGTGTCGGCTCTGGGCTGAGTCGGGACTCTTCCGAAGCCGGCTCAGCACGTCCTGGCACAGGGGCAGGTTCACCCTGGTGGCGTTGAGTCGGATGCCGAGTACGTGCATCGCGTGGGACCGGTACTTGACCGGCATGCTGTTCACGAGCGTCTGGATGTCGTTCTCGGACACCGTGTCGATGGCGCGCTTCAGCGGTTCCGGGACGGACGCCAGAACCTGGGAGAGCAGCTTCAGGGCGGTCAGGTTCTCCACGCTGACGTCGCCGGTATGGTCGAAGGCCGGGTAGGGGTCCAGGTCGCTGCACTGCATGCCGAGGCCAGTGCGGGTTCTGCTCAAGGGCTGCTCCGGGTGGGTGGGAAGGGTGAACGGGAACGCCCTCTAGACGCCCCGGCGGTGTGCTGGCACATACGTGTAGCCGTCCGGGATCTCGCGGCTTCCCACGAGCCCCCACAGCTCCTTGTCCTCGCGGTACGCGGTACGGGCGGCGTCGCTGGCCTGCTGTCCCAGGTGGTCGATGCGCCGGATGTGGCCCTGGACCACGTGGCTGTGGGCCAGAGGGCGCGCCGCGGCCAGCGGCGACCACTCCGGCTGGGTCCAGGCGGAGTCGTCACGGACCGGAACGTAGGACAGCAGCCGGATCCGGGCCTGCCGTGCCCGGGCCGGATGGTCGACCTGCCCGTCGGCCGCCAGGCTCCCCCACTCCAGGCTCAGCACCCTCCGGGCGAGCAGAGTCACGACAGCGGCGGTGAGTTCGGGATCCGGTCGGGCGCCACGATCGTGCCAGAGAAGGCGAACGGCCTCGAACAACCGGGACTCCGGAAGCGTGGCCCGCCCGTAGTTGTCCAACAGGCCCAGGACTCTGACGGCCCGCATCACCTGGTGCACGGCCCCGGTCGGAGCGCCGTCCCCATCCTCCGCGGCACCATCGCGCGTCAGTACGCGCCGGTCGAACCGGTACCAGAAGGTCTCTCCGTCGACGCGGACCGGGGGATCGAGACGCACCGTCCGAGCGCGCACGACATCAGTGCCCGGGGTCCAACGCAGAATCAGCACGATGCCGGGAAAGAAGGACGAGGGCCAGACCGACCCTGCCAGGTACGGTCGGCCGGCGGCGCGGACCACCGTGGCGACACTTGTCGTCAGCCCGCCATCGTGGTCGAGTTCCACTCGCAGGGCGTTCGGCGTCGGCGCCAGTCCCGCTGCGACAGGATCCGGCAGTAGCAGGGTCGCGTTGCGCAGGTGGGAGAGTCGGAGAACGGACGTCCACACGACCTCCTCGTCGGACGCCTCGATGATCCGCGGTTCGCTCAGTGACTCGTCGTCCCGCGCCCACGAGACCGTCTCCCAGGGGGCCGGTGCCCGGGGCGCGTCCTCCGGGGCGACCACCGGTCCCGGCGGGAATCCGGGGTCCGGCAGGTCGGGCGACGGCAGCGCTTCCCGGCCCACGTACTCAGCGCGCCACACGCCACCCGCCTGCCATGCGTCTCGGAGAGTCAACCGCACCCCGTTGTCGAGCAGGCCGGTCTCCTCGTCGCTGGACGATCTCGCGAAGTCCCCCAGCAGCAGGTTCGCGTGACAGATCGCCAGGGGATAGGCCAGCCCCCGCAGGAGGCCTCCCGTGCCAGCCAGCTTCCGGATCGCGGGCCCCAGCGCGGTGTGCGTCACCCGTGCCGCCCGTGATCCCCGCCTGCCCGGCCTCGGAACGGCACTGCCGGCGATGGTCGTGCTCAGGCTGTCCAGGTCGCCCCCACCGAGTACTCCGTCGTCGTGGAGTCGGGAGGCGTAGGAAGCTCGGGACACCGCGTAGTCGCCGTGCATGCGGATCTCCCCGTTCCACAGGAGCGCCTCGCGGACCGTGGCGAACACCGAAGTCAGAGCCTGTTCGAGAGCGATGGCGCCGGCGCCTGGTGCCAGAAGCGTCGCCAGCGGCAGCGGCGCCAGCGAGCTCAGGATCAGGTGTCGGGCCGGGCCGGCCAGATAACGTGCGTAGTAGGCCAGGTCGTCCAGGTCCGCCGCGGCCGCCGACGGGTATTCGGAATCCAGGACGAGGTGACCGTCCGGGTTCAGCCACCGTGCTTTCCTGGACAGTCGGGCGATCTGCGTGGTGGACGCGGAAAGGCCCCTTCCGAAGGCGTCGAAGTCGATGACCAGCCGTTCGCGCAGGGTGGCGACGTGTGCGTCCGCAGGGGCGGCAGACTCCCCGACGATGTCTTCGGGGATCTCCTCCCCCTGGTCGGTGGACCAGCGCGCACCCTCCTTGTAGACGACCTCCGCGGGCAGCAGTCCCGCGCCTGTCACCAGATTGATCATCGCGCCGATCGGCAGGGCCGGACCGCTGTCACCGAGCCGGACCTGGGGAAAGACGTCCAGGTCGAGGGGACCTCCCACGTACCCGCCCGCGACGACGTCGTAGCCGAAGTAGACGGCGTTGAAGGCGACCGCTATGTGGACGGGACACTGCCTGGCGGAGACCACCGCGCCCAGGTACCGCCCGAGCCGTTCCGCCTCCGAGGGAACCATCGAGGAGAGTCCGTCGACTGCCTCAGGCGTCAGGAGCGGCGGATCCAGGTAAGGCCGCCAGATGTCTGCGGCCGTGTCCCCGAGCCGAGGCGGAAAGTATCTGGTCAATACGGTGACCCTCCGGCGAGCGGCCATGTCCAGGGCAACACTCTGTCACCGCACGACGTGGCGGTTGGTGACAGTGGATGAGTAGCGATGAACCCAGGGTCGATCGTCGCGCCAGAGTGCGGATACTTGTGTAGATTGTCGCGCACCCGACACAACTCGGAGAGTAACCGCGTCCCCGGCTAGGCGGTCGACTCCACGGGTACCCGGAGGAACCCTGGCGCCCATCGGCTCACCTGCCCTTCCGCGACGGGTCACGGCTTCGCGAATGTCACCGTCACCGAGGTGAAACCGAGTGAGGTCATCAGCGCGGTCACGGTTGCCGTGGTGTTGCTCTGCGCCCGGTTGCCCAAGTCGCTCGCCTTGGCCGCAGCCGAGATCCTCTCCTCTGCCATCACGTTGAGTTCCTGGGTGCGGCCGGAGTTGTCACCGAACGCGTCCCCGATCCGGGTGAGGACACCGCGGTCCTGCGAGGCGACGTAACTCGACTTGTTGTCGATGTTGGGCTTCTCCATCTCCGGCAGCGGCAGGGTGACGCTGACGGAACGTCGGTCCGCGGACACCACGAGATGGGGACCGGCCAGGTTTTCCAGGTCGACGTACGCGTTGACGTCACCGACGGCCACGTAGATCGTGCGGGTGCCGATCAGGAAGGACGGCACGTTGGCGGTGTTCTTCTGCACGTCGATCACAATCTCGAAGTGCCCCGAGGCGGCGACGAACCGCTTCATGTCGCGAATCGACTTGAGCACCACCGGTCCGCTGCGGTCCGTGGTCCGTTCACCGAACACGTCCAGACGGTTGAGGAACCACGCGCCACCGGTCGCGACCAGGGCGATCGTCACGACGGCCACCAGAACCTTGGCGAACTTGCGGTAGATCCAGGTCACGGCTCACCTCTCGACGGTGGGGCGCGGGCCACCCGCGGTGGTCCGGCGGACTTCGTGGACCGGGACACTACCCCGGGTGTCTTACCGACCCCGGGTAACGAGGAGCGGCGCCTGACGCCCCGAACAGCCACTCAGAGAAGGCATCGTCGCAGGTGAGGGCGTCACGGACGATCCTCCAGCGAGGGCCGCGCGCGACGCCCGTCCCGCAACGCACCCCGTTGAGTCCATGATGGACAGTCGGTTCGCCGGCTCACTGTCAGAAAACAAACACAGTCAACCGCCACGGCATCGACCCAGGTCACACACGGTCAGTACCACCCGTCATGACCTCCGACGGCCCGCGCCGACCTGGGAATTCCGTCCGCGCCGGTTCTCTTCCGGGTTGACGGGTGCCAATACTGCTGCGGTGACTCGAAGTGAGAAGGCCGCGCTCGTCGTGAGCTCCACCCTCCTGATGTTCCTGATCCTGGCGATGACCCTCGCCTGGACCGCGTCCGCGGACGCCAACCTCGGGGTGCTGATCTTCTTCGCCCTCCTCACGACCGTCCTCGGTGTCGTATCCGCGCTGGTGGCGGAGAGGACCGCCAAGGCGCGAAAGTTGATGGACTCACCGCGCGCGCCACGACCGTGGCGGTGGATGAGCCGGCAGCAGTGGATCCTGCTCACCGTCGGTCTCGCCGCGATCTCCGCACTGACCGCCAGTGTCAGTGGGGTTCGGGTGCTGTCCGCCGAGCCGGTCGTCACGGCCACGGCCCCCGCCCCGGACCCCGTGCCGACCCCCGCCCGGACCTTCGCCGCCGAGCCATCGCCGACGCCGAGTGCCTCCCCGAGCCCCTCCGTGTCGGCGTCGCCATCGTCGTCGGCTTCGGGTAGCCCCTCACCGAGCGGTTCTCCCTTCGTCGAACCGCCGCCCGGTTCCCGGACCTACCTGGACAGCGTCGACACGGTGACCGGGTCGATGGACGCCTCGCCGGTGTCCCTGTCGAGCGTGCGGTACCCCCGCAGCGTCAGCCTCACGTGTTCCAGAGTGACCTACAGCATCGCGGAGTGGAACGTCGCCGGACAGCGGACGTTGGCAGCGACGCTGGGCGTGCCCGACGACGCCAGGTACGCCTTCGGCGGCGTGATCGAGATGCTGTTCTACGACCAGGACGGCCGCCAGTTGGGCCAACGACATGAGGTGTCGCTGGGGCACCCGAAGGCCATTACCGTCGACCTCAGCGGGGTCGTGCGTCTGCGGTTCGCCTGCTCCGCCCGAGACTCCAAGACGAACAGCGAGCGCGCATTCACCGGAGCTATGGGCGACGCGGTGTTCGTCCGCTGACCCCGCTCCTCACGGCTTCCGGGTGATCAGCCGCCACGCCCGGCCCGGCACGTACCGCAGCAACCTCCCGGCGAGGGCCTTGCCGAACACGTCGTTGTTCCAGCCGAGTACCCGCCGGGAGGTCCGCATCACCTCGTCGAACAGTGGCGCGGCCTCCTCCTCCCGGGACGTCATCTGCAGGGCCACCGCGTACTCCACCTGACTGATCAGCGTGTGGACGTGCTCGGGCCCCAGGGTCGCGCGCTGCCACGTCGTGACGAACGCGAACAGGTCGCAGGCGTTCAGCCAGTCCTCGAGTTGGGCCGACGCCTGACCGAGCAGGAAACGCGACCGGAGCCTGAGTGGATGGGTGTCACCCAGCCGGCCGGCGACGTCCGCGTCGGTGCGCGTCAGCTCCATGCGAGCCTGCTCTGCCCGTCCCAGACAGACCAGGGCGTAGCCGTGCTGGACGGCGATCCGCAGGGTGAGCGGGTTCAGGGGACCGTGACTGTCGACGAAGCCCCGCCAGGTGCCGCGCAGCAGGACCTCGCCTTCCACCCAGTCGCCCTCGTCGGGCTTCAGGTCCCAGAGCTCCAGAGCCAACAGCGAGTCCGCGAGTACTTCCCGGGCCTCGACCGCTGTGCGGTGCTCGGGCAGGCCGGTGCCGGCGTAGTACTCCACGACCGAGCGGGCCGTGGCCCGGGCCCCCCGCTGGTCGTGAGCCCGCCGCTGGCAACGCGCGAGTTCCACCCGGACCGCCTGGAGATCGTCGGAGGCGAGCCCGCCGTCGTGGTGCTGGGTCGCCAGGAGTTCGTTGACCAGGGCCCTTGCCCGGACATTGTCGTCGCGCGCGGACAGGGAGCGCACCCGCGCGAGGCGCACCTGCGAGGGGACCGGCGCGTCACTCAGCAAGCTGGCCCAGTCCTCCTCTGCCGCGTCGAGTCGGCCCAGGGTCTCGCGCACCTCGGCACGCAACAGGAGCGCGCTTCCCGTTTCGGTCTCCAGGCCGGCGGCGAGCAGCCGGTCGAGATGGCCCAACGCGGCCTCGGGTTCACCCGCCAGATGCCGATTCCTGGCAGCGGCGAGCAGGTGGGACGCATTGCCGGGGTCCTGCCGGACGAGCGCCTCACGGTGCGGCGCGGCCAACAGCGGTTCCCCGCGAGTCTCGTGGTGCGCGGCTGCCGCGAGCAGGAGCCCGGTGCGGATGGTGTCGTCCAGGGCTTCGGCCTCGCCGTCGGACAACAGTGCCTCGGCGTGGCCGATCAGATGCCGACGGGCCGTGGTGTCGAGCACCCCGCCGTGGAGGAGTTCGAGCGTCCGCGCAGCGAGCAGGCGGTGCACGCCCTCGGGTTCCGGCCCCCGGTGCGAGTACGCCAGCACGCCGACCCGGGGGAACTGCCACTCTCCGGCTCGCGTCTGGACCGCCAGGAGGCGTGCCTCGAGTTCGACGAACGCATCGGCGCACAGCTCCGGACCTGCCGGGTGCCCGTCCTCGACGGGGTGCAGGATCTGGACCGCGCGGCACAGCAGCTCCGCCGGGACCGGGCCTGAGGCGAGCTTCTCCGCGATCCGCAGGATCAGCGCCTGTACCCGATCGAGGCCGTCGACCGCGTCACCGACCAGGTGGTCCGCGAAGGTCGGGTCCGCACCGACCTGGTCCAGGAGGCTGGCGTAGTCGATGGTGCGCAACCGCAGGCCAGCCAGGACCAGAGTCCGGGGATGTCCCCCGATCCTGTCGACCAGCCGCGCGTGGGCGCGCGCCACCTCCGGAGCGCCGTCCGGCACCTTTCGCCAGGTGCTCAGGACCGCTCCGGCATCCACCGCGGACATGGAGCCCAGCGCGACTGTCGAGAAGTCGGCGCTGTGCTCCGCGCGGCGGGTCACGAGTACGGTGCGGGCCATGTGCCCCACCGGGGCGAACAGCTTCCGGATCGTGTCGGCGTCCAGCCCGGGCGGAACGTCGTCGACGACCCACAGACTCGGGCAGGCGCGCGCCGCCAAGTGGTCGCCGACCGCCTCGAACAACCGCCCCCGGTCCAGGCCGGCCACCGGCAGGCGCAGCTGTTCCGCGAGATGGCGGACCTCCTCGGAGTACCGGGCCAGGACCTGCCGGGCATCACCCTCCACCCCTGCGAGGCTGAGCCAGTGGACACCTCCGGGATGCGCGGCGCCGAACTGCCACGCGTAGGCGGCCACCAGTGAGGTCCGTCCGCTGCCGGACAGCCCGGCCAGCACCACCTGGGCGCCCGAGGTGGGCTCGCGGGTCATCGGGTGGTCGCAGTCCACGAGCGCGCTGTGCAACTCCCACTGCTCCCGGTACCTGCCGATGAAGCCGGGAGGCATGCCGGGGCTCCGCGCGCCGTACCAGGGTGGGCGCTCGGCGAAGCTCAGCTCACCGAAGGTGCCGTCAAGTTCGGCCACCCGGGCGACGATCGCGCGGACCAGGGCGGCAGGGCCCCGTGCCGCAGTGAAGGTGGGAAACTTCGCATCCGCGAGCTCGGTGGGCAGCAGGTGGTCCGTTCCGGGTTCGGGGTTGACGACGAGGATGCGTCGGGTCGGGTCGCCGTCCCGGAGACCGGTCAGGAAGGCGGCGGTGAGTTCGAGCTGACAGGCGGGGCGGGTGGCGTAGCTGGCCGAGTAGTAGGCGAGCAGCGCGGTCGAGTTCACCAGTGCCAGCTGGATCTCGGAGTTGATGCTGTGGAAGTCCCGGATATCGCGCTCGTCGAGGAACACCCGCAATCCGGCGTCGCACAGAGCCGTGTACAACCGGCCCGCCGCGTGTCGGTCGTCGCCGCTGAGTGAGAGAAACAGGTCGTACCGCGGGCTGGGGGCTCTTCGGTGGGTGGCGTCCGAGTTCATGGAAATCTCCTGGCTCTGGGCGTTACCGGGCAACGGGGCGCTTCTGCGTGGTCGGACAGCGGTCAGCCCGAAGTGGCCGGGCCGGACCCGAGCCCGTCCAACCACGACCTCAGGCCGGCGGCAGCCGGCACCCCCAGCTCGGTGAACCCCCGAAGCGCCTCCCGCCAGTGCCGCTCCGCGTCGACGAATCGGTGCTGGGTCGCCGCCAGGTGGCCGAGCCGTCGGTGTGCCCGCGCGAGCTCGTAGCGGCTCTGTGCGCGCTCCGCGTACTCCAGCGCCTGCCGGTGGCGACGGATCGCCTGCCGGTTGTTCCCGGCCCTCGCGTGCGCCTCGCCCAGGTTGTTCAGGGTGATGGCCACGTCCAGGTGCGGCCCGTCGCGGAGAAAGACGCCGAGCACGTCGCGCAGATGCTCGACGGCCTCAGCGCTGCGCCCCAGTTCCGTTTCCGCCAGCGCCATCCCCCGCAACGTGATGGCGGCGTTGCGGTCGGAGCGCTCGGCGCGGTAGAAGTCGAGAGCCTGCCCCATGCCTTCCAGAAAGCGCTCGTAGCGCCCGGCGAAGAAGTGCAGCCAGGCCTGGTTCGCCAGGGTGGTCGCCTCACCGTGCCTGTCGGCGACGGCCCGGAACAGGTGCAGCGCGCGCCGGTACCGGTCGGCCGCCGTCTCCAGGTCGCCCTGTTCGAGCGCGACGACTCCGAGGTGGTTGGACAGAGTTCCCTCGGCCCGGGTGTCACCCGTGCGGTGGGTCGCGTCGAGAGCGATGTCGAGGATGCCCTGCCAGGCCGCCCACCGCTTGGTGAGGAAGAAATAGCCCCCCAGGTTGTACGCGAGGCGCCCGGCGTGCCCCTCCAGCCCGCTCTTCGCGGCCAGCGCGCACACCGCCGCCAGGTTGTCCTCCTCGGCGCGCAGCCAGTCCATCGCACCGTTGTGGTTTCCGAGATCGGGGTACTCCCGCCCGGCGTTGCCGACCTCGGCCGGTGCGCGGTGCCGGTGCGGCGACACCGTCCGGTCGGCCCGTTCGGTGGCCTGCACGTAGTAGTCGAGCAGTCGGCGGACGGCTGCCTCGTGCGCGGTGGGGTCCGGGTCCTGCGGGACAGGTCCCCGCAGCGAGTACCGGCCGGCGTCCCGCCGTTCGAGCTGCCCGCCCCGTACGAGGGCGCCCAACACCCGCTCCGTCTCAGCGACGCCACAGTCGATCAGTGCGGCGGCCGACCACACGTCGAAGGCGGTGCCGGGGTGCACGCCGAGCTGACCGGCGAACCCCCGATGGCGCGGTCCCACGCCGTCAGGGCGGCTTGTGTCACGTCCGGAGACTGATCGGACCCGCCGGACCGGTGGCCCCCAGTCGAGGCGTTCGGCCCGGCGCGAGTCGGCGTGCATCAGCAGCTCCCGGCCTTCGTCGCGGCGTCCGAGCGCCTGCAGGGCGTCGGCCACCAGCGCCGTGCTCCGCCGGCGGGCGGGCTGGTCGTGCGCAATCGCCCACAGCAGGTCGAGGACGCGCTCGGGTTCGCCCCGCGCCGCCTCCACCGCGGCCAGTTGCTCGGTGGCAGCCAGCCGGGCTTCGACCATCTGCGCGCGGACGCCGCCGAGCCGCCCTCCGACGTCGGCGATCGGCGGGCCGGTCCACATCGCCAGCGCCCGGCGCAGCGCCCCGGCGGCGTGGTCGAGGTCTGACTCGCCCAGCGATCGGTGCGCCTGACCCACGAGGCGTTGGAACGCGCGCCAGTCGATCAGGCTGTCGTCCACCGTCAACCGGTAGCCGGGCAAGGCCGCTTCCAGGGCGCCATCATGGCCCGTCTGCCTCAGAGCTGCCCGGAGGGAGCCGATGTAGTGGTACAGGCTGTCCAGGGTCGCGCCGTAGGGACTTTCCCACACCATCGTGATCAGATCGGCGGGACTGATGCGCGACCGGCTGCGGAACAGGAGCGCTGCCAGCACCGCCTTGATCGTCGCACCGCCGAGCCTGATCGGGCCCTCCGCGCCCGACATGGTCACGGGACCGAGGATCCGGAACACCGGCTCGACGTGACCCGGGAGTGAACTGGTACTCGGCACAGGCACCCACCTCTAACGGAGCACGACGACGCAGCGCGTCGCCCGCTGGTGTGCGAGCCACCCCTGTCCCCGTCGGCCCGGACACCAGGATCTCCGTGGATCGGCGTCCCCGGCAGGGGTTGCCTGTTTCACAGCCAGGAAGCAACAAGTCGTGCCGGCCGGGGTCTAGGCCGCCAGTGCCGCGAGGTCGGCGCGCACGTGATCGACTTCCTCCCGGGCGGACAGGCTCGTGTACCCGGAGAGAGCCAGCTTGAGCAGCCTGCGCGCCTCTGTGTTGTCGTGGTGGGCCGCGGCGGTCCGTCCGAGTCCGTGCTGCGCGCGGGCACGCTCGAAGGCGATCGTTCCAAGGCTCGCGACATCGAACGCGTCGGCGAAGCCGTGCCACGCGCCCACGAGGTCCGCACGCTGGAGGTGTATCTCCGCGAGACAGTTGAGTGCCATCGCCGTGTCCAGCGGTGACGGAATGGCGCGGAACACGTCCAGGGCAGAGGTCAGGTGCCCCAACGCGTCGTCGAACCGGCCGATGACGATCTCGATCGCGGCCATGTCGCGGAGCACGATGGCGGCGTTGCGCTCCCGGCCACGGGCCTGATAGTACGCCAGGGTCGCCGCCTCCTCCGCCAGGGCCCGCTCGTGTTCGCCGCGCAGGTGCATCACCCAGGCGTGGTGCGAGCGCGCGGTGCACTGCGCGTCCTCGTCCCCGGCGGCCCCGGCGATGTCGGCGGCCTCCGTGAGCCGGTCGGACGCCAGGTCCAGCTGTCCCTGACAGACCAGCGCGAGCCCCAGGTTGTTCAGGGTGGCCGCCTGGGCTACGGCGTTGCCGGACCGGCGAGCGGCGGCCAGGGCCCAGGCGTGGCTTTCCTCCCACTCGGTCCAGTGTTTACCCAGGAAGAACACGCCCCGGAGGTGGAAGGCCATCATCCAGCAGTACTCGTCGAAGCCGTGTTCGTAGGCGGTACGGCACAGGGCCACCAGCGCGGGGAGTTCCTGTGCGAGCCAGTCCCGGGCATGGTCGTACCCTTCGAAGTCCTGCCCCTCGGGGCCGCTGGTCGGCGGGGGCGGAAATCTGCGCCGGCCCGGCGTGACGAGCGAGTCGGCCCGCGAGCAACTGCGTACCGTGTGGTCCAGCAGTCCCCGAAGTGCGGCCGTGCTGTGCGGACCAGCCAGGTCACGGGCCGCGAGTCGCGCGAAGGCCCCGATCAGGTCGTGGAAGACGTAGTGCTCGGTATCGACCCGGATCAGTAGTCCCGCGTCCACGAGGCGGTCCAGCCCGCGCTCGGCGACTGGAAGGTCCAGCGCGGACAACGCCGCGACTGCGGCGACCTCCATGATCTCGGGGGGCAGCAACCCGAGCAGGGCGAAGAGTTCGCGTTCCGTGGCGTCGAGCGCTTTTCGGGACTCCTCGAAGGCCGCCTTGACGCTGCGTTCGCCGTCGTCGAGTTCCCGAAACCGCGCGTACTCGTCGGCCAGTCGCCCGGCGAAGCGCGAGACGGCCAGCTGCGAGTCCGGCCCGCAACGCACGGCGGCGATCCGCACGGCGAGGGGCAGCCGGCCGCAGTACTCGGCGATCCGGGCGATGTCCGCGGTCTCGTACCCGTCGGTGTCCGATGTTGAGGAGACCAGCCTGAACAGCGTGTCGGCGTCGTCGGGCTCCAGGGGACGCAGGCTCAGCCGGGGCACGCCGTCGAGGGCCGAGAGGAAGTTTCTGCTGGTCACAAGGGTTCGGCACTGCGCACCGTCGGGCAGCAACGCCTGGATCTGGGCGGTGGAGCGCACGTTGTCGAGAATCAGGAGGAGCTCGCGGTCCGCGGTTCGGGCGCGAAAGAGCGCGGCCAGTTCCTCGACGTCGGCCGGCAGTGCCTCCGGGCGTTCGCCGAGCCGGCGCAACAGGCGGTCGAGCACCTCTCCGGGGTCGGCCGGCGCACGGCCCTCGGTGTATCCGTGCAGGTCGACGAACTGGCATCCGTGCTCGAAGCGGGGCAGCAGCAGCCGCGCGACCCAGGCCGCGAGCGCGGTCTTGCCGATGCCGGGCGCACCGTGCAGGACGAGAACGCCTGCCGGCTCCGACATGAGTGCTCCCGACGGGGTCAGGATCTTCAGCAGTTCGCCGATCTCCCGGTTCCGCCCCACGAAGTGCCGCGTCGTCGTTGGCAGGCCCGTCGCCGGCGAGGGGTGCCCCGGAGCGGAGAGCGCCACCTCCCGGGCACGGCCGACCAGCGCACCACCACCGTCGAGCAGGTCGTCCAGCCGCTGGACGATGTCGGACTTCGGAAGCAGTTGCCCGTTCTCGTACTTGCTGATCATCGAGTAGCTGATGAAGACCTGCCGGCCGACCTCCCGGATCGTCAGGCCCTTCCTCTGACGCAGGTATCGCATCTCGGATCCGAAGTCGTTGACAGCTGTCACTGGATGAACTCCCGAGGCACTCGCCGAACGTAACCACGTGTGTCCATTGTGTGTTGCGCGGGAACGACACAGCTACGAACCAACGAAACCCTCTCCGACCGATTCCCGACTGGCAGCCTGGTTGGGGGGCTCTGGAACACTCCGCCCGCCTCATCCGGGAGGACACGATGTCGGACCAGGTACGGGACAGAGCACGTCGGACGCGCGCCTCGGTGCGGCGGACGGGAGACGACATAGGCCATGGCCGCCGGTTGGACGGCTATGTGATCTTCACCCTCGGCGCACTGCTCACCGGACTGGGGATGATCGGTGTCATCGACGCGGGGTTGGTGTCCAGCGCGGTGCTGGGCGGGGTCACGTTCCTGGTGCTGCGCTCCCGGCCGCCGTCGCCGACGCCCGGTCTCGACGGCGTCCTGCGGGACCGCCGGGCGTTCGGCGCGCTGCCACAACTCCTGAAGGAGGTCAGCGACCTGCGGGTCTACGGCCCGAGCGCTGTGAACGTGGTCGTGCACGCGGCCGAGATCAGGCGCACCATACTTCGGCGGGGCGGCCAGGCGCGGGTGGTGGTCCAGGCCCCGGAACCCCGGCAGCTGGCGATCACGGCCCGACAGCTCGACGAGAGCCTGGACCTGCCCATCACCCTGGCGACGACGATGTCGGGTCTGCGGAGACTCGCCGACGCGCCGGGCTTCGAGTGGCGGCTGCTCGACTTCAATCCCGGCTTCAGCCTCCTCGTGGTCAACGCCGACACCCCCGAAGGCTTCGTGATCGTCGAGTTCCACGGCTTCCGCGACGACAGCATCGCCGACCGGATGCACGTGCGGATCACCCGCGCGGAGTCCCCCCACTGGTTCGCCTACTGGTGCGGCCGGTTCGACCGAATCTGGGAGACGGCCATCCCCGAGGACGGCCCGACAGGATCCCAGCCGTGACCGCGCCGTTGGCAACTGCCGACGTGGCCCGATGGATCAGCCGCCGGCCTCCGGGGGACGTCCTCGTACTCAGCGGGGCCGGGGTGTCCATGGACCCGCCCACTGGCCTGCCCTCGGGTGTCCGGCTCACCGAACGGGTGGCCGACGCCTGTCTACTGCCCGGCACCCTGGCCCGGATCCGCGAGTACCACCGCCGGATCGGGTGGACCGCGGAGCCGCCGTGCGGTTTCGCCGCGCCCGCCCCGACCGGTCCGACGGTTGGGCGGGTCCCCCGGCTGGAAACCGTCCTGGGGGTCGTGGCCCGTACCGTGCCCGACGGCGACACCATCGTCAGGGACCTGCTCGCGGATGTCAGTACCGCCGTGCCGAACCACCTGCACCGGATGCTCATGGAGCACGTGGCGGCGGGCGGCGGGCACCTGACGGCGAACTTCGACCTCGCCGTCGAGCGGGCGGCGGGCCTACCGAACGGACATCCGTCGGTCCTGCACTTCCACGGCTCGCTTCCCGCCTTCGGCGGCGGGCCGCCGCTCGGGGTGACCCTCAACCGGATCGAGGCCGGCTTCCCGCCGGCGGTGGCCGCCCGCTTCACCTCGGCGCTGACGAGCCATCGGGCACTGCTCGTCGTCGGTTACAGCGGCAGCGACTTCTTCGACGTCGACGTCACGGTTTCCCAACTGCCTGCGGGCGCACTCGCGCACGTCGAGGTGCTGTGGGTCGGGCACGGCGGCCACGACGGCTGGCACCTGCTCCCGGACGACGGTGCTCCTCCGCTCGTCGGCGCGCTGCGGGCGGCCGGGGCGAAGGTGCGGGTGGTGTGTGGGCGGACCGTGGAACTGCTGGCGGAGTGCGCGACCGCTTGGGGTCTTCGCCGGTGGGGCCTGGACCCGACGCCGGGGCCGCCTTCCGCTCCCCTCGTCGATCTGCCCAGGAACCAGCGGGCCACAGCCACCTTCGAGCTGTACCGCGAACTCGGTCTCACCCCCGAGGTCGACCGGATGCTCACCGGGGGCGACACGGGCGACGTCACCGAAACGGACGCTTGGGGGGCGGCTTCGGAGGTGGCCTGGGAACAGGGCCGCTACGGCTCCTTGTTGCGTGCCTGGTGGTGGCGCACCCCGACAGGTGTTCCCCGAGCACGGCGGGCGGAACGCATCGGGGCGTGCCTGTGGGTACAGGGGCGTCTGTTGCCGGCGTTCCTGTGGTTGGCGTGGCATCTGCGCCGCCGGGACCTGGCCGTGGAGGACCGACGGCTGCTCATGGAGACCCTGGGCCGGGTGGTCGAGCACATGACCCGCACGCCGGACCTGCGCCCGCTCGGCCGTTGGCTCGCTCCCCGCGTCGTCCTCGCCGTTCGAGAGCTCGGCGGCGTCGACCAGTCCGCCGGGGTGCACAACTACCGGCGGCGGTCCGACCTCGTCTCCAGCCTCGACGGACAGCCCCGGACCGACGAGGCCCGAGTCGCCGAATCGTGGTTCACGCAGGCGGGCAGCCTGCTGGCCGCTCTCAACTATCGGCACCGGAGCCTGCGGGACGGTTACCTGCCCGACGTGGCCACGGCGATCCTCGACGGTCGGTACCGGGAACAGATCCGCCTCTACCGCCAGATCGGTTCGCTGGCGGGTGTCCGGCGCGCCCGACTGTTGCCGGGTTCACCCCGGGTTTTCACGCTCTCAGAGTTCGCGGACACGGTGTTCGGTCTCCAGTTCGGCTGGTGGCACCGGGTTCGACTCCTCGTGCATTTCGCCGTCGGCCGGGTGCGGCAACGGGCTCACCTCTCCGAGAACAGGACCAGCAGATGACCACTTCCGTGATCACCCGTCCCCGGCCCGCCGCCCTGTTCGGCTCCTGGTGGGCGCGGCTCGGCTTCGAGTCGGGGCGGCCGGTGACCGGTTGCCCCGACGTGGGTTGCGACCTCACAGACCTTCACCCCATCGATGTGTACTGCGTCAGCCACGAGCGGTTCCTGCCGTTCGCGCACCGCTACCCCGGGCGTCGGCGGTTTCTCGTCGTCAACCTCGTGCGCACCGCCGTGCTCGGAGCGTTCTTCCTGGCCGCGTTGTGGAACACGAGTGTGCCGCTGGATCTCCTCGCGGCGGTGGCCGCCGGCGCGGTGCTGGTGTTGCCGCTGAGGCACCACCGCACCGCCCGGGTCGCGGCCGGTGGACTGTGGGCGGTGGCGTGCGTGCTGGGCATGCTGGCGGCGTGGACGGGTGAGGGGACGCACCGGGTGATCGGCACCGGGGTGCTCTGGGTGCTCGCGGCGGCGTCGGCGCTGTACGCGGGCCAGTCCGCCGCACGGTACGCGGTCGCCCGTCACTCCGCGGCCATCGATCCGGCCGCACCGCCCCGGATGCCGGCGCACGCCGCGGCCGCCGTCGCCGCCGCCGTCCTGGTCGTTCCGGTCACGGCGGGTCTGGCGTTGGCACACCGGTTCGGCCCGTCCGGATGGGTCCTCACACTGCCCCCGGCGGTCACCGTGTGGTTGTCGGGCGCGACCCTCGCCGGGGCGTTGGGTGTGCTGCTGCTGACCGTGATCGTCGGCTTCCTGCACGGCTCCGCCCTGATCGACCGGACGGTCCACCCCTTGTTGGGGATGCCGGTCCGACCTCGACGGCTGGGCTGGGCGCTGGCCCGACGGTCCGGGGGCCGGGGCCTGCCGCGCACCATGTTGGAACGCTTCGGCGAGACGGCCACGGACACCGCGTGGCGGGCCGTCTCGTCCTTGGTGCTGGTCGTCCGGATGCTGGCGGAGGTGCTGCGGGTGTCCGCGTACTACTGCACTGTCGCGGCCGCGCACGTGCTCAACTGGGCGCACCGACAAGCCTGGATCTTCGCGAGGCGGGTACGCAAGGCCATGACCTGCGCCGGATGGGCCCTGCGGGACGGTGCTTCCGTCGCCACCGTCGTCGCGGTCGACCTCCTCCGGATCGTGGTCGCTCCGGTCGTGCTCGCCGGGGGAGCGATCGGTTTCCTCCTGGTCGGGGTGGACGGTGTCCGGGGCTACCTGGTAGCCGACTCGTGGCCGGATCTGGCGGTCGCCGTTGCCGCGTGCCTCGCGACGACCTGCCTGTTGGCCGCCGTGTGTGTCGGCCTGCACGGAGCGCCGTTCCGTGCAGGGCTGAGCGCGATCCGGCGTACCACCGAGCTGACGCTCCCACAACTGGTCCTGTTGGCGGCCGTCGGGGGCTGGATCCTCGGGCTGCCCGGGACCCTCGGCCACGGGCCGGTGCACGTGGGCGCGCTGACGGTGACCCTGACCATCCTGCTCGTCGCCATGGCCGGATGGACGTGGCGTAGCCGGGCCTGACCAGGTACTCGACTGCCGCCGAGCGGCCCTGAACGGCGAGGGGCCCTGTAGCCGGCGCTGGGCATACTCAGTCCGTAGCGTCAGTTTCCGGCTGGCCGACGCAGCCAGCCGGTACCGGAGACGAACACCCAACTGCCCTGCACGTGGCCGTCGGGGACCGCCGCCGGATCGGGCTGCCGCGGTGCCGACGTGGTTCGGCGTTCCGCCGCCTGCTGTGGCGGCGGTCCGGTGGCCGGCACGATGGGGCGGGGCTCAGCCCCGGGATGGGTGATGTCGTGCCAGTCCCGCATCGTCGGCCGTCCTTCCGGATCGTCGGCGACGCTGCGGAACAGCAGTTCGGCCGCGCCCGGGCCGAACACGCGGTGCAGGACCCGGGCGGCCGTTCGGGGGTCCCGGTTCACGGGGGAGCCCCGACCCGGGTCGAGAACGCGCGCCACCATCAGGCCGAACTTGTACACGTCGGTCGCCTTGTTCTGCATCGTGATCCGGCTGCTGAACTGGGCGGCGCGCGGGTCCCCGGCCGCGACGGCCCGCCGGAATTCGCGTGCGGCGAGCAGTGACTCCGGCGGTTCCCAGTGCGGGGTGTGCGGTTGACTGCTGAACACCGAACGGGTGCCCCGGACCCGGGTACTGTCGGCGTCGACGACGAGAGCCATGGGCCGGCCGCCGTGCGTGTCGTAGGTGATGTTGCGTCCGGAGATGTCGCCCACGACGACGTCGGCGCGGTGCATCATCGCGTAGGTGGTCGCGATCTCCGCCACCACGGCCGACCGGGTCGCGATATCGAACCGGGGCAGGCCGACCTTGCCCATGTCCTCCGCGCTCCCGAACAGGGTTTCCACCTCGCGGGGTTTGAGGCACGGCGCGCCGGCGCGGCGGGAGAACAGGTGGAAGAACCGGTTCTCGATCAGCGGCATCAGCACCCCCGTCGCGGCGCCGTGCTCGTTGACCACGACGCGCAGCGGCCACACGATCCGCTCGTCCCACCGGCGGCGGTGCCGGTCGGCGAGGTCCTCCCGGAACCGGACCAGCGCGAGCAGCCCGGGCAGCAGCGAAGGGCCGGCGTGTGCCCGGGTGACCTGCTTGTACTCCTTGTATGCCACCTCGGTGAACCCCGGGATCGGCGAGTCCACCCGGTACACCACAGCGGTGCCGCCCTTGCCCAGTTGCTCCAGCGGGCCGAGGCGGTTTGCCTCGATGAGCAGGTGTGCGGTCATCGGTCAGCGTCCACCCACACCACCACGGCGGTCCGGTCGTCGGTGAACGTGCGCCGGTAGAACGCCACATGCTGGGCGAAGGCGAGCAGGTCGGGAGGGGTACGCCACCGGTCGGCGAGGAAACGGCCGACGACGCCCTGGCCAGCCCCCATCGGGTCGCCCAGGCCGTCGGTGATGACAGCCAGGGCCTCGCCGGGACGCAGTACCCCCGAGGTGGGCTGTGTGCGCACCGCCCGCGGCAGTGGCCGCACGGCGGAGGAGGCGATGTCCGCGCCCGCGTTCTTGACCTCGCTCAACGGGTGCCAGGCGCCCGCCGCGAGCCGGAGCGCGGAGGAGTCCCCCGCGGCGACGGTCAACGCGAACGGGTGACCTCCCGTGGAGTCTGCGGCTGTCGACACCAGGAACGCGACGGCGGTGGAGGACATCACGGTCCTGGCCGCGGCCTCCGGTAGCGGGGCGTCCTCCAGGCTCGCGAGCGACTCGACATCGCCCCTGCGCCGGTACACGGCCTGCATCGCCGCGTGGGCCGCGCGCACCACCGCCGCGCTCGCCGCGTCGACGGCCTCCTGCCACGGCAACCGTTCGACGGCGGACTGCCAGTCGCCCAAGTCCTCCGGCCTGGTGGCGGCCAGACCGTCGAGCAGTACCCGGCTCACGGTGTGACAGACCAGGTCCGCGGCCTCGTGTGACCGCCGGCCCTCCGACACCCCGTCGGCCACACATCCGACCAGCCAACGGCCGTCGCGGGAGGGTCGGACGAGATAGGCGTCCTGGCGCGGGGTCCCGGCCTGCTGGTGGCCGAGGCCGCGGGTGCTCGTCGCACGGAAGTCCAGGCCTCCGACTCGGCCACCGTCCACGACGGTGTCCGGGCGGGTCGCGGCGATCGCCGTCGAGGGCAACGGTACGACCTCGGGTTGACGGCCGGCGTCCCCGACGATCCAACGTTCGTTGTCATGCCGCCACCACTCGGGCCGGGGCTGCGTCCTGGGCTCCGGCTGTTCGGCGACCGTCGGTTCCGGATCGTCTTCCGGGGTATCCCCGGGGCCGGCGTCGATCTCCGGTGCGGGGGGCTCGCCGGAGTCGGTGTCCGCCGGAGCGAGCGTCTCCCGGTCCGCCGGGGCCTCTGCCTGCGGGGCTTCGTCCCCGGGTTCGACACCCGTTTCCGGGTTACCGGGAACCGGCGCCCGGCCCACGGCGCGTGGAGCGTTCACAGCCAGTCTTCGAGGTCGTCGTCGGCCGGCGGCACGAACCCACCCGTCGAACCGGCGGAGTTCACCGAACCGGCCGAGGCGATCACGCTCGAGACCAGCACCTCGGCGATCTGCCGCACCGCGTCTTCGGGGCGCACCCCGTCCTTGGCGACGTAGCTGCGCATCGACTTCTTGCTGTCGGCCTCCTTCGGGTACACCCACGGGTCGAGAAGCGCCTTGGTCGCGCCGCCCACACCGAACGGGATCAGGTTCGGGCGGGCCGCGAACGACGGTGAGGTGAGGTGCTCGAACGCGGAGTTCAGTGCGTCGGGCGCGTCGGTCGGCTCGCCGTCGGTGATGAAGAAGACGGCCGGCCGGTACACCCGGTAGTTGTCGCTGCGGAGCTGGGCCACGTCGCGGTCGATCTCCTGGCGGAGCAGCGTGAACGCGGCCTCGTAGGAGGTGCCGCCGCGCACCGTGAACTGGGGCAGGGTGCGTACGTCGCGAATGTCTCCGAGCCGGAGCACCACCCGGGCGTCGTCGGAGAAGTCCATGGCGCCGAACCGGACCACGTCGCCGAGCGTCGGGCTGGCCTCGATCGCGTCGGCCACCGTGGGCAGGATCGTGTTCGCGCCGATGAGGCCGCCGTTGTGTTCCATCGAGATCGAGACGTCCACGACCACGTAGAACGCCAGAACCAGGAGTTTGTCGTCCGCCACAGCGGATGGTTGAAAGCCGGAGTTCATCATTCCCCCTCGGAATGGCCGAATCCGTGTGATGGGGCGTCCGTAGACCCCCTCGCGAATCCGCCAAGAAGTAACACCTCCGTGACGGTGTGCCAACCGTCCTTCCGGACAGCGGCCGGTGGTCCGCAGCCCACGGAGGTCCATTGTCGACAATGTGACTTGGCTCGAACCACTCGGACGGGGGCCTTTCCGACCCGGCGGTGACACGATCACGACACGCCGCCCGGCGGGGCGACGGCCACTGGAACGGGAGCGGAATGGACGACGCGACGCGCACGGCACTGAGCACACTCCTGGCCATGGACGCCACCCTCGCGGCGGAGCCCGACCGGCTGGGTCGGGCCCTCACGGACCTGCTGCCCCACGACGACCACGCGGTCTGGCTGCTGTCGACCGGGGCGAGATTCCGCCTGCCGACCCTCCTGGGCGCGGGAACGCCGGACGCAGTGGAGCTAGCCCGGAACGCCCTCGTCGAGCAGGCCGGGCTGCGCTCGGACGTGGCCGCCTGGGTGGCGCACTCCTGGTCCGCGGCCCTCGGCGGTCACCCCACGACTGGGCCGGTGGAGACACCGTCGTCACGCCGTCCGGGACCAGCCACGGCGGTGCGCCTGGCTGTCTGGCCGGACGGCTCTCCCCTGCTGGCGGCGGTCACCGACCAGGGCGTCTTCCTCGGGGTCGTCAACGGGTCGGGCGCGCCCGCATGGCTCGGGGTCGCAACCCCCACCGCTCCGAACTCCCGGGACGTCGCGATCGTGGTGGACGACGTCCGGGGTTCGGTCTCCTGGTCGGACAGCGGCGGAGTGCACACCCGCCGACTCGCGCGGATGGGCTACGGCGGAGGTGGCGCGGACACGGTGGCGCTCTCCGGTCCGCAGGTGCTGGTTCCGGCAAGGGAGCCCCGGTACCCGTTGGTGGTGCGGTTCGGCACTGGCGGGCTGGACGTGCTGTGGGCCGCCGACCGAAGCCACCTGAGGCGCAGCCTGGTCTCCGACTGGGCACCCGACGCGGTGGACGCCCCGGCCCCGCAACCCGGCGACCTCGGACGGCTCACCGCCATGGACCTGGCCGACGGCGACGGACGCACCGCGTGGCTGGCGGCGCTGACAGACCGGGGCCACCTCCTGGTGTCCCGATGGGACCTGCCCTTGGACGATCTTGCCCAGTGGACGGCGGTCCCGACGCCGGTCCAGCTGGTCGGGGTGGCGGTCGCCGCCCGCCCGGGCGGAGCGGTTGTCCTCGGTTGTACGGCTGCCGGACACCTGTTGGCGGTGGACGCGCGGTCCGCGCACGGCGGTACGGGCCGGTGGCGGACGGTCAGCCCACCGGACGGGGTCGGCCCGCTGACGACTGCGACCGGCCTGGCCGCCGGTTCGGCGGGCGCGGGCGCCTGGCTCGCGGTACTCGGCACGCCCGCAGGCTGGCTCGCACCGGTTCGCTTCGGCGACGACGAGGTCCTGCTCGGTGCGGGCCGCCCGCTAGGGCTCACCGACTGACTGCGCAGCCGGAAGGGTCGGACAGCGCCGACCGGGCCGCGCCGACCATACCGGCGGCCACCTCGGCCGGATCGGCGTCGGCGATCCGGTGCACGGTCATCCGCAGTCCCGCCAGAGCAAGATCGTCGGCTCCGGCCGGCACGGCGAGGTGGGGTGGAGCGGTGCCGAGCACCGCGTCCAGCGCCGCGCGGGCGAGCAGCAGTTCCGGTGTCGCGTCGGTGGGCAGGCCGTCCATCAGGACCAGGACGCGCGGTGCGCGCACCGTGATCCCGTCGGCTTCGAACTGGGCGCGGTCGGCAGCCACGGTGTCCGCGAGCCGGCGGAGCCCCGCAGCCAGGGACGTGACGCCACCGGGAACGGTGGCCGGCAGCATCGTCAGTCGCGCGGGGGCCGTCAGCGGCACCCGGACCACGGCATCGGTCGCGAAGGTCAGCACACACACCCTGCCCGCGTCTCCGTGCTCCTCCACCAGGTAGACGAGTTCCGGCAGCGCCCGCAGCCAGCCCGCATGGAAGTCGTTCCGGACCGTGGAACCGGATGTGTCGGCAACTAGATAGATCGGAAATATCTCGGCGGCAGTTGGCGCAGCTGGGAATTCGTCGATCACGGTGGGGCGAACCTCCAGTACAAGGGCGATCCGGGCGACGGAACGGACATCCGGCGGCGCGACGATCATTCAGACCTTTCCGTCCGGAGGGACTATCCAGCCCCGTCGACACCACCGGCAGCATGAACCGTACTCACGGTGTGTCATCAGTACGGACCTCCCTGTCCGTTGTCCGATCCCGCAGCGATCCGTGCCGCACACCGCCCACAACTGTCCACAGTCGACTGTTTGAGGTAGGGAGAACGCGACGATGTCCAGCTCCGCCAGCATCCCGCCCCCGGGGTTGTCCGATGGCGTCGAGGACAGCGCTCCGGGACCGTCCGGGTCCTCCGGCCCCTGGTGCCGGGCGTGCGGCGCTGGCGACGCCGGACCTGGAACGGCGTGCGCGGACTGCGCGAGCCCACTGTCGGCACCCGATCCAGGGCCGCCGCGCGTTGGTCGGGTGGTCGTCGTACCGGGCAGGCTCCTCAAGCGTCGGGGAGTGGCTGTCGACGAGCTCGACGGTGCGGTCTGGGTGCTCGCCAAGGGCGAGGAGCCCACTGCGGTGCCGATCGCGGAGTTCGACCAGCTCCGGGTCTGCGAGGTACCCGGTCCCCCGGTGCTCGGCGCGGCCGGGCGGCTGTGGCGGGCCAACAACGCCCGGCAGTCCACAGGCGTCAAGGGCTCCTGGCCGGAGTACACGGCGGAGGTCGCCGCCGCCCGGTTCACCGGCGTGACCCTCGGGCGCCGGCGGGCCGCCGCGATCGACGCGATCGCCCTCGACCGCCCCGCGCCGCCCGGGCAGCCGGCGCTGACGTCCTCGGAACTGGACTGGTACCAGGCGTGCGTCGACGCCGCCGGCCCCCTGTCGACTCTGCTGGACCGCCTCGCCCGGCTGCCCGCGGCCCGGTACCCGTCGCGCGTGGCCCTCCTGCTGCGCCGAGCCGGGGATCTGATGGCCGACCGGGAACAGGCCGACCGCGCCCGAACCCTGCTCGAACCCTTCGTCGAGGACGATCCCGACGCCAGGGCGCTGTACATGGCGCTCGCGGCCGAGCCGGTCCCCTTCACCGCGGCCTTTGTCAAAGACTTCACCCGGGGCTTGGGCGGGAGCCCCTACCCGGAGGCGCTCGCGGCGGTGGGCGCGGCCATCGCGGACGGGATCCGTCCGGCCGCGTTTCCTCCCGGTCGGGCACCGAGCGTGCGTGCCCTCGACGCCTGGCTGGCGGGAATGGCCGGCTCGGGGCTCGACGGCGCGGTCGATGTCCTCGGCCCCCTGAGCCCCGATCTGCTCGACGACCTGGTCGACACGGGCGCGCTCACCCGGATGCCCGCCGGGTCGACCCCCTGGTCCCCGACGGTCGCCGGGTATCTGCGGTGCCGGCTGGAACCGGGCACCGCACCCCCGGACGACCTGACAGCTGCGGGATTCCACTCCGAACTGGCCCGGCGCTACTTTCTGGCCGGCGCGGACGAGCGCCTCTCGGCGTTGCCGGACGGCCCGAAGGTTCGGCACTACCGGGCCCTGCACGCCCAGCGGACCGGCGCCCCACATGAGGCGGAGGACCTGGAGCCTGTGGCGCGGAAGCTCGTCGCGGCCGTCGCCCGGCTGCGTGAGCCCGGAACCGAGGCGCGGGACCTGCCCGAGGTGGTCGCGGCCGATCCGTCGAGCTGGGCGCTGCTCAGCGAAGCCGGACTGCGCGGCCACCTGCGGTTGGACGCGGATCTTCGACTGCGGTATCCGGCCTGCGCGGCCTGGCTGGACCTGTGCGAGGTGCAACGGCTGGTCTTCGACGGTAGTTGGCCGGAGGCGGCCGCCGCCGGCCGGGCGCTCGTCACGTCGGGAGCCGACGAGGCGGTGCTGGACGAGGCGCGGAACATGGTCGCCTTCGTCGAGTGGCAGCTCGGCCGGCCGACCGTCGCGATCCGGGAACTGGAGCAGGCGCTGGCCGGTCAGTACAACGCGGGGTTGCTCGTCAACGCCGCGTTGGTGGCGGCCGAGGTGAGTACCCGGTCCGCGTACCCGCACCTGGCCGCCATGACCCGGTTCGCGGAGGATCCGCAGGTCAGGAAGGGCGCGATCATCCGAGCCCTCGGCCTGTGGCTGGCGGACGACACGGCCGAGGAGTACCCGCCGGAGGTCGCGGACATGGTCCGCCGCGCCCTGGGCGCCCCGCTGGCGGACGATGAGTTCCACCGCTCGCTGCTCCTGACCAGCGTGTTCCACGACACGGCTTGGCTGTCCGACGGCCCGGTGGCGGCCTCCGGCACCGACCAGAGCGCGGCCCTCGCCTACTTCCGGCTCCGCGCCCGCGCCATACAGCCGGAGCGCAAGGAGGACTTCGCCGACGTGGCCCGGATGCTCGCCACCCTGTGGGCCCGCAGCCCCAGACCGGACTGGGTGCGCGACCAGCGGGACTGGTTGCGCGACCTGATCGACCGGTTGGTGCACCGGAAGTTCGGTGAGGCCCCGGGTGTGACGGGGATGGTGGAGGCGCTGGTGGCGGGGAAACTACTCGAACTGCGCGACGAGTTGATCTTCACCGCGCAGGCTGGCGCGCACGTCGCGGCGGCCCTGGGCAACGACGGCGACGCGCTGTCCTCCGACGTCGAGCACCGTCTGCTCTTCGGCCCGGTCCGTCAGTACTGGGCGCGACTGACCGACCTGGATACCGACGATGTCGAACCGGTGGGCGAGGAGATCGGCCGATGCGTCGTGATGAGTGGTCTGGCGATGGCCGTCTTCACCGAACAGGTCTTCGAGAAGGTCTGCCAGCGGTGGAACGAACTGATCGCCCAGGAGCGGTGGGACGTGCAGAACCGACCGTATCTCCGGCAGAACCGGGTCAAGGCCCTGGATCTGCTCGACACCTGGATCGGACGTTGCCGCGGCTACCTGACGGCGGCGGAGCGCCTGCCGTTGAGTCAGGACATCCAGGCCATCCGCGACAACATCCAGAAGAACATCCGCGACTGGGCCACCGAGAGCAGACGACTCCGGAACATGCTGTGAGGTCACCATGCGACACCGCAACCCCTATGTGATCCTCGGAATCCCCTTCGGCTCGTCACGGGAGCAGGCCAACATCGCCTTCGCCCGCAAGGCGCGCCCACTCCGGCGCGCCGGGCCCGCCGGACGCGAGCAGATGACCGACCTGACCTGGGCCCTCAACCAGATCGACGAGGGGCTCACCCAGCCGGCGGCAGCGATGGCGATCTACCGGATACCCGCCGACCCGAACGTGTTCGCCACCACCGGCGGCGGCGTCTTCGCGCCGGTGGCCGAGCCGATGCCCCGGCGTTCGCCCGACAGCAGGGCCGCGTTCGACCAGCTGCGGGAGGCCGCGGCACACGAGTACCTGCGGTACCTCGTGCTGCTGCGAGGTTCCGAGGTCGCGCCGCCCGCGCCGTGATCCCGCCCGACGACACCCGACCACCATCGAGAGGAACGCAGTTGTTCAGGACAAGCAAGAGGCTCGAAACCGTACTCGACACCATGGCCAGGACACTCGACCTGCTCGATCGACGGTTGGAGAAGATGGAGACGGTACTCATGGTCCGTGAGCCGTCCTCCCAGGTGGCCGCCGACGCCTACGACGGGCTGCGCAAGCAGGTCGTCAGCGCGGTATCGGCTCGGCAGTCGCACCTGGCGCAACTCGTGCAGTTGGACGCGGCGCTGTCGGGAAACGCCGACCGGGAGACGTTGGTGACGTTCGCGGCGGCCTGGTTCGAACAGGCTTCGCTGTTGCGGGTCCTCGACGCCGACCATCCGGACCTCGACGTGCTGTTCGAGACTGTCGAAGACCTGGGTGGTCCGGTACAGATCCTTGCCCCCGCCTACGTGGACGCCGTCACCGGCCGCCTGATCCGTACGGGCCGACTCCGTCGAGGACCGGTCCCGCAGCGAACCGTGGCCGGGGAACCGCCCGGTGGGGGCGCGGCGCCCGCGCCGTACCCGGCTGAGCTGCGGCCCGAGGCTGACGGAGCAGCGGCGACGGGCCGGCACGGGGCGGAGCAGGGCCGGTGAACGAGGCGTTCGGCATCGACTTCGGCACGACGAACAGCGTGCTGGCGCGGGCCACGGCGACCTCGGTAGAGGCCGTACCGCTGGATGACCACCTGCCGGTGGAGTGGGCCAACCTGGGCTTCGACCGCGTTCTCCCGTCCGTGATCGGGTTCGAGAACGGCCAGCCACTGTTCGGATGGTTGGCCAAGCGGAAGCCGACCGGCAAGCTGGAGGCCGTCAAGCGCCTGTTCGCCAGCACCGACTCCGTGCGGATCGGTGACACGGAGATGCAGGTGGAGGTGGCCGCCGCCACTTTCTTCAGCCACATCCAGCGCAGGGCCGCAGCGATGGGCCTGACCAGCCAGCTCGACCAGGCCGTGGTGACCATTCCAGCCAACAGCCGGGGCCTCGCCCGCTACCGGACGAAGCTGTCGGCCGGTCTGGCCGGCATCGAGGTGATGGCCCTGATCAACGAGCCGACGGCGGCGGCGATGGCCCATGCCCGGGTGATCGGGCAGAACCAGCGCATCCTCGTCTTCGACTGGGGCGGCGGCACCCTCGACGTCACGGTTCTGCAGTCCTTTGAGGGCACGTTCATCGAGCAGTCCTCCAAGGGCATCCAGCGCTGCGGCGGCCTCGACATCGATGCGGCCTTCCTGCGGGCGGTGCTGCCCAGGATCCCCGGTTCGGCGGGGTGGGCCGACGACAGGATGAACCAGTTCCGGCTCGATCTGGAGCTGGCGAAGATCGAGCTGTCCGACCGGGACTCCACCCAGGTCCAGCTCCCGACCGGCGGTTTCCTCCCGGTCACCCGCGTCATGTTCGAGGAGGCCGTGTGGTCGATCGTGCAACGCACCCGTGAACCGGTCGACGTCTGCCTCCGGGAGAGCCCCGGACGGATCGACCACCTGGTCATGGTCGGCGGCAGCTCGAAGATGCCGGTCATCCAGCGGTTCATGACCGAGGTGGTGGGCATCGACGTCAGCACCGAGGTCGACCCGATGACGGCCATCGCCGAGGGCGCCGCCATCGCCGCCGGCATCCTCCAGGGCATCGTCACCGACCTCGACTTCCACGTCGGCACCGAGCACGCCCTGGGCACCATCGTCCACAACGAGAGTTCCTCCAAGAACGGCGAGTTCTCGGTCCTGATCGGGCGCAACACCAAGTACCCGGCGAGCGCGACGCACTCCTACACCCCGGGGATGGACTTCCAGGAGGAGGTGAACCTCCAGGTCATCGAGGGCGACCCGGGCAAGCCGATCGACGACGAGGACAACGTCGTGCTCAAGAACTGGAACGTGCCGCTGTTGGAGAAGCGGCTGAAGGCGGACTCGGCGTTCGACGTCACCTACGAATACGACGTGGACGGCATTCTGCACGTACTGGTCCGCGACAAACGCACCGGCCAGGTCATGATGGACGAGGAGCTGGCCTTCGGCGCCGGCGAGGACCGCACCCAGCTACCCAAGATGCGCAAGCGGGTGGACGGTCTGATGAACGGAGCGCGCACCCCGTCCGGCGCGGCACCTGTGTCCCCGGCAGGCCTGTCCCCGGAGTCCGTCACCGTGGTGCGCAAGGCGAGGCAGAAGGTCCTCCCGTTCGTGGACGCCACCGACAAGACCGAGCTGGAGCGCCTGATCGGGGAACTGGAGGCGTCCTCACACGCGGAGGAGGACGGACACCGCAGTGCCCTGGAGCGGGAACTCCGCAAACATGTGTACCTGTTGTGACGCGTCGCACCTCAGTATCGGGTGACCGCCCGGGACCGTTCCCCGGGCGGGGCGACGTAGCGCGCCTCGCACTCGCGGACCGGAGCGATGTTCGCGGCGCACCAGGCGTTCGCCTCCGCAGGGGTGGCGTACCCGCGCGGGACGACGCTCATCCAGATCGGCTGCCCCGTGCACGGACCCGATGTCGCCGAGTCGCTGGGGATCCCCAACTGGGTCGGCCGCACCGTCACCGCGCCGAACCGCTGCCCCATAGCGAGGTGGTAGCCGAGGATCTGCTGGACGGTGATGCGTGCCGTGTCGTCCGTGCCGTCGGGGAACCAGTCCGTGCCGATGTCGGCGGCCACCCCGACGCACTTGCCGGACACCTGGGCGACCCAGGTGCCGACCAGGCCCGCGACCTGCCGGCTGGACTCGTCGGCCTTTCTGGCGAGTTCGGAGCCGGCATCGGCGTCGGCGAGCGACTGGGCGTCTGCCGGGTTGGTCGGGTGGGTCGCGCTGGGTGGTGCCGTCGTCCGCTGGACCGGGCCGGTCGGGTACGTGGCAGGCGGATACACCGGCTGTCCCGGTCCGGCTGTCGGCGTGGCACCGGGAGCCGAGGTGTCCGTGGCGGGGTTTCGCAGGCCCTGGGCCGTCACCCCCAGGACGACGAACGCGACCAGAACGCCCGCCCCGACGAGCAGCGGGTGCGGTCCGCGCCGGCTGGGCGAAGCCACCGGGGGTCCGAGCCGCGGGTCCGGGGGTGGCGGAAGTGTCGGGCGGTCGAGGGCTTCCCAGGGCGCCCGTTCACCGATCTGGGCGCTCTGGGACGTCCACTCGGGGAGGCGCTGACCGGCTCGTTCCTGGCTGGGAGTGGGCGGGAGCAGCGGATTCCCGGTTGCCGACTGCTTCGTGGGCGGCTCCGGTGCGGCCGGGCGCTCGGTCCGGTCGTGGTTCTCCCGCCGGGAGTCCTGCCGGTGCGAGGGTTCCGGGCGGGGGGCCGGGACGGGTTCCTCGTGCGCCAGGGTGGGGATGACCAGCGTCGGTACGGGCAGGGTGACCGTCGGCGGCTCGTACTCCGGCCGTGCGCCCGCCGACGTGGCCACCGGCTCCGTCTGGTGCTCCAAGGATCCTCCTCGCGGCGGCCGCGTCGGGCTGACTTCACCGCAATAGTGATCAAATTCCGCGCTGTGCAATTTCCACTGGCGAACCGGTGGAATAGCCACCTCAGCCTAGCCAGGTCACCGGCCGCGCCACATGGCGTCAACGGTCGGACTTTTCTGGCCGTTGCGCACCACCGAAGGGGCCATCCGTTGTATCCACTGAGGACAGTTGGCCATCATTCATCGAGTGTCCCGACATGAGGGATCTCTACCAGGGAAGACACTCGCGTCCCGGCCGGTGGCGCCTGCTGCTCTGGGCGACAGTCGCGGTTCTACTCCTCGTGGCTGCGGCGTTCGTGGCCACACAGGGGCCGGAACGGTCACAGGTCAGAGTGACTTCGACGCCGCTGGCGCCCACCGGTATCGGCACCGCCCCCGCCCGGACCGCGCCCACCCCGTCCTTCGGCCCGAAACAGCCGTCGTGCGCGGACCGGATGCTCGATCGGCTGTCCGAGGACGAGCGAGTGGGCCAGCTGCTCATGGTGGGGACCCCGATCGACGAGGTGGACTCCATGGGGTCGGTGATCCGCCAGTACCACCTGGGTGGGGTCTTTCTCGCCGGCCGCAGCGGCCGGTCCGCGGCGGGCCTGCGGCGGGACATCGCGGCGCTGGCCGGTCCGGCGGGGGACGTGCCGGTGCACGTCGCGGTCGACCAGGAAGGCGGCAGGGTGCAGTCGCTGCGGGGCGGCGACTTCCCCACGTTCCCGGCGGCGGTGGAGCAGGGCGGCTGGGACCCCACCACCCTGGAAACCCGGACCACCGACTGGGCGCGCCGGCTCGTGGCGTCCGGGGTGACGATGAACCTGGGTCCGGTCGCCGACACGGTCCCGGCGGAACTCGGGCGGGGCAACCCACCGATCGGGGCGTTCGGCCGGCAGTTCGGGGCGGAACCCGGCGCCGTCGCCGACGACATCGTCGTGGTCGTCGACTCCACGCAGGCAGCCGGGCTCCTGGCCACACTGAAGCACTTCCCCGGGCTGGGGCGGGTGCTCGTCAACACTGACACGTCCGCCGGCGCGATCGATCCGGACACCTCCGAGCGGGACCCCCACCTCCGACCCTTCGCCGCCGGGATCGGGGCCAACGCCGGGGCGGTGATGATGTCCTCGGCGTCGTATCCCGCGTTGGATCCGCAGAACATCGCGGCGTTCTCGCACCCGATCGTCACCGGGCTGTTGCGTGGCCGGCTGGGCTTCACCGGTGTCGTGGTCTCTGACGACCTGGGCAACGCCGTGGCGGTCCGGGACGTGGCGGTGGGGACTCGCGCTGTGCGGTTCGTCCAGGCCGGCGGAGACCTCGTCCTGACCGTGCGCCGGTCCGACGCGGCACCGATGTACGACGCGCTGCGATCGGCGAGCCGGACCTCGGCAGCCTTCCGGGAGCGGGTGGCCGACGCCGCCCGGCGGATTCTCGAGAGCAAGGTCCGGGTCGGCCTACTACGCTGCCGCTGACCGCACTCCCGCATCGGACGGGTTGCCGGTGGGGACCGCGACCCGCCGCACGGCTGAGGCGATGAACCGTCCGGCGAGGGCGGCGGCGGCGATGCCCTCGACGAGGCAAGCCGTGGCGCCCACCACCGACCACGGCAGCTGCTGCGCGACGAAGCCCAGGGCGATGACCGGCACTCCCACATACGTCAGCAGGTCGACGCAGAGCTGCCAGATCTTGCGCCGTCGTCGTCCCGCGTCCGCCCGGTGGGATCGTTCCCAGCTGAAGACGGCACTGTCCTCGGCGGCGAACCTGGTGACCAGCGCCTGTTCGATGTGGTTGCCGATGGCCGTGATCCGGTCGTCGTTGACGTGGTAGGTCCAGCCCAGGATGAGGCAGACCGGCGGGACGAGCAGCAGGAAACTCACCCGTTCGGACTGGAGAGCCACCACCACGACGGCCGCGATCGAACCCAGGGTCGCGTATATCAGGTTGTCCCGGATCCCGATCCGCATGCGCTGCTCCTCCTTGAGGTGCTGGTACTCGAGCACGAGAAGCTCCCTGATTCCCATGTCGTCGGACACGTGCGACCACCTCCACTTAATGTCATGATGACAATAATTACGAACGTGAGTGTGCGCAACCGACACCGGGGAGAGGGAGGCGGCCGGAGCCGTAGCTGTCGCTACGACTCCGGCCGCCGGGGACCCGTGTGGTGTCAGGAGTGCTGGTGCTTCCCCGCGCCGGGCCGACCGCCGACCCCGTTGCAGGTACGACAGGTGATGCGTTCCTTCCAGACCTTGCCCCGGTCCGAGCGGGTCTCGTCGATCGTGCCGTTGCCTCGGCAGGTCAGGCACTTGAAGCAGTTGTCGCAGTTCGGGTTGTAGCCGGGCATGCCGTCCTCGCAGTCTCGGGAAATGGACGGAGAACTCGTCCACCCGCATTCCACAGCGAGCTCCTACCGCAAACCTTCCACTGCCCTGCCGGTCGCCGCCACGAGACCCGTGAGCGTCCGCCAGTCGGCCCTACCGCCCCGGGGTAGTCCGCCGAGGATCGCACTGACCGCCTCGTCGGCACCGGTGAAGGTGACCTCCGACTGGAGGTCCAGCGGCAACTGTTGACCGCCCGGTCCGGTGCGGTGCACCACCACCATCGCCGCGACGCGATGCCCACGGGGCAACTCGCGTCGTAGGCGTCGCACGGTTGCACGGAGCGGCTCGACCGACTGTCCGATCGGGGCATCCTCGCAACGGATCCGCCCGTCCGGATCCATGAGATACGCGCCAGGGGGCCACGCCACCGACTCGATCAGGGTCAGCGAGCGGCCCGCGACGAGGGCGTGGGTCACCGGGGGCTCGTCCAGGCTGGTGCGCAGGCCGCGGAACAGCCGCACCCGGGGGTCACGCAGCAAGGACTCCAGGAGGATGTCCGTGCGGACCGCAACCTCGGCGATACTGGCGCCGATCGGCCGCAGCTGCCGCCGGTCGCTGTCGACGATGCCCGACAGCGTGCCATGACGGCGTCGCGTGAAGACGGTCGGCTCCACCGCGGCACGCCGCCGCCAGTGGGTGACCACGCGGTGGACGAGCCACACCGCAGCCGGAAGAGCACCGCCGAGCAGCACGAACACCCAACTTGACTCCCTCTGGGGCAGGGCATGGCGACTCAACGCGTAGAGCGCCAGTGCCCAACCACCGAGGCAGACTGTGGCGGCGAGGGCCACGGCCGGCTGGCCGGGCACCACTGGTGCGGCCAGTAGGCCAGGACGTCTGGGGATCATCTCCGACTCCTATCGAATCTGTACTGCTTCGATAACTATGAGTAATTCAGTCAGAGAATCCTTCCGCTCTTCTTCCCCTCGTCGCTCAGTCGGGACATCGACAATCGGACTCGTCGCGGTCGACTATGGTCCTAAGAGGCGTGACCACACGGGGGTGTGGGAAGGACGGCACATGCTCTACCGCGTTCTGGGCGAGCTCACGATCGGGCCGCTGGAGTCCCCGGTCAAAGTGCCCGGCGGCAAGGTGAGCCGAATACTCTCGGCGCTTCTTCTCCGTGCCAACCGGCTCGTCACCCTCGAGCAGCTCCAAGAGGCAGGATGGGGCGACGACCAGCCGATATCCGATCAGCTGCCCAAGGCGATCTCGACCGTCAAGGAGCTCCTGAGCGGCGTCGGGACAGCCCAGATCCAGACCTTGAGGGGTAGGGGGTACAAGCTCACCGTCGACCCCGACCAGGTGGACATGCTGCGCTTTCAGAGGCTGGTCGAGCAGTCCTCGCGCCTCAACGACCCCGACGCCGAGGCGGAGCAGCTGAACTCCGCCCTGGAGCTGTGGCGCGGCAGCCCTCCACTGTCCAACGTCTCCAGGGCACCGTTCCCGACGGACCTCGCCGCGCTCATGAAGCGGCGGGCACGGGCGGAGGAGCGGTTCCTGACCCTGCGGTTGGCCGCGGGCCGGGTGCCGGAGATCCTCGATCGCCTCGTCATCGCCGTTGAGCAGGACCACAAACGGGAGAAGCTCTGCGAGCTGCTCATGCTCGCCTATCACCTCACCGGGCAGGCCGCCCAGGCACAGACGACGTTCGAACGGTACGCGCACGCGCTCGACTCCGAGTACAACGCGTCGCCCGACCGCAAACTGCTCACCCTCTGCTACTCGATCATGAACGACGCCGCCGTAGCGGAGCAGCGCCTCGCAGAACTCGGCTACCGCCCTCCGGAGACCTCCGACCCGACCGTCCTCGTCCCTCAGGAGATCCCTCCGTCGGTCCCGTGGTTCGCCGGCCGAGCCGACCTCGTGGACGAGGCTGTCTGGCAGCTGAAGGGCTCGCGTGCGGCTCTGCAGAAGGTGGTGATCTCGGGTTCGAGCGGGATGGGGAAGACCGAGCTGGCGCGTCGGGTCGCCGAACTGGTCCGGGAGGACTACCCCGACGGTGGCCTGTTCCTGGAACTGCGGGACACGGACGACGAGCCGGTGGACACGAGCGAGGTCCTCGCCCAGGCTCTACGCGGCCTCACCACCCAGCGACTCCCCGACACCCGCGCGCACCGACTCAGCCTCTACCGCGACATACTCTCCAACCGCCGGGTCCTGGTCGTCCTCGACAATGCCGTCAGCGAGGACCAGGTTCGTGACCTCCTGCCGCGTACCCGGAACTGCGGCGTCATCGTCACCTCCCGCCGGGCCCTGCCGGATCTCGACGGCGTGCACCCCATGGTCCCGCTCGGTCTACTCTCGAGCGCCGAGACGAACGAACTCTACGAGAGGGTTCTCCGGGGGCACCACAGCCAGCTGACGCACACCCGGGAGGACATGGAACGGCTTGTCACCCTGTGCGGAGGCATGCCGCTGGCCGTGCGGATCGTCGCGTCGCTGCGGCTGCGCGAGCCGGGTCGGTCGACGGCCGAGTTCGTGAACCGGCTGGCGGCGGCGGGGACCCCGGCCATGGCGATCGGCAGCCGGAGTGTGACCAGGGCGCTCGAGACCGGGTTCCAGGGCCTGACCCTCGAGGCGCGGCAGCTCTTCGTCGCGCTGGGCCGGGTCCGGCTCTCGCACTTCGGTGCCTGGACGGCGGCGGCGGTGCTCGGCCCGCAGGGCGATCCGGGTGCCGCGCTCTCCGACCTGCTGTCCTGCTTCATCGCCCAACCCACGACGGTCGAGGGCCGGTACCGCTTCCACGATCTCACCCGCGACCACGCCCAGCGCCTGTCCGCCGATGACGCGGCCAGCCCGGAGCACGGCGCCAGGATCCGCCAGGTCTACGCGGCGCTGCTCACTCTGGTCCGGCGGGCCCATCGCGGCCTCTACGGCGGCGACTTCGAGGTGGTGCACAGCGACGTCCCCGACTGGGCCGCGCCACAGTCGCTGCTCGAGGAGATCGACCGCGACCCCCAGGCCTGGTACGAGGCCGAGCGGCGCAACATCCGCGCCGCCGTGGCGCACGCGGCACGACTCGGATTCTCCGATCTCGCCTGGGATCTGGCCTTCTCCTCGCAGGAGTTCTACGCCTTGTCGGGCTACTACGACGACTGGCGCGTCACGCACACCGCCGCGCTCGATGCCTGCCGGACCGCTGGTGACCTGCGAGGCGAGGGAGTCATGCTGACCGCCCAGAGCCAACCGGCGCTGGTCGCGAGCCGGCGCGCGGGCGTGGAGTCCGCGATCCCCAGCCTGCGCCGGGCGGTGGAACTCCTGACCGCCTGCGGCGACGAGCACGGGGTGGCCATCGCCCAGCGGACGCTGGGCAACGCGTTGCGTCGCGAGGGTCGGCTCGCCGAGCCCCTGACCCTCTTCCGTGAGGCGCTCCGCCGCTACGAGGGCGCGGGCGACACGTTGGGCTGTTGGCAAACGAGCAGATTCATCGGCCAGACCCTCCTGGATCTCGGAGAGCACAGCGAGGCGCTGACCTCCCTGATCCGAGCGAGGCGGGCCGCCGACGCGCTCGGCCAGGCCAGGGTGATCGCACAGTCGGCGTACTGGGTGGGGCGCGCGCGGTTGGCCCTGGGGCAGCTCGACGAGGCCCGGCACGACTTCGACACGGTCGCCGGCGCGGCCGGGCAGACCAAGGGCAGCACCTTGGCGTACGCCCTCCATGGGCACGGCGACCTCGCCCGGTTACGCGGCAGCCTCGCTGAGGCGGACGAGACACTCGCCTGGGCGGGCCGACTGGCCGCGGAAACCGCCGACGCGGTCCTGGAGGGCAGGGTGCACCTCTCCCGGGCTGAGTTGTTCGCCGCGCTCGCGCGCCCGACGGAACAGGTGGCCGCGTTGGAGCACGCCGCCAGGTGCTTCGCCGCGTGTGGCTCGCCGTACCTCGAAGCGGTGTCGTATTCGACGCTCGTCGAGGTACTGCGTCAGCAGGGGCTCGCCACGGACGACGCGTCGGCCCAGGTCGAGCGTCTGCACCACCTGATGGACCTCCCGTTGGAGGACCAGATCCACCTGTACCGCTAGCTCACTGCTCGCCCTGCTGCGGGCGCAGCATCGGTGGGTTCAGTCGGCTCGCGGGTCCCCTGCGGTAGAGGGCCGCCGGCCGCCCCGTTACCTGCGCCCGGCGGTCACCGGTCGGCTCGATGAAGCCCTCGGTGGCGAGGATCCTGCGGCTGAAGTTGCGAGGGTCCAGCGTGATTCCCCAGACGATCTCGTAGATCTGGCGCAGCTCGCCCATGGTGAAGACCTCGGCGCAGAAGTCCGTCGCGGACGTCGTGTATTCCAGCCGGGTCCGGGCGCGCTCCAGGGCGTCGGACACGATCTCGTCGTGGTCGAAGGCCAAGGCGCCGCGCACCGTGTCGAGCCGCGCCCAGGTGGCACCGGTGGCATCGGATCCAGCGGTGGGAACCGGCAGGTCGGGGGCCACGGCGAGATAGCCGACGCTGACGATGCGGCCGCGGGGATCGCGTTCGGGAGCGTCGTAGGCGCCGATCTGCTCCAACACGAGACTCCTGCCGGCGAGGCCGGTCTCTTCGGCGAGCTCCCGGACGGCGGCCGCGCGGAGATCCTCGTTCTCGCGGAGAAATCCGCCGGGAAGGGCTGGGCGGCCCCGGTAGGGCTGGTTGCCCCGCACGATGACGAGCAGTTGGAGGCGGTCCTCGCGGACGGTCAGGACAACGAGGTCCACGGCCAGGCGGACTTCGGCATGATCACGGCTCTCCACGGCACGAGCTTACCTTATTGTTCCATTGACACAAACGCACCCCGAGGCTTATTGTCGAAGAGACAGTAAAGCTGTTGCCGCTCGGTTCGGCACGTACGGCCGACCCGACATGGGCGTCGCGAAGCCCGTCCTCCCGCTTCCCACCTTCCTTGAAGGGACCTCCCATGCGTCAGTGTCTGCGCGCCGTGCTCCTCGCCGTGCTCCTCACCTCCTTCCTCACCGGCACCAGCAGCCCGGCCGAGGCCGGGCTGCCCTGCCCCGCGAGCACCAACTGGGACAACGCCACCGGAACGTGCCGGTAGGAAAACGGAAGGCACCGCCTTCACCGTTGAGCGAGTCCCAGGGCGATCCACGGCGGTCGGCGTGCTCACCAGGCACGCCGACCGCCAGCCGCCCGAGGACCCGGAGACCACCTCTCACCGCCTGGAGTTCGAAACATGCTGGGGAAGAACACATTCCACCGTCTGCTGTACTGCGTCATCGCCCTCCTGTTCGGCCTGGTGACGATGTCGGGTTGCACCGACGTCCAGGCTGACGGCGCCGTGACGGCGGACGGGGCGCGCGCCAGCGACTGCGCGAAGCTCGCCGCGCTGCCCGGCGGGACCGGAACCCGGGCCGCCCTCGTCGTTGACAACACCGCTTCGGGGACCCGGGCCCAACTGCCTCCCGGCTTCGACGCGCTGCTGGCGGACCTCCAGAAGGGCAAGGCCCAGCTCACGATCATCGCGGTCGACGGTCGGGGCCGCACCCCGCAGGGGGTGGTGACCTTCGCTCTCAACCCCGACCCCACCGACTCGGACCTCGCCCAGCGTCAACGGGCCATCGCGATCAGCTGCATCTCCACCTGGATGCGGGGCGACAGCGCACAGCCCACCGCACCCGGCAGCGATATCGTCGCCGCTCTCAACACCGCCGCCCGGCACAGCACCTCGGAGATCCTGGTCGTCTCCGACGGCGTCAGCAACGCTGGCGCGTTCGACATCAACACGGTCGGCTTCGATGCCGACCCGAAGGAGTTCGCCAGCCGGATCCGACCGCACCTCGCCGCCGAGCTGACCGGCAAGAAGATCACCTGGGGCAACTTCGGCGAGACGAACGCCTCGCTGCCCGAGTCCGCCCGCACCGACCTCAAGTCCCTGTGGACGTCGGCGCTCACGTGGCCCGAAGGCGGGGCACAGCTCAACTTCGTCAGCGAGCCGGGGAAGGCGGGCGGCGGCAAGCCCGCGACACAGCCCGACGAGGCGCGCCTTCCCGTGACGGCCAGTGTCACGGTCGGCTGCCGGACCCGGGTCACGATCCCGGCCTCGCTGCTCTTCACGGCGGGCAGCGTCGAGCTGCGCACCGGTTCAGGGAAGCAGCTCCAGGACGTCGCGAACACCCTTGTGACCAACCCGTCCTGGATGGCTGAGGTCGCGGGGCACGCCGCGAACTACGGAACCACCGAGTACCAGACGCGCATCTCCACGCAGAGGGCGGAGACCGTGGCGAGCACCATCGCGTCCTTCGGTGTCGCCCAAGACCGGATCAGGTCCATCGGCCACGGGTCGACCCAACCCGCGGTGCCCGAGTTCGTCAACAACGTCCACGACGAGAACGCGGCGGCCCAGAACCGTCGGGTCGTCATCGAGATGGGTCCGAAGGGATGCCAGGCATGAAACGCGAGATCCTGTCCCGGTTGACGGGTCGGCTGGGCGGCGTCGCCGCCCAGCGCCGGATGGTGCTGCGGCAGGAACGGCAGGCGCAGTCCACGGCACCAACCCCAACGGCGCTGACCAACGGCGAGGTCTCGGTCGCGATCACGGTCGGCAACACCATCGCCGAAGAGGAGCAGCGCGCTTCCAAGGCACTGCTCCAGGCCGAGCAGACCGTCAACCGGTGCACGCACAAGTCCGTAAAGGCCCGCCAGGAACTGGCCACTCTGGTCAACGACCCCATCTGGGTCAACCACCGGACCCCGGTTCCGGCCCCGGCGCACGAGGACGGGAGGTTCCAGGAGGTCTTCGACCTGCACCGGCCGATGCTGCGCGGGGTGGGCCTCCTGATCCTGGAGATCGTCTTCATCATCGTGGAGCTGTTCTTCTGGTACGGCGTGTTCAGCGAAGGTGTCAGCCACAAGGCGGCCTGGTACGCCACGGGTCGCATCTCCGCAGTCCTGCTCGCGATCCTCCTACCGCTCGCCGGGGTCAGCGTCGCCCGCATCGTCGGCCACCTCGGGCACCGGTGGGTCATGGACTACCCGGGGATCGGGCGGAGGGAACGCTGGGGCACCATCGCAGCCCTGGCGGTGGGGGCTGTGGTCGTGGCCGTGGTCTTCACGCTCGTGAACACGCGGTTCGGCGAGGACACCCGTCCGGTCGGCAGCACCCCGCTGCCCTCGTTCGCCATGGCGGCGCTCTTCGTGGTCGTCATCCTCGGCGACATGGTGGCGCGGGTCTTCGCGATCTCCGAGATTCGTTCGCACACCAGGGAACGTGACCGCAGGCTCGCCCGCCGTCGCGACGCCGTGATCGCCGCCAACCAGGCGCACACGAAGGCCTGGCTGGCGCTGCGCGCCGCCATCCAGGTGCAACTCGGACGGGTGGACCAGGTCTACGGAGCCGGCGGCATCCTGCTCACCGACAACCGGGCCACCAACAGTCACCTGCCGGCACCCGCGGCCGTCGACGTCCGGACCGACGCCCACCAGAACCCGTCTCCCGGAGCTCTGGCGGTCCCGTCGGCCGCGCCCATGAGGCTCCACGGCCAGCCGATGACGCTCAATCCCGTACGCCGGGTCAGCGACGTCATCGACACCCTCCGGTCCTACCCTCCGGTCTCCCAGGAGGCTCTCGTCCGCGAACTGGACGAGCGGATCGGCGCGCTGCACAAGCTGCCCAGCGCCGGGTCGGGACGGCGGGGCGACCAGAACGCCCTTCCCATTCCGGCACAGCGCTCGGCCCCGGGCGACGACCAGCCGGCGAACGGCGCCCGGCCTGTCGGGGACGCGTCCGGTGACGGACCGGAGCCCGGCCGGAACGGACTTGTCCAAGGGGTCTCGTTCGGCTCGCTGAACCAGGCCGATCCCACCAACGGCCACGATCTCTCCCGGCCCGCCCACATGCCCGAAAGTGGTGGGTCATGACCGTCAAGCTCAGTGGAGACCGGCCTCTCATCGGGCCGGTCTCGCTGGACGGCCGAAACGGGAAGGGCCGCACGACGGGGCTCGTTCTTCTCGCACTCGCCCTCCTGGCCGCCTGGCTGTGGCCTGCCTCGGAACAGTCTGACCGGCCGAGTTCCCTCAGCAGGACCGAGCTGGTCGGCCCGCGGGGCCCGGCCTGCGTGCGTGTGGTCGTCGGCCTGGACATCTCAGGTTCGATGACCCTGTTCGCGAAGCCCAGGGATGCAGCGCTGGAGCAGTTGTTGACCTGGGTCCGGCAGCCCCGCACTCTCCGTGACAACGACGAGGTGGCCGTGGTGGAGTTCGCCTTCGACGCCGGGGTGCGGCAGTCGGCGACAGCGGTCACCGCCCTCCCCGCGCCCCTGCAGGCCACCCACGTCTCGGACGGCGCCGACACCCTGCTGGAACCGCTGCTCACCGCCACCTCCGCGCTGTCCCCGACACGTTGCGACGTGGCGCTGGTGCTGATCTCCGACGCCCAGTTGGCGGACCTGCCGATCTCACCGGTCGTGGGCCGCGACCGGCTGAACCGGCACGGAGTCCACGACCTGCGGCTCCTGGCGCCTGGCAGGAGCATCGATGTGCCGGGGCAGTGGGCGACCGGATTCCCCGAGGCGGCACCCACCCGGTTCGACGGGGCCAACGCCGAGGAGACCGCACTCGCCTTCGGCCGGACCATCGCCGACCTCACTCACCAGACCCTCCGTCGACGGACCATCTGAGGGGAACTCGTGCTCAACGACCTGCTCGTCGCGCTCCTCAACCTGACACTCAGCCTGCTGTCCCCACTCATCGCGGTCACGGTACTGCTCTACTTGTTCAGGGTCTTCGTCCCGTGGCTCGGGGAGCCGCTCTGGAGGCTCTACACCCGGTTCCTGGGCTGGCTTCTCGTAGCGCCGTTCCGCCTGATGGGATACGTGTTCCGACTCGCGTCCGACGCGCTGAAGCGCCGGGCGTAGGAGGTTCTGTCATGACCTGGTCCATGCGAGAGGCGAGGGCCGCCGCACGATCGGTCCGCCGCACCGCGGACGGCGGATGGAAGCTGTCCGCGGTGCGACCGCGCAGCGTGCTGGGGCTGGTTCGCTGCCGGGCGCCGCTGGCGTTGCTGCTGTTCGTCGCCTCCCTCGACGGGCTCGTCGTCCAGCAGGACGGCGGCGGGTTCGCCCTACTCCAACGTCCCCGGGTGGTGGGCCGACCGCCGAGCACCGGCGGGTACGCGCTGCGGCTGCTGCGCCGGATCGACCGGCACTGGGACACGCTGGTCTTCGCCGCGCCGCCACTGCTGGGGATCATGATCGCCGTCGTGGCTGCCATGGCCCACCTCTACTTGCCCGCGCTGCTGGCGGTTCTGGCGGGGATGCTGTGGATAACGGCGTTCCTCACCGGCATGGCCGTCTTCCAGCTCTGGTGGATGCTCGGCATGGGGTCGCTCTCCTGGCCGGGGCGCGACCGCGAGTCCGATTCGCTCACGGCCATCCGCTGGTCGGTGCCGTTGTTGCACCAGCCGGCGGCGGACCGGGTGGATGACCTCCTCAGCCGCACCCACCAACGGCTGGAGCAACTGATCCGGGCCGGTATCCAGGAGTTCGTGGGGGACCAGGCGCGTGCGGACCTGGCCGAGATCACCGAGTCGCTGGTGGTGGTGACCCACGGTGTCACCACGAAGGCGGCCGAGGACACCGTGAAGCGGTCGGTGCGGACCGCGGACCAGTCGGCCGACGGCACCGCGCTGCTGCTGCACGCGCCGAGCCGCAGGCTGACCAGCCCGCGCCGCCACCGGGTGAACGGCAGCTTCGCGGTGCTCTACCTGGGCGCCCTCGCGCTGGTCGTGGCGGTCCTCGCGTGGATCGTCGCGAATGTCGAGGCCGCGGAGTGCCTACCAGCGGCGTGCGTGGGCCATCCGGCCACCTACTTCGACGCGCTGCGCTTCCTGCTGAACCGGCTGTACCTCCAGGACACCCCCGGCCTGGCGCCCGGCACGGTGCTGGCGACGTCGCTCGGCTGGCTGGTCAGCGCCGCCGCGCTCACGGGTGTCGCCGTGGTCGGCGTCGCCGGCTACCACGAGAGCACCCGCAACCGCGATTCTCGCGACCGACAAGAGAAGGTACTTGAGAAGATGACCGAGACACTCGTACTCATCCTGGTGGTCACGGAGAAGGAACGTGACGCGGTCCGTGCCGCCGTGCACGCCCGCAACGGCCGGACGTGGGCCCTTCGCCGCCACGGCATCTACACCGTCTACGATCTCGGGCCGGTCGAGGACACGAGGGTGCTCATGGTCCAGGCGGCGGAGCAGGGGACGGGATCGGCGTCGGGGATGCTCATGACGGCGAGGGAGACCACCCGGCTGTGCCATCCAGACCATGTACTGCTGGTGGGAATCTGCTACGGCCTACGGCCGGACGAGGGTCAGCGGCTCGGCGACGTCGTCGTGTCCCGTCGGGTACAGAACATGGACCACCGGAAGATCGTCGACCGCGAAGGCAAGCCTCAGACGATCTACAGGGGCGTGAACGTAGGGCCGTCACCAGTGCTGATGAACAGCTGTCAGTCCGGGCAGGCGACCTGGGCCGACCCCAAAGTGCGCGTCCATTTCGGTACCGTCCTGAGCTCCAACACGGTCTTCAACTCGCAGGAGACGATCGGTCAGCTCCGGCAGGACTTCCCAGACGCGATCGCCGGGGAGATGGAGGCGGCCGGTGTCTACGAGGCGTGCACCGTGGGCAAGAAGCCCAACTGGATCATGATCAAGGCGATCTCCGACCTGGGCTACCGCAAGTCGGACCGGCACCAGCAGCGCGCGGCGGAGAACGCGGCCCGCTTCGCCGTTCACATGCTCGCCACGGCCGGGCTCCAACGGGGCGGGGAGGAGGCCTGAGCGGGCTCAGGGACTATTTCGCTGGCGCGGACGCAGCATCGGCGGATCGAGATGCTCGGCCGGACCACGCCGGAACAGTTCGGCTGGTCGCCCCTGCCGTCCGTCCCGCCGTTCGTGGGTCGGGATGACGAAGCCCTTGACCTCGCGGACCTTCCGCTGGAAGTTCTGCGGGTTGAGAGTGACGCCCCAGATCACCTCGTAGACCTTCCGTAGGTCGCTGATGGTGAACCTCCGTGGGCAGAAGTCGGCTGCGACCGTGGTGTGCTCCAACAGCACCCGGGCACGTTCGAGCGCGCGGCGGAGAATGTCCCCGTGGTCGAAGGCGAGCCGCGCGGGATCCCTCCACATTGACTCGTCGACCTCCACCCAGTCAGCTCGGGCGGCGTCGGAAGCGCCCCGGACGTCCGACAGGTCGGGCGCGATCGCGAGGAAGGCGGTGGTCACGATCCGTCCCCGCGGGTCACGTTCGGGTTCTGAGAAGGTGTGCAACTGCTCCATGAGGAGAGAGCCTCCGAGATTCGTCTCCTCCTCCAGTTCGCGCCTCGCGGTGTCCTCCAGGGACTCGCCCGGCCGGACGAAACCGCCGGGGAGCGCGGACTTTCCCCGGAAAGGATCCTTTCCACGCTTGATCAGCAGGACGTGGAGTTCGCGGTCCCGGATGGTGAGGATGACGATGTCCGCAGTCGGCAGCGCCGCGACTCGTGGACGTCTCGCCGGCGCGGTGAGCACCTCCCCGAGAACGCACGCCACCAGGTCATCGGCGCTCAGCACCGTACCCTCGGCGATCTCGATGGGAAGATCCTTCGGCGGTTCGGCGTAGTACACCGCCATGCCCCGCTCCAGGATGCGCCCCAACTCATAGGAGGTGGTGCGGCCCAGGTAGCCGTCGGGGTTCACCACGTACACGAAATCGGACGAGAAGATCTTGTCGAAGGTGATGTCCTGGATGTGGTGGTCCAGCGACAGGTGGGGATCCGTCTCGAAGCGCACGAACTCCCGGTCGACGTCGCGGAGCGGAACCAGCGGGGGCGTCCTCACCGTGAACCCGGCGGCGGCGAAGACCTCTGCGGCCCGCCGTACCTCGGCGAAGTGCTGCCGGAAGCTGCCGATCAGCGCGACCGAGGGCCGGGCCTTCGCGGTGGACCTGTCGTCACCGGTCGGTCGACTCATCATCGTCCCTCGCCTTGTCTCCCGACCGGGACGGTGTGGACACGGACACCTGGACCCGGCGCATCAGTTCCGCTGCGGCCAGACTCGTACCGGTGACGACCGGAGTGATGACCTCAGGTCCGTACCCCTTGACAATCATCAGGACCGCGAGCCCGAACACGACCGAAACCGCGAACAAGCCGGCGGCGACAGGGTAGCTCGCACGCCTCTTCATCGCCCGAGCGTCCCACTACTCCCGGTTGCCCGCCTCCGGCGTTCTCATACCCAGAACACTAACTGGGCCTATATGCGCAGTTCAATGGGCATCTCGGCGAGATAGCGTCAGGTGGGATCAAAGTAAACACTTGCCGGACACGCATGGTCGACCGACCGAACATCACCCCACCTGGCGACTATCGGGCTAGGCGCCGGTGTCGCCCCGCTGGATGCGTTGCTCGCGGAGCACCTCCGCGTACGTCTCGCGCTCCCGGACCAGCCACGCCGGCGGTTCCGCGATCAGGGCCGCGATCTCCGAGGTCGTGAGCGGATCCGTGATGCCCCCGCGCGCCAGCCCACTGTTGGACACCCGCAGCCGGGCGGCGATGACGTGCCGGGGGTGCGGGCCGTTCTTGCGGAGTTCGGCGAGCCACGGCGGCGGGTTGTGCTGGAGGTCGTCGAGTTGCTCGCGGGACACCATGCCGTCCTGGAACTCGGGGGGCGTGGCCGGCAGGTAGACCTCGAGCTTCAGTGCCGCCGTCGAGGGCTTCATCATCTGGGATTTCTTAGGCTTGCTCACCAGCTCAGATTAGCGGGCCGGCAACGGGCCGGGCGGATCCCCCAGTACCCTGACCAGCATGCCCGCCGCCGAGGATCGCCGCCCCCCGACTTTCCGGTTGCTGATCGTCCCCGGCGTCACGGTGGACAAGTGGAGCCGGGTGTGGTCCGAGCGGCTGCCGGAGGTGGACCTGCGGGTCACGCCGACCGAACACGCCCAGCTCGGGCCGCTGCTGTCGGAACAAGCTGACGCCGGACTGGTACGACTTCCGGTGGATCAGGACATATTCCACGCCATTCCGTTGTACACCGAGGCGACGGTCGTCGTGTTCTCGCGTGATCATCAGCTCGCCGGGGCCGAGGACGAGCTCAGCCTCGCCGATCTCGCCGGCCAGACGCTGACCCAGCCGCTGGACGACGTGCTCGACTGGACCGGCGCCTCGGCGGCCCCGGCGACCGAGCACCGGCCGGCCACCACCGCGTCGGCGGTCGAGTTCGTGGCCGCGAGCGTCGGCGTCATGCTGGTTCCGCAGTCGCTCGCCCGGCTGCACAACCGTCGCGATCTCGCGTACCGGGTGGTCACCGACGCGCCGCAGTCGTCCGTCGCGCTCGTGTGGCGGCGGGACCGGCAGACCGAGCTGGTCGAGGAGATGATCGGCATCGTGCGCGGCCGGACCGCGAACAGCACCCGCGGCCGGGCCCCGGCGCCGAGCGCGGAGTCGGCCAAGAAGTCGGGACACCGGCGCGGCGCGCCGAACCCCCGGCGGGGGAAGCGCTGACCGCTCGCGCGGGCGTACCCGTCGAGGGCTTGTGGTTTGTCGCCCGGGCCGGCGGATTCCGTGTGACCGGTCCGGCCTGATCCCGGGTGGCCGACCGCGCCGGCCGCACTCCACGTGACCAACCACCAGCGCGGCCATGGCGTCCCGGACTGTCCGGGACTGACCCGGCCCGCCGGACGCGTTGTGAGCCACCCCCGCCCGGCCTTCTGCTGGTGGCACCGGGGCACCCCGCCCCCTGCCACCATCGGAGGAGTCCGCCATGAAACGTCTGTCAGGCATGTCGCGGTTCGCACAGTTCGCCATCGCCGTCGCCGCGATCGGCGCCCTGATCGCCGGCGGCTCGGTGGCCGCCAGCGCCGCCGGTGACTCCGTCGCGGGCGAGTCGTCCGCCGCCGTGGCCGCGTGCGTCAAGGACTGGAAGAAGAACCCCGGCCAGACGTCGCAGAAGATGTGCAACCTTCTCAAGTACACCCAGGCGCACGCCAAGTCGGCCGGGTACAGCTTCAGCTACGGCTGCCGGCGGAAGGATCCCGGCAGCGCCCACAACACCGGCGACGCCTGCGACCTGTTCCTGAACAAGACCAACGGCGACAAGCTGTCCGGATGGCTGCGGACCAACGGCAACAACAAGGGCATGGCCTACGAGATCTGGTACGGGGCGTTCGCGTACGCCGACGGGGGCTGGAACACGAGCCGGGGCGGGGGCGGGTGCGACTACCCGCGGACCAAGCTGGCCGCGCTCCAGAAGCTGAAGAAGACCAACCCGTCGAAGTACAAGAACCAGTGGACTACCTGCCACTACGACCACATCCACGTCTCCGTGGACCCGAACCACTGATCCGACGGGTGCCGGGTGACGGTTGAGGGGCCGTCACCCGGCCGGCCCGCACCGACGACCCGAACTGTCGGCCAACCGCCAGTTGACTGGACACAGTGGTCGGCCGTCTCCACCCTGGCACGATGACTGAACGACGTTGGCTGGTAACCGGTTGCTCCAGCGGTCTGGGTCGGGCACTAGCCCAACGCCTCGCCGACTCCGGCACCCGGGCCGTGATCACCGCCCGGGACGAGTCCTCTCTCGCCGACCTCGCGGCGGCGGGCCCGCACATCGTGACCGCCGCCCTCGACGTCACCGACCCCGCGCAGTGCACCGCTGCCGTGGAGCTGGCCGTCGAGCGGTTCGGCGGCCTCGACGTGCTGGTCAACAACGCCGGCTACGGGCAGTTCGGGGTCGTCGAGGAGGTCACCGACTCCGAACTGCACGCCCAGCTCGACGCGAACCTCTACGGGCCCTGGCGACTGGTACGCGCCGCGCTGCCGCACTGGCGGGCCGCCGGTCGGGGGCACGCGATCTTCGCCTCCTCGGTGTCGGGCATGTTCGCCCTGCCCGGGCTGTCGGCGTACACGGCCAGCAAGCACGCCCTGGAGGGACTCGCCGAGTCGGTGCACATGGAGGCCGGCCACCTGGGCGTGAAGGTGAGCATCCTGCAACTGGGCGGCTTCAGCACCTCCTACGGCGACAAGGTGCACCAGCCCGACACCCGGATCGACGCGTACCGGGACGTGGTCGCACCCGTGGACACCGGCCTGCGGAGCATGCGCGACAACACCGTCGCCGCCCCGGCCGACATCTACGCGACGGTCGTCACCGGGATCGCCGCGATGGCCGAACCGCCGCTGCGGCTCGTCTTCGGTGGCGCCGCCGAGGACATGCTCACCCCGGTGGTGGCGTACCGGCAGTCGGCGCTCACCGACTCCAGGGCGCTCGTGGAGAAGCTGCTCGGCGCCTGAGTACCCCTCGAATGTCAGGAATGTTCCCTGAGTCCGCTGGTCGTCCCGGCGATGCGTTGCGCGTCGGTGGCGCCCAGCGGGGTCAGGGCTTCGAACAGATCCAGGACCTGGGGGGTACCGCTGGCGCCGGGCGCGTCGACGGCGAGGCCGGGTGCGCGGCTCGGCGAACGGCTCGGCGAACGGCTCGGGTGCGCGGCTCGGCTACCGACGCGGCCTTCTCTGCCCGTAGCGAACTCGGGTGTCAGGGCGCGGCCCGCCTCGCTATAAAGGTCACATGCTGAATCCGGCGGACGGTGCCCACGCCCAGGCGACTCCGCGTCGTGTGCTGCTGCGCTCCGCGCTGGGCGACACCCTGCGGCGCATGCGCCTCGAACAGGGGCGGACCCTGGCCGAGGTCGCGCTCCAGGCCCGGGTCTCCATGCCCTACCTGTCGGAACTGGAACGCGGCCTGAAGGAGGCCTCCTCGGAGGTGCTCGCGGCACTGTGCGCCGCGCTCGGCATCGAGCTTTCGGAGCTGCTCGTCGCCGTCGCCTTCCAGATCTCGGCGAAGAACGGCGTGGCCGCCACGGTTCCGGTCCGCCGGGCGACCGTGGGCCGGTTCGAGGTGGCGACGTCGCCGGTCCGGCGAGCCGGCGACGCCTACGCCCTGGCCGCCTGACCTCCCGGGAGCCTTCCCCCTGGCCGCCTGACCCCCGGCAGCCTTCGCCCTGGCCGCTCGACCTCCCGGCAGCGCCTTCCCGCTGCCCGCGTGGCCACCCGACCTCTGACCGCCTAGCCTCCCGACCTCTGGCCACCTAGGCTCCCGGCACCGCCTTCACCGACGCGATGACCTGATCGGCCAGGCCGTATTCCACCGCCTCTGCGGCGCTGAACGTCTTGTGCCGGTCGATGTCATGGTGGATCTTCTGCACCGGATGACCCGTGTGCCGGCTGAGAATGTCGTCCATCTCGGCCCGCACCCGCGACACCTCCCGGGCCCGGATCGCCAGGTCGGGCAGCGTCCCCTGGGTCACGTCGAACGAGCCCTCCTCCGTGGAAGGCTGGTGCAGCACCACCTTGGCGTGCCGGAGCACCGTCCGCTTCCCGGGCGTCCCCGCCGCCAGCAGCACGGCCGCCGCCGAGGACGCCTGCCCGACGCACAACGTGGCGACGTCCGGCCGGACGTACTGCATCGTGTCGTAGATCGCGGTCAGCGCGCTGTAGGAGCCGCCCCGCGAGTTGATGTAGAGCGCGATCTCCAGGTCGGCGCTCTCGGACTGCAGGTGCAGCAACTGCGCGATGATCACGTTGGCGACGTCGTCGGTGATCTCCGCGCACGACCACCTTCGTCACCTCGGACCCGGCGAGCTCGGCTCGGACCCGGTCCGAGTTCAGCGCCAGGTCCCGCAGCGCCTCCTCGGTGATGTCGGCCGGCACGTCGAGCCGGTCGCGGAGCTTCCCGTTGACCTGGATCACGCACACCGCGCTGTCCCGGGCCACCAGCTGCGGATCGGCCTCGGGCCAGCGCTGGTCGATGATCGACGCCGGGTGGCCGAGCCGCTCCCACGCCTCCTCGGCGGTGAACGGCGCGAAGCACGAGAGCATCCGCGCCAGCATCTCGGCGCCCTCCCGCACCCCGGGATCCGCGCCCCCGCCGGCCTCGACCGCCCTGCGGAGCACGGTGGTCAGCTTCATCAGGTGCGCGATGGCGACATTGAGCCGCTTGGCCGCCATGCCGGTGGTGGCCTCGGCCACCAGCCGGTGGGTCTCACGCCGCAGGTCGGAGGGCTTCAGCGGCTCCCCGGTGGCGGGCGCCACCTCGCCGGCGAGGCGCCAGATCCGACCCAGCCACTTGACCGCGCCGGCCGGCGACACGTCCGCCCAGTCGACGTCGTCCTCCGGCGGCCCGGCGAACACCATCGTGACCCGCACGGCGTCCGGCCCGTACAGGCTGATCTGGTCCTGGAGGTTGACCAGGTTGCCGAGGCTCTTGGACATGGCCCGCCCGTCCATCAGCACCTGGCCCTGGTTGGTCAGGCGGACGAACGGCTCGACGAACGGCAGCATCCCCATGTCGTGCAGCGCCTTGGTGAGGAACCGGGCGTACATCGGGTGCCCGGTGGCATGCTCCTTGCCGCCGATGTACTCGTCGACCGGCAGCCAGCGCGCGATACCCGCCGGGTCGAACGGCCCCTCGGTGTAGTGCGGGTTCGGGTAGCGCAGGAAGTACCACGAGGAGTCCACGAACGTGTCCATCGTGTCGGTGTCCCGGCTGGCCGGGCCGCCGCACGCCGGGCAGTCCACCGCCACCCACGCCTCGGCGGTCGCCAGCGGGGACCGGCCGTCGGTCGGCTTCAGCTCGTAGCCGTCCTCGGGCAGTGTCACCGGCAGCTGCTCGTCGGGCACCGCCACCTCGCCGCAGGCGGGACAGTGCACGATCGGGATCGGCGTGCCCCAGAACCGCTGCCGGGACAGCAGCCAGTCGCGCAGCCGGTAGTTCACCGCCGCGCCGGCCCGGCCCGTGGCCGCCAGCTCGGCGACGATCGCGCGGCCGGCGTCGGCCGGGGTCTGCCCGTCGTAGCCGGCCGAGTTGACCATGACGCCCGGGCCCTCGCCGTCGACGACCGTCCGCACGGGCAGGCCGAGTGCCGTGGCGAAGTCGCCGTCGCGGGTGTCGTGCGCCGGCACCCCCATGATCACGCTGGTCCCGTAGCCGGCCAGCACGTAGTCGGAGGCGTAGACCGGGATCCGCTCGCCGTTGACCGGATTGATCGCGTACCGGCCCAGGTCCACCCCCGTCTTCGCCCGGTTGGTGGCCAGCCGGTCGATGTCGGTCGCCGAGGCGACACCGGCCCGGTAGGCCTCGAACTCGCCCCGGGCCTGCGGCGCGCACAGCTCGTCGGCGAGCGGGGAGTCCACGGCCGCCACGAGGAACGTCGCGCCGTACAGGGTGTCCGGGCGGGTGGTGAACACCCGCAGCGGCTCGGCCCGCCCCTCGACGGCGAAGTCGACGTGCGCGCCCTCCGAACGGCCGATCCAGTTGCGCTGCATCGCGAGGATGTCGTCCGGCCACCGCCCCTCCAGCTCGGCCATGTCGTCCAGCAGCCGCTGCGCGTAGGCGGTGGTCCGGAAGAACCACTGGGTCAGCGCGCGCTGGATCACGGTGGCACCGCACCGCTCGCACCTGCCGTCGACGACCTGCTCGTTGGCCAGCACCGTCCGGTCGGTGGGGCACCAGTTGACCGCGGCCTCCTTGCGGTAGGCCAGGCCGTGCTCGCGGAGGCGCAGGAACAGCCACTGGTTCCAGCGGTAGTACTCGGGGTCGGAGGTGTGCAGCCGGGTACGCCAGTCGAAGGAGATCCCCATCCTGCGGAACGACTCGGCCTGGATGGCGATGTTGTCGTAGGTCCACGCCTTCGGGTGCAGGCCCCGCTTCATGGCCGCGTTCTCCGCCGGCAGGCCGAAGGAGTCCCAGCCGATCGCGTTGAGCACGTCGACGCCGCGCATCCGGAGGAACCGGGCCATCACGTCGCTGATCGAGTACACCTCCGCGTGGCCCATGTGCAGGTCACCGGACGGGTACGGCAGCATGCTCACCACATAGGACCGCTCGCGCCCGGGGTCCGCGTCCCCGGTGAGCGAACCGGCCTCGAACGAGCCCCGCTCGTCCCAGACCCGGATCCACTTGTCGAGGATGGCGTGCGGGTCGTAGGCGTCGTCCATGGTCGGGTTCCTCACGGCGGGAGACGGTGGATGGTGCGGGCGCAGCTCGGGGCAGTTTAGGCCGGATCGCCCAGGTCAGCGCGTCGTCGCCCGTCCACGCGACCTCCGCCCGGCCGCCGCGAGGAAGTCCTCGACGGAGCGCCGGGGTCGTGGGTCACCGTGGGGACGATCCCCGAAGGCACGGACCATGACCTTTTCCTGGTACCACGGGCAGCGCCGCCGCGTTCCGCGTGACAGGTACCGTGGGCGACGGCTCGTCGGCGGAGTCCCCCACGGTGCTACTGGCCCATCCCGCGCAGTGCGCACGGCGGGACTTCGGGCAGCAGCGGCGGGTTCTGCGGGGGCTCGCCCTCGGTCGAGGACATCTTCGGCGACGAGAGTGCAGCTTCAACACCGATCTCGGGTACCCGGTGTCGGGTACCCGAGGTCGGCGCCTACAGCTGTTCGGGGGAGGCGATGCCCAGCAGGCCGAGCCCCAGGCGCAGGGTCGCCCCGGTGACCTGACACAGGACCACCCGATTGCTCCGGACCTCGGCCGTGGGCGCCTTGATGACTGGGCAGTTCTCGTGGAAGGCGCTGTAGGTCTGGGCGAGGTCGTAGAGGTACCCGCACAGCCGGTGGGGTTCAGACCCGGCGACCACTGCGGCGACCGCCTCGGCGAACCCGTCGAGTTTGAGTACCAGTGCCCGCTCGGCCGGTTCCCACTCGACGGTGTCGGTGACGCCGTCGGGTGCCGGGGCCTTGGCGAGGATGGAGTTGATCCTGGCGTGGGCGTACTGCAGGTACACGCCGGTGTTGCCCTGCAGGCTGAGCATCCGGTCCAGGTCGAACAGGTAGTCCCGGGTCCTGCTGGTCGACAGGTCGGCGTACTTCACCCCGCCGATGGCCACCTCCCGGGCCCGCTCGGTGAGGGCGTCGCCGTCGAGGCCCGGGTTCTTGGCCCGCACGGTGACCCGGGCGCGGTCCACGGCCTCGTCGAGGAGCTCGATCAGCCGGAACGTGTCCCCGTCCCGGGTCTTGAACGGCCGGCCGTCGGCGCGCAGGACCGACCCGAACGACACGTGCTCGGCCGTGACGTGGTCGGGCAGGTAGCCGGCGCGCCGGGCGGTGTCGATGACCATCCGGAAGTGCAGGGCCTGACGCGAGTCCACGACATACATCAACCGGGTGGCACCGAGCCTTTCCACCCGGTCACGGATGGCGGCGAGGTCCGTGGCAGCGTACCCAAATCCGCCGTCGCTCTTGCGCACGATCAACGGGACCGGGTCGCCGTCGGGGCCGCAGATGTCGTCGAAGAACACGCACAGCGCCCCGTCACTCTGCACGGCGATCCCCCGCCGCCGCAGATCCTCGGCGAGGTCGTGCAGGTACGGGTTGTAGAAGCTCTCGCCCACCACGTCGGCGTCGGTGAGGAGGACACCGAGCCGTTCGTACACCTCCTGAAAGTAGATCTTCGATTCTCCGACGATGTCGACCCAAGCCGCCAGAGTCGCCGGATCGCCGGCCTGCAACGCCACCACCCGGGTGCGGGCCCGGTCGGCGAAGGCCGGGTCGGTGGTGAACCGGGCCCGCGCGTCGCGGTAGAGCACGTTGAGCCGGGCGATGGCCTGCGAGCCGGACTCGTCAGCCGACAGCGACCAACGCTCCGGCTGCTCGAGCATCAACTCCAGGAGCATGCCGAACTGGGTGCCCCAGTCCCCGACATGATTGCGCCGGACGACCGTGCTGCCGGTGAACTCCAGACACCGGACGAGCGCGTCACCGATCACGGTGCTGCGCAGGTGGCCGACGTGCATGGACTTGGCGACGTTGGGCTGGGAGTAGTCGACCACCGCCGTGCCACCCCCGTCGGCGGGCACCCCGAGTCGCGGATCCCCGGCGAGCACCGCCAACCGCTGCCACAGCGCGTTGCCGGAGACCGTCAGGTTCACGAATCCCGGCCCGGACACCTCCGAAGCCTCGATCAGCCCCTCCTGTTCGAGGAGCTCCGCGACCGCCGCTGCGGCCTCCCTCGGATCGCGGCCCAACCTCTTGGCCAGCGCCAGGGCGCCGTTGACTTGCAGGTCGCCGTAGTCGGAGCGGCGGACCATCGGATCGACGAGGGCGGCGTCGACATCCAGTACCCTCGCCACCGCCACCCGGACGTGTTGCTCAACCACCGACAGCAGGGACATGACAGAACTCCTCGCGGGAACACAGGCGTCAGGCGCCCGGAAAGACGAAACGGCAAAGACCTCAACGGGCCTGGGGCGATCACGCCTGCGTGACCGGCGCACCCGCTCAGCCGAGCGGGAACTGTGCGGCTATCCGACAGGCGTGATCGACGGTCGTCGTCGGTCGACGAGCGCCGCGAGCAGGGCGTCGGCCTGACCGGCCAGGTCGGGCGCGGCGAGCCGGTTGTCGATCTCGCGGTGCGCCACCACGGGCGCGGCGCCCAGGCGCACGCCGGTGAGGAAGGCGTCCCAGTGCTGGAGTTTGCCGGCGTCGCGATCGAGTGCCCGGGCCGTGATCCGCGTCCGCAGGGTGTGTGGGTCCGACCGCACCCAGATCAGCTCGACGTGGCCGCCGCCGAGCGCGTCGACGTAGCTGTCCCACGTGTCTTGGTCGTGGATCTGCTCGGTGAACGGGGCGCACAGCAGCACCGGGCAGCCGTGGGCGCGGATCTGGGCAGCGGTCTGGGCCAGGCCGTCGTACTCGTGGGGTTTGACGTGGGCGTTGTACCAGGCGCCTTCGCGCTCACCGTTCGGCCGTCCTGCGACCGATAGGGTGGTCGTGACGAACTGGCCGTAGATGGTGTCCTTGTCCAGCAATGCTGGGGGTGGGGTCAGGCGGGCGAGGAGGAGCTCGGCGAGGGTGCTCTTTCCCGCTCCCGGGGCCCCCGCCACGAGGAACGCGGCCGCCTGCACCGGCCCAAAATACCAGCCGACCCACTTCCGGTGCGCTTCTATAACAGCGGTTGGAAAGGTCATACGACCCCCGACGACGCCTCACCGACACACAGACCTAACCCTGAACACCGGGCCAGTGCCGCGGCGGGCGACTCACCTTATGGACGAGCCGCCCGACCTACTTCCTATTTCACTGCTGCGACAAGACCTGCCACTGCGGTGACCAGTGTGGCTACCGCGCCCAGAGCGCTGATGATCTGCCAGGGTGTCCACCGGTGCCGTGTCCGGTCCCGATGCTTCTTCGTTGCGTGCATGAACGCTCTTTCCCTCGGGGGACCGGGAGTTCAGAACGGCATCTGTTCCAGCAGGTGCCGTTCACCCGTTACAAGAGCGCCAACGGACGCCGCACCAAGAAGTGACGACGTAGGTACAAGTGCTCTTCAGCTCAGCCTCAGGCAGCCGCCGGGCACAGCTGGCGGTTGAGAACCTGATGATCGAGCAGTCCGGGACGACAGCTGCTTAACCGGCTACGAACGGATCGCACAGGGCTGACCCCCTTCGACCCGCCGTCGTCGCCACAGCCGACTGGGAAACGGCTGGTGGACACCTCTGAGGGCGCCGAGAGGCAAATCAACACCTAACCGCTGCGGGTACGTGCGAGTCGCACCGGCGCGTGCGGAGCTACTACGTCAGGCATGGACCGTGAGCACCCCGAGCGACTCACCAGTTGGATCGCCAGACTCATGCTGCTCAGGTGTTCCAGCACTCAGCGGAAACGGCGGGAACGCCAGGAGACCGCCCCGCCCAGGGCCAAAAATGACCTGGGCCCCTATCCTCCGTGTGGAGGAAGGAGCCCAGGTCAAACTATGTGCGCCCGAAGGGACTCGAACCCCTAACCTTCTGATCCGTAGGATTTCGGGTCAGATGCTCGAAAAATGGCTTTGACCTGGTGCTATGAAGATCCACCTTGGGCTGCATCGGCCCGAAAATCGGCCGTGTTGCTCCGTTGTTGCTCCTGCGTTTAGATCCACCGTTGACTATCGATTTGCCATCGCGTTTCGCTCGGCCCGCCGAGAAACTGACCCAAGTCATCTGATTCGCGCTCAGAAGACTTCTCAGACTCAACCGATAGCTGGCAGTCGCCTACGGCCGCGCCTTGCCCGCCGCGCCCGGTCTCGCGTTGCCGTCGACGGCGATGCAGATCCCGAACACCCGATCATGGCTTCTCCACCCGTTGACCCGGCCCCGGTTGATGTCTCCGACGTCAAGCTTCGTCGCGTCAACCGGGACCACGGTCACCAACTGACAGCTCTTGACCAGTGGAACCATCGACGACCCGGTCGGCCGGAACTCGACCTTCGCTCCGGCAGCCACTCGCGCCGCGACCGCGTCCAACATGCCCATTCCCAGGAGCATGCGTGACACTCGGCGGTCCCCACCACCGAATTTCTCGGAACTGATCAGTGCCATCCTCCCCTGTCACTCCGTCGACCGCAGCCGACACCACCAGCAGCGGTGGTCCCGCCGGCACCGTCTGGTCGATCGACACCACAGTGCAGCAGACCGTCATCAGTACCGGCAGGGTGGTCTGTGGATTGATGTCCACAGTCGTGAAGCTCGGCACCTTGTCGACAAGGGACCGCTGGTGCCCGGCCGCGTCGGTGACACCAACCCCTGTTCCAGCCTAGCCACTCCTGATCCACCCGCTCGACCAGTCCCACTCCAGGAGAACCTGGTCCGAGCCATCACCACCCGATGATCCTTCTTAGGGACGATGGGCATGACCCGCAGATGCGTCGAACTCTGACAACCGGGGCTCCAGCTTAGCCCAGGAGGCGGCCGTCGGGGATCTGCTGACGGGCAAGGAACGCCCGCATCGCTGGCGAGAATGGCCCGTCGATCCGAAATTCGCCGTAGCGGCCTTCCAACTCTTCCCATGCGCGCTCGATGAGCTCTCCGCCGCGTTCGTACGGGTGCAGCCAAATCCACGTCATCGTCCAACCACCGTCGTCCTCAACGAACTCGGCAGCCCCAGCAGCGATAGCGAAAGTCGCGGTAAAGCGCCTCGACAATATGAGCACCCCGTCCCGACGGGGGTCATCCGGATCGAAGGGTGGAAGGTCGAACCGCAGCTCCCGCTTGAACTGCATGCCGATCTCCGCCACGACCTGACGCAACTCATAGGCGTCCGCATGCCGGGTGATCCCGACGGAGCCGTCTACGTCAACACCGAGGAGTGGGAACATGCGTACATCGAACCGAGGAGGATCGCCGAAGTACTTCAGCTCCTCCTCGCGCTCCGCTCGCAGTCGCTCTAGATCATCCATGGGGGCTCCCTCCGTCCAGGCACCACTTAACCCGAAAGGCGGCCACCCGCCAAGGGCCGATGGCCGGTCAGGGTGAGTGAATCCTCGCGGGTTGATCGCAGCGTCGGTGGACTCGCAGTACATCGAGCCCACCCGGTCCTCGCTTGACCTGCCCCGAACTCGAGGGTGAATCCGACCCCGATCGGGCAACGCTGGCCGCTGGCGACCCCACTCAGGTCGCGCTGCCGATCTACCGCGCCGACGTCGCCGCGATCGTCGCCACGGCTCGGTTCACAGCTCCCGCAGTCTTTGAAGCCGAACGGCTGAAGACCATACTGATCAACCGGGTCGCGCTCGCGACCGCGACCGTGGCGGGTCTACCCTGAAAGTCTTGTTGCGCGGGGGTGTTCGTGTATCTCAGTCGGCTTGAGGTGACCGGGTTCCGGTCGATGTCGTCGGTGTCTGTTGACCTGTTGCGGGACGTCACCGTCGTGGTGGGTGAGAACAACGGCGGCAAGTCGAATCTGTTGGATGCGGTGCGGTTACTAACGGAGCCGCTGGACGGGCGCCGTGGCCGCTATCTCGACGCCGATGACGTGTTCCGGGGGCCGGATTGCTCTGGGGTGCAGATCTCGGGGGCCTTCACTGGTCCTGTCTCAGAAATCGCCTCGTACGTGCATGGGATGGGCCCTGATCTGACCGAAGCGGTGTTCGGGCTGCGATACACCCCGCCAGCGGTGGGGCAGCTCCGCGGGCAGGTGCAGTGGGTGGCTGGCAACGGAGCTGATCCGTCAGATCCGGTGCCGGGCGCCCGGGAACGGCTGCGGCATGTCTACCTTCCCGCCCTGCGGGATGCGGCCCGGGAGCTGGGTGGCGCCTCGGCGGCGGGAATCCAGGCGGTGATGGAGAACCTGCTATCTGAGCCTAACCCGGTGCGGGATTCATCCGGGCAGCCGATCACCCGCGAGGATCTACTGGAACACGCGGGCGGTCACCTGACCGACGTCGGGCGCCATCCACTGATCGCCGCGGCCGCTGAGCGGATCGCCGAGCCGCTGGGCCGGCTGACCCGTGGGGCTTATGAGCAAGAAGCGGATCTGGGGTTTGAGGCGGCGACGTTGCAGTCGCTGGCGCGTGGTCTGCGGCTGCGGATGGCCGACGCCGGCCTGGAGCCCCGCGAGATCGCCGAGTCCGGGATGGGGTACGCCAACCTGCTGTACATCGCGTATGTGCTCACTCAGCTGGACGCGGCGACGCAGGCGGACCTGACCGTGCTGCTGGTCGAGGAGCCCGAGGCGCACCTGCACCCACCGTTGCAGGCCCTGCTCATGGACTACCTGCGTGAGGTCGCCGCCGCAAGCCGGACCAGTCCGGGCGACGGGGAGTGGCTGGGGCACATCCAGGTTCTCGTCACCACGCATGCACCTTCGCTGGCCGGGGCGATCGACGTGGCTGACCTGGTGGTAGTGCAGCGTCGGTCAGTGCGGCCCACCGCCGCCCCGCCACAGGCGGCTCCAGCGCAGGCCGATCCGGTCAGGATCCCTTCCGACGGCTGGGCCCGATACGAGTCGGCGGTGATCGGCGTCGGCCGGCTCGGGCTGTCCGTCGAGTTCCACGCCAAGCTGAACCGGTACCTGGACGCCACGCGCAGCGCGATGCTGTTCAGCCCCCGGGTGATTCTGGTGGAGGGCATCGGCGAGGCACTGATCGTGCCGGCGGCTGCCCGGTTGCTCTTCCCCGCCGGTTCCCTGCAGCGGGCTCGGTTTCTGGGTGCGGTCCTGGTCCCGATCGACGGGGTGGACTTCGAGCCGTACGTGCGGGTGCTGCTCACCGGCTGCGATGGCGTGCGCATCGGCCACCGGGTCGCGATTGTCACCGACGCCGATCGGCACAACCCGCAGCGCAACGGCGAGAACCGGATCAACGGCCTGCGAGCCTTGATCGAAAAGCTGGGAGCTGCCGGTCACGCTGAGGTGTTTCACTCCGCCAGCACTCTCGAGCCGGAGTTGTACGCCGCAGGCAACGCCGAAGCGGTACGGGCGGCCTGGCGGCGGCAGAAACCCCAGCGGTCGCAGCAGGCCTGGCGGGTCATCGACGCCATCACCGATCCACAGGAGCAGATCATGGAGCTGGCCAGGCAGATGCAAAGTGACGGGCTTCGCAAGGGCGACTTCGCCCAGGATTTCCTGGAAGCCGCAACGGGCACCTTTCAGGTTCCCGACTACCTCGTCGCCGCGCTGACTTGGCTCACCAGCGAGCCGGCCGGGTGACCGCTCCCGGCATCGACGCCCTGCGCCACGCCGCGCGGGACGACCAGGCCCAGCTCGCCACGGCAGATCCGCCGTTCGCGGTGATCGCCTGCCCGGGTGCCGGGAAGACCCGCCTTATCGTCGACCGGCACCTGCACCGCTCGGTGCCCGGACGGCAGGGCCGGGCGATCGCGTCCTTCACCCGGGTGGCCGCCGCCGAGATCCACCGCCGCTGCGCCTCTGCCGTACGGCTTGAGCTGGTCGAGCATCCACACTTCATCGGCACTCTCGACACGTTCATCTGGCTTCACCTGGTGCGCCCCTTCCTCACTGACGGCACACGGTGGCAGCGGCTGGAATCCTGGCGCGACGCGCCGGCCAGTCGCAGGGAGTTCGTCTGCGGCCAGAAGCGCTACCAGCTCTCGGACGTGAACTTCGCCTACGACCCGGTCACGGGCACCTGGTCGGGGCGACCGACCGGCGCCGCCGCCTGGCAGCCCCGGCCACCCGGCTGGGAACATGCCGCCCTCGCGACACGCCGGAACCTCGCTGCGGACGGCTACCTCACCGGCGATGAACTGCGCGAACGAGCCTGCCGCAACCTCGCCACCCAAGGGCCGCGACTCGTCGCTCTCCTGGCGGCGAAGTACGCCGAGCTGATCGTGGACGAAGCCCAAGACTGCTCCACGGTCGACTTGCAGATCCTCGACCGGCTCCACCGGCGGGGCCTGCCGCTGATCCTGGTCGCCGACCCCGACCAAGCCATCTACGGCTTCCGCGGTGGCAGCACCACCGACCTGGCCACGCTCGTCACGACGCTCGGTCCAAGGACCATCACCAGCAACTGGCGCAGCACCACTAACATCTGCCGCGCCGCCGCCACACTGCGCCTCGGCCCGCCGCGTCCGGCCGACACCGCCCTCGGTGACCACCATGCCGAGAACACGCCGATCCTGTTGTACGCCGAGCAGCGCAGCCGACGCGACACAACCGCGATCGACTTCCTCACCTACGCCAACCAGAAACTCGACATCCCCACCAGCGACTGCATGATCATCGCCCACGCCCGCGGCGGACTACCGAAAGGCTACGCCGGCCCAGCGGCCCCACCGGAGTCCAAGACCGCCGCCCTAGCCTGGGCCGTGGGGACCCTGACCGAGTTCCCCCACGTCTCGGCCAAGATCCGCGACAGCGCCCGCGACACCCTGCTCCGCAGCATCCTGCGCTGGTGGTACCCCGACGCCGACCGCCAGACACCCGCTGAGACCCTCACCATCCACGGCCTCGACCCCAGTAGCGTGGACCGCCTGCTCCACCGAGCCCTCGCCGCCATGCCCGACCTCGACCAGCCGGCAGCCGCCTGGGCTGCTGCAGCCTCCCAGGTCCTGACCTCACACCCTCCTACCCCGGCTGCTACCCGCGCCGGCACCAGACTCACCCTGACCGGCACGAAGAACGCACGCTCCGCAGCCGGCCTGCCGACCTCAGTTCCACAGGCCGGCACCCCCCGCCTGAGCACCATCCACCAGGTCAAGGGCGAAGCAGCCGACGCCGTACTCGTCTACGTCCCCGACACAGTCCTCGGCACCACCACCCTCGACGCCTGGCGCTCAGGGCGCGCTACCGGGACGACTGCCGAAGCGGTCCGCGTCCTCTACGTCGCCGCCACCAGAGCCCGGCGGCTCCTAGGCTTCAGCCTCCCCGCCGACCAGCGGCAACCGATCGCAGACCACCTCCACCGCCACGGAGTGGCTGTGGAACTCCGATAGCCGCTATACCACGACGTTCGATTCCCGCCTGCCACATCGACTTCTGAAGGCTCCTTCCAGCCGTCGCCAACCTCACCTCGTCGGGCGCCGGCTACCGCAGTGGGCGCTGAACGCCATGGCCGCCGTTCAGCGAGCCTGCGGACGCAGCCCGCCGAAACGTTTCAGTCCTTGCCCGCCTGAACGAGCCGAAGTTTCGGCCGGCTACCGATTGATGTCTGCTTGCCACCGCCGACAACGGTGGGGATCAGCCCGAACACGTGACTATTCAACTCGTCCACCGTGATGTGCAGCTCGTGGGCTGCGGTGGCCGGAGTGATGCCTTCGGCGCGCAAGGCCCGGAAAACCTTGCTGAGGAGTTGGGACGTCTCTCGGGGGATGCCACCGGGCTCGTCGGTACGATAGCCGGCGCGCGCGAGGTTGACGAACGCCGCGCGATATCCCCATTCGGTGAGGAGTCCGAGTTCGCCGAGGCGATGAGTCAAGGCCATCGCTGACACCCGCCAGATGGCCTTCGCGGCAAGCACCTGCCCGATGGAAGCATTGCGCAGAGGCTGGGCCAGCACACTGGCTGCGGGCATCAAGAACGACGCCGCGAAGCGGTTGGCTTCCTGTTCCGCGTCGGGCCCGTGGGGCTCGCGATGGTCGCCGTGTAGGACGAGGTGGCCGAGTTCGTGGGCGGCGTCAAACCGGCCCCGTTCGCCGGACTTCGATGTGTTGAGAAAGACATAGGGGGTGCCGTGCCAGTAGAATGAGAACGCGTCTACGTCGGCGCATTCGGCAGCCAGCGAGAACACTCGGACTCCGTGGTATTCCAGGAGTCGGAGCATGTCGCCGACGGGGCTCTCGCCGAGGCCCCAACGCGCCCGGACGATAGCGGCGGCGTCCTCGGGGCTGTGTCGGGACAGGGATGGCACGTCGGGTGTTGGTAGCCGGAACCGGTCAGTGATCCAGTCTGCGAGCATCACGCCGATCCGCCCAGCGCTGCGCGCCATGTCCCGGCGTGCGGCCGGGAGTTTGCTAGGCGCCCGGAAGCTGATGGCTCCGGCGGGGATTTCGTCGACCTCTTCGGCTTCCAGGAACGCGACTGGTACCGCAAGCGCTCGGGCAAGGTCGTGCAGCGACTGGGCGCTGGGCTCTTGGTGGCCGTTTTCGTAGGCGGAAATGCTGCGGACGCTCAGTTCAACGCTTTCGGCAAGCCGCACCTTGGTTACGCCCCGGCGCTGGCGGGCGAGAGTGAGGCGACTAGGTGTCAGCATGGTCCCATTGTTAATCGAGTGATTATGCGGAGCGGCGTTCCACGGGAATGTCGAGCATGTCGCCGGGAAGCTCGGAGTGCATCGCGAGTGTGATCTCGGGTTCGAGCATGATGTCGGGCAGTACGATCCGCTCCCGCCAAGCGGTGATGCGGCCCCTCTCGCCCACCATCTCGGGAAGTGACAGCTCCGCGGTAATCCGTTCCTCGGTCGGGTGGTACAGCAGAACCCACGTCGTCGTTCCCGAGATGGCAGGCGGTGCCCAGTGCAACTCCGGCAGGTCTAGCAGGCTGAGTTGGCCGTTGCATTCCACTGCTCGGGTTGTGGCCTGCCCCTTGGGATGCTGCTGGGTCGGCACCACTCCCGGGTCGGGGTTGCCGGCGTTGATGTCACCGAGGGTTGCGATGATCGCCACGTCCTGGTCGGGGGACAAGGTGCGGGCCTGGTTCATCACGTTGTCGAACGACCAGCCCTGAGGCAACAGCGCTTGACGTAGACCCCGGACCGTGCGGGAATACCGCGCCATACCGGACATGCCTGGTGGGTCGAGCTCGGTGTATAGCCGCGCTTCGGCGTCGGCGGCCAGCAGGATCGTGGTCAGAAGTTCGGAATCGAGCCCCAACTCGGCCAGGCGACGGCCCGCCTCGGACTCTTCGTGCAACCGGACCAGCGCCATGCCGCAGCCTCCATCTGTAGACTTCGCGAAATGCTACCTCATTCGAGGTTTCAAAACGGGAAGCCCCAGGGTCGGCGTGTCTATTTCTCTCTAGAAGAAGATCTTGCCGACGTCATCGCCGAGAATGCGGGCAGCGGAGTCGGCGAGCATGGCTGCGACAGGGTCCGTGGGCGAGTTCCACCAGCACGTACCTTGCTTGCCGGATTGCCCTAAGCGCCTGGACTTGATTGAAAGGGTTCAGTGCGTTCTCGGCCGTGACCAGCGCATCGCGCAGCTCGGCTGTTCCGGCGGCGTCGAGCATCAGGACCGACATGGCCTCACGTGCCGCCTCGACGAACCGGCATACCTCGGCGGGTGCGGGGCGCTGGTTGGCGGCACCTTCCGGCCCTTCGTCCACGCGCCTGAGTCTAGGGCTACCAGTGGGGCGGCCAGGACTTGACTGTCCAACGCAGGCCGACCATCGTGATCAAGTGCGTCCGCCATGCTCCCGGAGTGCCGCCACGCCCTGACAATGTGAGATTGTGGGCACTGCGAAAGCTATGTTGGGAAGCCGTGATGGACAGCCAGCTGGCAGCCTACGGTAGGCACAGTATTGGAGGTCAGATGCGCGTCTCCCTGGCGGAGCCCCTGTTCGATTTGGCCTCGGCGATTCCGGAAGCGCGGATGCCGGTCTCCACGACCGGAGACAAGCCACTGAAGGTGATCGACCTGTTCGCCGGCGCCGGCGGGCTGTCGGAGGGCTTCCGGCAACAGGGATTCGAGATTGTCGCTGGGTCGGACATTGATCCGGATGCGTGTGCGACCTACAAACGAAACTTTCCCAATGCGATAACCATCCACGGCGACATCCGCGAGCCGGAGATCCGGGCGAGAGTCATCGCCGCAGGCAAGGGAGCCGACGTGGTCGTCGGAGGCCCGCCGTGCCAGGCCTTCTCACAGGTCCGAAACGCGACCCGCCTGATCGACGACCCGCGTAACTCCCTGTACCGCGAGTTCGTATCCATGGTTGATGAGTTGCGCCCTGCCGTGTTCCTCATGGAGAACGTTCCCGGTCTAGCCCAAATGGGCGTCAAGGAGCAGGCCGAGGAGGATCTCAGCCTCGGCGGGGTCTACCGAGTACTTCCACAGGTCCTGGACGCGGCGGACTTCGGGGTGCCCCAAACCCGCAAGCGCCTGCTGTTTTTAGGCATCCGCAGCGACCTCGGGGTCGAACCCGCAGCGATCACGGGAACTGGCGCCACCAGCCAACTGTCGCTGGCAAGGAGAAAGAAGGGCAAGTACTTCGTCGACGCCAGCGATGGCGTCGGCGAGAAACTTCTTGCGCAGCTCCTGGACCCCGAGGACCTCGGTGTCACAACAGCAGCCCAGGCCATCTCTGACCTGCGGTTCCTGCAGACGGGACGCCGGGAAGAAGACATCGTCGTCGAGTCCCTCCGGACACCTGAGTCGGCCTACCAACGGCTGATGCGCCAGTCGCTTCCCGATGTCGTCCAGAACGTCAGCGTGCCCCGAATCAATGAGGACACTGTGCTGCGGCTGAAGGCGATCCCAGGTGGGGGCAACCACAGGGACTTGCCGGAGCGTCTTCTGGCCCGCTACCTGACCGGCCAAAAATGGGGGCCCAGCACCGATTCCGGGCGACTTGGACGAGCGCACTTCTATGCCTACCGCAGGCTTCACCCCTCGATCTGGGCCTGGACGCTCAATACCAAGGCGGATTCGGTCTACCACTACGCGTTCCCTCGCGCCCTGAGCGTGCGGGAGTTCTCCCGGCTGCAGTCGTTCCCGGATCACTTCACCTTCACAACCGACTCGCGGCGTGGGACGATAGCCGGGCGTATCGACGGCGGGCAAGCGCATTCGCGTTATCGCCAGGTCGGTAACGCGGTGCCGCCGCTGCTCGCGGCGGCTGTCGCCCAGGAGGTCAAGAAACTTGTTGGGAAGGCCGAGCGCCGGAAGTGATTTGCCGTGACCGAGGACGGCGAGCAGACCTCGGAAGCTTCTAAAGCAGGTGCCGGTGCCTTCGGTGCCGGCAATCGTGCTCGGCTGCTCGATGAGTACTTCTTGGGCACTTCTGCGCCAACGCCGGGCGATGCTTGGAAGCACGTGTACAGGCTTCTGTTACGGATCAACCGCACCATCGGCCTCGCGCACTGCTACGAAAGCAACCGGACCCAGCCAGGCGAACCGTGGTATGCGAGGTCGCTGCGTTTCCACCAGTGGGTAGCCGGGGAACTGGGTACGACGCCGGACAAGCTCGGTGAAGAAGTCGACTGGCTGTTCCAACGGGCGATCGTCCAGCTCGCAGCGCAAGCCGGGCCGCCGTCGCGGTCGGGCAAGCTAGCCGAGCAGCGGGCACCCTATGAGGGAATGGGCTTCCCTGAGCCCGGTGACGACCCCGGACTGGGGGCGATCATCACCGAAGGTCTTCGGGAGTGGCTGACGCACGACCCGCCCCGCGAGGCAATGCGGGCGTTGACCGACCGCATGCGCCTGTACTCCGGGCAAGAAAACAAGCGCAACAATCTCACCGGCGAAGGCTTCGAAGACACAGTCGCGGCTGTGCTCAACCGGATCGGAGGTGTTGCCGGCGCGTATGAAATTGAGCCGAGGAAGCTGCTGCACGACCTCCCCGGCTTCCGTGAACCCACCGGGAACGAGAAGCCGCGCAAGGTCGACCTCGCCCTGGTGCGGAAGTCCGACCAGCACCGCATCCTGGTCACTTCGAAGTGGAGCGTGCGAGCAGACCGCGAAGAGCAGTTCAAGACCGACTTCGACGACTACGCCAACCTTGAAGCTGATGGCAAGGACTTCGACTACGTTCTGATCACCAACGAGTTCGATCCAGCTCGCCTTGTGAACGCCTGTGAGCGTCGGGCCAAGAACCACAGGTTGTTCACGTCGGTCGTGCATGTCAACGCCGCCGGTCCGGTGATCGTCTGGGGGAAGCCGCGGCCGAAGGACAAGGCGAACCAGATGAATGAGCACTTCAAGAGTGGCCGCTTGTCGTCGCTGGAAAACTGGATCGACAGTCTGATCGGAACCGCCTAGCGCCCCTCCGGCCGGCTGCTCCGGCTGGAGGGGCACCGGCTTCACCGCCTCGGTGACCGCCTGATGACCTCCATGACCCGCATTGGGCTCTTGTTGAGCGTGAACCAGTCTGCAACGACTACTCGCGCGGAATCTCCGGCTAAGGAGAGCGCGGATTCGAGGACCGGGACGAGACGTGGGCTGGCGGCCATAAGGTCGCAGGACTCAAGGGGATGTTTAGCCACAATGGCATACGTCTTGCCTTTGAGGCTTGCCGTGCAGATCGCGTAATCGTCACCGATGTGGACCGTTCCGTTGAGGATCGCCGCCCATCGGCGGATGGCACTCTGGTCGCGCTCGTGGTCCTGCGGTAGTCCCTCGGTTCCAAGTACGCCGAACAGGTCGCGGGCGAGCCGCCAGTCCAGGAGTGGGTGGGCAGCCATGTTCGAATAGTCGCGCAGGCATCCGTAACACGAAGATGTGCATGTGTCGCCGTGACTGTCGTCGGCGAGTTCCTCGAGGTAGCGGCGGATGCTGTCGAGGAAGTCCGGAAGCACTTCGGGCCGGCCTAGGTGAGAGCTGAACCCCGCCCCGTTTTCCAGGGAATCGGCGATGTAGGCGTAGGGAGCGTGGCCTTCGGGGTGGGGGCCGGTATGAAGCCCGGCGACGAGCTCTTGAGGCTGGACGTCGAGGAACACCGCTGCGGCGCGGCGTAGCAGGAACGCCAAGGAGTACCAGGCCGCCCGCCGGCCGTCGCTGATGTCGCTTCCGCACTGGGAGTTCGGCGCATGGAGAGCCAGGTCAAGCCTGACGGCGGGGTCCTCCAGGATCCTGGTCCGAGGGCCGAAGAACAGTAGGTCGGTGGGCAGCACGGCGCCGATGGCGACTTGGAGCATCGGTCCGTATCCTTTGGCATTTTCGTCGAATTGGCGGGCTCCGGCTTCGACGTAGCCTCCCCAGCCGCGGTCGGTTGCGGACTGGAAGCTGAACTGGTGGCCGTTGTTGTCGTTGATGACGTAGCGCTGGCCGGGGCCGGAGCGGATCATGGCGTTGTCGACATCTGCTCGGACGAGCTGTTCCAGGTCGGCGTTCGCTCGGGCGGACACGTTCCGCGGGGACCAAGCGAAGGTGCCGTCGAAGTCGCGCCCGGGCCCGGCCCTGAAGCCGAGGGGCTCGCGGAGGTCGATGGGCCCGTACTCAGGTGATGAACACATCGGGCACGTGGTCGCTGGCGGTGCTCCATTGACGACGTAGGGTTCGTGCAGGTGGTTGCAGGTTCTGCAGACTCCGAGCAGCCTTGCGTCGCCAAAGGGATTCATGACCGGTCTCGGCCTACGCGGCATGGGTTCAAACGCCGTGACGCCTACGACGGGGAAGACTTGTCCGTCGCGGACGGTCTCGCTGCCCGGGGCGAATTGCGATGCAGCGATGGCCGCGTCGCGGTCGATCGTGTCGTCCGGCGGCCACGGGTAGCTCTTCGTCGGTGGGGCCAGGTGGAGCAGCCGGACCTTGGTGGGGAAGCCGAACATCGGTAGTACCCCGGCGCCGGCAAGTCGTTCGCTGAGCTCGGGAACACCGTGGCCCTGCGCGGCTACGGCCTCGATGTTGCCGAGCAGGTCGGCGGACCAACCTGTGATTTCCTGGCTTGTGAGGTCGCGTGCCGCAAGCGCGCGCGCAACGCCGAGGAGCGTGTGGGGGTTGTCGGCGAACCATTTGTGCACCTGGGGGGCGGCAGCAGGCCAGTCGGCGGCGCGGCCGAACTGGCCGTGAACGTTCGTTCCGGGTGGGTGGTCAAGTGCCCCTCGCAACGCTACGAAGGCGTTCCGTAGCCATTCGGACGCCACCGCCCGGCGGAGAATCTCGTCGCGGTCCAGGGCCAGATACGGGGGCGGCGTAGGGTCGTTCGTTATAGCCGCAGGGCTCCGGAAGTAGTGCTCGTCGTGGCTACGGCCGCGGCAGACCGTCAGCGCGACGGCGACCGGTGCCCCACGGCGGCCTGCCCGGCCGACCCGCTGCTGGTAGTTGAAACGGGTCGGCGGCATGTTGGCCATGACCACGGCGTGCAGGGCGCCGATGTCGACGCCGGCCTCCATGGTTGTGGTAACCGACAACACGTCAACGCCGTCAGCTCGGGGCTCTTCGCCGCGTTCGAGGAAGATGTTCTGGAATCGCGACTGCCGGCTCTGTGCCTCGATGCGGCCGGTTTGGCCGGTCAGTTCGGCTGCGACGAGCCGGAACCGTCCGTGGCCCGTTTCCGCCTTCCACCCGTAGTAGTCGAGCTCGGCGTCGGCCAGGGCGTCACCGTTCAGGGGCAGCGGCGCTGCGCAGCGTGTGCAAACTCCGGCTCCCCGGTGAAGGTGTCTGCGCCTGCACTTCGGGCACGGCCACACCGTGCCAGCCGGCCGCAGGATGCCGGACTTGGCCGGGTCGATCAGGTACTCGCGAACGGCGTCGCCCCAAATGTCCTCCACATCCTGCCGGATCTCCTCGACGTTGAGGTTGTAAACGTCCGCTACCCCCTTCCAGAACGTCTTGAGTTTCCGCGGCGGGCGGGCGGTGCCGTCCCTGAATCCGGTGAATCTTCGGAGCTGGGCCAAAATCCGCAGGCTCGCCCTCGCAGTGCCCACCGCCAACCCGAGAGTCGCCTCGTTGCCGGGGTCCCCGGATTGGGCGATCCAGCCTAGGCCGAGTGATTCGAAGTCGCGCCCCGCACCGGAAAATAGTCCCTCGATGACATTTTCAAGCAGATCAGCCTCGGCAAGACTGAGGATCTCCAGGTCCGTCCTGGACAGGCCTTGCCGGTGGACGGGCTGCTGTGGGCCCCAGTCAAAGTATTCCTGCCAGGCTTTGCCGTTGTACTGCTGGACGGAGGACCGGGTTCCGGCAGGGTTCACGCCGAGGGCCAGGAGGCGATCGTGCACACGCCCCGACAGGGTGGTCAGCGTCGGCGGTGCCAGGATCGCTTTGGAGGCTGCCGACGCGCCCGCATCGTCTCCGTGAGCCCAAGCCATGACGAGTCGCGTGTAGTCCTTGCTGTGGTGGCTGGTCAGCTCGGTGGCCGCAGCGGTGTTCTCCACAGAACGATCGCCTCGGAAGCTACCGTGCGCCCGTTCCAGCAGTTCCGGCGATACGGTGAGCTCGACGAGGCTCTCGTGCACGAGCAAACGAACTAGATCCTGGTAGTGGCGCAGGGAAAGCCCTGCGGACAGCTTTGCCGCGTCTTGGCGGCTGTCGGAGAAGAGAACGAGCTTACGGTCGGATTCAGCAAGCAGGCCAGCGAGCTCGGTCGACAACACCTGGTTGATCTTCTCGAAGCCGGTGCGCATCGTCCGGATGGGTGAACGTTGGCGCAGGGGGTGCGTTACGGGCAAGCCGATGCCGTTGCGGTCGACCGTCATTTCCCATGCGTTGCCACACGATGGGCAGCGGGTGGGAAAGGCCGACAGAGCCTCCGGGGCGACGGCCGGCTGGCCAGTGTCTCGGTCCTTTTTGACGTCGATGTGGAAGCTCCATCCGGTCGCGGAGTCATCCTCGGTGTTCTTGAGCTGCCCGGTGGCGGGAGTGAATGTGCTGCGCCGGAACTGGAACGTGACGCCAGCTTTGCCGGCGCTCCAGGTCGCGTCGTCGTCGGCCTGCTGCGGGCTGCGGGAAGGCCAGTACACGACGTAGCTGTTGGCCGAGCGGTCTTGGGGCGCGCGGTCGGGAAGTTTGGACAGGTCCGGCGAGTCCGGTAGCAGGAATGCCTCGAATGACTTTCCATCGAAGGTGTCGCGGGGGGCGAAGCCGCCGAGCATTACGTCGCCACAGTCTTGGCAATAGAGAAGTTCTAGGACCCTGGCACCGCAGTCGCAGTGGGTGCGGGGCCCCGCGAACAGACGACCGACCGGGCGGCCGTCGCGCTGTGCGACATCGACCTGCGGGCAGTTCGGATCCGAGCAAGCCCAAATGCCCGGAACATTCCTAAAGAACAGGTGCGCCCTGAGTTTGGGAAGCTTCGGGTCCTCGGCAGAGGCAGTCCGCAGCGCGGTGACTAGGCCGTCGAGGGCCTCGATGCGGCCGGATTCTCCGACCGTGGGGAACAGGAGGCTGGCGAGTTCTCCGACCGGACGGGTCACCGGGGTGGGTTCCGCGCCGGAACGGTGGCAGGCTGAGGTCAGTGCAGCCGCCGCACCCGTGTCAGCGAGAATCCGCGCCGCAGCAGCCGGCTCGGCAACAGATCTGGCCTGCGCCAACATTCCGGCGTGGGCTGACAGATCGACCGGCGCGGAGGTTGTATGCGCTGTCTCGCCGCCTACGAAGTCGAATGACTCCCCGGCGACGGCGAAGAACTCTTCGAGGAACTGCCGGTCGCGGGGTGCTTCCAGCGACGCGGAGGCCGCGAGGATCCGGAACCTCTCCGGGTGGTCATCGAGGCCGAGGCGATGCTTGAGGTTGCGAAGTAGATACGCGACCTCGGTGCCTGCGGTGCCGCGGTACATGTGCAGTTCGTCGACGACGAGTGTGAATCGGGCCGCTGGAGTGGTCTCCAGCCACCGTCGGGTGCTGTCGAACAGGTGTTGGTCGCGGTCGCGTAGCAGCATGACGTTCAGCATCGAATAGTTGGTGATCAGGATGTCCGGCGGTGCGTCAGCGATGTCCCACCGGGAAAACATCTCCGCCCCGTCGAGCCGCGGAACGAAATAGCGGGCGTCAGGATCCTTCAGCGCCATGGCGCGTCGCCCACGGGCTTCGGTTTGTTTGAGGTATCTGCGGAGTTCGTCGACCGCGAGGGCGTTGTCCCGGCTCCCCGTCATTGGCGTAGCCCCGGTGTAACGGCCGAAGTAGAAGCGGTGCCCGCCCCTGTGGGTGTCTAGCCAGGCGCGGGCCTCATCGCTGTCCAAGGTTCTGCGGAGCCGGGTGAGTTGGTCGTCGACGAGGGCGTTCATTGGGTACAGCACCATCGTCCGCACAGCCTGGGCATGCCCGGTCTCACCGCCACGCTGGGACTGGTACCCGGTGTCGTCGCGCCGCCACCAGGGCCGCGGCCGCGCTGGTCGGCCTCCCCAGTTCCGGGACTCCGACAGTAGATCTGCCACGACCGGCAGGAGAAACGATTCAGTCTTCCCTGAGCCGGTGCCAGCGGTCAACACTGCGTTGCGCCCGGGAGTGAGGCCCGCTCGTAGGGCCTGCTCCTGGTGGGTATAGAGCTGCATGCCCGACCGTAGTAGTCCGCACAGGGCGAACTCGGCCAGCTCATTCGGGGCACCGGCCGCCCGTGCCGAGTGCTCCAGGCTGCCTTCGGCGGTCCGGTATTCGGGCCGTACTTCGATGAGGGGCTCGGCGTAGATCCCGCCCGGCCGGTCCAGCAGGGTCCGACGCTCGTCCTGCAAGCGCTTGTCGGCCAGGCCGAACGGCGTGTCGTAGTAGCGCAGGTACGCTTCGCGTAGAGCGTCGAATGTGCCGATCACGTCGAGGCCAGGTGCTTGCTCAGGTGTCACGATTCGATCTCCAGGCGTCGGCGCAGTGTCCAGGCAATGGTCTCAGCGGTATTACGAGGAATCCCGTCATACATCCAGGTGCCCGTAACAGAACTGCGCCGGGCGGGCAGTCCGGTGCAAAACACCGCAGTGCGGTGCTGGGCCGGGGGAAGCGACATGGGCGCGTCCACCATGAGCTGGGCCACGTATCGGTCGCCGCCGCCATTGTGTGCCCGCCAGCGTAGAGGGTAGCCCTCCTGGGGCAGTTGCAGATGGATGCCGACACTGCGGGTCGTCCGGTACCAGTCCCCGTTTCTGCGGAACAGGTACTGGCGCTGGGACCCGAACATCATGATCTCGTACAGTCCATCCTGAAGTTCGGGTGACCACGCGCAGTCCTCGAACTGCCCTTGCCGCATCTGGAAGGCGCGTAGCCCTGCGTTGTGCCGCGAAGGAGGAGCTGCCGCCGTATCTCCCCACGAGATTGGTTCCAGCTTCCTGGTCATTCGCTCGGCCGCGCAGGGCTCGAACGACGCTCCGATGGTGTCGGCTATGAGTCGCAGGTGGTCGCTGTCGTCGTATTGCAGCCACACAGTGGTCGGGGGCGCGAGAATCCTGCCGAGCTCCTCGTGCCGGTGTTCGACGATGTCGGCGGCCAGATCTGATGCTGCTTGCCTGATAGCAGGGGTGATGGCGCCGGCAAGGAGGCCAACACCGCCGCTGCCGGGAAGCCGGGTTACCAGCAGCGGGCCTGCCAACCAGCGATTACGATTCCAGTCAACATCCACCTTGCCCATGCCGACGGCGTCAGTGACCCACGTACGGACACCGGTGTCGTCTCCGTCGGCCAACCATGTGAGCTTCCGACGCAGGTCCGGCATGCCCCCTTCTTTGCGTTCAGCCATCCAGGCCACGAAGGTGTCGGGATCAAAGGGCACGGTGGTGCTCCCTGCGGCTCAGTACCGGGGCAACCCCGATGGTCATAGCCGCACTGCAGTACCGCTTCCACAGCGCACGATGCGGTGTATCCCGTTGCGTATCGAGCACCAGGTGCGACCAGAATTCCTTGCCGTCGCCAGACAGGTACGTGATCCGCGGCTCCAGCGCGCGAAGGAGCACGACCTTAACCAGACGGTCGTGGTGTAGGACAACCAACCAAACCGCCTCGTCCAGCACATCCGCTTCGAACCCGTACGCCCGCAACTCGGTCGACCGCGAACGCCACCAATATGGCTCGTGGTCTGTGTGGTGGTGCCGGGTAATCCAGTGGAAGCGGCCGTCAGCGGTCACGAAGCGCGCATCCGTGCCGGGTCTGATCATAACGCTCGCCGGAGGCACGATACCGGCGGATATGCCTGCGGCGCGGACGAGCGGCGACGGCTCGCAGAGATGGAAATCCGTCTCGGTTCCGGCGACCTGGATACGGTGCTTGCCCGCTGCGAGGTCCAGGCCGCGTAGCGGGATCAGACGCCCGGATGCGCGTACCACCTGTTCGACTCCGTCAAGCAGCACCTTGATATTCCGGCCGTCCTCGACAGGAAGGGCTAGATCCGGTTCTCCACCAATCAGGTAGTGCCGACGACCGAGGTCAGTACGAACTGGCAGCCCATTGACGAGACGGGGCCGCAGCGGCGGCGAGTAGTCCAACCCTGTCAGGCCGGATCCCTCAAGATCGGCGAGTGTTGCGCGAAGGAGTGCCTCATTCCTGAATTCGACATCTCCGAAGATCAGCCAGCCTTCCCAGGGCGCGTCATCGGGCACTACCGTTCCGGTCCCGGCCCGGTCGAGCGCCAGTTCAACTCGGCCGCGGTCACCCGCTCTGACCAGGAGGGTGTAGCGCTCGTACGTTGCCAACTCGTCCGTCGAGATCCATCTTCCAGCATTCAACGGGTCCTCTGCCATCGCCAAGATACGCATTGGCGGCAACGTGACTTCCAGCACCGTGCCTCGGGCATGGAAGCCGTTGCGCAGCACGTTGGCGAAATCCGGGATATCGCCTCCCAGGCGATACGAGCGGGCGCCTTCGTCTGCCGTCACCGAGATCGTCGCGGAACCGTAGGTCAAAACGTCCGTATCGATGCCGCCGACACACCCGGCATGCCAGCCGCCACTCCAGCCAGTAAAGAGATCATCTTCGAGAGTCAATCTCATGTCCAGCACGCGCCGGCTGCCCGTGCCGAGCCCGGAGACAGTGCCATCCCAGCTCTGCGCCAGGGCGACGATCAAGTCCCCTAATAGCTGATCCTGGGCGACGTCCGGTTCAGACAATGCCTGCTGGAGTCTGCGAGAGAGACCCCGCCGGTGGGCTCCCCAGATTCTCAGGTCGCGCAGGACTTTGGCTGCGTCGAGGCGACAAGCCTCACCGGCTCCAATGGCCCGGAAGAATCGCTCTAGATATACATGATCGGAGGCTCGGATAATGGCCTGAGACAGGGCGAAGCCGATCCTATTGCGACTACCAGCCGTGCGGATGGTACTCAGGCCGCGGCTGCCACCTTGATCCTCCAACCAGTCGACCAACACAGTCCACAAAGCCTCCGTCATGTCGGAGTCGCGAGTGAGCCTCCATCGGAACGTCCCGGTGCCGGTCTCGCGCTCGTGATCTACGTCTGGCTTCAGGACTTGCGCCAACCGGGAGTAGTAGTTGTGGGACCAAGTTGTTCCTTCAGTCCGCATCCGGCTCGCCGCGAGGACGAACACCGCCAGCACCGGCAAGCACGGCGGCGGCTCGATGCGCGGGCCGATTCGCCATCTGGAAATCATGCGGAGCACACGGCTGAAAATGTTCGTTCCATGCTCATCGAGGACGCCTAGTACGCTTTCGGCGAGACCCGAGCAATCTGATTCCAACCCTAGGCGCCGAGCTTCGAGGTCATCCACGTAGAGGATCACCGCGCGGCCGGAAGCCCCAGGGGCGAAAAACTCAGCAGCTAGGCGCGCCTGCCACCAGTCGTAGGCCGATTGAGCCCCTTCCCGGCCAGCACCCTCCATAGTGATAACCATAGTGATAGCGGCTGACATCACAATGTCCCAAGCTTGAAACATCTTGCTGAGCCTGGGTAGGCACCGGGAGACGCAGGGTGGTGATTGAACGACCAGCCCTTCAGTTGAAATCACCCTAAATCCCAGTGGGGAAAAGGCACATTATCTATCAGACCGGCACAACGACATAGGTCGCCAATCGGACAGTGCGTTGTACGCGGCGTGGTGGTGCCCAACAGCCCCGCCCTGTGCGGGCCAAGGTCCACTTCCTCGATAGTGAGCACGAGGGTTGCGAAGCTTAGGTCGGACCGAATCGATCGAAGGTCCCGCAGCCTCACATGACGGCCCAGCTGCGGCGCGATCAGCAATGTCGGCCGGCGAACCAGTCGCTGTCACCCGTCTACTCCTGGAGTGAACTCGTCCGGCACGAGGCTGATTCCTACGTCGGCGACCCGCCGGGTTGGATCAGGGTGCAGCCCTTCCTGAAACGAGCGCCGGCCATGGCGGCCTGGAATCCTTCACTCCTACCTGGATGTTCCAAGGGGTAATGGTCGGACGCAGCCTTCGATTCGATGGCCGCGAGCACCGCTGGGCTACAGAACGTAAATCCTCAGCGAACCGCCCTTACCTCGCGATCTTATTCAGGATTTGGTGTCGGATTCTTGTCATGTTCGAGGGGCCTGTTCTTGTCAGAGGTTGGGCGTACCTTTGCGGCGCACATGGCTGTGGGTAGTGAAAGTTGATCTCTGAGCGATGGTTGAGGCTGACATGTGTCACCGCTCGCGATGCATTCCCTCGGCGTCGGCCGTTGTGAGCTGGAGGTAGGCGTGGAGGCTGGGCTTGCGGATCCGAGTACAGAAGGTCCGCGCCTTCGGAGCGGTGTCGCGGTGGATGACGACTACTTGACAGTGACAATGCTGTCTGCCGGCTTGGCGGGAATCCTTCATCGAAGGCGTCACGCCGCTGAAGGCGGGCGCAATGACGATGGCCTGCTGCCGGCATCGTGGCGTGCTGGCTTCACGAGGCTGTGGTGGCGCTTCCAGGCTCAGAACGTCGCGCCGCTCGAGAGTGACCTGGAGTTGTTAGCGCTGTGCGCCCACCCTTTGTCTGCGTGGCCGGTGGGGCTGTTGTTGTCGGATCAGGACTTGGAGAACTGCCTGCTGGTTGCAGGGGAGCTGTCGGGCTTCGCGGAGCAGGGTGCCCGTTTGGCTCGCCCGGACGTCGAGGCGGAGTGGATGGAGAATCGTGTTCACCTGGCCCTACGGGCCGCCGCCTCAGCCAACGGTGGAGACGACGACGTGCTGGTGCAGACCGCCTACGCGGCGCTGCGGCGGCTGATGATCGACCATCCCGTGCTCACAGACCGCGACCTAATACCGTGGGAGCGAAAGTTCGACCGCGCCGACAATAGCGGCCAGACCTACGTGCGTCGCCTCGTGGAAATCGCCTACGTCGCCCGACCAGTCCATGGACCGCAGAACTACCTTCGGTGTCCCGCTTGCAAGAACACCGTGCCTGATCTCGTCAGCTCCTGCGGGACACCCGGCTGCGGCGGGGGCGCACCTGAGCACATGATCGCCAGACCGCTGGCCGTGATCTATGAACAACACCGGGCCACCCGCCGGTTCGTCCACGATCCAGGGCTCGTCGAAGCGCGTATCATCGATGCTCTCTGTGAGGAGAGCCTGCAGGGCGTGGTGCGAGTTACTCCGTACCCGGGAGCAGACGTCCTCGACATCCTCATCGAGTTCCTCGGATCCGATGTCCACGGTCAACCCGCAGTCTTGGAGACCTGGGGAGTTGATGCCAAAGATCAGGTCAGCGCCCGGCTGCTGGGGCGGGGATTCGTGTGGCCGGCGACAATGCGCTGTGACCAGCAGTTCCTGGCCCTGCCTAAGCATCGCGCCGATCAGCCGGGATATGTCGAGGACCTTGAAACTGAACTCGACGGGCGCGTTCGCGGTGTCACCGTCATCGATGAACACCGCCTGGTTAGGCGAGTAAAGGCCACGGCGCGAAGGATTTGCCAATGAGGGATTCGTCCGGATGGCGCGGCGCCCTCGCGCGGGAGATGCGCCATCAGTCCTTCCCCGAGGACGTCATGCCTTGCGAGGAGTTCTTGCAGGTGGAATTGGGCCTATACTTCATGACCCGTCATCTGGCGGGCGAGCCGGTCGGCGCTCTTCAGGCGTTGTTGTCGGGGTACGTGCGCCCGAGTGAAGACCTATCGGCGGTGACGAGGCGGGTCCGACACCGGATGGGTGACGTCGCGCGGCGCGGCTATTGGCGCAGGCTCCTGAACCAGTACATGCGGATACCGGATGCCTGGCGGGCGTTCGACCGAACTGATGACCCCACCCGTCGGGTGAACGACCACACCGTCTTCGCCCCCCGGCCATCGTCCTTCTGCCTGGGCCGTGAGCAGGCATACCCGGCGGCCCTGGCAGATCCGCTCATCTACACGCCCACCCCGACCTACCCTGCGGCCCAACCTGGAGAGCGCTACACATTCCAGGCGTCCGGGAAAACGCACCATGTCCAGTTCCCGAGCGTTCTCCCGCTGGTGGTGCCGATCGAGCCCATCCGACCTCAAACGGCTCGCGTCCGGCAACCGTGGACCATCTCCTTCGACAAGGATCTGGCCACCACGGCTGCGTGGGTGGACGAGCAGCTAGCGACACGGCCGGACATCACCAACCGCAACTTCACCAAGCGCCTGACCGCCGACATGCGGTTCAACACCGTGGACCCGGCCTCGGTGGAGCTCATCGACCGACCAGCTGACTTCACCCTCGACGGAGTCGAGCATTTCGTCGGCCTGATGAACTCCGGAAAAACGACGCTCGCCGACCTGATCACGATCAACCGCGTTCGCGACCACGACGACAGAGTCGGCCTGGTCGTCAGCTCCGTGGGCGACGTGTTCGCCAAGGTGTCGTTCCTGCGCGCGCTGGGGATCAACGCCGTGCCGCTTATCGGACGAAGCTCCCGGGGCGAACACGCGGCCCGCTACTGGCGGACGATGGTCGAGGAAGCCGAAAACCTCATTCCCGACGAGTTCGCCCCGGCCGACGCCGCAGCCGTCTACGCGAACACCTCCTGCCTACTCGAGCCGTTCCGCCAACACCACCAGCCCGACTGGGCACCGCTGGACCCCGATGAAACTCCATGCCGCGGCCGACTCCGAGAGGCCGACACCGAGCGATCCAGCGCGTATGACTGTCCGCTGCTGTCGGTGTGTCCGGCTCAAAAGGCCCACCGGGAGATCGCCGCCGCGCAGGTGTGGGTGACCACACCGCAGTGTCTCATCACGAGCAAGGCGGAGCCGGCCACCGTGTCGATGCGCTGGTTCGAGGCGGCCCAACACCATCTCGACCTCCTCGTTATCGACGAGGCCGATGCGGTGCAGCAGGTCCTCGACTCGAAATTCGTCCAGACCGAACAGCTCGTGGCAGCCGACAAGGGCTGGACTCACCGCATGATCGCCCACACCAACAGCGGACTCGACCAGCAGAGCATGGCCCCAGTCGTCGATGCCGACGTCACCCGGTGGCAGGAGGGCCTACAGATCCACGAGCAGGCGGTATTCGCACTCAACCGCCTCGCCCTGACCCCATCTGGACAGCCGCTCAAAGATCTTCTTGGCGATGCGACGTTCACCGCGCACTCGCTTCTGCGGCAGGTAGCCCGGACCCTGTTCGGACTACCGAAACGGGTCGACGGGGACAAGGTCATCGAGGACCTCGCCGATGACTTCTACCGCGAGCACCTCCAGGACTTCGCGGAACGGCCCGAAAACGCCGACGGGCACGGACTGACCGCCGTCGCAGAGCAGCTGACCCGTCAACGCCGCGACGATGATGCGGTGGCCGCCGCGATCGACGAATGGATCGACGCGCACGTCTCTACCCAGCACGTCACTCCGGCACAGTTGGAGCACGACCGGAACCTGTTGCGCCTGGTAATCGAGGCGGCGACGTGGGCCGCCAGGATCACCACGACGTTTTTCGAGATGGCCACGATCTACCCGTCCGTCCGTGCCCGGCTCCGCCTCCCAGACGAGGAGACGTTCTGGCTCGACCAGCCGCCCCGCGACTACCGGCCCCTGGTTCCGGAAGCGCCGATGGGCAATATTCTCGCGCTGCGGTGGGCCGCCAACCGCAACGGAGGGGCCTCCTTGCAGCTGCTGTGGGTCCACGGGGTCGGGCGGTGGCTCCTGCACCACGCACACGACCTACTCTCCGACGAGGGCGTCGACGGACCACACGTGATCTTGACCTCGGCGACCAGTTGGGCGCCGGGTTCGTCGTTTTACCACATCCCGATCACGCCAACCGCGGTGCTGCGGCAGCCCGACGCCGACCAGGCCGCGTTGATGACCTCGACGATGACGGTCAAAGCCGCCCGCACAGGTACTGACGACGCGATCTTCGTCTCCGGCCAGTTCGGGCAGCGCCGCGCCGACGCGTTGCGCCAGATGGTGACGGCCCTGTGCGAGCCCGTCGATGGCCGCCATCGCAGTATCGTCGACGAGCTGCGCGCCGGCCTGCCCGCTGACCGCCAGCAGCTGCTGTTCGTGGTCCTGTCGGGCAGGGAGGCCAGCCAGGTTAGTGACCACGTCAACAACCGCACGCCGCTGAGGGCGCGCAACGTCGTCCCCGATGCCGCCGACCCAGGCAAAGACGGGATCCTGCGTCGCCTCGTCGGCGGATTCGGCAAGAGCCCCTCCGACATTCTGGTCGCCGCCGAGATGTCCATCCAGCGCGGCTACAACATCCTCAACTCCAACGACACCGCAGCACTTGGTGCCGTCATCTACCTCACCCGCTCACACCCACCGCCATTCGACCTGGCATTTCCCTTGTCGATGGTCAGCCAGCTCGCCCTGGGCTACCTCCAAGATCCGCCTGTCGCGCTGCCAGGTGACATCGCCGACACCGCTCGGCAGATGCGCAACGCCGCACGGGGCATGTGGTTCGACGTGATCGGACGTCCCATCCAGTTCCGCAACCTCGACCCGCGCTACCGGTCTGCTTTCGTGGCGAACAATCTCGTTCCGATGAGCCAGACCATCGGCCGCAGCATCCGCGGCAACCAGCCCACCAAGGTGCTGCTGTGCGACGCGGCCTTCGCCGAGCGCCTCGCGACCAAGGACAGTGCTCCCGATACCCAACGCACCAGCCTCGTCGTCGCCACTGATCTGCTCCTCAGCCAACTCTTGACCGACCCGGGTCCAGATGCCTGCGATGAGGACCGCCGCCTGTACGCGATCAACACCGCAGTCTGGGGCCTGATGGGTCACCTGGTGCGCACCAACCACCCACTCGGATCCCGGAGGAAGACCAGCCATGGCTGACGCCGTCCGCAAGAAGATGAGCGACTTGCTCCGAATGAACGCTTTCACGTTCGCCCCTGGCGCGCGGTGGGACGTGCAATGCCACATCGCGCGCTTCCCCCAAAGGTGGCTCGAAGAGCTTGTGAAGGAGTACCGCACCAAGCCCGGATACAAGGAGGGCCGCTCGATGCCCACCCGCGGGCTACAGGAGATGCTGATCGGCTTGGACCCGGCGATGATCCATGCGGGTTGGAACCTGACGAATGACCGTTTCCTCACCGCCTTCGACCCGCCTGACCTCGATCTCCTCACCATTGCCATCGCATCCTGGGCCACCACCGAGATCAGCTCCGAGACGACAGACGTCGACTGGTTCACGTTCTTCGATCCCGAAGAGCTGATCTTCGTCCCGCGTACCTTCAACCTGCTCGAGTACACGGTGCGCGCCAACGGAACCGCCTCACCCGCACCGCATGTCTACGACCTGCTGCCGACCTTCGTCGCCCGCCAGGTCACCGCCAAAGGACTGACCCTTCTCGGCAAGCGCCGCTCGTTGATTCTCGGGCCACCCCTACGGAACGGTCGGCGTGACGCTGTGCTGTGGCAACCGGAGAAGATCGAAGATGCGCGGGCCGGCAGCGGCTACGTCACGGGGAAGCTCACCTTCCATGTCGAAACCGTGCCCAACCACGCCGTCCCGCATATCCACGCCGACCTGAGTACGAGCCGGTTCCCGATGATGCCCGTCACCCACGTGCCTGCCCGAGGTGACGGACCGCCTGGCGCTACGGTGTGGCTGTATGCACCGGACGGGTTCCTCCGCCAGCACGAACCCCACACGCTGCTGGCTGCCGGCGTCACCTACAGGGGGGCCAAAGGCCAGGGACGTCAGTGGCGGTGGAGTCCTGGACTGGCCACGGCACTTGCACGCACAACTCACCTGCCGTTCCCGGCACCCGACAAGGTCTTCGGACGCCCTTCCACCGCAGCGGAGGAAGGGGCTATTCGTGCCTTCATCCTCTACAGCACTGGCAGCAAGAGCCAGGCCGCAGATATCGACGATTTCGAGCCACAAGGCGCCGAAGAAGTGAAGAAGGCGCGCTCGCTGCTACACGCTGCCAATACTGGCTACGTCCCAGCAGACCACATCGAAGCCCACGAGCGACTCATCGAAATCCTGTCTCCGCTCGGTATCGAGCCTGTCCCGTCTTTGCAGCGCGTCGGAAAGAAGATCAATAGGCGGGTCAAACCGGTGGAGGACCGTTCCAAGGTCTACACCCTGGAGTTGTGGACGCAGTCGGACACAACCCGAAGCGCGGTGCTGGCGGCACTCGAGCACCACCATCAGCTCACCCGGAGCGACGACCCAGCCGACGCCAGCCTGATCCATTTCGCCGGGAGCCTCAACGTCACCGTCATCTTGAAAGACGTCGGCGTGCTGGGCGCCGGCATCGACCGGGGACCCGATGATACGCGGCCAGAGTCAACGCTGCTCGGCCTCCACGCCAACGCTGTCGCCCGGGCGATCGGCGAGGCGCCCGACCAACGGGCAGCCATCTTCGAACTCGAGGACGACAAGTTCTTCGCCAGAGCCCAGAGGATCGACCCGAAGAAGGCTCTGAAGAAGGCGTTCGGTCGCACCGGCAGGCGCCTGCAGTGCCTGCGTCCGGGCAAGCTTTTCGCCCCGCCGACGACGTGGAAAGAGGACTCCAAGAAGGCTCCGCCGACCCCGTACCCAGGTACGCCCTTCACTAAGGGCACGATCTACCGAGCCTCGGCCGCGATCAACGACGCGCTACGCCAGCTGGGCCGGCTCGGCGCGTATGAAACGCCGAAGGAACTTCCCGACCTCGAGCAGGTCGGCGTCTGGCTCCACAGAGACGGCAACACCTGCATCCCGATCGTCATCCGCCTGCGCACAGACGGCACCGCGACCGCCTACCTCGCCGCAGCCCACGGCACCAAGACCGAGCCGATGGACTACAGCGATCTCCCCCGCGCCCTCGCCGAAGCCAAAGGACGCATCGCCTCTGGGCCCAAGCAGAAAGATATCGTCGCCCAGTTCCTCATCAACGCTCTAGGAGTCGGCACCGACACCCACGACAGGGTGGTGTTCGTGCGGGCGGCCAGCTTCCGCAACTGGGGATGGGACTGGCTGCAGGACCAGCACATCCGGACCGACCAGCTGGCGGTTCCCGGAACAGAGTTCACCGACGACGACAGCGGCCTCGAACTCCTGCAGCCGAGCGATTGTCCCGGCCTGCGCATCATCCGCGTGCGGGACCGCTCCACCACTATGGAAGTCGCCCGTGGGTTCGCCGCCGACCACCTGACCCATGTCTCCCGCATCCATGGCCTGTTCGCCTTTACCCGCAGGGTGTACTACTCCATCAACCAGCGATCCGACCAGATGCAAACGCCCCTGGGCGCGACGAAACTCGACCCGGACATCCTCAGCAACTTCATCCGGCAGGTGTCCAACCCCGTCCCGTTGGAGATATCGCCCTTCTTCCTCCAGCCTGCCGATGACCCCGACGCCTACGCGACACTGGCCTCCCACCTGCGGCGCACCTACCTGCACACCGAACAGGCCACCAAGTTCCCGGTTGTGCTCCACCTGTGCGAACTCGCCGACGAATACCTCTGAACACGTCGGTTGGGCCCGCCGGCTAGTCAGATAATTAGCCGGCGGCCGTTGCGTGCACGTCCCAGGCGAGGTGAAGCATCCTGCGGTCGCTGTCCACGATCTCCAACTGGCCGACGTGTCTCCATACAGCCTCGGCGAAGAAGGGCGCGTGCGCACGCCAGTACTGTGGGTAGAAGTGCTGGTAGATGAAGTCCACGAACCGCAGGACATGCATCGGAGCAATGCAGGCGATGCGACAGTCGACCGAGTTGATCGTCATGTGCGCGGCGGGGTGGCCGGGTCCGGCAGCAGCAAAGTCATAGTCAAAACGGACCGGTGACCTCAGCGCGACATCGCGAATGTCGCCGTAGAGGCTCACCACGTCGGCGAGAGGTTCGCCTTCGTCGAGGAGCGATTCATCGAGGAGAAACGGACAGGGAATGTAAGCAAGCCGATGGCCAGTAATCCGTCCGTTCGCGATTTCGTAGGTGATCTGCAGCAGACTGCCATCGCGCAGGATCGCCGAGTAGATGCCGTTGGTTACCCAGTGCAGATATTGCTCCAAGTTGGCGTGTAGGCGCGTCGTCATGAACTCGGCAGCCGGGTTGTGCGCGTGCCACGTGACTCGACGTGCCCCCATCGAAATACCGTTAGCGTATCGGACCAGCTCCGCGTCAACGAGGTAGTCGAGTACATTCTGGACTTCGTCGCGGATGGACCTAGTCGTCGTCACCTGGGGCTTCCATCTGCATAGTGACGAGCCTGGTGCGCATAGCTGGCGGAAGGTCGTGCAGATCGATGTCGCCCCTGTCGATCGCTTCGAGGAATGCCTGGAGGCCCTCGGTCGCCTTGCGCATGGAGACCTCGTCCTGCCTGGAGCGGTCCCGATGAATATGGCGGAGGTTACGCAGCTGCTTTTCTGTCGGAACCGTGAATTCCAGATTGAAGTTCTTGTCCACGACCTTGCGTGCCTCGGCGGCGATTGGCGCCATGGCCTCGCCCCAGCCAGTGATTCGCACCCATGCCCGACTGCGGGTAATCGCCGTAAACAGCGTATTGCGGCGAGTGACCGCATTGAAGGCCCCGGCTGCGTGCTGCGCATCGATCGCGTAAACCATCGGGGCTTCGTTGCCCTTCGCCCGGTAGATATGGGCAATCGCGACGGAGCCCGGCTGGAATACCGCATCGACGCTAGTGTTCACTCCGACGAGATGGCTGGTTATGTTGCGGCGTTGCAGCTCACGGATCAACCGTGGTGCGCGACTCTTTGACCTGATGACATCCGGGAGGACGATCAGGATGTCATCAGGTTCGAGCTCATCGATCGAGAGATTGATGGCAATCTGGTCGGCGACCCAGGCGTCTTGCTCTTCCGCATTGGAAAAGGACCGGACAACGACGGCGTCTTCTGCGGTAAGCAGGTTCCGGAAGTACGCGGGCGAACTGTCCTGCCGGCGACCAAGGGTCACCGGCCTTCCAGACTCAAGGTTGCCGCCCACGACGTCGTAGCCGATGTGCTGCCACAAGGCGGGGTCATCGGGATGCTGCAGCAGGCCACCGGCACGGTAGACGCCGATGCCCAGGGCGTGCGCCGTAGCCAGGGCCCATGGAGTGTTGCGGTAGCAGACCGGAAGAACGATGTCGCGTTGCGGCGAGTCAGGTGCCGCATTGAGGCTCACAAGACTCTCGCCGGCCGGCCCTGTGCCGAACAGCTCGTCAGTGTCGGGCATCGCCGCGTCCGAGAGCTTCTGAAGTTCGTCGTACCCCCATACGATCCGCTTCGGATCCCTCGTGAAGAGGTAGACGAGCTGGAAGAACTCTGGTGGGAGGTCCTGCGCCTCATCTATTAGCACCGCGTCGAAGATCGGGGCGACCGTCCGCTGCCGGGCGATCTCCAACAGCTCCAGGCAAACGCCCTGGAACGCGTCATCCATGCCGTACTTACCTCGAGCGTAGGCCCAATCTCTGGGTGTCTCACCCAGAGCGGCGGCGATCATGCTGTAGACGCCAGGCCTGCCAGACGATCCCCAGGAATGAACGATGCGCAGACGATCGGGATCGGGCTGGTCGTTGCTGTGTTCGAAGCTGAACCGGGTTACCAGGTCCGTGAACTGTTGATACAAGGCGCGACTGTGAAATGTGACCGCGATGTGCCAATCGGGATTCTGGGCATGCCAGTAGGCGGCCTTGAGAGCCAGAACGACCGTCTTTCCCGAACCAGCCAGGCCGCGGATCCGTTGAGGCCCTTGAGGGCTTTCGATGGCCGCCGCCTTCTGCCACCGGTCAAGGTTGGCGATGCCACGCTCAATCTCTTTGAGCGCAGCGCCTCGAGAGGACGGCCTTTCCACCGCAGCGCGCTTCTTGGCGGGCTTGATGGTCGACACGCGCTGCAGAGCCGCCTGGAGGTTGCGCTCAAGGTCTGGCCCGATCGGCGACAGCGTCGCAAGGAACGCCGGGACGTCCTCCATGTCGCCGTAATAGCCCTCCGTCTCGGGAGGCGAGACTGGGGCGGCGAAGATGGTGGCCGTGGCCGGCGTCAATGCGAGGCGGCGACCTGACCGAAGGCCCTCATGTCGTTGGAGGTGACTCTCCAGCGCCGCGTAGAGGCGGTCTTGCTGGGCAGTCACCTCGGCCCATCCTGCTTCAGTGGGAGGCTCGTCGGCCAGAAGGAAAGCGACCAGCCCATGGTCGCGACTGACCAGCAGCGCATCGACTTCGACCCGCTGATCGGCGGTGGCGAGGACAGGGTAGGCGAGGTAGACCGTTCCCTCCTGCACGACCTCGCGCAACTGCGCAGCGAGGGCTTGGGCCGCGCTACGGTTGCGGCTCTCGCCAAAAACGACGTCCAGAGGCATTTGCCGTCGCTTCCTATCGGTTGCATGGGGGATGAGTACGACGTCGGCCCCCGGGTGCCCCTACTCTAATTGGCAAAACCTCATCTGCGTGTGAGCTGCGGCCTGCGTCAGGATCAAACCCCGCCAGGCGGGCATTCTCCGCCTACGACTGTGCGCAACTACGCCTGAAGGCGGCAACCCGCCGGGAGCTGGTGCGAGCCCGGGTCGCCGATTCGTGCGGCTTTCAGTCGGGAGTGCTAGTGGTCGACACCTCTTGCTTCGGCTGGCTCTTGGGCACGCTCGGGCGGACACGCTTAGCGGGAGCGACTGCCGCGACCTTATCGGGCGCGAGGAGTCCGAACTTTCCGGTATCGGCGGCTCCCCAGGCAACGACGACGGCCTGGTACTCGGCGTCATATCCGCTGCGTGCCCTCGGCGAGCTGGCTGGACAACGATCGGATGAATGCCTGGCGTTCGGCGGCTTGGCGGACGAGGTCGATCTTGGCTTGACCGGCTGCTGCGGCTAGGTTCTGTCTCGCGGATCTTGGTTTTGGTTGGTTGAGTAGTTGTGGCGCGTGGTGATTTGAGTGGTGCGGAGTGGGCTGTGTTGGAGCCGTTGTTGCCGGCACAGCCTGTTCGTGGTGGCAGGTGGCGTGATCACCGGCAGGTGATCAACGCGATCTGCTGGGTGAAACGGACGGGTTCGCCGTGGCGGGATCTACCGGAACGCTATGGGCCGTGGAAGACGCCGTATCAGCGTTTCCGCAGGTGGGCGGCCGACGGCACCTGGGCGATGCTGAAGTCACGGGTCATCGCTTTGGCCGAGGCCGACGGCGATGTCGACTGGGACGCCCAGGTCGACTCGACGAAAATCCCGATTATTGGGTCGCAGTTTTGGGCGTACTGATTCACGCTCGTAATATCCGCGCATGTGCGGGGTCGAGTCGGCGCCCAGCAGGATCGCGGTGTACGTGGCGGGAACATCCCCGCGTGTGCGGGGTGAACCGTCGCGGACCAGCACGAGTTGACCACGACACGCTCTGGCCCACGCTCGTGGTGGTGGACCGATCGACCGCGACCAGGCGGTGCTCGTAGTCCGGCTCTGCCCGTACTCGCGGGGTGAACTGAAAGCCGCTGGACGTGGCTGCGGCTGGCGTGCGGGCAGCTCGGCTCAGCGCTCACCAGCGACTCAGGTCTCATTACTGCCGCGCTCGGAGCATACCTATCAGAACGAGTACGCAACGCCCTCTGCAGTTGTCCTCGGTATGCGATCAAGAACTCGATCAACCGGGCCGAAACCTGCTTCAAACCGAGTAGTGACCATCTGATGACTGCGAGCAGGTCGGCCTTCAAGTGGTGCACATGCAAAGACGTAACCGGAAAGCGGCTCGGTGCGAAGTGCCCGGAGCTTCGGCGTGTGAACGGCGCGTGGCGTTCGGGCCATGGCATATGGGCGTACCAGCTCGAGCTGCCCAGGGCATCCGATGGTCGGCGGCGCCAGTTGCGGCGTGCGCCGCACGCGGAGAAGAACAGCAAGGCCGCAGCCCTGGCGGAGCGTGACCTGGCGCGTGGGTTGCTGTTCCTGGCCGGTGACGACGAGGTGGCGCGTGAGGAGATAGTGGCCATGCTGCGCGCGGTCCGGCCAGGCATGCCGCTGCCGGATCGCGACACGGTCGCCCGACGGCTGCGTGCCGGGGTGTGCGCCGCAGCCGGGGTCACTGTGGCGGAGTACCTGACGACCTGGGTCGATGGCCGACAGATCGACGAGAAGACGAAGGCCAACTACCGAGGACACATTCGGAACTATTTCGTCCCCCACCTGGGCCATCTGGCGCTTGACCGGCTCACGCGCGCTCACATCACCGCCATGTTCACCACCGTCACCACCCGCAATGCCGCGATCCGGGCCGCCCGAAACAGCACCGATCCTTCGGAGCGTGCCGGTGTGCGGGGGCAAAAGACGGTGTCGGCGGCGTCCATGCACCGTATCCGGGCGACGTTGCGTAAGGCGCTCAACGACGCGATCGTCAAAGACCGGCTGTTGGAGTTCAACCCCGCAACCCACGTCGAGCTCCCCACGGCAGAGCGTCCCATCGCCCGGGTATGGACCCCGGCCCGGGTCGCGCAATGGCTGGCGACCGGGGTGGTTCCGAGTTCGGTCATGGTCTGGACACCCGAACAGGCGGGAGCGTTCCTCGACTACGTGCAGGTCCATGACCTGGACCTGTATCCGGTCTTCGCGTTCATCCTCAAACGCGGACCCCGACGCGGCGAGGCCCTCGGTGTCCGCGCCGATCAGATCGACCGGCACACCGCCACCGCCGTCATCAGCCACCAGGTCGCCCTGCACGGTGGTAGCGAGCTTGTGTACAAGAAGGTCAAGACCCGGAGTGGCGACCGGATCATCGCCCTCGACACCGACACGGTCATCGACCTGGGCGACTACCTTCAACGGCGCGCCGCCCAGAAGGCCGCCGCCGGGTCGGCTTGGCCGCATACCGTGCGGATGCGCACGCCCATGCCCGACGGCGGTGACGTCTACGTCGACGTTGACCTGTTCTTCCGCCGTCCTGACGGCGGGGCGTGGAATCCGGACCTGGTCTCCGAGCGCTTCCAACGCCACGTCCGCCACGCGGGCCTACCGCCCGTCGGAATCCACGACGGCCGCCACGCAGCGGCCACGTTCACCAAAGCCGCCGGAGGTGACCTCAAAGAGATCCAGGAACTGCTCGGTCACTCCCATTTCGTGACCACCGCTGACACCTACACCAGCCTCCTGCAAGAAGTGGAACGCGTAACGGCGGAGCGGACCGCACGGCTGATCCCCCGCAACCGGCCCCGTACCGCATAGATCCGCTCGGGGACCCCAGCCTCACCTGAGGCTGGGGTCGCCGTGTGCGAATCCGGACGCGCGCTCGACCTTCTCGTCGTGTCGCGACGGACCTGGTGCTAGACGGCGCCCGTGTGGGCGACTGGCAACCAGGTCGCCAAGGCCGCGGAGAAATTGCGACGCGTGGTCTACCGAGCCCGGTTAGGGTGCGCGGATGGCGTCTGACCTTCCGCTGGTCCGTGTGGTCTTCCCTGATCTGGCCGCGGAGCTCGCCTCTCTCCTCGTCGAGGAGGGCGAGTTCGACCTCGCGACGGCGATCGCTGGTCTTCGGCTTGTCGCTGATTGCGGCTGTGGTGATGACTTCTGCCAGAGTTTCTACACCGCCGATCGGCCGGACGGGGCGTATGGCCCGGGCCACCGGTGTGTGCCTCTGCTTCCGGCGAAGGGCATGTTGATCCTGGACGTGGTCGACGACCGGATCATGTACGTCGAGGTCCTCGCGCGGGCGCCGATGCGCGATCGCCGGTGACCCGCCGGCTCGGCGTTCCAAGAGCCACGGGTGCGTTGTTGCCGGTGGGCCTGATCGTCGCCGTCAGGCTGTCGCGGTGACGACGGTGACAGGCTGCTACTGGCGCATCGTCAGGTCAGGACGGGTGAGGGTCGGCCGCCGGCTGACCGGGCGGAGTCCTCACGCGGGTGGGGCGGCGGTTGGGTTCGCGTAGCGGCACTGGTGACACGATCGGCGGCCGCTGGAGGTGTGGTGCCCCTCGGACGTTTGGGGGCACGTCGTGTCTTGCCGGGTGGGGGTGCTGCGGTGACCTTGTCAGGGGCGAGGAGTCCGAACTTCGAGGTCTTAGCGGTGCCCCAGGTGTCCAGGACGGCTTTGTACTCGGTGGCGTAGCGGGCTTCGGCGGCGGCGAGCTGGGTCACCAGTTCGCGGATGAGGGTCTGCGTTTCGGCTGCGGTGGCCACGAGGGTGACGGCTGTGGCGCTTTCGGCCTGGGCGAGTGCGACGGGATCGGATGCGTGGGACTGGCTCATGTCGGATGCCTCCTCAAGTTCGACTGGCCAACGGCTGGTTGGCACCGTCGACCTCATCGTGCGCGCCTGAAACGGCGTTGACCAGCAAGTCTGACTACGTATACCCGGAGTTTGAAAACTCAGAGTGCGCATGTTCACCCCTTCCGGCTGGCCGGTTCCGGAGGTGCCAGTCGCATGCGCTTCCGGCACGCGGGAGACCGAATCCAGTTTTCTGGCATCTTGGATCCACAGCCCTGGAGGCGTACGGCGTCAGGCTGCGGCTTGCCGTAACGACCGGCCGTCCTGCCAGGGTTGGGGTGGGGTCGCAGTTCTTTGCATTGCTCGGTGCCTGCCGTGGTAGCGGTCAGACGCGCGTCGCCAGGAAGGGCCCCGGTCGGGTGCCGGGCGTGGAGCCCAGAAGCGTGTCCCGTTCGCGGGGACCGGCGCGGGCCTGGCTGGGGTTCGGCTGATCACAGGCACCGGTCGCGCGATGGTGTGGGCTTCGGCCGGGGTCTCCTCGGCCGGTGCGGTGGCGAGGCGCTGTGCGCGGTGGGCGGTGCGGGCGGCTTGGCAGGGGTAGGTCTCGTGGCGGCACAGGAGGCTCACGCACCGGTGCCGGTCATCGGGGTCGGGTTGGTGGGCGGCCAGCACCGGCACTGCGAGGTGCCACAGCAAGGCGAGTTCGATACTCCCAGCGAGGTGCGGTCTGGGTGTCGTGGTCGGTGTCGGTGTCATGGGGTGCCCCTTCAACGGTAGGTGCCGCCCTGCGCTGGAGACAGGGTCGGCGGGCGCGTCGATCAGCGCTCCACTTCGCCGAAAGGTCAAGTCATGCCGACGGGTTCTTTCGCTGGGGACAACTGCGGCTATGCACGTGGGCATTCTCTTGAAAGCCCCTTTGGTACTCGCCGACGTACGGCCCGCCGTGCCCCTCCGACGCCGTCTGGCCCCGTCTGCGGCAGTGGCTGGTTCGGGGCTGTGCCTGCTACTGAGGGCCTCACGTGCCCGGTCGGTGCCACGCTCGCCGGTCAGGTAGGGTCGCCTCGTTCACGTCCGGACGGGGCTCGCTGGGCGGCCTTGTCGCCGGCTTCGGGCGAGCGCCGGTCGATCGGGAGCACGTCCGGCGCCGGGCTTTGTGTGGCCTCCCGTGTGATGTGTCCATGCGGAAGGGTCCCTCCAACTGGAGGGAGTCTGAGCAGACGACGAAGCCGGCACTGGGAGGGTCGGCCTCTGTCAGGGCTGTGTGCTGCGCGAATGCCCGGCCGGGACACCGGGCAGGGCACGGGCCGGCGGACGCACAACGCCCCGGGCGACGCCCCACCCGACGCCCCACCTGACGGCGTCGGTCAGTCCACGTGTGAGGTCCCGTGCGATGTCTCCATGCGGAAGGGTCCCTCCAACTGGAGGGAGTCTGAGCAGCCCCCGCACGACCGCCCTGGCGGACGACTGCTCGTTCAGGGCCGTGACCTGCGCGTTCGAGCCTGCCGACCATATCGGCCGCGGGTGGTCGGGCCCGGACGCCGTCAGCGCGTGGCGACCCCCGTGGCGACCGGTGTGGCGACCCCTGTGGCAACCCGGTTCCGGGCCGGACCAGTCCCGCCAGCGTCGCGGGTCCCCAAGGGCGGCGAGGTCCTAGTCGACGTGGGCGAGGGTGTGTGGGAGATCCGCATGGGGAAGGGTCCCTCCCTCGGAGGGTGTCTGGCCGTACCCGCGCAGCTGGTTCTCCCGGTCAGGGCGGGGACCTGCACGAACCCGCCCGGCCGGCGTGGACCCGACCGGCCGCGCCGGCATCGAGACGTGGAGGCCGGCGAAGGACTCGACGTCGGCCCGAACGCCGGGTGCCCACCCGCGCTGACCGAGCCTGACAGAGGCGCCTGCTGTGTTCGCCCCTGGCTGTGACTTGCTTTCCGCCGTGTTCGAGCTAACGTCATGAACATCCCTTGATCAACACGCACCACCCGGCACCCCAGGTAGGTCCCGCCAGGGCCCCACCGCGATTCGGCAGACGCACCCCACCCGCCCCTCGGGCCGGTCGGGAACGTCACCGCCGCCGCGACACAACCCCGGCCGCACCCACCACCCCGCACCGCCGAGGATCTCGTCCTCACGACCGTTGCACCCGATCGCCGGAACACACGGCGACACCCCGCGCCACCGCAGACATCCCCAGGCCCAGACGTCTCCACATCGCAGAGCAGGCCGGCAGGTCGAACAACTCGAACCAACGCCCGACCGGGCACGCAGCCTCACCGCGCAGACAAGCCAACTCGGCTTGGGTCCGACACGTCATCGGGACCATCGTGAGCGCGACCGCGCCAAGCTCCCGCGCCGGCCACACCCGTGTGACACCGCGCTCCGGGAACCACGAGTTCCCCCATCAGCCGCACAGGGCGACCGCGTGCACCACGCCCGTATCCCGCAACCGGGCGTTCTCCCCGGACGCAAACCACCGCCACAAACTGCTCGACGACACCCGGGCTCCTTCCACGAGCTTCATCCCGCTGGCCGGCGACCCCGAGCACGACACCCTTCCGGCGGCCCAGCACTTCAGCGGCGCCCGGTGCGCGGGCGCACGTCGGGGTAGCTGCCGGCGGCCTGACAACCCCCAGCCGCAGGAAGCGGCGGCCCTTTCCCTCGTTGTGGACTCGGTCGCCGGCTGTGCTGTGAGGCGGCCCGTGGCATAGAAATGGAAAGCGACAGCCGAAGCCTCGGTGACGGCGAGCAGGCCAGGCGTTCACCGGCCGGACACGTGCCATGCTGGACAGCGGGTGCTCGGCGTGGTCGACACGGATGCCGGCGGCGGGCCGCCTTGTCCGAACAAGTACACGTGACAAGGCACCTGGAGCAGGGTGTCCGGCACACAGACGGAATCCCGAAGCCGGGTAGATCTCGCCTGGGCTGGGCGTGCGGCTCCGACACTTACCAATCGGCGTTTGGAAGAGCTGACGAACGCATCGGCCTATTCCAGTGCTCTTTCACCCGTGGAAGAGCACTGAAAGAGCGGACCCCCGTCGTCCGCAATGTCCGCCGCCGTCCTCTGCCAGACATCGCCCGAGCTGACAGAGCACCGCCGCCGGGAGCCGCGGCGCGGCCTGCCAGCCCGGTGCCTGGCCGGAAGCTCCGGATCCGGAACGGGAACACACCCTGGATCCGAGAGCAGCAATCAAGCCCTCGGGCCAACCGAGGGACGAGGGGCATAGTCAGGCAGCAGTCACCGGCCGTGGGCCGGCAGGTGACGGCCGTGCCGCGACCGGGCGGCGGTGTGGGCGAGAGTTGGCGGGCGGCGCCGGGGGAGGCGTGGCCGGTGAGCCGGCCGGCGGCGAGCACGCCGGCGACGCGTCGGTCACGTTGACGCTCAGGCCACGGGCCACGGAGATCAGCCAGGTGCACTTGCCTCGGAGTCGGACGTCGATCCAGGACTCGGCGTCGTCTGAGACGTTGAGTCCGAGGTCGTCGCGGGCTCGGTGCACGGGCAGATCGACATGACGCCACGGAACCACCGGTGCCCTCGACCCGGGCGTCGTGTCCACGTCCGCCAGCGGCGCTTCGACTTCATCCGCGCGGCGCAGCTGCACGCCCGGCGCGCCGCCCGGCCCAGCACAGCCTCGCGTACACCGCCGGCCGGGTCAGGCCCAGGTCCTCGCCGCGCAGGTCGGTGAGGTAACCGGCGAGGATCTCCGCGTCAGTGTCGGCCACCTCGCCCCGGTACCCGGCGGTGAGCCTGCCGGCGCAGCGCGCCAGCGCGGGCATCACCAGACCCAACCGTGGCGATGACCCAGCCGGGTTACCGGCCCGCACTCTCGTCACGGTCTCCCGCCAGATCACGTCACGGGCCAGATGGGCGTGGGGACGCTCGAGCATCCCGTCGCGCAACTCCCGCGACGACCACACCAAGGGCCGGGGGCCGGCGGGAAACGTCCCGGCGTGCGTCGAGGGCGTCGCAGTCCAAGTACAAGCGGCGGGTCACACGGGTCAGCAGGTCCCAGGCATGGTCGACGACGGCCAGGACGGAGGACCGGGTCGTCAGCGAGGCGGTGGTCATTGCGGGGCTCCTCGCGGTGTACTCCGGCCCCGATCGGCGCCGGATATAGCCCCCTAGTGACGCACCCACCTCTTCCACACCTCTAACACCGCAGGTCAGAGCCTGTTTTACCCGTCATCGCTCGCGTGCTCCGTACGCCACGGACTATCCATACCTACCGGCCATCCCACCGCATTTTGATGCTCTGACCTGGGCTTTTGCCGCCAGTGACACGCAGGGCCTCGATTCCCTCCACCCGCCCCTTGGTACCCGATGCGGACCAAGAAAGAGGCGCAGGATGGCTCTCGCGGCCTCTCCCAGCCTCTGCCAGCGATTCACGAAAGCCGTATAACCATTGAAATCGGGCCCTCTTCCATGGCGTTCGCCTGTTTGGAAGAGGTCGCTAGGTCCTCGCGTGGAAGAGGCTGAAAGAGGACGGGGTTGTTCGTCGGCCTCTTCCACGCCGGGGTCGCGTGTGGCAGAGACGGCGTGAAAGAGCGTGGAAGAGACGGGCGGGCTGGGGCCTGTTCGTCAGCTCTTCCAAATGCCGGTTGGTAGGTGTCAGCACATCACGGCGTACCCAGGCTCGCTGGCCGGTGGGGCGGTCGACCCCGGGCTGCGGGGCCGCTGGCAGGATCGATCGCCTGCTAGCCTGCCCCGTGCGTATTCACTGGCAGCGGAGTGCGGCGATCTTCGGGCAACTGCTTCGCGACCATGGCGTCGATCCCGAGGCGGTCACCAACGTCGCAGCGGCATGGGACGCGTACTGCGAATTCCTCCAGGCCGACGTCGAAGGCATAGACGAGACCCCGGGTTCGGACGCTGATGGTTTCATCGTTCAGTGGGGGCGGTGGAGCTGGAACAACGAACGTCCCAGCCTGTCCTTTACCAGGCAACTCGCCATCGTAGCCGGCGACCAGGCCGATGCGGACTGGTTGCCGATCCTGTGGCAGGTCGAACTGCAGCTCAGCTTCGACCACGAACCGAACCTGGCCGACCTCGACGCGCTGGACACCTCGGACACCGGATGGTGCTTCAGCCCCGTGGGACACGTCCGGAACGCCGAGCTCGCCGCGATGCGCACCGACATGCAACGCCATCGGCAAACTGCGAGCCATCTGGAACACCGTCCCGGTCAGCAGCCACTTGTCGTTCGAATGTATTTGTTGAGTCGACAAGACGGCAGCTCACGTTAGCTGAACCGGGGCGAGGTACTCGGCAGCCGATCAGCCCCGGCGCCCAGCGGGACGACGTTAGTAGCGCGGCTGGCAGGAAACCTCCCTCACCACGGCAGGGCAGGTTCGCGAACGAGGACTGCCCGTATCGCGTCGACAACCGGACAAGGTCAAAGACCACGACGCACCGAAGACCCCGCACGGCGACGGCGGCCCATCCAGATCCGCAGCCACCGAATAGCCGTCTCCGTCCCACCCAGCGGGTCGGCCCCTCAGGTGCGCGGCGACAGTCCGGACCCAGCGGGGTGTACGCATCGGGTCGGGTCAGAATCGGCGCCCTGCAGGCCAACGCCCGACGACATCGCCGCAGTCCAGCGGGCCGTCATGCGCGTCCCGACCATCCCGGCCGGCCGTCCGGACGCAGACACGCCGAGCAGGCACGCCGACTGATCCGACCCGCACGGCATACCCACACATCTGAATCCGCATCTTCGCCCTCAGGGGGCTCCCGCAAGGGAGCCTCCTTTTTCTGTTTCAGGAGCACTCCATGCGCCCCGTCACACGTACCTGGACTGTCGAGGCGATCGAAGCGCTGGGTGCTTTCACCTCGCTGCTCATCGCCGCAGAGATCTTCGCCCTCTCGGAGAACCACGCCTACGAACTGGCCAACGCCGGCAACTTTCCGGTGCCGGTCATCCGCGTCGGCCGCCAATGGCGCGTACCCACCGCGCCCATCCTCGCCGCCGCCAGACATCAAACCTGCCGCGATCCGCGAAACGACGGGCAGGAACCGCCGCCGGTGACTTGATCACGTCGCGGAGTCGAGCGTCCATCGACACGAAATCAGATACCCGGCCAGCGATGGCCACCCCGCACAGAATGAGACCCCGTTATGG
>NZ_JBFAZP010000013.1:0-255195 GCF_040681875.1 Longispora sp. NPDC051575 | reverse complement strand
GGGGGGGGGGGGGGAGCTGGGGGGTTTTTTTTTGTAATTCATCGTCTACTCGACTCTCTTCCAACGAACCGCCACGGACCTGTACTCGTCGTTGTGGAGTGGCTGGCGGAGAGGGGCGGGGCGGCACGGTCCAGGGCGAGGCGGTCCGGCCCAGGGCGGGACGCCCGACTCGGCCCGGTGCGGGGCGGATTAGCCCGGTGCGGGGCGCGGCAGAGCAGCCCGGCGACCGGGGAGGGGCAGCACTGCACGGCTTGGCCCGATGCGGGGTGGGGTGGCTTGACCCGGTGCGAGGTGGGGTGGCTTGGCTCGGGGCGAGGCTGCCCGGCTGGTCCGGGGTTGTTGTGTGTGGGGCTGGGTGACGGGGAGGGGCACCCCTGGGTAGGGGTGCCCCTCGCGTACGTCGGCCGGCGGTTACGACAGGCGGATCACGCCGTAGTCGTAGGCGCGCCGTCGGTAGACGACGCTGGGGAAGCCGGTTTCCTTGTCGGTGAACAGGTAGAAGTCGTGGCCCACGAGTTCCATCTGGGACAGAGCGTCATCGATGGTGACGGGCTCGGCCGAGTGCGTCTTCTCGCGCACGACCTGGCCGGGCAGGTGTTCCTCGTGCTCGTAGCCGTCGGACTCCTGAGACTTCGCGAAGTCGGGCTTGTCGAACATGGTCTCGATCTGCTTCGCGGTGAGCGCGGCGGTCGCCTGGGCCACCGAGATCGGGGTGCTGTGTCCTCGGTGGACGCGACGCCGGTCGGCTGAACGCCGCAACCTGGCGTCGAGCTTCGTCACCGCGAGGTCGAGTGCGGTGTAGAAGTCCTTACCGCAGGCCTCGGAGCGGATGACGGGCCCTCGTGATGCGATCGTGATCTCCACGCGCTGACTGCTCTCACGCTGCCGCCGATTGGGCTCGTGGAGCAATTCGACGGTGGCCTGGATGAGTTTGTGGTCGTACTTCTCGATCTTCGCCAGCTTGTCGGCCACATGAACTCGGTAGTGTTCCGGAACTTCGACGTTACGTCCTTTGACGACAATTTCCACGGCAGACCTCCCCCACTTTCACGATCTGGGGTAACCTGGACGTTTGCCCAGGTGGGAGCCGGCTCGACGCACTCCCCCCGGAGCGTCAGCCGGTGTTGCGAAACCCGGTGACCTCCTCTCGGTGAAGAGTGCTCTGGCCCTCGACGCTAACGCGTGTTCAGCCGTTCGTCACCCCCTGTTTGAGTTAACTACCGACAAGTGTTGGCGTTTCGGCCTGCGACACGCGATTGTCGAGAGAACCTCTGCGTCGGGTCGCCGCGATCACCACCGCTCCACGTACCGGTATATCTACAGACCGTAGCTGATTCGCGGTCGCCGCGAGGGTGGACCCGGTGGTGAGGATGTCGTCGACCAACACCACCGCCAGGCCCGCCCTCAGCGGCCCCGAACACCCCGCCCTGACCCGGAAGGCACCCTGGGCCGCGAGGGCGCGCTCGGCGGCGCTCAGGCCCGCCGAATCGGGTTTGGGCAGCGCGACCAGCGCGCGGAGGAGCGTCGCCCGCCGGCCGCCCCGGCGGAGGGTGTCGACCGCGCGGCGGGCCAGGCGCTCCATGTGGTCGCCGCGCCGGGCCCGGACGGCCGCCGCCGTGGTGGGCACGGGCACCAGGACGGCCGGCCCGTTGGCCAACAGGCGGGACACCCCGACGGCGAGCTGGTCGCCGAGCGGGGCGGCCAGGTCGCGCCGGCCGCGCTCCTTGTAGGCGAGCAGGACGTCGCGCAGGGGGCCGTCGTAGGGGCCGGAGGCGAGGCACGGGGGCAGGCCGGGCGGGGCCGGGGTGGGCGCGGTGGGCAGGGGCGGGCCGGCCAGTACGGCCCGGCAGGCGGGGCAGAACGGGCCCTGGCCGCCGCAGGGGCAGTCGGCGGGGAGCACGAGGTCGATGAGGTCACGCAGCACCCGCCGAGCGTCCCCGGTCCGGTAGGCGCGGCGGGCCGGCCTGTGGACAACTCCCCCGCCTGTGGACAACCAGCGGCAGCACAACGGCCGGTCGGGGGCTAGTCCTCGTAGTAGAGCGGGGACGTGCCGGCGATGGCGGGGACGCCGGGATGGCGTACCAGATGGATCCTGCCCTCGATCTCGACCAGGGGTTCCATCACCAGCGTCGCGCCGCGCGGGGGCCCGACGTAGGCCGCCACGGGCCCGGTGCGGGTGGTCTGCGCCGGGAACTGCGGCTCGACGATCGCCCCGTCGTAGGTGACCTGGGACAGCGCCGAGTTCGCGCCGCCGGCGGTGACCGGCTGGCCGATCCCGGAGACGAGGAAGCCGACCTCGGACGACCAGGACACCGACGTGACCCCGGTGAGCTGCGAGGCGACCTGCCAGGCCCGGATCTGGGTCGCGTCGGTGAAGATGCCCGCGTAGGCCCGGCCGCCACGGACGAACGCCACCCGCTTGCCGCCCGGGGCGACGGACAGGCTGGTCACGTCGCCCTCGCCGGGTACCCCGCTGATGGTGACCTGGTCCGGGTCGGGTTTGGGGTCGGCCTGGTCGACGGTGTAGACCCGCGCGCCGGCCCCGATCAGCACCTTCGGCCCGCCGGGCGTCTTGTACATCGCGGGCGGGCTGGTGAACGCCTGGCCCGGGATCCGGATCGGCTGGTTGTAGCGGGTGTCGTCGGACTGGTTGGCCCGGCCGACCCACAGCGCGTCGTCGTTGGCCACGTACGCGGCGGTGGCGTTGAGCCCGGCCGCCCACCGCACGTTGGTCCGGCCCCGGAGCAGCGCGGGAACCTGTTCCTCGGGCCGGTCGGGGATCCGCACCGTGCGGACCATGCCGCCCTCGACCATCAGGGGGCGGGGGGTGCGGCCGATCGCGGGGTTCCAGGCGTCGTAGAAGTACGCGTCGCGGTCGTGCGGTCTGATCTTGGTCCGGCCGTTGATCCGGATCTCCAGGTACTTCGCCTGCAACGTCACCGCGATCTGGGCGACCATCGCCTCCAGCCGCTCGGTGACGTCGGCCCGCGCGGACAGGTCCACGATGATCGTGGAGCTGGCGTTGTCCTCGACGGGCAGGCCGACGAGTTCGGTGTTGGTGGGGACGGCCGAGTTGACCGCGCCGGCGACGTACGAGGACGGGCCGGCCAGGAGCCAGCCCATCAGGAGCTGGTTGCGGGCGGACGCGGAGACCGAGACACTGCGGGGCACGTAGCGCAGGTCGGGTACCAGGCTGCGCTCCTCGCCGTTCGGCGGGTAGTACACCGGGCGCTGGTCGTAGTCGTTCTGCAACGCCTCGATGCTCAGCATCATGCCCTGCGGCGGGTTGTCGATCAGCCAGCCCTTGCCGGTGCCCGCGCTGATCAGGTTGTACGTGTACGAGTACCCGGTCCGGGCCTGGCTCTGGTCCAGCCAGCCGTTGTTGAGCACCCCGAGGACGTCGCCGGTGACCTGGACCCGCGCGTCGTACGGCCCGGCGCCGACGCCGACCGCCTGGGTCGGGGGGTGCACCCTGCCCCGGACCACGAGCACGCCGCCGGAGCCGCCCTGCCAGCTGGCCTGCGCCGACTGGGTGAAGAACGCCCTGACCTGGTCCTTCATCCGCTCGGGGGTGCCGTTGGCCGCGCGGAGGTAGCCGGACACGGTCTGGTCGGGGGCCTGCAGGCCCTCGGGCACGGCGACCTTGTACGGCTGCCGGGTGTCGACCCCGGTGTTGGTGCGCTCCGCGCCGTACGTGACGGCCGGGCCCGAGTCGGGCACCCCGCAGCCGGACAGCACGCACGCGGCGGCCACGGTGACGGCCAGGAACCTACGACGCATGGCGTACTCCCCGGGAGGGTTCGTCGGGCGGGATCGGCCCGAGCCGCGGTTCGGCGTCCTCGGGAACGAGGGGCAGCGGCGAGGACAGCAGCCGGTCGCCGGCCCGCAGCGGCACGGTGAGCCGGAACTGCGCGCCGAGCTGCGGCGCGCCCCAGGCCTCCAGCCAGCCGCCGTGCAGCCGGGCGTCCTCCAGGCTGATGGACAGGCCCAGGCCGGTGCCGCCGGTCTGCCGGGCCCGGGACGGGTCGGCCCGCCAGAACCGGTTGAACACGAGTTTGTCCTCGCCGGTGTTGAGCCCGATGCCGTGGTCGCGGACCGTGACGGCCGCCGCGCCGTCGCCGTCGGCGAGGGTCACGACGACCGGCCGGGCCTCGCCGTGTTCGACGGCGTTGCCGACGAGGTTGCGCAGGACGCGTTCGATCCGGCGCGGGTCGACCTCGGCGATGACGGGCTCGTCGGGGACGACGGTGCGCAGTTCGACGTTGGCGCGGTCGGCCAGCGGGCGCAGGCGTTCCACGACCCGGTTCACGATGGGGACCAGGTCCACGGCCTCGGTGTCGAGGACGGCGAACCCGGCGTCGTACCGGCTGATCTCCAGCAGGTCGGTCAGCAGGTCCTCGAACCGGTCCAGTTCGGCCTGGAGCAGTTCGGCGCTGCGGGCGGCCAGCGGGTCGAAGTCCTCGCGGTTCGCGAAGAGCATGTCGGCGGCCATCCGCACCGTGGTCAGCGGCGTGCGCAGCTCGTGGGACACGTCGGAGGTGAACCGGCGTTGCAGCCGCGACATCTCCTCCAGCCGGTTGATCTGGCGCTGGAGGTTGGCGGCCATCTGGTTGAAGCTGGTGGCGAGCGCCGCGAGGTCGTCCTCGCCGCGCACCTCCATCCGCTGGTCCAGCAGCCCGGCGGACAGCCGCTGGGCGGTGCGCGCGGCGATCCGGACCGGGCCGACCACGAGGTGGGTGATCAGGGCGGACAGCAGCGCGAGGAGCAGCACGAGGGCCAGGCCCGCGACGAAGACCGTGGTCCGCACGGAGCTGGCGGAGTCCACCTGCTCGTCGAGCGGGTAGAGGTAGAACAACGAGTACTGGCCCATCGCGGAGTTGACCGTGGTGCCCACCACGATGAACGGCCGCTCGCCCCGCCCGTCGGGGTCGGCCCGCACGTACTGGTACGCGCTCTTCCGCGAGTGCTCGATCGTCTGGCGCAGGTCCGCGGGCACGGCGTCCTGGGCCGCCCTGGTGTCCTCGATCTGCGGGGACTGCGGCTTGACGGCCTTGAGGAAGTCCTTGTTGGTCGGCTCCAGGAGCACGTAGTACGCGGTGGGGTCGGCCGGGACGAGCAGCGCCGTCGCGTACCGCAGGAAGCCGTTGAGCCCGGGGTCGGCCGCGTCGCCCCGGTCCCGGAACTGCGGTTCCAGGTACGACCGGCCCTGTTCCAGCTGCTTCTGCGCCTCGGTCAGCCGGGAGCCGACCTGCGCGGCGGTGATCTGCGAGGCCAGCAGCCAGCTGAAGGTCACGACGAGCAGCGTCGAGGACACCAGGGTCACGGAGACGACGCGGAAGTGCAGGGAGCGCCGCCAGGCCCGGATGAGCTGGGCGGCGCCCCTGTCGTACAGGACTGTCAGGAGGCGCATGTCATGCGACGCCGGCCTTGTACCCCACACCGCGGACGGTCAGGATGATCTCCGGCCGCTCCGGGTCGCGCTCGATCTTCGCGCGGAGCCGCTGGACGTGCACGTTGACCAGCCGGGTGTCGGCGGCGTGCCGGTAGCCCCAGACCTGCTCGAGCAGGACCTCGCGGGTGAACACCTGGCGCGGCTTGCGCGCGAGGGCCACCAGCAGGTCGAACTCCAGCGGGGTGAGCTTGACCTCCTCGCCCTCCCGGATGACGGTGTGCGCGGGCACGTCGATGATCACCTGGGAACCGACCGGTCCGACGGTGAGCACCTCGGGCGTGTTGTCCCCGCCCTGCCGCAGCCGGGCGCGGACCCGGGCGACCAGTTCCTTGGGTTTGAACGGCTTCACCACGTAGTCGTCCGCGCCCGATTCCAGGCCCAGGACGATGTCCACGGTGTCGCTCTTCGCGGTCAGCATGACGATCGGCACGCCGGACTCGGCGCGGATCAGCCGGCACACGTCGATGCCGCTCATGCCGGGCAGCATCAGGTCGAGGAGCACGATGTCGGGGCGCGCCTCCCGGAATGCCGGTAGGGCACGTTCGCCGTCGGCGACGAAGGAGGGCGCGAAACCCTCACTCCTCAGCACGATGCCCAACATTTCGGCCAGTGCCGGGTCGTCGTCGACCACCAGTACGCGAGCTCTCATGGGTTACATATTTCCATCTACTCGGGGCGGCCAAGGTTACCCGGGCAAGGATGGGTGATCATCTTGAGATCATCAATCCCGCAAACGGGCATCTTCCAGGTACTGGGGCCGGCCGGCCACCATTCCGACAGCGCCCTGGAGGACCACGATACCGAGTAGGAACACCAGCGGGAGCAACCAGCTGTGCGTCGATGTGTACAGCGCGCCGACCAGCATGGGGCCGGCGGCCGCCATCAGGTACCCGGCGCTCTGGGCGAACGCCGACAGCGTCACGGTGCCCTCCGGGGTCCGGCTGCGCAGTCCGATCATCGCCAGGGTGAGCGGGAAGGCGCTCTGGCCGACGGCCAGGAGCACGGTCCACAGCAGCGCGCCGGCGTGCGGGGCGAAGATCAGTCCGAGGTAGCCGAGGGCGGTGGCGGTCACGAGCACGAGCACGACCGGCCGCTGGTCGGGCCGGCGCGCGGCGAGCGCGGGCATGAACAGCGCGAGCGGCACGCCGATCGCCATCAGCCCGGCGACCAGCAGGCCGGCGGTCTGGGCGGAGAAGCCGGCGTCCCGGTAGAGCTGGGGCAGCCAGCCCATCACGACGTAGGCGCTGAGCGACTGGGCGCCGAAGAACACGGCGAGCGCCCAGCCGATCCTGGTGCGGGCGGGCTTCACCGGGGACGCGGCGACCGTGGTGGCCAGGCCGGCCCGGTCGTGCCGGCGGAGGAACAGCCAGGGCAGGACGGCGATCGCGGCGACGGCGGCCCAGACCGCCAGGCCCCAGTGCCAGCCGCCGAGTGCGTTGGCCATCGGCACGGTGGTGGCCGCGGCGATGGCGGTGCCGAGGGTCAGGGTCATGGTGTAGACGCCGGTGACCAGGCCGACCTTGGTCGGGAAGTGTCGCTTGACCAGGCCCGGGAGCAGGACGTTGGCGGAGGCGATCCCGGCGAGGGCCAGCGCGCTGGTGCCGAAGAAGACCCACGCGGAGTCGGTGAGCGCCCGGGCGAGCAGGCCCAGGGAGAGCAGTGCGACGGCCGAGGACAGGATCCGGTGCGGCCCGAACCGGCGGGCCAGCCGGGGCGTGATCGACCCGAAGGCCGCGAACGACAGCACCGGGAGGGTGGTGATCAGGCCGGCCATGGTGCCCGAGAGGTGCAGCCCCGCGCGCACCTCGTCGAGCAGCGCTCCCAGACTGGTCACCGCCGGGCGAAGATTGAGGGCGACGAGCACGATCCCGAGGAGCACCAGCCCGGTGCCCTCGATCGCGAAGCGTCGGTTGCTGGGCTCTACGGTTACCGTGGTCATGGGGGTAATCGTAGAATCATGGGATGACTTGGGATAGGGAGTGTGTGTGATGCCACTGGAGACGACGGCACGATCTCCGCTGGTCGGCCAGGTCATCAACCAGCTCCGCGAGCAGATCACCAAGGGGGAATGGCCGGTCGGCGCCCGGATCCCGCCCGAACCGGAGCTCGCCGCCCAGCTCGGAGTGGGCCGCAACACCCTGCGCGAGGCCGTCAAGGCCCTCTCGCACGCCGGGCTCCTCGACTGCCGCCAGGGCTCCGGGACCTACGTCCGGGCGGCCAGCGAGCTGTCCTCGGCCGTCGCGCGCCGGATCGCCGACGCCGAGTTCCGCGACGTGCTGGAGGTGCGCCGGGCCTTCGAGGTGGAGGCGGCGCGGTTGGCGGCGCGGCGGCGTACCCCTCAGGATCTCGAGGCTCTCGATCTGGCTCTGGCCCGGCGCGAGGAGATCTGGGCCACCGGCGACGCGGCCGCGTTCGTCGAGGCCGACTCCGCGCTGCACGAGATCGTCGTCGCCACCGCGCACAACAAGGTGCTCGCCGACCTCTACGCCGACTTCGGCACCGCCCTGCGCGCCAGCCTGCACCGGGTGATCGGCGAAGAACTCACTCCAGAGGGGTACGTGGACCACGGCCGGCTCGTCGAGGCCATCCGCGCCGGGGACGAGGAGGCGGCCGCGTTCGAGGCGCAGTGCTTCCTCAAGGAGAACTGACCCGTCACCGGCCCGGTGTCGGAGCCCCGGGCCGCCGGTTCCGCGCCCGGGCCTGAGTCGACGCCGCCCCCGAGCCGCCGCCCGGACGGGGGACGGCGCGATTCGCGTGCCCATGCCAAGATGAGGGCCGCTCAATTCTGGTGAACGGGGGTAGCCGTGGGGTCCGTCGCGCTGCCCGACCGGCCCCTCGCCGTCGGTGAGCTCCTAGACTCCGCCGCCGACCTGCTCCGCAACCGGGCCAAACCCCTGCTCGCCCTCGGCCTGCTCCTCGCCCTCGTCGAACAGTGCGCCCTCGCCCCGCTGTGGGCGGCCCGGCTGCCGTTCTGGGAGGAGCCGCTGAGCTACCTGCCCTGGCTGGCCTGCGGACTCGGCTTCGAGAGCCTCGCGATCGGCCTGCTCACGGTGTACGCGGGCCGGGCCGCCCGCACCGCGCTCGGCGGCACCCCCGGTGGCCTCGTCGGCCCCGTCCTCACCGCCGTGGCCGTCGCCGTCGTCACCCTGGTCGCCGCGTTCCTGCTCGGCGCGCCGTGGTTCGTGGTCTACGCGCTGTTCGGCCTCGCGGTGCCCGTCGCCGCCGTCGACAATGCCGCCGGCTCGATCGGCCGGTCGTTCCGGCTGGTCACCGCCGGGAGCCTGCGCGCCGGCATGATCCGGATCCTCGGCTACGGCGCGTGGCTCGGCATCCGGATCGCGGTCGCCGCGGCCAGCACGACGGTGCTCGACAGGCTGTTCGACATCTCCGACCCGATCGTCACCGCCGGGGTCTGGGTCCTCGTCAACGGGATCGCGTACCCCGCCCTGGCCTGCCTCGACGTCGTCCTGCACCTGGAGAACCGGATCCGGGTCGAGGGCCTCGACATCGAACTCGGCCGGGCCCGGGCGACGGGGCGGCCCGTGGACGACGTGCTCACCCCGGCGCCGGCCGGCACCGGCCAGCTCCCGCCGGGGCCGGCCACCCCGAACCCGGCCTTCCGCCCGCCGGACTCCTACCACCCGCCCACCCGGATGCCGTCGGACGCCGACTACCCGGACCAGCCGCACACCCCGCTCGGGCGCCAGCGGTGAGCGCTCTCGCCCGGTGGTGGACCGCGCTGGTCGCGGACATCGCCGACTGGTTCCCCGGCGGCGTCGCCGGCCTGTGCGCGGCCCTGATCCTCGGCTCGCTGGTGCTGATCGCCGCCCTGCGCTGGTGGCGGCAGTGGCTGGCCACCGCCCGGCGGACCGGCGCGGCGGTCGTGCGCGGCGTCCGGCGGCTCGCCCGGTGGCGGCCCCGGCTGCGCTGGCCGTGGAGACGCCGACCGAAGCCCGCGAAGGTCGCGAAGGTCGTCACCATCGCGGACGTCACCCACGGCCCCGACGACGCGCTGCCCGAACTCCCCGCCGAGGTGCTGTTGTCCCTCGCCGACCAGTACGCCGCCGCCGGGCGGTACGCGGAGGCCGTGCGCGAGCGGCTCCGGGGCATGATCCGCCGGCTCGCCGACCGGGGCGTGATCAGCCCCCAGCCCGGCTCCACCGTCACCGAACTCGCCGCCGCCGCCGGCGCCGCGCTCCCCCCGGCCGACGCGCCGCTGCGGGAGGCGACCCGGATCTTCTCCGACATCTGGTACGGCGACCGGGCCGCCACCGCCGAGCTGGACGCCCGGATGCGCACCCTCGGGGAGCAGCTGTGAAGGCCCGGTTGAAGACGTTCGCGCCGCTGATCGTCGCCGTCCTCCTCGTCGTGGCCACCCTCGTGTTCCACGCCGTCGACAGCCCCTCCACCAGCGACGACGCGTTCCTGTCCCCGCAGAGCGCCGACCGGTTCGCCGGATCGGAACTGCGACGGCGGCTCACCGCCGACGGCCGGCGGGTCGTCCGGCACACCACCGCGCGCGCCGCCGTCACCGACGCCATGGACGGGGACGCGACGCTGTTCGTGCCCGCGCCCGAGTACCTCGAACCCGACTTCTACCGGCTGTTGTCCTTCCTGCCGTCCAGTACCCGGGTCGTGTTCGTCCAGCCCGGCCAGGGCGTCCTCGACGCGCTCGCCGCCGAGACCGTCGAGGGCACGCCCCGCCTCGTCGGCGAACGGTGGGCCACCGAGGTCGTCGGGCCGGGGGGCTGCGACCTCGGCGGGGCCGGCCCGGCGGCGGTCGGGCGCAGCCGGTACGTGCTCGACGGGGCCCGGAGCTGCTACGACGGCCACGTCCTCGTCACCGGCAACCTCGGCGGCGACCTCGTCATCGTCGGGGCGCCCGACCCGTTCACCGACGAACGGATCGGCGAGTACGACAACGCGCGGCTCGCGGTGGGGCTGCTCAGCCGGTACCCGAAGATCGTCTGGCTCGACCTGCACAGCCTCGCCGAGCCGTCCCGCAGCCCGGACCCCACCTTCGCCCCGGAACCGCCCCGGCCCCAGCTCTGCGGCACCCCGGGCGTGCCCGGCGTCGTGTGCGTGACCCTGCCGCCCGGCTCGCCCGGCCCCACCGAACGGTGCACCGTCCCGCCGACCCGGACCGGGACCCCGCAGCCCACCTACACCTGCTACATCGTCGGCCCCGACACCCGGGGCGGCGGGGGTGGCGGTGGCGGTGGCGGCAAGTCGAGCCCCCGGCCCGAGAGCTCGCCGCAGCCCCAGGGCGAGGAGCCGCCCAACCCGCTGTGGGCCGCGTTCCCGCCCTGGTTCTGGGCCGCCCTCGTCGGGCTCGCCGTCGCCGGGCTGCTGCTCGTCCTCGCCCGGGCCCGCCGGCTCGGCCCGCCCGTCGCCGAACGGCTGCCCGTCGTCGTGCGCAGCACCGAGACCATCACCGGACGCGGCCGGCTCTACGCCCGCGCCCGCGCCCGGGGACCCGCCCTCGACGCGGTCCGCGCCCAGGCCCGGCTGCGCCTCGTGCCCGCCCTCGGCCTGCCCGCCGGGGCCCGGTCCGGCGAGATCGTCGACGCGGTGGCCGCGCGCACCGGGTGGGCCGGCGACGCCGTGCACGACCTGCTCTACGGGGCGGTCCCCGAATCCGACGCCGAACTGACCGCCCTGGCCGACGCCATCGACCAGCTTGTGGAAGACACCACCAGGGAGACACGCAGTGACTGACCACCAGCAGGCCCCCGAGGCTTCGGCGGCCCCCGGCGCCCGCGAGGCGCTCGCCAACCTCCAGGCCGAGGTCGGCAAGGTCGTCCTCGGCCAGGACGCCGTCGTCACCGGGCTGCTCATCGCCCTGCTCTGCCGGGGCCACGTGCTCCTCGAAGGCGTCCCCGGCGTCGCCAAGACCCTCATGGTGCGCACCCTGGCCGCCGCGATGGCCATCGACACCAAGCGGGTCCAGTTCACCCCCGACCTGATGCCCGGCGACGTCACCGGCTCGCTGATCTACGACGCGCACAGCTCGAAGTTCGAGTTCCGCGAGGGACCCGTCTTCACCAACCTGATGCTCGCCGACGAGATCAACCGGACCCCGCCGAAGACCCAGTCCTCGCTGCTGGAGGCCATGGAGGAGCGCCAGGTCTCCGTCGACGGGGTCGCACGGATGCTGCCGGACCCGTTCGTGGTCTGCGCGACCCAGAACCCCATCGAGTACGAGGGCACCTACCCCCTCCCCGAGGCCCAGCTCGACCGGTTCCTGCTCAAGCTCAACGTGTCCCTGCCCGGCCGCGAGGCCGAACTCGCCGTGCTCCGGGCCCACCACCAGGGCTTCGACCCGCGCGACCTGTCCTCGGTGAAGCCCGTGGCCACCGTCGCCGACCTCGACGCCGCCCGGGCCGCCGTCCGCGCCGTGCAGGTCAGCGACGGGGTGCTCGGCTACATCCTCGACCTGTGCCGGGCCACCCGGCAGTCCCCGTCGCTGGAGCTGGGCGCCTCGCCCCGGGGCGGCACGGCCCTGCTCAACACGTCCAAGGCGTGGGCCTGGCTGTCCGGCCGCGACTACGTGACCCCCGACGACGTCAAGGCGCTCGCCCGGCCGACCCTGCGGCACCGGATCCGGGTCCGCCCCGAGGTCGAGCTCGAGGGCGTCACCCCGGACGGCGTGCTCGACGCGGTACTGGCCACGGTCCCCACCCCGCGATGATCACCTGGCGCCCGGCGGCTCTGCTGGCGCTGGCCACCCTGTCCCTGCCGCTGTGGCCCGCGCCGTGGCTCGGCCTCGCCGTCTACACCGGGCTCGTCCTCGCCGCCGCCGGCCTCGACCTGCTCGGCGCGGTCCGGCTGTCCCGGGTGACCCTCGCGCGCGACGGCGTCCGGCAACTGCGGCTCGGTGATTCCGGCCAGGTCAGCCTCACCGTCACCAACAACGGCGCCGCGGAACTGCGCGCCGAGCTCCGCGACGCCTGGCCGCCGTCCGCGGGGGCCACCCCCGACCGGCCCTTCGAGTTCGTCCTCCCGCCCGGCGAGCACTGCCGGATCGACCTGGACCTGCGGCCCACCCGGCGCGGGGACCGGTCCGCCGACCGGGTGACCCTGCGGTCCTACGGGCCGCTCCGGTTCGCCTACTTCCAGTCCCGCACGCTGGCCGCCCCGTGGACCGTGCGGGTGCTCCCGCCGTTCACGTCCCGCCGGCACCTGCCCGAACGCCTGTCCCGGCTGCGGGTGTTCGACGGCAACGTGGTCACCCGGGGCCGGGGCCAGGGCACCGAGTTCGACGCCCTCCGCGAGTACGTGGTCGGCGACGACGTGCGCTCCATCGACTGGCGGGCCACCGCGCGGCGCGAGTCCGTGGTCGTGCGCACCTGGCGGCCCGAGCGCGACCGCCGGGTGCTGTGCGTCCTGGACACCGGCCGCACCTCCGCCGCCCGGATCGGCGACGCGCCCCGGCTCGACGCGGCCCTCGACGCGTGCCTGCTGCTCGCCGCGCTCGCCGTCCGGGCCGACGACCGGGTCGACCTGCTCGCCGTCGACACCGCCGTGCGGGCCGCCGTCGAGGGCGCCAACAAGGCCACCCTGCTGCCGAAGATGGTCCAGGCCATGGCCCCGCTCGAACCGGCCCTGGTCGAGACGGACTTCGGGCTGGTCGTCGCCGAGATCCTCCGCCGGGAACGCAAACGCGCCCTCGTCGTGCTGTTCACCGCCCTGGAACCGGGCGCGCTCGGCGAGGGCCTGATGCCCGTCCTGTCCCGGCTCACCGCCCGGCACACCGTCGTCCTGGCCGCCGTGCACGATCCCGTGGTGGACGAGATGGCCGCCGGGCGCGGGTCCGCCGAGGCGCTGTACGCGGCGGCGGCCGCCGAGCGGACCCTCGCGGAGCGCCGGCGGGTCGTGGCGGTGCTGCGCAAGTACGGGGTGCACGTGGTGGACGCGCCGGCGGACCGGTACGCGCCGGCCGTGGCGGATCTGTATCTGACGTTGAAGGCCCAGGGGAAGCTGTAGCGGGGCCGGCGTACCCGGAGAAAAGGCCTTTCGGGGTGGGTCAGGCCCCGCCGTAGCCCCCGGGCGCGCCCGGCCGCACCAGCGAGGACGTCGCCCGCCGACCCCACGGCCCCGACTGCCGCGCCAGATCCGGCCACACCTGCGCCGAAGCCGCCCGCCCTGCCACCAACCGCCCCGCCGCCCGCCGGTTGCGCTCCGCGAGCACCGCCGCCAGATACGCCCACCCGGGGGTGTTCGGCGGCGGGGGCGGCGTCGTGCGGGCCGTCACCTCGGCGGCCAGCGCGAACCCGATCCGCTGGCGCGCGTCGATCCGCAGGCTCCGGTTCCGGGCCAGGTAGTGCCGCACGGCCAGCGCCAGGTCGTCGGGCAGGCCGGACAGGTCGAGGTTGCGGGCCCAGCCGGACAGGGCGGGCGGCATCGGCGGCACCCAGCCCCACTGCGCCGGGGCCCGGTCGTGGATGACGAACGTGCCGGCGGCCAGGTCCCCGATCCGCTTGCCCTGCGGGTGCACGAGCATCACCCACAGGCCGGCCGGCAGGGCGACGCCGGGCCACTCGACCGCGACGCCCACCAGGGTGCGGGTCAGCGCGTGCCGGAAGGTGATCGGGCCGCCGTCGTCGCGGACCACCCGCAGGCCGAGGGCGAGTTTGCCCACGGACCGGCCCCGGGTCAGCAGGGTGACGGTGACCGGCAGGACGACGAAGACCAGCACGAACCCGAGGATGTAGGCCCCGGCGGCGGCCGCCTCACCGGCGGACAGGGCCGGGATCGCGACGATGGCGAGGAAACCCGCGAACACCGCCTGGACGAGTACGTCGACCATGAGTGCGAGGGCACGCGAACCAATCCGAGCAATCCGGACATCCAGCTCCACGGCCTCGCCGCTGACGAGGCGAGGGGCATTCTCCGGCACGGGGTGCACGCTACCCTGTCGCGGTGGATCTCGATGCCTACGTGGCCGAACACCGTGGCCAGTGGCAGCGGCTCGAACACCTGACCCGGCGGCGGAAACTGTCCGCCGAGGAGGCCGACGAGCTGATCGCGCTGTACCAGCGGGCGACGACCCACCTGTCCGTCGTCCGCAGCCGCACCCCCGACCCGGTGCTACTCGCCCGGCTGTCCCAGCTGGTCCTGGCCGCCCGGGCCGCGATCACCGGCTCGCACCGGTTCCGCTGGTCGGAGGTGGGCCGGTTCTTCACGGTGTCGTTCCCGGTGACCGTCTACCGGGCCCGCGCCTGGTGGATCACCGTGGGCCTGGCGTTCACCGGCGTGTGGCTGCTCCTGATGGCCTACGTCGCCGGGCACCCGGAGACCCAGCGGGCGCTGATGTCCGAGGGGCAGATCAGCAGCCTGGTCGACCACGACTTCGAGAACTACTACTCCGAGCACCCCGCCCAGGACTTCGCGTTCCAGGTGTGGACGAACAACGCCTGGGTGGCCGCCCTGTGCCTGGCCTCGGGCGTACTCGTCGTGCCGGTGTTCTACATGCTCTGGACGAACCTGCTCAACCTGGCCGTCTCCGGCGGGGTGATGATCAGCCACGACCGGGGCGAACTCTTCTTCGGCCTGCTCGCCCCGCACGGCCTGCTGGAGCTGACCGCCGTGTTCGTGGCCGCCGGGGTGGGCCTGCGGATCGGCTGGTCGTGGATCGTGCCCGGCCCGGGGCTGACCCGGTCGCGGTCGTTGGCGGAGACCACCCGGGCCGCGATGACCGTCGCGGTCGGCCTGGTGGTGGTGCTGCTGGTCAGCGCCGGGGTGGAGGCGTTCGTGACCCCGTCGGGGCTGCCGACCGTCGCCCGGATCCTGATCGGCGCGGGGGTCTGGGGCGGTTTCCTGGTGTACGTGTTCGCGTTCGGGTCCCGCGCGGCGGCCCGGGGCGAGACGGGGGACATCGTGCGCGAGTCGCGCGAGGAGTACGCGCCGACGGTCTGACGCGCGACGAGAGCCGGTCACGGCCCGGAACAGCCGACCCGCGTCTCGGCCCGACCTGCCCCGGACACGCCGGAGCCGGGACCACCCGGGCCCCGGCTCCGCACGACACAGGTCACGCGAACAGCGCGGACCCCCAGTAGTCCTTGTCGTCGCGCACCCCGGGCGGGCACGCGAACAACCCGCTCGACGTGTGCTTGATGTACTCGTTCAGCGTGTCCTTCTGCGCCAGCAACCGCTGGACCGGCACGAACTGCTTGTGCGCGTCCCGCTGGTACGCGATGAAGAACAGCCCCGCGTTGAGCCGGCCGAGCCCGTCGGACCCGTCCACGAAGTTGTACCCGCGCCGCAGCAGCTGCGCCCCGCCGTGACTGTCAGGGTGCGCGAGCCGGACGTGCGCGTCCTCGGCCATGTCCTTGGCGGCGAGATCCGGCTCGTCGAACTCGGCGCGCTTGCCGAGCGGCGCCCCGTTGCCCTTGTGCCGGCCGATGATCTGCTCCTGCTCGTCGAGCGAGGTGCGGTCCCAGGTCTCGATGTGCATCCGGATCCGGCGGGTGACGACGTAGCTGCCGCCGGTCATCCACGCCGCACCGTCGCCGGGCTGCACCCACAGCTGCTCGGCGAGGACCTTGCCGTCCTCGGCCTTGAGGTTGCGGGTGCCGTCCTTGAAGCCCATCAGGTTGCGGGGCGTGGCCTGCGTGGTGCTGGTGGACGAGGTGCGGCCGAAGCCGAGCTGCGACCAGCGGATGGTGACCTTGCCGAATCCGATCCGGGCCAGGTTGCGGATGGCGTGCACCGCGACCTGCGGGTCGTACGAGCAGGCCTGCACGCAGATGTCCCCGCCGGAGATGGCGGCTTCGAGCGCGTCGCCGGGCAGCCGGGGGATGTCCGCGAGCGCCGCCGGTCGCCGGTCGGCCAGCCCGAACCGGTCGACCCCGTCGGCGGTCCGGAACAGCGTGCCGCCGAACCCGATGGTCAGGGTGAGCCCGGCCGGGGGCAGCCCGAGCGCCTCGCCGGTGTCGTCCGGCGGAGCCTCGCCGGGCCCGCCGGTCGCCCCGTACTGGCCGGCGTCGCGCCCGGCGGTCATCCGCCGGGCCGCGTTCGTCCAGTCCTTCATGAGGTCGACCAGGTCGGAGCGCTTCTTGGTGATCACGTCGAAGGACGCGAAGTGCAGCCGGTCCTGGGCCGGGGTGACGATCCCGGCCTGGTGCTCGCCGTGGAACGCCACCGGGTCCGAGGTGGAGGCCGCCGCGACCGAGGGCGAGTCGGAGGCCATGTCACCGGCCACCGCGCCGATCGCCACTCCGGCGATCCCGAGGCTGGCCGCGCCGAGTACCGTGCGCCGTCTGGTCATCGCAGGCCTCCCGTACTACTTCTTCACGACCACGGCGGCGACCTTGCTGATCGGCTCCGCGAGCGCGTTGATCGCGTCGGAGAGCGTCTTCAGGTCGTCCTTGGACAGCTTGTCGTGGAACTTCCAGCCATCGCCGTCGCGGTGCTTGTTCAGCGCGGCCTCGGCGGCGGCGAACTGCTCGTCCAGCGTCTTGACCAGGGCGGCGTCCTTCTTCTCGAGCACCGGGCGCAGCGCCGCGATGGCGGCCTTGGAGCCCTCGAGGTTGGCCGCGAAATCCCACAGGTCGGTGTGCGAGTACCGGTCCTCCTCACCCGTGATCTTGCCAGTCGCGACCTCGTCGAGGAGCTCCTTCGCGCCGTTGGCGAGCTGGACCGGGGACAGCACCTCGCTGTTGGCCTTCGCCACGATCAGCTTCACGTCGGCGAGCAGCTTGTCGGCGACCGGGCCGGACTTGGAGATGTCCTTGGTGTCCCAGAGGTCCTTTTCGAGCTTGTGGAAGCCGGTGAACTCCTGGCCGGGCTCCAGCGCGTCCTCGCGGCCGTCGATCGCCGGGTCGAGGTCGCCGAAGATCTCCGCGACGGGCTCGATCCGCTCCCAGTAGGTCCGGGCGATCGGGAACAGGGCCTTGGCCTTCTCCGCGTCGCCTGCCTTGACCGCGTCGACGAACTCGCCGGTCTTGGTGATCAGCGCGCCGGTCTGGCTCTGGACGTACTTCTGGTAGCTCGCGGTCGCGGCGGCCAGCGCGGCGTCGTCGGTCAGCGGCTTGTTCTCGCCGGTCACCTTGAGCGTGCTGCGCACCCCGGAGCCGATCATGCCGGGCTTGCAGGCCGCCTCGTAGCTGCCGGCGGCCAGTTCGACGATCAGTTCGCGCTTCAGGCCGGGCGCGATGTTCTCGACCTCGCCGATCACCCGGTCACCCGTGGCGTACACGTAGAACTCGGTGACCTTGCTGCCGCTGTTCTGGATGGCGAAGGTGTGGGTACCGGAGGCGAGTTCGGTCTTGGCGACCTTGCACTCCTTGTCCGTGGCGGTGACCGCGATCGGGCCGCCGGCCTTGGCGTCCTTCTTGTCGTCCGACGAGCAACCGGCGAGGCCGGCCCCGACGACGAGGCTGGCCGCGGCCAGGGCGGTGAGGCGGTTGACGCGCGTCACAGACGTGCTCCTTCGTTCTTGGTGGACGGGACCGCGGCGGGGGCGGGCCAGAGAAAAACAGTCAGGACGGGTACGAGGTACGCGAGCCACGCGACCGTCTCCACGACCGTCGGCTGCGGGGTGAAGTTGACCAGCCCGGAGAGCAGGGCCGCGTACCAGGCGGTCGGGTCGTACCAGCCGGTGATGTCGAAGGCGTAGGTGTTCAGCCCGCCGAGGACCCCGGCCTCCTGGAAGTCGTGGAAGCCGTACTTGAAGATGCCGGCCGCGACGAAGATCAGCGCGAGCCCGGTCCAGAAGAAGAACCGGGTCAGGTTGATCCGCAGCGCCGCCCGGTACAGCAGCGCGCCGAGCACCACCGACGTCGCGACCCCGGCGGCGATCCCGATCAGCGGCCCGGCCTGCTCGCCGGCCCCGCGCGCGGCGGCGATGAAGAACAGCGCGGTCTCCAGGCCCTCCCGGACGACCGCGAGGAACGCCATGGCGACGACGGCGAACGTACCCATCTTCAGGGCCTCGTCGAGTTTGCCGGTGAGCTCGCCCTTGAGGCTGCGCGCGGTCCGGCGCATCCAGAAGATCATCCAGGTGACGAAGCCGACGGCGACGACGGAGGTGACCGCCTCGTACAGTTCGCGCTTCGAGCCGAGCGCCGTCCCCGTGTATTCCAGGAGCGCGCCCGCGCCGACGGACAGCAGGAGGGCCGCGACCACCCCGGCCCACACGTGCGGCAGCCGGTCGGAGCGCTTCGCCTTCACCAGGTACGCGATGAGGATGCTGACCACGAGCGTGCCCTCCAGCCCCTCCCGGAGGCCGATCAGGAAGCTGGGCAGGATCGCGTTCACGCGGGGCACTCCACGGTTGGCTAGGCGGTCCTTACTAAGGGCAGGCACACCTTAACGCCCAGCGTGAGGGCAGGCAAAGAGAGCCGCGCCGATGTGGCGCGGCTCTCTCGGGTATTTACCGTCTTCTTATTCGGCGCCCGGTTTCGGCACCCGAAGACCTAGTAGCGGTAGTGGTCCGCCTTGTACGGGCCCTCGACCGGCACGCCCAGGTACTCGGCCTGGTCCTTGCGCAGCTCGGTCAGCTTGACGCCGAGCGCGCCGAGGTGCAGCCGGGCGATCTTCTCGTCCAGCGCCTTCGACAGGGTGTAGACGCCGATCGGGTACTGGTCGAGCTTCGTGAACAGCTCGATCTGCGCCATCGTCTGGCCGCTGAACGAGTTGGACATGACGAAGCTCGGGTGCCCGGTGGCGTTGCCCAGGTTGAGCAGCCGGCCCTCGGAGAGCACGATGATCGACTTGCCGTCGGGGAAGGTCCAGGTGTGCACCTGGGGCTTGACCTCCTCCTTGACGATGCCCGGGATCTTGGCCAGGCCGGCCATGTCGATCTCGTTGTCGAAGTGGCCGATGTTGCCGACGATCGCCTGGTGCTTCATCTGCGACATGTGCTCGGCGGTGATGACGTCGTAGCAGCCGGTCGTGGTGATGAAGATGTCGGCGGTCGCGACGACGTCCTCCAGGGTGGTGACCTGGTAGCCGTCCATCGCCGCCTGGAGCGCGCAGATCGGGTCGACCTCGGTCACGATGACCCGGGCGCCCTGGCCGCGCAGCGACTCCGCGGAGCCCTTGCCGACGTCGCCGTAGCCGGCCACGACCGCGACCTTGCCGCCGATCAGCACGTCGGTGGCGCGGTTGATGCCGTCGATCAGCGAGTGCCGGCAGCCGTACTTGTTGTCGAACTTCGACTTGGTGACCGCGTCGTTGACGTTGATCGCCGGGAAGAGCAGCTCGCCGTTCCGCTGCATCTCGTACAGGCGGTGCACGCCGGTCGTGGTCTCCTCGGTGACGCCCTTGATGCCGGCGGCGATCTTCGTCCACCGGTCCGGGCTCTCGGCGAGCGAGCGGCGCAGCGTGTCGAGGATGACCGTGTACTCCTCGGAGTCGGCCTCCGTCGTCGCCGGCACCGCGCCGGCCAGCTCGAACTCGCGACCCTTGTGCACGAGGAGCGTGGCGTCGCCGCCGTCGTCCAGGATCATGTTCGGGCCCTGGCCGTCAGCGAAGTTGAAGAGCTGCTCGGTGCACCACCAGTACTCCTCCAGGGTCTCGCCCTTCCAGGCGAAGACCGGGACGCCACTGGGGTCGTCGACCGTGCCGTCCGGGCCGACGACGATCGCCGCGGCCGCGTGGTCCTGGGTCGAGAAGATGTTGCAGCTGACCCAGCGGACGTCCGCGCCGAGGGCGGTCAGGGTCTCGATCAGCACCGCGGTCTGGATCGTCATGTGCAGCGACCCGGCGATCCGGGCGCCGGCGAGCGGCTGGGTGGCGGCGAACTCCTTGCGGATCGCCATCAGGCCCGGCATCTCGTGCTCGGCGAGCTGGATTTCCTTGCGGCCGAAGGCTGCGAGCTTCAGATCGGCGACCTTGTAGTCCCCGGAGGCGAGCGTCATGGATTCCCTTTCATCGCGCGGCTACGCATCAGCCATCAACACTAGCGGTAGCTGTTGTGGAGGGGATCCCCGGGAAACGGGATAGGGCGGTCCGGGGCGTTGGCCACGTCACGCAGCGCGCGGTCGGCGACGCTGCGCAGATATGCCCCACGATCGCCCAGTCCGGCGAAGACGTCGAGTTCGTCACACCCGGCCCAGGTGAAGTAGTCGCGGACCGGCAGGTCCGACTTCGGCTGGCGCAGGGCGCCGGCGACCTCCACCGCGTACTCCGTCTCGACGAGCTCGCCCGCCGGGGTACGCCACGTGGTGAAGCCCGCGCAGGACACGACCCGGCGGATCTGCCAGCCGGTCTCCTCGGCGACGAGCCGGGCGATCGCGCCGACCATGGACTCTCCGGGGTGCGGGAATCCCGTGATCACGTCCAACGCGCCGGGGAACGCGGGGTGGTCGCCGAGTCTGCGCTGTAGGAACGCTCTCCCTGCGGAGATCGCCACGACGCCGACGAGCAGAGGCCGGGTGGTGCCCTGCCTCAGGTCGGGCAGGGGGACACCGGGCTCGATCCAGAAGCCATCACGCACTGGTAGACCGTAGCTCGCTGAGGGGCGTCTCCGCCTTCGCACACCCGTGCGCGTGGTCATCTGCGTCACGGAACGGGCGCACAACGTGCGGAACGGCCGCCGCTTGGTGGCCGTTCCGCACTTCCCCCCGGTTTGCATTCCCCGCACGTCACGAACCCCTCAGTCGTGACGTTGCGTATTTCGATCGTCACACACGGGTGAGGTGAGGTCAAGCACAATCCGGAAATAACACTCTTGTCATGGGCAAAAAAGCCCTAACGAGCGACTGCCGCGAGGTATGCCTCACCATGACCGGTCATGACAATCGGCCCCTCGGTCGCGGCGGCGAAACCGGCCTCGCCCCGGGCCAGTTCGAGCCCGTTCGCGGCGACCCGTCCGGAGGTGCACAAAATAATTCTCGGCCCCGGCGCGTCGAGCTCCACCGGCGTGTCGGACACCGTCGCCCGGTACAGCGCGAATTCGCGGACCGGTACCGGCCACGCCGAAAGCCCCGGCGACACCGGCACCGAACGGACCACCGGATCGGCCAGCGCCTCGAAGCGCAGCACGTCCAGCAGCTCCGGCACGTCCACCCGCTTCGGGGTCAGCCCGCCGCGCAGCACGTTGTCGCTCGCGGCCATCAGCTCCACGCCCATCCCCCGGATGTAGGCGTGCAGGTTCCCCGCCGGCATGAAGATCGCCTGGCCGGGCTCCAGCACCACGTGGTTGAGCAGCAGGGCGACCAGCGCGCCGAGATCCCCCGGGTACCGGTCCGCCAGATGCCCCACCAGCGCCCGCTGCGCCGCCGGCAGCCCGCCGGCCAGCACCTCGGCGACCAGCCCCGGCGGGGACGTCAGCAGGAACTCCACCGCCCCGCGCAGGTCCCCGGCCCGGAGCAGCTCCACGGCCTTGGCCAGGGCGGGCACCCCCGCGAGCAGGTCCGCGGTCGCGCCCGGCTCCCGGAAGCCGCACAGCGTCTCGAACGGGGCCAGCGCCACCAGGATCTCGGGCTTGTGCTGGTCGTCCACATAGTTGACGTTGCCCTCGGCGTACCGGGCGGCGGCGCGCGCCGCGTCCGGGTGCGCCTGCAACGACAGCGGCTCCTCGGCCGCCAGCACCTTGAACAGGAACGGCAGCCGGGGGCCGAACTCGGCCGCCGACTCCTCGCCCAGCACCCCCACCGGGTCCGCCGAGATCAGCTCGTCGAGCCGGCCCCGGTCCAACGCCGACGGGTCCCCCGGATGCGCCCCGAGCCAGAACTCCGCCTCGGGCCCCTCACTCGGCACCGGCCGACCCTGCAGGGTGGCCAGCGCGTGCCGGGAGCCCCAGGCGTAAGGGCGGATCACGCCCGTCAGGCGTTCCATCACCGCTCCGCGTGGTAGATGTCCGGTTCGATGTAGATCACCCTGGCGGTCGGGACGGCCTCCCGGATCCTGGCCTCGACGGCGTTGATGCCCTTGGCGATCTGGTCCGCCGTGCTGTCGTGCCGGATCCCGACCTTCGCCGCGACCAGCAACTCCTCCGGCCCCAGGTGCAGGGTCTTCATGTGGATGACCCGCTCCACCTCGTCACCGGTCGTGATCGCCGCGACGATCCGGGCCTGGTCCTCCTCGGTGGCGGACTCGCCGATCAGCAGGCTGTTCATCTCGATGGCGAGCACGACCGCCACGATGACGAGCAGCACGCCGATCAGGCCGGTGCCGACGGCGTCCCAGATCCCCTCCCCGGTGATCAGGGTCATGCTCACGCCGAACAGGGCGAGCACGAGGCCGACGAGCGCCGCGAGGTCCTCGAGCAGGATGACCGGCAGCTCCGGCACCCGGGCCCGGCGGACGAACTGCGCCCAGGTGGCGTTGCCCTTCGGCCCGCGCGACTCCCGGATCGCCGTCCGGAACGACAGGCTCTCCAGGATGATCGCGACCACCAGCACCGTGACCGGCACCCACTTCCACGCCGTGATCGGCTGCGGGTCGTGGAACTTGTGGTACGCCTCGTACAGCGCGAACAGGCCGCCGACGCTGAACAGCACGATCGACACGATGAACGCGTAGATGTAGCGCTGCCGGCCGTACCCGAACGGGTGTTGCGGGGTGGCCGCCCGCTGCGCGCGCTTGCCTCCGACCAGCAGCAGCACCTGGTTGCCCGAGTCGGCCACCGAGTGGATGGCCTCCGCGAGCATCGAGGAGGACATGGTCAGTCCGTAGGCGACGAACTTCGTGACCGCGATACCCAGGTTCGCGAACAGCGCGGCGACGACGGCCTTGGTGCCGCCTTCAGAACTCATGTGGCCGAAAGCTCCTTCATTTCCGACACGGCGGGGACGGCCAGCGGGTCGAGCCCGTGCGCCAGCGCCAGGTAGATCGATGCGAAATCGGGGACGGCGACGAGCGACGCCAGCCGCTCCAGGGGCGAGCCGCCCTCGGCGCGCAGCACCGTGCAGCGCACGCCGCGCCGCTCGGCCAGCCGCTCGACCGCGTGCGCCCGGCGCTCGTCGATCGCGGGGGTCTCCGACGCGCCGTCCTCGGTGTCGAGGCCGCCGTCGCGGAGCAGCAGGATCCGCAGCCGGGTCGGGTCGGGCTCGTCGGACGGGTCGGCGAAGATGTCGCGCTGGCCCTCGGCGAGACCGCCGAACACGCCGTCGAGCAGGCCGACCCGGCCCCGGTTGGCCTCCATCAGGGAGTCCGCCATCGCGGGGTAGCGGGCGTTGGCGGAGAGCACGTCGGCGACCCGGCGGGCCCCGGCGGCGGCCAGAGCGGAGGAACCCCAGACGATGGGTACGGAGTTCGCCAGGTCCAACGCCAGCGACTTGGCCGGGTTGGTGAACGACTCGGCGGCCGGCCGGCAGCGCTCGGCCTCGGCGTCCAGCCGCGCGGCGGTCTCGGCGAAGTCGGCCTCGGCGATCCGGACCAGGCCCAGCGCCCGGCCGGCGAGCAGCACGGGCACGGTCAGGGCCCAGAGGCTGACCATGGCCGGACCGCGCCGGGGCACCGGGATGAACGGCGCGCGGGCCCGCTCGGCCATCGCCTGCAGTTCGCTGTCGGGGGCGCCGATGGCGACGAGCCGCGCGCCCCGCTTGGCGGCGGAGTCGGCGGCGGCGAGGGCCTCGGGGCTGCGGCCGGACGCGGAGATCGCGATGACCACGTCGCTGGCGCTGAGCCAACCGGGTGCGCCGCCGTGCTGGATGATCGGCACGGGGCAGCGCGGCCCGGCGACGGTGGACAGCACGTCCCCGGTCCGCCCGGCCGTACCGAGACCGGCGATCACGACCGCCCGGGGGCGGCCCTCGTCGGCGAGCCCGGACAGGTTGATCTCGCTGGCCAGCGCCGCGACCTCACGGAGCTGCGCGCCCGCGCCCGCGACGGCGAGCAGCATCTTGCCGGAGTCGGCGGCGGCCAGGCCGTCGGCGTCGTCCAGCAGGGCCTCGTCGATGTGCCGGTGGCCCTTGACCCCGGCGGAACCGTCGAGCGGGTTCACTGCCCGTCACCGGCCGGGCGGGCGGCCTCGTCCAGCAGCAGGACGGGGATGCCGTCCCGGATCGGGAAGACCAGCCCGCATTCGGTGCAGGTCAGGGTGGCCGCCGCCTCGTCGAGGGTCAGCGGGGCGTGGTGGGTGTCCGGGCACGCGAGGATGTCGAGCAGTGCGGGGTCAAGCGCCATGGTGTTCCTCAGACTCCTTGTCAGCGGCGGATGATTGCGAGAGCCTCGTCCCGCACCTGGGCCATCCGCTCGGCGGTGGGGGCCTCGACGTTCAGGCGGAGCAGGGGCTCGGTGTTCGAGGCCCGGACGTTGAACCACGCGCCGTCGGGCAGCGACACCGTCAGGCCGTCGAGGGTGTCGGTCTCCGCGTCGGCGTACGTGGCGGCGATCTCGGCGACCTTCGCGGCCTGGTCGGCCACAGTGGAGTTGATCTCGCCAGAGGCGGCGTAGCGCTCGTAGCGGGCGCCGAGCTCCGACAGGGGGGCGTCCGTCTCGCCGAGCGCGGCGAGCACGTGCAGGGCCGCGAGCAGGCCGGTGTCGGCGCCCCAGAAGTCCTTGAAGTAGTAGTGCGCCGAGTGCTCGCCGCCGAACACGGCACCGGTCTTCGCCATCTCCTCCTTGATGAAGGAGTGCCCGACCCGGGTCCGCACCGCGACGCCGCCGTGCTCGGCCACGATCTCGGGCACGGCGCGCGAGGTGATCAGGTTGTGGATGATCGTGCCGCCGGGGGCCTTGGCCAGCTCGCGGACGGCGACCAGGGCGGTCACCGCGCTCGGGGACACCGGGGCGCCGTCGGAGTCGACGAAGAAGCACCGGTCGGCGTCGCCGTCGAACGCGAGGCCGATGTCGGCGCCCTCGGCGACGACCCGCTTCTGGAGGTCGACCAGGTTGGCCGGCTCCAGCGGGTTGGCCTCGTGGTTCGGGAAGGTGCCGTCGAGCTCGAAGTACATCGGGACGACGTCGAGGGGCAGGTCCTTGCCGAACACGGCGGGGATGGTGTGCCCGGCCATGCCGTTGCCGGCGTCCACGACGACCTTCAGCGGCCGGCTGCCGGACAGGTCGACCAGCGCGTTGAGGTAGCCCGCGTACTGCACCAGCAGGTCCTGCTTCGCCACCACGCCGGGCCGCTCGACGGGGACGACGTCCGCGCCGTCGAGGATCGCCTGGGCGGCGTCGCGGATGGCGGTCAGCCCGGTGTCCTGCCCGATCGGCTTGGCGCCCTTGCGGCACATCTTCAGCCCGTTGTACCGCGCCGGGTTGTGGCTCGCGGTGAGCATCACGCCCGGGATGTCCAGCGAGCCGGAGGCGAAGTACAGCTGGTCGGTCGAGCACAGGCCCGCGTCGACGACGTCCGCGCCGAGCGCCGTGGCCCCGGCGGCGAACGCGGCGGCCAGCTCGGGCGACGACGGGCGCATGTCGTACCCGACGACGATTCTCTCGACGGGGCCGTCAGCGGACAGAACCTGGACGAACGCCGCGCCGATCGCGCGGGCCACCTCCGGGTTGAGCTGGTCCGGGACCGTGCCCCGGACGTCGTACGCCTTGACGATGCTGGCCAGGTCAGCCACCGGCTGCGCTCCTAACGGGTGCTGAAAGTACCGAAAGGGCAGCCTACCCGAGACGCCATCCGATGGACTGAGGCGCCAGTGGAAGGCCCCAGACGCCTACAACGCGGCCAGGACGAGGACCCGCTGCTCCGTGTAGTCCTCCATGGCGCTGCGCACCCCCTCGCGGCCCACCCCGGAGCCCTTCGACCCGCCGTAGGGCATCTGGTCGGCCCGGAAACTGGGCACGTCCCCGACGATCACGCCCCCGACCGCCAGCGCCCGGTGCGCCGCGAACGCCGTGGGCAGGTCCCGGGTGAACACGCCGGCCTGCAACCCGTACTGCGAGTCGTTGACCAGCGCGAACGCCTCCTCCACCGTGTCGAACGGCGCGACGACGAGCACGGGGCCGAAGATTTCCTCGCTGTTCACCTCGGCCTTCGGGTCGGCGTCGACGAGCACGGTGGGCTGCACCCGGCGGCCGTCCCGCCCGCCGCCGATCAGCACCCGGCCGCCGGAGGAGCCGATCCAGGCTTCGATCCGGTCGGCCGCCGCGTCGTTGATCACGGGCCCGACCTCGGTGTCGAAGTCCAGGGCGCCGACCGCGTCGACCAGGTGCCGGCAGAACTCGTCGTAGGCCGGGGCCGCGACGAACACCCGCTGGACGGCGATGCAGCTCTGGCCGGCCTGGTAGTTGCCGAACAGCGCGATCCGGCCGGCGGCCTGGGCCAGGTCGGGCCAGTCCGCGCAGACCACGGCCGCCGCGTTGCCGCCGAGTTCGAGGGTGACGTGCTTGCGGGGCACCGCGTCGGCGATCTGCCAGCCGACCGGCCCGGAGCCGGTGAAGCTCACCACGGGCAGCCGCGGGTCGGCGACCAGGGCCGACATCCGGTCGTTCGGCACCGGCAGCACCGACCACGCCCCGGCCGGCAGGTCGGTCTCCGCGAGCAGCTCACCGAGCAGCAGAGCCGTCAGAGGGGTACCGGGGGCCGGCTTCACGAGGATCGGCGCGCCCACCGCGATCGCCGGCGCGACCTTGTGCGCGACCAGGTTGAGCGGGAAGTTGAACGGCGCGATCCCCAGCACCGGGCCGCGCGGGAACCGCCGGACGAGCGCCGCCCGCCCCGTCGCCGCCGGATCCGTGTCCAGGCGTTGCAGGTCGCCGCCGAACCGCCGGGCCTCCTCGGCCGCCCACCGGAACGTGGACACCGCCCGGGCCACCTCGACGGTCGCCCACTTGACCGGCTTGCCGTTCTCGGCGCTGATCAGGGCCGCGACCTCCTCGGCACGCTCGGCGAGCCGGCGGGACACGTGGTCCAGCGCCGCCGCCCGGGCGTGGGCGGGCAGGTCCGCGCAGGCCCCGGCCGCCGCTGCCGCCGCGCTGACGGCCCGTTCGACCTGGCCCTCGTCGGGGACGCCGGCGACGCCGACCAGGCGGCCGTCGCCCGGGGCGCGCACCTCCAGGGCCTCAGGCGTGCTCTCCCGGGTGCCGGCGACGAAACAGTAAGCGTCCACGCCCCCTACCGTAGTCGGCCGCGCGGGCCCGCTGGAGCCCCTCCGGCGTGGGCCGCGCGGACCCGGGGACGCGGGGCCTGCGGGCTGGACCGTCGGCTGGTCCTGACCGGGCCGGGCGGGGCCGGATCGCCCGGGTTCCCCGTGGACCGGGCGGGGCCGGATCGCCCGGGTTCCCCCTGGACCGGGCGGGGCCGAGCCGATGCGCGGCGGGTCGGACCCCCACTCGTAACCGGATGGTGGTGTTGATCTGCGGTTTTCTAGAGGAGCGCGACCGTGGGGCCGGCGAGGGCGTCCCACAGGGCCCGCGCCTCCGGGTCGGTCGGGACCGTGCCCTCGGTCTCCAGGAAGTAGCCCTCCATGAAGGACCGGACCGGGGCGGACGGCACCGCGTCCTCCCCCGCCCGGAACTCCGCCGCCGCGTGCAGCACCATCAGGAACAGCCCCGGCACCCGGCCGGTCTCGGGGCTCAGGGCCGGCTGGAAGTAGGGGATGTCCAGGGCGCGCGCGCCGCGTTTGCGGTAGAACCGCAGCCGGGCCGCCGGGTCGCCGTGCTCGGCGACCGCGCCCGCGTGCGCCGCCGGGTCCTCCACCTCCGCGAGCACCAGGCACGGGTCGTGCTCGGTCCGCCAGGCGGCCAGGGTGTCGTCGAGCAGCGCGCCGCCGATCCCGCCGCCCCGGATCCCGGGCCGCAGCGCCAGGTAGCCCAGGAGCATGACCCGCAGCTCCGGGTCCCAGTCGCCGACGGCGCCGCCCAGCACCCGGCCGTCGTCGTCGAGGGCGAGGCGCACGTGCGCGCCGTCCAGCTCGTCGAGCGGGCCCAGCTCCGACGGCGGGAAGGAGGGGGTCAGGACGTCCGCGTGGAACTCGGCGAGCAGGGGATGCGGGCCGGAGACGGCGAGGATGCGCATCCGGTCACGTTACCGTCATTCCGCCCCTCGGTGCCGGGCCTCGCACCGACCTCCGATGCCACGTCTCGGCCCGCAGACGCGCGCCATCGTGCCGCCCGCCCGGGCTTCGCGCCACCCGCTACTTCCGCCGCCACAGCCGCAGCAGCGCCCACCCGCAGCCCACCCCGCCGAGCGCCAGCACCGCCAGCGCCCACCGCGCCGCGAGCCCGCCGGACATCCAGCGCGCGTCCTGGAGCACCTGGAGCACCCCGCTGATGCTGGCCGCGCCGAACAGCCACGCGAACGCCTCCACCAGGATCCGCTGCCGGGCGTCGCGGCGCTGCTGGCTCTCCCGGGACCGCTGCTCGCTGAGCCGGGCCAGGGCGTCGATCACGGCCTCCGCCCGGCCGCTGCTGGCCTGGTCGAGCTGCTCGTAGAGGTCCGCGCGGAGCCGGTTGACCCCGGAGGCCTCGGCGAGCCGGTCCAGGATGGCGCGCTCCACCTCGGCGCTGACCAGGGCCGGGCCGAACAGGTGCATCAGCAGCGACTGGGCCTCGGCGACCAGCCGCTGGAGCACCAGCTGCTGGTTCTGCAACTGGGCCAGGGTGTCGCCGACCCCGGTCATCCGGCCGCCGGCCAGCGCCTTCTCGGCCTCGTCCATGCTGTCGACCAGCCGCAGCCGGTACTCGACGATCTTCTCCCGCCACGCCCCGATCAGCCCCTCCAGCGAGGCGGTGAACTCGGCCATCGCCGCCAGGGGCTCGACCATCACGTCCGGGGTGCCCAGCATGACCAGCACCGTCGTGTTCAGGGTGGCGATCACGTGCTCGTGCGCCAGGGTCAGGCCGGCCAGCGGGTTCCGCCGGGCGGCCGGCGTGTACCGGGCCCACTCCGCCAGCGCGTACGTCGCCTCCGACACCGGATGGCCCAGGATCTGCCAGCCCATGGCCCCGCGCAGCTCCCCCACCGAGTTGACCCGCCGCCGGGCCGCGCCGCGTCCGGGGCCGGCGGCCAGCGCGGCGTCCTGGATGGAGAGCACCACGTGGTACAGGTCCGGGCGCGCCTTCACCTCCACCCGGCTCAGCGGCCGGCCCGCGTCCTCCAGCGGCTGGCGGAGCACCGGGTCGTGCGACACCGAGTGCACGATCCGCCGGCCCAGGTCGGCCAGGATCTGCCGGACGTGCTCCCCCAGGTTCGACGCGCCGTCCTTGCCGGAGATGGTCTCCAGGCCGTGCTCGGGGGCCGCCCGGTGCAGGGCCTCGTAAACGTTGCCGGCGCGGGCGTCGCGCAGGGCCGACTCGACCCGCAGGTAGTGGTTGCCGAGCTGGGAGAACCGCAGCTCCACCCGGTACGGGCCCCGGGGCCGGCCGTCTGCCGTCGTGATCGTCAGGTCGGGCAGTTCGAGGACCACGCCCTCGTACCGGCGGTCCGTGGCGCCCTCCCAGGTGTCCCCGACCGGCAGGAAGTCGCGCATCCAGCGCACCGGGTGCCCGCCGAGCCGCCAGTCCCGCCCGTGCTTGCGGGCCGCGCGGACCACGAGCGCGTCGGGCGCTCCGCGCAGCGCGAACGGGTACACGTAGACGATCCTGCCGGCCTCCACCACGAGCCAGTCGTCGTCGGCCGCGTCGGCGAGCAGTTGCAGGCTCCGCCGGTGCGCCCGCAGCTCCGTGGTGTCGAACGTGTCCCCGGTCGCCCCGGACGACTCGGCCTCGCGGAGCAGCTCGATCGCCCGGCGCATCTTGGGCAGCGCGGCCCGGCCGGTCGCCTCGTACTCCCCCACCGCGCGGGCGGCGGCCACGATGCCCCGGTAGTACGCGGTCTTGGCGACGGCCAGCCGGGCCAGGTACCGCGCGATCGGCGGGCACACCTCCGCCAGCGCCGCCGCATCCTCCCCGGCCCGCCGGGCCACGATCAGCACCCGCTCGGCGGGCGGGACCATGGCCATCGGGGCGGTGCACACCAGCGCCCGGGCCACGTCGATCTCGTGCCGGAGCGAGTCGAGCTGGCGGAGCACGGCGGCCGTCACGGGGTCACCGTCGGCGGCGGTGGCGCGCTGGGCGGCCGTGATCACGCCGACGATCCGGTCGTAGTGCGAGCTGCGGCCCCAGGCCTCGACGCAGATGGCGGCCACGTACAGCGCGAGGACGACCACCCCGCCCTCGAACCGGGCGGCCCCGCGCACCGCGTCGGCCACCCAGCGGTCCACGTGCGTCACGTCCGGACGCTCACCGTCGGCCCGGCCGACGGCCGCCGTCTCGATGGTGCTCCACTGTGGCAGCCGGTCCAGCCGGGCGGGTTCCAGCCCGCGGCCGTGCAGCCAGTCGCGCAGCGGACGCGGATCGTCCGTGTCCGCCACATAGGTCTCCACCGCGTCGAGCCACCCGTTACCCACGGGTCAAGAGTTGTCCTCCGAGGTGAACTTCCTCAGGACGGCGGGATAACTCTCAGGTGCCCGCGCCGGCCGACGCCACGACCGGCGGCCTCGCGCGGCGGATCCGGTCGGGGCGGGGCGGGGTCGGAGCGGCCGGCCTCGCGCACCGCGTCCGCCAGCGCCACCAGGTCGTCGGGGGTGGGCGGCGGCAGGTCGAAGTCGCCCTCGTGCCGGACCAGGTCCCAGCCCCGGGGCGCGGTGAGGCTCCGGGCGTGCTGCTCACACAGGTCGTACGAATGGGGCTCAGCCGCACCTGCGAGCGGGCCGACGACGGCCGTCGAATCGGCGTACACGTAGGTCAGCGTGGCCACCGCCTGAACGCGGCAGCCGTTACGGGAACACAGCCGTGGTGACCTCACGGCGGCACGGTACCCCTCTCTCAGGCTCCCGTCATCTCGATACCCCCACGACACGCCGGCAGGGGGCCGCCCCGGGCCTCCGGAGGGCTAGTGTGGGCGGCGTGAGTAGTCCCCCGCCGAGTAACGAGACACCCCGCGCACCCCGGCACCATCGGGACCGGAGAGGACGCGGGCTCCGAGGTCGGCTGGTGCCGGCCTCGGTCCCACTGTTCCGGACCCGGCGGGACATTTTCGACGATCTGATCCTCGACGCGGTCGAGGGGCTGGAGCGGCGCTGGGCCGACGAGCTGGCCGGCGTCGAGTTCGCCGTGGAGGACGTCCCCCCGGACCTCAACGTCTACGACACCGACGTCCTGGAGGACGGCGAGGTGCCCCTGGCGCGCCTGCTGCCGGGCCGCCCGGGGCGACAGGCCGTGCCGCCCCGGATCGTCCTCTACCGCCGCCCGCTCGAGTTCCGCGCCGTGGACCGGGACGACCTCGCCGACCTGATCAACAACGTGGTGATCGAGCAGTTGGCGAACCTGCTCGGGATAGACCCCGAAGAACTCTCATAGGTGTACGGTCCCGGGCGCCGGGACACCCCCGCGCGCCCGCCGGTGTTCTAGACGGCCTGACGCTTCAGCTTCCGGCGCTCCCGTTCCGACAGACCCCCCCAGATCCCGAAACGTTCGTCCTTCGACAACGCGTACTCCAAGCAGTCGGACTTGACCTCGCAGCGCCCACAGATGCGCTTCGCCTCCCTGGTCGAGCCACCCTTTTCTGGAAAGAACGCCTCCGGGTCGGTCTGGGCACAGAGTGCGTGCTCCTGCCACTCCGGTGCGTCCCCCAGGAGGTCTGCGACAACCTCTTGGTCCTCCATCAGCGTGCCCCCTTCCTCGCTGCCGACGTTTCGGTCGGTGCGTACCCCCCACGCGGAAGGTCTTTGTGTAGTTGATCCTAATTGCCAGGCCTGGCCCGCATCACGATTGTGTGTCCCCCGTGAAATTACACGCGTGTAATGCGTGCGTCGTCAAGCCGAACCTGATAAATAGGCGCAACTTCGGGGTACCAAGAAAAGGGGCAAACCACCAGTGGGCACGGCGAACAGACCGGCGGGCCGGCGTCACTGTAGGAAACGAGACAGTCGTCAGGGGGTTACGGGGGAACCGTAAAAAGTTGTCCTTTGCCGCGCCGGGCGTCCGGCGAGCTCCGCGACCGCTCTCAACTGGGCAACCGTCCTGGCCGAGCCGTGCGCCGAACCCGCCATCCGACTGATCGTCTCCTCCATCAGGGTGCCCCCGAGATCGTTGCAGCCGCCATTCAACATAGCCACTGTTCCGACGTCCCCGAGCTTCACCCACGACGTCTGGATGTTCGGAATACGACCGTGCAGGAGTAGGCGTGCCATCGCGTGCACGGCGCGGTTGTCGCGCATCGTCGGACCCGGTCGGGAGATGCCCGCGAGATAGAGCGGCGCGTTCTGGTGCACGAAAGGAAGAGCGACGAACTCCGTGAAGCCGCCGGTACGGTCCTGGATGCCCGCGAGCACCCGGAAATGCCCGAGCCAGTGGCCCGGGTGGTCGACGTGCCCGTACATCATCGTGCACGAACTCCGGATACCCAGGTCGTGCGCGGTCGAAACCACCTCGACCCACGCGGACGCCGGCAACTTTCCCTTCGTCAGCACCCAGCGCACCTCGTCGTCGAGGATCTCCGCCGCCGTACCCGGGATCGTGTCCAGCCCGGCCGCCCGCAACCCGGCCAGCCAGTCGCGGACCGGCACGCCGGCCTTCGACGCGCCCGTCACGATCTCCATCGGACTGAACGCGTGCACGTGCATCCCCGGTACCGCGGCCTTGATGCCCCGGACCAGGTCAGCGTAGACCGATACCGGTAACTTCGGGTCGATACCGCCCTGGACGCAGACCTCGGTCGCCCCGTCCGCCGCCGCCTCGACCGCGCGGGCCGCCACCTCGGCCACGCTGAGCCGGAACGCGTCGGCGTCCCGCTCGCGCTGGGCGAAGGCGCAGAACCGGCAGCCCACGTAGCAGACGTTCGAGAAGTTGATGTTGCGGTTGACGACGTAGGTGACGTCGTCGCCGACGGTGTCGCGGCGGACGGCGTCGGCGGTGCGGCACAGCTCGTCGAGGGCCGGGCCGTCCGCCGTGAACAGGGCGAGGGCCAGGTCGTCGCGGGTCAGGAGGGCGGCGGGGTCGGTGGCCGCGAGGGCCAGGGCGGCGCTGAGGTCGCCGAGGCGGGTGGCAGGGGCGCCGGGCCCGGGAAGGGTGCCGGGGTCGGGGACGGTGCCCACGTCGGGTGCCATGCCGTCGCGGGCCGACGCTCCCACCGCCGCCCAGTCCCCGTAGATCTCGTCGAAGTCCGTGCGGCGGTCGGCGGTGCGGCCCGTGGTGTCGACGGCCACGTGCAGGTCCGTGCGGCCCGAGGACTCCCAGCCGCCGTCCGGCTCCTGCCAGGTCCGGCCCACCGGGAGCGCGTCCGGGTCGGCCAGCCCGGACTTCGGGTCGGCCAGCGCCGCGACGTGCCCGGCCAGCCGGGGGTCGAGCCAGCTCCCCGACAGGTACGGCGGGTAGATCGTCAGGCGCTCCGTCAGCGTGAACCCGGCCTCCCGGGACCGGGCCGCCAGCTCGTCCAGGTGCGGCCACGGGCGCTCGGGGTTCACATGGTCCGGGGTCAGCGGGGACACCCCGCCCCAGTCGTCGATCCCGGCCCGCAGGAGCAGCGCGAACTCGCCGTCCACCAGGTTCGGCGGGGCCTGGATCCGCGCGTTCGGGCCGAGCACCAGGCGGGCGACGGCGATCGTCGCGGCCAACTCGCCCAGTTCCGCGTCGGGCATCGCGCGCATCGCGGTGTCCGGCTTCGCGCGGAAGTTCTGGACGATCACCTCCTGGATGTGCCCGTACTCCCGGGAGATCCGCCGGATCTCGAACAGCGCGTCGGCCCGCTCGGCCAGGTCCTCGCCGATCCCGATCAGCACGCCCGTGGTGAACGGCACCCCGACGCGGCCCGCGTCCTCCAGCACCCGCAGCCGGACCGCCGGCTCCTTGTCCGGGGAACCGTAGTGCGGGCCGCCGGGCTCCGACCACAGCCGGGTCGCCGTGGTCTCCAGCATCATGCCCATGCTCGGCGCGACGGGCTTGAGGCGCTGGAGGTCGGCCCAGCTCAGTACCCCCGGATTGAGGTGTGGCAGGAGCCCGGTCTCCTCCAGGACGGCGATCGCGCACGCCCGGACATAGTCGAGGGTGGAGTCGTAGCCGCGCTCGTCCAGCCAGGTCTTCGCCTGCGGCCAGCGGTCCTCCGGGGCGTCGCCCAGGGTGAACAGGGCCTCCTTGCAGCCCAACGCCGCACCCTGGCGCGCGATGGCCAGCACCTCGTCCTTCTCCAGGTAGAGGGACTCCAGGCGGTGCGGCACGGTCGCGAAGGTGCAGTAGTGGCAGCGGTCCCGGCAGAGCCGGGTGAGGGGGATGAAGACCTTCTTCGAGTACGTGACCACGCCCGGCCGGCCGGCCTCCAGCAGTCCCGCGTCCCGCACCGCGCCGGCCACGGCGATCAGCTCGTCGAGGGCCTCGCCGCGCGCGCCGAGCAGCACCGCCGCCTCGGCCCGGTCCACGGTCCGGCCGTCCCGGGCCCGCCGCAGGGCTCTGCGCATCCCGTCATTCACCCGGCCACCCTACTCCGAAGTAGGAACCAGCCCCAGGGTGCGCGGCGGGGCCGGTTCCGTCGACCGGGGACGGTCCGGCGGGGCCGGCTTGGTCCGTGGCCGTGCGGTGCCGTGCCCGTGGGCACGGTGCGGCCCGAGGCCGTGGGCACGGTGCCGCCCGAGGCCGCAGGCACGGTGCCGCCCGAGGCCGTGGGCACGGTGCGGCCCGAGGCCGTGGGCACGGTGCCGCCCGAGGCCGTGGGCACGGTGCCGCCCGAGGCCGTGGACGCAAACGGAAGGAGGGGCCCCACCACACGGCGGGGCCCCTCCAACGGATCGTTACTGCTGCTGTGCCGGCGGGATCTGGCCCGGCTGGATCAGCTGGGTGCGCTGGGCCTCTTCCTGGGCCGGGAACACCCCACCGGGCGGAACCGGCGGCGCGGCGGGCTGGCCCGGCGCGTTGGTCGGCGGCCAGGTCCGGTCAGCGGCCTGCTGCGGGCTCTGGGCCGGCGGGGCGGGCGGGGCCGACGTCGGGGCCGCGTAGCTCGGGAACGGCGAGCTGGCGGGCGGCGTGGAGGTCTGCGCCTGCGGCGGCTGCTGACCGACGACCTGGGTCTGCTCGCCGTACTGCTGCTGCGGCTGCTGCTGCCCGTACTGCGGCTGCTGGCCGTAGGGCGGCGTGGCCGGCTGGCCGTACTGCGGCTGCTGCCCGTACGCCGGCGGGGCCGACGCGGGGGCGGGCTGGCCGTACTGCGGCTGCTGCTGGCCGTATGCCGGCTGCCCGTACTGCTGCTGGGCCGGGTAGCCCTGCTGCTGCGGCTGGCCGTAGCCGGCCTGGGGCTGGCCGCCCTGCGGGTAACCCTGCTGCGGGTAGCCCTGCTGCTGCTGCTGCGGGTACGGCTGGGCGACCGGCTTCGGCGGCCGGGGGGTGACGTAGACGCCGGCGAAGACCCGGAACACGAGGAACGCGGCCAGGCCGAACAGCGCGAACGTGCCGATGTCGACGAAGATGTCGTAGACGACGTCGAGCGTGCTGTACGCGCCGCTGGAGACCTCGACCGAGTCGAACTTCGCCAGCGTGCCGGCGATGAGCGTGATCAGGCCGAAGAGCGCCCCGACCCCGTACTCCACGAGGGCGATCAGCGTGATCGTCTTCGCGTTCTGGGCGACCGGCTTGATGTGGGTGACGATCAGGACCGCGAGCAGCGGGAGGATCGTGGCCTGGAGGCCGACGAACCCGCTGAAGTTCGCGTTGGCCCGGGACGTGAAGCCCTCGGCCCAGTTCTCCGTGACCAGTAGGAGTTGAAAGACGTTGATGACGAGCAGCAGGCCGGCCACCGCGACCAGCGCGAGGGCAGCCAGGGGCCGGTAGGGCGTGGTGAAGTCGGCCGCCGACTTCTCATCGGCCTTTGTCGGGGTGGACACAGCGCCTCCTTGAAGCTTTGTTGCCGATCACCATAGTCCGTACGGGTCGGCACGAACCGATGCGCACTCCCGTTTCCTACCCCGTCCGCGGGAGTTTCAGCCGCACCCTAGTGGGCGCGCGCCACCCGGCGGGTACCCCGATGCGAGGATGCTCTGATGCGTATTGCGGTACTGGCCGGTGGCATCGGCGGCGCGCGGTTCCTCCTCGGGGTACGGGCCTGGGCCCGCGCCCACGACGCCGAGGTCACCGCGATCGTCAACGTGGGCGACGACGTGACCCTGCACGGGCTACGGATCTGCCCGGACCTCGACTCCATCATGTACACGCTGGGTGGTGGGTCCGACACGGAGCGCGGCTGGGGCCGGGCCGGCGAGAGCTGGACGGTCAAGGAGGAGCTGGCCCGGTACGGGGCCGAGCCGACCTGGTTCGGGCTCGGCGACAAGGACATCGCCACCCACCTGGTCCGGACCCGGCAGCTGTCGGCGGGCCTCCCGCTGTCACAGATCACCCGCAACCTGTGCGAACGCTGGCAGCCGGGGATCACGATGCTGCCGGCGACCGACCACAAGCTGGAGACGCACGCCGTCGTCGCGCAGTCCGACCCGCTCGAGCCTTCGGCGGAGGGCGACCCGGGTGCTCGCGGGGCACAGCGCGCGGTGCACTTCCAGGAGTGGTGGATCCGGTACCGCGCGGACATCCCCACCGAGACCTTCGTCTTCCTGGGCGCCGCCGAGTCCACTCCCGCGCCCGGCGTCCTGGAAGCCCTGGAAAATGCTGATGTGATCCTTGTCGCACCTTCCAACCCGGTCGTCTCGATCGCCCCGATTCTGGCGGTTCCGGGGATCCGGTCGGCGCTGGTCGGCCGCCGGGTCGTCGGCATCTCCCCGATCATCGGCGGCGCGCCGGTCCGGGGCATGGCCGACAGGTGCCTGGCCGTGCTCGGGGTGCCGGTGACCGCCGAGGCCGTCGGCGCGCTCTACGCGGACTTCCTCACCGGGTGGCTGGTCGACAGCGCGGACACGGCGGTGATCGACGGGGTCAAGGTGGTGCGGGCGCCGCTGTGGATGACGGACGAGGCCGCGACGGTCGCGATGGTCGGGGCGGCACTCGCGTGCTGAACCAGGAGCCGGGCGGGCAGGGCGGAGCCGCGCGGGCCGGGGCCGGGGCGCAGGTCGGGCCCGGGGCCTCGGCGGCCGGGGTGCCCCGCCAGGGGGTGCTGACCATTCTCCCGGTGGCCGGGATCGGCGACGTGGCCCCCGGCGACGACCTCGCGGCCCTGATCGCTGAGGCCGCCCCGTGGCTGGCCGACGGCGACATCCTCATCGTGACCAGCAAGATCGTGTCGAAGGCGGAGGGCCGGCTGGTCGACGTGCCCGCCGAGGGCCCGGCCCGCGAGGAGGCCAAGGCCGCGATCCTGGCCGCCGAGACCGCGCGCACGGTGGCCGTCCGGGGCAAGGTCAAGATCGTCCAGACGCATCACGGGTACGTCATGAACAACGCCGGCATCGACGAGTCCAACGTCGACCCGACCCGGATGGTGCTGCTGCCCGTCGACCCCGACGCCTCGGCCCGCGCGCTCCGGGCGGCCCTCGCGGACCGGGGACTCGACGTCGGCGTGGTCGTCACGGACACCATGGGCCGGCCGTGGCGGGACGGGCTGGTCGACTTCGCGATCGGCGCGGCCGGCGTGCACCCGCTGCGCGACCACCGGGGCGAGACGGACGCGTACGGCAACGACCTGTTCGTCACGCGGATGGCCGTGGTCGACGAGCTGGCGGCGGCCGGCGAGCTGGTCAAGGGCAAGATCGACCAGGTACCCGTCGCTGTGGTCCGGGGTCTTGTCCCGACCGGCCGGCCGGCCACTGTTCCGGGCGAGCCCGACACCGGCTCCCCGGCCGGGCGCGCGCACGGGGCGGTCAGCGGCCGCCCGACGTTCGCGGCGCACGAGGGCGGCGACGCCGGGGCTTCGCGACAGCCCGGAGGGTCCGGCCTCGCGGACGGGCCCGGGGTGGCGGAGACGCTGGTCCGGGACGCCGCGTCCGACCTGTTCAGCCTCGGGACCGCCGAAGCGCGCCGGACGGCCGTGTCCGGGCGGCGCTCCACCCGGACCTTCGACAAGGAGCCGGTCCCCGACGAGCTGATCCGGGCGGCGGTGGCGGACGCGCTGACCGCGCCGGCCCCGCACCACAGCGTGCCGTGGCGGTTCGTGCACGTCCGCGCGGCCCGGACCGCGCTGCTCGACGCGATGCGCGACGCGTGGGCCGCCGACCTGCGCGGCGACGGGTTCACCGCCGAACAGGTCGAGCGCCGCCTGCGCCGGGGCGACCTGCTGCGCGCCGCCCCCGAACTCGTCGTGCCCTGCCTGGTCGCCGACGCCGCGCACCCCTACCCCGACCCGCGCCGCTCCGACGCCGAGCGGACCATGTTCCACGTCGCCATGGGTGCCGGGGTGCAGAACCTGCTGGTCAGCCTGGGGACGTACGGCCTCGGCTCCTGCTGGGTGTCGTCCACGATGTTCTGTCCCGACGTGGTGCGCGCGACCCTGGACCTGCCGGCCGACTGGCAGCCGATGGGCGCGGTGGCGATCGGCTACCCGCTGGACCCGCCGGGCCACCGCCCACCCCGCGACCCGTCCGACTACCTGCTCACCCGGTGACCCGCCGACCGCGCGGCCGCCGCGCCGCCGACCGCCCCGGGCACCCCACGCGGCACGCCGAACCGCCCGGTTCCGCGCGCCCGCCGCGACCCGCTCCGCCGACGGCGCGCCCCGGCACGACCACCACTCCTCCGACCCGCTGGCAGGCCCGATGAACCCGCTGTACGACGACGCCGTCCGCGTCTTCCGCGACGTCCCCCGCACCGCCGAACTCCTCACCGCCGGCCCCGTCGCGCTCACCCGCGCGCACCTGGCCGGCCATGTCACCGCCTCGACCCTGGTCCTCTCGCACGACCACGCCGAGGTGCTCCTCACCCTGCACCCCAAATTCAGCAGATGGGTACAACTCGGCGGCCACCTCGAACCGGGCGACGCCACCCTCGCGGACGCGGCCCTGCGGGAGGCCGTCGAGGAGAGCGGCATCCCCGACCTGGTACTGCACCCGGAGCCGATCCACTTCGACGTGCACCCGGTGGGGTGCGGCGGCGGCTCGGCGCACCACGACGTGCGCTACGTGGCGGTGGCCCCCGAGGGCGCCGTGTTCACGGTGAGCGAGGAGTCCGACGAGCTGGGCTGGTTCCCGGTGGGCTCGTTGCCGTCCCCGCTGGCCGACGCGACGGAGTGCCTGATCGCCCCGGCCCTGGCGGCCGTCCGCCACGCCTGACGCAGCCCGCGCGCTCCTTGGCCTGGCCGCCCGGCGGCACCCTGACGGGTACTCGTCGCACCGCGTGAACGGCCCCGTGCGCCCCGTGACGAACCAGGCGCCACCTGGAGCCCGGGTCGGCCCCACCCGAAATATGTGGGCACAGCGCGGCGAAAAGTCGCGTCACGCCCGGACACGCCCGAAGTCTCACCAGGAGAGAACGCGTCCAACCCGGCGGGGGCCATCCTCCGTCGGGCTGGACGCGAATCCGGACCACTGGAGCTTTCCTGGGAGGCGCAGCATGACCCCGCACACGGCGACGATCCTCGGCACCCTCGACACGAGTTCGGCGGAGGGCCTGGCCCGGGTCGTCGGGTACCAGTTGCACGACGACGGAGCCGACGACGGCGACGGCATGTACTGCTACTGGATGACCCCCGGCGACGCGTACGGCGTCATCCACGACGGGGACACGTGGACCGTCTCGGGCGGGGTGTGGACGGAGTTCGGCCACACCTACCGCCTGGTGGACGACGACCGGCCGTTGGAGGCCCTGCCGACCCCGAACGGCCCGCTGCCCCTGGATCCCGCGTTCGGCTACCAGCTCCAGGTCGACGAGTCCGGCGACTGGCGGATCTGGCGCCTGAGCTGAACACCACGGCCGCGCACCCGCCCTGCGCGGCCCACCGCCAGCTCGGACCCCACCGGGCCGACCGCCCAGCCGAGCCCATGTCCAAGTCAGCTCACCGGGCCCGGCCCACCCGTCAGACGTACCGGTCCTCGCCCCGCGCCTTCAACTCGTCCACGATCTGCTTGACCTCCTGCGCCCGCCCGCGCGGTACCACCATCAGAGCGTCGGGGGTGTCGACGATCACGAGGTTGTCCACCCCGATCGCCGCCACGACCCGCCCGGAGCCGGAGACGATCACCGAGTCCTTGACGTCGCGGGTGAGGACGGTGGCGCTCTCCCCGCCGAGGATCAGGTTGCCGGACTCGTCGGCGGGCAGCGACTCGCCGAGGGCGTGGAAGTCGCCGACGTCGCTCCACGGGAAGTCGCCCGGGACGGTGACGACCCGGCCTGCGGCGGCCGCGCCCTCCATCACCGCGTAGTCGATGGAGATCTTCTCCAGGCCGGGCCACAGGTCCGCGAGGACGGTGTCCCGGTCGTCGGTGTCCCAGGCTGCGGCGATGGCGACGACGCCCGCGTGCAGCTCGGGCTTCTGCCGGGCCAGCTCGGCCAGGAACGTCTCGACCTGGAAGACGAACATGCCGGCGTTCCACAGGTACTCGCCGGAATCCGTGTACTGCACCGCCAGCGCGTGGGCCGGCTTCTCCTTGAACTCCTCGACCTGGCGCGCGGCCCCGTGCACCGGCGCGCCGAGCTTGAGGTAGCCGAAGCCGGTCTCGGGCCGGGTGGGGGTGATGCCCAGCGTCGCCAGGTACCCGGCGGCGGCGGCGGCCATCGCCTCGCGGATCACCTCGACGAACCGGGGCTCGTCGCCGATCAGGTGGTCTGCGGAGAACACGCCCATGATCGCGCCCGGGTCGCGCCCGGCGATCACGGCCGCCGCGAGGCCGATCGCCGCGCACGAGTCGCGCTGCGAGGGCTCCACGAGGATGTTCGCCTCGGGGATGTCGGGGAGCTGCCGGGACACGGCGACGGCGTGCGAGACGCCCGTCACCACGTAGACCCGGTCGCCCGGGGACAGCGGCGCCAGGCGTTCGACCGTGGCCTGCAGGAGCGACCGGTCGGAGCCGGTCAGCGGGTGCAGGAACTTCGGGTGACCGGCGCGGGACAGCGGCCAGAGCCGGGTGCCGCTGCCGCCAGCGGGAATGACCGAGTACAGCATTGGTGCATTATGCCCGGGAGAAGGGGGCTGGCCCCAACCGGCGGCTCACAGGCCCGCCGCCCGGTTCCACGCGGCCACGTGCACCTCGGCGCTGGACGCCCAGGTGAACTCCTTGGCCCGGGTCTGGCCGGCCACCGACAGCTGGGCCCGGCGGGGCGCGTCGTCGAGCAGCGAGGCCAGGTCGGCGCCGATCACGTCGGACTCCTCCCCGGTGTAGGCCACCGCGTCGCCCCCGACCTCCGGCAGCGACAGCCGGGGCGTGGTCAGCACGGGTGCCCCGCAGGCCATGGCCTCCAGGATCGGCAGGCCGAAACCCTCACCATGCGACGGGTACGCCGCGATGACGGCGCCGCCCAGGTAACCGGGCAGGTCCGCGTACCGCAGGTAGCCGGGGCGCAGCAGGCGCAGGTGTCCGGGGACCTCGGAGGCGGCCTTGTCGATGTCGTCGTCGTGGCCGGAGCCGCCCGCGATGACCAGCACCGGCGGGTCGGTCCGGTCGGTGACGGCCGCGATCCAGCCCCGGATCAGGTTCGGTACGTTCTTGCGCGGCTCCTTGGCCCCGAGGAACGCGATGTACGGCGTGTCGCCGAGCCCGAGCCGCGCCCGGACCCGGGCCTTCTCGTCCTCCGACGGCGGGTAGAACGCGAGGGTGTCCACCCCGTGGTACGCCACGTCGATCTTCGTCGGGTCGGCGTCCAGCAGCCGGATCAGCTCATCGCGGGTGGCCTTGCTGGGCACGATCACCCGGCTGGCGCGCCGCATCGACGTCTTGATCGCGCTGCGGAAGAAGGTGCGCCGGGACTTGTCGTAGTGCTCCGGCTCGGTGAAGAACGTCGCGTCGTGCACCGTCACGGTGACCGGACAGGGTGCGCGAAGCGGGCAGGTGTAGAACGGCGCGTGCAGCACGTTCGCCTTGACCTGCTGGGCGAGCAGCGGCAGGCCGGTCTGCTCCCAGGCCAGTCTTGTCGGCCGGTGGTTCACCGCCCCAGGGGCCGCGATCACCTCGGCACGCGGCAGGAGCCGGGCGTACCGCTCGGCGTCACTGCGTTGTGACACCACCATGAGATCGACCGGAAGGCTGGACAGAGCACCGAGCAGGCCGTCAAGGTAACGACCGACCCCACCTCTGTCAGCCGGAACACTGGTCGCGTCGACGAGGACCCGGGGCACAGCAACACCCTCCTTCGCGTGTGGCTTTCGTCACGAAGCCTACGCCGGTCATCGCCCGAGTCGGCACCGCCGGTCCAGCCGTCGCCAAGTCGACACTCATCAGACACCCGCTGGCGACCCCGGGGCCCGGTGGTTGCCCGATGGGGTGGGCGCGCCGACCCCATCGGGCAACTGCGGGACCGCAGCTCCGGAACCTAGGAGACGAGCAGCTCAGGGCCTGTCGCGGCCCGGACGTCGTCCACCGACACGCCGGGAGCCGTCTCCACGAGCCGCAGGCCGTCGGGAGTGACGTCGACCACAGCGAGGTCGGTGATGATCCGGTCGACGACCTTCAGCCCGGTGTACGGCAGGGTGCACTCGGCCACGATCTTGTGCGAGCCGTCCTTGGCGACGTGCTCCATCAGGACGATCACCTTGCGCGCGCCGTGCACGAGGTCCATCGCGCCGCCCATGCCCTTGACCATCTTGCCGGGCACGGTCCAGTTGGCCAGGTCGCCGGCCGCCGAGACCTGCATCGCGCCGAGGACCGCGACGTCGATGTGCCCGCCGCGGATCATGCCGAAGGACAGCGCCGAGTCGAAGTACGCGGCCCCGGGGTTCACCGTGACCGTCTCCTTGCCGGCGTTGATCAGGTCCGGGTCCTCCTCGCCCTCGTACGGGTAGGGGCCGGTGCCGAGGATGCCGTTCTCGGAGTGCAGGACGACGTGGATGCCCTCGGGCAGGTAGTTCGGGATCAGGGTCGGCAGGCCGATGCCCAGGTTGACGTACTGGCCGTCGGTCAGTTCCTGCGCCGCGCGGGCGGCCATCTCGTCACGGGTGAGTGCCATGGTGATCAGCCCTTCTTCCGGGTCGTGACGCGCTCGATGCGCTTCTCGCCGACGCCCACGGCGACGACGCGCTGGACGAAGATGCCGGGGAGGTGCACCTCGTCGGGGTCCAGCTGACCCGGCTCGACCAGCTCCTCGACCTCGGCGATCGTGATCTTGCCGGCCATCGCGCAGAGCGGGTTGAAGTTGCGGGTACTGGAGTGGAACACCAGGTTCCCGTGCCTGTCGCCCTTCGTGGCCCGGACCAGCGCGAAGTCGGTGACGATGCCCTCTTCCAGGACGTAGTCGCGCCCGGCGAACTCGCGGACCTCCTTCGGCGGGGAGGCCACGGCCACCGACCCGTCGGTGTTGTACCGCCACGGCAGCCCGCCGTCCGCCACCTGGGTGCCGACCCCGGCCGGGGTGTAGAACCCGGGGATGCCGGCCCCACCGGCGCGCAGCCGCTCGGCGAGGGTGCCCTGCGGAACCAGCTCGACCTCCAGCTCACCGGACAGGTACTGCCGGGCGAACTCCTTGTTCTCCCCCACGTACGAGCCGGTGGTGCGGGCGATCCGGTGCTCGGCGAGCAGTTGCCCGAGGCCCCAGTCGTCGACGCCGCAGTTGTTGGACACGGTCCGCAGGCCGGAGACCCCGGTGTCCAGCAGTGCCCGGATCAGGCCGCTCGGAATGCCACACAGGCCGAATCCACCGACGGCGATCGACGCGCCGTCCGGGATGTCGGCCACGGCCTCCGCCGCGGTGGCGACAGTCTTGTCCATGGTGTGCGTTCTCCTCAGTGAGACGGCAGCATCGAGGGCACACGTTACAGAAGCCGGTGGCCCGTGTCGGTGTGCGTCAGACCCACACCTTCCCGCCGGGCTCGTCGCACCGGCCGAACCCGCCGCCGCCAGCGCCGGCGCGCGGGCTGGCGGGGGCCCGCGGGGCTGGTCGTAGGCTGGGTGGCATGACGATCCGCACCCCGGCGGGGCTGCTCGCCGCCGCACTCGCCGCAGACCCCGCCCGGCCGCTGCTCACCTTCTACGACGACTCGACCGGCGAGCGGACCGAACTGTCGGCGGTCACCCTCGACAACTGGGTGTCCAAGACGGCGAACCTGCTGGTGGACGGGCACGGCCTGGGCCACGGCGACACGGCGGCCGTCGCGCTGCCCCCGCACTGGCAGACGGCGGCGGTGCTCCTCGGCTGCTGGCGGGCCGGCCTGTCGGTCAGCCACCACGTGGGCGAGCAGGTCGACATCGCGTTCAGCGCGGCGGACAGGTTCGAGGAACAGAACAGCCCTGAGGTGTACGGGCTCTCGCTGGCCCCGATGGCCATGCCGCTGCGCAACCCGCCCGAGGGTGTCCTCGACTACGTCCTGGAGGTCCGCAACTTCGGCGACTTCTACGGCGGCCCGGCGGCCGATCCCGACGCGCCAGGGCTCGTGCACCTGCCGGGGGGCGCGGAGGTGACCCATGCGGGGCTGGTCGAGCGGGCCCGCGACCGGGCGGCGGAGCTGGGGTTGACCGGGGACGACCGGGTGCTGGTCGCGGCGCCGAGCCGGCCGTTGGACTGGTTGTTGGCGCCGTTGGCGGCGGGGGCGTCGATCGTATTGTGCAAGGACGCGGACGAGTCGAAGTTGGAGTCCCGGGCGGCTTCGGAGAAGGTCACGCGGGCGTTGTAGGGGCCTTACCGGGACGTGGTCGTCGTGGGGACGTCCGTGGCGGGTTCGGTTGGGGAGAGTCAAAGGCTCTTCTCCCTTCAAAGCCGAGCCCGCCGACCTATCCCGCGTCAGCTGCGCGTCGAGGGTGGGGGCGGTGCGGAGCGCCGCTCCTGGCTGGGGGTCAGGTGCGGTCGCGGGAGGCCAGGATGGCCTGGCGGCGGGCCAGGCGGTGCTCCCGGCGGATCTCCGCCTCGTGCAGCCGCTGCTTGTCCTCCGGGGTCTCGGGGACCACGGGGCGGATCGGCCGGGGCTTGCCGTCGGCGTCGACGTGTACGAACACCAGGTAGGCCGTCGCGACCGGTAGGGGTTCGGTGCCGGCCTCGTTCCAGCGCTCGGCGAGTACCCGGACGCCGATCTCCATGCTCGTCCGGCCGACCCAGTTGACCTGCGCCTGGGCGTGGACGAGGTCGCCGACCCGGACGGGCGTGGACAGTACGATCTCGTCGATCGAGGCGGTGACGGCGTTGCCCCCGGCGTGCCGGGCCGCGGCCGCCCCGGCGGCGTCGTCGATGAACTTCATGATCGCGCCGCCGTGCACCGTGCCGTAGAGGTTCACGTCCGTCTGGACCATGATCCGGCTGAGGGTCACGCGGGAGTAGGACGTCGGTACACCTGTCATGCCCGGAGTCTCGCATCCTGGGAAGCGGGTCCGCTCGATGATCTCGATCACCGCGGCGGTCCCGCCGGTGCCCGGGACGACATGCGAGGCCCCCGTCCGCGCGCACCGGCGACCGCCCCACTCGTACCCGTCGAAGGGTTCTTGATCTGGGTTCTGGCTGTCAGGGTCTGCGGGCGACGATGGCCGCGTTCGCCCCGGCCGCCGCCAGCGGGACGGAGCGGACGTCGACGAATCCGGCGCCGAGCAGCCAGTCGCGGTACTCCGCGTAGGTGTAGTTGAACCCGGCGCGCGTCTCCACCAGCATGTTCAGGCCCATCAGCGCGGCCGGGGCGGGCCCGGACTCGTCGTCGTCGAGGACGAGCTCGCAGATGATGACGGCGCCGCCGGGCGGCAGGGCGGCGTGGCACTTGGCCAGGAGCTCGCGCCCGGTGTCGGGGCCCCAGTCGTGCAGGATCATGCTGAGCAGGATCACGTCGTGCCCGGCGGGCAGCTCCGGGTCGGCGAGGAAGTCCCCGTCGTGGGCCGCGACGACGTCGGACATGCCGAGGTCGACCATCCGTTGGCGGGTCATCCGGGTGATGTGCGGCAGGTCGAGGACCGTGGCGCGCAGGTGCGGGTAGCGCCGGCACAGCCCCACCGGGAACGGCCCGGTGCCGCCCCCGACGTCCAGCAGCCGGGTGTGGGCGGTGAAGTCGTACGCGTCGGCCAGGGCGTCGGCGGTGAACGCGGAGATGGTGAACATCGCCTCCCAGAATCCCGCCAGGATCGCCGGGTCGGTGGTCACGAACGGGGTCGCCTGGGCCCCGGAGTCCCAGGTGGTGGGCCGGTCGTCCCGCAGCGCCTCCTGCAACCGGTGCCAGGCGGGGTAGGCGTGCTTGTCGGAGTACTCGACGAAGCCGCCGAAGTAGTGCGGCCGGCCGGGGACGAGGAACCGCTCGGCGAGCTCGGAGTTGCGGTACCGGCCGTCGCGCCGGTCGAGCAGGCCGAGCGCCACGCAGGAACTCAGCAGGCCCCGGACCGGCCGGGGCAGCAGGCCCAGGTCGGCGGCGATCTCGGCGGTGTCGGCGGTGCCGCGCCGGGACAGGGTGGCGAACAGCCCCAGCTCGACGGCCGCCGCGAGGGTCTTGAACCTCCAGAAGCCCGTGGTCAGCTCCAACAGGGGCGCCGGGGTGAGCGTGGAACTCTCCTCGACCAGTTCGATCGTCAACGCGATGACCTCCGCCTCACATGTGCCTGAAAAAGGAACTAATGTCCGATTTGAGGGTATCTTATCGGGAACTTGTTCCGAGGCAGTCGAACTGCCCATCCCGAGGAGAGCGTCGATGTCGACCGACATCAGCCGGGCCACCCTGGTGTTGCCCCTGCCGAGCGAACTGCCGCAGACCACCACCACGGTCGTGGCCCACCTGGAGAAGATCCTGAGGCGCATGCCCCGCGACCACGCCGTGGCCCTCGACACCGGGGCGGACGCCGGGGCGGCCCGCGCCGACCTGCTCGCCTGGTGCGGGCCGCACCTCGACCGGGGCGCCGCCGCGGAGCCCACCACGGCACCCAACAGCGACGTCCACGACCGGTACTTCGCGGTGCGGCGCGCGACCGGCGACAGTGCCGCGCTGCTCGCCGGGGCCCTGCTGGCCAGCGACCTCTTAGTCCAGGACGACCTCGTCCGACACGGCTCCACCCTCGACGCCGACCCCGAGAGCATGCTGCTCGGCGTCACCAGCTACCTGACCGACGGCAAGCAGCCGCCCGTCCTCGACGTGCCCTGGGCCCCCGCCGACCCGGTCGCCGCCGCCCACCACCGCTGGCAGGTCGGCCACCAGCGGTTCTTCGTCATGCTGCAACTGCTCGCCGTCGCCGTCCGGCAGGTGCGGCGCGCCACCGACGTCGCCGGGGAGAACGAGGCGGTGCGGCTGTTCGCCTGGCTGTGCCGCAGCAGCGCGCACGCGATGCGGTACGCGGCGGACTTCCCCGCCGAGCTGTACGACGAGATCCGGGTGACGATGGTCCCGCCCACCGTGAACGTCGGCTTCAGCGGCCTGCAGACCCGCGACCACAACGAACTCGTGGCCCAGTTCCGGACCCTCAAGCGCAGTGGGACCGTCGACCGGCTCGCCCCGGAGTCCGCGACCGCCCTGCACGCAGCCGTGCGGGAGATGTACGACGCGCACATCTGGGTCTGCGACCGGTTCGGCGGCGGCAGCGGACTGAGCCTGCTCATGGAACACACGAGCGCCGGCAAGCAGGAGAGCGGGGTCGCCTCGGCGGTCAAGCTCGCCCGGCAGCGCCTCACCCACCTCCGCCAGGAGCCCGGCACGCCGCCGACCGCGCGGCCCGACGCGGGCCGGTTCCGGCAGCGGATCATCGCCGACGTCCTGCGCCCCGACACCCCCGAGCGGGTCGCCGAGCTGATCCGGTCCGCGAACGGGCGCCGGTTCCACCCGGTCAGCACCGGGTACAACTGGGGCCTGGGCTCGCGCCAGCCCGTCGAGGACGGCGTCACGGTCCTCGACCTCGCCGGCCTGAACCGGATCCGGGCCGTGGACACCCGGCGCGGCTACGCCGTCATCGAGCCGGGCGTCATCCAGGGCGCGCTCGCCCGCCGCCTCGACGGCACCGACCGGATGCTCAACCTCACTGGCGCGTCCCAGCACACCAGCGTCATCGGCAACATCCTCGACCGCGGCGTCGGGCTGCACCGGCCCCGCGTCGACGACCTCGCCGGCCTCGAACTCGTCCTCGCCGACGGCAGCCAGGTCCGCACCGGCTGGTGGCCCGACGCCGGTCAGCCCGCCGCCGTCTGGCCCCACGGCCGCGGCCCGGCGCTCAACCAGCTGTTCACGCAGTCCGACCTGGCCGTGGTGACCGCCGCGACGATCCGGCTGCTCCCCCGGCCGGAGGCGATCCGGATCCTGCCGTTCACCTTCCGCGCCGAAGCGCTCGGTGAGGCCGTCGACCTGCTCCGCACCTGGACCGCGCAGGGCCTCGTCCCGCCGAACACCAAGATCTTCAACCCGGTCGCGGCCCGCGCCCACGGCATCGCCGACCAGCACCTCGTGCACGTCTGCCTGACCGGTACCCGCGACCTCGTCAGCACCCTGAGCCACCTGGTGACCCGGGCCGCGTACGGAACACCCCTGTCACCCGCGCCGGCCAGCACCTGGTGCACGACGCCTACGCCGGGCTGTCGGACCCCGCCGACGCCCTCTTCGTCCACAAGACCGGCCACCCGGCCCGGGAGATGGACGCCGCGCGGGGACTGCTGATGTTCCTGCCCCTCGTCCCGTTCGACGGCGGAGCGGTGACCCTCGCCGCCGACCTGGCCGACCGCGCCCGGCACGGCGGGACCGCACCGGCGGCCCTCATCCTGAACGTGCTCGACGCCGACACCATCGACCACCTGGTCAGCCTCCGGTTCGCGCCCGAGGACCCCGGTGCCGTCACGGACGCGCACCGCACCCTGGACCTGCTGCACGGGACGTTCACGGCGCACGGCTTCGCGCCGTACCGGACCGATGTCGACCACCCGACGCCCAGGACGCCCCTGCACCAGCGGCTCAAGGACGCGCTCGACCCGGGGCACGTGTTCGCGGCGAACCGCTGAACCGGTGGCGGGCACACCTGCCGGTATGCCCGCCCCTCGCGGTCCTAGTCCTTCAGGAGCTGGCGGGCCATCACGATCCGCTGCACCTGGTTCGTACCCTCGTAGATCTGGGTGATCTTAGGCAAGGTTGCCTCTGAGCTGGGAAAACACTGTACAGGGAAGCCGCTCCCCAGGATTTACCCAGGATCGCGAATTCCGACAGTTCGCTCCCCGCACTCAACGCAGATGAAGCCCGCTAACGGCGCTCAAAGTTTACCGAGCAGGTTGCTGGGCAGGTTGGCGCACTCCACAGACTCGGAGCTGCCGGGCACTCCCAATTCGATCCACGTGTGGCGGAAGGCGGGGTCATGGGTCGGGTGCATCGCGAGCGGCAGGCTGGTGGTGCACACGGTGGAGAACAGGCGCTCGTCGGCCGGGTCGATCTCCAGCCAATTTGAGACGTCCGCCCATCCTTGCCGGTCGAGAAGTGGTGCCGCGTCGGACGCGACGAACTGCCAGGCCAGCGGCGGGAAGTAGATGGAACCGAAGCTGATGATCCCGACGGGCTTGCCGGCAGTCGTCTGCCCGATGACGAGCCCGCCTCCACCTCCGGCGATACGTGCTCCTCGGCCCCGTGCGATCGCAAGGCGCAGCTTCAGATCGGGAGGAAGGACGATCTTGGCGTCGCCGTTCCCCAAGGTGTCGGCCAGCTGCGGGTACAGTCCGCGCAGAGCCGGGTTCATCGCGTACATGCCGATTACCACGGCCCGAGCGACGGCACCCGGATGGAAGATCACGTCGGGGACGGTCACCGGCGAGGGAACAGAGAGCGTCAGGTCGCGGTTCCACAGCCCCTTGAACATGGCGGCGAGCTCCTTGTAGCGGATCTCGAAGGGGGCCTGGATCACCCTGTTGCAGGGGTCGCACAGCCCGTACACCCACAGGCCCCCATCGGCCGCCCGACCGAGCTCGACGAAGCGCTCCTTGCCCTCCGTCGAGCGGAGCTTGCTGACGTAGCGCGCTCGTCGGACCGTCGGACCGTTGCCTGCCATCTGCGCTGGCACGTGGGCCTTGGTCATCGGGGCGGAGAGGCCGCACAGGCCACAGTCGGCCTGGCCCGGCTTCATCCGGGCGAGCCCGAACGCGCGGGGCGCACGATCATCAGCGGGGCTTGTCATGGTTACCGAGAGTATATCCAGACACGCGTGATGAGCCATCCGATTTCAGGCGCGAGGCTCCCGAATATGATCATTTCACTCTGAGGCTTGACGCCGTCAGCGGGTGGGTGGCGGCGTCGAAGAACACGACCGTGCGGCCCGCACAGTCGACCTCCAGGGCGGCCATGTCTCGCGCGATCTCGCCCGAGGTGCTGTCGGCCACGTGCAGCCCGATGGCGATCCATCCACCGGACGCGCCGGCCTTGATCGCGTCCACGATGTGCTTGTCGGAGTTGCTGAAGCTGAACCCGAGCACCACGAGAGGCGCGGTGTCCGAGATCAGCCTCTGGAGGGCGAACGACAGGTAGCCGCTGCGTTGGATCGCCGCGTTCTTGTGCGAGGACGTGCCCTCGCTGACCAGCAAGGGCTGCCGGTCAGGTCGGTCGGCGTAGCGCCCCTCCAGGCCATCGAGGAGCCGGGCCGCGGCTTCGCGGTTGGCCCGCCATTTGCCGGTGATGCCGGTCCACTCGTCGCGCCACAGGTGCAGACCTCCGTGCAGATAGAGGACGGTGGTCCAGCCCGAGTTCCAGTTGGCGACGGTCGAGTCGAAGACCAGATCGTTGCCCGAGGACCGGAACAAGTCGGTGAACCCCTGCCCTCCGGTCAGGTTCATCAAGGCCCAGTACGGCAGCAGGTCGTAGTTGGTGGTGAAGACCGTCGTGTACCGGAGCAACTGCTGCGCGAAGAGATCGAGCGTCTCGTCAGGGATCTCCCCGTGTGCGATGTGGGTGTCACCGACTGCGGCGAAGAGGGCCTCTCGGATGGCGTTGTACTCGGCGGCCAACAACGCCGCATCACTTGCCGAGGTTCCGAGGGCGTTGATGACCTGGATCGCGTAGTGGATCCGCTCCAGCACCAACTCGAAGTTCGTGGTGTCGAAACTGTCGAACATCTGCTTCGCCGAGGGCCTCAGCGGGGCCTTGTCGACCAGCTTCCGGTATCCGAAGCCGGAGCAGATGTTCATCGAGAACCCGTTCCCGAGCAGTAAGGATTTCCAGTCCTCGCTGTCGATATCGGCCCAGGCGTACAGCCGCGTCGAGCTCACCATGTGGGTCACCTGCCAAATCCGGAATTACCACCCAGCGGGATCAGTGCCCCAACACTGACCCAGAACATACCGGATTGCACGCATTATCCGATCTTCACTTAGCGCCACGGGGGGGCTGATTGCCAAATCAGTAAGCGAACGTGTTCAATCCTTGCTGATTACCGAATCCGTCATCAATACTCGCGATATCAGCAAATGAACTGGGCTGTGCGGCCCAGGCGAACTCACCCTTCTAACCCGCTCAACCCACCGTCGCCGATGGCGGTCGGGGCGATTCCTCGCGCCCGACCGCCCCAGCGGTGTGGGCACGAAAGGAACATCCCGATGGCCCGTTCATGGATCACCCCGCAGGCGGATGGAGGTGTCGGTTACACCGTCTACTGGATCGACCCGGCCAAGCGCCAGCGTCAGCGGTCGTTCTTCAAGAAGGTCGACGCTGAGGCTTTCAGCACGAAGAAGGCCCGCGAACTCGACACCGGCACCTACATCGAGCCCAAGCTCGGCGCCGAACTCGTCACGTCGCTGTTCGAGCGGTGGGCGACCACCCGCGGCCTGGAGAGCTCCAGCGTGCGGCAGTACCTCAGCATGCTCAACACGACGATCAAGCCGTACTTCAAGACCCGGACGATCGGGCCGCTGAAGACGGCGGACGTCCAGGCGTGGATCTTGTGGATGCGCGACACCAAGAAGTACAGCGCCACCACGATCCAGATCCGGTTCGGGTACCTGTCCTCCGCCCTACAGTGGGCCGTCGACAACGAGGAGCTCGGCCGCAACCCGGCCAAGCGCGCGAAGCTGCCCGGCAAGCGGGCCAACGTCCGGCGCAAGGCCAAGGGCACGATCGTGGTGCCGACCCTCGCGGAGATCGAAGCGCTGATCGCCTGTTTCGACCCCCGGTACGTGGCGATGGTCTGGCTGATGGCCGGCTGCGGCCTCCGCATCGCCGAGGCGATGGGCCTGTGCCTGGAACAGATCGACTTCCGCAAGGGCCTTCTGCACGTGGACCGGCAGGTCACCGAGGACGGCGAGACCGACAGCGGCAAGAACGCCGGTCTGCGCCTCAAGCCCTACACCAAGCACCGCGATGTCGAGACTCCCGGCCGCACCGTGCCGCTGCCGGCGATCGTCGCGGCGGTCCTCAAGGCGCACCTCAAGAAGTACGGCACCGTCGGCCCGCACAAGCTGCTGTTCCCGAACGCCAGCCGCACCGGTCTGGTCTACCAGTACTACATCCGGTACCAGATCTGGCACCCGGCGATCAAAGCCTCGAAGGCGTCGTTCCACAAGACCCACGCGCTGCGGCACTTCTTCGCCGCCTCCATGCTCAGCAACGGCGTGCCGATCACCGACCTCAGCGAATGGCTCGGGCACTCCTCCATCGAGATCACCTACGAGTACTACGGGCACCTCACGCCTGACGCTCCCGAGCGCGGACGAGCAGCGATCGACCTCGCGATGGCCTCGCTCGCACCGCAGACGGCTCAGGCGGGACCCAGCGCGGTTAGGACCGAAGGTCTCGAATCCCCTGCCGTAGCTGTAGTGGCCGAGGCAGTCATCGGCCGGGCTCCGGCCCAGCGCGATCCCGAGGACGCTCGTGCCGTCCTTCCGGAGGCTGCGACGGTCTGAGCAGCATGAAGCCCATCGGCTCGCACGGGGGAACGGGCCGATGGGCGTCTGCCCAACGTATCTGAAACAGCACGGCGACGGCACCCCCGTTTCTCCAGAGCGGCAGCGTAATCGGCTTGAATCGGACGCTGTATCACCCACCGTTCTCAACGGATCTTCTTTCCTACTGAACAGGACAAGCCAAACCAATTGCCTGGGCGGCGCTCCCGGCAGAAGCCCCGTCGAGCGTTCCGGGCCGCTCGCCGCGCGGAGCACGGTGCCGACCGGTCGGGACTAAGCACGGTGCCAGGCGGTCTACGTCCGCCGTCAAGCCCACCCCGTCCGACGATCATCCGACTGCTCGGCCTGTGCGGGTGGGCTTGACGGCTGGCCGGCCCGCCTGGCCCTTCGCGCTCGTCCCTCCCGGGCGGCGCCGCGATCGGCCACGCCCGGGTCCGTGCCGCTGGTGGAGGTCGCCGTGGTCGTTCATCCGTTCGCTGATCCTGATGTCCGCGCAGTCCGGGCTGGCCTGTCCCTGTTCGCCGGCCAAGCGCTGCCTGAGCCGTTGATGGCGGTCGCCGAGGCGGTCGGGCTCACCCCGCGTGGGTGGGTGTTTCCTAGCTACATCACCGAACCGGAGCCGCTGAGCTGGTTCGACGCGGACCGGCTGCTCCACCGCGGCCAAGACCTGCTGGCTGCGGCGGCGGGGTCCGGACTGCGGATGCTGGTCCCCGGGGACACCGGTTGGCCGGCGGGCACCGCCGCCGACGAGCTGCCGTGCCTGTGGGTCGCGGGGAACGTCGACCTGGGACAGCTGCTGCGGGCGTCGGTGACCGTGACCGGGTCACGTGACTGTTCGGTGTACGGGGCGGGTGCCACCAAGCAGCTCGCCGCAGGCTTGGCTCAGGTCGGATACACGGTGGTCGCGCTCGCGAGCTCCGGCGTCGACGACCTGGCGGTGCGCGCCGCCGTCGAGCACGGCGGGCCGGTGGTGGTCGTCGGCGCGGGCGAGCCGTTGGTTTCGGTGTCCGGGCGGCTACGCGAGGAACGCGCCGACGCGGGGGGCTTCGGGGTGGTCAGCCCGTTTCCACCCGGGATCCCTCCGTCGCAGCCCCGGCGGGCGATCGCGCAGCGGCTCCTGGCGAGTCTGAGTCCGGTGACGGTGATCCCGGAGGCTTCCGCCGACAGTGGCGCGATGCAGGTCGCGGCGTTCGCCGCCGAGCTCGGCCGCACCGTGTGCGCGGTCGCGGGCCGGTTCGGCTGGGATCACTCCGACGGCGGGGACCGCCTCCTGTCCACGGGTGGGGCCCGGCTGGTCCGCGACGTCGACGACATCGCCGCAGCCCACGGCGCGTCCGGACCGCCTGTGGCACCCGGTGGGCCGGTGTTGTTCGAGGTGACGGGATTGGCGTCCTGGGATGACGGCCGGTGGCGGAGTCGGAAGGTTCCGACCGTCCACGTCCTCGCCGACAACGCCGAGCGCGCCGCCGATGTCGTCTTCGACCTCCTGTTCGGCGGCCGACGCGAACCAGCTGTGCTCGACGCCGCCGTTCGCTCGCCGGACGGCTCCTACCGCCCGATCCAGATCAGCATCGGCTGACCAGCCACCACTGTCCCCTTGTCTATTTTGGAGGTTTTCGTGTCTGATGATGTCACCGTTCGCGCAGACCGCCCGGACTTCTTCGCCTTCCGCAGCGACGAGGGCCGGTTGCAGATTCGGCTGGACGCCGACGGCACCACCATCACCCTGGTCATGACCACGCTGCGGGACGACGCGGCCCGCGTCGCCGAAGACCTGCGCGAACTCGCGGGCAGTGTCGACGCGCTCATCGAGAACTGGGAACCGTCCCCCGACCCGTACGACGCCTTCGTGGCTCCAGCCCTGAACGGCTACGAGCTCCGGCTGAACTGCGAACTCGTCGGCGTCTACCCCACCCGGGAGATCGCCGAGTACGAGTTGGACCGCGCCATGCACCGCGACGGCTACATCCCGGACGCCTGGCTGCTGGACGAACGCGGCGGCCACACCCTGCTGCCCGCCGCCGACACCCGGCCGCCAGATCCGCTGCCGGGTGCCGAGTACGCGGTAGGCGATCTGGTCCGGTGCGCCGATCGGCCGTTCGTGTGGCGGGTGCTCGGCGACTGGGGCGCGCTCGGGGTCGAGGTCCAGGTCGTGGAGGATCCGGAGACGCGCCGGCACGTCACCGACCGGTCGCTGCTGCGGCCGGCACGCGAATGACCAGCCCGGCCGCCCCCGAGCACCCGGGCCGACCGAAGCGGCTGCTGAGCAACCGCAACCTGGCCCGCCAAGCCGGTCTGTTCGTCACCGAAACGCTCTCGTATCCTGCCCCGACCCACATCGCGATCAGCTCCGGTTGCCTCATCGTCGTGGCTGTTCGGCCCTGACCGACCGGAGGAACCCCCATGCCCCTGCCATGGCTCCTGCTCGACATCGACGGAGTCTTCATCCCCTACCCGGACTCCGACGGACGGCCACCCGCCAGCCACATCCGCCACCTTGTCGTTCCCACTGGCCACGACCCGGACGGTCCAGTTCCGATCTGGGTCAACCCCGACCACGGCCACATGATCACCGGGTTGCTCGCAGAACTGCTGTTTCACGCGGCCTGGTGCACAAGCTGGCGACATGACGCCAACCGGCTCTTCGCCCGCTGCTCGGCGTCCCGAACCTCGAGGTCATCGACCTGCCACGCCTCGACATCACCACCAGTCATCCCGCCCGCCGGCTACCTGTGGAAGCGTGACGTCGTGAGCCCCTAGACCAACGGGGAACCGCGCGTCTGGATCGACGACGACTTCACCGACCTCGACCACCGATGGGCGAACCGACGCACGCAGAGCGGCGTGCCAACCCGGCTCATCCAGCCAGACCATCATCGAGGGATCCAGCCCAGCCACATCGAGGCTGCCCGTGCGTGGGCGATGAGCCTGCGGGCGACTCCCCAGCCTTGAACCATGCCTCTACCAGGCATTCTCCAGCTCTACGACTCCTCGGCGATGCCGCCGTGTATCGGCCCAGTCAGGACAAATCTCACCCCAATTTCACCCAACTCGGGACGAGCGACGTTGATTTGCTCTAATAATCATCACTACTCGAACTCATTTTCGAACAAGGCTCCGAAGGGGGGTTTCTGTCCGGGTGAGTGCGATGGTAGAAAGACAAGCGATCAAGACGCCGCCTCGGGCGAGACGACTGCGACGCAGCCACGCGAACCCGAGCTGGCCACCGGTCAAGACACAACAGGATCAGGTGATCACGTGACGGGTTCGCCAAGCAGCACCTTCGCCGAAGCGACCTTGTCGAGGTGGAACCAGAAGTCGCTCGAAGATTTCGTGCCAGAAGGATCTCGATGGGCGTCGATCCGCATGTGGGGGGCCCGGGCCTTCGCAGGACACCAACTCGACAGTCATGAACACCACCGCAGGACACGGGCGGGCCTCGCCGCACTGAACACCACCGATATCTTGGACCTGCTGCTATCCCTTCCCGCAGGGCTTCCGGTGCCGATCTCGTCGCTGTCCAGTCGCCAGCAAAGAATGGTCAAGCGGCTGCCAGCAGGGGTCGCCGAGGTCAAGGGCGGCGAGATCGTCAGATGGGCGCAGAACCCCGTCCGGATAGACCTCGTGGTGGTTCCTGTCCGCAACTGGCGTGTAGGTCTACAGGTAGCAGGACGTTATGCCCCGTTCAGTGCTCGAGCCATGTGGCTCCCCGAACTTCCTGGCGACCAGGATGACCTGTTCTGCGACGCCGAGCGCTTCGGCATCGGGGTGTTGACCGGGTTCGCCGGACGGCCGGAGATAGTGATACCTCCGGCACCGTACGTCCGCAAACGGTTCACGCCCTCGGGCTGGTTGTTCGCCGAGAAGCTATACGAGCAGGTCGCGTCAGGGGAGCGACGGCAGTAGCGTCGCCAACTTCGCCATCTTGGCCAGGGTTTTATCCGGCTTGAAGGCGTCTGGCTGTTGGATGCGCTCATTCTCCGCCGGGTAGGCCCGTGCGGCCCGTTGAACCTGGTCCATCAGCCATGCCTGCCGGTCAACCAGCGACAACGGCTGCATCCGCGACCAGAAGAGGCTCCACGACGCCACGTTATGCGCGAGGGCTTCCTCCTTAACCTCGGGCTCGGTGCTATCGAAGCGGTCCAGACCGCGTCCGTGGCAGATCGCGCAGAAGCAGGGCAGGGGCTCGGAGTTCGCCCACCGACGAGCAAGGGTGTCACCCTTGAAATAGCCCCACAAGTCGGACACGAGAACCGACGGCCTGCCCGTCTGGTTGAAGTGCGCGGTCTTCTCGTCCGGAGGCGGGGCGTGGCGAAGAGTGGTCGAAGCCCCGATCCCCGCGAACATGGCACCGTGCCCCATGCAGTCGAAGCCCGTGATCATGTCGGTGCGCCACACCCCGAGCCGAGGAACCTCGCGGCAGATCCTGCGAAGGTTGACCACGATGTCGGCGTAGCGGTCCGTGGGATTGAGCTGACCGCCGAGCGCTAGCGCGATCGGGATGCCGATCGACTGGAGGATGGCGATCACCTGGTCCACGGAATCCTTGCGCAGGAACGCGACATCGATCGGCACCAGCGCGACCACATCGGAGCTTCCGAGGCTACGGACCGCGTCGCGGACCGCTTTCAGCGCGGCGATATCGCCTCCGGCGATGAAGCCGGTGGGGGTCATGATCACGTTCGCGCCCTGTGCGCGCAGGTCGTCGTAGAAGCCGGCCTCGCCGAACAGCGTCTGATACACCTCGTCGGGGTAACGCAGCGGCTCATCCTGGCTGGCGAGGTGTCGATCGTGCATGGCGAAGTCGGCCACGACTGGCACCTGGCTGACGCCACGCACCTCGGCTACGCGGATACCGGCCCTCGGACCGCACAAGGCGTAGCCGGTGCGAACGGGGTCGAGGCTCTGCGGGACAACGGGGTGGTTGTGTGCCGACACCAGGTGCAGCACCCTGCCGGCTAACACGTGGTCATCCACGGAAGGCACCGCGACCTTGAACTCCTGCTCCGGTCGCCGCTGCGGCGGAAGCGGGGGGTTGTGCGTCATATCACCTCATAAGGGTGTGCCCTTGCGGGCGTTACTGTGACGGCTGTGCGAGGTACAACTGCTCGAACTCCGCCGGGAAGAGTCCCGCGGTAGCGGCGACTTGTTCGACGGTCATGCCTCGGTCGTGGATGAGGTCCGAGACAACATTAGCGACTGTGGATGGAAACTCGGGATGGATGTGCACGGGCTCCTGGAGCTTGTAGCCCAAAGTGCTCATCTCGATGACCAGGTTGCGGTACTGCCAGTCACTGAGGACGCCGAGGTCACGGGCGCGACGCGTCAGCGCGGCCATCGAAACGCCCCAGGTGGCCTTCAACTTCTCCAGCGCGGCGAGATCCAGCCGGTCGCGCAGTGAGTTTCGAATCCCCGACCTGGGCATCAGAAACTCAGCCGCGAACTGGTCGGCTTCCTTCTCCTGAACCGACGTCGTGCCCGGCTTCTCGTGCATGACCATGTGCCCCAGCTCGTGGGCGAGGCTGAATCGGGCGCGGTCGCCAGGCGCCAGCTCGTTGAGGAGGAAGAACGGGTACGCGCCCTCCGGCCACAAGCTTGCCGCGTCCAGCTCGCGGGTGCCCAGTGCCCTGCGCACGACTACCCCGCCGGCGTTCTCGACCACGCCAACCAGATCGGAAATCGGCCCGTCGCCGAGCCCCAGCTTCTCCCGCAGAATCACGGCGATCTCGCCGGGCGAATCCTCAAGGGAGACCGGGTGGCGGAAGAAGTCGTGCTCGCGGTTGGCCGCCACCCTCATCATGCGCTCGACCTGCCCGCGCTGCTGGGACAGATTCGCGTGGATCACCCGCAATGCGGGAGCGCCCAGCGATGCTTTCTTGCGGTGGTGAATCAGCCCGACGGCGCTCGCGGGGTCCGGAACCTCGCACAGGGTGGGGATCGGATACCCCAAGACTGCGGAAAATGCCTCCAGGCGGTCGCCGGTGACCGCGATCCGCCCACTCTCGGCCCGGCTCACGTACCCCTGCGACACGGGTTCGCCGAGAGCGTCGGACATCATCTTCGCCACCACGCCCTGCGGCAGCCCGCGAGTCTCGCGCGCCTGGGCGAGCATCGGGCCGTTCGCTTCCATGTGCCCACCGCCCTTCCCGAGTGCCGCGCTGCCAGTGAGGCCACACTATCACGCCTCGCCCTTCAAGCACTACTCATCCCTCAGATTTATAGCGCAGATTATTCCTGCCTGGAGCTACGCGGCACGCATGGAACGCACCCGTCTCACCGACTGCACCCATCGCGGTCATTGCGGCAATTGCCTGTTCTATGCCTTGGCGTGGAGGTCGAAGCTGCTCACCGAACACCCGCCCACCGACATCCGCCGGCGGGTTCTACGATCGACCGTCACGTGAGAGGAACCCCCTGATGAGCAGCGAGTCTTCGCCGTCGCGGCGTCTGCCGCGGTGGTTGTGCGTGATCCTGACGATCCTGGCGGTGGTGTGGTTCGTCGGCGCGGTCGCCGTCGCGGTGACCGACACCGACGCCCCAACGGCCGTGCGCTGGACGCGGCTGACCGCCGAGGCCGTCGGCGCGCTCCTGCTCTCCGGCGTCGCTCGCACCGGCGCGAAGCCCCGCCCGGATCGACCGGCTTCCCGGGAGGTGACGATTCTCGCCATCGCGGTCGGCGCGTTCGTCGTCGCGCTGGGCGTGGTCGCCGCCGTCGTCGGCAGGGCGGCCGGGGTCGACGTCTCCGACCAGATCCTGTTCAACACCGCTGTCGCGATCGCCTACGTCCTCACCGTCCGCTCGCGCCCCTGCGCCTAACCCCTTCCGCCGCGCCCGTCCGGGCGCGGTGACCCGCTCCAGGCCCGTTCCGGCATCCGCCGGGGCGGGCCTTTTTCATGCCCTCGATCAGGAGCACCATGACCCGCACCGACAATCCGCGTCCGCCGTTCGTCGTGTTCGACCTGCACGACGTCTACGTCCTGGCCCGCCACGCCCTCACCGACCCGGACCCCGGCAACCACGTCCTGACCCTCCTGCCCGGCCCGGTGCCGTCGCTGACCAGCCCGAACCCGCCCGACACGCGCAACGCGGCCGTGGCCGGGCACTCCCCGGACCCGCAACGCGTCCTCATGGTGAGCGAGCCGGTGCCGCTGCCGCTGACCGACCCATGCGACCCGACCCGCAGCTTCATCGCCGCCGTGTACCGGGGTCTGGTCTACGGCCATAACTGGCTGACCCTGTCCGACCGCCCCAGTGGGGGGCTGGACGTCGACACGTTCGCCACCCTGCCCTCCCATCACGCCCACGCCGACGCCGGCCACGTGCCGGCGACCCTGGACCTCGACGTCCTCGGGCCCTTCGACGGGCAGATCCTCAAGGGGTACAGCTGGAACGGCTGGGCGATCCCCGCCTTCGACCTGCCCACCGTCCGGGCCATCGGGCAGGCGATCGCCGGACAGGCCGCCGGCCCCGACCTCGTCACCGTCGTGGAGATCGGCGACGACGCGACCGTGACGCTGGTCGAGGAGGCCGGCACCGCTCACGAGCACCGGACCGTCATCGAACCCGACGCCGACGGCCTCTACGGACTCGGGGCATGGTCGTGGTGCTGGTCGATCAACACAACCCCCACGCTGCCAGATCTCGCACCCGCAGACCTGCGGCTGTGGTTCCCGTGGCGGCCGGCCCGCGCGGCAGCCGAACACGCCCTGGCCTCCTCCGACCAGGCCACCGTCGAGTATCCCGCCGGTGCCTCCAGCAGCGAGCCGGGACTGGTCCTGAACATCACGCCCGCCACCGCGACCCTCACCTCCACCGGCCACACCAGCCCGCACGCGCCGCCAAGCGACGAGCATACGATCACCGACCGGCCGCTGCGCCTCCCCGACCAGCCGGCACCCGAGCACGACACCCACGCAGTGCTGATCCCCGCCGTCGACATCCGTTCCCTCGCCGGACGGGGTATCGACCGGTGCGCGGGGTGGCTGGTGCTGGACGTGTGGTTCGACCAGCCCGGTCTGGGAGGTGTTCCGCTGGTCGTCACCGGCCAGTCCTACCAGCGCGACGACCTCGACCCCGGCTCGGTCACCTGGCGGCCGGCACTGCTGAGCTGCGCGGAGTTCGCCGGCGTCTACGCCGGCGAGATCGCCGACGGCGTGCTCTCCGGATCGGGAGCACTGCTCGCCCGCTTCGACCGCGACACGGTCGGCGCGATGGTCACCATCAGCGCCCTCGACCCCGAACGGGCCGGGGCGGTATCGGTGCAGGCCATCGGCGACAGCGTCCAGCTCCTGAGCACCGCGCCCGGAGAGCCTGGCGGAGACATGGTGCAGATGGGCTGGGCCCCCTGCCACCCCAACGGCATGTACCTCCTCGGCGCCCACCAGCTCACCTGGAAGGAGGTCACGCCCGACGCCTGACCCCGACCGTCCCCTCGTCTCGTTCCGTGCCCCGCACACCGCCTGGTGTGCGGGGCTTTTCTCGTTTCCGGGAGTCCGCATGACCACCACCCCGTTGATCACCCTGCGTTCCGGGCCCGACCTGCTGGCGGCCGTGCCGTACCTGGTCGGCCACCGGCTCACCGACACCGTCGCCGTGCTCCTCTACGGCGGCGCCCCGGGCCAGGTGCACGTCGCCACCGCCCCGATCGACGCCGACCCCGAGCGTCTCGCCGAGCGGATCACCGCGACGATCGACCGCCTCGGGGCCACCGAGGTCGCCGTCGCCGCCTACGGTCCCCAGCCGACCCGCCCCCGCCTCGGCGCGTTCGTCGCGCACCTGTCCGGGCACGCACTCGTCCGCGCCGCGTTCCTCGCCGACTCCGGGCGCTCCTACTGCTTGACCTGCCCGTGCCCCGAGGCAACCGACGGCGTCGAGTTCGATCCGCAGGCCACGGCCGCGGCGTGCGAGGCCACCGTCGCCGGGCTGGTCGCCTCCCCGACCCCGGCCACGCCCGAAGGGTTGGCCGCGCCGGACCCGGTGCTGCAAGCCCGCACCGCCGCCGCTCTCGCCCATACCGTCATGCCCGACGACCCGGCCGTGGCGATGCGCTACCTCCTCGACGGGGCCGCCGACGGCCTCACCCTCACCGATGACCAGGCCGCCCGCATCGCGGTCCTGCTCACCGACCACGCCGCCCGCGACCTCGCGCTGCACGGGGTGTCCGACGCCCGGTGGCAGCGGGACCTGTGGCTGCACCTGACCCGCCGGCTCCCCGACGCCTACCTGCGCCCCGCCGGCATCCTCGCCGCGCTGTGCGCGTGGACCCGCGACGAGACCGCCCTCGCACTCGCGGTGGCCCACCGCGTCCACCAGGTCTTTCCCGCCGACCCGATCGCCCGGGGCCTGATCACGGCGATCGCAGCCGGGGCGTCGGTCACCGACGTGGTCGGCACCTGGCCGCCCACCGACACCACCGGCACGACCGGGCCGGAGGTGTCGCTGTGAGCGGGGTCCTGCTGGTCACCGCCGACCAGGAACTGCGCGGACAGGTCGACCTGTGCGCCCGCCGGGCCGGCACGCACGTCACCGTCCACGCCGACGTCGACGACGCCCTCGACGACTGGAACGGAGCCGAGCTCGTGCTCCTCGGAGCCGACCGGCTCACCGAAGCCCTCGACTACGTCCTGCCGAAGGCCGACCGCGTCAACGTCGTCGCGCCGCTGTCGTTGCTCACCACAGCCCCGCTCGACCCCGAGGTCAGTGAGGAGGAGGCCGCGAGCCTGCCCTGGAAGGCGGCCGAGGAGATCGGCGCCACCTACGTCGCGGTCCTGCCCGTCGCCACCGCCTGGCTCACCGGCCAGCTCGCCGCCGTCAACGACCACCCTGTGCAGGCGCTGCTGCGGGCCGGTTTCCGGGTCGGCTACGCCGACCCCGCCGACGCCGAGGAGTTCGGGTACCTGTCCAGCACTGATCTGTACGAGGTGTCCTACGCCTACCGGGGCGCGGTGTGCCCGTTCGTGTCGCTGGAGGACGTCGCCCGCGACGAATGCGCCTACGGCCAGTCCAGCCTCACCGAACGGTCCAACTACCGGTCCCTGCGCCGCGACCACAAGGACACCTTCACCGACCTGTCCTACACCAACGTCAACGGCCTCGGCGCGTGGGTGAGCGACCTGTCCCCGGACCTGGTCGACACGCTGATCGGGTTGAAGGAGCAGTACCCGCTCTACGACGAGTCCGACCACAGCGACCTCGAACACGACGAGATTCACGCTTCCTGGTCGAGTTGGGTGTCGAGCGACCTGTATAGCCATCTCGGCGAGCGCGCCCAGGATGTGTGGGTGGCGCTGTCGGCTGAGCGTCTGGAGGAACTGTGGTGGGAAGTCGTGCGCGGCCTCGACGCGTGGCCTGAACACGACGGCCTGCACGTCGGCTGGGACCTCGATCGTCTCGCCGGGCCGTTCGCCGCCCGGCTCATGGCCGAGTTCCGCCGTACGTTCCGCCCCGCCCCGGCCTTCACGATCAGCGTCCTGCCCACCGGCAAGCGCCCAGGGCCTCGCTACGCGGTCATCGCCGAAGGATTCCCGCTCCTACTCGCCCTGGCGTGGAGCCGCTTCTCGGCGAAGGTAGACCTGTGGCGGTACCAGAACTCCTGGCGGGCCGACACGGGGCAGGTGGGCGCGTGACGTCCCGGACGGTGAAGAACACATCGGTCCGTATCCCCGTCACCCTCACCTCGACGGGGCCGTTCGGGCCCGGGTGGACCGCCGAAATGACGACCGACCGATCATTGGGCAGCCGGTTCACCGCCAGCTCCGCCAGCTCCGCCGGCGCGCAGTCCCAGCTACAGAGCATGATCGTCGATACTCTCAACGCGCTCTGCGACCGGCCGATCGTCGTGATCGGCGGCAGCGCCGACTACGCGTCATGCATCCACCTCATCCACGCCCAACCCGGCGGCCGGATCGTCTCGATCATCCGCGACGGACGCGACGCCGGCTGCTGGGGTACCGCCGCCACCCTCGATGAGACCCTGGCACAGGTCCTCGCCCACGTCGGCGGCGATCCGGCGGTGGTGCTGCTGTGAGCACCCAGCCTTCTGTAGGCGAACCCCCGGCGTCCGCCGTCGCGGCCAACCGTGGCGTACTCAATCTGATCGACGCCGTCGACCTGAACAGGTTCGCCATCCAGCCGCCAGCGGAACTCGCCCGCATCGACGACGAGCTGACGTGCGTCGTCTGCGACATCGCTCTGTGCGCTGTCGATGACGGCGACAGCCTCGCTGTGCTGCTGCGCGTCGCCGCCGGACACCTGCTCATCTGTCCCGGCTGACCGACCTCGAATCCCGCTTCTCCTCTCGGCCGCCCCGCCGGAGTCCCGCTTACCGCGGACGCTCCTGGCGGGGCGGCCATTTTTCGTTCCCGAACGGAGCCAACCGCTATGCCCCCTCGTTCCGCCGCGTCTCGGACGCTCGATCCCCGTACCCGTGAACTTCTCGCGGCCGTCAACGTCGAAGGCGCGTTCGCCCGACTCACCGAGCAGGTCACCTCGGCCGAGTACGCGCCGATCGGTGCCATCCTGGACACGCTCGGTGGCTGCTGGTCGCGGTCGGCGCAGGCCATCGTCTTCCCCTCAGATGTCGACCCGCGTCGGCTCATCGACCAGGTCCTGGAATCCGGCATCGCCCCGTTGCCGGCCCGCACCCGGGAAGCGTTCGTGCCGACCCCCGATGACCTCGCCGATGACCTGTGCGCGTACCCGTACACCGACCTCGCGTGGTTGCCCGAAGGAGCCCGGGTTCTCGACCCGGCCGCCGGATACGGGGCGCTGACCGCGGCGATGCTGCGCGCCAACCCCGGCGTGCACGTCACCGCCGTCGAGCCCCACCCAGGCCGGGCCGCGGCCTGCGCCACCCTCGGCGAACGCGTCGACGTCCACAACATGACCCTGGAGGAGTTCGCCACCCGCGCGATCCGGGCCGGGGACGCCTTCGACGCGATCGTGATGAACCCTCCCTTCGCGATCCCCGGCGAACCCACACTGTGGATGGACCACCTCCGCCACGCCTGGCATCTACTGCGCCCCGGCGCGAGCCTCGTCTCCGTCGTCCCCGAAAGCCTCGCCCACCGCGGCGACGCCGCCCATCGGGGCATCCGGACCCTGATCGAACACAACGGCTTCCACCGCCGGCTTCCACCCGCCTCCTTCGCCGCGTCGGGATCTCCCGTCAACACCCGGGTCGTACGGATGGTCAAGGCGTTCAGCGACGTCGGGCTCGACACGGCCTTCAGCGCGCCGACCGACCCACCAGTCCGGGTCGCCGACCCCCGCATGACGGCCGAGGCCGTGACCGACGCACCCGTACAGGTGTGGTGGGACTCCTGGCGCCGACGCGACCGCGTCCTGCGGTACCGGGCCCGATGTGTGTTGTGCGGCTGGCTGCTGTGGGGCTTCGACGACGGGGAGAACGACCCGCGCGGCGTGCTCGGTGACTTCTCCTCCGGGTTCAGCCTCGACGCCGACGACTACGAGCAGGCCGGGCCGTCGATCGGGCTGTGCACCATGTGCGCCAACGACGGTGACCTCTACCGGGCCGGCCTCGCCCGCGCCCAAGCCCACTGGCAGCCAGCCCGCAGCCTCGCGCCGACCCTGGCCGTCGCGTGACCCCGGGCCCGAGGACAACATGAAGATCGTCAAGAGAACCGAGTACGCGGCCCGAATCGTCGACTCCGAACCGGTGACGGTGACCAAGTTGGTGTGGAGCGACGGCGGGCTGTCGTTCGAGGTCACCGACGCGGCGGGTGTCGATCTCACCATTGACGAGTGTTTCGACAGCCCTCCGACGGACAGCCAGATCCGTTCGTTGTTGCAGGCTCGGCGAGCGTCCCATCGGCTCCCCATGGATCAGGGCTGAGGCGGTTTCGACTCACGGCCGTCGACGGGCCGCCTCAGCCTAGGAACACCTTCCTAGCCGGATCCTCTAGAAATGTCGGTTTGGACGCAGGCTTCCGATCACCGAGCAGCATCGCCGACGACCGGTCTCCGGGGCGGCGGTCCCGGGCGGCGCGGTTGCTGGCCCGTGATCCTGGCCGACCGCGGCTTGCCCCGCTAGCACCCGCCCGCCGCAGCGGTGTTCATCGTGGGGTGTGTGTGGGCGGGTGCTTGCGGGGCGGCGCCGATCGGTCGGCCTGACGGATCGGGCCAGCACCGCTCCGGCCCCGGGACGCGTTTCGCCCCGGAGGTCGGGCGGTGGATGTTCTTCCCGAAAGGGCTTCCCGTGTCTGTTGCTGTTGTTCCCACCAGCCCCAACGAGTTGCTCGCGGCGATGCGCCGTGCTGTGTACCTGCACCCGGCCGAGCTGCTCGACAACCCGCGCAATCTGCGCAAGGACGTCGGTGACGTCGAAGACCTCAAGACGTCGATCCGGGAGGTGGGCATCCTGTGCCCGCTGATCGTGATCCCCGCCGAGGACGGGCAGCGGTTCCAGCTGATCATCGGTCACCGGCGTAAGAAGGCGGCCCTGGACCTGGGGCTGGCGGAGGTGCCGTGCTGGATCGCGGAGAACGAGGACGCCGCGATGCAGATCCTCGCCCAGCTCGCCGAGAACGGCGACCGCGTCGGCCTGACGCCTTCCGAGGAGGCCGAGGCGTATCTCCAGCTCACTCTCCTGGACTGGACGCCCGAACGTATCGCCTCCGCCCGCGGGGTCACCGCCAAGCAGGTCGCCCAGTCCCTCACGCTCGGCCAGCTCCCCACCGACGTGCGCGAGGCAGCCGACAACGGCAGACTCACGCTCGACGACGCCGCCCGGCTGGAGGAGTTCGCCGACGAACCCGCCGCCCTCGCCCGGATCCTCAAGTCCGCCTCCAGCGGCTGGGGGATGCGGCACGCGATGTCCGCCGAGCGTGACAAGAAGACCTACGCCTCCGCCCGCGAGCAGCTCAAGGCCCGCCTCGTCCTCGACGGGGTCAAGGTCACCGCCAAACCGAAGGGCTACCCCTACGACGGGCCGGCCCGCTCGGCGACGTCGCTGGCCGACTCCGACAACAACCGCCTCGATCCCGAGGTCGCCAAGACGCTGCCCGGGTTCGCCGTGTTCATCGAGAAGAACGGTGTCGCCGCCAATCCGGTGGTCTACTGCACGGATCCCGACAAGTACGGCTACCAGCAGTGCAAGATGTTCACCGGCCCCGCCGGCATGTCGCCTGGCGAGCAGGCCCGTCGCGAGGTCGAGGCCAGCGCTCGCGCCGAGTACCTGGCCGCGCTCACCCGGGCCGAAGAGGTCCGCCGCGAGTTCTACCAGGCCACCTACGGCACGGCCAAGGCCGCGAAGAAGCTGTTCGTGGAGGCTCTGCGCGCCTTCGCCAGCGACGCCGACCTGCCGCTGTACGCCGACCCCGACGCGCTCTACACCGCGCTCGGCGGTGCCGACGACGACGTTCTCGCCTCCGCCGGGGAGGACCGGCTACGGCGCGCCCTGGTGGCCCGGTGGGTGTGCGCGCAGGAGACCAACCTGGCCGTGGCGTCCCGTGACCACACGTGGGACCTCAACACCGACGCGGCCTGCTGGTGGCTCGATCAGCTCGTCGCCGACGGCTACAGCCTCTCCGATGCCGAGGCGACCCTGCGCGCCAGCGCCGCCGGCGAGACCGAGGTCGAAGTCGCCGGGGACGACGGCACCGAGGCGGCCGACGACGACCGGCTCGACGACCTGGAACTGGTGCTGGAGGCCGAGCCCGTCCTGAGCTGACGCGACCGCGTCTTCCCTTCTCTCCTAGTTCCTTCTCGGGCGGTGGCCCGGCACCCGTGTGGTGTCGGGCCACCGCCCTTTTTCTGTTTCTGGAGCGGTTTGTATGACTTTGACGTTGACGGATCTGTTCTGCGGTGCCGGTGGGAGTTCGTCCGGGGCGGAGCGGGTCGACGGGGTCCGGACGGTGATGGCGGCCAATCACTGGGACCGCGCGATCGCGACCCACAACCACAACCTGCCGCACGCCGCCCACGACTGCGCGGACATCTCCCAGGTCGATCCGCGCCGGTACCCGGCGACCGACATCTTGTGGGCCAGCCCCGAGTGCACCAACCATTCCCAGGCCAAGGGCGTGCGTGACGCAGACAAGGTCCCGGACCTGTTCGACCAGGTCCTGCCGTCGGATGCCGCCGAGCGCAGCAGAGCCACGATGTGGGACGTCGTGAGGTTCATTGAGGCCAAGTGGCTGGCCGGGCGGCCGTACGGCGGGTTCGTCGTCGAGAACGTGGTCGAGGTCGTCAAGTGGCTGCCCTACGGCGCGTGGCGGACGGCGCTGGAGAACTACGGCTACTGCCTGCACTCCACCTACCTCAACTCGATGTTCGCCCAGGCCGGTGGCGACGGGGCTCCGCAGTCGAGGGACCGGTGGTACGCGGTCGGGCACCTCAAGACCACCGGCCGCTGCCCGGACCTGCGGACCTGGACGAGGCCCCTCGCCACGTGTGACCGGTGCGGGGTCACGCAGCGTCCGGTGCAGGCGTGGAAGAACCCGCGCAAGCAGTGGGGCCGCTACGGCTCGCACGGGCAGTACGTGTGGGCGTGCCCGACCACCGCGTGCCGGGGCAACCGGGTACACCCCACGGTGCTGCCCGCGGCGGCGGCGATCGACTGGTCGCTGACCGGCACCCGGGTCGGCGACCGCCCGACGCCCCTGGCGGACAAGACCATGGCCCGCATCCGCGCTGGCCTGCAACGGTACGCACGGCCCGTGATGGTGCCGACCGGCGGGACGTGGCGCACCGACGCGGTCCCGCTGGATCAGCCGATGCCGGCCCGCACGACCCGCGAGAACGACGGCGTCGGCGTTCCGCCGTTCCTGGCGCTGCTGCGCAGTGACCGGGCCCGCACGATCGGCATCGACGAACCGCTCGCCACGATCGTCTCCGACGGCTCCGGGCACGCGCTCGTGCATCCCCAGCCCCTGCCGGGGCGCGCGGCGACGCCGCTGCTGGTGGGGCTAGAAGGTCGCGGAGACCATGTACGGCCCGTCGACGCGCCGATGCGTGTGCAGACCGGTCGCCACCAGGACGCCCTCGTGGTCCCCGGCCACGTGCAGGCCGGGGACGGGGCGGTGGGCTGGCCGGACCTGCTGGTGCCCTACTACGGCACCGGCGTGGCCCGTACCGCCTCCCAGCCGATGGGAGCCCTCACCACCCGGGACCGGTACGCGTTCCTCACCTCCGGGGTCGCCACCTCTCTGGATCCCCTCGACTGCCATTTCCGGATGCTGGAGCCGTCGGAGATCCAGCTCGCGATGGCGTTCGACCCCCGCTACGAGATCCTCGGCACCCGCAGGGAACGCGTCCGCCAGGCCGGAAACGCGGTCACGCCGCCGGCCGCCAGGGATTTGATCGCGGCACTCGCCGAGGCGATCACCGGCCAGACGCCGACGTTCGACGGCCGGGCCGTCGACCTCGGCCGCGAGCGTGACCTGGTCGGCGCCCGGTGAGCGGCCACGAATTCCTCACCGACCGTGACGTGGTCGACCGGCTGACCGCGTTCCTCAACGCGCCCGGCGACGTGTCCGGCGCCGACGCCGTCGAGGTGCTGTCCGAGCTGATCGTGCGCAGCGGCCGGTTCCTGCTCGACGACGCCTGGCACGTCCAGTCCCAGGTCGTCACGGGCGTGTGTGGCGTTCAGCACGGGCGGATCCAGGTCGGCGACTACGCCGTCACGGCCGGTCAGACCCCCTCCGGCGGGGTGCGCGTGACCATCACCAGCCCCGGCGACATCCACGACCGGCTCCTAGTCGTCATCAACGGGCAGTCCGCCCACGAGGTCACCGGCCACCCGCCAGGCACCGCACCCACCGCCCGATCCCACCCCACCGAGGAGAACCAGCCATGACGACGATCCTGCTGTTCCCGCTTGACGCCGTGCTCCGGCTGGCCGAGCACGCCGCAGCCGCCCCCGAGCACGAGCACTTCCCCACCCAGGTCATCGACGGCCAGCCCCCGAGCCCGTGCCTGGTGTGGGTGCATGACTCCGGGACCTATCTGATGAGCAACGGGATACCGGGCTCCAAGATGGACCCGCCGGATCAGCCCGGAGCGTTCGACCACGTCCACGCCGAAGGCTACGGCCCGTGTCGCAGCCCGCGGGAGTCCGTCGCCGCCGCAGACCTCGTCTTCGACAAGGACGGTCGGCTCGAAATCCCCGACCCGGGCGAGTTGGGCGGCGACGACTTCGCCGAACCGATCGACCTCACCGAGCCGCACGGGCGCACCCCCACCCTGCTGCGGGCCATCCGCGCCGCGCACCGCATCGGCCGACCGCACCTCGCGCTGACCGTCACGGCCGAGACGTACGCCATCAGCTTCCCCGAGGCGACGGAGACGGGCCGGTGAGCCGCTGCACGCAGGGCGAGGCGCTGCGCCGGTTCCGGCACCTGGCCGACGCCGACGCCGGTCGCCTCGTCGGACGCCGCCTGATCGACCTGTGCACACCGGTCGAGCCCGGCACCCTCGCCACCGCCCCCGCCCGGCTGCTGCACGACAGCGTCTACCGCACGCCCGGCGTCCCGCCGGAACGGCACATGATCTGCTACGTCGTCTCCGCTGACGGCACGCCCGTGGCGTGGGTCGACTACCACGCCCACGTCACCGCACCCGACGCCGAACTCACCGACTACCAGCGTGCCCAGCAGGCCAAGGCCGTGGCGGTGCTGTCGTCGCTGGACCGGCGGGCGATCCGTGAACTCGCGGCCCTGCGCGACGTGCGCGAACAGCGACTCACGCCGCAGGCCCCGACCGCCCGCGACACCGACACCCGGGTCCTGGTCAGCTGCCCCACCGATCCGACCCTGACGTTCTGGACCCGGCTCACCGCCCACCCCAACTCCAGCCGCGCCCACCTGCGCGCGGTGGCCGACACGCAGCTCCAGCCGCTGATCGTGGACGCGTTCGGCTACGGCGACCACGGACGCGACCGGCGGGTCCTCGACCTGGAGCTGTTGTGCGCGATCGAGGCCAGCGCCGTCGAGCACACGCTGCCGGCGTCGGTGATCGGTGACTGGCTGCACGTCGAAGGCGCCACCAGCGCGGACCTGACCGCGCAGCAGATCCGGACCGCGGTGACCGCGGCCTACGTCGCCACGTTCACCTCAAAGGTCGCCTTCGCCCGTCACGAACGCGACGTCCTCGGCTGGACCGCCCTGTTCCGCGAGCACCACATCCCTCTCGAAGCGTTCGACGACCGGGTGCACGCCACCTTGCTGTTCCAGGACACCGTCCGCGCCGTCTTCACACCCGCCGGACAGATAGCGGTGTTCCGCCGCGCCCGCCCGGACCCGCCGGTCGCGTGAACAGCCCGCCGGGGCTGGCGTGCCGCTCTCCGACCACCGCGCCGCCGCATCCGGTCCTCGCCAGCGCGGAATCCCGCGCCTCGGTTCCCCCTCAACGATTGCGAGGTTGCCATGGCAAGCCGTGGCTACGTCGGGCTTCTTCGCCCCGACGGCACCGCACTACTGCGGTACGTGCACCACGACGCGACCCTCGACTACCTACCGCTGGCGCTCGCCCGCCTGTGGTGGACCCTCGGCCAGAACGCCGACGCGACCGCACAGGCCGTCCTCGCCCACGACTGGGCCGCCATCGACCCCACCGCCACACCCGACGACGTCTGGGGCGACCAGACCCTGATCCCCGGAGTCGGCCGGGCCATCCCGCCTATGACCGCCGAGCCCATCACCTACTTGCCCGGCTGCGACGAGATCCTGCACGGCCAGTACCTGTTCCTGCTGGCCCCGGAGCGCCCCGGGGTTCTCCTGATCGCCGACACCAGCATCCAGCGACTGGCCGACGCCCCCGTGTTCGACCTCGCCGTGGGCGAACACGTCCAGATCATCTGACGTGACGCGGCGGGGCCAGAACCGCTCCGCGACCATCGCGACCAGCTCATCGACCACCTGCCGCACCCCGCCCCGTCCATCGGGGGCGCTTGCCATCTCCGCGTCCTAACTCTTCTTCCCTCCGCCGGTAGGCCGTCCGCGTTCGCGGGCGGCCTACCGGCGTTTTAACGGACCCCTCGTACGGAAGGCACCACCTTGATCACCATCACCCACACCCCCGAAGACGGCACGACCCTGACCGGCTCCCGCAAAGGAGACGGCGCGTTCGACCTGGTCAAGCCGTTCGGGTTCCGTTTCCACCGTCAGGTCGGGATCTACATTCGCGGCTCGCGGGACAAGGCCCCGCGCAGGTACGCGATCGACGGCGCGGCCGAGGCCCTGCGCGCGGCCGGTTTCCAGGTCGATGTCTCCGTCGATGAGGGATGGCGTCCGGCGGCAGTCCGCGAGGAAGCCCGTACCGAGCGCGCCGTCGAGCGCGCCGAACGACTCGATCAAGCCGCGTCGCGGGCGGTGGATGAGCGCGACACCCATCAGTGGCGTGCCGACCGGGTGTTCAACATGATTCCCCCGGGACAGCCCCGGCTGGTCGGACACCACTCCTACCGCGCGGACACAGCCCGGCGCGAGAAGGCCCTCGCGAGCCAGGACCGGGCCATCGACGCCGACAAGCGCGCCGACCACCTGGCCGGGCGAGCCGACGGGGTCCGCGCTCACGCCGCCCGGAAGGAGAACTCGCGGGTCATCATGCGCCGGATCGAGCGGTTGCAGGCGGACCTGCGGCGCGAGGAGCGCGAGTTGGCAGAGGCCGAGAAGGTCGGCGCGTCCGACAACTACTTCCAGCGGGTCCAGGGCCGGGTCGAGCAACTGACCGAGGACATCGCCCATCAGGAGAGCAAGCTCGCCGAGCGCGCGGCGGCGGGCGAGTTCGTGGCCTGGAGCGCAGACAACCTCGCCAAGGGGGATCTGGTGCAGGTGAGCGGGTTCGGCTGGTACCGGATCACGCGGGTGAACAAGAAGTCGGTGAGCCTGGACAGCACGAGCTGGCCGACGAAGGCCCCGTGGGATGAGATCTACGGCCGGCGCCGTGACGGGATGCAGCTCGACACCCCGAACGGCCGGCCGTGGCCGGTGCAGACCGCCCGCGACGTCGCCCGCTGGCAGGGACTCGCCCACTCCGCCAAGCTGCCCAGCGGCGACGAGTGGGACCGCCGGTACGTCGCCTACGCCCGGCGCCTCGTGCACGGCCTGGACATCGGTGCCGCTGACGCGGAGGTCACCGCGTTCTGGCCCACCGGCAAGGACGACGCCGCAGTCGATGACCGCCGCCGGCTGGCCGTGGAGTACCTGGCGGTGTTCGACCGGTTGAAGGCCGGCGAGCGGGTGCCCGACATCGCCGCTTCCCTCGCGCCGGATGTGGTCGAGCCGGTGTGGCGGATGCCGGACGGTGAGCCAGAGACCGTGCGCTCGGACCGGGTACGGGTGGGCGATGTCGTGGCCGGGGTGTGGGAGAACGACCACAAGACGATCTACACCACCTTCTGCGGCCCGGTCGCCGCCGTCACCCCGCTCAAGAGCGAGGACTACCGGACCTGGACCCGGGTCACCCTCACCGACGGGACCAGCAAGGACATGACCACCTCCACATGGCTGTCCGCCCACCGGCTCACGAGCACCGCCCCGTGACCGGGACCAGGGGCCGGGCCCGAGGGCCAGGGAGGTGACGGTGGGCCTCGTGGCGGACGCGGCGGTCGGCTACGCCGCCGCCGGGATCCCCGTCGTTCCGCTGCACACCCCCGAGCAGGGGGTGTGCTCGTGCCGAACGGGGCCGGGCTGCCCGTCGCCGGGCAAGCACCCCCGGCTGCGGCACGGCCTGCGCGATGCTTCCGCCGACCCGGGGCAGGTCGCCGCGTGGTGGCGGCGGTGGCCGGACGCGAACGTCGGGCTGGTGACCGGGAGCGTGCTGGACGTGTGTGACGCGGACACCGGTGCGGGCCTCGCGACGGTCCTCGACGTTCTCGACGTCATCCGCCCGGACGGGCCGGTGGTGCGCACCGGGCAGGGCTGGCACCTGTGGTTCGCCCCGAGCGGGCTGCCGTCGCGGGTCGGGTTCGTCCTCAACGTCGACTGGCGGGGGCAGGGCGGTCTCGTCGTGGCCCCGCCGTCGGTACACGCGACCGGTGCCCGGTACACGTTCACCCAGCCGTTCCGGCACGGCCTTCCGCTACCGGAGCCCCCGGACCGGCTGCGTGAGCTGGTGCTGCACCGACCCGCAGCACAGGTCGACGTCTGGACGCCTGCGGTGTCGGGGATCGGGGACGTGGACGCCTACGGGCTGGCGGCACTTGACGGCGAGGTACGCCGTGTCCGGGACGCGCCGCGCCCGCTCTACCGCGACGGGCGGCGGGTGAGGGCCGGCGGCAGGAACGACGCGCTCAACATCGCCGCGTTCAAGCTCGGACAGCTCTCCGAGCGCACCGGCCTGGACCGCCACGTCGTGTGGCCGGCACTGACCGACGCCGCCCGCGCGGCGGGACTCGGCCAGGCCGAGGCCGGGCGGACCATCGCGTCAGGATGGCGGGCAGGGCTTCGCCATCCCCGCCGCTCCGGGCCCTGACACGTCCGGGTGCAGGAACAGTGCTGCCGGAGGGTGCCGGCACCGACGGCAGGCACCTCCAGCAGATAGGCAGGCATCGGGGCGGCCGGAGATCCCGGCCGCCCCTGCACGCACGACAGGGGAATCGTGATGGATCTCGCGACACCGATCACGGTCCGGCTCCGCGACCTGATCGAGATCCTCCAACGGGAGGCCTCCGTCCTCGACCGCCACGACGCCCGTGGTCTGGCGCTGGTCATCCTGGCGACCACGCCCGACACCGCGCCTGCGGTGAGCAGGACCGCGCTGGAGGAGACGCGTCTCCTCGACGAGCAGGCGCCCAACCAGTAAGACCCCCGCCCCGAGGAAGCACCGGCGCGGGGAGAGGGGCGTCGTGTCCGGCGCCCCGTCCGTCGGCGACAACCGCAGCGGCTGTGGCCTCGGACCACTCTCCGTGCCGGCCCCGGGGCCGGCACGGACACGCTGCGTCGGTGGCGCCTGCGGCGACCGCACTGCCGTGATCGGCCAGGGCGTCGAGCGGAAGGCCGAACATTTCCGGGCAGGTCAGGGGTGGTGCGGCCCTGCCCAGGCCGGAGTTCGGATGCATCCAGGGCGTGTGGTTCCGCTCTGAAGGGACTTAGTTCAGCCCACCGGGCGCGGGGCCCTGCAAGCCCGCGCAAAAGCATCTTGGCGAGCAGGCTCGCTGCGCTCGCCGCCAAGATCCTTTTGCGCTGTTGGGCTTGCGGCCCCACACCCCGGCGGGCTCTGAACGGCCCCGTCAACGCGGCACCCACCGCCCGGATCACCGATCCGGCACCGGGCGAACGGGCCGCTCCTCAACCCCTGACGGGAGCCCCATCATGCTGTTCGACTTCAAGTTCGAAGGCAACCTCGCCGACAACCCGGAACTGCGGTTCACCCCGAGCGGCAAGGCCGTGTGCAACCTGCGCGTCGCGCACAACACCCGCCGCTTCGACAAGGCCAAGAACGAGTGGGCCGACGGCCCGACCGTCTGGATCAACGTGTCCTGCTGGGAGAAGCTCGCCGAGCGCGTCGCCGAAGGACTCCGCCGCGGCGACACCGTCCTCGTCGAGGGCCGCAACGACCTCACCGCGCGGGCCTACATGTCCAAGGAAGACGAGAAGCCCGCCGCGTCCCTCCAGGTCACCGCCGCCAACGTGCACCTCAGCTTCCGGTTCCGGCCCGCCGTCTCCCAGGCGCCCCTGCCGCAGCACAGCTCGGCCAGCGGTTTCACCAACGACGAGCCCCCCTTCTAGATCCCCCCGCCCGGGTCGGGCCGCCGCAGCGCGGCCCGACCCGGTGCCCCGCTCACCGTTTCCGGATCTAGCAAGGAGCACGTCGTGTTGTTCAACGTCACCATCGAAGGCCGCCTGACCACCTCGCCCGAGCAGGGCACCACCCGCAACGGCCGCGAGTACACCCAGTTCGAGATGGCCCACCGCGAGTTCTGCAAGAACGGCAACCAGCCATCCGACGCCTCGCACTTCGAGGTCCTGTGCTGGGGAGACCTCGCCGCCCGGGTCCGTGGCCTGCGTCGCGGGGATCTCGTCACCGTCGAGGCCGGCAAACTCCTCGCCTACGTCGACCACGACCGCCGCCCCGGAGAGTCCGGCTACGCCACCCACGAGCGGTGCGGCCAGCCGGTACTCAAACTGTGGGCCCGCAACGTCAGCGTCTCGATGCGCTTCGACGACGCCTACGCCGGCAGCCGGCCCGCCCGCCAGCGGCGCGGCGATGTCGTCACCACCCCGGACGGCGAGCAGTACGCCGCCGAGGTCTACCCCGAGATCGTCGCCGACCTCCAGCTCGTCCACCACACCCGCTGACCGGTGGCGGGCTGCCACTTCCCCGGCAGCCCGCCACCCCGAACCCCGAAGGCCATGCCGTGATCACCCGCCGCCACCTCCTCGCCGCCGCCCTCGCGCTACCGACCGCCATCGCCAGCCTCGCGAACTCCCCGGTCTGCTGCACGTTCACCGACCCGGACCTGCACGACATCGGCTGCCCGGTCGGCCTTGCCCGCGCCTGCGAGGACTGCGAAGCACGGCCCGGCGAGGACTGCACCGTCTTCTGCCCCGGGAACCTGCGCTAACGGCGCTCGGGCATCCAAGGCACGGGGTCTTGGCCCGAGGGGCGGGCGTCTACCAGGGGTGCGGCCAGCCCAGCGGGCGCACGCCTGTGCGTTCCCACTCGGCCAGGAACGCCTCAGTCTTCTCCGCCGTGGCGATGCCCTTGGCCTCAGCGCCGTACTTGCGTCCCAGGTACCGGGCGCCCGCCGCTCTGCCCCGCAACGCGGTCATCTCCTGTGCGTCGGCCAGTCCCCGCCCGTTCCACCGGCGCGGGTGCAGCAGGTACCGCTGCGCCTTCAGGTCCAACCCCAGGAGCGCCCAGCTCGCCATGCCCACCACGAGCGCCAACACCACCACGAGCACGAGCACGAACCTCAGCCAAGCCACCACGACACCCATCATGCCAGCTCAGCGGCACCCCCACCGGCTCCCCACCTCAGGCCCGGTTCCCACAGGTCCCCCTCTCGGGGTCGGGCGGGCCGTCCGCCCGCCAGCGGAGCCTGTCGGTCGGCGGGGTGTTCGCGTGGCCTTCGCGCCGTCCGCCTCCGCGTCGCCTGCGGTCGGCGCCGGTCGGGACGGCGGGCAGGCCGGGCCGGTGCTGGCTGCGGGCTCTCGCGGGCCTCGCGGCGGCCGGGCCGTCTCGCGGCCGGTGCGCGGCTGCCCGCGTCGATCTCGCCAGACCCGTCCTCGCCGGGCAAGCCACCGCGAAAACAGTCTTGGCCCGTCGCTGCGCTCCGGCCGCTGCGCTTCCAAGATCTTTTCTGCGGTTCGGCTGGCCCGTCAGCGGCCATGGGCCTGGCAGCTCATCCGCCGTCAGCGCGGCACCCGGCCCACGAGCCGGCGCACCGGCCGCACCGCGCAACCCGCAGAAGGAGCCCGCCATGAGCCAGCACAACAACCCGGTCCGCTACCGCCGCACCGGCACCGGCACCAAGCCCGCAGGCAGCCGCTACGTCCTGGCCGGCCAGAAGGACCACTACGACTGGAACTCCGCCGCCGACCTCGCCGAGTACTACACCGTCGTCAACTACAGCCGCCGCTAGCCCGACCCGCCGCACGGGGCCGGACCCACTCGGGTCCGGCCCCTCACCGCGTGCTCGCCGCTGACGACGGCGGCCCGGCGGCGAACTCGCGTTCGCCGCCGGGCCGCGTCGGGCGCTGCCGGTGGGATCAGCCTCCCGGCACCGCCCCCGCCCGCGCCATCGCCGCGCGGACGCCACTGACCGGCAGCCCGGTCATCTCCGCGATCTCCACGACCGGCTCGCCGAGCGCTCGCAGCCGCGACACCGACGCGTCCGCCTCACCGGCGTAGGCCACCGCCACCACCTCGGCCTCCGACACGATCCGCTCCGCCCGCTCCCGAGCCTCGCCCCGCACCTTCTCGGCCCTGCCGATCCGGTCGAAGAACACCCCGACCGCCTCCGCCACGTCCTTCTCGTGCGCCAGACGCTTCGCCTCCCGCAGCGCCCGCACCTCCGACGCCTTCCGCGCCGCAGAACGATTAACACCAGCACCATTCATTCGCTTAGCCATGACACAGACCGTAGCCGCCGAAAAACAATTCCCGCAAGCCCAGATCCCAAATTCAAGCCAGATTAAAGCAAGTGAAAACAAGCAAATTCCAAAACCCCCGAAAGCCAGCCATACAAGCACCCTGAGCAGCACAAACACCTAGAGCCAAGAGCCCAAGAGATCGCAGACACACCTCTTGCAGATGCTCTTGCCACCGATAAAACCCGCCCGGTACCGTGCTCACACAACGAGCGCCCGAAAAGCAATTCAAGCCCACACGCGGGCACGGAACGCAGGCGCAATTCGGAGTCGGGAATGGGGGTGGTGTGCGCCGTGATGACGTTGAAGAAGCTGACCGCCGGCGACGGCTACACCTACCTCACCCGCCACATCGCCGGCGGCGACGTCGACTGGCAGACCGGCCAGTCCGCGGCCGACTACTACAACGCCCGCGGCAACCCGCCCGGCCGCTGGGGCGGACGCGGCCTCGACCAGCTCGGCCTGTCGGGCACCGTGACCGAGACCCAGATGCGCAACCTATTCGGGGAGGGCCTGCATCCGGAGGCGGAGTCGATCATCGCCGCCTACCTCGCGGCGAACACGAAGCCCGGGATGAGCGACGAGCAGCTCGAAGTGCTGTCGCAGAAGGCCGCCGGGGCCGCCGCCCTCGGCCGGCGGTTCCCGGTGTACGCCACCCTCGACGCCTTCGAGACCCGGGTCGAACGCCAGCTCGCCGTGATCCGCACCGAGACCGGACGTGAGCCCACCCAGGCCGAGGTCGGCAAGACCGGCGCCACCGAGGCACGGCGCGCCCGAGCCGCCGTCGCCGGCTACGACCTGGTGTTCACCCCGCAGAAGAGTCTGGTGCTGCTCTGGGCGCTGGATGAGCGCCAATGGGTCCGCGACGCCGTACTCGACGCCCACGAGCGGGCCCGCGACTCCGCTCTCGCACTCCTGGAGGAGCACGCCGCCTACACCCGGACCGGCGACGTCGGCCAGGCGCAGATCGAGACCCGGGGCCTGATCTACACGGTGTTCGACCACTTCGACTCCCGCGACGGCGACCCGAACCTGCACACCCATGTACCTGTCAGCAACAAGATCTGCGGCGTCGACGGCAAGTGGCGTTCCCTCGACGGATCCGCGCTCTACCGCCTCGCGGTCACGGCTTCGGAGCACTACAACACCCAGGTCGAGCTCCTGGCCACCGAGTCGCTGGGGCTGGAGTTCGGGGTCCGCGCCGACACCGCGCACAAGCGCCACCCGGTCCGTGAGGTGATCGGTCTGCCGGTGGAGTGGATCCGGGGCTTCTCGCAGCGCCGGGCCCAGATCGAGGCCCGCTACGAGCAGCTGATCGTCGACTTCCGCCGCGCGCACGGCCGTGACCCCGAGGGCCGGGCCGCGTTCTCCCTCGCCGAGCGCGCCAACCTCGACACCCGCGGCCCCAAGCCCTCGCCGCGTTCCCTGGCCGAGCTGCGCGCCGAGTGGGCCGACCGGTTCACCGCCGGGCATGGCCGTTCGGCGTGGAAGAAGCTGGCCTCCCTCGTCACCGTCACCGGCCCTGAGCAGCGCCCGGCCCGGTTGTCCACAGCCCTGTCCACAGCCGATATCAGCGCACTCGCCCAGCAGACCGTCGGGCACGCCGAGCAGTCCCGCTCCACCTGGACCGCCTGGAACCTGCGGACCGAGGCCGACCGGATCCTGCGCGACCCGTCGAAGAACCTGTTCCCCGACGGCATCGTCTTCGCCACCCGCGCCGAGCGCGTTCAGGTCCTCGAACGCGTCGTGACCGAGGCCGTGCACACGGTGTGCCTGCCCGTCACCGTCGAACCGGACCTGCGCGAGCCCGCCGCGCTCCGCCGCTCGGACGGCGAATCGGTGTTCACCGCGCACCGGGGCGCCCGGTTCACCAGCCGGGAGATCCTCGACGCCGAACAGCGTCTCCTGCACGCCGCGTCCACCCCCGTCACCACGGGTCTGAACCCCCTGTCGGTGCGGGCCGCTCTCGACGGCTACGAGGCCGTCCACGGCACGACGCTCGACGCCGGCCAGCGGCACATGGTGCTGTCGTTTGCCACCGATGCCCGTCAGATCGCCGTCGGCCTCGGCCCGGCTGGCGCGGGCAAGACCACGACGATGCACGCCTACCAGCACGTGCTCGCCGCCCACGGCGTCCGCCTCATCCCCCTCGCCACGTCGGCGGCGGCAGCCGCCGTCCTGTCGGCGGACCTGGGTGTCGCGGCGGAGAACACGCACAAGTTCGTCTACGAACACCTCCAGCACCAGCAGCCCTCGACCGGCCCGAACAGCTCCGCCGCCCGGCCGCTCGGCGCGTTCTTTCAGGTCGGTCCCGGTGACGTGATCCTCGTCGACGAGGCGGGCCTGGCCGGTACCCGCAACCTCGACACCATCCGCGAGATCGCCGACCGCCACGGCGCCACCATCCGCCTCCTGGGCGATCACCGCCAGCTCGGCGCGGTCGAGTCCGGCGGTGCCCTGCGTCTCCTCGCCCACGAGGCCGGCGCGGTCGAGCTCACCGTCCTGCACCGGTTCACCGACCCGGCCGAGGCCACCGCGACCCTCGCGCTGCGCGACGGCGATAACGCAGCCTTGGACTTCTACGCCGACCACTCCCGGATCCGGGGCGGGTCGGCTGAGGCGATGATCGAGCAGGCGTACAACGCCTGGCAGGCCGACATGAGCACCGGCCAGCGCACCCTCATGCTGGCCTCCACCCTGCACGGCACCACCGCCCTGTCCGCCCGCGCCCGCGCCGACCGCATCGCCGCCGGCCAAGTCGAGGCCGACGGCGCCGACCTGCACGACGGCAACAAGGCCGGACGCGGCGACTGGATCGTCACCCGCGACAACCACCGCCAGCTCACCTGCAACCGGGGCAAGGACTGGGTCCGCAACGGCGACGCCTGGACCGTCACCGCCCGTCACTCCGACGGCTCGCTAAAGGTCCGGCACACCGGGCACGGCGGCACCCTGACCCTGCCCGCCGACTACGTCGCCACCCAGGTCGAGCTGCTGTACGCCACCACCGTCCACCGCGCCCAGGGCGCGACCGTCGACACCACCCACGCACTCGTCACCGACGACATGACCCGCGAGAACCTCTACGTCGCCGCCACCCGAGCCAAGACCAGCACCACCCTGTACGCGGTCACCCACCAGGTCCTGCCCCTGGATGAGGACCAGCGCGTCGACCGCACCACCTACGACCGCCACTCCCGCGCAGCCCGCGAGGTCCTGGAGACCGTCCTCGGGCGCGAGGGCGCGGAACTGTCGGCCACCGAGGCGATCGCCAAGGCCGAGGACGACGCCCGTAGCCTCGCCACGCTCGCGCCCCGACTGCGGTACTCCGCCGAGATCGCCGACGGCGAGCGCCTGCGCGCCCTCGTCTCCGCCGTGCTGCCGGGCGATGCCGCAGTGCTCGCCGCAGACCCCGAGTGGACCACCGCCCAGCGGGCGCTGCGCTCGGTGGAGGCACAGGGCTGGGACCTGAAGCAGGTTCTCGCCGGTACCGCCCGCCGCGGCCCGCTCGCCGACGCCGACAACCCCGCCCGCCTGCTGGCCTGGCGGGTCCGTGACGTCGTCGACGGCCGCACCCCCACCCCCGAACTCGCCCGCCCCAGCACCACTGACGCCGAGCGCTACGCCGCGCTCCTACGCCCGCTCGTCTCCACCGACACCACCTTCGACCCGAACACGGCCACCAGCGCGCCCCGGATACTGAGCACCGACCCGATCACCGGCACCACCGACCACCAGGCCCTCCTCGCGCTCATCATCGGTGACGACGACGCCCAGCGTGCCGCAGCAGAACCCGCGTGGCCCGCACTCACCGCCGCCGTCCGCCGCGCCGAGCACGCCGGCCACGAACCCCTGTCCGCCCTCGCCCAAGCCGTCATGCAGCGCCCCCTCGACGACGCCCGCTCCCTCTCCCAGGTACTCGCCTACCGGCTCGGGCACACCCTCACCGAACAACCGGTACCAGTCACCGAACCCGACTCCGACGCGTGGCGTGCCCTGGCCTGGACCCTCAAGGCCGCCGAGAACAACGGCATCGACGCCAACACCCTGCTCGCCACCGTCCAGCCGGGCGGTGACCTGCATGCCCTCCGCCAGCACGTCCACCACCTCACCGCCCCCGCACCCCAACAGGGCGTCCTCCCGTGGGAGAACCCGCTCCCCCAGCCGACACCCGCCGCGTCCGTCGAGCACCTCACCACCACCGAACAGCACATCGCCGACCGGCTGGCCGACCTCACCCGTCGCGCCGTCGACGGCCAGCCGGCGTGGGTCACCGCGCTCGGTCCGGCCCCGGCGCAGGCCGATGAGTATGCCGTCTGGCACCGCCAGGTCGAGATCGTCGCGGCGTTCCGGGACCAGCACCAGATCACCGTCGACAAGGCCGACCAGCCTCTCGGCGCCTACGTGCCCACCGACTCCGCCATGCACGAGGCGTACCTACGCGCCGCCGACGCCGTACTCACCGCCTACCACCTCGACCTCGAACCCGCAGACCCAGTCAACGCCCGCATCAGCGCCGACGTATTCTCATCGCTCCCCGACGACCAGCGCACCGCCGTCACTCGCGCCACAGCCGAACGCCTCGGCGACACCTGGCTCGGCCCGCTGCACGGCGACGCCGACACCCTGCTCACCGCTCCGGCTTACGCCGCGCACCTGCATCATGAGCTCATCGAGCAGGGCCTACTCGACGCGATCTGCGATCCCAGCCAGACAGTCGACGCGGGCCGCTACGACGACCAGATCATCATCCGCCAGCTCGACACCGGTGCGCCCATGGAACACCAGCTACCGCCCGAACCCGGCATCCAGATCACTTGGTAGTGCCTGTCCAGCGCGAGACCCTAGCGCAACACAGCAATGAGTGCGGCGACGGCTGTAAGCAGTCCCGAGACAGCAGTGACGAGACCAGCTACGACGCTGGTACTTCTGGCTAGTGAACGAAGCCGGGAGCCTCTCGTAGGTAACGCCGAGGTCGATGCGTGTTGGCGCGGAGCAACCTCAGAGCCATCAGCAGCTCCGCCGGTCTCAACATCAGCATGATCCTGCACGAACATGTCTCCTCAACTCCTCGGTTCACCATCCTGGCGAAGCCGCATATTCCATCTATGTTGTGCAAAGGCTGAGCTGAACTCTCGTCATGCTGGGATTGACCGAGTGTTCGCGCCTGCCTCGACGTCTCACTGTGCGGTGCGGATGTCAGGGCCGTCCACTTGCTCTCCCGCATGCTCGTGACGGATCAACCTGCCACTACACCTGTCCCTCTTCTGAGGGAGAATGACCTGCGGAGACAGGTTGATCCGTCGCGACTGAAAGGGCGCACTCGTGCAGCGTGAGGACCGGATCTCTCATCGGATTCGACACCTGGAGGGTCTGCGGGCAGAAGATCAACGCGCCCGAACCGCGCTCGATCTGATCCATCGGGACGGCCTGAAGCCGGGGCGGATCTCGATTGCCAGGACCTTCGCTCGGCTGGAGGAGCCACTACCAGAGGATCTCTACTCCGACCGGCGGCTACCACCGAGGACTCTGCGACCTCCATCCGCTCAGCTAATCCGCTCAAAGGGCGTGGCCCAACAGCTCATGCTGACGCTGATCTTCGAAGCCCAATGTTCTCCGCGCCCGTGGACCCACACAGGTCAGAACACACGTCCACTAGCCCCCACATCGGATGCGCGGATGCCTTCCTGGACCGACCTCGTGCTGGCACCCACTAACGCTCGAAATGGACCTCCAGATCACCAGACCATCAGGGCAATCAGTCGCACCGATCGCAGACTGCGCCAGATCCGTGAAGCCCTCTCGACATTGGCGGATCTCGGGCTGATCGACCTTCCCGGCCCCGAGGTCCGACGTGATCGCTACGCGCAGTTTCGCCTACTAGGCGAGTCGGCGAGACCCATCGGTGATCGACAATACCGACCTCGTGGCCCATTCGAAGATGAAGACGCCTTCTCCCTTCCATCCGACTTCTTCATCAATGGTTGGGTCCATGCGCTTGAGTCGTCCGAGATCGCCTTGCTGATAATGCTATATGCGCATCATTCAGTAGTCGGCACCCGGGCGGGAAGGAGTTCAGTGTATGTCGCTGGTTCTCATCGCGTTCGCTATTACGGCCTCGGTGCCGACGCCTACCGCTCTCACCTGCTACTAGAGAAAGCAGGCATCCTTGAATCATGGGGCCCCGCATCATACCGCCGACCGACCGGCGGCCTTCGCGGATTTGATGCAGAAAACCCGCCACCCCCGTTGAGATTTCAGATCAAGGAATCTGGGTTCGATCAACCCGCCCTGCAAGCGCTCCTGAACGCGCTCAAGAATGTGCCCTGCTGACTCTCGATCAATTTTCCAGTCATTCGGAAAACACCTAAGATGTCGAGCTGTCCGAGACGGCGGACTAGCCGGCCACAGCGAGCTCGACCGAACCCTCTCCTCTGCGCCAGCTAGGAGCTGAAGATGCCGTAGGTTTTCAGATCGCTAGAATTGGTTTCAACACACTCGGTTCCTACCGGCTTCGAAAGCATCGGGCTATCGCGCCGTAATCGCGATCGACGCTCGAGCTCGCTCGACGGTGTAGGTATGCGCTGTTGAACAGTCATAAAGACTGAGTTGGCTGCACAGCCTCACCGAGAAGCAACATCGGTCGGGTCGTCGCTGCGGTGTCCGAGGTTAGGGCGGCAGCAGCAAGCTGTGGGGGTGCCTTGCCCTTGTCCAGCCAGGTCACCTGCACCGGCCTCGCGTTGAATTCCAGGGCACTGGCGGCCTATCCACTGCCGCACTGAGCCCGCACCTTATCACCGGCGTACTCAGCACAGGTCAACTCCGGAAGCCGCTCTCGCCGGTGGGGTCGCTCTAGCGCACCGTGATAGCGATCGACGCCCCGGCTCGCTCGACGTTGTACGCCTGTGCTGTCGAGCAGTCATAGAGGCTGAGCTGGTCGCCGACCTGGCCGAGAAGCAGCATCGGGCGGGTCGTCGCAGTTCCATCCGAGCCTTGAGCAGACGAGGCCAACTGCGGAGGCATCTTGCTCTTGTCCAGCCAGGTCACCTGCACCGAGCGGGCGTTGAATCCCATGATGCTGGCCGCATACCCGCCCCTACACTCCGACCGCACCTTGTCGCCGGCGTCCTCGGCCGCGACACCCAGTTGGAATGTCATGAATCCCATGAGCCAGGCCATGATAAACGCGACCGACCATCGCCGGCCAAGGTAACGTTTCGCGGGAATCCAGAGGCCCATGCCGACCAAAATCAGCACCAGGCCGTTGGCCGCGCCCGCCGTGATCCACGAGCCGAAGCGTTGATCGTGCCCCGATTGCACGCTGGACGGCTGCACGCCCAACGCGAGTATGGTCAGAGCCAGGAAGATAGTGATGGCGACCAGTGCTACCACCGCGGGCTTTCGAAGCCATGGAATCCGTTTGGTCCATGCCTCCGGTAGACGGTCCACCCGCGATTGTATGAAGTGCAGTCCGGCAAGAACTGTCAGCACCAGCAAGCTACCGAAGAACAGCACCACCACGATCATTATCGACAGGTGATAAAACGCGGACACCCCCTCAGCGCCCACCTCGGCCGGCAGGATGCCCAACCGGCCGTAGAACGCCCTCTGCGGCGAGTTGGCGAGAAAGTACGCCACGGGAGTCGCGAGTACGAGCAACTGGCCCAGGTGTGTCAGGGCGTTGCCGAACTTGCCGTCAGGCTTTTCTTCATCGCGCGCGTCGTCGGCCATTCCCCAGCGTAGGCGCGGCGGTTTCCGTTTGTCGTCCCGTTTTTCCCCGTGCTCAGACCGCCTAGACCTCACCGTTACCCCCACAGCGCCCCTTCGGTGAGCCGGCGGCGCCACCTGTCGAGTTTGACGATCTGGTCGGGAACAGTGATCTCGCAGTAGACGTCACCGGAGGCGATCCACCACGAGGCGCCGTAGCGGACGAACATCCGGTGGCGTTCCTGCGGTGACAGAGCGACGGCATCCTGGGTTTCCAGGAGCGCGGTCATCTGGGTGCCGGGCATGGTGCGCGGAACGGCCGGCGCGGTGCTGGTCGCGGGTCGCTGATGCATGACGCTGCCTCCCGTCATAGCTCGATGCGGCGGTCGATGGTCACGGTCGCCTGCGCTTCCAACGGCGGCTCAGGGGCCGTCTGCGTGAGGGCGCGTTCAGCGGCGGCGGTCGCGCTGACGTCCAAGGCCAGGGTCGTGTGGTCGGCCATGAGCGCGTGCCCGACGACGACCGCGGTACCGGCGACGACCGTGGTGGCGTGCAGCCGGGCGATGAACTTGTAGTCCGGCTCGGTGGCGCGGTGCTCGAAGTGGCTGTCGTGGCCGTAGAGGGCGCTGATCTGGCGGGCACGTTCCAGATCCCAGGCCAAGACGACCGGGTCGACGAGGTCGCCGTCGTAGGCGAGGGAGACGGCGAGTTCGAAGCACGTGCGGGTCTGGTCGGTGGTGAACACGTCCGGCTCCAGCCAGGCACCGATGTTGCGGGCCTGCTCGGGATGCTGGATCACGTCGGCGATGACCTGTTCCTCGCGGGACAGCTCGATCGTCACGTCGACGTGCGCCGTGGTGATGACCACCGTGCGGTCCGTGTTGACGGCGTTCATCTCGGCGAACACGTCCTGGGCCGCCAGAGCGCTGGCGGTGCGCAGCAGGTGAGCGCGGGCCTCGGCGTCGACGGTGGCTTCGGCGGCAGCGAGGTACGGCTGCGCGAACCCGGCCAGGTCCCGGTCGCAGGAGGCGGCGATGACGATCCGGGCGTAGGCGAGAACGTGCGGGCCCTCCGGGGCTGCCGCTGCCAGCCCGGCGAGCCAGGTCGCTTCGACGTCAGTCCGGTCGGTGAGGACGGCGACCTTCACGGTCAGCTCGTCGACGGTGTGGGCGGTGTATTGCAGGTCGGCCAGGGCGATGTAGATCGCCTGGTGTGCGGGGTGGGCGAAGTCGTCGGCGGACAGCTCCGCGTACAGCGCCTCCGACCGTTCGGTGTTGGCGAGCAGGGCTCCGAGGACGCCCTGCTCGGCGCGCATGATCAGGTCAGACATCAGGATTCCTTAGCTACTGCTGCCGGTACTGGGTGAGGGCCTGGTCTGCCGCGCGCATCCGAGCGGCGGACGCCTCGATTTCCGCTTGGTGCTGCTGGTCTGTGCACCGCAGCCAGGTCCCGCCGTCCTCGCCCCGGATCCACCAGGCTTCGGCGTACTGCACGTAGTGCGGGCTGGCCCGGCTGTGCTGCACGGCCTTGCCGGCCTGGAGTGCTTCGCGCATCTCGTCGTGGCTGAGTTGCATACCGTCGGCTCCTGTTCGTCGTGCTGATGCCGGAGGGGCCGAGGCCATCACGGGCGGGCTCGCGTCCTGCCACCGCTCCACCTGCTCGGGTGCGCGGTCGGTGAGGTAGGCGGCGGGTTTGTGTCCGGAGCGGCAGACCGGTGCCCAGAAGCCACTGATCGCGGCGATGGTCTGGCGGAGTTCGCCGTGCCAGGACCGGGCGCTGTGGGCGGCCGAGCTGGAGCCGGGCTGGTCGTAGACGAAGTCGCGCCAGGCTTTGAGCGCGCGGAGTTCCTCCACGAGGCCGGGGTGCTCGACCCAGCACAGCGGCAGGCGTTCCTCGCGGTCGAGTTCGTAGAGGTCGTGGATCCAGACCACCCACGCGACCAGCGCCTTCCACTCGGCGGCCTGGTCGGCGACGGTGAGGCTGTGCCACTCCCGAATCAGCGGCGGCCCGACCGGACTGGGTTTGCCGGCCTTGCCCGCGGGCTTGTCACCGCCCGGGTTGGGTTTCGGACGGATGACGGGCCTGGTCATGGCGTTCCTACCTGTTCGGTCGGGTACAGCACGGCACGGGCCTCGCCCTCGGCGCGGGTGTGGTCAGCGGCGTGCGGTCCTTCGTAGTGCCGGGTCATGCGGACCTTCACCGCAGGTGTTGTCGCGTGGATGACCAGTCCCTCGCGGTCGGCCTCGTCGAGGGTCCGGATCGCTTCCGGGGACATGGTTTTGCGGTCGATGACCGTCGCCTGGGTCGAGATCCCGTCACGGTTGCGCTGCGGGACGAGCAGGGTCTCGCGGTAGTTGCCGGCGAGCTGGGAGAACTCCTCCAGATCCTCGCCGGCCAGACCACCGAGTGCGATCTTGATGCCGGAGTTGCCCCACAGGATCCGCCGGCCGACCTCTCCCCAGCGTTCGTCGATCGCGGCCAGGTTCTGGGCGACGGCGGCGATGAAGATCCCGAAACCGGCCGCCGAGGCCATGATTTTCGGAAGGTCCGGCAGCGGAACTACCTGGGTCACCTCGTCCAGGATCAGCCCGAGCGGAGGATCCAGCCGCCCTGCCGGGTTCTGCACCGCCATCCGGGTCGCGGTCAGCAGCATCTCGCGGACGAACGCCGTGACGAGCGGGGCGAGGGCTTCGACCTGGTTCTCATCGACGAGGAGGTAGATGGTGCCCTGGCCGGAGGCGAGGAACGCTCCGAGGTCCATGCTCGCCTCGGTCGGGCCGCAGAACACCTGCCGGGCGACCTTCCCGAGCAGCGACGCCGTCGCCGTCTGGACCGTCGTCCACAGGTTCGACCGAGTCGGGCCGGGCTGGCGGTAGAACGAGTCCAACAGCTCCAGAACCCCGGGCTCAGCGCCGGTCGCGTCGCGCAGGAGCTTGACCGGTTCGTCGTTGGAGTCGGCCAGCGACCAGGTGACGACCTCGCCCATGCTCCGCCCGGTGAGGGCGGCGGTGTGCAGCCAGCACGCGAGGAGGTTCGTGGCGGTCAGCCCGAAGAACGAGGAGTTGCTGGCGTCGCCGGGGCCGTTCTTGCCGACCTGGACCATCACGTCCGCACGGCGGCGGGCGATGTCGAAGTCGGCGCAGCCGACAACCGGTGACCAGCTCACCCGGTGCGGCCAGGACTTCAAGTCGCCGGTCAGGTCCATGACCAGCGGCGTGCCCGGCCGCAGGGTCGCCGTCGCGGTGAACACGTCGTGCCGCACGCTCGTGACCAGGGCCGGCCCGGGGAAGGAACGCAGCCACGGGATGATCACCTGCGAGGTCTTGCCCTGCCGCGGCGGGGCCAGCAGCAGGACCGACGTCTCCAGCGTCGCGTAGAGCCTGGCCGCTCCGGATCCGATCGCCCGGCCGAGCTCCACCGCCACGTCGGTGAGCTTCACGGCCTTACACTCCAGGCCGGGCCGCAGCCGGCCCGCCTTCCCCAGCACCGCCGAGGCGGTCATGGTCTTGCCGAGCTGCTTCTTGGAGGCCATGCCCCGGGCCTGGCGGGCGCTGGCGGCCCGCCTGCCGGCGAACACCCCGAGGACGGTCATCGCGGCGAGCACGAGCAGCATCGCCGTGTAGAACCCGATCGGGCCCGGAAGCTGGTCGCGGGCTGCGGCCGGCCACGCCTGGCGCGGATCTGCGAGGTGATTCGGGAGGGCGAAGGCGATGGTGAACGCCTCGCCGAACGACGCGTCCGGCCAGGTGAACTTGAACAAGACCCCGGCGAGCTGCCCGGACAGCCACGTGCCCAGGGACACGAACGCGGCTCCGGCGATGATGGCGACCACGGCCATGTCGGAGCCGTTGTTGAACCCGCCGGCTCCGATCCGGGTGGTGTTGGTGCTCATCTGGCCAGCGCCATGCGCTCGTTGGTGTAGTACAGCTGGCGCTCGACGGGTGAGAGCACGGTCTGCACGATCTGGCTCTCAGAGCGGCCGATCTTCCATAGCGCGCGGCCGACCTGCCCGCCGGACCAGGAGGCGATGTGTGCGCACTCGGTGTCGGTGAGCCCGATCGCTTCCTTGGTCATCTGCAATGGGGCGGTGTCCTGGCGCAGCAGGACGCGCACGTCGCAGGACGCGATCAGGTTGGAGGCGATCGTGACCTCCTCAGACCCGGCGGCGCCGACCGCTTCGAAGTCCGACAGGCGGTGGGTGGACAGCAGTTCGATCTTGCCGTCGTTGCGGGACAGCCGTAGGTCCGAGTCGAGTTTGCGGACCATGGCGGGGATGCGCATGGCCCGCCATAGCTCGTCGCGGATCATCAGCCGCAGCGGTCCGCCGGGCATGGAGATCGCGGCCTGTCCCCATGAGGACACGCAGGCCAGGGTCATGGCTACGGTCTCATCGCCCCGGCCGTCGATGCGAGACAGGTCGACGGTCTGGATCGGGGCGTTGAAGTCGGGCCGGACGGTGGTCGGACCGTCGAACAGGCCGGACAGCGAGCCTTGGACCATGTTGCCGAGGGCGTCGGCGGCGGGGCGGATCATCTCGCGGAGCTCGGCGATGTCCTCGCCGCGTACCCGCAGTTCGCGGGCCATGTCCGGGGTCGGGTCGCGCAGCAGCGCCCAGACCTGCGGGATCGTCGGATCCACCAGGCGGGTGTTGCCGACCGTCTCGCCGGAGGCTTCCTGGATCGCGAGGGACAGCGCGGCTTCCTCGGTCGGGGTGAGGTTGCGGCCGAGGCGCATCACCAGCAACGAGGAAAGCAGGCTGATGCGGCGGCGGTGGATCTCCTCCAGCCGCTCGCGCAGGTCCTCCGGGTCGCTGGGCAGGTTGTCGCCGAGCGGGCCGGAGTCCAGCGGGTTGAGGCGGGCGCGCAGTCCAAGGCCGAGTTCGACGGGCTCGACGCCGAGGTAGCGAGCCAGGGGCGCGTACTCGTTCTTGATGTCGCCGAGGACGAACGCCTTGACCCCGTAGCCGATCAGGCGCAGGGCGATTGCCTTGATCGTGGCGGACTTCCCCGTCCCCGGGACCCCGGTGACGATCATGTTGGGGTTGGTGATCATCCCGCGCTGCAACCACTCGATCGGGTGGCAGGAGAACGAACCCCCGGACTGGGTGTCCACGCCCAGGTAGGCGCCGACCGGGGGCACGGACTGCCCGTACAGCCACGGGTACAGGCCCTGGACCTGGCCGGTGGAGCCCCGGAACTCCGGGATCGGCGGGCATTTCGGCGCCCGGCCCGCGAAGGGGCGGGCCCAGCCCCGGCGGGGCGGGACGATCTCACGCGGCTCGCGGCGGCGTTCCCCGCGGCCCGCCTTGGTGGTGGGCGGTGCGGTCGGCGTCGGGCCGGCGAGGAACTGGCCGAGGTCGGCCACCGGCAGGTCGGCGGACTTCGTGCGTCGTAACAGGCTCACGGCGGCTACCAGCGCTTCTTCGGCAGGGTGAACCCGAGCGGCAGCGCCGACATGGCGAACCCGAGGTCCTGGGCGTACCACATCCGGCGCACCTCGACCCGGGCGGCTGCGGCGTCGGCCTCCAGGGCAGCGCACGCGTCGTCGATTTGCTCCGGGTCGGTCACCCGTCACCGTCAGGAACCCGGTGAACCGGACCAGGCCGTGGCCGGCGGCGCGTTCCTGGTCCTGGGAGCGGGCCCGGTCCAGGGCGATCTGCTCGTGCTCGGGGACGATCTGGCCGGTCTTCTGCCGCATCCGCACCGCGACCGAACGGGCGGTGCGCTCGCGCATCACGTCACGTTCGGCCTCCCGCGGCCCGAGGGGCTCGATGTGCATGGAGAACGTCCGCCGGTGCGAGCCCTCACCGAGCAGCGGGGCTAGGACGGTGGCGTAGACCTGGTTGCGGGGCCAGTCGTGCACCCAGTACGTGACCGAGTGCGCGCCGTCGTGGGCGTACACGCCGGGCTGCGCCTCAGCGGCGGCGGGGCCGGCGAGTGCCGGGTCCACACCGGGTGCGAGCCCCGGGCCGTCGTCGCCGGCGGTCTTCGCGGTGGCGCTGGAGTACACGGTGCCGTTGGCGCGGCGCTCGGCGAGGTGGCGGCTGGAGTGCGGGTCGAACGTCGTGCGCAGCACCTCGGCCAGGTCACGCGGGCCCAGCCACGTCTCGATCTGAAGGTCCGCGCCGGAGATCGAGGCGGCCAGGGACCGCAGGTGCCGGGTGAGGACCGTGGCCGCGGCAGCCGTGCCGCCGCCGGCGGTCTTGATCGCGCCGGCGGCTTTGCGGGCGTCGAGGGTGAACGCCAGGTACGACTCGCGCTGGCTGGTCGCCAGGGTCGCCGACGACAGCAGCCCCTCGGTGATCGCGACCGCCGACGCCGGGGCATCGAGGGAGACGTGGTCGCGGTGCCAGCGGCGCAGCGCGGCACAGGACTCCGGGACGATCCTTTGCAGCGCCTGGACGCGCACGATCGGGTTGCCTTCGGTGCACAGTCCCGCCAGCACCGCTCCCCAGCCGGCCACCCGCTGGTCCCGACGGCCGGAGTCGACCAGGCCGATCCCGGGGTAGCGGACCCGGGCGACGGCGGTGAACGTCCGGTCGAGGCGGTGGTGCGCCACTGCGAGGGGCCCGCCGCCGGGCATCTGGGCTTCCAGGATCGTCAGCGGGGCGAGAACCCCGGGCAGGTCCATCGGCTTCGGTGCGGTCTTGTCGGCGGTCTGTTCCGGAGCGAAGGCTGCGGAGAGGAACTTGTGCCGGTTGCGGAACTTGTTGCTGTGAAACGACACGAACGCCGCCAGCCACTCATCGACGGTCCGGCCGCCGAGACGCAGGAACACCAGGCCAGCGAGGATCGCCGCCAGCGGCCAGCACAACGCGCCGAGGGCGATCTTCGACACCGCCAGCGGCCACACGGCGATCAGGACGGCACCACCGAGCATCACCGCACGCTGCGCGGACAGTCCGAACAGGAACGCGACCTTGTCCTGCTGCCAGCCGAAATAGGTTCGGACCTGGAGTTCTTCCCGAGTGCTGCTCATCGCTCATTCCTGTCCACGATCGTGTCCTGCATGTGCCGCACCTGGTCATCGGGCACCGGTGCTGCCGGCTGGCTGGCCGACGGCGGGGCCATGTCCTGGCGCTCCGGAGGCGGAGGCGGTGTGCCCGGGGCCTGTTCCCCGGTCTGTTCGTGCCGTTGTTGCGGCATGTGGCGGGCTTGCCCGGCGGGCTGGGCGTAGGGGCGGGCGTCGTCGTAGCCGGCGTGCCCGGCCATCTGCTCCATCCGCCCGACCAGGCTGTTGGCTGCCTTCTGGGCCATGTCGACGCCGGCCTTGGCGATCATCACCGGAGCGGCGACCGCGCCTGCGGCACCTGCCGCCGCGCCACCCGCTGCACCACCAGCGGCACCTCCGGCCGCGCCGCTGGATGCGACCCCGCCGCTGGCCGCTCCCGACTCGACGCCGGCCATGGTCTGGGCCTCGGTGGCCTGGGAGAACTGTGCGGGGTCGACACCACCGGTCGACCCGCCGCCACCGCCCGCGCCGCCCATGCGGCCGGCGGCGAAGCCGAGAACTCCGGCCAGGCCGGTGGAGCCGCCCATGTGCGAACCGGCGAAGGTGAAGAACCGGCCGATCGCCGGCCACGCGAGCACCGCCAACAGCAGGATCAGCATCCCCGACAGCAGCGTGGAGATGTCCGACGCCTTCGGGCTGGCGTTGGACTCGCCCGTCATCGTGAACCCGAGCGCGAACACCAACGCCACGGTCGGCTTGAGGATGACCAACTGGATCGTGACGGAGGTCAGTTTCGACCACCACGACTTCGTCGACTCCGACACCTGCCCCGCCGCCGCGATCGGCGACGTGGCGATCAGCACGGCGATCGCGGCGTTGCGCAGCAGCAGCTCGAACCACAGCACGACCACGAGAATGATCCCGATGATCGCCATGATCAGCAGCAGCGAGCCGCCCATGTTCGGGCTGAGCGTGAACACCTTCGTCAGCTTCTGCTTCAGTCCGTCGGCGCTGCCGAACGTCTGGTTCACGATCCAGCTCGTCAACTCGTCCGAGGCGATCAGGCTGGTCCCGGCGATCGTCAGCGTCAGCATGAACGCCAACGCCGCCTTACCCAGGCCGACCACACCGTGGGCGACGGCCGACCCGTCGTGCGTCACGGCGGTGCGCACGACCTGGAACAGCAGCATCAGCGCGGCCACGACCCCGGCGATCCCCAGGCTGATGGCGTAGGAGGTGCGCACCCCCCCGGACGACAGGTCCACCGGCGGGAACGCCACGAAAGCGTCCGCGAACGCCTTCAACAGCGAGACTGCGGCCTCGCCAAAGGACTTGCACACCGAATCCCAGGCGTCCTTCGCCGCGCCCCCGACAACACCACCGATGACGTCGGTCGGGTCGCAGGTCCATGGACTGGTGAGGGGATCACAGGCCGTTCTCATGGTGATAGCTCCAGCCAGCCCTTTGCGGCAGCCTCTGAGGTCCCCGGCTGCGCGGCAAGTGAGCTGTAGTCGTTTTGCAGGGCGATCTTGGGTTGAAGGATCTTCCAGTCGCTGCCGTCCCAGTGCATTTCGAGCGGGTAGACGCCGACCTTCGGCTTTACTCCGCCGTCGGGGGTAGACGCGGTGTGGAATCCGAGGAGCAGCACGACCGCTGAGTCCTCAGCGAGGTTCCGTAGCTGGTACGCCGCCGGACCCAGCACAACGCTCGCTCCAGCAGGCAGTGGGCCTTCCGCAGGCAGTCCCAGGCTCGTGCGAGTGTTGACTGGGCCCTTGGCGAAGTAGTCGACAGCGCCGGCAAAGCTCGGGTCTGCGACGACTCGGGCGATGGTCTTGGCACGTTCGGGGTCGAGCGTGGAGCCGATCTGCGCCATGTACTCCGCCGCCGCCGACACCGCTCCGGCGGTGCTGTGCGGGTAACCGACCGAGATGCCCTCGACGGTCCGCTCGCCCTTGATCCGTTTCATGGGCCCGGTCGGAGTCTGGACCGGGGTTGCCGAGGGCTGTTTCGTCGGAGTTGGCGGCTCAACGGTGTCTCGCGTGGAGCCTGGGCGGGTCAGGAACCAGCCGAGGCCGGCACCGACGAGCAGCACGAGCACCACCGCCGCGACGATCACGTTTCGCCGGGTTCGGTTGCTTTGGTCCAGGAATGAGTTCATAGCGACAGTCAACTAGCCTGCGGTCAGTTCGCGGCACTGAAAACGCTGTTGACCAGCGGAATCGCGATGGCCGTGGCGATGACGCCGCCGAGGGACCAGATGAACGCGGACTTGCCCTTCTCCGCGGTGTCAGGCCGGTTGGACAGCTTGCCGACCGCCATCAGCCCGCCGGAGGCCAGGGCCGCGATCGCGCAGGCGATCAGGGCGCCCCACTTGACGTAGCTGAGCAGCAGCGAGATGCCATTGCTGCCGCCGGTCGGGTCCTTCGGCGCGGGGTTGGGCACTTCAGCGAGGATCGCCGCGACACCCGTAGCGACATGGAGTGACTGCATGGGGAGCTCCTTACGAGGGGCGCGGAGCCGAACCAACGCCCTGACCTGCTGTGTCTGCGATTGCAAACAACGATGGTCAGTAAACACACACATCACGCTCCGTAGCAACCCCCGATCGGGTGGCATTCTTCACTCGTCACTTGCGTTTGCGATTGCTAACAAGGCAAACTTGACCAGTCAGCGACCGAGGAGGTTCCCAGCGTCAATGAGCGCCGGCAACGAGCACCACGACGAGCTGGGCACGGTCGCCCGCCGTCTCGACCACCTCTTCCAGACCGTCCACCCGGCAGGGGAAAAGCCCTACACCTATCGCGGCGCGGCGGCGAAGATCAACGAACTGGCCGGACACAACGTGATCTCCGCGCCGTACTTGCAGCAGATCCGCAGCGGCAAGCGCCCCAGCCCCGCGCACGAGAAGCTGGCGTGGATCGCGGCGTTCTTCGGTGTCCCAGTCGCCTACTTCAGCCAGGACGAGGTCGCCAAGCGCGTCGACCAGCAGCTGCGCGCCGTCACCGAGTGGCGCGACGCCGGGCTCGACGCCTATCGACTCCTCGCCACCGGCCTGTCGCCCGCCGCCCAGGAACAGGCCAAGGAATACCTGCGAGATGCGCGTCGACGAGAAGGACTCCCCGAGATCCTCGAGTAACGTCCAGCCCGAACACGACCAACGTCCCCGATCCCCCTTGGTGACCGCTTCGAGACTGTGAGCCTGAACCCAATGGAGTTCCGGATGATGCAGGGTTGATCGACTAACCGTAATCTCGAATTGTCTTACATGAGGCTTACACAGCTTTCAGGCAGCGATGCCTGAATTTTGTGTGTCGGGGGAGGTTGGTCATGCCGGAACTTCGCAGGCTCCGGGCGGCGTGCGACAGGAAGCTCGCGTCCATCGACGTGCCGGCACCGTTTGACCGGGACACGTTCGTCGCCACGATCGCGGGCCTGCGCGGACGGCCAATCCTGCTGCGTCCGCTGGCCGTCCCGGCGGGCCCCGACACCCCCTTCGGGGTGTGGGTCGCAGCCCCCGACGCCGACTTCATATACATCGACCCCACCACCAGCGACTGGCACCAGGATCACGTGGTGTGCCACGAGATCGGGCACATGCTCTGGGGTCACACCGCCTCCGACACCGAACTCGACCAGACGGTGATCCCCGACCTAGACCCGGCGATGGTCCTGTCGATGCTCGGCCGACACGACTACTCCAGCATGCAGGAGCAGGAGGCCGAGGTCATGGCGACCGCCATCCTCGCCAAGGCCGGACGCAGGTTAGTCAAGGATTGCCCCGACCGCGGGGCCAACCGTGTCGCCGCCGCGCTGTCGCTCGACCATGCCTGAGATCGACACCGAGATCGCGATCGTCGCCCTGCTGTGGCTGACGGCGATCGTCCGCGCCCACACCCTGCGCTCCGGACCCGTGCACCGGGCACTGTGGGTGGCGATCACCGCGCTGGCAGCGTCGATGACCTTGCGGATCGCGCCCGTCTCCACCGCCATCGACAACGCCACGGGCGTCAGCGCCGCAGGGGTTCTCCTCAAGCACGTGGCCGGGCTTCTGGCGGTCGCGGCGCTGTTCGACCTGGCCGTGCTCGCCGGCAACGGGAGCCTGCGGCGCACCCGCCTGCCGGTGGCGGCTTTCGCGGCGACCACCGGGGCGATGGTGATCCTGTTCGCGGTGATGGACCGCACCGGATCGGAAGACTTCGCCGACCATGCCGCCGGCGACCCACTCGCTACCGGCTACATCCTCGTCTGGTCGCTGTACCTGGGCGCGGCCACCGCCGTCAGCGCGTGGCTGTTCCACCGCGCCCGCGCCGCAGCCCGCCATCGCCTCGTGCGTACAGGTCAACTCCTGCTGACCCTCGGCACCACCCTGGGCGCGGTGTACGCCGCCTACCGGTTCGGCTTTTTCACCTACCGGCTGGTGGCCGCTGAACCGGCGGCCGGCGACGGGTTCTTCGTCAACCTCTCCGACGCCTTCAAATACCTCGCCATGGTGCTCATCGCCACCGGACTCGCCGTCGCCGGTCTCCCCGGCCTCATCGTCAAGAACCGGGCCCGCCGCAGACTCCGCAGGCTCCAACCCCTCTGGCTCGCCCTGGCTCTACCCGGCCAGAAGATCGACCGTCCCGGGCTCAGCCTCACCGACCAGCTCGCGCGCCGCCAGGTCGAGATCCACGATGCGATGCTCCTCCTGCGCCACCGCATCACCCAACGGCAGTACGAGGCCGCGCTGACCGACGTCGCCGAGCACGGACCGCCCGACGCCGATCGGACAGCGACCGCGTGCGCCGCCGTGCTGCGCCTCGCGGTAGAAGCGCGCTCCGGACCGGTAACCGCGACACGCACCGACGCGTTCGTGCTGCCCACGTTCGCCAGTACCAATTCCGAGCTGCACTGGATGCTGCGCGTCGCCGCCGTCTGGGACAGCCCCACGGTCCACCAGCTCGCCGTCGCCCGTCTCGACGACCCCGCCGGGCAGGTCGCGTGACCACCCCGACCGCCGCCGTACCCGAGCGGCGCTGGGCCCGCGCGGTCACCGACCACCTGGAGCCTAAGAACTGGATCATCGCCCTCACCCTGGGCGTCGGCGTCACCACCGCCGGCTGGACCGGCCTGGCCTGGGGAGCGTTCAGCGCCCTCGTCGCCGCAGTGATTCCCACCCTCATCATCAAGAAGGGCATCCGCGCCGGCCGCTGGAGTGACCGACACCTCGGAGCCCGCACCCACCGGCTCGTTGTCATGATCATGATCCTGGCGTCCGTCGCCGCCGGCATTACCGTCATGGTGACCGCCGACGCGCCCCGCCCGATCGTCGCCGTCACGCTCGCGATGTTCGCCACCCTCGCCCTGCTGGCCTCGATCACCACCCGCTGGAAGATCTCCGTGCACGCCGCCGTGTCTGCCGGAGCCACCGCCATGGCCGGCCACGCCCTCGGCTGGCCCGTCGCCATCCCTCTCGCCGTGATCGTTGGCGTCGTCGCCTGGTCTCGGGTCGCACTCCGCGACCACACCCGCGCCCAGGTCATCGCCGGAGCGTTCCTCGGGGCGGTCATCGCCGGGACGGTCTACGCGCTGGCCGCGTGACCCTCAGCGCGTTTGCAATAGTTGACAACCTAGGGAGGTTGGCCTGTAGTCTCGCCACCATCTGTATGCGATAGCAGACAAGCTTGGATCGAGACGAGGCTCCCCGTGACCAGCACGCGTTCACCGCGACCGGCCGCCCGATGAAACGCCTGATCGCCGCAGCGCTGGCCGCACCAGTCATCGTCACCTTGGGCGTGGCCGTCGCCGCGTCCGGCAGCGGGGCGCTCACCCCTGCCTCCAACCAGTTGAACTGCCTGCCCTCGGCGGGCCCGAATTCTGGCCTGTCAAGCCTGTCACCCCCGCAACTCGGACACGCCAAGACGATCTACGACGTGTCCGTCCAGCTGAGGCTGCCACCTAAGGCCGCTGTCATCGCGATCTCCACAGCGCTGCAAGAGACCGGCCTGAAGAACATGGCGAACTCGTCCGTCCCCGAGTCCCTCGCCATCCCTCACGAAGGCGTCGGCGCGGACCACGACAGCGTCGGCCTCTTCCAGCAGCGCCCTCTCCCCCCTGCTGGCGCGGGAAGTTGGGGGACGGTACTGGAGCTCATGACCCCGACGGTGTCGGCGTCGAAGTTCTACAACAAGATGGTCACCGTCTCCGGCTGGCAGACCCTGCCCGTCTCGCAGGTCGCCCAGGCCGTCCAGGTCTCAGCGTTCCCCGACGCCTACGCCAAACACGAACCCCTCGCCACCGCCATAGTCAACGCCGTCACCGGCGGCAGTCTCACCTGCACCGGCGGCGCCATCTCCGCCGGAGGCTGGACCAAACCGATCACCGGCCCCATCAACTCCGGATACGGCGACCGCGGCGGCGTCCTACACGCCGGCATCGACTTCGGCGCCCCCAAAGGCACCCCCATTCGCGCCGCGTCCAACGGCATCGTGCTGGTCTCCACCTGCAACGCCAACGCCGGCGGAGCCCCCTACTCTTGCGACGTCGACGGCAGCGAGACCATCGGCGGTTGCGGCTGGTACGTCGACCTTCTCCACGCCGACAAGACCGTCACACGCTACTGCCACATGGTCCAACGACCCGCTGTCCGTGTCGGACAAGCAGTCGCCGCAGGCCAGATCATCGGACTCTCAGGAAGCTCCGGAAACTCCAGCGGGCCACACCTGCACTTCGAAACCCACCTCGGCAACCCGGGAACCAACCAGAATTCCGTCGACCCCCGACTCTTCCTCGCTCAGCGAGGCGTGAGCCTCTGAACTCAGAGAAGTGTAGGTTCCCGGTTGCCGTGACCAATTCCCAGTTCCAATGACCACTGTCCGACCAATGCGTCTGGAGCGGGTGATCCCGAGGCCCGTCGTTGATCGGTGGCCCCGCCCGGGCAGGTCCGGTTGACCCATCCGGCCCGCTGGGGGGAGCGGCGCCGCCGCTTGCTAGTCGAGGCCGCGCACCTGGTCTGGCTTCCCGTACCCCAGCCGGCGACGCTCCGGTGCGCGGTGGCCAGGCCGGCGTCGGTGAACCGGAACACCCGGTGCGCCTGCATCCAGCTGTTCCCCGGCCGCGACCCAGGTGGCGTAGTGCCGTCTCCGCCTACTCAGCGAGCTAATCAGCCGGTGTCCTCTTTCGATCTTGACTTAGCCGTCTCGCAGCCCCTACCTGCGGCCCTAGGAGTGGTGCGGCGCCGGCAGTTCGAGGGAATGACCCAAGAGCGATTGGACTGGTCGAACCGGATGAGCGACTCGACTAGCGTCGATCTTCACATTCTCAACCTGAAGGGTGGATAGTGTGGGTCATACCGGCCATGGCAGCCTCTGTGAGGTCTCCTGTGATTCACCCTGAGAACGGGGTTCATGACTTGGTAGGGAGCTACTGTGACAGTCTGGTATGCACGGATGGCCGATATTCCGGGCATCCAGTTCACAGGTAGTCCCGGGGTGGTCCGCGCCGATCTTGCCGAGTCCAGCATCCGCCCTCATACTGAGTATGGGTACCTGTCTTGGCCGACTGTCGACGGAAGTACTTCAGCCTCCCCAGCGCACCGTCGAGCATTCGGTGACCTGTCCGAGCTGGACGGTGGCACACTGGTGCGCCAGGTCTGGGAAGGCTTGGAACTACCCGGCGAGCCCAGCGACTACCACTTCCTACTTCAGGGCGGAGTCGAGCGGCTGTGGAGCCTACGCCGCGAAGATCCGAGCAGCCTTCGCCTCGTGGAGACCTTCGCCTACTTGGATCTTGCCCTGATCGAGGCCGCACCCCAGGCCGTCAGGATTGACGCAACCAATCCGCATGGCGGATACCTGCGCATCACCAGTCTTGAACGGTTGCTGACCCTACTGGAACGTGAAGGCGCTCTGCGCGAAGCACTGGCGCTAAGTCACCGGGCTATGCGATTCGGCGACCACTACCATCGCGAGGACTTGGAGGCCAAAGTTGCCTCCCTGGACGGCGAACTGCGGTGACCGGAAGTCGGCTAGTCGATCGAGTCGTTGGCCGATCGTTCCTGGAGAATGCGTTCGTCCGATGGGTGCTGGCTCCGGCTGTCACAGAAGCATTCGGCGAGCATGTGATCAGTCAGCAATCTGTCGTGGCGGATGACCGCACCTACCGTCTGGACTTCTTGCTGACCGGATCGCGGCTTAGGGTCGCAGTCGAATTGGATGGGTTCGCGTTCCACAGCAGCAAAGCCGCTTTTGTGTACGACAGGGTCCGCCAGAACGACTTGACGAGCCTAGGCTTTGCTATCCTCCGGTTCTCCTACGACGCAATCCGGGACGACACGAGACGGTGCGTCGCCCAGTTGCAGGCCGTACTTCGCCGCGACCCGACACTGGCGCACTACGTCGTCGACGATCCCCTTGTCCCCATCCCGAACGACATGGCGCCAAATCCACTCTGGCTTGCCACGCCGCCCGAGCGGACCTCGCTAGGGCGCGACGACTATTTCCACCTTGTCCGCCAGCATGTTGACCTTAGCCCTCTTCGCGCCTGCCAGCATGAGGCAATGATCGCTCTGGTCAACTACTATCGCCGCGGCGGGATCAACGCCGCGTGTGTCATGTCGGTCGGCGCAGGCAAGACGGCGCTGGGCGTGGCTGCCGCACTAGCGTTCACCCGTCGGCGGGCTCTCATCGTGACACCTGGGCGAGTCATCCGGGGAACCTTCGCCACCGCGCTCGACCCGACTATGGCTGGCAACGCCCTCTATACCCTCCGAGGCGGTCCTCTGATCGCAGGCTGCCGACCGCCGAGAGTCAATGTGCTCGACAGCGATGGCGGACCCATTCGAGAAGTCAGCCGCGACACGCTCCTTGCTGCCGAGATCATCGTGACCAACTTCCACGCCCTCGGCACCGGTGGCGTCGACGACCTGCTGTCCAAACTCGGTCCGGACGAGATCGACTTCATCGTTGTAGACGAGGCCCACATTGCTGCCGCCGAGTCTTACCAACGATTGTTCGCCCGATTTCCTAACGCCCGCCGGCTACTCATGTCGGCCTGCTTCACGCGGGCTGACGGCAAGACCATCAGCGCCGATGTGGTCTACCGTTACCGACTCATCGATTCGATCGCAGACGGTCACGCCAAGCACCTCCGCGCCCACCGCTTCACCCCTGACGTCGAACAGACCACCTACGAGATCATATGGCCAGACGGCAACCGTGAAGTGATCGTCAGCAAGTCGGCTCTGCTTGACGTCATGCGGAACGAGCGCAAGCTCGCACGTATCACAGCCATGTCCGAGGAGCCGATACATAGGATCATGACGATCGCTCGTCGATGCCTGGATGATCAAACAACAGCACTGTCGCCGATTCGTCCCAGAATACTATTCGCCGCACTGGGGCAGAGCCACGCCGAACAGATCGCCCGCGTAGCCAATGCACACGGCATCGCCTGCGGCGTCCTTCACCACACGATGACCGAATCAACTATCGCGGCGACTCGGGCTCGCTTCGAATCCGAGTCCGGGAATCTTCAAGGCATCGTACAGCTGAAGATGCTCGGGCAAGGCTACGATCTTCCCGCTATCAGCCTCATCGTCCCTATGCGCCCCTACGGTAGCTTCGGAGAGTTCTACCAGTTCATCGGCCGTGGCATCCGCGTCATCCAGCACCCAGCCCTCACTGACACACCGCAACACCTCGACGTCATCTACCACGGCGAACTCGGCCTAGATGATCACCTTGAGACACTCCGGCTCGAGAACGACATGGACCCCCACCCAGCCGACGCCGACACCTTCGGTGACGCGCCCATCCCGGACAAAGCATCGACGGCTGCCGCCAACGGTGCCGGCCCGCCGGACGCAGCGAATCCCGATGCGATCGTGCTCGCCGAGTACGGCGACACCAACCAGCAGTTCCTACACGATATTGCCAAGGTCGAAGCCCGCCGCGACGAACGCGAGCTGCACGCACTAGCCCAGCGATACGCCGCCTACGCCGAGTCGACTTCCAACCCGAGGACATTCGACGAGTTCGTGTCCGTCATTCGGAGCATCCATGGCTGATGTCAGCTTTGCCAATGAAATCGTCAACGCGACTCCCGACCAGCTGCTTATCCTCGAACGCGACGCAGGACATAGCCACAGGTTCACCGCTGTCGATCACCTCGCAGCCGACGCGATCACCACCGCACTAGCCGGCAACAAGGTGTTCCAAATTCGACACGGGATCCGCGGAATCAAGAACGCCGATACCCTAAGACTCATTCCGGTCGCGGACCGTTCATTCGTCAATCAGACTTTCGCGCTGCCCGGCCAACAAGCTCGGGGCGCGTGGCTACTCCCTGAACATGTCTCGCTGAAGGTAGGATCCACGAACCTACCCAGCTACATCCGGCATCACCCGTGGCACGCCATCACGATGGCTGCCGACGATGTGGCGCGGGTGCAGACGGCGTCCACGGCGGATAGCATGGTCGCCTGGGCACTACTCATCCCGCTCTTCGATACGCTCCTTGCTCCGGTCACCACACGAGCAGCAGGATCAACCGCTTCACCCGACGAGCAGCAACAGACCTGGTCCAGTATTCTCCAGTCATACCAACACCTCGGTCTCCAGAACGAACAGGCATTGGCAGTGTTTGCCTACCGAGGTGGGTGGAGCACGTTGGACCGCGCAGCGCAATCAGACGCCAGGCTCGCGTTGCTTGACGCACTCGCCCGACACAACCCTCTGCAGATCGCCAGCCGGTACAGGGCTAAGCGCGTCCAAGCCCTGGCTGCCGCAACAATGAAAAAGGCCAGGCGCGGCACTCCGCTGGCCCGCCAGGTACTCACCCGGCCACTTCAGCCCGTGCTCTCCGCATACTTCGGTGGCGATTGGCTGTCATTCCTGGACTACCTCGGTGTTCAACCCAACTCGAATGAGGAAATCGTTACCGCGTTGCCTCAACCCAAGCTGTACGTAGGCGGATCAACCAAAGCCGCGACAGTAGCCGCTGAACACGGCCTTCCCATCGGTGAAGTACACGCCATGCTTGCGGCTTTTATGGGCCAGCAGACATCCGTATCGCCTGTGGAGCAACGCCTAGGCGTTCTTTCAGGCTGGTGGGCACAGTTCGACGCGATCCATACACGGCATACTGCAGGCATGGCAAGCCTATCGGGCCTATTGGAAGAGGGCTTCGTCGACCCCGAGATGGGCCCAACACAACCGCTCTATCGCGAACTTCTGACCGCCGACCTCGTAACGAAGATCGACCAGCTGTGGGACGGCACTACCCTTCCACGCTGGCCAGAAGTAATCGTCAGCGAGCCGTTCCCACACCGGATCATGGCGGAGACCTTTGGCCCCGCTGGCACGTTCTGGCACAACGTCGCCCTCACCGCCTGGTATGTCTGCGAAGGACCTTACTCCCGCACATCACTAACTGAACTAAAGGCGTACCACGAGCGTGACCTGGCCGTGCTGGCCGAGGCAGGTACTCCGATCCATCCCAGTCTCTTCGACGAGCTGGTCCACGCCGAGCAGCGCCTAGGCCCACTCCAAAGTCTCGAATCCAACGCCTATGAGCTACAACTACCTGATGGCAGGATAGGTGTCCGCTTCTCGGGCGGTGGACAGCGTCGCGACGGGTTCGAGATCCTGCGTGATGTCATCACCCGCCACCGTCAAGGATGGGCTCGCAGATATCTGACCGACTACCTTCGCCACCGATGGCAACAGCAGCTCAGCACTGTAGCTCGCGAACTCCACCGCCATATCGCAGTCAAAAGCAAGCCCCCTACTTTTCGCCAGTTTGCCAAGTTCGCAACAAACGCCGCTAACCATTGGTTCAACGGCGACCTAGCCGGTCTGTACACAGCCATCGGCGAAAAGGCCCCAGTCACACCGCGCCGCATAGACCTCCTCCCCACCAGTACGCACCACTTCGTACACGCTGTTTACACAGCCCTCGGGGGCCAGCGTTACAGCAACGATCTTCGTATCACCGACTACCCGACCGCCGACCGCTTCCGTCAGATCTCGAGGCTCGCTTCCGGTAGCCTCTACTACCTACAACTATCCGAAGCGCTCGGCCGAAATCCTGAACAGTCCGAGTTTCGCGCTGGCCGGTACGAGTGGGAGTGGGCCACTAATCTCGATCAAGGCTGGCCTCGTTTCCAAGCGGCCATCGAGATGGCACTACGAGATGCTGCCGGACCATAACCTCCCAGCAGATTCTTGGCCGCAACGTCGCCGCCGCGATCGACCGCGCCGAGGCGGCCGCGCGCCTGGCGGTGCCCACGGCCCGACTCATATTCGTTGGACCGACATCTTCCAGCCTTACCACCCCTGGCCCCGCCACCTGCAGCCAGACCGGGCACCGGTGGGTGTGCGCCGGCGCGGTTCGGAGGGTTCTGCGTGGCGCGGGCCGTGCTTCCGGCGCGTCACGCGCCGCCGGGTTCGGCGACCCGGGGCGGTCGACAGGTGGATTGGGCGCGGTGTGGTAATTGGAACTGGTCGCCGACCTGGGATAGCGCCGCGGTCCGCCTAGCGGCCAACTTCAGGGATGCCCAGCTCCCAGCGTCCCAGAATGGTGATCGAGATCGGCAACCTACAAGAAGCGTCGTTCAGCCAGAACAAACCAGGCGCAGGCCGGCACGTTCCCCGGTATCTGGGCCACGACGCCGCATCTGGCCTGGGGCGTGCCGGACCAACGGCAGTACTGCTTGAACTCGCGACCAGTGTCGGTACACCAGCCCGATGTCCAGGACCATCCGTTCAGCGGCCCAGCCGATCAGGACCAGGTCGGTGATGGCGACCGGTAGCGTCCCGGCCGCAAGGGCGGAGGCGAGAATCAGGATCTGGTCCGCTGCCCTCTCGACCTGCCGGCGCGCGTCGAGGTCGGGGACCGAATGTCCGAGGAGCCGTGCCGCGCTCTGCTCGGCCACGATCTCCCACAGCACTTGGCTGCCGGCCAGGTGCGGGACGCGGATCATCCCCGCAGGTGGCGTCGGTGGCGGCCCGGTGGTCAGGATCGGCGCGCAGGGCAACGCCATGCTGCGTACGCGGATCGCTCCGAGCCGCCCCGCGTGGTGGAGCTGGTCGCGTCCGGGCGGGGTCGTGTGGGCGAGCGCGGCGAGGACTCCAGGCACACGGGCCAGGGACCACGCGAAACGCAGTCTTGTGCCCGGGTCGGCGCTGGCCGGCGTTGACCACCAGTGCCCGGTGGCGCGGGTGGTGCCGGCGACCACCTGATCGTCGGCCGCCAGCGCCAGCACCCCCGGTCCCAGCTGGGACATCGGGATCGAGAGGACGGGGACTGGTCGGGGGCTGGTCACCTGGTGGTCCTCCTAGTGGCGGGGTCATGCCGTGCGCGGGCATCGCACGCCGACGGTCACGGACAGGCGGTTGTCGAATGCGTAGGCGCTGATGTGGCCGATCTCGGTTCCCTCGGCCTTGATGACGGCGCCGGTGGCGGGCATGCCTCGATCGAGTTCACCGGCGACGGCGTGTCCCCGCCCGGCCCAGAAGGCTTCCAGGTCGGGCAGCAGTGACCGCGGGTTGATGTCGCTGGGAAACGTCACGACCTTGACGGCGCTCATCCGGTGGCCGACACAGCCCGGTTCCTCCCCTGTGACCGTGCCGTCGGAGGCCGCGCCCGCGTGCAGTGGCCCGGTGACGGTGTCGTTCAGCAGGCCGGTCAGGGCGGCGACCCTCTCGTCAGCGGCCAGCGTGCTGTCGGCAGAAATGTCCGACTCTGGGGGCCGTCTCGACGGCGCGGGCGCGCCCGGGTGCTGGGGTCGCGGACCGTAGGCGTGGCGGAGGTCGGCGGCGGTGTACTCCCGGGTGATGGTGCGGTGCGGGTGCTCGGCGTACACGATCAAGGTCACGGCGGGTACCGGGCCTGGGTGCGTGCGCCACAGGATCTGCACGATGTTGTCGAGGACCTGGCGGGTCGTCTCGGCGTCGCCCGAGTTGTGGAGGTGGAACTGTGCATGGACACGGTCCGGGTCAGTGATGACCCGCATCTCGGTGACACCGGCCTGGTCGTACGCGGACTGGGCGACCGGGGCCGGGAGCGTCGGGTGTGGGCGCTCGGTCAGTGCCAGGACGGTCCCGGCGAGGATCACCAACGCACCGAGGCAACCTCCGATGATCCAGGGCCATCTGCGGCGGGTCGTGCGGGTGGTGGCCGTGGCGTTCAACGGGGTTTCTCCTGCGTGTAGGGGGTCGGTTCGCGGCCGGATCGGATCGCGGTGGGCGTGACCGGGGCGAGCGTTGCGAGCAAGTCACCGTGAAGGTGACTGTGTTTGGGCAGGCCGGACTGCCCGGCGGGTATGTGTCCTGTCGGGGAGTGCAGGTGTTCGTGGTGGCGCGGCTGGTCGTTACCGGCGCTGGCGGATGGTGAACGTGGCGTAGTCCAGGGCCGGCAGGAGTTGGTCGAGGATGTCGTCGGGGATGGTCGGACCGTTGATGCCTCTGGCGGCGATGAGCTCGGTCATTGCGTGACGCTGGTCAGGGCGCATAGTGGCGGCGGGGTGGGTCAGGAGTTCGCGGGCGGCGTGGGCGTCTTCTTCCGCGAGAATGTCGACGCCGAGGCGGGTCAGGACCTCAGTGAGGGCGCCGCCGGTGATGTCGACGGCCGCGAGGGTGAGGCGGGTGCGGAACAGGGTGTGCCCGAGTCCTTCGGTCATCTGGAGGTTGAGGGGCGCGTCGAGAAGCACCCGGTGTTCGTTCGAACTCAGTGGCTGGGTGGTGTGCCGGTGCAGGCCGGCGAGCACGCTGCGCACCGCCTGTTCCCACGGTTCTCCGCGCAGCGTGTGTTGCAGCAGTGCGCCGGCTCCGGCGTTGTCGCCGTCGAGCAGGGAGCAGATGATGGCGACCTGCCGACCGACGAAGAGTCGGGCGCCGACGCCCCGGTATCGCTGGAGGTGCCGGTGCGCGTCGGCCCATCTGCCGGCGGTGGTGAGCGCGCGGGTGCCGTCCGAGCACAGCACCTCGCGGAGCCAGCCGCACAGGTGAGCGTGCTCCGCCGGGTCGGTGGGCATGTGCGCGGGCGTGATGGCGAGGCCGTCGATGGTGACGGCGGACCGGTTGGCGACCGCGTGATGCAGGTTGGTCAGCAGCTCGTGGGCGTGTTGGCTGTCGCCGGTTCGGATGGCGAGGCGGGCGATGTTGACGACTGGTTCGAGGGCGGCGCGGGCGGCGGGACCGTCCAGGGGCGCTTGGTCGAGGTACAGAATGGCGTGCCGGTGGCACCACTCGCGGGCCAGGATCGCGTCTCGGCAGTCGGATGCCAGGAGCGCGGCCCCGTTGAGGACTTGGGATGCGCGGGTGGCGTCGCCGTCGGCGCGGGCGGCGGTGGCCTTCGCGGTGAGGCGGCGGAGTCGCTCGTGCAGCGGCCTGGCGGTGGGGCGGGTGTTGGCGGTGAGGGGAAAGCGGGTGATGGCGCGGGCCGGGAGGATGGTCAGGGTCATGACTGCCCCAGGAGAGGTGGAGGGTGGGCCATGCTTCGAGGTGCCGGAGCGGCACACCGTGCCGCTCCGGCTGGTCGGGCTAGATGTCGACGGCGATGATGCTGTCGGGCCGGGTGATCTCGTCCGGCTTGACCGGGCCGGTGTCGGGGCGGCGGGCCGTGGCGGTCGGGCTGTTGGGCTGCCCGGCCTCCTGCCATCGGTACACCAGGTCGGTCAGGTCGGCGGCCAGCGTCGTGGCGTTGGGGCCGTGGGCGATGACGCCGAGGTCGTAGCTGGTCTCTCCGGTCTGTCGGAACGCCGGGTAGGCGATGGTGTCGGCGGTGAACAGGACCGCGCCGTTCCACCGGTAGGCGGGCTTGACCAGGCCCGTTTCGCGGGCGACGGACCCGACGCCGAGCCGCCCGAACGGCATCCGGCCGTGGACCATCATGTACAGGTCGAAGTGCCCGATCTCGGAGGAGTCATCGACGGAGATGGTGGTCCAGGTCTCGTGGCGCGGGTTGTCCAGGACGCCGGTCATGCCGGTGACGTCGGGCAGGTCGGCGGGGTCGTACTTGAGCACGACGTCCCCGGCCAGGGTCAGGTGCGCATCCGCGTGTTCGGAGGAGCCGCGCATCGGCACGAACCCGCACACCAGCGCGGAGTCGGCCACCATCTCGTTGTCGCTGGTCTTGGTGAAGGCGAACGAGCGGGTCAGGCCGCACTCGTGCAGGCGCAGCGGCACGACCAGCCGGCCACCGACGCGCAGTTGGGCCCACCAGGCGGCGGAGATGTCCCACGCTCCGGCGGTGACGATAATCCCGTCGTAGGGCGCGGCGTCGGCGTGACCGAGAGCGCCGTCGCCGCACAGCACGGTGATGCGGTCGGTGTAGCCGGCGCGGGCGACGTTGGCGAGTGCCCCGTCGGTGAGGTCCTGGTCGACCTCGATGGTGACCACGTGCCCGTCGGGTGCGGTGAGTTCGGCGAGGTAGGCGGCGTTGACGCCGGTGGCCGCCCCGATCTCCAGGATCTTCTGCCCGGGTTGGGCGTCGAGTTGTTCGAGCATGTCCGCCACGAGGCTCGGCGCGCTGGCCGAGGACAGTGCCGCCCCGGTGTCGTCGCGCTTGGTGACCCAGTGGGTGGGGGCGTAGACGTTGTCCAGGGGCACTCCGGGAAGGAAGTGTTCCCGGGGAACGGTGCGAAACACCTGCTCGACTCGGGGGTCGGTGAGGTATCCGCGCTCTTGGAGGATGTCGGCGAGCTTGTCGCGGAGCTGGTCGGCGTCGGGCGTGATGGTGTCGGTTGAGTCGTTCACCACGGGCATCCTAGGTTCGGCGGGACCGGCCTGGCGGGTGCCGGGCCGGGCGTTGTGCGGGGTGTCGGTGGGATCGGCGTGAAACACCGCCGTGGCCGCCGCGGCGGCCAGGAGTCGGGCGTCGACGGCGCTGATACCGAGCCGGTTGAACGTGAACAGAACGTGGTGGGTGAGCACCGCCCGCAGGTCGCGGGTCAGGACTCCGTGTTCGTTGAGGAAGCCCAGCGCCCGGCCCGCGCGTTCGTGCGCCTCGGGCCAGTCTGGAGTGCGCTCCAGTGGACTGCCTGCCGCCTCGCCCATGGCGATGATCATGCGGTAGACGGCGGCGGTGAGCTTAGCGCTTGCGGGGGACTGTCCCTCGGTCTGGCGGTGAGCGGCAACGCGGGCCCACACGTCGCCCTGCTCGTAGAAGTCCAGCCCAGCGGCCTGCATGAGCCGGGTCGCCAGGCGCACGCCCAGTTCGCGGCGCTGGTCGCCCCCGGCGGCGACATGGGCGAGGATGTGGCGGGTGTCGGCGGCGAACAGGGTGTGGGCGATCGTCATGCTCTCGGCGCCGCCGAACGCGTCGGTCTCCGGCGCGTAGACGGGCTCGGCGACCGCGCGAACCAGGTCGTGATCGGCGACACGGGCCAGCAGCGCGTAGAACGCCCCCAGGTACTCGCCCGGCAACAGCCGCAGCCGCCACGTGCGGCCCTTCCGGATGAACCAGCTCAACGCCGCCACGCCCGAGTCCTGCCCGGCGGCGAGCACCGGGCCGAGGTGGGCGGCGTAGCGCTCGGCGGCCTCGCGGTCGGTGAACGTCAGGTTGATCTGCCGCCACCTGCCGGCGGGCTGCCCGGCTGGCAGGTCGTCCAGGTCGATGTCCGGGTCGAGTCCGGTGTCCATGGTCTTCTCCGGTTAGTCGATGCAGAGGCTGGTCGCCCAGCGGATGTCGGTTCCTGTGGCAAGGGAGTGCAGCACCAGGGCCACCCCGGCGCGGCCTTCCAGCAGCCCGTCGCGCTGTTCGACCGCTGCGGTGGCGTGGCGCAGGAGCCGGTGCAGGACCGGGTTCACGTGGGAGCGCAGTGCACTGGATCGGGCGTCGAGGGCGGCGTACCAGACGGTGGCTGCCAGTCCCGCCCAGCCGTGACAGATCGCCGGATCGGTGATCTGGCCGAGCTGGTGCGGGTCTGCCAGGCAGCGAGTGAGGGCGTCTTCGGCCGCTTGTTGGCGGGCCGGGTCGCCGAGGGCGATGCCGGCGAGCTGGAGCGCGCGGGCCAGCCCGGGGGTGCCGTAGCACCACGACGGCCGCGCCGGACCCGCCTCGAGTGGTGTTCCGGTGCGGTTCTCCGCCCAGGTGATGCGCTGGGGCCACCACGGGCCCGCAGGCCCGGTCTGCCGCCAGCGGTCCAGCCAGGTACAGATCCGGGTCATCGCGGTGTCGTGCCCGTCGACGCTGACCCCGGCCCGGTGGGCGAGCGCCAGCAGGGCCAGGGGGCCGGCGATGCCGTGGGCCATGCCCAGATTGCCGTGCCCGCCGAGGATGCGGGGCTGGTTGCTCGGCGGGTCGCAGCTCCACCAGCCCGGCACGGCCCGCCCGGTGAGTGGTTCGGTGAGCCGGACCAGGTACTCCAGCACCTGCCGCAGCAGCGCGCCGTCCGGGTGGTGGCGCAGTTGGTAGGCACCGAGCCCGGACAGGCCGTGCACGAGGTCGAACTCGGCGAGGGCGGGCCGGTCCTGGCGGTCGATGCGGGCGTGGGCGGTGTGCAGCCGGCGGGCGGTCAACTGGTCGACTGCGCGGTCCAGGGTGGCGAACGGGCCGGGGAGCATCCCGGGGGCGGAGACGGCGATGGCGTGGGCGAGGGCCGGGGCTCCGATCCACAGGCTCGCGGTCTCGGAGGCGTTGATGTCGTCGGCCGCGGCGCGGGTCAGCCAGGCGCGTACCCGGTCCCAGTCGCCGTGTCCGGTCTGGGCCCGCACGCCGTGCAGGATTGCCACCCCGGCCGCGCCCCGTGACAACGATTGGGCGTTCCAGCGCGGGCTGTTGGGCGAGTAGTCGTCGGGTGGGTAGTCGGGTGCCGGTGGGGTGGCGAGGTTGTCGGTGATGCAGTCGGCCATGCTCGCGGCGGCGAGCAGGCGCGGGCTGTGGTCCAGCAGCGGCATCGCGCTCATCGGGCGCTCACCTTCCGTTCGCGGCGGCGGGCGGTGGCTAGGACGATCGACCGGGCCAGCCGGAAGGTTGACGCTTCGCCCGCCGGGTCGGGCCCTTCAGCACGCACGTAGTGCAGGTGCAGCAGGCTCGCCACGACCGAGTCGAGGGTGACAGCGGTGTCGTCACGGACTGAGGCGGCGTAGCCGGTGGCGGCGAGGTGCCGGCGCTGCCAGGCGTCCGCCAGCGCCGGGCCGCCGCGCAGCCCGCTCCAGGTATCCGGCGCGTCGAGGCGCACGGCCTGCCGCAGCGCCTCCCGGTCGACGGGTGCGGTGCCGGTGAAGGCGCGGTGGCCGATCAGCCACTCACGGCCGGCGGCCTGTCCGCCGAGCAGGTCGCAGGCGAGGGCGACCATGCTGACGGCCGTCAGCGCCCGCGACGGCAGAGCGGGGTTGCCGGCCACGAGCGCCAGTTGGGCGGCGGCTGCGGCGGAGTCGGCCACGAACAACTCTTCAGCGCGGGCCATAACCTCCCCGCCGCCGTAGCGGCCTGTCTCGGGGTGGTAGGTGTCCAGCGTCAGGTCACCGGCCAGGCCCTGTTCCCGCAGGGTGGCGACCCACCGGCCGATCCTCTCGGCGGCCCGCCCGTAGTCTCGGGTGTGCAGGCGGATCCGCAGGTGCGGGGCGGGGTGGCGCATCCGCAGCCACCACACGGGCGGCGGTTCGTCCCACGCGGTCAGCAGTACCGGCAGCGCCCGGGTCACCAGCAGCGCCATCACGCCCGGGTCGCACACCAACCGCGCCGACAACACCCCGGAGCCCGGCATCTTTGCCCCGGCAGGTCCCGGCGGCGGCCAACTCGTGCCGGGGGCGAGCGCGGCCGGCGCGGGGCCGGGCGGTGCGGTGGTGGCCAGCGGGAAGACGATCTCGCTGATCCGCCCGTCCAGCCACCCGAACAGTCCTGACCCGGCGGCCTCCACCACCGTCACCGGTCCCGCCGCCGCATCGAGATGGGCGCGCAACACAGCCCGGTCAACCGCTCGGTTCAGGTACAGCCGTAGCCGCTGATCGCCGGTGCCGATCTGCACCGTCTCCGGCAGGCGCAGCCGCCGCACCAGCAGCCGCCAGACCGCCGACCATTCTTTCTCCGTCGCGTCGGGGCCGGGCAGGTGTTCGGGGCTGACCCTCCACCGGGCCGCGCACAGCAGCACCCGCCCGTAGCGCAGCGCTGGGCGGAACGGCAGATGCCGGGCCAGGCCCCAGTCAAACGGCCGGACCCCGCCGGCCGTGGCCCGGGGCAGGTCGAGAAGGAACCGGACGAGCGGCGGCATGGTGTGCGGGGCGGCGGCGTGACTGATCGTCGGCTCCAGCACCCGCCGCCGCGACAGCGACACCAGCAGCAGCCGGCCCCGGTCGGCGAGCACCGCCAGGTCGTCCAGCGCGATGACGCCCCCGCCGTCGCGGTGTTCCGCCACACCGATCAACGCTGGCAGGATCTGCGGCGTACGAGTGACGTTGTCGGTGCGGATCGCCTTCGACGGGAACGACACCTGCACCGCCAACGCCCCGTCCACCGACACCGGCAGCCCAGCGAACGCGGCCTTCGCCCGCTCGGCGTCGGCGGCGTCGAGCACGGGCAGGAACCTGCCGGAGGTGGCCATCGCACTGCGGCCCATCCCCACCACCGCCAGGGTGAACAGCCCGGCGTCGAGCGCGTGGGCGGAGGTGGCGCGCACTTCGGCGCACAGATCCACGTGCGCGCCGGGCGGCGCCGGTGGCCCGTCGGCGAGGGCGGCCACGGCCTCATCGTCCAGCCGCACCTCCCGCGCCCCGTCCACCAGTGCCCGCTGCACGAGCTGGAACAGGCGTTCGTCGCGGTCGGTCATCGTGCGGGGCGCGTCGTCGGGCAGGGTGTAGTGCGACGGGTAGCCCAGCCCTGTCACCGGATCCAGCAGCCGGGCCAAGGGCACGGCGGTCCCTTCGCCGTAGCGGTGCACGAACGCCTCGCAGTAGGCGAGCCATTCCGGCCGACCACCCGGGTACGGCGACAGCCGGTGCAGCACGTCGGCGGCGACGGCGGCCTCAGCGGCGACCTGCTCGGGCAACACCACTCGGGAACCCAGCCTGCCAGCCACCATCAGGGGCTGATCTGCCGGAGCCAAAGCACGCATCGACGTCGCCACTGCACGGGCGTCCTCGTCACCGGGCAGCGAACCGGCACGTTCAAGGTCCCCGAGTCTGCGGTGTACCAAGCGCAGGTCAGGCACCAACAGGGCGGAGTCCGGCGAGGAAGCGAGCAGCGTGGGCAGGTGGTCCAGGAGGTGCGCGAGGGGGTCGGTGCTGGTCGATGGGGCACGAAGGGCGGTGACCAGCGCGCCGTGCGCCACCAGCTCGCAGACCAGGTGCTCGGCGCTGCCCTGGGGGGCGGAGAACTCGGCTTTGATCTTGTCGGCGAGGTCGCCGGCCAGGACCGGCGACGTGGCCAACCGCAGCGCCAGCACCACCGCCTCCGTGCGGCGTACGACCACCTCCGCCACAGGCCCGGCGTCCGAGTGCTTCAGGTGCGGCTGCCAGGGCACCACCAGGTGCGCGGCACGTGCGAACGCCAGGTTGTTGGTCTGGACGGTCAGGCTCATCACCAAGTCGACATCGGTCTCCAATCGTCCGATGACCGCCGCCAGCCATGCGGCATCGGGTCGAATCCGCCAGATGCCCTCCGCGGCGTTGTCCACCGACAGGTGCGGCCCGAAACGCACGGCGGCGACCCCGGCGAACGCTCCGAACGGGGTCGCTCGCCGCTCGGCCCGCACGGCGTAGCGGGCCAGCGCCAACGCGAGGCGCCGCAACCCGTCTCCATCGATGGGCACGCCCTCGCAGACCGCGTCCAAGCGGGAGGCGAGGTGCGGGCTGGCCAGCCACACGGCCCCGGCCAGTTGAGGATTTCGCCACACCCTCCGGATCCAGGTGGTCATCTGCTCCGGCAGGGACTGCCACTGATCCAGCAACAGGCTGTCGGGCAGCAGCCCGGCCCGCAGCGTCACCGCATCCACGTGTGTGAACGAACCGGTGCGTGGCACAGCAACCTCTTTCCTGGTCACGATTCTTTGGTGCGGCCGGCTCCAGGCGGTGACTGAAGCCGGCCGAGCCCCACTAGCAGTCGCCGGGCTTCTTGGTGTCGCAGTTGTCGTCCGTCGCGCTCAGCCGCGCGGCGGCCGGCGGGCCGTCGAGCACGACCGTCACGTCCAGGTCGAACGGGTCGCCGTCAGCGTCGGTGTAGGTCAGCAGGTCGTTCATCGGTTCCTCCAGATCAAGGGGTGGGCAGGCAGCCCCCGCAGCTACCCGCTCATGCCCGGTGTCGGCACTTCGACTCGTACTTCCTCGCCAACCCGTTGTGCTGGCAGCCCACGCACCAGCCGCCAGGCCCCGGGCCGTGCCGGGCGTGATCGGTCTGCCGTGCGATCTGGTGCAGTCCGGTCGCGGCGATCTGCGCGTTCCTGTGCCGCTCGGCATCGGTGAGCACCACCGACTTGAGGCGCTTCATGCCGGAGCCCGAGGTGTCGAAGTCTGTGCGCCCGGACGGTGGTTCGGCGGTTCGCGGTCGCCGTCGGTGAGAAGTCGGAGCCGGCTGGCCGGGCGGCCCAGATCCACCGGGTTGGTCAGCACCGTGATGGTCGCCGCGATCCTCGCCGCGTGCCCGGCGTTCACCGCAGTGCCCCGATGTGCGCCCGGCTCGTGACCGCCCAGTAAACCGCCGCCACGCAGGCGGCGCACAGCAAGAGGAGGAACACCGCCACGAAGAACGCCCGCCAGCGCCGCTGGGAATCGGTGGTGATACTTCTCGACATCTCCCGTCCTTCCTTCGTCATCGAACTTCAACCCGCCCGGCTCTCGACGGCCGGATGTGCATGGCCGAACGCGGCAGGCGGAGCTAGTGCGCGGTCAACACCCACCCGAACAGGTCCCACAGGTCAGACAGCCGGCAGGCGACGGCCATCAAGATCACCGAGACGGCCAGCACGACCGTCAACACGTGCCGTGAGCCGTTCGTGCCCCAGCTGGTCCCGGACCGTGTCATGTCCGGCTCCGATGGCTGGCGATCTGCACGAGGAAGTGCCGCCCGCATCCCAGGCAGGCCCGGTCCTCCAGGCGGGTGTGGCGCCCGGCCCGCACCGCCGCCCAACTCGCCGGCACCGACACCACGTCCGGATGCACACACCGGGGCCGCTCAGCCGGCGGTGCCGCCCACTCGACCACGGAACCATCGGGGCGTCGGCGCAGATCCTCCTCCGCCCCGACCCGTCGCGGTACCCGCCGAGGAAGACGTTCACCCGGAACGGTCAGCCGGCCCGGCACCGTGGCGCGTCCGATCGCCCTGCTCATCGCATCGACCAGATCGCCACGGCCAACACCAGCGCGTTGTCCCACTCCCGCAGGCAGTCCGAGCTGGTCGCCGTGTTGTGCATGAACTCCGCCAACCGGCGGCGGGTCAACACCACCGCCGTCCCCGAGGCCACGACGGTGCCGGGGGTGATCCGCATTCCTCCGTCCCGGTCCTGCACGATCATCGCGTCGGCGTTCGGCACGTACCTGGTTGCGAAGGTCCACAGCAGGCTGGCGAGATCATCGGTCGGCACACCGCGCCGGCCCCGGTGCTCGCGGGTCACGTCATCGCCCACAGCGACCACCCCCATGTGCCGTCGGGGCGCACCTCATACGTCCTGCCGAGCATCAGCCGCATCGACCCGTTGGATGTGGGCAGGCGCAGCGCCGGCTGACCGTCGAGTGTCACCAGGCGGGGCGCATCGATACTGCCGCTCGGGTACCTTGCAGCCGATCCGCTCCTGGCGCACCAGCCCAGCCACGGAATCCAGACCAATCGGGTCGTCCCGTCGGCGAGGTCCAGCCACTCCGCCACGGGTGCGGACACTCCCGGCGGTTCCAGGTGCACCCCGACGATCCGGTACCGGTCCCCGCCGATCTGCCGAGTGCACAGCGAACCGAGGTACTGCGACGTCACGACCAGCTCGCGGGCCGAGACCGCAGGAACGCCGGACACCGCCGCGGTACGGCGAGCGCGCCGGAGACCGGTCCGGGTGGTCACAGCGGTCCCTGTCGGCGCACCATCGCGGCCAACTCGCGCCGCCACAGGCCGAACCCGAGATTGTTGGACGGGTAACAGTAGGCGAGGTCCTGCATCCGGCGGCGGGAGACCACCAGACACAAGCCCTCCCGGTCAGCGGGCACCTGCGTGCCCTGCACGATCGACAGATGCCCGCCGGCGTCCTCGACCACCATCACGTCGGCGTCGGACCGATAGTTGATGATCAACTGATACAGGACGTCGCCGAGGTCGTCGTCGGTCGCCAAGACCCGTTCGGCCGAAGTCATCGTCATGTCGTCCTCCTGGACAGGGGCGTGGGAAGGCCGGGTGAGGCCCGGCCTTCCGGCCGGCGGGCACTAGTAGCCGATGGAGCGGCGCAGCAGGTCCCTCACGGTGATCACCTCCCCCCAGGTGTCGGCAGGGAGGATGGTGCCGTGGTCCGCGACCACAACGACCAGCCCTCGGTCTCGGGGCGCGCCTCGTACAGCAGGGCGCCGAGCAGGTCCACCGGCCCGCGCGAGGTCGGCACCACGGTTGCCGCCGCGCCGTCAGGCGTGACCAGCCGGGGCGCGCTGGCGTCGATCACGGTGTGCGCAAGTGCCGCGCCGCCGATGGCGCACCACCCGTAGTCGTGCAGGCGCTGCCAGCACACCGCCCCGGCGGCTGGATCCAGCCACCCCGGCACCAGCGCGCCGCTGGGTGGTTGCAGGTACAGGCCGACGATCGCGTACAGGCCGCTGTCGGGGTCGCGGTAGGTGTGCAGCGCGCCGAGGTAGACGGCTCGCACCGCGAGATCAGCGCTCACCACATCACCACCGCTGAGAGACCCGGCTGGCCGTAAACCGACAGGGGAGATAGTCGAAGGTTCGGCCAGCCGGGGGCTGCGAGGGAGGGAAGGTGACGCCGGGTGGCCGCAGGCGTCTGTGAGGAACTGCGGCCACCCCGCGTGGACGTGCACTCCGCCGGGCCCCCGGAGCGCTTGTGGGCGGGCCGTCCCCCGCCCATTGCCGGCCGCGTCCACGGCCGGGGATCACCGTCATCCGGGCCGCCGGCAACGGGGGGTGCCGGTGGCGTGGACGGTGGCGGCGGGAGGATCCCGCAGGCCGCCGAGGGGCAGTGCGTGGTGTGCTCCACGTGAACCTCCCTGACGGTGACTCGACAGTGCTCGATGAACCTGGTCTTCATAGAACTCAGAAAACGCGGAGCGAACTCGTGGGAAAACACGGAAATTTCCCGGACTCACCGCCACCGCTCCGGCCGCGCTGGTGAGGTCCTGAGAGAAGTCTCCGGGAACTTCCTTCCGATTCCGTGACCTGTGCGGGCGAGCTTCTTTCCGCACACAGAAAGTGATGACAGATCTCTGAGCTGCAACTTTCCGAGCATCGCATGAGTGATTTACCTCGCATGGGTGAGCTTTTCGCCCATGGTCGGGTTGGTGTCGATCGGGCTGTAGCGTTGGGCGTGCCGGTTCTCTTCAGGAGGTTTCATGTCCGCCGCCAACGGTGTCGCCAGTCTGGCGGCGCGGGTGATCGACGCCTGGCAGGCCCGCAGTGGGCGCTACCTGCTCGGTATCGCGGGCCCTCCCGCGGCGGGCAAGTCGACCCTGGCCGAGCGGCTACGCGACGAGATCAACAACAAGCTCGGTGAGGACATCGCGCAGATCGCGCCGATGGACGGCTTCCATCTGACCAACGACGAGTTGGACCGGGCGGGGTTGCGTTCCGTGAAGGGCGCGCCGCACACTTTCGACGCCGAGGGGTACGTAGACAGGCTCAAGTTGCTGCGCGACGTCCCAGAGGTCGGGTGGCCTGTCTATGACCGGCAGGTGGTCCACGAGCCGGTGCCGGACGCGATCCTCATCGGCCCGCAGACGGGCATCGTGATCACCGAGGGCAACTACCTGCTGCTGGACGATCAGCCGTGGTCGCAGGTTCGGTCGCTGCTCAACCAGGTGTGGTACCTGGACGCGCCGGTCTCCTTGGTCGAGCGCCGGCTCCTCGACCGGCACCGGGCGATCGGGCGCAGCGCTGAGGAGGCGACGGCCAAGATCGCGGGTACGGACCTGCCCAACGCCGAGCTGATCGCGGCCACGCGCCGCAACGCCGATCTCGTGTTGGACCAGGTGAAGTTCTAGCTAGACCGGGTACCGGTCGCGCTGGGTCGTCATCCAGGATCTGGTGCCGAACGACTCGCACGATGCTGCGGCCACCACGGAGGCCGCTTGCAGGGCGTCGGGGAACTCGTACCCGGCCGTCAGGTAGTAGCTCGCCGCGCCGTGGAAGATGTCGCCGGCCCCAAGCGTGTCGACGGCCCGGATCGACGGCGGCTTGATCACGTCCGAGCCACCGGAGGCCGATGACCAGCGGATCGGAGCCTCCCCGTTGGTGATCGCCACGTGCTGCACGCCGAGGCCGTGCAGGTAGGCGTGCACGTCACCGGCGGCGTCCGGGGGCGCGAACCGGTTCGAGCAGATCGCCACGCTCACGTGGCGCAGCAGTTCGGCGTGGCTGTCGCGCCACCGCCCGCCGTCGAACACGACCGCGACCCCGGCGGTGCGGGCGGCCTCGGCAAGGGCCGCGCAGGGTTCGGTCAGGTGCCCGTCGACCAGCACGACCCCGGCGTCTCCCAGCAGCGCGACGGGATCAGCGGGCGTGGGCGCGTGGGTGCGGGTGGCGTCCAGGGACACGATGGTCCGGCTCGCCGTCGACTGCGCGACGATGATCGACGAAGCCGGCGGGGCACCCTCGGCGTCCGGGGTCAGGTCGGTGACCTCCACGCCGTGCTGCTCCAGGTCCTCGCGCACCACCCGGGTCAGCCAGTGCCGCCCGAGCGACGTCGCCAAGCGCGCCGAACCGCCGAGGTAGGCGAACGTGACCGCCGCGTTGGTCGCCGGCCCGCCCGCCGCCGTGAACTGGTCCAGCGCGGTGGCTTTGGTGTCCTCACCCGGGTAGTCGGCGACCAGGTATCCGAGGTCGACGGTAGCCAACCCGACGAACAGGCCCTTTGTCACGATGATCTCCTTGGCTGTCCGGCGACGTAGACGTGCTGGAGCTGGGCACTCTTCTCCGAGTATCGCCGGACCCGAACCACGGCGACGAAGTCGGCCGCCCCAGCTCGCCGGTGCAGCTCGCTCCAGTTGGTGGCCAGGTACCAGGCCGCACCCGGCGTGCCGAGCGGGCCGAGCCCGGAGACCAGGAACCACACGCGGTCGGGGGTGTCGGGGAAGGGTCGGGCGCGCATCACGATCCCGAACTGCTCACCAGCAGTCGAGCGGTACTCCGAACCGTCCGCCAGTCTCAGGAACTCGCTGCCCTGCTCGTCGGGCACGACGGAGAACAGTGGGGAGTCGACGGTCTCCAGGTACATGTGCGTGCAGTCGTTGCTCGACAGGCCGAAGGAGATGATGCTGCGCGCCGGGTCGCGGACCGCGTCGGTGTCGGTTTGCAGGCTCCAGGAGACCCGCAGGTGGGACTGGAACAGGTCCACCACGTACACGAGCGCCCGCATGTCGTTGACCGCGGCGGCCACCGGCACGTCGATCCGGTGCATTCGGGTGAACGGGCTCTGTTCCTTCTCGTAGAGCAACTGTTCGTTGAGCCCCGAGACCGCAGTGCGTACCTCATCGGTCAACCGGAAGGTCGGGTAGACCAGGGAAGCGCCGAACTTGGCGATCTCCGACCCCACGAACTCCTCGAACTCACCCGCGACCACACCACCGTCAGCACGCTCGACAGCGGAGGACGAGCTGCCCAGCTCCATCATCTCCATCATCTGCCGGTCGTCACACGCCCCCAGGTCCGCAGAGTCGATCAACCGGTCAACATCGACGTCGTAGATCCGCGACAGCATCCGCAGAGCATGCGGCGTCGGCCGCCGCCCGCCATCAGGCCAGCGTTCGTAGTCGCTGACCCGCTGCGGCGTCATCGGCGCACGACCCGAAGTCTCCAACCGATTCCACGAGTCGGCGACCTCCTGCAAGGTCATCCCCGTCGCCCACCGCGCCGCCAGACGGCAGCGCGCCCGAGTTCGGGCCTGGAACACCCGCGCGATATCCGCGGTTGAATGGCCACGACCGACCAGATCACGCCGAAGCGCCTCCCGCTCGGCTTTGGTCTTCATCGGACGATTCTATGACCGATGTACCGATCACCTGCAACCTCGCCAACTCGTCGCGAGTTGTGTTCGCCCCACCAGCTGAGCATTGACAACGGGACGGGAAGCCAAAGTGTCGGTGAGCGACGACCCGGCCCACGACGCTTACGCCCGCTTGGGGGCGGCCCGATTCGGCATCAGGCAGCCTTTCGCCGACTCGCCGGTCATGCGCAACATGTCAAGCCACTGCCGTAAAACACGGAGAAAACACGGAGATTTCCCCGAGGATCGACGCTGACCTCTACCGTGGGTGCACTTCACAGTTCGGCCTCAGGAGGATCAAGTGGGTGATAGCGGGGTCGGCAGCCTTACGGTGGAGTTGCAGCGGCTGCGGCGTGTCGGGCTGGCAGATCTCGCGCATCGCCGCCAGCGGTACCCGCGCCTGCTTGCGGCGCTGGAACGGCGGGCCGGGCCGCTGCCGGCGGATCTCCTCGGTGGGCTGGCGTACTGCTCGGCGGTGTGGTCGACAGTGCTGGGCGAACTGCCGGATGCGCGGCTGCGGAATGCGGCGGAGATATTGTTCCACTCGGCCCACTACTCGACGCCGCCGACGTTGGACGACCGGCGTCGGGCGGCTGATCAGGCGTTTCACCCCCGCGAGTACGCACGGGAGCCCGACACCATCCAACGCACGCTGGAACGCCAACTGCTGGATCCGCTGCTGGTCGAGATCCTGCTACGAGACCCCGCCCGACCCGCAGGGGTAGCGGTCCTGGCCGGGCTGGATCTGGAGGACTGGGCCGATGATCTCGACCGAGCCCATGTCGCTGTCGGCCGGCAGGACTGGTCGGGCGCCGGGCTGCTGCTGGACCGGTGGCTGGGCCACCACGACCTGAACCTCCTCGGAGAGCATGGCGTTCAATTGCGCGCCCGCTCACTTTTGCTGTCCGGGCACATGCGCCGCGACCAGGGCCGCGTCGCCGGCCCCCTGTCGGCAGAGCACGCCTACCGCACCGCGAAGGAGTTGTTCACACGGCTCGGTCAGCCGCGCCGGGTCGCACAGGCCGATCTCCTCCTGACGGTGACCCGGGAGATGACCGGGCACCTAGCCCTGGCCGCTCGCCGGTACGCGGAGCTGGCCAACGACCCCCGGCTCGGGGCGCTCGACCGGGCGCACGCCCGGCTATGGGTCGGCACCGCCCTGACCAAGAACCCGCAGCCGCACCTGCTGCCGGTAGCCGTGTCGGCGATCGAGGACGCCACCCGGGTGCTCGAAGACCTCGGCGAGCCCGACGAGTGGTCGATCGCCACCCAGAAACTCGCGCTCGCCTACCGTGCAGCCGGCAAGACAGGTGCCGCCGTCCGCCACATCGAGATCGCCCTGGCACACCGGCCCACCGACTCGCCCCTCCAACAGGTCAGGCTCGACACCGCACACGGGCACATTCTGCTCTCCGACCCGGCGACCGCCGAACATGGCTATTGCGTCCTCGCGTCGGCCGAGGCCACGGCGGGTCGATACGGTCTATCCCATCAGGTCCGGGCCATCCAGGGCATCCGGGCAGGCAGTGGGCGGACGGCGAGAACATCATGATCAGTGACCAGGACTTCAAGGACGGCGCGACTCTCCTCGACTACCACCAGCTCGGACACGACCTGGAGCCGTGCTCTGTGGCGATCGTGCTCGGCGGTCACGACCTCACCGTCCCCGAGCACGCCGCAGACCTCTACCACCGCGGACTCGTCCCCCGCGTGGTCATCAGCGGCGGCCCCAACCCGACCACCCCGGACGCATTCCCGAACGGCGAGGCGGCGAAGTTCCGCGACATCGCCGTGCGCAACGGCGTGCCCAGCACGGCGATCCTGCTGGAGCCGGCCGCCACGAACACGGGAGCCAACATCACCTTGTCCCGACAGGTCCTCGCCGACGCTGGCACCGCACTGGAGTCGATCGGGTCCGTGCTCATCGTGTGCATGCCCTCGATGCAGCGACGGGCGTACGCGACCTGCCGTAAGGTCTGGCCCGAGGTGCGGGTGCTGTGCTCGTCGGCCACGATGACGTGGCCGAACTACCTCGACAGCATCGGTGATCACCAGCTCGTGCTGTCCAACCTCGTCGGGGACACACAAAGGGTCATCGACTACCCTGCGCTCGGCTACGCCATCGAGCAGGACGTGCCCGCCGACGTCCTCGACGCCCACCTGCGGCTGATCGCCGCCGGCTACACCTCCCGGCTGCCATGAACCGACAACCCGAGGTGGCCGCGATCCACCAACCCAACCTGTTCCCCCGTCTGTCGACCCTTGCCAAGCTGTACGCGGCCGACGCCTGGATCGTCCTGGACACCGTGCAGCACGCCGCCCGCGACCACCAGCACCGCACCCGCCTGGCGAACCTCGACGGCACCGAGACTCAGTGGCTGACGCTGCCGGTGCACCGCCCCGACGGTCGGGCGACGGCGATCGACGCCCTCACGCTCACCGACCAGGCCGGCAGCCGGCGACGGGTCCACAACCTGCTCGCCCACCACTACGCCAGCGCACCGCACTGGCCGCACGTGCGCGACCTCGCCGGCCAGGTCGGCGACGTCATCAGCGCGACCGGGCACCTGTCGACCATCTCCGCCGTGTCCACCCTCGCCCTGCTCCGTCTACTCGGCTGGAGCGGCGAGGTCCACCACGCCAGTGCCCTACCCACGCGAACCGGACGCTCCACACGGCTGGCCGACCTCTCCGCCACGATCGGCGCACACACGTATCTCTGCGGGCCGGGCGGCAGCCGCTACCTCGACTCGACGCCTTTCAACCAGCTCGGACTTCAGGTGCAGCACTTCCTCACTCCCGGCCCCGAGGACGCACAAGCCTGGACCGCCGCACGCAAGATCAGCTCGCTGTGGGCCATGGCGACCACCGGCCCCGACGAACTGCGGAACCTACTAGAACGCGTCCGCGCCGAGCTCAGGTCGGCCATGGCTCCGCCATGCCGATCTGCGCCCGCCATGGCGGGCCGGCTCCATCGTCCCGACGCGCTGGGGGCCGTCAAGCCGCGCCGCGCGAATGAGACCGACCCTGAACGGGTGGATGCGCGCCTTGACAGCCCCTGGCACGCGCCGGGCCTTTGATGGACCGTCCCGCCGGAATGGACGGGCTAGATCAGGACGGCGAGTCGATCCTTGTAACTGTCGATCTTGCTGTCGATCTCTTCCCGAGTGGCTTCGCTGGTCACGAGGTCGTGGAGTTCGGCGAGCAGGTCATAGATCTGCTTGCGGGTCTTGCGAGCCACCTCTTCGGTCTCAGTGTCGATGGTGTCGAGCATGCGAGGACCATCTCTTTGCGGTCCATTCGGCCACCATCTCACCTCATGCATGCCACTCCCGCCGGCCGAACAGGGCGGACTTCGCGAGTTCAACGCGCAAGAGAGATCGGATCGCCACCTGCCAGCTCATGTCACCTCGTGACGTATCGAGGTGCATGGCTTGCTCCCCCAATGCTCCCAGAACGAGTCAGGGCCTAGATCTCAATCAATGGAATCTAGGCCATGAACTGCACTTTCATCAGTAGCGGGGACAGGATTTGAACCTGTGACCTCTGGGTTATGAGCCCAGCCGAGCCGAGCTCTCCACTTCAGAGGCACAAGACGCGGCGCAAATATGGGCCAAACCTGATGACCGATCCGGGGCTTCGGTGCGCCTCGATCCCGAATCGTAGCTGGATTCCATCGCTTGAATTCCCCTAGTCCGCCGACCCTGTCCTCCAGACGGCTTCCGAGCTACACCTCGACGGCAGGAGCCGAACACGCACACGACGAGAGGCAGTGTGGCAGTTGCGAACCTGAGTACCTCCACTACAAGGTCAACGGTCCTGGCGGTCCAATCCAGTTGTCGTTTCGTGAATGGATTTTCGTAACAGGCACCAACGGGTCTATGCTTCTCGATCGGCTGTGTCTTCACGCACGGTCACCACATCGCCGCGACGGCGTTCCCGGGTTACCCGGGGCCACCCCTCGACCCGCCACGGCAGGGTTTCGACGTAGGGCACCTGTGTGCCCAGGACGAGGGATGTATAGCGATGACACTGGGTGGATCGCGCTGGTACCGAGTGGACTTTCACCTGCACACTCCTGGGGTGGATAGCTTCGCCGGCCTGGATGGCGTCAACTTCGACGATCCGGCCGACCAGCGTCGGCTTGCCGTGGACTACGCGGCCCGGCTGAAGGCCGCAGGCATCGAGATCGCTGCGATCACCGACTACAACGGGATTCGCGAGCCGTGGTTCAGCATGATCCGCGAGGAGGCCGCGCTGCACGGCATCGTCGTGCTTCCGGGAGTCGAGCTCAGCGTGGCCGAGGGCAAGAACGGCGTACACATCCTGGTGGTCTTCGGTCCTGAGACCGACCCGGCCCTCATCAACGAGTACCTGCGTTCGCTTGACCGCAAGCCTGCCGAGAACTTGTTCGAGGGGCGTCAGCACCGCGATCTCAACCTGCGCGACCCGCTGGTCGACGTGCTCAAGGGCTTGCGCGACAGGTTCGACTGCCTACTCATCCCCGCCCACGCCGATGACCGCAAAGGCATCGTGTCGTCACTCGGGCCGCAGCCCGCCGCAGCGGTCATCGCGGAAGCGGATCTGGACGGCCTCGACCACGGCAGCGCCTCGATGGAGAAGATCCGCAGCACCCGGGTGCCGGGCCGCTGGCTGCATTTGGCCCTGGTGGAGTTCAGCGACCCTCGCAACCTTGCCGACATCGGCACCCGGACCATGCCCGACGGGCGGTTGCGGGCCACGTGGCTCAAGCTCAGCTCACTGGAGATCGACGCCATGCGGCTGGCCCTGCATGACCCGCAGACCCGCGTGAGCACCACCGCGCCGACGGCTCCGTCCAACGGGCGCATAGTCTCGGTGTCCATCGAGGGCACCGGGTTCCTGCACAACACCACGTACGGCTTTGACGCCAACCTCAACACGCTCATCGGCGGTCGCGGCACCGGGAAGTCGGCCATACTCGAGACCATCAGGTACTGCCTGGGCATCGAAGCATTCTGTGATGAACTGAGCCGCCATGCTCTTGTCAAGCACGCCCTGGGTAGCGGCGGCAGGATCGAGCTGGAAGTCGAACGGCATAGCGACAACTGCCCGGCGCAGCGCTACCGGATCAGCCGGATCTTCGGCGACACGCCGATTGTGACCGACCACGAAACCGGGGATGTCCTCACCCTGGAGCCGAAAGAGACCTTCGGCCCGGACCACGAGCCGATCATTCTGCTGCAGCGCGAGATCGACAAGGTTAGTAGCGATCAGGCCTACCGGCGCCTACTGCTGGACCGGCTCATCGGCGACGACGTGCATCAGGCGGAGAAGGCGGTGGAGGATGCCTGCGCAGCGCTACGCCAAAACGGCTTGGACGTCCTCAAACACGCGACCGACCAGGCATCCCTGCCCGAACTCCTTCAGGATATCGGCAAGGTCGAGCACGAGCTCAAGCTGTACGAGAGCAACGGCGTGATGGACAAGCTGTCCCAGCACACCGCGCTGCTCCGCCTCCGCGACGGCCTCACCACTGCACACGACCTTTCCCGGGACGCCCAGGACAGCGACGCGGATTGGCAGCAGGGTCTCGGCCATCTGACCATGCAGCTCGACGAATCCCATACCACGCTGTCAGGACATGACAGCGCACACGCTTCGGCTGCAGCCGGGATCCTCGCCACGGTCAGCCAGGCGGTCCGATCCGCTCAGGAGCAGATCCTGGCCGCATTGCAGCCTGCTGAGGCCGAACTGCTCGGGCTCGTGGGCCAGCACGATCTGGACGCGAAGGAACTAGCCGGTGAACTGAACAAGATCAAGCAAAGCCTCAACACCGAGCGCCTGGACGCCGACCACGCCCTGTCGTTGTCGCGCCGCCTCGCACCCCTGCAGCGGCAGAAAGATGCACTCGACCGCAAGGTCCCGCAGTTCGAGGCGCTGAAAGCCACCCGCGAGGGGTTGCTGGACGACGTCGTCAAGCAGCGCGGGCGGGCCAGCAAGATCCGGCTGGAGGCCGCCCGGACAATTAACGCGCGCCTGTCCTCTCGGGTGGAGGTGGTCGTCACCGCACATGGCGACATCGCCCAGTTCGGTGACGATCTCAAACAGCTCCTGCACGGCTGCGGTGCCCAGGGCGCGGCTATCGAGGCCATAGCCCAGTCTGCGGTCGACGGCGCCTCGATCGCCAACGCCGTCCGCGAGGGCGTGGACGACCTCATGGAGCGGTTCGGTATCTCGCTCGCCCAGGCAACCAAGGTCCGCCAGTGGCTAGCCGACGAGACCACCGGGCGGCTGTCGGAACTGGAGCTGATCGCGCCTCGCGACAGGGTCGACATCGTCCTCCATGTCGAAGGTGAAAACCGCCCTCTGGACCGTGCCTCGGCGGGTCAGCGGGCCACCGCGATCCTTATGCTCATCTTCGCTGTAGACGACAGGTGCATGATTCTTGACCAGCCTGAAGACGACCTCGACAACCGGTTCATCTTCGATGAAGTCGTCCAGATGATCCGCGAGCAGAAGGCCACTCTGCCCGGAGGCACCCGGCAAATCATCGCCGCCACTCACAACCCGAACATCCCGGTGCTCGGCGATGCCGAACTCGTCGTCGTCCTCGACGCCACCGGTAGCCGGATCCAAACCCTGGCACAGGGCTCCATCGACTCCCCCGACATCCGCAAACACGTCCGGCAGGTTCTCGAAGGCGGTGAGGAAGCCTTCAACCGCCGCTTCCAGATCTACGGCGGGATGCGAGTCAGAGCCGCCCCGCAAGCGTTCAACCCACTCGCCAGCTCCGCCCTCCTGCAGCCGGCCACGGTTGGGACGGGCCCATCCTCCCGGCCCGCTGGCGTCGGTCAAGGCCCGCGGGTGCCGGTCTGCCCCGTTGTCGGAGTCTGTGAGCGCGCCTTGACGGCCGCTGGCGCGTGCCGGGAGTGTGCTGGGCCGTCCCGCCCGGGCCGGCCGGGTCAGATCAGTCCCGCGAGTCGGTCCTTGTAGCCCTCGATCTTGGCTCCGATCTCTTCCCTGCTGGTTTCGCTGGTGACGAGTTCTTGGAGTTCGGAGAGCAGGTCGTAGGTCTGCTTGCGAGTCTTGCGGGCGACTTCTTCGGTCTCGGTGTCGATGGTGTCGACCATGACGCCGACCCGGCGTAGCAGTTCCTGCTTCACGTCGAGGGACCGTTGCGCTTCGGCGGGCAGGGTGATGGCGGCGATCTGCCGGAAGTGGCGTTCGTCGATGCCATCAGGGACGGCCTGACCTCGGATCCAGCGCAGCAGTACGCTGCGGTCGAGCACGACGCCGGGTGCGACCTCGATCCCTTCGTCGCCCTCGGGCAGGAGGAGGGACTCGGGTGGGACGCCGAGCACGTAGGCCAGGCGTAACCACTCCTCCACGGTGGTGGGGGTCTTGCGCCGGCCTGACTCGATGTTCATCAGCACGGTGTGGCTAAGCGCCGGGTCGTCGTAGCGGGCGGCGGCGTCTTCCGCGGTCAGGTTGAGCCGGCGTCGCTCGCGGCGGATCGCCTCGCCGGTTATCGCTCCCACTGTCCGACTCACCGCACGCCTCCGACCTGGCTACTTGTCATTTCCGCAAGTATAAGGCTGTTTCATTGACGAGCGAACGCTACCACGCCGATGCTACTTCCCATCCAAGTAAGCAATTCAAGTAATTGTTTATCAAAATGGCAAGTAGCGAGGTAAGCGATGCGGCAACTAGCACGAGACCGGATGTGGACCCACGAGGAGACGGCCACCTACCTGGGCGTCGAGCCGCAGACGCTGTACTTCCTCAACCACAAGGGCACCGGCCCCCGTCGGTACAAGGTCGGCAAGTACTGCCGCTACCGGCCCGCCGAGGTCGACGCGTGGCTTGAGTCGCAGTGCGCCGACCGATGAACACCACGGTCGCAGGGTTCCGCCTGCACTACATGGACGACTCTGGCTCCGCCGCCTCCGGCATCGCCAGCTTCACGTGGCTCCAGCTCCATCCGGCCGCCTGGGTCGACGCCGAGCAAGCCTGGTCGACATTCCGCGCCGAACTGGCCGAACGCCACGCGATCCCGGCCCACGCCCGGCTGCACGCCACCGAACTGGCGTCGGGTCGACGCAGCCCTTCACTTGACCCCAACTGGGATGTCGCAGCACTCGGCGTCGACGTCATCCGCGAAGCTCTCGAAGTGGTCGCCGCGATCCCCGAGGTCGCCGTCGCCACCGTCTACCGCCGGGCCGGCGCCGCGGGGCACGCTACGGCCAAGAAGGGCCTCTACGAGACGCTCGTACACGCCCTCGACGCCGACCTGCGCGCCACCGGGCAGACCGGGATCGTGTTCATGGACGGCGACGGCAGCGACACCTCCTACCGCGCCGCCCACCAGACCCTCCCGCCAGGCCGGCACCTCATCGAAGCGCCCGTGTTCCGGCACGCCGCCGCCGACCAATGGGTCCAGATGGCCGACATCGCCGCCTGGTCGGCGTTCCAGACCCTGCGCCACCGCGCCCATCGCGGACGACGGATGTGGTCCTGGTACCCGACCATCCTCGGCCCCGTTGACCTACACCACGGCCCCCGCCCGCTGTAGACGCGCCTCACGTCCTCGCGACCTCCCGCCCAGGCCGCATACCCGATCCAGTCCGCGCCCCGGCATGACGCCGACGGGGCAGCTTCCGCACGCCCCGCTCACAAACCGAACAATCGAAGGAGACCCCGCATGAGCACGCTCACGACCACCGCCCGCCCCGAACGCTTCCACGTCACCTGGAACCAGACCGGCGCCCGACACCGACGCGCCTTCAGTACCACCGCCGACGCCTTCCGCGCCACCCGGCCGCAGGCACCGAAATCCTCGTCCGTGAGCACCGTCCTGCACGACTGGGCATCACAGCGGGCCTGGGCCAGCGCCACCCGCAAGCGCGTCGACCATCTCATCCACGAACTCATCGACCCCCGGCTCGGGCCCATCCTGGCCGACGACCTACGCCCCCGCCAGATCCGAGCCTGGTTGACCTGGCTCGACACCGAACGCCGCTACAGCCCCGCCACGATCCGCCGGAACTTCTGCGTCCTACGAGCAGCTCTCGACTGGGCGGCAGACAACAAGATCATCGCCGCCAATCCGTGCACCAAGGTCGCCCCGCCCCGCGTACCCCGCACCCAACGCGCCACCGCCCTCACCCGCCTGACCCCGCCGAGCACCACCCCGCCGGCCCACCACCGCCGACACCGGCCACTCGCCGAACTCCGGCAGATCCTCCACAGCTCCGCCACCGCCGAAGAACTCACCGCCTACCTTCGACACCTCAACCCCAGTTCTGCCGCCCACTAGGGCACGACCCCGGAACGCAAAACAGCGCCCGGACCAGCTCGCGACGAACTCCCGTCGCCTGCCAGTCCGGGCGCTTTTCTATGTCCACAGGGCTTCAAGCACAGCTTCGCCGGGATGGGCATCCCGGTCACCACGGCCGGCCACAGGCCACCTCACCAGGACGAACATCTGATCCAGCCAGCCTCCCGGCCGAGCCCGCGCCCTTCAACCCAACAATCGATATATGTACATTATTGATCCACGAGCCCAGGATTTCCCCAGGATGACAACCGAAACCAGGCAAGATCAAGTCAAGGCAAATTCAAGATCCAAAACGGCTCGATAGTGCCATCTAGCTGGGAAAACATGCCCCTACAAGCCCTTGAGCAGCTGCCTTGCCATCACGATCCGCTGCACCTGGTTGGTGCCCTCGTAGATCTGCGTGATCTTCGCGTCGCGCATCATCCGCTCCAGCGGGAAGTCGACGGTGTACCCGTAGCCCCCCAGCAGCTGCACCGCGTCCGTCGTGATCTCCATGGCCGCGTCCGAGGCGAAGCACTTGGCCGCCGCGCCGAAGAACGTCAGGTCGGCGTCCCCCCGCTCGGACTTGGCCGCCGCCACGTAGGTCATCTCGCGCGCGGCGGTCAGCTTCATCGCCATGTCCGCGAGCATGAACTGGATGCCCTGGAACTCCGCGATGGCCTTGCCGAACTGCTTGCGCTCCTTGACGTACGCCGCCGCGTGGTCCAGCGCGCCCTGGGCGATCCCCACGGCCTGGGCGGCGATGGTGACCCGGGTGTGGTCGAGGGTGCGCATCGCGGTACCGAAGCCGGTGCCCTCCTCGCCGATCATCCGGTCGAGCGGGATCCGGACGTTGTCGAAATAGACCTCGCGGGTCGGGGAGCCCTTGATGCCGAGTTTCTTCTCCGGCGCGCCGAAACTGACCCCCTCGTCGCTCTTTTCGACCACGAAGGCGGAGATGCCCTTCGAGCGTTGGGTGGGATCGGTCACGGCGAACACCGTGTAGTACTCCGACACGCCCGCGTTGGTGATCCACCGCTTCGCGCCGTTGAGCACCCAGTGGTCCCCGTCGCGCACGGCGCGGGTCTTCATGGAGACCGCGTCGCTGCCGGCCTCGGGCTCGGACAGGCAGTAGGAGAACATGGCGTCCCCGGCGGCGACCGGCGTCAGGTACTTCGCCTGGAGCTCCTTCGAACCCGCCAGCAGCAGCGGCAGGGTGCCGAGCTTGTTGACGGCCGGGATCAGTGAGGAGGACGCGCAGACCCGGGCGACCTCCTCGATCACGATGGCCGTGGCCAGGGCGTCCGCGCCCGCGCCGCCGAACTCGACGGGGATGTGCGGGGCGTGGAAGTCGCTGGCGCGCAGCGCGTCGTAGGAGGCCTTGGGGAACTCGCTGTTCGCGTCGGCCGAGGCGGCGTGCGGGGCGACCCGCGCGGCGCAGACCTCGCGCACGGCGTCCCGGATCGCCCGGTGCTCCTCGGGAAGTTGGTACACGTCAAAGTCCGCCACCGCGGCTCCTCCTCCTGAACGCCCGTTCAGATCGGGCCTGTCGTATGTGAGGATACTGACGGGTAACCATCAGTGCTAGGCGACTCCCCATCCTCACCGACTATTCTCACCGGGATAGCCAGCCTGCGAAATGGAGAAAAGGCGTGACTGTCCCTTACCTCAGCAGCCCGAGCGTTCCGCCGCAGGCCCAGGTAACACCACCTTCGGGCGCCCCGCGCCCCCGCCTGACCTTCCTCGGTACGGGTTACCTCGGCGCGACCTACGCCGTCTGCTACGCCGAACTCGGCTACGAGGTGATCGGCTTCGACGTCGACGAGGACAAGATCGCCAAGCTCAGCGACGGTAAGGTGCCGTTCCACGAGCCCGGCCTGGACGAGCTGCTCCGGAAGAACCTGGCCTCGGGCCGGCTGCGCTTCTCCACCAGCTACGAGGAGACCGCCGAGTTCGGTGACGTGCACTTCATCTGCGTCGGCACCCCGCAGCGCGCGGGCGGTCTGGGCGCGGACCTGTCGTACATCGAGTCGGCCGTGACCGGAATCGCCCCGTTCCTGAACCGTAAGGCGCTGATTGTCGGTAAGTCGACAGTTCCGGTCGGTACGGCCACCTGGGTCGAGGAGCTGGTCGCCAAGTCCGCGCCGGAGACCTCCGAGGTCGAGGTCGCCTGGAGCCCGGAGTTCCTCCAGGAGGGCTTCGCCGTCGAGGACGTGCTCCGGCCGAACCGGATCGTCGTCGGCGTGAAGACCGAGTGGGCCGACGCGATGCTGTACGCGGCGCACAAGGGCGTCTTCGACCTGGCCGCCACCGAGGACCGCGAGGTGCCGGTGGTCACCACCGACTTCGCGACCGCCGAGCTGGTCAAGGTCGCCGCGAACGCGTTCCTCGCCACCAAGATCTCGTTCATCAACGCGATGGCCGAGGTCTGCGAGGTGTCCGGGGCCGACGTGACCCACCTGGCCCGCGCGATCGGCCACGACCCGCGGATCGGGAACAAGTTCCTCCAGGCCGGCCTCGGCTTCGGCGGCGGCTGCCTGCCCAAGGACATCCGGGCGTTCCAGGCCCGCGCCCAGGAGCTGGGGGCCGGCGAGGCGCTGCGCTTCCTGCACGAGGTCGACCTGATCAACCTGCGCCGCCGGACCCGGGTCGTCGCCCTGGCCGCCGACCTGCTGGGCCGCCCCGCCGGTCCCGCCGGCCCGAACCTGACCGGCCTCAAGGTCGCGGTGCTCGGGGCCACGTTCAAGGCCAACACCGACGACATCCGCGACGCGCCCTCGCTGGCCGTCGCCGCGATGCTGAACAAGACCGGCGCGCGGGTCGTCGTGTTCGACCCGCAGGGCATGGACAACGCGCGCAAGGCCCTCCCCGACGTGGAGTACGCGGAGAACCTGCACGCGGCCGTCACCGACGCCGACCTGGTGTGCGTGCTCACCGAGTGGGCCGAGTTCCGCAACGCCGACCCGGAGAGCCTGGGCGCGCTCGCCGCGAGCCGCAAGGTGATCGACGGGAAGAACTGCCTCGACGCCGCCCAGTGGCGGGCCGCGGGCTGGGACTACCGGGGCATGGGCCGGCCGTAGTTTTCCACGGAAAGGGGTGTTCCCGTCACGGGGACACCCCTTTTTCGACGGGTACCGGCGCGGTGCGGCTTCTTCTGCTACTTGGTGCCCGTGTGCCGGACCTGGCGGGCGTGGCGGGTCACGTCGCGCCGGAGGATGTCGGCCAACTTCACCGGGGCGGCCCCGGCGATGGCCTTGCGCTCCGCCTCCCCGACGGCCAGCCAGACGTCCTTCATGAACGGGAACGCCGGCATCACCAGCCCCCGGTGGCACTCCTCGATGTACACCCGGACCGGGTCGTCCGGCCGGAAGGTGTCCAGGGCCGAGCGCAGCACCGGCGGGCGGCGTTCCAGGGCCGCCAGGGTGAGCCCGACGTCCTCCCGGGCCAGGTACTCCCCCACCAGGTCGACCGCGAGTGCCTTGTTGGGCGCGGCCTTCGGCACGTACACCCCGTACACCGAGGTGAACGGGCGGGCCGGCGCGCCGTTGGCGAACCCGGGCACCGGGGACGCGCCGATCCGGAGCTGCCGGTCGGAGGGCAGGTCCCGGTTGACCTCGTCCACGTCGTTGAGGCTGCGGGACGCGCAGACCAGGTACGGGGTCCGGCGTTCCACGAACATCCGCATCGCCCGGTCCCGGTCCACGGTGTTGCGCAGCACCTGCTCGCCCCGGTCGCCGAGGGCCCGCAGCCGGGCCAGCGCGCCCCGCCAGTCGCCCGGCATCACCTTCGACGGGTCCCAGGAGCCGTCCGGGTGCTGGCCGAACAGGGCCGCGCCGGCGCTGGAGACCAACGGCCACACGTGGTACGGGTCGCCGTCCGGGCCGACCTGCAAGGCAAGGGGCACCTCGGAGTTGATGCTCCGGGCGTGCGCGAGGAGTTCCTCCACAGTGGCCGGCGCGTCCGGGGCGAGGTCGGTGTTGCGGAGCAGGACGGCGGTGTCGAAGTCCGTCGGCACCCCGTACAGCACGCCGTTGTGGGTCATCGCCGCGAGCGCCGTGGCCGAGAACCGGCTCCGCTGCTCGCCGGTCAGCACGATCGGCTCGACCAGGCCCCGACCGGCGAGCCGGCCCAGCCAGTCGTGCGGCCCGACCAGCACGTCCGGCGTGCGCCCGGCCCTCGCGGCGGCCTCGAACTGCGCGGCCAACTGCTCCACGTTCTCGTCGAACCTGCCGCCCGGCGAGCCGCTCTCGAACCGGACCTCGATGCCGTACATCCCGCTGAAGTCCAGCTCGATCCGCGCCCGGAGCACCTCCACCCTGCGCCGCTCCGCCCACACCACCAGCTCGGGCTTCAGCCGCTCCAGCCGGCCCTGCTCCCGCAGCCAGAACCGGTCCCGGTCGTCCTTGAACAGCACCCGGACCCGGTAGTCGTCGGACCTGGGCCGGGGCTCGCCGGGCACCAGCCGGTTCACCGAGGACCGGACCGGCGCGCTGACCCGGGCCCCGCCGGCGACACTCGGCCAGGAATGCTTCTCCGTCCAGCCGTGCAGGCGGTGGCTGACGGTGACGTTCGGCAGGTAGATCGGCAGCTCGGACGTGTTGCCGACGAACACCCGCGCGCCGACCCCCCCGGCGGAGGACTCCCACCACGCGTGCACGAGGTCGGCCTGCTCGGCGGATTTCGGCACGGCGGGCGTGCGCCTCAGCTGCACGTACGCGATGAAGGCGGCGGCGATGGTGACCAAAAGCCCCAGAAGGGCGAGCACGTCGCCGGACGGCAGTTCGAGGGCTAAAGTCACCGCCTCAAATTAACAAGGTGCCCGTTGTGTTCACCACGCCCGAATGGTGGACGTAATGGTTGCGCCGATAGACGACGATGAACCGGTGAGTACCTATCCCTGCCCAGGTTGCGGCACCGAGGCCGACAGCGTGGCCGGCTGCCCCGGTTGCGGCCGCCCCGCCGACCCGCTCGCCGTGGAGTTGACCGAGCTGACGGGCCGGATCCGAGGGCTCGCGGCGACCATCGCCGATCTCCAGGGGCGGCTGGGCGGGGCGGTGGCCGAACGGAACGCGGCGGTGGAGCGGCATACCCGGCTGTTGCATCAGCTCAAGATCCGACAGGTGGCGGAGCAGCGGGGGGCGCGGTCGTGGGCGCCCGGGGCGCTGCCGGCGCCGGGGGCGTATCCGGTTCCCGGGTCGGGTGTTGTGCCTGTTCCCGGGGCGGGTGGCGTGCCTGTTCCGGGTTCGGGCGGCGTGCCGGTTCCCGGTTCTGGCACTCAGCCCGCGACCGGGCCGGGCACCAGTCCCTTCACCGCGCCGGACAGTGGTGCGGGCTCCGTTTCCGGCACGGCTCCGGGCTCCGGCACCGTGCCCGGCACGGGTGCGGCTCCCGGCTTCGGAGAGGTCCCGGTCACCGGCCCGGGCACGGCTCCGGCGTTCGGCCTCGGCGGTCCCGGTGCCGGCGGTCCCGGGCAGGGTCCGGTCACCGGTCGGCCCGGCGGCTTCGGACCGGCCGGTCCGCACGGGCACCCCGGCCAGCCCGGCCAGCCCGGCCAGCCCGGCCAGCCCGGCCAGCCCGGCCAGCCCGGCCAGCCCGGACACCTCGGCCAGCCCGGTTGGCCCGGCGCGCCCGGCGCGCAGCCCGTCGCGCCCGGCGCCGTCAAGGCCGTCTCCGCGCAGAACGTGCTGCTCATCCTCGGCGGGGTCCTGCTCGGCATCGCGGCGATCGTGTTCGTCGTCGTCGCGTGGAGCACGTTCGGGCTGGCCGGGCGGGCGCTGCTGCTCGCCTGGGTCACGGCCCTGTTCCTGATCGCGCCGGTCCCGCTGGCCCGCCGCCAGCTCACCGCCACCGCTGAGACCCTGGCCTCGGTAGGACTCCTGTTGATACCCCTCGACGGGTACGCGGCCCGGATCGCCGGCTTCACCCCCTGGCCCCCCGCCGGGTACGCGGCCGGAGTGTTCGCCCTGACCGCCTGCGCCGCCGGTGCCTACGCGGCGGCCACCCGGCTCCGCGCCCCCGCCATCGCCACGCTGCTCGCCGTCCAGCCGATCGCGCCGCTCCTCGCCGGCCAGCTGCACGCGCCGGCCGCCGGCTGGTCCCTCGCGTTCACCCTCACCGCCGCCATCAACCTGGCCGTAGCCTGGCCCCTGTTCGGCTCCACCGGGGCACAGGGATCCAGCCCAGCAGCCGGAACCTGGGCCGGCCCGGGAGCTGGAGCCGGCGCTGGAACCGGATTCGGGGGCAGCACCCAAGCCGAGGCCGGCACGGGAACCAGGGCCGGGGCCAACGCACAAGCCGGGGCCGGGGCCGACCCGGGCGCCGGAGGCCGGGTCGGCGTAGGGGCACAGGCCGGACCGGGCGCCGGAGTCGGCACGGATGCCATTGCTGGCACACAATCCGGGGCCGGCACAGGAAGCGGGGCCGGGCCCAGCGCGGGAGTCGGGGCAAGTGGGTTCCCGGGGCTGGTGCGCTGGTGCGCCGCCGGGCTCGGTGGGTTCGCGCTCACCCTGGGCGGCCTGTTCGCGCTGCCGCCGCTGCTGTTCGGGGACACCACCGGCACGCTGCGGGGCGCGGGGGCCGGGCTCGCCGTGGCGGCCGTGCTCGCCGCCGCGACCCTCGCCGGGCGGGGGGTCGCGCGGGGCGTGTTCGCCGGGCTGGCGGCCGCACCCGTCGTGGTCGTGGCCGCGCGGCTGATCTGGGTCGGGCTGCCCGACCACCGGCTGATCGGCGTCGTCACCGTCGCCGCGCTCCTGCTGCTCGCGGCCGGTCGGCTGCCCCGGCCGGCGCGCACCGGAGCCCTGGTCGCGACCGGGGTCGGCGCCGGCGCGGCGGGGCTCGCCACGGTCGCCTCGGCCCTGTACACCGGCGCCGCCGCCATCGTCGGGGTGTGGCCGGTGTGGCGGGGCGCTCCAGGCTCGTACCAGGCAAAAGTCCTTGATCTGGGTACTCTCGACTGGCAGTTGCCGGCCGCGCTCGCCGTCAGCACGGCGGCCGTGCTGGTCGTCAGCAGGTGGCGGGACTCGCTCCTCGTCGGCGGCGCGCTGGTGGCCCTGTGCGCCCCGGCCGTCCTCGGCGCTCCCTACTGGACGGTGCCGGCCGTCACCGGGCTCGCGGCGGGCGGCCTCGGCCTGCGCGCGCTCCGCCAGCCGCTGTGGCTGCTCGGCGCGGTCCCGCTGGGCCTGCACGCCGTGGCCGTCTGCCTGGGTACCCCGACCGCGACCGCCGCCGCCCTCGCCGGGGTCGTGGTGACCACCGCGGTCGTCGCCGCCCTGGGCTTCAAGACCCCGCTCGTCGGGCCCCTGGCCTGCGGTGTCGCCCTGAGCACCCTGCCCGGTTTCGCCGCCGTCACCGCGCACGCGGCCGGCAGCTCCGACCGGTGGGCGGGCCTCGCGGGCCTGGCCGCCGCGACCGTGGCCCTGGGCGGGGCGTTCGCGCTGCGCGGCACCCCCCACGTGCGGGCCGCCGCCATCGCCGTCGCCGTGGGCAGCACCGCGGTCACCTTCGCCACCGTCTTCACCGACGAGCCGACCACGCTGTACGCCGCCTACGCCGCCGTCCTCAGCGTCGCCGCGAGCCTGCTGCCGCCGGTCCGCAACCCGTGGCTGCTCCTCCGGCCGGCCGTCCCGCTGGTCTGGGCGGCGGGCGGCACCCTGCCGGCGCTGGCCCTCACCCTGTTCGGGCCCTGGGCGCAGCTGCGCGAGGTGTGGCAGGGGCCGGTGTCGCCCGGCACGGGCGTCGGCCCCCGGGACCTGTACGTGCTCGGGGCGGTGGCCGTGGCGACGACCCTGGCCGGGTACGGACTGCTCGGCAGGCGGGCGCTCACGGCCCTCGGGCTGCCCTTGGGCGCCCTGGTGGTCCTGACGGCCCCGGTGGCGCTCGAAACGCCGTGGCCGGTCGCGGCGGTGGTCGCCCTCGCGCTGGGCCTCGGGTGCGCGTCGTACGCCGCGCTGCGGGTCGAACGGTTCGACGGCGTCGCGGCCGTACTGGTCGTCGTCGCGGCACTCGCGACCGGGGCCGGGGCGGCGAGCCTGCTGGCGACCCGGGCCGGGACGTTGTCCGCGCTCGGGGCCCTGCTCGTGGCCGGTGCCGTGGCGGTGCTCGGCGGGCGGTCCGTGGCGGGTCGGGCCGCCGGGTGGGTGATCGGGTCGGTGGCGTTCCTGGCGCTGCCGCCGGTGGCGTGCGCGGCGGCCGACGCCGGGCGGCTGTGGCAGGGGTATTCGCTGCTCGGCGCCGCTGTGGCACTGTTCGGGATCGCGGCACTGGCAGCCAGGCTGTCCGGGCCGGCGCGGCCGGAGTTGGCCGTGCTGCCCGAGGTGTTCGGCTGGGCCGGGGCCGTGATCGCCGTGGCCGGCCTGCCCACGCTGCGGTCCGCCGCGATCGGGTGCGCCGTCTGGGGGGCCGCGCTCGGCGTGGCGGCGCTCCGCCGGGACCGGGGCCGGGCGTACGCGCTGGCCGCCGTGCTCAGCGAGACCCTCGCCTGGTGGCTGCTGCTGGGGGCCGCCCGGGTGGGGACGCCGGAGGCGTACACGCTGCCGCCCGCGCTGGCCGTCCTCGGCCTCGGCGTGTGGACCGCCCGCAAACGCCCGGAACTGCGCAGCTGGATCGGGTACGGCCCCGGACTGCTCGGCGCGCTGCTGCCCTCGCTGGCCTGGTCCCTGCCGCCGGACGCCTCGGTGGTCCGCCGGGTCGCGCTCGGGGCCGCCGCCGTGGTCGTCGTCGTGTTCGGCGCCCGGGCCCGGTTGCGCGCGCCACTGGTGATCGGCGCGGGCACGCTGCTGGTCCTCGCGCTGCACGAGCTGACCCTGATCTGGGGCTGGGCTCCGAAGTGGATCCCGCTCGCGCTGGGCGGGGTGCTGCTGATCGCGTTCGGGGCGACGTACGAGAAGCGGCGGCGGGACCTGCGCAGGCTGCGGGAGACGTACACGTCGTTCCGGTGAGCCCGGTGCGGCGCTCTCTCCGGAGGGTGCCGCACCCGGCGGACGGAACTGCCCGACCCGGCCCGCACCGTGCGGCCCGGCACCACCGCACCGGGTTCGGCGACTCCCGGTGTTCCGGGCTCGGTCAGGTGGCGACGCCGCCCGGCCAGGAGCGCGGAAATGTGTGGGCCCCGGGGCTCGGAACTTGGGACGGCCGAACCGGGCGTTGAACGCGAGACCGCCCGGCCGGGCATCGAAGCCCCGGCGGGCTTGGCCCGCCCGAGCCGTTAGAGCAGGGACTGGCGGAGAGCGGCGTCCTTGCGTTCCACGAGTTCGCGCAGCTCGACCTGGAAGTCCTGCATCTTCTTCAGCAGGGTCGGGTCCGCGACGGCCAGGATCCGCACCGCGAGCAGGCCGGCGTTGCGGGCGTTGCCGATCGACACGGTGGCCACCGGGATGCCGGCGGGCATCTGCACGATCGAGAGCAGGGAGTCCATGCCGTCGAGGTGCCGGAGCGGGACGGGTACGCCGATCACCGGCAGCGGGGTCAGCGACGCGACCATGCCCGGCAGGTGGGCCGCGCCGCCCGCCCCGGCGATGATGACCCGGATGCCCCGGTCGGCGGCCTCGCGGGCGTAGCTGAGCATCTTGTCGGGGGTCCGGTGCGCGGACACGACGGAGACCTCGTAGCCGACGCCGAACTCGTCGAGAGCCTCACCGGCCGCCTTCATCGTGGGCCAGTCGGAGTCGCTGCCCATGATCACGCCAACAGAAGTCACTGTGTCCCCCTATGCCCCGCCGGGGCCGTGGTGTTTCGCGAGGGCCAGCGGACCCCGCGCCGTTGCGGATCCACCTGCCCCCTGGTGCTCGTGCGTCTCGCCCGGATCACGACGCGGTCCGACCCGGTCGCGATGCCGACGGTCAGGTAGGCGCCGCCCAGGTCCGCCCAGCGCTCGTGCGCCCCATCCACGGCCACGGCATGATCCGGGCCGGCCATATCGACGTGGAACTCGCCGAATCGCGTCCCGGCCGCGCGGAGCGGCGTCGGTGCGGGACATGAGGCGCTCGGGTGTGCGACGGCCGCGGACGTCAGGGGCCGGGTTACCCGGCCGGCCTGTGGTCCGCGCGCCGCCGCCGGGCTCATCTGCCCTCTTCCAGCCACTGTGCCGCGCGCCGGGCCCGGGCCCGTACGTCGGCGAGGTCGGAGCCGAAGGCGGTCACGTGTCCGATCTTGCGGCCGGGCCGGACCTTCTTGCCGTACAGGTGGATCTTGACGGCGGGGTCCTCGGCGAACAGGTGGTGGATGCGCTCGTCGACGGAGATCCCGCCGTCGGGGCCGCCGAGCACGTTGGCCATCACGACCCACGGCGCGGTGAGCGTGGTGTCGCCCATCGGGTAGTCGAGGACGGCGCGCAGGTGCTGTTCGAACTGGGAGGTCCGGGCGCCCTCGATGGTCCAGTGCCCGGAGTTGTGCGGGCGCATGGCGAGTTCGTTGACGACGAGGCCGGTGGGGGTCTCGAACAGTTCGACGGCGAGCAGGCCGACGACGCCCAGTTCGGTGGCGATCCGGATGGCGAGCTGCTGGGCCTCCAGGGCGCGCTCGGCGGACAGGTCCGGGGCGGGGGCGATGACCTCCACGCAGATGCCGTCGCGCTGCACGGTCTCCACGACGGGGTACGCGGCGACCTGGCCGAACGGCGAGCGCGCGACCAGCGCGGACAGCTCGCGGACGAGGTCGACCTTCTCCTCGACGATCAGCCGGGTACCCGCGTCGATCATGGGCGCGACCTCGGCGGGGTCGGAGACCACGAAGACGCCGCGGCCGTCGTACCCCCCTCGGGCGGTTTTCACGATCACGGTCTCGCCCTGGGCGAAGTCGGTCAGGTCGGCCAGCGTGCCGACGGGGGCCCACAGCGGGATCGGCGCGCCCAGGGCGGTGAGCCGCTCGCGCATCACCTGCTTGTCCTGGGCGGCGATCAGGGCGTCGGCCCCGGGGAAGACCTTGACGCCCTCGGCGGCCAGCGTCCGGATGTACTCCGTGGGCACGTGCTCGTGGTCGAACGTCACCACGTCGCAGCCCTTGGCGAACCGGCGCAGGGCGTCGAGGTCGGTGTGCTGGCCGATCTCGGTGTCGGGGGCGACGAGGGCGGCCCCGTCGTCGGGTGCCGCCGCCAGCACCTTGAGTGACTGACCAAGGGCGATCGCCGCCTGGTGGGTCATGCGGGCCAACTGGCCACCGCCCACCATGCCGACCACGGGGAGTCCTGTTCGCGCGTCCATCGCTGCTCAGCGTAGGCGGTGGCCGTTCGGGGGGCGTCCGGTGGGGCACCCGGACGGCCGTGTCGACATTTGGGACTAATTAGACAGAGGCATATCCCGTAGTCCCAGTGTCGCGTTGTGTGGTCGGACCCCGAGCCGAAAGTTAACCATGACTGTCGATACTCCGGTCAGCGACGCGGAACTCATCGTCGCGGCCCGCAAGGGTGACGCCGCCGCCTACAGCAACCTCTACAGCCGCCACGTGGGAGCCGCCCGCCGGCTCGCCCGGGTGCTCGTCCGCGACACCGCCGACGCCGAGGACCTCGTCGCCGAGGCGTTCGCGAAGGTACTCGCCGCGCTGCGCCGGGGCGGTGGCCCCAAGGACGCGTTCCGGGCGTACCTGCTGACCAGCCTCCGGCACGTCTGCTACGACCGTGCCCGCCGCGACAAGAAACTGCTCCTCACCGACGACATGGCCGTCATCGACCACGGTGAGACGTTCGAGGACCCGGTGGTGACCCGGGCCGAGCAGACGTACGCCGCGCGCGCCTTCGCCAAGCTGCCCGAACGCTGGCGGATGGTCCTCTGGCACACCGAGGTCGAGGGCGAGTCCCCCGCTCAGGTCGCCCCGCTGCTCGGGCTCACCCCCAACGGGGTGTCCGCGCTGGCGTACCGGGCCCGGGAGCGGCTCAAGCAGATCTACCTCCAGGAACACTTAGCCGAGAGCCCCACCGAGTGCCACTGGGCGGCGGAGCGGCTCGGCGCGTACGTGCGCGGCGGACTGGCCGGCCGGGACTCCGACAAGGTGCAGCGGCACCTGGGCGGGTGCGCCGGCTGCAAGCTCCGGCACGTCGAACTCATGGAGATCAACTCCAGTATCCGGGTCGTCATCGGGCCCGTGGTGCTGGGCGGGGCGACGGTCGGGTACCTGGGGCTGAGCGCCGGCGGTACCAAGATCATGGTCGGGGGTTGGATCGCCGCGCACTGGTTCGCCCTGGTCGGCTGGGTGCGCCGGCTCGGGACCCGCAACCTGGCCATCGGCGGCGGGGCGACGGCCGTGGTGGCCGCCGTGCTGGTGCTGATCCTGGTCTCCGGCGACCAGAAGCCGCCACCGGACGCGGCCCTCGCGCCGACCGTGCCGCAGCCCGTCGTGGTACCGCCCCCGCCGGTGGTCGTGCCGCCGCCGCCCGCGGAACCACCCCCGCCGGTCGAGTCGACCCCCGCGCCACCGCGCCCGACCCCGCCCGCCCCGGCCCCCGCGCCGGTTCCGGTGCCCGGGGACTTCGAGGTGGCGCCCGCGCTGGACGGCGGCGGGTTGTCTGCGGGTGGGCCGGGCGAGTTGCCGGTCACCGTCCGGGACCCTCGGCCGGCGGGCGTCGCGGCCCGGTCGATCAACATGGACATCCGTGACGTCACGGAACCCCGTGGTGAGTCGGGGCCGGTCACCGAGGCCGCTGCGGTCCCGGCTCCGGCCGGGGCGGCCCCGGGGTTCCCGATCGCCGCCACCGGATCCGACCGGGCTGACCCGGCTGACCGGGCTGACCGGGCTGACCGGGCTGACCGCGAACGGTCTCGCCTGTTCGCCACCGGATCCACCGGATCCGACCGGGCCGATCGCGAACGGATCCGCGCCTTCGGCCCGGAGGGCACCGACGACCGAGAGCCGACCCCGCCGCACCCCGCGTCGGCCCGCACGCCCGACATCAACCCGCCGGCCAGCCCCCTGGTCCCCACGGAACCGGGCAGCGACTCCGGCCTCCCGTCGCCCCAACTGCACCCCGCGCCAACCCGCGCCCTCATCCCCACCGAACCCGGCAGCGGCTCCGGCGCCGGCTCCGCCGCGCCCCCCATCGAGAACGCCGAGGCCCCCCCGCCCGTCACCCCGGTCACCCTCACCCTCGACCTGCCACCCCAGTTCACCCTCACCGCCCCCGACGCCGGCGAAGGCTGGACCTGCACCAAAACCACCACCATCACGTGTACCAGGCCCCCACTGGCCCCCGGCGCGTCCAGCACCGCCCGGGTCAAGCTCACCGTCACCGCCGACGCCTCGGGCTTCTACCCGGTCAAACTGTCGGTAACCGGTCTCGGCCGGCGCGGCCAGGCCGACGTGCGGGTCGCGGTGGCCCCCACGGGCACCCGGGTCGGGTACGCGGTCGCCGGCACCCCGTCCGCCGTCGCCCTGGCCGGCAACACGCTGCTGTCCTGCACCCCGCGCCCGTGGTGCCGGACGACGGCCGAGGACAACCAGGACGCGGTGATGGCCCCGTACCGGGCACCCGGCGCGCCCGCCGGCCCCGAGCAGGGTTCCAGCGGGGCCCGGCTGACCATCCCGGCGGGCGCGAAGATCCGCTGGGCGGGCCTGTACTGGGCCACCTCCCAACGCGCCGCCCCGTACTCGGTCCAGCTGAACGGCAGCACGGTCACCGCCGACGGCCGGAGCACCGTGCAGAACGGGTCCCGCAAGCTCGGCCAGGCGTATGCCGAGGTCACCGACCTGGTGCGCGCCGGGACCGTCTGGGTGTCGGCGAGCGGCCTGCCCACCGGCGTCGGCGAGTACGCCGGCTGGGGTCTCGCCGTGGTCTACGAGTCGCCCGGCCCGCTCCGCGACGTCGCCGTCTACCAGGGCCCGACGGCCCTGCGGCACGGCCCGCTGAGTGTCCGGGTGGCCGGCACCAGGGTCAGCGCGGACCTGCTGCTCTGGGACGGCGACGCCCCGCTGGAGGAGGACACCCTGTCCCTCGGCGGGACACTGCTCGCCGACAACGTGGGCCACAGCCGCTCCGCGACCGCCCTGGAGGGGTACGACTGGCGCACCTACGGCGTGGACGCGGCGCACTTCGAGACCGGTCTGTCCGGCGCGTCCGTTGTCACCCTGCGGCCCGGGGAGGACCCGATGGAGCTCGGACTGCTGGCGGTGAGCGTCAACCGGTAGAATCCCAACGATGTCGACCGAGTTGACGTCCACCCCGCCGCGGAACTTCGTGCTGCGGCTCTACGACCGGTTCGCCGGGCTCGTGCGCGAGCTGGGCAAGTTCGGGGTCGTGGGCGGGATCACGTTCGTCGTCGACTCGGGGATCTACGCCGCGGGCCTCGCGCTGGGCTGGAACACCTACGCCGCCAAGACCCTGGCCGTGGCCGTCGCCGCGACCCTGGCCTTCCTCGGCAACCGGTTCTGGACCTGGCGCGACCGGCCGAAGTCGGGCCTGCACCGGGAGTACCTGCTGTACTTCCTGTTCAACGCGATCGGCCTCGGCATCGCGCTGGGCTGCCTGTGGCTGAGCCACTCGGCGCTCGGCTCGGTGTGGCCGAACGTGTTCGAGACCGAGATCGCGGACTTCATCGCGGCGAACGTGTTCGGCCTGGTCCTGGGCACGATGTTCCGGTTCTACGCGTACCGGCGCTGGGTGTTCGTGGCGGCGGAGTAACCGCCCCACATTTGGTGACGCAGGACAATTACTCGACTCCGGAGAGTATCCTCACAAAGCTCCCAGCTCCGGGTCACTGCCGCGCCGAGGCAGTACCCCGTATGGTTGGTCGGTGCGTCCTATCCTCAAGCTGGTTCCCGAACGGTGGCACGGCCTCGCCCGCGAGGTCGCCAAGTTCGGCGTCGTCGGTGTCATCAACACGATCGTCAGCTTCGGCGTGGCGAACCTGCTGCTGCACACCGTGTTCCAGCACGGCGAGGTCAAGGCGGCCACGGCCGGTTCCCTGATCGCCACGGTCTTCGCGTACCTGATGAACAGGTTCTGGACCTACCGGCACCGCCCGAGCGGCTCGCTCCGCCGGGAGTACGCGCTGTTCTTCTTCTTCAACGCGGTCGGCATGGGCATCACGGCCCTGGTCACCTGGATCACGAAGTACCCGCTGGGTCTCGACGGCGTCGCCGCCTTCAACGCCGCGCAGGTCGTCGGCCTGGTGCTGAGCACCATGTTCCGGTTCTGGGCCTACCGGACGTTCGTGTTCCGGCAGGCCCCGGTCGTGCCCGAGCCCGAGCTGGCCTCGCGCTAGAGCCGCTGACCCGGCCCCGCCGCTCAGAACCGCACCCCACGCCCGGAGGCCGCACCACGCGGCCCCCGCCGCTCAGATCCCGTCGTCGTCGGTCGTCCGCCGGTCGTGATCGTCCTCCACCAGCTGGTACAGCGTGCTCTGCACCTGCTCCACGCTGGGGATCTCCTTCAGGGTCACCTGACCGTTCTCGCCGGCCGACTCCACCACGAGCGTGCCGCAGCCGAGGATGCGCTCCAGCACGTTGTGCGAGAACGACACGTCGTTGATCCGACTCAGCGGCACGTCGCGGCCGTGCCGGGACAGGATGCCGTCGCGGAGCAGCACCCGGTGGGTGGTGAACACGTAGTGCGTGGTCCGCCAGCGCAGGAACGGCACCAGCACCCAGACCAGCAGCGCGATCAGCCCGAAGGCCGCGAGCACCAGCAGGACGACGTGCGCCCAGCTCTCGTCGGGCAGCGCGACCGCGGCGAACGCGAGGGCACCCACGACCAGCAGGAACACCAACCCGGGCCGGACCATGGTCTTCCAGTGCGGGTGCAGGTGGACGACGACCTGCTCATCGTCGGCGAGAACCTCATCGGGGAACGCCACCGCCAGCCTCCTGAATGGTGATGTCGCGGCGTGGACGCGCTGAGTCTAGGTCCTGACGTGCACCACGTCACCCGCCGCGACGGGGATCCGTCCGCCGTCGTGCTCCAGTACCAGCCGGCCGTCGCGGTCGATCTCCACGGCGGTGCCGGTGAGGGTGCGCCCGCCGGGAAGCTCCGCACGCACGGTCAACCCCAAGGTCACACACTTTTCCGAGTACTCCGCGAGCAGCCGGCTGGCCACCGGATCCCCACCGGCGTCGTTCCAGGCCGTGTACCGGGTCTCGAAGGCCCGCAGCAGCGCCTTCACCAACGGCCCCCGGTCGGTGAGCGGCGCCCCCGCCAGGACGAGCGAGGTGGCGTCGGGGCGGGGCAGCTCGTCGGCGCGGAGGGACACGTTGAGCCCGATGCCGATCACGACGGCCCCGTCGACCACCTCGGCGAGGATCCCGGCGCACTTGCGGCCCTCGATCAGCAGGTCGTTGGGCCACTTCAGGCCGCCGACGCCGACCGCCTCGACCAGGGCCACGCCCGCGAGCAGGGGCAGCCAGCTGTACCGGGCCACGGGCGCCGTGGGCCGGACCAGCAGGCTCAGCGCGATCCCGGCCCGGGCCGGGGACTCCCACTGCCGGTCGAGCCGGCCGCGACCGGCGGTCTGCCGCTCGGCGATCAGCACGGTGCCCTCGGGGGCCCCGGCGCGCGCCCGGTCGGCGAGGTCCGCGTTGGTGGAGCCCGTTTCGTGGAGTACCTCGATGTTCGTCCAGATCGATCCCGGGCGCAGGAGTGACCGAACTAACTCCGTTTGCCGCAAAGGCGGCCGCTCCAACTCCTTGTATTCACTCACGGGTAACAGCCTAGGATCAGGTCCGTGACCGATGCGCCCGACCGCCACACGACCGCCGGCAAGATCGCCGACCTGCTGCACAAGTACGACGAGGCCGTGCACTCCGGCTCCGCCCGTGCCGTGGAGAAGCAGCACGCCCGCGGCAAGAAGACCGCCCGCGAGCGCGTCGACGCCCTGCTGGACAAGGACTCCTTCACGGAGCTGGACGAGTTCGCCCGGCACCGGTCGACGAACTTCGGCCAGGAGAAGAACCGGCCCTACGGCGACGGCGTCGTCACCGGCTACGGCACGGTCGACGGCCGCCCGGTCTGCGTGTTCGCCCAGGACTTCACGGTCTTCGGCGGCTCCCTCGGCGAGGTGTTCGGCGAGAAGATCGTCAAGGTGATGGACCTGGCGATGAAGACCGGCTGCCCCGTGATCGGCATCAACGACTCCGGCGGCGCCCGGATCCAGGAGGGCGTCGCCTCCCTGGGCCTGTACGGCGAGATCTTCTTCCGCAACGTCCGGGCCTCCGGGGTGATCCCGCAGATCTCCCTGATCATGGGCCCGTGCGCGGGCGGCGCGGTGTACTCCCCCGCGATCACCGACTTCACGGTCATGGTCGACCAGACCTCGCACATGTTCATCACCGGCCCCGACGTGATCAAGACGGTCACCGGCGAGGACGTCGGCATGGAGGAACTCGGCGGGGCCCGCGCGCACAACACCAAGTCGGGCGTGGCGCACTACCTGGCCACCGACGAGGACGACGCCGTCGAGTACGTCAAGACGCTGCTGTCCTACCTCCCGTCGAACAACCTGGACCCGGCCCCCGTGTTCGACGCGCCGGCCATCCTGGACGTCACCGACGAGGACCGGACCCTCGACACCCTGATCCCGGACTCGGCCAACCAGCCGTACGACATGCACAAGGTCATCGAGGCCGTGCTGGACGACGGCGAGTTCTGCGAGGTCCAGCCGCTGTTCGCGCCGAACATCCTGATCGGCTTCGGCCGGATCGAGGGCGCCCCGGTCGGCGTCGTCGCCAACCAGCCGATGCACTTCGCCGGCTGCCTGGACATCGACGCCTCCGAGAAGGCCGCGCGCTTCGTGCGCACCTGCGACGCGTTCAACATCCCGGTACTCACCTTTGTGGACGTTCCGGGTTTCCTGCCCGGCACCGGTCAGGAGTGGGACGGCATCATCCGGCGCGGCGCGAAGCTCATCTACGCGTACGGCGAGGCCACCGTCCCGAAGCTCACGGTCATCACCCGCAAGGCCTACGGCGGCGCGTACGACGTCATGGGCTCCAAGCACCTCGGCGCCGACCTGAACTTCGCCTGGCCCACCGCCCAGATCGCGGTCATGGGCGCCCAGGGCGCGGTCAACATCCTCTACCGGCGCGAACTGGCGGCGGCTTCCGATCCCGAAGCGGCCCGCGCCCAGTTCATCGCGGACTACGAGGAGACGCTGGCGAACCCGTATGTGGCGGCCGAGCGCGGCTACATCGACTCGGTGATCCCGCCGTCGTCGACCCGGGTTCAGCTGGTGAAGGCGCTGCGGACCCTGCGCGGCAAGCGGGAGACGCTGCCGCCGAAGAAGCACGGGAACATCCCGCTGTGACCGGGACCGAAGCCGGGCCGGGGGCCGGGGCTGGCGCGCCGGCCGTCACGGTGCCGGCGATCACCGTGTCGGGGAATCCGACCCCGGAGGAGCTGGCCGCCCTGGTGGCGGTGTTGTCGTCGCGCCCGTCAGCGGCGGAGGAGCCGGCCCCTGCCGGGTTCACCCCGTGGCGGGCGAGCGCCCTGCCGGCGCCGCAGAGGGGTTGGCGGTCCAGCGCCCTCCCGCGCTGACCCGGCGACCGGCCCTCCAGCCGAAGCGTTCACCGTCAGCCTTGCCGGCGGCAAGCGTTCGCCGTCGACGTTGCGGCGGACCGGCCAGGCGGCGGTGGCAGTTTCCGGTCGGCCGGCCGGGTCGGCTAGCCGAGCGCCGTCTCGTAGCCCAGGTGCCGGCCGTGCGCCGGCATCGTCATGACACTCACCTCGACGGGTACGTCCCCGGCGGCGAGCAGCAGCCGGCACAGCACGAGCACGGGCTCCCCTTCGCCCAGCGCGAGCGCCACCCGCTCCTCCGGAGTGGGCATCCGCGCGGTCACGTCCTCGCGCGCCCGCGCCGGGACGTGGCCGAGCGCGGCGAGCAGCGTGACCGCCCCGCCGGGGATCCTCCGGTGCTCGGCAAGTCGGTTACCAGCGGCGATGTGCACCGGGTAGTACGAATCGGTCAGCTCGACGGTACGGTCCCCGACCCGCATCACCCGCCGCCGCACCACCACCCGCGCGCCGGCCGGCAGCCCCAGAGCCGCCGCGACATCGGCCGGGGCCCGCACCTCCGCCACCTCGGTGAGCTGCTGCGACCCGGTCAGCCCGGCGTCGGCGAGTTCCGCCGTCCACGCGTCGGGCTGGCCGGCCGCGCGCGGCAGCAAATAGGGCAGAGAAGAAGCGGACCATCGAGGGGTACCGGACACCTGTCGCTCCTCAGTCGATTCCGTGGACGTGACCCGCACCGCCGGGGCCGGGCCGGGTCGTGTCCTGCCAGGTCGGGCTGAGTCGTGTCCGGCCCCGCCAGGTCGAGCCGGTCGTGTCCGGGATCGCCAGGTCGAGCCAGGTCGCGTCCGGCCCGCCGCCGGGGTCAGGCCGACTTCGTGTCCGACCCGCCGTCGTGGCCGGCCCGCTGCCCCGCCGAGCGGGGTACGACACCGGGTGGATACCTGACCTCGACCTCGTCCATCTTCTCGTGCGCGACCTCGTACAGGTCGATGTCCAGCCGCATCGCCAACTGGGACAGGTACGTGAAGACGTCGGCCATCTCGGAACGGACCCGCGCAGCGTGCTCCGGGTCCGCCATCACGGCGTCGGACTCCTCGGGGGTCAGCCACTGGAACTCGGCGAGCAGCTCGCCCACCTCGCCGGCCAGGGCCATGACCAGGTTCTTCGGCCGGTGGAACTGTCCCCAGTCCCGGTCCGCCGTGAACTTCGCCAACCGGGCGCGCAATTCGTCACTCTGGGTCACCCGCCGAGTCTAGTGCCGGCCGGACAGCGGCAGGACGACCGTCGGCGCTCCAGCGGAGTACCCATCTGAGGGGTTGGGGTGTTCCGGAACGCGCGGAAGCGGCGCCACCCGGAGGTGACGCCGCTCCCGGTCGGAGCCGCCCCGAGAGTTATCCCAGGACCGTGCGGAGCCGCTCCACCGCCAGGTCGATCTCGTCGCCCGTGACGACCAGCGGCGGGGCGAGCCGGATGGTGGAGCCGTGGGTGTCCTTGACCAGGACGCCCAGGTCCATCAGCTTCTCGCAGGCCTGCCGGCCCGTCATGAGCGCCGGGTCGATGTCGATCCCGGCCCACAGGCCCTGGCCACGGACGGCGAGGATGCCGTGCCCGACCAGGTCCTCCAGCCCGGCGTGCAGCTGCTTGCCGAGGTCGACCGCCCGGGCCTGGTACTCGCCGGTGCGCAGCAGGCCGACGACCGCCCGGCCGACCGCGCAGGCGAGCGGGTTGCCGCCGAACGTGGAGCCGTGCTGGCCGGGCTTGAGCACGCCGAGGACGTCCCGGTTGGCCGCGACGGCCGAGACGGGTACGACGCCGCCGCCGAGGGCCTTGCCCAGCAGGTACATGTCCGGGACGACGCCGGTGTGCTCGATGGCGAAGTTGCGTCCGGTCCGGCCGAGGCCCGACTGGATCTCGTCGCACAGGAAGAGCACGTTGTTGGCGCTGGTCACGGCGCGGACGCCGGCCAGGTAGCCGGGCGGGGGCACCAGGACCCCCGACTCGCCCTGGATGGGTTCGAGCAGGACCGCGACGGTGTTCTCGTCGATGGCGGCCGTCAGGGCCGCCAGGTCGCCGTAGGGCACGATCTCGAAGCCGGGGGTGTACGGCCCGAAGTCGGCCCGCGCGTCCTCGTCGGTCGAGAAGCTGATGATCGTCGTGGTGCGCCCGTGGAAGTTGTTCTCCGCGACGATGATCTTCGCCTTGTTCTGCGGCACGCCCTTGACCTGGTAGCCCCACTTGCGGGCGACCTTGATCGCGGTCTCCACGGCCTCGGCCCCGGTGTTCATCGGGAGCACGAGCTCCTTGCCGCACAGCTCGGCCAGCTCCTCGCAGAACGGGCCGAACTGGTCGTGGATGAACGCGCGCGAGGTCAGGGTGACCCGGTCGAGCTGGGCCTTGGCCGCCTCGATCAGCACCGGGTGCCGGTGGCCGAAGTTGAGGGCCGAGTAGCCGGCGAGGCAGTCCAGGTACCGCTTGCCGTCGATGTCGGTGACCCACGCGCCCTCGCCGTCGGCGATCACCACCGGCAGCGGGTGGTAGTTGTGCGCGGTGTGCCGCTCGGCGTACTCGACGGCGTCGGTGGTCATCACGGCCGGATCTCCAGGGTGCAGCACTTGGGGCCGCCGCCACCCTTGAGCAGCTCGGACAGGTCGACCGTGATCGGGTTGTAGCCCCGGGCCGTCAGGTCCGCGATCAGCTGGGTGGCCTGCGGCGGGACGATCACATTGTGGCCGTCGGAGACCGAGTTCAGGCCGAACACGCCCGCGTCGGCGGCGCTGACCAGGAGCGCCTCCGGGAACAGCCGGGCCAGGACCTGCTGGCTGCCGGGGCTGAACGCGCCCGGGAAGTACGCGACCTGGTCGGCCTCCAGCACGAACAGCGCCGTGTCCAGGTGGTAGTAGCGCGGGTCGACGAGCTGGAGCGAGATGACCGGGCGGCCGAACCACTCCTGCGCCTCCGAGTGCCCGCCCGGGTCGGTGCGGAAGCCGGTGCCGGCGAGCACGAAGTTCTCGGTGACGAGGAAGTCGCCCTCGCCCTCGTTGACATGCTTGGGGGCCTTGACGTCGTAGCCGGCGGCCTCGAACCAGGCGGAGTAGGCCGGGCCCTCGTCGGCGCGCTGCACGTTGCGGAACTGGGCGCCGAGCACCCGGCCGTCGACGACGGTCGCGCCGTTGGCCGCGAAGACCATGTCCGGCAGGCCCGGGATCGGGTCGATGAAGTCCACCTTGTGGCCCAGCTGCCCGTAGATCTCGACCAACTTCTCCCACTGGGAGACGGCGAGGGCGGTGTCGGTCGGCACCTCGGGGTCCATCCACGGGTTGATCACGTACTCCACGGTGAAGTACGTCGGGCGGCACATGAGATAGTGCCTGGGCTGGAGCTTCATTGATCCTCCGGGGCGAGATCGTCTTATCGTGATGACCCAAACGGTAGGCAACGCGCAGACCGAAAACCATTGCGCTTCGTTGCTCTATTACGGCGACTCGTTGCGTCTTTCCCGGCCTCAACGGCGATTCGTTGCGCGGGATACGATCCCCCGATGCCCCGTCTGATCCTGGCGTCCGCCAGCCCCGCCCGGTTGGCCCTGCTCCGATCGGCGGGCCTGGATCCCGCGGTCGTGGTGAGCGGCGTGGACGAATCCGTCGTGACCGGTCCGGCGGCGTATGTGGCCGGGGAGTTGGCCCGGTTGAAGTGCCGGGCGGTGGCGGCGGGGCAGGGCACGCCGGCCTCGGACGACCCGGCTCCCGGGGCGGCCGGCGGCACCCTCGTCCTCGGCTGCGACTCCGTGCTGGAGTTCGACGGCGAGGTCTACGGCAAGCCCGACGACGCCGCCGACGCCCGGGCCCGCTGGCTGCGGATGCGCGGCAGGTCGGGCATCCTGCACACCGGCCACCACCTGGTCCTCGGCGACCGCGAGGTCAACGCCGTCGCCGGCACGGTGATCCGGTTCGGGAACCCGTCCGACGCGGAGATCGACGCCTATGTGGCCACCGGCGAGCCGTTGTGGGTCGCGGGCGCCTTCACCCTCGACGGGTACGGCGGCTGGTTCGTCGACGGCATCGAGGGCGACCACGGCAACGTACTGGGCCTGTCGTTGCCGCTGTTCCGCCGGATGCTGGCCGAGCTGGGCGTCGCGGTGACCGACCTGTGGGCCCCGCCGACCCCCTAGGCGCGAGCCCGCGATTCCGGCGCGCCCCGATCCCGGAGCCCCGACCCGGGTCAGCCCGTGGTGGCCGGCACGCGCGCCGGTAGCCGCCGGCTCGCCTGCCACACGCACACCGCCCCCACCGCCAACAGGATCGGCAGCAGCAGGAACGCCCGGTGGGTGCCGATCCGGTCCGCGACCGGGGCCAGGATGAACGTGGTCATCCCGAACGACATCCCCATCGCGTACGAGGACAGCGCCGTCGCCCGGTCCGGGTGCCCGCCGGACGCGTCGATGCACAGCGCGATGCCCATCGGGTAGTGCACGGCCATCCCGAGCCCGGCGAGGACCAGCCCCACGACGGCCAGGGCGGGCGCGGTGCTCGTCCAGAACAGCGCGAACCCGGCGAGCGCGAACGCCAGCGACCCGAGCAGCAGGGTCGCCGGCCGGTACCGGAGCCCGAGCCGGCCGCCGACGAGCCGGCCGACGAACATGCCGCCGATGACGGCGGAGATGCTGCCGGCCGCCGCGCCGTCGGACATGCCCGCGTGGTCGCGCAGCACGGTGCTCCCCCACTGGGTGAGGCACACCTCGACGGCGCCGAACAGGGCCATGACGGCCCACGCGAACCAGTACGCGAGGGGCAGCCGGCCGGGGCGGTCGCCGTGCACGACCGCGTACCCGCCGGTCACGGTGCTCGTGTGGGTGACCTTGGCGTAGAGGGCCAGGGCCGCGATGAGCAGGACGGTCACGGCGATGGCGGGCCGCCAGCCGTACCCGAGGGCGACCGCGCCGCCGACCACGGCCGGGGCGATGACGCCGAGCCCGGAGGCCATCGCGTTGGCCTCGCTGATCGCGGCGGGGGCGCTGGGTCCGTGCGCGTCGGTGAGGGTGGGCGAGATGTAGCTGACCACGACGATGCCGAAGATCGAGGCGAGCAGGGTCGCGCCGAGGGTGAGCGGCAGCGGCTCGGACAGCACGAGGGCGGTGACGCCGACGGCCACCCCGGCGAGGCCGATCCACACGACCCGGCCCCGGCCGAACCTGCGGAGCAGCAGCGGGTACACGAGGCCGCCGCCGATCATCGAGCCGACGGCCAGGGCGCTGCCGTGCAGGCTGGCGACGAACTTGCTCGTGCCCTGTTCGTCCTGGAGCAACGGGACGACGGGGGCGAACGCGTAGAGGAAGTAGCCCCAGATGCCGAGCTGGGCGTAGCTCAGCCAGGTGAGTCGGTCGCGCAGGAGACGGGGCACGCCCCTGACGCTAGCGCCAGGGGCGTGCAGATTCGCAACCGTGTAGCGAAACTAACGGACGGACTTGGCGAACTTCCGACTCGCCCAGACCACGCACAGCAGGGTCGGGATCGCCACGAACAGCAGGCCCTTCCACACCACCGGGTCGCCCGGGTTGCCGGCGAACAGCTGCCGGGCGGCGTCGGCGGCCCACTTGAACGGGATGAACTTGGAGATCGTCGACAGCCAGCCCGGGGCGAACGTCATCGGCAGCAGGATGCCCGAGAGCAGCCAGATCGGCATGCTGATCGTGTTGAGCAGCGGGGCGAGGGCGTCCTCGCTGCGCAGGATGAGCGCGATCGCGTACGAGAACGAGGACATCAGCAGCCCGATGAGGGCGAGAAGCGCCAACGCCAACGCCAGGTTGCCGATCTCGACCTTGAGCCCGAGCGGCAGGGCGAGCAGCACGATCACCAGCGACTGGAAGATCAGCATCACGATGTCGCGGCCCGACCGGCCGAGCAGCAGGGCGAGCCGGCTGACCGGGGTGACCCGCATCCGCTCGATGACGCCCTGCCGGAGCTCGGCGACGAGCGCGAAGCCGACGAACATCGAGCCGAACATGGCGAGCTGGATCAGCAGGCCGGGGATGAAGAACTGGTACGCCGCGGACTCGGGCGCGCCCGGCGGGAGCTGGGCCTGCAACGCCTTGGTGAGCAGCGGGCCGAACAGGTACAGGAAGTACAGCGGCTGCATGATGCCGACGATGACCCAGACCGGGTTGCGCAGGAGCAGCGCCATCTGCCGGGCGAAGACGAGCCAGGTGTCACGGAGGAGTTTCACGCGTTCTCTCCCTCACGGAGCGAGCGGCCGGTCTGGCGCAGGAACACGTCGTCGAGGCTCGGCCGGTGCAGCTCGATGGAGCTGAGCGGGATGGCCTTGCTGTCGAGGAGGCGCAGCAGGTGCGGGAGCGCGGCGGAGCCGTCCTCCACGTACAACCGGAGACCGGACGCGGTGGTCTCGGCCTCGCGGACGTAGCTCTCCTCCTTGACCAGGGCCTCGGCGGCGGCGAGGTCGTGGGCGAGGACCCCGATGTTCACGACGTCCCCGGAGACCTGGCGCTTGAGCTCGTCGGTGCCGCCGGTGACGACGATCTGGCCGTGGTCGATGATCGCGATCCGGTCGCAGAGCGCGTCGGCCTCGTCCAGGTAGTGGGTGGTGATGAAGACGGTCATGCCCTCGTCCCGGAGCCGGCGGACCTCGCCCCACATGTGGGCGCGGCTCTGCGGGTCCAGGCCGGTGGTGGGCTCGTCGAGGAAGACGAGCTGCGGCTTGTGCATCAGGCTGAGCGCGATGTCGAGCCTGCGGCGCTGGCCGCCGGAGTAGGTCTTGGTCTTGCGGTCGGCGAACTCCTCGAGCTGGAACGCCTTGATGGCGTGCTCGGCCCGCGCCTTGCACTCGGTGCGGTTGATGCCGTGCAGCCGGCCCTGGTAGACGAGCTCCTCGCGGGCGCTGACCTCGTCCCACGTGCCGCCGCCCTGGGCGACGTACCCGATCCGGGCGCGGACGTCCCCGGGCTGCTTGCGCAGGTCGGCGCCGGCGATGGTCGCGGTGCCGCCGGAGGGCTCCAGCAGGGTGGCGAGCATACGGAGGGTGGTGGTCTTGCCGGCGCCGTTGGGGCCGAGGAAGCCGAAGATCTCGCCCTCCTCCACGGCGAGGTCGACGCCGCGCACGGCTTCGACATCTCCCTTACGGGAGCTGAAGGTCTTCTTCAGCCCCACTGTCTCAATGATCACTACATGCTCCAGACGTCAATTCTCGGCATCATGGTGACATCACTATGACGTCACGTCAACTCACGAAACCGCACCCGCATTGTGCTGGTCACCACCGACAGTTTCCGACAGGATGTACCCGCCAGTAGCTATAACGGTCATAGCGCGAAGGAGCCCGGTGTCCCCGCTGCCACGCCGCTCCGCGTCCGGACTCGGCTGGGCCTTCATCCTGCCCTCGATTGTCGGTTTTGGCCTCTTCATTTTCTGGCCGCTGGGCCAGTCCGTCTCGCTGTCACTCCATGGCAACGACCTGTTCGGCAGGCCGAGCGCGTATGTCGGGCCGCTGAACTTCACGGAGATGTTCGCCGATCCGGAGTTCGGCCAGGTGCTGCTCGTGACGCTCGGGTTCACCGTGCTGTCGGTGGTGCCGGCCGTCGTGGGCGCGCTGTTCGTGGTGCTGTTGCTGGAGGCGCGGATCCGGGGCGTCCGGTTCCTGCGGACCGTGTTCGCGCTGCCCTTCGCGTTCAGCGTCGCCACCGCGAGCGTCGTGTTCGCCGTGATCTACAACCCGGCGGTCGGGATCGCCAACGCGGCCCTGGGCAGCCTCGGCGCGGACCGGGTCGACTGGCTCACCGACCCGTCGATGGCGCTGGTCTCGGTCGCGGCGACGACGGTGTGGATGAACCTCGGGTACAACGTGCTGGTGCTGTCCGCCGGGGTGGGCTCGATCCCGGCCGAGGTGGTGGAGGCGGCCCGACTGGACGGGGCGACCGGCTGGAAACTCGCCCGGGGCGTACTCATCCCGTTGTTGTCCCCGCAGTTGTTCTTTCTGGTCGTGGTCTCGACGATCCACGCGTTGCAGAGCTTCGGCCAGATCCACATCCTGACCAAGGGCGGGCCGAACGGGCAGACCACCACCCTGGTGTACTCGATCTACGAGAAGGCCTTCGCCTACGGCTCCTCGGACTTCGGCGGGGCCAGCGCGCGGGCGATCGTCCTCCTGCTGATCGTGCTGGCATGCACGGCGGTGCAGTTCGGCGTGCTGGAACGGCGGGTGCACTACAGATGAGAAAACTGCCGGTCTACCTGGTACTCGCCCTCGCCGCCATCCCCGTGCTCTTCCCGGTGTACTACGCGTTCGCCGGCTCGGTCATGGTGCCCGGCGACCTGAGCCCACCGGCCCTGTTCCCCCGGAGCGGCATCCGTCCGGGCAACTTCGGCGAGGTCCTGGAAGCGGTGCCTCTGGCCAGGCAGTACGCCAACTCGGCGGTCCAGGCCGGGGTGATCACGGCCAGCCAGCTGCTCACCAGCATTCTCGCGGCCTACGCCTTCGTCTACCTGCGACTGCCGAGGTTCGTGTTCTGGGGCTTCCTGGCCACCCTGATGGTGCCCGTCGAGTCGATCATCATCCCGAACTACCTGCGGATCTCGGACTGGGGCCTGGCGCGCGGCCCCGGCACGTACCTCGGACTGGTCCTGCCCTTCCTCGCCAGCGCCTTCGGGACCTTCCTGCTCCGGCAGAGCTTCCGGCAGTTCCCCGCCGAGCTGCGCGACGCGGCCGCCATGGACGGCGCGGGGCACCTGAGGTTCCTGTTCCGGATCCTGGTGCCGCTGTCCAAGCCCGCGATCGCCGCCGTCGGGGTGTACGTGTTCCTGTCCGCGTGGAACCAGTTCCTCTGGCCGTTGCTGCTGGTGCGGGACCCGTCGTACCAGACATTGCAGATCGGCGTGTCCCAGCTCAACGACGCCGAGGCCGCCTCGCCCGGCCTGATCCTCGCCGGGGTCGTACTCTCCCTGCTGCCCACCCTCGCCATCGTGATCTTCGGGCAGCGGCACATCGTCCGTGGTCTGACCGCCGGTGCGGTCAAGTAGAAAGGCTCGCCCATGAAACGAAGGCTGCTCCCCCTGCTCCTCGTGCTCGGCCTGGCCGCCGCGTGCACCAGCACCCCGAAGGCGCAGGCGCCGACCGACGCGCCCGGTGCGGACGCGCTCGCCAACGCGAAGGGTGAGACGAACGTCGAGTTCTGGCACTCGATGAAGGGCGCCAACGCGACGGCCCTGGAGGCGCTGACCTCGACGTTCAACAAGGAACACGCCGGGAAGATCAAGATCAGTCCGGTGTACCAGGGCAGCTACGACGAGACCGTCACCAAGTACAAGGCGGCGGTGCAGCAGAAGAACACCCCGACCCTGGTGATGATCTACGACATCGGCACCCGGTTCATGGTGGACTCGAAGCAGACGGTGCCGATGCAGAGCTTCGTGGACGCCGACAAGTTCGCGCTCGACGACCTCGAACCCAACATCGCCAGCTACTACAAGGTCGGCGGCAAGCTCCAGTCGATGCCGTTCAACTCGTCCACGCCCCTGCTCTACCTGAACAAGGAGGCGTTCGACCGGGCCGGGCTGGACGTGACGAAGCCGCCGCGCACGCTCGACGAGATCTCCGAGTACGCGCGCAAGCTCACCGTCCGCGACTCCTCCGGCAAGGTCACCCAGTACGGCTTCAACGCCGCCATCTACGGCTGGTTCGTCGAACAGCTGCTGGCCACCAACGCCGAGGAGTACTGCGACCAGGGCAACGGCCGCAACGGTCTCGCCACGAAGGTCAACTTCGCGTCCCCGACCGGGATCAAGGTCGCCCAGTGGTGGGCGGACCTGGTGAAGTCCGGCAACGCCACCAACACCGGCCGCAAGACCGACGACGCCCAGGCCGCGTTCAAGTCGGGCACGGTCGCCATGCACCTGGAGTCGACCTCGACGCTGCGGGGCTACCTGGACGCGGCGAAGGGCAAGTTCACCGTGGCCACCGCGCCGTTCCCGAAGGTCGCGAAGACCTCGACCGGCGGTCCGATCATCGGGGGCGCGTCACTGTGGATCAACGGGGTCGGGCACTCCGCCGCCGAGCAGCGGGCCGCGTGGGAGTTCACCAAGTGGGCGGTCGGGGCGACCCAGCAGGCCCAGTGGCACACGGGCACCGGCTACGTACCCGTCAACCGCAAGGCCGTGATCGACGCGGCCCCGCAGTTCGGCACGGCGGTGACCCAGCTGCACGACCTGCCGCCGTCGGTCGCCTCGGCCGGGTGCGCGCTCGGCGTGATGCCGCAGGCCCGCAAGGCCGCCGAGGACGGGCTGGAGGCCGCGATCACGGACACGAAGAACGCGGACGAGGCGATGACGGACGCGGCCGGGACGCTGAAGTCGCCGATCGACGCGTACAACAGGGCAGTCAAGTAGGTCGAGCCGGGCGGCGGCCCGGGGCCTGCCCTGGCCTGGTCACGGAGCCTGATCCGGCCCGGTTTCCGAGCCGCCGCGCAAGACCTCCCGGAGTGACATTTCCCGGGGGCCCGTTCGGGGCCCCCGGGAAACGGGGACCGCTAGACTCCGGACCGTGCGCAAGGTATTGATCGCCAATCGTGGCGAAATCGCGGTTCGTGTCATCCGGGCCTGTCGGGACGCCGGCCTCGCCAGCGTCGCCGTGTACGCCGATTCGGACAGGGACGCCCCCCACGCCCGAATGGCCGACGAGGCCTTCGCGCTCGGCGGTGACACCCCCGGCGACACCTACCTGGTGATCGACAAGCTGATCGACGTCGCCCGGCGGTCCGGTGCCGACGCGGTGCACCCCGGCTACGGCTTCCTGTCCGAGAACGCCGAGTTCGCCGAGGCCGTGACCGGCGCGGGCCTGACCTGGATCGGCCCGTCCCCGCAGGCCATCCGGGACCTGGGCGACAAGGTGACCGCCCGGCACATCGCGGCCCGGGCCGGCGCGCCGCTCGTCGCGGGTACGGCCGACCCGGTGTCCGACGCCGACGAGATCGTGGCGTTCGCCAAGGAGCACGGCCTGCCGGTCGCGATCAAGGCGGCGTTCGGCGGCGGCGGGCGCGGGCTGAAGGTGGCCCGCGAGCTGGAGGAGATCCCCGAGCTGTTCGCGTCCGCGACCCGGGAGGCCGTCGCGGCGTTCGGCCGGGGCGAGTGCTTCGTGGAGCGGTACCTGGACAAGCCCCGGCACGTCGAGGCGCAGGTCCTGGCCGACCAGCACGGCAACGTGATCGTGGTCGGCACCCGGGACTGCTCGTTGCAGCGCCGGCACCAGAAGCTGGTCGAGGAGGCCCCGGCGCCGTTCCTCTCCGACGCGCAGCGGGCCCAGATCCACACGTCGGCGAAGGCCATCTGCCGCGAGGCGGGCTACTACGGCGCCGGTACCGTCGAATATCTCGTCGGGGTCGACGGCACCATCTCCTTCCTGGAGGTCAACACCCGGCTCCAGGTCGAGCACCCGGTGTCGGAGGAGACCACGGGCCTGGACCTGGTCCGCGAGCAGTTCCGGATCGCCGACGGGCTCGCGCTGGAGATCACCGAGGACCCGACGCCGCGCGGGCACTCCTTCGAGTTCCGGATCAACGGCGAGGACCCGGGCCGGGGCTTCCTGCCCGCGCCGGGCGTCGTGACCCGCTTCGTGGCCCCGTCCGGGCCGGGCGTGCGGGTCGACGCGGGCATCGAGTCCGGCTCCGTGATCGGCGGCAACTTCGACTCGCTGCTCGCCAAGGTGATCGTGACCGGGGCGACCCGCACGGAGGCCCTGGAGCGTTCCCGCCGGGTGCTGGACGAGCTGGTCGTCGAGGGCATGGCCACGGCGCTGCCGTTCCACCGGGCGATCGTCCGGGACGAGGCGTTCACGGCCGACCCGTTCACCGTGCACACCCGGTGGATCGAGACGGAGTGGGTCAACTCGGTGGCGCCGTTCACCGATCCGGCCCTGTCCGAGGAGTCCGAGCCGCGCGAGACGATCGTGGTCGAGGTCGGCGGCAAGCGGCTGTCGGTCACGCTGCCCGCCGGGCTGGGCGCGGGTTCGGCCCCGGCCGCGAAGAAGGCGGCCCCGAAGCGGGGCGGCGGCGGTGGCGCGAAGAAGGCCGCGAGCGGTTCGTCGCTGGCCAGCCCGATGCAGGGCACGATCGTGAAGATCGCGGTCGAGGAGGGCCAGCAGGTGGCCGAGGGCGAGCTGATCGTGGTCCTGGAGGCCATGAAGATGGAGCAGCCGCTGAACGCGCACAAGGCGGGCACGGTCACGGGCCTGGCCGCCGTGGTGGGCGAGGTCGTCTCGGCCGGCGCGGTGCTCTGCGAGATCAAGGACTAGTTTTCGGGTACGAGGTGGGCCGGTCCGTTCGCGGGCCGGCCCTTTCTCGTGCCCTGGTCACGCCGCCACCGGGCGGCGCGCGCACTGCGACTTAGGGCGCGCGGGGCGTCGTGGGCCGGCGCGGTGACAGCTCCCGGGCCGGTCACTTCGCGAAGAGGAGCCGGATCACCGGGCGGGGGTCGGCGACAACCTCGGGCGGCAGGTTGCCGGCCAGGGCCAGGGTGGCGAAGCCGTGCACGATGGACCAGGCCGCGTAGCCGGTGAGCTGCGGGTCCGGGCCGAGTTCCGGGGCGGGGCGGTTGGCCAGTCCGGCCTGGAGGGCGGCGGCGCTGGCGTCGCGGGCGGGCCCGATCTCGTCCTCCCGGTACAGGGTCGGGTGGAACATCACCTCGAAGTGCGCCGGGTGCGCCATGGCGAACCGGATGTAGGCCACTCCCGCGTCGAGGATGTCGCCGCCGGCCGCCGTGAGGGCTTCGGCCAGCAGCTCGTACCCCTCGATGGCCAGTGCCGTGAGCAGCCCGAGCTTGTCGCCGAAGTGGTGGGCGGGCGCCGCGTGCGAGACGCCGGCCCGGCGGGCGAGGTCGCGGAGGCTGAGCGCGGCGGGGCCGGTCTCGGCGATCGCCTCGGCGGCGGTGGCGAGCAGCGTGCGGCGGAGATCTCCGTGGTGGTAGCCCATGCCCACATCTTGCCATTGACAAGTTCAGGATGCCAGCCCTAGTCTTGACACTGACAAGATTGGAGTACGGACATGGCACCCCTCATCGCACTCGTCGTCGGTTCGCTGCTGTTCCGGGGCACCGGCTGGCTCGGCGTGGACCTCTTCGACACCTGGCCGGAAGCCCTGCGCGGCGGGCTGGCCCTGATGTTCCTGGTCACCGGGATCGCACACTTCCACCCCAAGCTGCGCGGCGACATGATCGCGATGGTGCCGCCGGCCCTGCCCGCCCCGGCCCTCCTGGTCACGGCCACCGGCGTCCTCGAACTCGCCGGCGCGGCCGGTCTCCTCCTCCCCCCGACGGCCCGGCTCGCCGCGGTCTGCCTGGGCCTGCTACTCCTGGCCATGTTCCCCGCGAACGTGTACGCGGCCCGGGCGAAGCTGATGTTCGGCGGCCGGCCGGCCACGGCGCTCCTGCCCCGCACCATCGAGCAGGTCGTGTTCCTGGCGGCGTGCGTGGTGGCGGCGCTGTAGCCCAGGCCCCGGGACCGGGTCACGGTTCCGGCGCGAGGGCCCGGCACGGATCCTCACAGGTCAGGCGTCCTCAGGCCGACCCCGGCCTGGCGTTGACGGCCCCGGGCCGGTGGTCGCGACGGCGGGTCGCGGCCACCGGCCCGGGTTCAGCGCCAGGTCAGCTCACCGCCAGGTCAGCTCTCCTGCGGAGCGGCGGCAGAGGCGGGAGCGGTCCCGGTCGGAGCCGACGTCGCCAGAGCGGACGCCGTCGGCGCCACCCGCGCGACCCCCCTGCTCCGCCGCCGCCACACCAGCAGCCCGACCACCGGAACCGCCAGCACCGCCAGGAACGGCAGCAGCGCCCCGAACACCGTCAGCGCCGCGTCGACCAGCCCGGTGAACCCCTTCCACCCGGACTTCAACCCCGCGAGGAACCCGGTCTCGGGCTTCTTCGGCTCGACCACCTTGACCGGTGCGTCCGGCCCGATCAGCTTCACGGTGATCGTGGACAGCGTCACCTGGTCGTCGAGGCTGCGCTTGCGGGCCTCCAGCGAGGCCAGTTCGCCCTCGCGCTTGGCGAGCTCGGCCTCGATGGTGGTGATCTCGGACAGGCCGGTGGCCTTGTCGAGCAGGCCCCGGATCCGCTGCACGCTGGCCCGCTGGGCGATGATCCGGGCGTCGACGTCGACCACGGCGGAGGTGACGTCCTCGGTCTTGATCTCGCGGGCCTGCTCCTTGCCGAGCTTCGCGATCTCGGTGACCGTGGCGTAGAACGCGGCGGACGGCACCCGCAGGGTCAGGGTCGCGGTCGGCGCGCCCCGCCCGGTGCCGCGCTGCTCGCCGCCCACGAAGCCCCGGGCCCGCTCGGCGATGGCGGCGGCGTCCCCGGCCGCGGTCTCCATGTTGTCCACCTTCACGGTGGTCGTTCCGGTGTAGATGATCGAGCGGGTGCTCACGTCGACCTGGGCCGGGGCGCCCTTGAGCGGCGGGGCGGCGTCCTTGGCGGGCGGCGGCGCCCCGTTGGGCGCCTGCGCCGCAGGGCCCGCGGCGCTCTTCTCGGCACGGTCGTCGGAGGCGGAGGAACAGCCGGTCAGGGCGACCGCCAACAGGGGGATGACTATCCACTTGGTACGCATGTCGATCCGATGTGCGTCCTGGGCACCCGGTTCCGTCCGGTCGGTTGCGAGTCGGCATAGGCTAGGTCACATGGAGCTCACGAAGTACACCCACGCCTGCGTCCGCCTCGCGCGGGACGGCGGGGTGCTGGTGATCGACCCCGGCCTGTGGGCCGAACCCGAGGCCCTGGCCGGCGCGGACGCGGTGCTGCTGACCCACGAGCACGCCGACCACGCGGACCTGGCCCGGCTCCGCGCGCTGGACGTGCCGGTGTTCGCCCCGGCGGGCGCCGACCTGGACGGGCTGCCGGTGACGTCGGTGCGGACCGGCGAGGAGTTCACGGCGGCCGGGTTCCGGATCCGGGCGGTGGGCGGCGAGCACGCCACGGCGTACGGGGACCGGCCCCGGTGCGCGAACCTGGGCTACGTCGTGGACGACCGCGTGTACCACCCGGGCGACTCCTTCTCCCGTCCGGAGCAGTCCGTGGAGACCCTGCTGCTGCCCCTGGGCGGCCCGTGGTGGCACCTGGACGCCGCGATCGACTTCGCGAGGAACGTGAAGGCGGAGCGCACGATCCCGATCCACGACGGGATGTACCAGGAGCGCGCGCTGCCGACCTTCGACGGGTGGCTGCACGAGTACACCGACGTGGGCTACGTCCGCGTGCGTCCCGGCGACACGGTCTGACGATGACCCCGGCGGAGACGGCGGCGGCCCTGAAGGCGGCGGTGTACACCCTGGGCGCGGCGTACGGCGAGTGCCCGCAGACCCTGCGCCGGGCCCGCGCGATGGGCCTGACCGGCTGGGGCTTCTACGTGGCCGGCCGGGGTGGCGTGCTCGGCGACGTCCGCCCGGAGGTGGTGGCGAGCGCCATGGGCTTCATCGCGCTGGACGCGGTGCGCGACGGCTGGCACGCGGCGCGCCGTACGGCCCGGCCGACGGACATCGCGGAGGCGAGCCTGGCGGAGTGCTGCCGGTGGGGCCGGGAGCGGCTGGACGGCTTCGCGGGGGTGGCCCGGTTGGCGGATCTGGCGGGCCGGGTCGCGGCGGCGGCGGACGCGGCGGGGCTGACCCTGTTCGGGGCGTGGCGGTCGACGCCGGCCCCGGAGGACGGTCCCGGTGCCCGGGCGGCGGTGGCCCTGCACCTGTTGCGGGAGTTCCGGGGCGGGGTGCACCTGTTGGCGGTCCGGGCGGTGGGGCTCACCCCGATCGAGGCGATCGTGGCGGGGCCGGAGGGTCCGGCGGGGGCGATGGCGTTCGGCTGGCAGCCGCCGTACCCGGAGATCGCTCCGCTCTTCCGTCGTCGGGCGAACGCCGAGGTCCTGACGGACCGGCTCGCGGGTGACGCGTTCCGGGCGCTGGTCCCGGCGGAGCGCGCCGAGCTGGTGAGTCTCGTCTCCGCCGCGCGGGAAGTGGTAACCCGCAAGCCCTGATTTATGAAATCTGGTGGACGACGTGGGGTGGCCGGACTTCACTGGGAACATGAGCACTTTTCCCACGGGGTTCACGACCGCGCGACCGCACCTGGACGACGTCCCGGAGATCCTGACGATGCTGCACGCGAGCGACATGGTCGCGATCGGCTTCCCCGACTTCGACGAGTCGCAGGTCACGGAGGTGCTCACGGCCACCGGCTTCGACCCGGAGGCCGATTCCTGGCTGGTCCGCGATCCGGCGGGCCGCCTGGTCTGCTGGGGGTATCTGGAGGACGGTGACCAGGAGATCTACTGCGAGGCCTACCAGCATCCGGAGGAGCCGGCCGAGCTGCAACGCACCATGATCGCCCTCCTGACGGCCCGGGCGGTGGAGCGGGCCCGAGCGAAGGGGTCGACCGAGCTGGGTCTCGCCGCGGGGGCGGTGCCCGGCACCGAGGAGCGCTACATCGGCTTCCTCGCCGAGGCGGGCTTCGAGTTCGCCACCCAGCACGCCCGGATGAGCCGGCCGCTCGACGGCGACGAGAAGGCCCCGGTGCCGCCGGAGGGCGTGGTGATCAGGGTGATGCGCCCCGAGGAGCTGCGCCGGTTCGACGAGATCGCGGTCACGACGTTCGCGGACACCGCGCACCCGCTGCACCGGTCGTTCGAGGAGTTCCAGGCCACCCTGACCGGGGAGGTGCCGTGGGACGAGTGGCTGGTCTGCGAGGTCGACGGGGGCATGGTGGGGGTGCTGCGGTCCTCCAACCAGGCCCTGGACCGCAACGAGGGCTGGGTGCGCACCCTGGGGGTGCTGGCGGCGTACCGGGGGCGCGGCCTGGCCCGGATGCTGCTGGAGACGGCCTTCGCGCTGTACGCGGAGAAGGGCCGCACGGCCGTGGGGCTGGGCGTGGACACGACGAACCCCACCGGGGCGTACCGGTTGTACGAGTCGCTGGGCATGACGCCGGCCTACGTGGCGAACATCTACAAGCAGACCGTTCCGGTCTAGACCCTTCAGCGGGGTACCGGGGGCGCCCGGTGCTCCAGCACGGCGGCACCGCCCAGAGCTGGGCCCGACGGTGCCTTCCAGAAAATTGTCCCGTGAACCCGCGCCCGGGCGTGTCGCCCCGTTACGCCGCGGGTCGGGCCCGCAACGCGGCCACGTAGTCGTCGGGCGCGCCGGCCTTCTCCGCCGCGTTGGCGATCTCGGAGAGGTACCACGCCGAGGGCAGGCCGCCCTCGTAGCCGGTGAAGACGTACAGCCACGCCGTGTACTCGCCCTCCAGGGTGGCGACCCGGACGTGCAGCTTCCGGTACGTGTCGGAGGCCACCCCCTCCAGGTCGTCGAGCGCCTGGGCGTCGAAGGAGTGGATGTCGTAGAGCGCGACGAACACCTGGTCGCCCGGGGACTCCACCAGGGTGGCCACCGAGCCCTCCGGCCCGATCTCCTTCTCCCCGGCGAAGGTCAGACGCCAGCCTTCCAGCCAGCCGGTCCCCACCATCGGGGAGTGCGGGCAGTAGGCCCGCATGCGGCCGGGATCGAGATTTGAGCCATACGCTGCGTACATCGGCACCAGCCGACGATAGCTTGAATTGCCGTGGTGGAGAATAAGCCTGGCCGGCAGTCGAGTTGTTTGGAGAGTTGGCTTGTGTCTCGCATCGTGATCATTGGTGGTGGCCCGGCCGGGTACGAGGCCGCGCTCGTCGCCGCCCAACTCGACGCCGACGTCACCGTGGTGGAGGCGGACGGGGCCGGTGGGGCGTGCGTCCTGTCCGACTGCGTGCCGTCGAAGACCTTCATCGCGTCCTCGGACGTCGTGACCGCCATGTCGGCGGCGTCGGCCCTCGGGGTCAGCGCCGGCCCGGCGGTGGTGGACGCCCAGGCGGTGTACAGCCGGGTGAAACACCTCGCCATCGCCCAGTCCGAGGATATCCGGGCAAAGCTCTGCAAGGTGGGCGTGGACTTCGTGCACGGCCGGGCCCGGCTGGGCTCCGACGCGCTCGGGCACACCCACCGGGTGGTGATCCAGCCAACGAACGGCACCGAGTACGTGGTCGAGGCCGACATCGTGCTGCTCGCCACCGGGGCCACCCCGCGGGTGCTGCCGGACGCGGTGCCGGACGGGGAGCGCATCCTCACCTGGCGCCAGGTGTACGACCTGCCGGACCTGCCCGAGAAGCTGATCGTGATCGGTTCCGGGGTGACGGGCGCGGAGTTCGCCAGCGCGTACAACGCGATCGGGGTGGACACGACGCTGGTCTCCAGCCGGGAGCGGGTCATGCCGCACGAGGACGCCGACGCGGCCGCCGCGATCGAGCGGGTGTTCCGGGCCCGGGGCATGACGATCCTGGGCCGGTCGCGCGCCGACAAGGTCACCCGTACCCCGAACGGCGTGCTGGTGGAGCTGGCCGACGGCCGCAAGGTCGAGGGCAGCCACGCGCTGATGGCCGTGGGCTCGGTGCCGAACACGGAGGGCCTGGGGCTCGACGAGTACGGCGTGAAGACGGACCGGGGCTACATCTCCACCGACCGGGTGTCGCGCACCAACGTGCCGGGCATCTACGCGGCCGGCGACGTCACGGGCGTCCTGCCCCTGGCCAGCGTCGCGGCCATGCAGGGCCGGATCGCGATGTGGCACGCCCTGGGTGAGGCGGTCTCCCCGCTGCGCCTGCAGACCGTCGCCGCGAACGTGTTCACCGATCCGGAGCTGGCCACGGTCGGCGTGTCGCAGAACGACGTGGATACCGGCAAGGTCCCGGCCCGGGCCGTGATGCTGCCGCTGGACGGCAACGCGCGGGCGAAGATGGCGAACATCACCGACGGCTTCGTGAAGATCTTCTGCCGGCCGGCGTCGGGGCTGGTCATCGGTGGCGTGGTCGTGGCCCCGAAGGCGAGCGAGCTGATCCTGCCGATCTCGCTGGCCATCGAGCACCACCTGACGGTGTCCCAGCTGGCCCAGACGATCACGATCTACCCGTCGCTGGCGGGGTCGCTGGCCGAGGCGGCCCGGCAGTTGATGCAGCACGAGTTCGTCTAGACCGGACGCGCCGGGGCCGGGGAGTACCCGACCCCGGTCCCGGCCGGGAAGTCCCCCGGGCCCGGTCCGCGGTCACGGCCCGGCGTCGTCGGGCTCCGGCCGCCCGGCCCCGTCCAGCACCCGGCCAGGCTCCGGTCGGCGCTGCTGCACCAGCCCCGGCGTGCCGCCGACCTCCGGGCCTTCCCGTGGCGCCGGGGGCGCGTCGGGCCCGCGTTCGTGGCCCGCCACGTCCCAGATCGCCGTGGAGTAGGCCGGGTCCGCCCGGTACCCCCCGTGGCCTCTGATCGGGCCCGTGAACTCGATCGGGTCCCGCAGCCGGCGGTTGTCGGCGTCGGGCGCGGGGCCGGCCAGCGGGTCGGTGTCCCGCCACAGGTTGACCCACGGCACGTCGACCCGGCCGAACACGTCGGCGTCGAACCACGCCGGGAAGTAGTGCGCGTAGACCCGGCCGAGGGGTGAGCCGTGGGTGACGAGGCCCAGGCCGGCCGGGCGGTCCCCTGCGAGGTGCAGGACGGCCGCGAGGGACAGCACCGAACCCTGGCTGTCGCCGACGAGGACCACCGAGCGCAGGTCCCGGACCCGGCCGGCCAGTTCGGGCACGGCGCGTTCGGCGTAGCACGGCGGGGCCAGCGGGTGGGCCAGGCGCGGCCAGAAGGTGCCGATGTCCCACAGCGCGCCGACGGTCCGGCGCATGGTCTGGGAGCTGTAGGCCCACAGGCCGAGCGCCATGACGGCCAGCACGCACGCCCCGATCAGCCAGGTTCCGAGGTTGACCGCCCAGACCAGGGCGGTGGGGACCCGGGCGTCGGCGATGGCGAGCCCGGTCGCGGCGAGCGCGCCGAGCAGCAGCGGCACGTAGGCCCCGAGGAGCAGGGGGCGGGCCGCCTCGGTGAGCCGCGACCCGCTGATCGCGGTGTCGATCTTCCCCGCCCGGGTGGGGTCGGCGGCCCGGCCGCCGGGGAAGTCCCTGTCGGCGACGGCGCGCGCGGCGGCCCTGCCCCGGCGGAGCACCCGCCACGCGAGCAGCGCCACGACGACCCCGATGACGAGCGCGAAGTCGAAACCGAGAGCCGTCCACTTGTACGCCGCCGGCAGCACCCAGTCGTCCCACGGCCGCTCGACCAGCCGGGCCACCCGGTGCGTGAGCCCCGCGTTGAACAGGGCGGTGGTCCACAGCGCGTAGGAGCCGACGAGGGCCGGGGTGCGTCCGGCGCGCACCGCGAGGACCAGCAGGAGCAGGGACTGGCCGGCGAACAGCCAGAGGACCGTGTCCGCGTACCCGGGCAGCGGCGCGTCGCGGGTGTAGGCGACGTCGGCGGTCAGGGCGTGGGTGACGGTGACCGCCGCGACCAGGAGGCCGGCGGTGCGCACCGCCCCGGTGCCGAGGGTCCACCGGGGTTGCCGGCTCCCGCTGTCGTGCACGGCGGGCACCAGGACGAGGACGGCCGCGCAGGCCAGCACGAGCACGGCGGCGACGGTGAACCCCCGCGGCCCGGGGACGAGGGCGGCCAGGGTCGCGAACGCCGCCCCGACGTGCAGCGCGCGGCCCCGGACGACGGGCAGTTCGCCGTTCCACAGGCTGGCGGTGCCGGGCGGGGTGGCGGTGCCCCGGTAGGACTCGTACCGCTTCCAGGTCTGCCGGCCGAGGAACCAGAGCACGCCGATCACGGCGGCCGTGCCGAGCGCGCCGGCCCCGACCCAGTCGCCGCGCCCGCGCTGCCAGCCGAGCACGTCCATCGTGACCCCGCTGATCCCGACCACGAAGGAGCCGGTCAGCGAGAGCGCGAACAGGCGGCTCAGGCCGGCGCCCCGGGGGCCGGCGGGCCGCAGCCAGTACGTCAGGTTGGCCAGGGTGAACGGCAGGAGCAGGAGCCACAGTGCCCTGGACGCGGCGCCCGAGGTGAGGCTGCCCCACCGGTACGCCTCCAGGTCCAGGCCCGCCGGGCCCCGCGGATCCTCGGGCGGGGTGGGCCGGTAGAAGCCGGCGTCGGAGTCCCCCGCGACCCGGGTGGTGTGCTGGCGGCCGAGGATGTGTTCGGCGGAATGGCCGGCGACTCCGTGCACCCGGAGTTCGGTGTGAGGCATACCCAGAGTGTCGCCGATATCGACGCAAAGAGATAGATCACCTATGCTGTCCGAACCAATCCCTGCCGGGAGGGGGAAAACGGGTGGTGGAACCGAACTGGATCATCACGTCCGTCGTAGGTGCCGTGATCGGCGTGCTGGTCGTTCCCTTCTACCGCGTCCTCCTCTATCCCTTTCGGAGACTGCGCCGACATCCGCTCGGCGGCCTCTGGTATTCGTACAGCTACAGTTTCATCGACGGCCGGCTGCACCTGCGGCACGGCACGTTCCACGTGCGTTCCGGGGTGCTCCAGCGCTATGTGGTCAGCCGGGAGAACTTCGGCCGCTATCCGCCGCCGACTTTCGGCGCCACCCCGCCGCCCCTGCGCTATCGCGGCAGCGTGTACGAGGAACACGACCACTACGTGATGGTGTTCCAGGGCCGTACGCACACCGAAACTCTGGTCTACCGCTTCGTGAATCGGATCCCCTCGAACGCGGGCATCATCCCGGGAATCTGGCTGGCGTACGACCACGATCTCAATCCCGCCGCCGGTACCGCGATCATCAGTCGCGAACCACTGGCCCCCGAGACCGTGACCAGCCTCTTGCGCTCCTGGGTAGTATTCGAGAAGGGCGCATTCCACATCCGCAAGACGCCCGCCCGGCACGCCCCCAAGCAGCCCGCAGAGAGCGCGCGGAGGGAAGCCGAGAATCATGAGGACTATTAACGCGGACGTCGTCGTCGTCGGACTCGGCGCGATGGGCAGCCAGACCCTGTGGCGCCTCGCGCACCGCGGCGTGGACGTCGTCGGCGTCGAGCAGTTCGACATCGGACACTCGCGCGGGGCGAGCCACGGCGGGTCGCGGATCATCCGCACCGCGTACGCGGAGGGCGCCGCCTATGTGCCGCTGCTCCTCGACTCCTGGCGGCTGTGGGCGGAACTCGAAAAGGAGTCCGGCACGACTCTGCTCGACCGCACGGGTGGCCTGATGCTCGGGCGGGAGGACTCGCCCGCGATCACCGGTTCGATCGCGTCGGCCGAGGAGCACGGCCTGAAGTACAACGTGCTCAACGCGCGCGAACTGCACCGGCTCTATCCGCAGCACCGGGTGGCCGAGGACATGATGGCCGTCTTCGAGTACGACGCGGGTGTCGTCTACCCCGAGAAGGCCGTCCACGCGGCCGTGGACGCCGCCGTGGCCCTCGGGGCACAGGTGGTCCGGGGGGAGGCCGTCGAGGTCGAACCGGGCCGCGTGGGGCTGGCGGACGGCACGACGCTGACCGCCCGGCACGTCGTGGTCGCGGGCGGCGGCTGGACCCCCCGGCTGGTGCCCGGGCTCGCCCCGCACGTGCGGGTGGTCCGCCGGGTGGTGGGCTGGTTCGCGGCCACCGCCGCGTACGCGGCCGACCGGTTCCCGGTGTTCATCCGGATGGACGAGAGCTGGGAGCACAACTGGTACGGCTTCCCCGCCATCGACGGGGCCGTCAAGCTCGGCCTGCACGCCTGGCCCGGCATCGACGAGCCGGTGGATCCGCGCGCCGGGGTCCGCCCCGCCGACGCCCTCGACGCGGCCCGGCTCGGCGACATCGTGGCCGGCACCCTGCCCGGGGTCGACCCGAGGCCGCTGCGCATGGCCACCTGCATGTACTCGCTGACCCCCGACCGGCACTTCCTCGTCGGCGCCCGCGACGGGCTCACCGTCCTGGGCGGCTTCTCCGGTCACGGGTTCAAACTCGCCCCCGCCATCGGGGAGGCCGCCGCCGGGCTGGCCGTCGACGGGGGCTCCGCCCTGGCGATCGACCTCTTCGACCCCCGGCGGTTCGATGACCCGGGACGTTAACTACGACGACGGGCTCTACGTCGGGTACGACGACGGCCAGTCGCTCCCGCCCGGCACCACCGAACAGCTCCTCGCCGAGTTCACGTCCCGCGCGCCCGCGCACCGCCCCCTGACCGCGCTGGACCTCGGCGCCGGCACGGGCCGGTTCAGCCCCGGGCTCGCCGACCGGTTCGGCGGCACCGTGTACGCCGTCGAGCCGTCCGCGCAGATGCGCGCCCTCGCCCTGGCCCGCCGCCCGCACCCCCGGGTGCACTACCTCGCCGGCAGCGCCGAGTGTCTCCCGCTGCCGGGGAACGCGTGCGACGTGGTGCTGCTGTTCCTCGTGTACCACCACGTGGCCGACCGGGCCGGCGCGTTCGCCGAGATCGCCCGGGTGCTCCGGCCGGGCGGCAGGGTCCTGCTGTGCGGCAACTTCTCCGGCCGCCCGTCACCGAGGGCCTGGTCGCCGTACTTCCCCCGGGCGCACGAGATCGAGGAGACGGGGCTGCCGACCGTGGAGGAGACGGAGAAGGCGGCGCTGCGGGCCGGGCTGGGCCTGGTGAGCCTGTCGACGCTCACCCTGGAGATCGCGCCGAACCTGACGGCGTACCTGGACCGGATCCGGCACCGGGCCGTGTCGGCGTTCCGGCACCTGACCGAGGTGGAGCTGGCCAACGGGCTGAACCAGCTGGCGGCCGCCGCCGCGTCGGAGCCGTCCGCGCCGGTGACCAGCGCGGTGGACCTGGTCGTACTCGCACGGCGGGAGTGACCGAGGAGACCCGGTCACTCCCGTACTCGTACCCAGATGAAGTTCTTAGGCGGTCGCCACCGCGGCGAGGGCCGTGTGGGTCAGGACGCGGATGCCGTAGCCGATCGCGCGCTCGTCCACGTCGAAGCCGCTCTGGTGCAGGTCGACGACCTTGCCCGAGCCGGGCACCCCGACGCCGAGCCGGGCCAGCGCGCCGGGCACCTGGTCGAGGTAGAACGCGAAGTCCTCGCCGCCCAGGCTGATCTCGGTCTCGACCACCTGGTCCGCGCCCAGCGCGGCGCTGGCGGCCCCGGCCAGGACGGCGTTGGCCATCCGGTCGTTGATCGCCGGCGGCACCCCCCGGGTGTACGTCACGTTGGCCTTCGCCCCGGTGCCGGCCAGCGCGTCGTGCACCAGCTCGGTGACCAGGTCGGGCAGCGTGCGCCACACGTCGCGGTTGAGGACCCGCACCGTCGCCCGGGCGAACCCGGTGTTCGGGATCGCGTTGGCCGCCTCGCCCGCCCCGATCGCGCCGAACACCATCACGAGCCCGGCCCGGGGGTCCACCCGGCGGCTGAGCAGCGCGGGCACGTCGGTGACCATCCTCGACAGGGCGTTGACCAGGTCGACGGTGAGGTGCGGTCGGGACGTGTGCCCGCCCGGGCCGGTCAGCTCGACCTCGAGGATGTCGGCGGCGGCCGTGATCGGGCCGGGCCGCACCCCGAGCAGGCCGACGGGCAGCCGCGGGTCGCAGTGCAGGGCGTAGATGGCGCTGACGTCCTGGAGCGCGCCGAAGCCGATCATCTCGGGGGCGCCCTGCGGGGTCTTCTCCTCCGACGGCTGGAACACGAGCCGGACCCGGCCGTCGAGCTGGCCGTCCCGGGCGAGCTGGGCGAGCGCCAGGCCCGTGCCGAGCACGATCGTGGTGTGCACGTCGTGGCCGCAGGCGTGCGCGACGCCGTCGCGGGTCGACCGGTACGGCACGTCCTTGATGTCCGGGAGGGGAAGGGCGTCGAGATCGGCTCTGAGTGCCACGACCCGGTCGCCCTCGCCGATGTCACACAACAGCCCGTTGCCCCGGGGTAGCAGGCGCGGCGAGAGACCGGCCGCGCGCAGTTTCTCGGCCACGAGCTCGGCGGTGCCGAACTCCTGGCCGGAGAGCTCCGGGTGGGCGTGGATGTGTCGTCGGGTAGCCACGAGCTCGGCGCCGTGCGCCGCGAGCCAGCGGTCGAGTTGACCGGGCAGCGGGTCGGAGCCGGTGAGGCTGTCGGAGTCAGAGGGCCAGGGCGACGTCAGCGTGCTCAGTGCGCTCGTCACTGTCTTTTCTCGATTTCCAGTCGGGACTAAGGAATATGTTCTTTATAACGTCCGACCCCCGTCCCGGTCACGCTCCGCAGGTGAAGTATCCATAACATGGGAAGAAAAAGGTCATGATCTAACTACGGTGAGTAGTTTCAGCGGGGGTCACGGCCAACACTAACCGTTACTCATGGGGCGACAAGCGGACACTATGTGCGCCACTTTCCATGTCGGAAGACCGATAATTCTGGCTACGATCGTGGCGCGCCCGGCATCGACCCGCATCACGCGGTCGCGCCGTCGGGCCCAAGCGGCGAGATACCACCCTGTGTGCCAGTCGCATAGACGCATCGTCAAGGAGTACGACGATTTCGTCTCCCGATTTCGCATCCGGGCGGTCTTCTAGGACACTAGGCGCGTCGGGTTCGGGAGGAACGACCACGTGACGACTGAGGCACCTAGCACCCCCGGAGTGGCTGGCTCCACGGTCGGCGGACGGTACATGCTCCGCGCCGCCGTCGGCAGTGGAGGCATGGGCACCGTCTGGCGCGCCTACGACCAGCTACTTCGTCGCGATGTGGCCATCAAAGAGGTCCTGATCCCGGTCAACATGGCCAAGACGGACCGCGATGTCCTCATCGAACGGACCCTGCGCGAGGCCAGGGCCGCAGCCGGCCTGAACCACCCCGCCGTGGTCCGGATGTACGACGTCGTGACCGACGGCGGCCGGCCCTGGCTCGTCATGGAGCTGCTCGCCGCCCGCAGCGTCGCCGAGATCGTCACCGAGGACGGGCCGCTCACCGCCCGGGCCACGGCGAAGATCGGCCTGGCGATGCTCGGCGCGCTGGAGGCCGCGCACGCCGCCGGCATCCTGCACCGCGACGTGAAGCCGGCCAACGTGCTGATCAGCGGCGACGGTCGATGCGTGCTCACCGACTTCGGGGTCGCCCGGCTCACCATGGAGAGCGACCTCACCACCCCGGGCATGGTGCTGGGCTCCCCGCACTACATCGCGCCGGAGCGGGCCATGGGGCAGGCGTTCGGGCCGCCCAGCGACCTGTTCTCCCTCGGGGTCACGCTGTACACCGCCGTCGAGGGCGGGCCGCCGTTCGACCGGGGCGACCCGATCGAGACGATGCACGCCGTCGTGCAGGCCCAGCCCGAGCCGCCGCGCAACGCCGGCCCGCTGACCGCGATCCTGCACGGGCTCCTGGAGAAGGACCCGCGCCGCCGCTGGGACGTCGCCCGGACCCGCGCCGCCCTCCGCGAACTGATCGACGGCCCGCTGTCGCACCGCCAGCCGCCGCCCGAGGAGACCGACCCGCACGCCGTGCTCCGGATGGCCCCGCCGCCGAAGCCCGTCTACCAGCAGCCCGACAGCGTCATCGGTGGCCGCGCCATGCTCGCCCCCGGCGAGACCCCCGCGCAGCGGCACGCCCGGATGAACGCCGCCCGCCCGGCGCCCGAGGCGGTCGAGGTCGCCACCGGCGCCGCGCCGACCGTCGAGCCGCCCGAGGACCAGCAGACCATCAACCTGGCCGACCGCCAGCCGCCGCCCGCCTGGCAGCAGCAGCACCACGGGGTGCCCCCGCAGAACCAGGGCGGCTACCCGCCGCCGCCCGGAGGCGGGTATCCCCCGGCCAACCTTCCCCCGGGGCTCGCGCTGCGCCCGGCCGCCGGCCGCAGGTTCCCCGGCTGGGTCATCCCCGCCGGGGCCGCCGCCCTCGTCCTCGTGCTGCTCGTCGTGGGCGCGATCGCGTTGTTCTCCGGCGACGAACCCGACAAGGACAAGAAGCCGGTCGCCAGTCCGAGCGGGCCGGCGGTCGCCACGACGGCGTACCAGGACCCGCGCGGGTTCTCGCTCAACGTGCCCACCGGCTGGGACCGGACCGGCCCCGCCACCGCGAACCCTTACTACGACTTCACCGAGCCGGGCAAGACCGGCCGGCGGATCCGGGTCAACGTGGAGAACGCGACCAGCTCGCGCCGCTGGGCCGAGGTCGCCGCGCACGGCCTGCAGACCCGCACCGACGTCTGCCCGAACTTCATCCAGCTCGGCCTGAAGGACACCACCCTGTCCGGGCTGGCCGCCGCCGAGCTCGACTACACCTGCGGCACGGGCGACACCCTGCGGCGCGGGCTGTGGCGGGGCGTGGTCAAGGACGGCAAGGTCTACCACTTCTACCTGACCGTGCCGGCCGCCCGGTTCACCGAGAGCATGCCGATCCACGAGGAACTGGTCCGGTCGTTCAAGCTGGGAACCTGAACCGATCTTCGCAAATATGCCAGCATGGCTCCATGAACCTCGACGTGGAGCGACTGCGCGCCCAGGCTGAAGAGTGGCTGGCCGACGACCCCGATCTGATCACGAGCTCCGAGCTGTCCCGGCTGCTCGCCGGTCTGCCCGGTACCGCCGCCGACCTCGCCGACCGGTTCTCCGGGCCGCTGACCTTCGGCACCGCCGGCCTGCGCGGCCCCCTGCGCGCCGGCCCGAACGGCATGAACCTCGCCGTGGTGCGCGCCGCCGCCACCGGGCTCGTCCGCTGGCTCGCCGGACAGGGCGCCACCGGCCCGCTGGTGATCGGCTACGACGCCCGGCACGGTTCGAAGCTGTTCGCCGAGGAGACCGCCCGGGTCAGCACCGGGGCCGGCCGCCGCGCGCTGCTGCTCCCCGGCCCGCTGCCCACCCCGGTGCTCGCCTACGCCGTCCGCAAGCTCGACGCCGCCGCCGGCGTGATGGTCACGGCGAGCCACAACCCACCCCAGGACAACGGCTACAAGGTGTACCTGGGGGCCCAGCTCGGCGGGGTCCTCGGCGCGGGCGCCCAGCTCGTGGCACCGGCGGACGCCGAGATCGAGGCCGCGATCCGCGCCGTGGGCCCGCTCGCCGACGTGCCGCTCGGCCAGTCCGGGGAGGTGCTCGGACCGGAACTGCTCGACGGGTACCTGGCGGCGGCGGCCGGGGTCGTGGACGCCGACTCGCCCCGGGAGCTGGCCGTGGCGTACACGCCGATGCACGGGGTCGGCGGGGCCGTCCTGCCGGCGGCGTTCACCCGGGCCGGCTTCGCCGCCCCGGCCGTCGTGCCGTTGCAGGCCGAGCCCGACCCGGACTTCCCGACCGTGGCCTTCCCCAACCCGGAGGAGCCCGGGGCGATGGACCTGGTGACCGCGCTGGCCCGGGAGGTGGGCGCGGACCTCGCGATCGCCACCGACCCCGACGCCGACCGGTGCGCCGTGGCCATCCCGACCCCCGCCGGGTGGCGGACGCTGCGCGGGGACGAGGTGGGCATCCTGCTCGCCGACCACCTGATCCGCCGGGGCGTGCGCGGCCGGTACGCGACGACGATCGTGTCCTCGTCCATGCTCCGCGCGCTGTGCGAGAAGCGCGGCGTGCCGTACGGCGAGACGCTGACCGGGTTCAAGTGGATCGTGCGGGCCGGCGAGGACCTGGCCTTCGGCTACGAGGAGGCCCTCGGCTACTGCGTGGCCCCCCGCATCGCCCGGGACAAGGACGGCATCACGGCCGCGCTGACCGTCGCGGAGCTCGCCGCCGGGCTGCGGTCCGAACTGCGCGGGCTGGGCGACCGGCTCGACGAGCTGGCGGCTGAGTTCGGCTGCTACGTCACCGACCAGCTCGCGGTCCGGGTGGACGACCTGTCGGAGATCACCAGCGCGATGGCCCGGCTGCGGGCGAAGCCGCCGACCACGCTCCTGGACGAGCCGGTCCGGGTCGAGGACCTGCTGCCCGCCGCGGACGTGGTGATCCTGCGCGGGGACGGGCTGCGGGTGGTGGTGCGGCCGTCGGGGACGGAGCCGAAGCTGAAGGCGTACCTGGAGGTCGTGGAGCCGGTGCACGACGGGGACGTGGCGGCGGCCCGGCAGTTGGGGTCCGCTGCCATCTCGGCGTTGCGCACGGAGATGGCAGCGGCACTGGGGATCTGGTGAATCTGGGACGTCCTAGAACCGGGGCATGCCGCTATGCGCGGTCATGCCCTAGAACCGGGGCATGCCGCTATGCACGGTCATGCCCTAGAACCGGGGCATGCCGCCGAACTGGCGGTCCCCCGCGTCGCCGAGGCCCGGGACGATGAACCGGTGCTCGTTGAGGCCCTCGTCGATGCTGGCCGTGACGATCCGCATCGGCAGCCCGCTCTCGTCGAGCCGGCGCAGCGCCTCCGGGGCGGCCAGGCAGCACAGCACCGTGATGTCGGTGGCGCCCCGGTCGTGCAGCAGCCGGACGCAGTGCTCCAGCGAGCCGCCGGTCGCGACCATCGGGTCGAGCACGATCACGGGCTTGCCGGTCAGGTCGGCGGGCAGCGACTCCAGGTACGCGCGGGGCTCGTAGGTGGCCTCGTCGCGGGCCAGGCCGACGAAGCCCATCGAGGACTCCGGGAGCAGGCCCAGGGCGGCGTCGGCCATCCCGAGGCCGGCGCGCAGCACGGGGACGAGCAGCGGCGGGTTGGCCAGCGCGATGCCGTACGTGTCGGTCACCGGGGTCCGGATCGCCGGCCGGTCGACGGCGAGATCACGGGTCGCCTCGTACGCGAGCATCGTGGTCAGTTCGTGCAGGGCCGCCCGGAAGGTGGCCGAGTCGCTGCGCTCGTCGCGCATGACGGTGAGCCGGGCCTGGGCAAGGGGGTGTTCGACAACTAGGACATCCACCGACTCAGGCTAGCGGGTGTCGGGGGTCACTGAGTCCAAGGTTCGTCGACCCCCTCGCGCGAATTCGTGCTCGGGGAACGCACGGTATCTTGTCCGCCATGTCCTTCCTGCGAATCGGCGCGCTGTGCGCCGCGGTGGCCGTGACCGGGGCGTGTGGCGGCCGGGAGCCGACCCGCGAGCACACGGTGGTGTACGAGGTGTCGGGGCAGGAGACGGCCGAGGTCGCGTACGTCGACGGCGACGCCCAGCTGATCAAGGGTCGGGTGGTGGCCCTGCCGTGGACGCTGACCGTGAAGTCGCGCACCGGCGCGTACATGTCGGTGCTGACGAACGGGGCCGGCGACGGCGCGCTGGTCTGCGTCCTGAAGGTCGACGGTCAGGTCGTCAGTACGAAGACGAGCACGGACGTACCCGTCGTGAAATGTGACACCACACTTGGCTGAGGCCGGACCCGCCGTCATGCCCCCGCACTAGACTCCGGAACATGACGGCGTTGTTAACCAGTCCCTCGAATGCGACTTTACGCGCATTTCTCCACGGTCTCCCGGGAGTTGACGCGGTCGGGCTGGAGCAGAGGGCCGCTGGCCTGAGTACCCGCTCGATCAAGACCACGGCGAAGGCGTACGCGCTGGACCTCGCCCTGCGGATGGTCGACCTGACCACCCTGGAGGGCGCGGACACCCCCGGCAAGGTGCGCGCGCTGTGCGCCAAGGCGATGCGGCCCGACCCGAGCGACCCGGACTGCCCCTCCACGGCGGCGGTCTGCGTCTACCCGAGCATGGTCGCGGTCGCCCACGAAGAACTGAAGGGGTCGGGAGTCCACCTCGCCAGCGTCGCCACCGCGTTCCCCGCCGGGCAGGCCCCGCTGAACGTGAAGCTCGACGATACCCGGGCGGCGGTCGCGGCCGGCGCCGACGAGATCGACATGGTGATCAGCCGGGGCGCGTTCCTGGCCGGCGACTACCTCCACGTGTACGAGGAGGTGGCCGCCGTGAAAGAGGCGTGCGGCGACGCCCACCTCAAGGTGATCCTGGAGACCGGCGAGCTGGCCACCTACGACAACATCCGCCGGGCCTCCTGGCTCGCGATGATGGCCGGCGCGCACTTCATCAAGACCTCCACCGGCAAGGTGTCCCCGGCGGCCACCCTGCCGACGACGCTGCTGATGCTGGAGGCCGTCCGCGACTACCGCGACGCCACCGGTACAAAGATCGGCGTGAAGCCGGCCGGCGGGATCCGGACGAGCAAGGACGCGATCAAGTACCTGGTGACGGTCAACGAGATCGCCGGCCCCGACTGGCTGGACCCGGACTGGTTCCGGTTCGGCGCGTCCACCCTGCTCAACGACCTGCTCATGCAGCGGCACAAGCTGCGGACCGGCCACTACTCCGGCCCCGACTACATGACGGTGGACTGATGTTTACCTACGCTCCCGCCCCCGAGTCCACGGCGATCGTCGACCTCAAGCCCAGCTACGGGCTGTTCGTCGACGGGAAGTTCACCGACGGCTCCGGCGCGTTCAAGACGATCAACCCGGCCACCGAGGAGGTGCTCGCCGAGGTCGCGCTCGCCGACGAGGCGGACGTGGACCGGGCGGTGGCCGCCGCGCGCAAGGCGTTCAAGAAGTGGTCGAAGATGAAGGGCTCGGAGCGGGGCAAGTACCTGTTCCGGATCGCCCGGATCATCCAGGAGCGGTCCCGCGAGCTCGCGGTGCTGGAGTCCCTGGACAACGGCAAGCCGATCAGGGAGTCCCGGGACGTCGACGTGCCCCTGGTCGCCGCGCACTTCTTCTACTACGCCGGCTGGGCCGACAAGCTGTCCTACGCGGGCTTCGGGCCGAACCCGCAGCCGCTGGGCGTGGCCGGCCAGGTCATCCCGTGGAACTTCCCGCTCCTGATGCTCGCGTGGAAGATCGCCCCGGCGCTGGCCACCGGCAACACCGTGGTGCTCAAGCCGGCGGAGACCACCCCGCTGACCGCGCTGCTGTTCGCCGAGATCTGCCAGCAGGCCGACCTGCCGCCGGGCGTGGTCAACATCGTGACCGGCGCGGGCGCGACCGGGGCCGCGATCGTCAACCACCCGGGCGTGGACAAGGTCGCCTTCACCGGCTCGACCGAGGTGGGCCGGCTGATCGCGCGCAGCGTCGCCGGTACCCGGAAGAAAGTGACCTTGGAACTGGGCGGCAAGGCCGCCAACATCGTCTTCGAGGACGCCGCGCTCGACCAGGCCGTCGAGGGCATCGTCAACGGGATCTTCTTCAACCAGGGCCACGTGTGCTGCGCTGGCTCCCGGCTGCTCGTGCAGGAATCGGTCGCCGACCAGGTTCTGGAGGCGTTGAAGCGCCGGATGGCGACCCTGCGCGTCGGCGACCCGCTGGACAAGAACACCGACATCGGCGCGATCAACTCCGCCGAGCAGTTGGCCCGGATCACCGCCCTGGCCGAGATCGGATCCGCGGAGGCGGAGCGCTGGTCGCCGCCGTGCGAGCTGCCGAGCAAGGGCTTCTGGTTCGCGCCGACCATCTTCACCGGCGTCACCCAGGCGCACCGGATCGCCCAGGAGGAGGTGTTCGGGCCGGTGCTGTCGGTGCTGACCTTCCGCACCCCCGCCGAGGCCGTCGAGAAGGCCAACAACACCCCCTACGGGCTGTCCGCCGGGATCTGGACCGAGAAGGGGTCCCGGATCCTGTCGATGGCCGACAAGCTGCGCGCCGGTGTGGTCTGGGCCAACACCTTCAACAAGTTCGACCCCACGTCGCCGTTCGGCGGCTACAAGGAGTCCGGCTACGGCCGGGAGGGCGGCCGGCACGGCCTGGAGGGGTACCTCGATGTCTGACCGGCTGGCGGTTCTCAAGACCTACAAGTTGTACGTGGGGGGCAAGTTCCCGCGTAGCGAGTCAGGACGGACGTACCGGGTGCAGGACTCCAACGTCGCCAAGGCATCGCGCAAGGACGCCCGGGACGCGGTGCTCGCCGCCCGGGCCGCGGTGAAGGGTTGGGCGGGCGCGACCGCGTACAACCGGGGCCAGGTGCTCTACCGGATCGCCGAGATGCTGGAGGGTCGCCGGGACGAGTTCGTCGCGCTCGGCTCGAAGCCGGCCGAGGTGGACGCGGCGGTCGACCGCTGGGTCTGGTACGCGGGCTGGACCGACAAGATCGCCCAGGTCGTCGGCGGCGCGAACCCGGTCGCCGGCCCGTACTTCAACCTGTCCGCCCCCGAGCCGACCGGCGTGGTCGCGATCGTCGCGCCGTCCTCGCCTCTCCTGGGCCTGGTCAGCGTGATCGCGCCGGCGATCGCCACGGGCAACACCGTGGTCGTGCTCGCGGCCGAGGAGTCCCCGCTCGCGGCGGTCACCCTCGGCGAGGTCATGGCGACCTCGGACCTGCCCGGCGGGGTGGTCAACATCCTGACCGGCTCGACCGCCGAGGTGGCCCCGTGGCTGGCCTCGCACCTCGACGTCAACGCCCTCGACCTGACCGGAGTCTCCGACCCCGCGCTCGGCGTGGACCTGGAGATCGCCGCAGCCCAGAATCTCAAGCGGGTCCTGCGGCCGTCGACCCCGGACTGGGCGGCCGAGCCGGGCCTGAACCGGCTGACGTCCTTCCTGGAGACCAAGACCGTCTGGCACCCCAAGGGCTCCTAGCCCCGGCACCCGCCGTCGCCGCCACGGCGGGTCCGGCGTAACGAACGACGGGCACACAGCGTTAGTACTGTGTGCCCGTTGGCGCGTCCATGACCGAACTGAACCAGTTCGATACAGTGCATGATGCAGACTGTGCCAAAGTGGAGTTGTTCTCTTGTCCCTTTCGCGTAGTCATCCGTACGCTCTGTATTCGTGCGCATACTCCTCCTGGTTTCCGCGTTCAATGGCCTGACCCAGCGCGTCTGGGACGAACTCAGAACAAAGGGCCATCACGTCACCGTCGAGCTGTGTCTCGACTCCGAGCAGGTCACCGACGCCGTGCACGCAGCGCAACCGGACCTGGTCCTGTGCCCGTACCTGAAGGAGAGGGTTCCCGCCGAGGTCTGGCGGAAGTGGCCGACGGTCATCATCCATCCCGGACCCGTCGGCGATCAGGGTCCGTCCTCACTGGACCGCGCGATCATGGAAGCGGCCCCCGTGTGGGGGGTCACCGCCATCCAGGCCGTCGAGGAGTTCGACGCCGGCCCGATCTGGGCCCACCGGACGTTCCCCATGCCGACCGAACCGGTCCGCAAGTCCGCCCTCTACGGCGGCCCCGTCACCGAGGCGGCCGTCGAGATCGCCCTGGAGGTCGCCGAGAAGGCCGCCGACCCGGGCTTCCACCCCGTCCCGCTCGCCGAGGCCGAACGGCCCGTCCCCGGCACCCGGTCCCAGCCGGTCCTCAAGCAGGCCGCGCGCGGCTTCGACTGGGCCGACGACGCCGCCGACATCGTCCGGCGGATCCGGGCGGCCGACGGCTACCCCGGCGTCCGCACCGTGCTGCACGGCACCGAGGTCAGCGCCTTCGACGCCCGGCTCGCCCCGCCCGGCACCGCCCCCGGCGAACCCGGCCAGATCGTCGGCCGGCGCAACGGGCACCTGCTCGTCGCCGCCGGGAAGGGCGCCGTCTGGATCGGTCAGCTCAAGCTGCCCGGCGGGATCAAGCTGCCCGCGACGACCGTGCTGCCCGTGCACGCGCCCCGGGTCGCCGACGGTCCGCGCGAGATCCGGTACCGGCGGCGCGGCCCCGTCGGCGAGCTCACCTTCACCTTCTACAACGGCGCGGCCGGCGTCGAACAGTGCATGCGGCTGGAGGCGGCCCTGCGGCACGCCGCCGGCCAGGACACCCGGGTGCTCGTCCTGCGGGCCGGGCACGACGTGTTCTGCAACGGCATCCACCTCGGCGAGATCGAGGCCTCCCCCGATCCGGCCGCCGCGGCCTGGGCGAACATCCGGGCCATCAACAACGTGTGCCGGACCCTGATCGAGTCCACCGGCCAGCTGACCATCACCGCCTTCACCGGCAACGCCGGCGCGGGCGGGGTCATGATGGCCCTCGGCGCCGACGTGGTCACCGCCCGTTCGGGCGTCGTCCTCAACCCCTACTACGACATCGGGTTGTACGGCTCGGAGCTGCACTCCCTGACGTTGCCCCGCCGGGTCGGCCAGGAGACCGCCCTGGAGCTCCTCGGCGCCAAGCTGCCCGTCGGCACCGAACGCGCCATGAAGCTCGGCCTCGTGGACCTCGTCGGGCCGGGCGCGCCCGCCGAGTTCGACAGCTGGCTGGCGTCGCTCGCCGACCGCTACGCCGAGCCGGGCGCGTGGCGCAACATCGTCGACGCCCGGCACACCGGCGACCGGCCGCTCGACTACTACGAGGCCAGGGAACTGGCGGAGATGGCCGTGGACATGTACGACGACCGGAGCGGGTTCGCCGCCGCCCGGGACTCCTTCGTCCACAAACGGCGTCCGAGCGAGACCCCGGCGAAACTCACCTGCCGGCCCTGACATCGGTGTCAGGGGCCCGCCTCATCCGATGTTCCGGGTTTGGCGGGCCCCTCGTCCGTGTGTTTGTGGTCGGCAAGGACTAAGGTGCGAAGTCGCGAGCCTCGGTTGGCGAGCGCCTGAGCGCCCAGACGGTAGGGTGGCGGGGACCACGTGGCATCGGGTAGCGGAGTTGTGGACAACGCTGTGGATAACGAGTTTGAGCGGACCGACGAGGTAGACGAGTTCTGGACCGATGTCCGGATTCAGCCGGTGTGCGTGGCACTGCCCGCCGGAGTGGGCTACACACTCCGCGCCTATCGGATGTCCGACGAACTCCCCGAGGCCGTCGAGGAGGACACCTCCGACGAGGAGACGTCCGAGACCGACGAACTGGTCACCCGGGTCGCCGACGACGACGAGCCCGTGGCCCGCCGCCGGGTCGTCCGTGGCGAGGAGAAGGCCGAGGTCGACCACGACGGGGACGACGACGTCGACCCCGCGGACGCCGACTACGACGAGCCCGACCCCAAGGATTTCGAGGACGAGCCCGAGGACGACGAGGACGCCGAGCCGGCGGAACCCGTCGTCGAGGAGGTTCCGCTCTTCCTGTCGCGCCGGGGCAAGCTGCTCCTCTTCCGTACCGTGGAAGGGCTCGCCGCTTTTGTCTCCTCCGACGCGCCGCACGATCTCGCCGCGCTCGACGGGTGGGACAAGGTCGCCGGCAAACTGTCCGTCGAGCAGCTGGTCCCGGCCGAGGACGACACCTACGAGCTGGACCTGGTCGTGGAGAACCTCCGCGGCGGCCACGACGCCTGGGACGCTGACCTGCTGATCTCGGCCGGCGAACTGACCCGCGACCTGGCCTACGCGCTCAAGCTCGAGTCGGTCCGGACCTCGATCTCCCCCGGTTCCCCGCTCGACGATCTCGACGAGTCGCTCCGCAAGAGTGTCGAGGGTGGATTCGGCGGCTTCCTCGCGAAGCGGCGTACCAAGAAAATCGGGGCAGAACAGGCAGCTCTCGCCTGGCGCACGATCATCGGCAAGATCTCTGCCGCTACGGACTGGCGCGACTGACCCTGACCAGGGAGCATCGGTGTAGTCCTTGGAGGTGGCATCGTTGGGCGTGTACTGCGGACTGGCACAAGCCGGTGAACGACTCGGCGTCGCGGTTGTCGACGACGCCGGGCGCGTTCTCGCCGTTGTCGAGGTGACGGACGACCCGGCCGGTTACGGCACCGTCGTCGGGCTGCTCGCTGAGCAGACGGCGACGCCAGCGGCCGTGCCGATCGCCGCCGACGCCGAGACCCGGGTCATCGCCCGGCTCTTCGCGGCGGCCGGTCGGCTGATCGCGTTCGCCGACCCGTCCAGTGTCGGCGACCCCGACACCGACGGCCGCGACGAGGCGGGGCACGCGGGCATGCTCGCCCGGGCCCTGCAGCGCGGCGCGTTGCTGCCCACGCCACACCCCGCCCCCCGGGACCTGGCCGCACTGCGCCCGGTGCTCGCCGCGCACGCCGCCCTGATCACGGGCCGGCAGGCCAGCGCGGTCGCCCTGCGCGAGGTGCTCCGCGAGCTGTACCCGGCCGCGCTCCGGGCCTACCGGGACCCGGCCGAGCTGATCCCGCTCGCCGTCCTCGACTCGCTGCCGGAGCCGGGCCTGCCCGTCCGGGTCAAGCCCGCCCAGCTCGCCGAGAACCTGGTCAACGACGGGCTCGCCGCCGATGTGGCCGAGGTCGCGGCCTCCATCGAGGCGCTGCGCACCGCCGTGACCGGTTCCCCCCGCAAGGCCGGCCTGGGCCGCTCCACGACGGCCGCCGTGGCCGCCGCCGTGCGTCAGGCCGTCGCCGCCGTCCGGGCCGGGGAGTCCGGGGCCGCCGCGCTCGTCGAGGCGCTCAACGACCGGCTGGAGCCCCCGGGGCTGCCCGGCCGTCCCGCCGCCGCCATCACCGCCGCCAACCGGGCCACGACCCCGCCGCCGGCCGCCCCGGCCGCGCCGTCGACCCGCCGCCGGGCCCGTCCCGAGCCGGAGCAGACCCCCGCGCCGCAGGCCTTCCCGCCCGCCGCGCCCGCGTCCTTCCCCCCGGCCGCCGCCGCGCCCCAGCAGCCGCCGGTGGAGAAACTGCCCACCCGCACGGGGGGTACGCTGCCGCCGCCGCCCCCGGGCATCGTGCCGGTCTTCCCCGGTACGCCGACCCCGTTGGCCCCCGCGGCCTCGGCCACCCCGCCCACCTCACAGGACTGGCCGCAGCCCAAGCTGACCCTGACCAGCGTCCCGGCCCCGTCGTCGACCACGGCCGCGATGCCCGTCGTACCGGCGGCCTCCGAGGAGCAGACCACCGGTCGCGGCCGGCGCAACCTGTCGGGCGCGTTCTCGACCATGCCCGGGCAGGTCTCCGGCCGCCGCCGGGGCCCCGAGCCCACGCCCCCGCCCGCGCCGCCGGCCCAGCCCCCGGCGCCGACCGAGCAGGCCGCGCCGTTCACGCCCCGGGTCATGCCTGTGCCGCCGCCCGTCGCGCCGACGATCGTGAACACCCAGCCGACGCTGCTGCCGGCCCCGCCGAACCAGCCCCAGCAGACCCGGATCGCCCCGCCGTGGCAGTCCGACGACCTGCCGGAGGAGCCGCCGGCGCTCCGCCTGGTCGAGCCGGCCCCGCTGGCCGACCCGGCCCTGCGCCAGCCGCCGCCCCCGCCGCCGCAGGCCGCGCCCCCGCGCAAGCCCAGCTTCGCCGAGGGTTCGCTGATGCCGGGCCCCGAGCCCACGCTGAACCTCGACGGCCCGGACTCGCTGGCCCCCGCCCCGCACGCCCCCGAGGAGCGCCCGTTGCGGCTCGTCGGCGAGCGGGACGCCGGTCGGGCCGGATCCCGGCGCCGGCCCGCCGCGCGTGCCACCGCCGAGCCCCGGACCGCCCCGATCCCCGAAGAGGGTGGCGACGGCGAGCTGCTGATCTTCTCCGCGGCCCGGTCCGCGTGGTTCACCGACCCGAACCCGGAGTCCGAGTTCGAATGGGGTGGCACCGCCGACGCCGGGTGGCGTGCGGCGGACAAGGCCAGCCGGCCGGCCGTCGGCGGCACCACGGGCGGAGGGCTGCCCCGTCGGGTGCCCCAGGCCAACCTGGTGCCCGGCAGCGCGGCCCCACTCACCGTGGAGAGGCCGATGCCCGCCCGGCGGGACGCGGCCGAGATCGCGGCACACACCAGTGGATACTTCCGCGGCTGGCAGCGCGGACGCGGCGTCGAAGCATAGGCGGAAGTGGATTTCTACGCGAGCAGCATGGGCTCATTGCTGGGCACGCTCGTCACCGACACCCCAGGGCTCACCCATGCCGTCCTGGCCTCCGTTGAGGGCATTCCCGTCGCCGTGTCGCCGGGCCTGCCGACCGACCGCGCCGAGCAGCTCGCCGGCATCGGCGCCGGGCTGCTGAGCATCGCCAGCGGCGCCGGCCAGGTGATGGGCTTCGGCGCCCCGCACCAGGTGATCGTCGAGATGCAGATGGGGCTGGTGCTGGCCGCGCCCGTGGCGGCCCGGGTCGGCCTGACCATGCTGGCGAACAGCGACGCGGACCGCGAACGACTGGGGTACGAGGTCGGGCTGTTCGTGGACCGGGTCCGGCCGCTGCTGGTGACCCTGCTCTAGGCGGGTACCCCCGGAACGACGTGGGCCCCGAACTCCGTTGGAGTTCGGGGCCCAGTTCGTCTGGTCTAGACGGGTGCTCCCGCGCGCGGCTTGCGCATCGACAGCACGTACTCCACGAGGGTGATGAGAGTCTGCTTGGTCGACTCCCGGCTCCGCGCGTCCGTGGAGATCACCGGGATGTCGTCCGGGATCGCCAGGGCCTCGCGGACGTCCTGCAGCTCGTGGAAGTTCTGGCCGTCGAAACAGTTCACCGCGATCAGGTACGGCAGCCGGCGGTGCTCGAAGAAGTCGATGGCCGCGAAACAGTCCGCGAGCCGTCGGGTGTCCACGAGCACCACGGCACCGATCGCACCGCGTACCAGCTCGTCCCACATGAACCAGAACCGCGTCTGGCCGGGGGTGCCGAACAGGTACAGGATGAGATCCCGGTCGATGGTGATCCGACCGAAGTCCATGGCCACCGTCGTGGTCGTCTTGCCGGGCACGTCCTTGTTGTCGTCGACGCCCACGCTGGCCGAGGTCATGATCGCCTCGGTGGTCAGCGGGGTGATCTCCGAAACCGAGCCCACCAGCGTGGTCTTGCCGACGCCGAAACCGCCCGCGATCACGATCTTCGCGGAGGTCACTCTCTGGGCGGCCGAAGCGTCGTACGCCGCATTCTCGTACGTCACGTCACAGCCTCCGAAGTCCACTCAAAACTCGCTCCAGCAAATCTGTGCCTACGCCACCGTTGGCATCTATTCCGGAGGGCGCGTGCACCGCTACCAATCCATCCGTCGCCATGTCCGCGACCAGGACCCGCGTGACGCCGAGGGGCAGCGCCATTCTGGCGGAGATCTCCGCGAGGGACTGGAGTCGTCCGGTGCACAGCCCGGCGATGTGCTGCTGCTCGCTCCCGAACACCAGCCCTTCGCGCCGACCACGATCCGTGGTCTCGACCAGTGCCTCCAGTGCTATATCCAGCCGGGGCCTGGTGCGGCCACGGGTGACAGCGTACGGCCGGACCAGTGCCCCGGTCGGCTCATCACGCTCAGCCATGTTGCCTCACTCCCCCGACTCGTCGGACATTAATTCAGTGCTGACGCGGTCGGACGCGGCGGAGGCGTGAGAGCCTCGCCGACCCGGTCCACGAGCAGCGCCATCTCGTACCCGACCTGACCGACGTCGCAGGAACGCGCCGCGAGGACCGCGAACGACGAACCGTCCGAGATCGACATCAGGAACAGGAACCCGTTATCCATCTCCACCACCGTCTGCAGCACGGCACCGCCCTCGAAGCAGCGGGCCGCGCCCTGGGTCAGGCTGACCAGACCCGAGGCGATCGCCGCGAGCTGGTCGGCGCGGTCCCGTGGCAGGTCCCGCGAGGCCGCGAGGAGCAACCCGTCCGCGGACACCGCCACCGCGTGTGCCACTCCGGGCACACGGTCGGCGAAGCTCGCGAGGAGCCAACTGAGATCCTGGATTCCCATCTGGGATGTCATGCCTTCTGCTCCTTGCTTGGGCCGTTCTGGGTGTGCTGAGGGGTGGTCGTCTTGGGCTGGCCGGACTCGTCACCGGGTGCGGGGGCGTCGCCCTCGCCGTTGGGACGCTGTCGGCCGCGCTGCACGCCGCGGTGGTACGCGGAGAGCAGGCCCCGGACCGCTTCCGGGTTCCGCTTGTCCGTGACGTTGCTCCCGGCGGCCACGCCACCGGGAACGAGCTGCGCCATCGGCACCCGGCGCGGCAGGCCGGTACCCGTCGTGCCGCCCACGGCCGGCGCGGACGCGGCGGACGCGGCCTGCCAGCCACGGTCGGCGGCGGTCTGCCAGCGCTCGTCGGCGGACGGCGGCGGGGCGGGGCTGACGCGGCGCGGGGCCGGGGCGGGCGCCTCGACGGGAACGCGGGCCGGGGTCGGCGGTGGGGTGTGCTCCGCGACCACGGGCGCCTCCTGTACTGGTACCGGTGCGACCACCGTAGCCGGATCCGGCGCCGAGGTCACCGCCCCAGCGTCGGCCGGCTTGGCCCCGGCGTCGGTCGGCGTCGCCTCGGCCACGGGGGCGTCGGCGCCGAACGACCAGGGCTCGGGCTCGCTGTGCAGCTCAGGGACGTCGTGGCCGGTGGTGAACCACGCCGACTCCATCTCCCGGAAGATCAGGAGTTCCTCGCCGTCGTCCTCGGTGGGCAGCGCGGCGCTCAGGGCGTCGGCGGCCGGGGCCGGGGTGGCGGGGGCGGCCGGGGTCTGCTCGGCCACGGCGGGCGGGGTCGTCTGGCCGGGCGTCGGCGCCGAGGTCGACACCGGACCCGGGCCGGACGTCGGGCCCGTGGCCGGGGCGGCGGGTCCGGTCGGCGTGGCCGGACCGGCGGTCGGGTCGGAGGCCGTGGCCGCAGCCGTCGTCGGACCGCCCGCTGCCGAACCGTTCACGTCCTGACCGGAAGGGGCCTGGGCGGAAGGGGTCTTGGAGGACGGGGACTTGGCGGACGGGGCCTGGCCGGAAACAGCCCGCTCGGCCGCCGTCTGGCCGGGCGCACCCGGGCCGGTAGCGGTCGAGCCGGAGGTGACCGGGCCGGAAGCACCCGAGCCGGAAGCGTTCTGCCCGGCTGCCGGCTGCGTCGTCGGCTGACCGGAAGCGTCCTTCCCGGACGCCGGACCCTGGCCGGATGCCGGAGCCTGCCCGGACACCGGACCCTGGCCCTGGCCCGGAGCCTGCGTCGACCCGTCCGGCCCTACCGGGGTGCCGACCGCCGGGAACGCACCCGAGTTGGTCCGCACCGACGGGAACGCGCCCGAGTTGGTGGGCACCACGGTCGGGAACGCCCCGGAGTGCCGGCCCGTGGACTCGGCAGCGGAGGCACCGGCACCTGCGGGAGACCCGGACGGCGCGGTGGCCGGGAAGGAACCCGTACCCGTCGAGGTCTTGTCCCCCGACACGGTCGGGAAGGCTCCCGAGGGCCGGCCCACGGTCGGCAGCGCCCCGGTCACCGAGGACTCGGTGTTCCCGGAGACCTGCCGGGGCGGGTCGGCGGACTCGCCCTGGGCGGGCCGGGGCTCGAAACCGGAGAAGGTCTGCGGCGCGGCGGCCTCGGCCGGGTCCACGGTCGGCATCTCGAACGTGACGTCCGGCCGGTTCTGCCCGGGAGGGGCGGACGGCGCGTACGGGGAGACGGTCGGCGGGACCGGCGGGGCGACGAGACCGAGCAGCCCGGTCGGGTGGTCGGCCGGCGGCGGGACCTCGGGCGAGGACGGCAGCTGGCGCGGGATCCCCTTGGCGGCCGGCTCGTCCTCGACGATCTCGGCCTCGACGATGTCGTCGCCGGGCACCCCGGGCCGGTTGACCGGCACGAGGGAACCGACGGCCGGGCTCACGGTGGGCAGCGCGGTGGTGGGCGACCCGACGGCGGGGAACTCCCCCGACGCGTCCACGGTCGCGCCGGGCCGGCGGACGGGGAGCCCGCCCCTGGCCGGGTCCGCGTCCGGGGCGGCCGGCGGCGGGGCCGGGCGGTCCTCGGTGGCGGGGCCCGCGCCGGTCAGGTCGTGCCAGGCCGGGACGGGACGGGCGGCGCCGCCCTGCGGCCCGCTCGGCGGCGGCGGGGTGGTCGCGAAGCCGCCGGTGTCGCGCGGCGGCAGCTCGGTACGCCCGCCGGCCAGGGCCGCGGCGATGGTCGCGCCGTTGACCGGGGTGCCGTTGGCTCCGGGTGCGGGCGCGGGGGCCGGGTTGGTGGCGAACATGGAGCCGGTGTTCGGCCGGGCCGGCGCGCTGTCCAGGGCCAGCGGCGAGGCCGGCTGGGGCAGGGCGTTCGGCGCGTTGCGGGTGTTGCCCCGGGCGCCGGCGAGCACCTCGGCGGGCAGCAGGACCTGGGCGATGATGCCCCGTTCCCGGGCCGGCTGGAGCTCGACGCGGACGGCGTGCCGGTTGCCCAGCCGGGCGACCACGACGAGGCCCATCATCCGGGAGACGGCGACGTCGACCATGGGCGGGTTGGCCAGCCGGTCGTTGAGGGACGCGAGCTGCTCGGCGGAGATGCCGATGCCGCGGTCCTCGACCTGGAGGATGGCCCGTTCGCCGACCCGGCGGGCGTCCACGACGACGGCCGTGTCCGGGGGCGAGAAGGCGGTGGCGTTGTCGAACAGCTCGGCGACCAGGTGCACGAGGTCGTTGACCGCGTGCGGCGCGATCTCGATGTCGCGCTCGATGACGCCGAACTCGATCCGGGTGTAGTGCTCGACCTCGGACTGGGCGGCGCGCAGCACGTCACCCAACGGGGCCGGGTCGCGTTGGATACGCGTGGAGTCGGCCCCGGCGAGAACGAGGAGGTTCTCGTCGTTGCGGCGCATTCGGGTGGCCAGGTGGTCGAGCTGGAAGAGCGCGGCCAGCCGGTCGGGGTCCTCCTCGCCCTTCTCCAGGCGGTCGAGGTGCCCGATCAGCCGGTCGACCAGGATCTGGGACCGACGGGCCAGGTTGACGAACATCGTGGAGACGTTGGCACGGAGTACGGCCTGCTCGGCCGCGATCCGGACCGCCTCGCGGTGGACGACGTTGAAGGCCTGGGCGACCTGGCCGAACTCGTCGCGCCCGCGCACGGGCAGTGGATCGTCGAGTTGCGCGGCGATCGTCTCCGGGTTGGCCTCGCCGGCCACCTCCGGGTCGCGGAGCCGGGCGACGGCCTTGGGCAGGCCCTCGTAGGCCACGCCGATCGCGGCCTCGCGGAGCTGGCGCAGCGAGCGGACCATGGACCGGGCGACGACGAGGGTGAGCACGACGGCCAGCAGCAGGGTCGCGAGGACCAGCGCGGACTCGGTGATCACCTGGCGGCGCACGGTGTTGAGGGCGCTGGTGGCGCTGCCGGAGGCGAGCTGGTCGAGCTGCTGCTCGGCGGCGCGCATCTGTTCGAGCTTGCCGACGGTGGCGCGGACCCAGTCACCGGGGGCGACGGGCACGGTGCTGATGGACATCGCCTCGTTGATCTGCGATTCCATCTTCTCGACGTCCTGCACCGCCGGGCCCTTGACCAGGGACTCGACGACCATGCGCTGGCTGGGCGTCGCCGCGTTGTAGAACTCGCGGAGTGCTTCCTGCTGGCCGGCGGTCGCGATCTGGTACGCGCGGAACTGCGCCGGGGAGGCCTTGCCGCCGAAGCCGAGGACGATGGTCTGTTCCTGGGCCGCGTACTCCTTCGCGCGGGAGAACGCGGAGGCGGCCCGGACCTCGTCGGTGACGTTGGCGTCGTCGCTGCTCTGCCACACCGTGTCCCGGTAGGCGAGGAGGTTGTCGACCAGCACGTCGTACCGGAAGACGGCGGCACCGAGGGACAGGCGGTCGACGCCGCGTTCCTTGGTGACCTCGCCGCGCAGGTCCTTGAGCTTGGCGAGGCTGTCGTCGATCGGCTTGAGCTTGTCGGTGACGGCGGGGCTGAGGTCGGTGAGGCCGTTGCGGCTGCTCTTGTAGGCGTCGACGGCGACGTCGGTGCCGTTGTGCTGCGCGGTGTACGACGGCACGTCGCTGAGCCCGGCGAGCAGGTTCACGGCGGCGGTGCGTTCGCTCTGCAGGTGGTGGACGAGTTCGGAGGCGTCCGCGCTCAGCTTGGCGAGGGAGTTGACGTTGTCTGCGACAACGGCCCGCTGCCCGGCGTCGATGAGGCTGATCGCCGACAGGGTGACGATTGCCGTAATGGGGACGGCAAGGATCAACCCCAGCTTGGAACGCACCCGAAAGTCGCGAAGCCGAGGAAAACGGCCACGGCGGGGCGCGGAGACCGTCGCCTTGGTGGTCGGCGTGCTCACAACTGACGTCCTCCCGACGCGGTGCTCGACGTACTCGATGCTGTCTTGACGATATCGAGCCCCCGAGATTCCATCACGGTCTGTGGCAAAGAGAAAGAGCCCCTCGGTCCACTTTGCCGGCCTGTGCGTCTATTCCCCGCCATCATTGGCCCGATCGATCGCACAACGTGTCCGTTCGCAGACTGTCGGTGAGCGTAGAACGGTCGAGGAAGACACTATTTGGGCGTTCCCTTGACTGGCGGGGAGGAGTGCCGACAGGATGGCCGGTGGCTTGGTGATCTTTCTCCCGGTGGGACAAATGGCACAATTTCTTAATTACGCCCTTATTGGACTCGCAACCGGGACCACCTACGCGATGGTAGGTCTCGGCATCGCTCTCGTCTACCAGGTCACCGGAGTCATCAATTTCGCACAGGGCGATTTCGTGATGCTCGGCGGCGTTCTCTTCGCGATTCTCACCGAGCACATGGGCACGATCGAAGCGGCGCTGATCGCCCTCGGCGTCACCACGGCCGTCGGAGCTCTGATAAATCTCCTGGTCATCGCGCCGGCCCGCAAGGCGACCCACGACCGATTGATCATCTTGACGATCGGGGCGTCGATCACGTTACAGGGCGCGGCGCTCCTGGCGTTCGGGCCCGACCCGCACGTCACCCCCCGGTTCAGTTCCAACCGTTCGGTGGAGATCCTCGGGGTACTCATCGACTCGCAGTACGTCTGGTGCGCCGGGACGATGGCCGTGGCCGTGGTGGCCATGTGGCTCTTCCTGACCCGCACCACGATGGGTACCGCGATGCGGGCCACCGCCATGGACCGCGAGACCGTCCAGCTGATGGGCGTCTCCCCGGCCCGGATGGCGCTGCTCGCGTTCGCGCTGGCCGCCGCGCTCGGTTCGCTCGGCGGGATCGTGCTGACCCCGTTGCAGCAGTTCGACGCGATGGTCGGGGTTCCGCTCGGGCTCAAGGGCTTCGCGGCGGCCGTCCTCGGCGGGCTGAACTCGCCCTCGGGCGCGGTGGCCGGCGGGCTGATGTTCGGGGTGGCCGAGGCGATGATCGCCGGGTACATCGGGAGCACGTACAAGGACACGATCGGGTTCGGGCTGCTCCTGGCGGTGCTGCTGTTCCGGCCGACCGGGCTGCTGCGCCGGGCCTCGGTGGTCAAGGTATGAGGAACAGGGTCCTCGGGTTCGCGGTCTTCGCCGCGGTCCTGCTGGCGGTGCCCGCGGTGTTCACCCGGGTGCCGTTCTACACGATGAGCGTGGCCATCTTCATCGCGCTGTTCGGGCTCGCCGCGCTCGGGCTCGTTCCGCTGACCGGGCGGGCCGGGCAGGTCTCCATGGGCCAGGCCGCGTTCTACGGGATCGGCGCGTACACGACGGCGCTGCTCACCACCAAGTACCACATGGGCGTGCTCTTCTCGGTTCTGGCCGGTCTCGCGCTCGGCGCGCTGGTCGCCTGGCTGGTCGGGCTGTTCATCTTCCGCACCCAGGGGCACTACCTGGCGCTGGCCACCCTGGCGTTCGGCCTGGCGCTGGGCTTCCTGTTCAACCAGCTGGAGTTCACCGGGGCGAACAACGGGCTCAGCGGCCTGCCGCCGCTGCGCCCGTTCGGGTTGGACCTGTCCGACAACGTCACCATGTGGTACTTCATCGCGGCCGTGCTCTTCCTCGCGGTGCTGGCCGTCGACGCGCTGCTGCGTTCCGACATCGGCCGGGCGCTGACCGCGCTGGGCGACAGCCCGATCGCCACCGCCGCGAGCGGGATCTCGATCTCGGCCCTGCGCCGGTGGGCGTTCACGCTGGCCGGCGGGCTGGCCGGGCTGGCCGGGGCGCTGCACGCGCACTGGCAGATGACGGTCGACCCGGGCATGCTGCACATCCTCAACTCCGTGTACCTGCTGATCTTCGCGACGGTCGGCGGCCTGCGCACGGTGTGGGGCCCGCTGCTCGGCGCGTTCGCGGTCACCACGCTGTCGGAGATGTCGAAGCTGTACATCCCGATGGTGCTGCCCAACGCGCGCGGCAGCTACGAGATCGTGGTCTACGGCCTGGCCCTGATCCTGGTGCTCGTCTTCCTGCCCAACGGCGTCGCCGGCGGACTGACCTCCCTGTGGCGACGGCTGAGGACGGCGCGGACATGACGACGGCGACACTCGAACTCGACGACCTGACCGTCCGGTTCGGCGGGGTGACCGCCGTCGACCGGGTCACCCTCCGGCACGACTCCGGCGGGGTGGTCGGGCTGATCGGCCCGAACGGCGCCGGCAAGACCACGCTGCTCAACGTGCTCTCCGGCGTCGGGCGGGCCACCTCCGGGTCGCTGCGGCTCAACGGCAGGAGCATCGGCCGGTACCCGGCGGACAAGGTCGCCCGGCTCGGCGTGGCCCGGACGTTCCAGAACCTGCAGCTCTTCGGCTCGCTGACCGTGACCGAGAATGTGCTCGTCCCCCAGCTCGTCGGGCACTGGGCCACCGCCGTCGGCGGGCTGGTCGGGCTGCCGGCCGCGCGCCGGTCCCGCCGGGCCCAGGCCGCGTTCGCCGCCGACCTGCTGGACCGGGTCGGGATCTCGGCGTACGCGGACACCAACGCCGCGAGCCTGCCGTACGGCCTGCAACGCCGGGTGGAGATCGCCCGCGCCCTGGCCGCCCGGCCCCAGCTCCTGCTGCTCGACGAGCCGCTCGCGGGCCTGTCGCGCTCCGAGAGCGCCGACCTGACCGCGCTGTGCGCCAAACTCGCCGCCGACGGGGTGACCGTGATCCTGGTCGAGCACGACGTGGCAAGCGTGATGAGCGTCAGCCACCGGGTGCTGGTCCTCGACCGGGGCGCGCTGCTCGCGGACGGCACCCCGGCCCAGGTCGCCGCCGATCCGCTGGTGCGAGCCGCCTACCTGGGAGAAGAAGAGTGACCGCCGTTCTGGAGGTGAGCGGGCTCGTCGCCGGGTACGACCGGATCGAGGCCCTGCACGGCGTGGACCTGACCGTGGCCAAGGGCGAGGCGGTCACCCTGATCGGCTCGAACGGCGCGGGCAAGACGACGCTGCTCAAGAGTGTCGCGGGCCTGCTCCGGCCCTGGCGGGGCACCGTCTCCTGGGAGGGGCGCGACGTCACCACCCGGGCGGCGGAGAAGCGGTCCCGGGACGGCCTGGTGCTGGTCCCCGAGGGCCGCCGGGTGTTCTCGGGACTCAGCGTCGCCGACAACCTCAAACTCGGCGGGTACCACCGCAGCCGGGCCGAGAGGGCCGAGACCAGCGCCGAGGTGTACGAACTCTTCCCCAAGCTGGCCGAGCGCCGGCACCAGCAGGCCGGCACCCTGTCGGGCGGCGAGCAGCAGCTGCTGGCCATCGGGCGGGCGCTGATGGCCCGGCCGAGTGTCGTACTCCTCGACGAGCCGTCGCTGGGCCTCGCGCCCAAGGCTGTCGGTGAGGTCACAGAAGTCCTCTGTGAACTGGTCCGCCGCGGTTGCACCCTGGTCCTGGTCGAACAGAACGCGCACGCCGCGTTCAAGGTCGCGCAGCGCGGCTACCTGCTGGATCGCGGCCGGGTGGTCCTCTCAGGACCCGTGGACGAACTCCGGACGGACCCCCGGGTCCGCGCGGCGTATCTGGGCGAGACTGTGTGAACTCTCCGTGACGAGGTCTTGACCGCGCTCGAATATCGCCCATAGCATCCCGAGCGAACCTGACTTGGGGAGATAACGGAGAGGACCACCCGTGAGGAAACCCCGCATTCTCGTCGCACTGCTGTCCTTAAGTGTCGCTGCCGGCATGGCTGGCTGTGCCGCTGAGGACAAGAAGGCGCCGGCGGGCGAGATCAAGATCGGCGCGAGCCTGGAGCTGTCGGGCGCGACCGCCTCGATCGGTACCACGTTCGAGAAGGCACTGAAGCTCAAGGTCAAGCAGATCAACGATGCCGGCGGGGTGAACGGCAGGAAGATCAACCTGATCATTCGCGACAACCGGACGGATCCGGCGGAGGGCGTCAAGAACGTCAACCACTTCATCGACAACGAGAAGGTCTCCGCGATCATCACGGGTGGTTGCAGCGCCTGCGTGATGGGCGCCAAGGCGGCGGCCAACACCAAGAAGGTGCCGATCATCGCCCTGGGTGCCGCCAGCGCCATCACCAACCCTGTCAGCGAGGCCAAGTTCGTCTTCAAGATCGCGCCGAACCCGGCTGAGGACGCCGACGTGATCGTCAACGAGCTGGCCCGCAAGAACATCACGAAGATCGGCCTGATCAGCGTCAAGAACGTCTACGGCCAGGACGGCAAGGCCCAGGTCACCGCCAAGGCGCAGGCCAAGGGCATCCAGGTCGTCGCGGCCGAGGAGTTCAACCAGGACGACAAGGACATGACCGTCCAGGTCAGCAAGCTCGTCGAGAAGAACCCGCAGGCGATCGTGGCGTGGGCCGTCATGCCCGCCGCCGGCCTGATCGCCCAGTCGCTGAGCACCGCCAAGTTCACCGGCGGGGTGTACCTCGACGCCGGCGCCGGTGCCGAGCTCTTCGTGAAGGGCGCGCAGGACGCGGCCGAGAACACGTACATGGTGTTCCCGGGCATCCTCGCGATCAACGACGCGGTCGCGACGACGCCGCAGGTCACCGCCCAGAAGGCGTGGTTCAAGGACTACTCCACGGCCTACGGCAACTACTCCGGCTTCGCGTCCTTCGGGGCCGACGCGGTGTCCCTGGTCGCCGAGGCGGTCAAGAAGACGGGCAACACCGACCCGGAGAAGCTGCGGGATGCGTTCGAGACGATCCAACTCGACGGGATGACCGGCCCGATCAAGATGACGGCCGAGAACCACTCGGGGCTCCAGCCCGACGCGTTGAAGATCGTCGTCGTGAAGAACGGCGAGTGGCGCCTGGCCTCCTAGGCGTGACCCGTGAAAGGCCCCCTCTGCGGAGGGGGCCTTTTTCGTGCCGCTTTTGATCACAACCCTTGTTGAGAGAGCGCTCTCGGGATACACATATCGACACTGATCTTCTCCATCCCCTCAGGAGGAACCGTGTTCAGAAAAATGCGTCTGATGGGTACGGCCGGGGTGCTGCTCGCCGCCGCGCTGGCCGCGCCGGCCACGGGTCACGCGGGGACCCTCACGGTGCCGGGTGCCGCGTCGCCCGCCGCGCCCGGGACGGCCGCCGGTTCCGCCTCGGGCTCCGAGCCGCTCGCCGCCACCGGTTCCGCCGCCCTCGCGCCCGGCGGCGCGCCGCTCGCCGCCTCCTGGGGGGACGAGTTCGACCGGCCCGCCGGCACCGCGCCCGACTCCACGAAGTGGCGGCACGACCTCGGCGCCGGCGGCTGGGGCAACCACGAGCTGCAGACCTACACGAACAGCACCGCCAACGCCGCCCACGACGGCCAGGGCCACCTGGTGATCACCGCCCGGAAGGAGGCCAACGGCTCCTACACCTCCGCGCGGCTGCTGACCGCCGCCACCTTCACCCAGACGTACGGCACCTTCGAGGCCAACATCAGGATCCCGCGCGGGCAGGGCATCTGGCCCGCGTTCTGGATGCTCGGCGAGGGCAGCACGTGGCCCGACCGGGGCGAGATCGACATCATGGAGAACATCGGCCGCGAACCCTCCACGGTGTACGGCACCATCCACGGCCCCGGCTACTCCGGCGCGGGCGGCAAGGGCGGCTCGCGGACCCTCCCGAACGGGGAGAAGCTCGCCGACAACTTCCACCGGTACGGCGTCGAGTGGAGCCCGGACCTGATCGTCTGGAAGCTCGACGGCCAGGAGTACTTCCGGGTCACCCCGGCGGCGATCCCCGGCAGGACCTGGGTGTTCAACCACCCCTTCTTCATGATCATGAACGTGGCCGTCGGCGGGGACTGGCCGGGCTACCCCGACGCGAGCACCGCCTTCCCCCAGCAGATGGTCGTCGACTACGTCCGGGTGCAGACGTACGGCGGCACCCCGACAGGTACCCGTCTGATCGGTTTCGGGGGTAAGTGCATCGACATCCCCGGCGGCTCGCCCTCCGACGGCGAGCGGCTGCACCTGTGGGGCTGTCACGACGGCGCGAACCAGAAGTGGTCCTTCGAGGCCGACGGCACGGTCCGCTCGATGGGCGTGTGCATGGACGCGGCCGGCGCGGGCACGGCCAACGGCACGGCCATCCAGGTGGTGGGCTGCAACGGGAACGCGGCGCAGAAGTTCACGCTGAACGGGGCCGGGCAGCTGGTCAACCCGGTGTCGGGGCGGTGCGTGGACGTCGCGGACTGGAACCCCGCGGACGGGGCGCTGCTCCAACTGTGGGACTGCAACCCGAACGGGCAGGACAACCAGCGCTGGCGCCGGGGCTGAGTCCGGCACGCGGCCCGGCCGGCTGGAGCTCATGCCGGGCCGCGTCGGTCAGAGCCGGCCGTGGATCCGGCCAGGCGGTGACGGTCGGAGCAGGCTGTGGATCCGGCCAGGCGGTGTCGGTCAGAGCGGGCTGTGGCTCCGACCGGCGGCGGCGGTCAGGGTCTGGTGGCCTCGGCCAGGGCGGCCCGCCACGGGAACGCGGTCGAGCCGCCCTCCCCGTGCGGGTGCTCGGCCACCAGCACCGTCACGCCCTCCGCCCGCAGACTCTCGACGGCGTTGCGGAACGGCAGCCGACCGGCGAGCACCGTGCTCAGGAAGGGCACCACCACGGTGGGCACCCCGAGACCGACGACTTCGGCGAGTACGCCCAGCGCGTAGGTGTCGGTGATGCCCGCCGCCAGCTTGTTGACCGAGTTGAACGTGGCGGGCGCGACGATCGCGACATCCGGGATCACGGTGGTCTTCGGCTCGTCCGGGGCCCGGTAGGCGTGCCGGACCGGTTCCTTCGTGAGGGCCTCGATGGCGGCCACGTCGAGGAACCGCAGCGCACTGGGGGTGGCGAGCACCCGGCAGGTCCACCCGTCGTCCTGGGCGGCCCTGATCAACTCGCCGACGCTCCCGGCCGGGGAGGCGGCGCACACGACGATCAGCAACTCCACCCGCCGGACACTACCCCGACGGAACGGGAGGTCACCGGTGACCGGTGACCTCCCTATGAACATCGGGGCCCGGGGCGGCCGCGCGTGGAACCCGGCACGCGGCCCGCCGCCGCACCGCACCGGCGACGGCCTCCCGCGTGGAGCCCGGGTCAGGACACCCGGCGGGGAACCCGGGTCAGGACACCCGGCGCGGGATCCCCAGCGGGTTCGCCTCCCGCAGCGGCTCGGGCAGCAGCGCGTCCGGCACGTTCTGGTACGCGACCGGGCGGAGGAACCGCCGGACCGCCGTCTCCCCCACGGACGTGTACATCGACGACGTCGCCGCCGGCCACGGCCCGCCGTGCTGCATCGCGGCGGTGACCGCGACCCCGGTCGGCCAGCCGTCGACGATCACCCGGCCGGCGACCCGTGCGAGCAGCGGCAGCAGTTCGGGGGCCAGGTCGTCGTCGGCGGCCAGGTGCGCGGTCGCGGTCAGGCTGCCGGGCAGGTCGCGGACCGTGGCGGCGAGCTCCGCCGTCGAGGAGTACTCCACGACCAGCGCCGCCGGGCCGAAGCACTCGTCGAGCAGCTCCCCGCGCAGGTCACCGGCCGCGACGGCGAACAGGGCCGGCGCGGGACCGGCGAGCGCCCGCACGCCGGGGGCGGCCGCGAACCGGGCGAGCCCCTGCTCGTACCCCTTCTGGATGTTCTCGGTGAGGAGTCGCCCGGTGTTGGCGGCGGCGGCCGCGCCGGCCAGGGCCTCGTCCAGTCCGTGGCCGGCGGGCAGGAACAGCAGCCCGGGCTTGGTGCAGAACTGCCCGGACCCCATCGTGTACGAGGCCACGAACCCCGCCACGATCTCGGCGCTCCGCTCGGCGAGCGCGCCCGGGGTGACGACGGTCGGGTTGAGCGCGCCGAGTTCGCCGTAGAACGGGATCGGGTTCGGGCGGGCGTTGACCAGGTCGAGGAGGGCCTGGCCGCCGCCGAGGGAGCCGGTGAAGCCGACGGCCGTGATCGCCGGGTGCCCGACGAGCGCCTGGCCGGCCGCGAAGCCCTCGACCAGCGCGAACGCGCCCTCGGGCAGCACCTCGGTGAGGATCGCGGCGACGAGCTCGGACGTGTCGGGGTGGCCCGGGTGGGCCTTGACGACGACCGGGCAGCCGGCGGCGAGCGCGGAGGCGGTGTCGCCGCCCGCGACGGAGAACGCGAGCGGGAAGTTGCTGGCCGCGAACACGGCGACGGGGCCGAGCGGGACGAGCATCCGGCGCAGGTCGGGGCGCGGGGCGGGCTTGGCGGCCGGGTCCGCGTGGTCGATGATCACTTCGAGGAAGGCGCCGGCGTCGACGGCGTCGGCGAACAGTTCGAGCTGCACGCAGGTGCGCTCCAGTTCGCCGGTGAGCCTCGGCACACCCAGGTGGCTCTCCGCGTCGGCCCGCTCGATGATCGCGGCACCGTTCTCGCGTAGTTTTGCGGCTACCGTGCGTAGCAGGTCGGCCCGCTGGGCGAGCGGGAGCGCGGCGAACCCGGCCGTAGCGCCGGCCGCCGCGCGGCAGATCCGGTCGAGCTCGGCCGGTGTAGTGTCGTGCGCCACAATCACTCCTCTAAACCGAACAATCTTTCTACTAGACCGAACGATAACTGGTATCCCGCCGTAATGGAGCAGCGGCTACCGTCTTGTTCATGCCTGGACTCAACCTCTCCCGCGACGAGGCCCGCGAACGGGGCGACCTGCTCCACGTGGACACCTACGACGTGCAGCTCGACCTGACCCAGGGACCGGAGACCTTCACCTCCACCACGGTGATCCGCTTCTCCGCCCGGGAGACGGGCGCCTCGTCGTTCGCGGACCTCGAGGCCCCCCGGGTGCACGAGATCGTCCTCAATGGCCGGTCCCTCGACGTCGCCACCCACTACGCCGACGGCCGCGTGCTGCTGCCCGACCTGGCCGCCACGAACGAGCTGCGGGTCGTCGCCGACTGCGGGTACTCGAACACCGGCCAGGGCCTGCACCGCACCGTCGACCCCGTGGACGGCAACGTCTACGTCTACACCCACTTCGAGGTCCCCGACGCGCGCCGGGTGTTCACCACCTTCGAGCAGCCCGACCTCAAGGGTGCCTTCACGTTCACGGTCACCGCGCCCGCCGACTGGGAGGTGTTCTCCAACTCCACCACCCCCGAGCCCGTCGACGGCGTGTGGAAGTTCGGGCCGACGCCCCGGATCTCGACGTACATCACGGCGGTCGTGGCCGGGAAGTACCACGTGGTGCGGGACAGCCACACCCTCGCGTCCGGCCAGGTCGTGCCGCTGGCCGTGGCCTGCCGGGCCTCGATGGGCGCCCACCTCGACGCCGACGAGATCATCGAGGTCACCAAGCAGGGCTTCGACTACTTCACCCGGACGTTCGACCAGCCGTACCCGTTCGAGAAGTACGACCAGATCTTCGTGCCCGAGTACAACATCGGGGCCATGGAGAACGTCGGCTGCGTGACCCTGAACGAGAACTACGTGTTCCGTTCCAAGGTCACCGACACCCGCCGCCAGCAGCGCGCCGAGACCGTCCTGCACGAGCTCGCGCACATGTGGTTCGGCGACCTGGTGACGATGCGCTGGTGGGACGACCTGTGGCTGAAGGAGTCCTTCGCCACCTACGTCTCCGTCCGGGCCCTGACCGAGGTCACCAAGTGGCCCGGCGCCTGGACGAACTTCGCCAACGACGACAAGTCCTGGGCCCTCATGCAGGACCAGCTCCCGTCCACCCACCCGATCGTGGCCGACATCCGCGACCTGATGGACCTGCTGACCAACTTCGACGGCATCACCTACGCCAAGGGCGCCGCCGTCCTCAAGCAGCTCGCCGCGTGGGTCGGCAGCGAGCAGTTCTTCGCCGGCATCCGGCACTACTTCGACCGGCACGCCTGGGGCAACACCACCCTGACGGACCTGCTCCAGGCCCTGGAGAAGACCTCCGGCCGGGACCTGTCGACCTGGTCGGCCGAGTGGCTGCAGACCTCCGGCCCGAACACGCTGCGGCCCCGGTTCAGCACCGGCCCGTCCGGGCTGTTCGAGAGCTTCGTCGTCGAGCAGGAGGCGTCCGAGGAGCACCCGACCCTGCGGTCGCACCGGATCGCCATCGGCCTGTACGAGCGCGGCCCGCTCGGCCTCAGCCGCACCCACCGGATCGAGCTCGACGTCACCGGCCCGGTCACCGAGGTCCCGGCCCTCGTCGGCCAGCCGCAGCCCGACCTGGTGCTGCTGAACGACGACGACCTGACGTACGCGAAGATCCGGTTCGACGAGCGCTCGCTGGACACCCTGATCACCGGGATCGGCGAGTTCGCCGAGTCGCTGCCGCGCGCCCTGTGCTGGACGGCGACCTGGGACATGGTCCGCAGCGGGGAACTGGCCGCCCGCGACTACATCCGGCTCGTGCTGAACGGCATCGGGCGCGAGACGGACATCGGCGTGGTCGAGCTACTGCTCCGTTCCCTCGTCACGTCCCTGGAGCGGTACGTGACCACCGACGCCCCGGCCGGGCTCGTCGCCGACGCTGCCCGCGGCCACCTGGACACCGCCGCACCGGGCAGCGACCACCAGCTCGCCTGGGCCCGGCTGTTCGCCCGGGTCGCCGGCCGCGACGCGGACCTCGACCACGTGGCCGCCCTGCTCGACGGCTCGGTGGTCGTCGCGGGGCTCGCGGTCGACACGGACCTGCGCTGGGCGCTGCTGTCCGCGCTGGCCCGCAACGGCCGGGTCGGGCGGGCCGAGATCGAGGCCGAGCTGGCGTCGGACGAGACCACGGCGGGCCGGCAGAACGCGGCCGGCGCGCTGGCGGCCCTGCCCGACGCGGGCGCCAAGGCCGAGGCGTGGGCCTCGGTGATCGACCGTTCCGACCTGCCCAACGGGACCCAGGAGGCCGTGATCGGCTTCCGGGGCGGGGCGGGCGGCGGGTTCATGCAGGCCAGCCAGCGGGACCTGCTCAGCGGCTACGTCGACAAGTACTTCGCGGCGCTGCCCGCCGTGTGGGCCGGCCGGGCCGGGGAGATCTCCCGGCTGCTCGTGAACGGGCTGTACCCGCGGCTGTGGATCGAGCAGTCGACCATCGACAAGACGGACGCGTTCCTGGCGGAGCACGATCCGGCGCCGGCGTTGCGGCGGATTCTCATCGAGGGTCGGGACGATGTGGTGCGGGCTTTGCGGGCGCAGGAGCGGGACAGGGTGTGAGGCTTCGGGCCGGCGCCGCCAGGCGCCGGCCCGAAGCGACCGCGGACCCGGGTGCCGGCCCGAAAGCCGGCCGCCCCGGAGCCACGCCGGGATCGGCCCGGGCCGCCCGGCCAGCCCGGGTAAACCCGGCCGGCCCGGAGCCAGCCCCGGATCAGCCCGCGATCAGCTTGGCGTACGCCGGCTTGATGACCTCGTTGATCAGCACCAGCCGCTCGTCGAACGGGATGAACGAACTCTTCATCGCGTTGACCGTGAACCACTGCAGGTCACCCCAGCCGTAGCCGAACGCGTCCACGAGCAGGCTCATCTCCCGCGACATGCTCGTACCACTCATCAGCCGGTTGTCGGTGTTGACCGTGACCCGGAACCGCAGGTCGTGCAGCATCCCGATCGGGTGCTCGGAGATCGTGTCGGCGATGCCGGTCTGCAGGTTCGAGGACGGGCACAGCTCCAGCGGGATCCGCTTGTCCCGGACGTAGGACGCCAGCCGGCCGAGCTGCCCGTCGACGATGTCGTCCACGATCCGCACCCCGTGCCCGAGCCGGTCGGCCCCGCACCACTGGATGGCCTCCCAGATGCTCGGCAGGCCGAACGCCTCGCCGGCGTGGATGGTGAAGTGCGAGTTCTCCCGCTGGAGGTACTCGAACGCGTCCAGATGCCGGGTGGGCGGGAACCCGGCCTCGGCCCCGGCGATGTCGAACCCGACGACCCCGGAGTCGCGGTACTGCACGGCAAGTTCGGCGATCTCCATCGACCGGGCCGCGTGCCGCATGGCCGTGAGCAGGGTGCCGACCCGGATCTGCCGGCCCCGGTCAGCCGCGTTGGCGGTGCCCTCCCGGAAGCCCTCCAGCACGGCCTCGACGACCTCGTTGAGGCTCAGGCCCTGGGAGACGTGCTGTTCGGGGGCGTAGCGGACCTCGGCGTAGACGACGCCGTCGTCGGCCAGGTCCTCGGCGCACTCCCGGGCCACCCGGCGCAGCGCGTCGGCGGTCTGCATGACGGCCACGGTGTGGTCGAAGGTCTCCAGGTAGCGGACCAGCGAACCGGAGTTCGCCGCGTCCACGAACCAGCGGCCCAGCGCCTCGGGCTCGGTGGCCGGCAGCTGGTGCCCGATCCCGGCGGCCAGCTCGATGATCGTCGCGGGACGCAGGCCGCCATCGAGGTGGTCGTGGAGCAGGGCCTTGGGAGCGGAACGAATGTCCTCATACGTCGGTGCCATGGTCAGACTTTAGTGCTCGGGCCGTGCCCGCACCTGCGATAGCGAGACAACTCACGCACGCGGTGTGAGCACGGCCCTACAGTCGGCCGGAGTCGGACCTAGACCTGGCCGGACTTCTCCAGCGCTGCGCAGCAGGTGCTGACCACGAGCCGGGTCACGGTGTACGGGTCGGCGTTCGCGTTCGGCCGCCGGTCCTCCAGGTAGCCCTTCTGCTCGACCTCGACCTGCCACGGGATCCGCACCGAGGCGCCCCGGTCGGACACGCCGTAGCTGAACACGTTCCACGGGGCGGTCTCGTGCTGCCCGGTGAGCCGGCCCTCGATGCCCGCGCCGTAGTTGTGCACGTGCTCGAGGACGTTCTCGCCGAGCGCCTCGCACGCGGTGATGATCGGGGCGTACCCCTCGCGCATGGCCTTGGTGGAGAAGTTGGTGTGCGCGCCCGCGCCGTTCCAGTCGCCCCGGACCGGCTTCGGGTCCAGGGTGGCGGCGACGCCGAAGTCCTCCGCCGTGCGGTACAGCAGCCAGCGCGCGACCCACAGGTGGTCGGACGCCGTGACCGGGTCGACGGGGCCGATCTGGAACTCCCACTGGCCGGGCATGACCTCGGCGTTGATGCCGCAGATCGCCAGGCCGGCCGCGATGCAGTGGTCGAGGTGCTTCTCGACGATGGCCCGGCCGAAGATCTCGTCGGAGCCGACGCCGCAGTAGTAGCCGCCCTGCGGGGCGGGGAAGCCGCCGACGGGGAAGCCCAGCGGGCGGTTGTCCGCGAAGAACGTGTACTCCTGCTCGATCCCGAAGATCGGCTCCTGGTCGGCGAACTGCTCGGCGACCTGGGTGAGCCGGGCCCGGGTGTTCGTCGGGTGCGGGGCCATCTCCGTGTCGAGCACCTCGCACAGCACCAGCAGGTTGTCGCCGCCCCGGATCGGGTCCGGACAGCTGAACACGGGCTTGAGCACACAGTCGGAGGCCGAGCCCAGGGCCTGGTTGGTGCTGGAGCCGTCGAAGCCCCACAGCGGGAGTTCCGCCCCGTCGGCCAGGACCCGCGTCTTCGAGCGGAGCTTGGCGGTCGGCTCGGTGCCGTCGATCCAGATGTACTCGGCCTTGAACACCATGTGCGAAGTCCTATCCCTGCGTGGGTGGCGGCTACACCCTGAGGGTTCCCGGACCCGGTTTCCCGACCATTTCCCGATTGTTAAATCCATGAGTCGTACCCGGGTGCGGGCCGCCCCTGCCGGTGCCTGTGCGTTTATCGACCAGTTCGGCGCAGGGGCTGTCGGCGGGAAGTACCGGCCTACCCAACCGGAAGGGGCGGCCCGCACAGGAAACGATAGAGAAGAACCAGAATCAAACGCTATAGGTGTGTACCGAGTCCGTCGGGCGCATTTTCGCGTTCCGGCCGCCTCGGGCGCGACCGGCGTCGGGGCCCGAGGATGATGGTCCGCATGCTGATCGGTGCGATGCGGTGTCCCGTGTGCGGGGAAGAGTTCGTCCGGCAGGCCCGGGCCGCGGAGCGGGCCGGGGGGTTGACCTGCGAGAACGGGCACGCCTTCGACCGGGCCCGGCAGGGTTACGTGAACCTGCTGGCCGGGAAGGACCCCGGGACCGGGGACACCGCCGAGATGATCGCGCACCGGGCCGCCTTCCTCGGCGCCGGCTACTACGAGCCGGTCGCCGACCTGTTGCCGGCGGCCCCGGGCGGCGTGGTCGTGGAGGTCGGCGCGGGCACCGGGTACTACCTGTCCCGCGTCCTCGACCGCTCACCCCGGGCGGAGGGCCTGGCCCTGGACCTGTCGGTGTACGCGGCCCGCAGGGCCGCCCGGGTGCACGAGCACGCCATGGCGGCGGTGGCCGACTGCTGGGGGAAGCTCCCGCTGGCCGACGGCAGCGTCGACCTGGTGCTGGACGTGTTCGCGCCCCGGAACGTGCCCGAGTTCCGCCGGGTGCTGCGCCCGGGTGGCCGGCTGGCCGTGGTGACCCCGCTGCCGGAGCACCTGGCGGAGATCCGGGAGCCGTTGGGCATGTTGGCCGTGGATCCTACGAAGGCCGAGCGCATGGCATCCGTAACCGACAAGGATTTCGAGGTTGTCGGTTCTGAGGATCTGGTTCTGTCCCTGGATCTGGACCACGCGGCCGTCGCGGATCTGGTCGGGATGGGGCCGAGCGCGTACCACACCGAGGCGGTCGGGCTGGCGGAGCTGCCGGAGCGGGTCAGTGTGACGCTGGCTGTGCGGTGCGCCCTCTACGCGCCACTTCCTCGGTGACGAACACGGCCACGAACACCACGATCAGGGCCAGGAGCTGGGCCAGCGGGTTGAGCGCCGTGCCGATCGGGACGGTGGCCATCGCCGCCGCCGCGCCGACCAGCCGCCAGACGGGCAGCCCGATCCGCAGCACGCCGCGGAACAGCGCCTCGCCGACCAGGAACAGCGCGACCCCGCCGGCCAGCACGAGCGCGGCGTCGAGGTGCGCGTGGTCGGTCGGGTGCGCCAGGGCCTTCTTCACCCCGGCGGACATGGCGACGATCCCGAGCAGCATCGGCAGGTACGCGTAGCCGAAGGCGTTCAGGGCCAGCCGGGACCGCCGCGCCGGGTCCGCGATGGCCTCCAGGGCGTGCTCGGCCCGGTTCTCGTCGCCCGCGAAGTAGGCCCACCACAGGTGGTAGGCCAGGGTCAGGGCCAGGGCCGCGGCCCCCACCGTCGCCCAGGTCAGGTGCTCGTTGCTCGCGGCGCCGACGCCGATCGCGACGACGGACTCGCCGAGCGCGATGATCAGGACCAGGCTGTGCCGTTCGGCGAAGTGGCCGGCCCGCACGTCGAAACCGCTGACCGGGTGCAGGTACGGGGTGCAGAACTGGAGGGCCGCCGCCGCGACCCACAGCCATGGCAGGTGCAGCCAGCCGCCGACGAGCACCAGGGTGGCCGAGGCCAGGTTCAGCGGGCCGATCCAGGCCATGGTGCGGGCCACGTTCCGGCCGCCGCCGAGGAACAACAGTCCGGAGTGGACGGCGTTGATGACGAAGTACGCGAGGCCGAAGTACAGGCCGGTGTCGGCGTAGGACCCGGGCAGCGCGAGCGCCAGCACCAGGAACGCGGTCATGGCCGTCATCAGCAGCACCCGGCGGGGCATCGAGTGCACCCGGACCGAGTTGGTGACCCAGGCGTAGCCGCTGTACATCCACCAGATCATGAACAGCAGCAGCGTCACCCGGCCGAAGCCGAGCCAGGTCAGGTCGGCGGCGAGTTTCGTGGTGAGCTGCGTGATCGTGAAGACGAACACCAGGTCGAAGAACAGCTCCAGGTTGGAGACCCGGTCGGCCGGCGGTTCGAGGTGGTAGGGCGAGGTCACGTGCTCATTATGGGGCCCGATCGACCCCGTCCGACGGGTACTGGTCGAACGTGACCGCCCATTCCAGCGCCCCCAACCGCCGCGCCACCAGCACCGGGTCCAGCCCCGGGGTCCGCGCCTCGTGGCAGGACCAGTCCAGGCACGAGTAGAGGTCCAGCAGCGCCGCCGCCTCCGCCGGTTCCCGCACGGCCGTCAGGGTCCGCGACCGCCAGTCGGCGTAGCGTTCCCCGCCGCGCAGGTCCGGCAGGCCCCGGCCGTCCGCGCGGGCCAACGGGTCGAGGTCGTCGCGCAGGCCGAGCACCCAGCACAGGGCGGCGGCGGCCTCGATCCCGGCCGCGTGCTCCCGGCTGTCCCCGTCGCCGTGCACGATGAACCGCCACTCGCCCTGCTCGACGAACCGCAGGATGTGCGCGTCGAGCAGCCAGTCCATCGCGCGTTCGGTGGGCATGCCCAGCGTGCGGGCGTAGGCGATGTGCAGGACGGCCACCCGGGCCTCCAGCTCGGCCACGGGGCGCACGCCGATCGACGCGCCGGGCCGGTAGGTCAGCGGGTACCGGCGGCCGGGGGCGGGTGCCCCGAGCCGGCGGAGTTCGAGCACGGATTCGGACCGGAGGGCGGCTGGGTCCACGGGTGCTACTCGTCCCGGTGTGCCGCGTCCGGGCTGAACGCCGGCAGGCAGATCGCCAGGTACTCGGCCCCCTCGGGCGCCGTGTACCGCACCTTCTCGCCGCCCTTCGTGACCACCGCCTGACCGGCCGCCACGTCGAGCACCCCGCCGTCGTGCTCCACGCGCACGGTGCCCTTCAGGACGACCGTGATCTCGTCGAACTCGGGCGTCTGCGCGGGCTCGTCCCAGCCGGCCGGGGCGATCATGTGCGCGACGGACACGGCCTCGTGACCGGTGTTGACGCGTCCGACGTACTCGTCGATGACCTTGCCGCCCGGTACCGGGATGCGGGTCGGGCTCTTGATCAGCTCAGGCATGAATCTTCTCCAGGATCAGGGAAGGGGACTGTCCGGTGGCGCCGATGGTCCAGGCACCCTCGAGCGCCTCGTGCGCCCCGGCGAGCCGGCTCTCGTCGTCGGCGCGCAGTTCGAGCAGCACGTCGCCGGCCTCGACCCGGTCGCCGGGCTTGCGGTGGATGACGATGCCCGCGCCCGCCGACACCGGGTCCTCCTTGCGCGCCCGGCCCGCGCCGAGCCGCCACGCTGCGACCCCGACCTGGTACGCGTCGAGGCCGGCCAGCACGCCGGACTCCGTCGCCCTCACGGTCTCGGTGACCGGGGCCTGGGCCAGCGGCGCGTCCGGGTCGCCGCCCTGCGCGGCGATCATCGCGCGCCAGGCGTCCATGGCCCGGCCGTCCTTCAGCGCCTTCTCCGGGTCGGCGTCGATCCCGGCCAGGGCGAGCATCTCGCGCGCGAGGGCGAGGGTCAGCTCGACGACGTCCGCCGGGCCGCCGCCCTGGAGGACCTCCAGGGACTCCTCGACCTCCAGCGCGTTGCCGATCTTGAGGCCGAGCGGGACGGACATGTCGGTGAGCAGCGCGACCGTATCGACGCCGTGCGCGGTGCCGAGCTCCACCATCGTCCGGGCGAGCTCGCGGGCGGTGCCCAGGTCCTTCATGAACGCGCCCGAGCCGACCTTCACGTCCAGGACCAGGCCCGACGTACCCTCCGCGATCTTCTTGCTCATGATCGAGGAGGCGATCAGCGGGATGGCCTCGACGGTGCCGGTGACATCGCGGAGCGCGTAGAGCTTGCGGTCGGCGGGGGCCAACTCGTCGCCGGCCGCGCAGATCACCGCGCCGGACTCGCCGAGCTGGCGGAGGAACTCGGCGTTGGAGATCTTCGCCCGCCAGCCGGGGATGGTCTCCAGCTTGTCCAGGGTGCCGCCGGTGTGCCCGAGCCCCCGGCCGGACAGCTGCGGCACGGCCGCGCCGCACGCGGCGACCAGCGGGGTCAGCGGCAGCGTGATCTTGTCGCCGACGCCGCCCGTGGAGTGCTTGTCCACGGTCGGGCGGGAAACGCTCGACAGGTCCAGCCGCTCGCCCGAGGCGATCATCGCGGCCGTCCACCGGGCGATCTCGCGGGGCGTCATGCCGTTGAGCAGGATCGCCATCGCCAGGGCCGACATCTGCTCGTCGGCCACGACGCCCGAGGTGTAGGCGTCGATCACCCAGTCGATCTGCTCGTCGGTCAGGGCCTGCCGGTCCCGCTTGGTCCGGATCACGTCCACAGCGTTCATCACGGTGAGTAGCCTATCCACGCGTGGGGGCGGCCCTGTGGGGATCACGGGGTTATCGGCACCCGCTTACCTATGCATTACGGACAAAATTCGCGCGCCTTCGTCCCAGATGGGCGGAAAATCACAAGGTGAACGCGTGCGGCAGCAGGTCCCGGATCGGGATCGGGCCGTCCCGGTGGTCGATCAGGCAGTCCGGGCCGCCGTGCTCGAACAGCAGCTGCCGGCACCGGCCGCACGGCATCAGCGCCTCCCCCGCGCCGTCCACGCACGACATCGCCACCAGCCGGCCGCCGCCCGTCGCGTGCAGCGCGCCCACCAGGCCGCACTCCGCGCACAGCGTGAGGCCGTAGGACGCGTTCTCCACGTTGCAGCCGGCCACGATCCGGCCGTCGTCGACCAGCGCGGCGGCCCCCACCGGGAACTTCGAGTACGGCGCGTACGCCCTGGTCATCACGTCCCGGGCCGCCGTCCGCAGCGCGTCCCAGTCGATCTCAGCCCTTGACATACGGCTTCCCGTCCGCCGCCGGGGCGCGCACCTTGCCGACCAGGCCGGCCACGGCGAACAACGTCGCGATGTACGGAGCCATCCGGAGGAAGTCCGACGGGATCGGACTCTGCGTCGAACTGAGCACCGTCTGGAGCTTGTCGGCGAACCCGAACAGCAGCGCCGCGCCCAGCGCGCCCGTCGGGCTCCACCGGCCGAAGATGACGGCCGCCAGGGCGATGAAGCCCTTGCCGGCGGTCATGTTCTTGTTGAACGCCAGACCGGAGCCCAGGGTCAGCGCCGCGCCGCCGAGTCCGGCGACGAGACCACCGAGGATCACGTTGCGGTACCGCACGGCGCGCACCTTGATCCCCACCGTGTCCGCCGCCGTCGGGTGCTCGCCGACCGCCCGGGTCCGCAGCCCCCACCGGGTGCGGAACAGGGCGAAGGTGACCACGCCGACGAGGATCAGCGCCAGGTACACGAAGACGTTGTTCCGGAACAGCGCCGGGCCGAGGAACGGGATGTCCGACAGCAGCGGGATGTTCCAGTTGTCCAGCTTGGGCGGCTGGTTGTACGTGGTCGCCTCGGGCTGCATCAGGCGCTCGTAGATCACGCCGGTGATGCCGATCGCGAGCACGTTCAGGATGACGCCCAGCACGACCTGGTCCACCAGGTACTTGATCGCGAACACCGCGAGCAGCGCCGCCATCAGCGCGCCGAACACGGCCCCCGCGACGATCCCGGCCCACACGTTCTGGGTCAGCGTCCCGACCAGCGCCCCGCCGAACGCCCCGATCAGCAGCTGGCCCTCGATGTTGATGTTCACGACGCCGGACCGCTCGCACAGCACCCCGCCGAGCGAACCGAAGATCAGCGGCAGCGCGGCGATCAGGGTGCCGTTGACCAGGTCCACGGCGTAGATCGTGTGCCCGACCTTGGCCAGCGACACCGCCCACAGCATGAACGCGCCCACGAAGCCGAGCAGCGCGACCGCCGTGGCCGTCGGGAACCAGTCGCGGCCGGCCAGCAGCGCCCCGCCCGCCGCGACGGTGAGCAGGCCCAGGACCAGGATCACGGCCCGGGGACCGAACGTCAGCGACGTGTCGTCGGTGAACTTGAGCACCACCTGCTCGGTCGCCGGCTTGATCAGCCCGAAGAACGCGAACGCGAACAGTCCGAGTACAACGTAGACGGCCCCGGCCTTCCGGGAGCGGTTCCAGAAGCCCATGGTCACCACCCCTTCGCCAGGGTCGTCGTGGTCCCGCTCGTGGTGACCGCGCGGAGTCGGAAGATGGCCTTGATCAGGGCCGGCGCGGCGATGAACACCACGATCAGGGCCTGGAGCACGTTGACCATGTCGATCGGGATGTTGGCCGCCGCCTGCATCTTCACGGCCCCGGCCTGCAACCCGCCGATCAGGAGCGCCGCGCCGACGACGCCCCACGGTTTCGCCCGGCCCAGCAGGGCCACGGTGATGCCGTCGATGCCGATCCCGGCGCTCACCGACGGGGTGAGCGCGTGCGCGGTCCCGAGCAGGACGCTGCCGCCGCCCAGGCCCGCGAGCGCACCCGCGACGACCATCACCAGGATGTACGCCTTGGAGATGCTCATGCCCGCCGTCCGCGCCGCGTCCGGGTTCGCGCCCACCGCGCGGAACTCGAAGCCCAGCGTCGACCGGTTCAGCAGCCAGGACACCCCGAACGCCGCAGCGATGGCCAGGATGATGGCCAGGTTGAGCCGGTAGGCGTCCCCGAAGATGTGCGGCAGCTTGGCGGTCTCGTCGACCTTCTTGCTGATCGCGTCCGTCCGCGACGGGTCCTGGACGCCCTTCTGGGTGACCAGCCAGACCAGGAAGATCGCGGCCACGTTGTTGAGCATGATGGTCGTGATGACCTCGTGCGCGCCGGTCTTGGCCTTCAGGAAGCCGGGGATCAGGCCCCAGAGCGCGCCGAACACGGCCGCCGCGAGCAGCGCGAAGACCAGGTGCAGTCCGTACGGCAGCGGCACCGCGAAGCCGGCGACCGCCCCGCCGATGCAGCCGAAGATCACCTGGCCCTCGGCGCCGATGTTGAACAGGCCGGCCCGGAACGCCAGCGCCACGGCCAGACCGGTGAAGATCAGCGGCGCGGCGTACGTGAGCGTCTCGGTGATCGGGTAGAAGATCTGCGACGCGCTGCCGCCCGACAGGGTCGACGGGTCGAACACCGCGCCCTGGAAGAGGGCCACGTACGCGTCGCGGACCGCGTACCAGCTGAAACTGATCGCGTCGCCCGGGGCGGAGAAGAAGTAGCCCCAGGCCTCACGCGCGTCGGCGTCCACGATGATGATCAGCAGTCCGCCGACGACCATGGCGAGCACGATGGCCAGGAACGTGACCATGAACGAGTTCGCGGTGGTCAGCTCCTCGACGAACAGCCGGCCGAGGGAGCGCTTCGCGGGCGGCTCGTCCTTCTTCGCGGCGGCGGCCGGGACAGCGCCCGCCGCCGGGTCGTCAGCCTTCGCCGCCGAGCTGTCAGCCTTCGCCGAATCCGGGCCGGCCTTGGGGGCCGCGTCCGACCCCGCGCCGTCCGCCGCCGGGCGCTCGGCCCGCGCCCCGGCCGGCGTCGCCTCCCCCTCGCGGGGCGGCTGCGGCTCGTCCTTGGTCGGGTCAGTCACCAGTCACTCCAGCCATGAGCAGTCCCAGCTTCTCCGCCGTCGCCTCGGCGGCCGGCAGGGTCGCGATGACCTTGCCCCGGTACATCACGGAGATCCGGTCGGCGAGGGCCAGGATCTCGTCCAGTTCGGTGGACACGAGCAGGACGGCACCGCCCTGGTCGCGCTCGCGGACGATCCGGTTGTGGATGAACTCGATCGAGCCGACGTCCACGCCCCGGGCGGGCTGCGAGGCGACCAGCAGCTTCAGCGGCCGGGACATCTCCCGGGCCACGATGACCTTCTGCTGGTTGCCGCCGGACAGCGAGCCGACCGCCTCGTCCGGCGACTGGGTCCGGATGTCGAACTCGGCGATCCGCTCGGCCGCGTTGCGCTGCACCTCGGCCGGCCGGAACACCAGCCCCTTGGCGAACGGCTCGCGGTCGTACAGGTCGAGCACGAGGTTCTCGGCGACCGAGAAGTCCTTGACGATCCCGTCGGTGCTGCGGTCCTCGGGGACGTAGCCGACCCCGGCCTCCAACACCTCTTTCGGGGTACGACCGTGCAGGTCCCGGTCCTGGAGCGTGATCGTGCCCTCCAGTACCGCGCGCAGGCCCATCACGGCCTCGACCAGCTCGGTCTGCCCGTTGCCCTGCACCCCGGCGATGCCGAGCACCTCGCCGGCCCGCACGGTCAGGTCCACGCCGTCCACGGCCCGGTGGCCGCGCTCGTCCACGACGGTCAGGTTCGCGATCTCCAGGACCGGCTCGCCCGGCTGTGCGGGGGCCTTGTCCACGGTGAGCTTCACGTGCCGGCCGACCATCATCGCGGCGAGTTCGTCCTGGCTGGCGCCGGGGTCGGCGGTGCCGACGACCTTGCCCCGCCGGATCACCGTGATCTTGTCCGCGATGGCTTTGACCTCGCGCAGCTTGTGGGTGATCAGGACGATCGACTTGCCGGCGGCCTTGAGCCCGCGCATGACCTCGAGCAGCTCGTCGGTCTCCTGCGGGGTGAGCACGGCGGTCGGCTCGTCGAGGATCAGCAGGTCCACGTCGCGGGTGAGCGCCTTGACGATCTCGACCCGCTGCTGGATGCCGACCGGCAGCTCCTCGACGATCGCGTCGGGGTCGACCGGCAGGCCGTAGCGCTTGGACACCTCGACGACGTGCCTACTGGCCTTGGCGCGGTCGAGCATGCCGAGCCGGGTGTCCTCGGCGCCGAGCATGATGTTCTCGGCGACCGTGAAGACGGGGATGAGCATGAAGTGCTGGTGCACCATGCCGATGCCGGCCGCGATGGCGTCGCCGGGCGACTTCAGGGTGAGGGGCTTGTCGTCCACGAGGATCTCGCCCGAGTCGGGCTTGAGCAGTCCGTAGAGGACGTTCATGAGGGTGGACTTGCCGGCGCCGTTCTCTCCGAGCAGCGCGTGTATCTCGCCGGGCTCGACGGTGAGGTCGATGTGATCGTTGGCGACCAGCTCACCGAACGTCTTGGTGATGCCGCGCAGTTCGAGTTTCATCGTCCTCCTCACCGGATACAGGGGGTGCCGGGTTGTCCCGGCACCCCCTGCTCACATTCTGGTACTACTTCGGCTGTGCCGGGGACTCAATCTTGATCTTGCCCGAGCCGATGTCCGTCTTCAGCTGGTCCAGCTCCTTCTTCAGCTCGGCCGAGACCTTGCTGTCGAACTCGTGGAACGGGGCCAGCGAGACGCCGTTGTTGGACAGCGTGCCGGCGAAGCCGCCGGTCAGGCCCTCGCCCTTGGCGCCCTTGAGCGCGGCGTCCTTGACGGCGTCGGAGATGTTCTTCACGACGGTCGACAGGAACACCGAACAGTACTGCTTGACCGACTCGCAGCCGTCCTGGTCCACCCAGATGACGCTGACCTTGCCGCCGGAGGCCTGCGCGGCCGCGGCGGTGCCCAGCCCGGCGCCACCGGCGACCGGCATCACGACGTCGGCGCCCTGGGCGACGAAACCGTCCGTGATCTGCTTGCCCTTGTTCTGGTCGGTGAAGCTGCCCGCGAAGGTGCCTTCCTGGGTCTTGTTGTTCCACCCCAGGACGGTGACCGTCTTGCCCTTGACCTTGTTGTACTCGGCGACACCCTCGGCGAAGCCGTCCATGAAGATGGTCACCGGCGGGATCTTCAGACCGCCCCAGGTGGCGACCTTGCCCGAAGTGCTGGTGCCCGCGGCGAGGTAACCGGCGAGGAAGCCGGCCTGCGCGGTGTTGAACTGCATCGAGTAGACGTTCGGCAGATCGATCTTCGAGTCGATGATCGCGAACTTCTGGTTCGGGTTCTTCCCCGCCGCGGCCTTGGTCGCGTCGCCCATCAGACCGCCGACGGCGACCACGAGGTCACACTTCTCGGCGACCAGAGCGTTCAGGTTCGGCTCGTAGTTGGTCTCGGCGGCCGAGGTCACGTACTTGGTCTCGATCGCCGAGTTGTCCTTCTCGGCGGCCTTGAGACCGGCCCACGCGGAGGTGTTGAACGACTTGTCGTCGATGCCCCCGGTGTCGGTGACCATGCAGGCCTTGTACTTCTTGCCGCTCGACGAGCCGTTGTTGCTCTCCGGCTTGCTGCCGCAGGCAGCAGCGGACAGAGCGAGGCCACCGATCGCCAGTACGGCGACGACCCTCATCCCACGCACTCGGCGCAAGGCGGTCTCCTTCCACACAGGTTCCACCGCAGGAATCCGCGGTGATCTCAACGGACGGAGACTAGCGGGTTCTACCGCCCAGTAGCGCACGCACGCGGCCGTACGACGTTCCCGCTGTTATCGATCCGTTATTTGACTGTGACTTTACTGTGCGATCATGACGGGTTTAGGCGATTTGGACGCATTGCGCTGTGAGAAAACCCGCGCCCGACAGGATCTAGTGCCAGAACGTCGCGACGCCGGCATTAATCAAGGTCATACCGCCGATGGCGAGAAAATGGCCGGTCGCGACCGACTCCTTCTTCCGGACCACCCACACCATGATGAAGATCAGCAGGGCGAGTACGCCCTTGACGGCCAGTTTGGCCGGGTCCAGGTCCACCTCGCGCTTGAACGGAGCGGCCAGCGCGACCCCGGTCAGCAGCTGCACCGCCGAGCCGGCGAGCATCGCCGTGTTGATCCGGATCCTCCCCGACAGGTACTGCACCACGACGCCGCCGAACAGCAGCGCGAAGCCGATCAGGTGGACAAACAGCAGAATTCGCCGCAGGGCTTCCACAGGCTCAAACCTTTCTGGTCCGGCTGGCCGCGCGCCAGCCCCGGATGCCGAGTACACCGACCGTCGTCCCGATGGCCAGCGACGCCGCGATCAGCAGCGCGTGCACCCAGAGGAACGACGTGGGCGTGTCACCTGTCCAGGCACGCGGGTCCCGCCAGATCGCCACCGCGAACCGCGGCCAGATGATCCAGCTCCACACACCGACGCCGACGAGAAAGGCCGACCAGGCCCGGGACAACACCACGGGCGAGATTCTACGCACGGTCGAAGATGGGTTCCCGACGCCCTGTCGGTTCATGTTCGGCGGGGCACACCGCCGCAGGCAGAGCGCCCGCCCGCGCGGCCGGCACGGCTCGATGAGTGGCCGCCCCGCCAAGCGGGCGCGGGCCGCCGAGGCTCTCGCAGGCGGGTCCCGGACACGGAGATGCCCGCGCCCCGACAGGGCGCGGGCATCGGAGGACTAGGCGGACAGGCGGGCGGCGATCGCGGTGAAGCCGGCCTTCAGCTCGGCGGCCGTCGGCAGCGCCGAGGGCTCCGGCAGCGCGAGGTGGTCGTCGTCGTGGTCGTGGTCGTGACCGTCGGGGCCGTGGTCGTGGCCCTCGTGGTCGTCCTCGGCGAAGTCCTCGTCGTCGTAGGACGCGGCGAGCTCCTTCGCCTTGGCGATCTCGGCCTTGATCGCGTCGATCTCGGTGTGCGGCTGCAGCGGCTCCACGACCGCCAGCAGCTCCTCGTCGGTCACCACGGCGTTGGCGACGGCGAGGGCGTGCTCGCGGGAGTACGGCCCGCAGACGACCGGCTCCCACACCTCGTCCTCGTCGTCCGACGCCGGGCCGAAGGTGATGATCCAGGGCAGGTCATATGCCGGCGAGTCGTCCGGCAGGTCAAGCGTCACGATGGCTCCCATACCGGCCATCATCCCTCCTCCTCGGCGAGCGCCTGCTCGGGCCCCGCCGCGAGGTCGCGGACCGCACCGCGGTCCGAGGTCGCCGCCAGGGCGGAGCCCCACAGCAGCAGCTGGCTGAAGAAGTTCAGGAAGACGAGCAGACCCACGGCGCCGGCCACGACGGTGTACGCCGGGTTCTGGTTCACCCTCATGATGTAGAACTGCGCGACCGTCTTGAGCAGCTCCAACCCGACCGCGACGAGCAGCCCCGCCGGGAGCCAGCGGCCGAGCGGCATCTTCAGGCGGGGCAGGCCGGTGAGCATGGCCGCCGCGAGTACCCAGTTGATGAAGACCGCGACCCCGACCCCCAGCACGCCGAGCAGGTCGTCGAACGCCGGACCGATGTCGATATGGCCCTTGAGCCAGCCGATCCCGGCCTGCGCGCCGACCGAGAACCCGATCGACAGCGCCAGCAGCAGGCCCAGGCCGATCAGGACGAGGATGTCCACGCCGCGACGGATGAAGTAGTTGCCCGGTTCCTGGTCCAGTAGCCAGACGGCCCGGATCGAGGCCCGCATCGCCTCCACCCAGCCGATGCCGGTGAGCAGGAAGCCGGCCAGCGCGAAGGTACCCACCGCGCCCTTCGCGTCCGTGATCCTGGCGACCTCCAGGAACGGCAGGTTGGCGCGCAGCCAGTTCTCCACGGCCGTGACGACGTCCTTGTTGTTGTCCAGGATGAAGCCGAGCACGGAGAACGCCAGCAGGGCGAGCGCGAAACAGGCGAAGAAGCCGTAGTAGGAGATCGCGGCGGCCATCCGGCCGGCGTGCACGTCGGCGTACCGCTCCTTGGTCCGCCAGAAGTGGTCGAACTTCGGGGACCAGCGGCGCAGGGCCGCGATCGAGCGGTCCCACCACCCCATGACGACGGTGATCGGATTCACGGGCCGACCAGCGGGAAGTCCCGCTGTGGCCGCCACATCCCGTCGTCGCCGTGCTCGTAGAGCGTGAACGCGGCCGCCTCGAAGGCCGCGTCGAAACCCGCCAGGTCGTCGAAGGCGCGGTCGAGGGCCGGCGCCGACACGTCGTGGGCGACGGTCACATGCGGGTGGTACGGAAACCGCAGCTCCCGGGCCAGCGGGCCGCTGCGCAGCGCCTCCTCCAGCCGCTCGCACTCGCTGATCCCCTGGGCGACCATCACGAACACCACGTCGGTCAGCGGCCGGAACGTGCCCGTGCCGCGCAGGTGCAGCGTGAACGGCGTGCCGGTGGCCGCGACCCGGCGCAGGTGGTCCTCGACGCCCGACCGCTCCCCTGCGGGGACCTCGGTCGGGCCGATCAGGGTTAGGTGCGGCGGGACGAACCGGGCCAGCGGGTCACCCGCCGCCTCCCGGGCCCGGGCCAGCTCGGCGGCCCAGGGTTCCGGAATCGGGAAGGCGACCCCGATGGTCTGACTCACCGCGCCTCCCGTCGACGTCCCTACCGTGCCGTCCTAGCTGGCGGTGGACGCCAGGAAACCGATCCGGTCGTAGACCGTCCGGAGGGTCTCCGACGCGACGGCCCGGGCCTTGCGGGCCCCGACTGCCAGGATCTCATCGAGCTCGCCTGGATTGTCCAGGTATTTCTTGGTCTGTTCCTGGATCGGCCGGGCGAACTCCGCCACCACCTCACCGAGTTCCTTCTTCAGGTCACCGTACCCGCGGCCGGCGTAACGCGTCTCGAGTGCCGCAATCGTCTCACCCGTGAGCGCCGAATAGATCGTCAGCAGGTTGGAGACCCCGGGCTTGTTCTCCGCGTCGAACACGACCTCGCGGCCCGTGTCCGTGACCGCGCTGCGGATCTTCTTGGCCGACCTGTTCGGCTCGTCCAGCAGCTCGATGATGCCGTTCGGGCTCGACGCGGACTTGCTCATCTTCGCCGTCGGGTCCTGCAGGTCCGTGATCTTCGCCGTCTCCTTGAGGATGTGCGGCTTGGGCACGGTGAACGTCTGGCCGAACGTCGTGTTGAACCGGTGCGCGAGGTCGCGGGTCAGCTCGATGTGCTGGCGCTGGTCCTCGCCGACCGGCACCTCGTCGGCCTGGTAGAGCAGGATGTCGGCGACCTGGAGGATCGGGTACGTGAACAGGCCGACGCTCGCCCGGTCGGTACCCTGCTTGGCCGACTTGTCCTTGAACTGGGTCATCCGCGACGCCTCGCCGAACCCGGTGATGCAGCCCATCACCCAGCCGAGCTGGGCGTGCTCCGGCACGTGCGACTGCACGAACAGGGTCGAGCGCTCCGGGTCGATCCCGATCGCGAGCAGCTGGGCCGCCGACACCCGGGTGCGCTGCCGGAGCAGGGCCGGGTCGTGGCCGCTGGTGATCGCGTGCAGGTCCACGACGCAGTAGAAGGCGTCATGCGTCTCCTGGAGGGCCACCCAGTTACGCACGGCACCCAGGTAGTTACCCAGGTGGAAGGAGTCTGCGGTCGGCTGGATTCCGGACAGGACACGAGGCATGCCGTCGATTCTGTCAGCTCCGATCCGGAACCCGCCGACCCGGTGGCGACTCTGTACTCTCGAGTCACCGCGCAGGGGTCCTGACCGCCCCGGGCTCGGTGAACAGTCGGCATGGAGGTGTCCTGGTGGGCAGCAACAACGGCGAAGTGGCGATCGCGAACCTGTACGACGACTGCTACCGGCGGCTCGTGACGCAGCTCTACGCGTTCACGGGTGACCTGGCCGAGGCGCAGGACGCCGTCCAGGAGGCGTTCGCCCGCGCGCTGGCCCGCCCGAAGCACATCTCCGACATCGAGAACCCGGAAGCCTGGCTGCGCACCGTCGCCGTCAACCTGGTCCGCCGCCGCTGGCGCCGCCGCCGCCTGTTCGACACGATCATGATGCGGACCCGCCCGGTCACCAGCACCGTCGAGCCCGGCCCCGAGCCCGACCGGACCGACCTGCTCGCGGCGCTCGCCCAGCTCCCCCAGGCGTACCGGGAGGTGATCGTCCTGCACCACCTGGCCGACCTCCCCGTCGACGAGGTCGCCACGACCCTCGACCTCCCCGTCGGCACCGTGAAGTCCCGGCTGTCGCGCGGGCGCACCGCACTGGCCACCAGACTCCGGCCGGCCGAGGCGGAGACGTCCCGCCATGCCTGAGTTACTCGACCCGTTTGAGCCCGATGACCGGATCGAACGGGCCCTCGCAGAATCGCGCTCCCACCTGCTGGGCAACATCCCCCAGCCGGGTCTCGGCTTCGTGTCCGCGCGCGCCGACGCCGTCCGTCGCCGTCGCCGCCTGTTCGCCGCCGCCGGGGGCACGGCACTCGCGGTCCTGACCATCACGGGGGTGCGGCTGGCGTCCACCCCCGGCGAGCCGACGCCCGGCCCGGCCGCGCCGAACCAGTACGCGATCAACACCTCCGTCACCAGCCACACCTCCACCTGGTCCGGCGAGGGCATCGAGGTGCTCGCCCCCGACCGGCCGACCCTCAACGTGCCCGGCCTGCTCTACGACGTGGAGTTCGCCGACGACCGCCACGGGTACGCGCTGGCGGCCGACTGCCACGCCCTGCCCACCTGCACGCTGACCCTCGCGCGCAGCGACGACGGCGGCGACGAGTGGCAGACCCTCCAGACCCCGGTCCCGTCCGCCACCCCCGAGACCCTGCCCGACCTGATGGTCCTCAACGGCACCGAGCTCGTGCTCGGCGGCGCGTGGCACAGCCCCGACAGCGGCCGGACCTGGGCGGCCACCCCGGTCGACGACGCGCCCCTGACCGCGATCCCCGCCAACAGCCGGCTGTTCCTGGCCCCCGACGGCCTCCGGGTCCGGCAGGCCGCCGCCGGTGGCCGGGCCGCCAAGCTCGGCACCCTGCCGTCCGGGTTCGCCGTCAACTGGGCCGCGCCCGGCCCCTCCCGGGACGGCGCCTGGTGGGTCACCGGCTTCAGCGGCGGCAAGCCCCAGATCGCGGTCAGCCGGGACGCGGGCCGGTCCTGGCAGCTCACGCCCGTGTCCGTGCTGAGCGGCGTGGTCGGCGGCATCCGGGTCGCCGTCGGCAAGGACCAGATCTACGCGGTCGTCACCGGCCGGACCACGGCCGACGGCACCCGGCAGGCCGCCAGCCCCATCCTCGGGCTGTTCCGGTCCACCGACAACGGCCAGACCTTCTCCCTGTTCGAGGGCTTCCCGCCCGCCGCCGCCGGGGACCTGGTGCCCCTGCCCGACGGCCGGGTGCTCACCGCCGTGGACACCGACCCGGGCACGTGGTGGGTTGCCGCCTCCGGGCAGCAGGGCGGCACGAAGGTGACCGCGTTGCCGCAGGTCAGTAGGGTGCACCGGACGGGCGCGGGGTATGTGGCGTTCGGGGTGTGGGGGATGGACTGGACGGCGTTCAGCCCGGACGGGATGTCCTGGCGCCGCCTCGGCGTCCACTGACCCTGGCACCTGCGCGCCGAGCGCTGCGGTCGCCGGGGCCCGAGCTGCGGTCGCCGGGCCGGAAGTCCGCGCGTGCCGGGTGCGTTGTCGGCCACGATTCCGGCCGCGCGATGGTCGGAGTGTCAGTCCTCGGCGGTCGCCGTCGCGTCCTTCGCGCGGACCGCCCGCCCCGGCCGCCAGCCCCGGCGCGCGCCCCGGGGGAACGCGAACGCCAGCACCGCCAGTAGCGCCGTCGCCCCGAGGCACCCGCCCGCGAGCGCCGGCCCGTACGTCTTGGCCGCGTGCAGGGGATCCTCCCGGGCGGCGGGCCGGGCGATGCCCCCCTCGACGGGTCTGGCCTGCTCGGCGGTCGGGTCGAGGATCGCGGTCATCGCCCGGTACGGGTTGACGACGCCGTAGCCGACCAGGTTGTCCTTGCCGAGCGCCGGGCGGTCCGCCGTCTTGACCAGCCGGTTGACGATCTCGGTGGCGGGCATGTCCTTGTAGTAGCCCCGGAGCAGGGCGGCGACGCCGGACACGTACGCGGCGGCGTAGCTGGTGCCCTTGCTCTCGGTGACGTAGCCGCCGCCGTGCAGGGTGGGGCCGTCCACGTTGACGCCGGGCGCGGCGATGTCCACGTACTTGCCCGGGGTGGAGGACGGCGCGTGCTGGTCGGCCTCGTCCACGCCGCCGACGGCGAGCACCCCGTCGTACGCCGCCGGGAACAGGTCCTTGCCGGCCGCCTCGGGCGAGTCCCCCGTGTTGCCGGCCGCCGCGACGACCACGATGTTCGCCTTCAGCGCCCGGTCGATGGCGGCGGCGAGCGCCGGGGTGTTGTCCAGGACCAGGGACATGTTGATGACCTGGACCTTCTTCTGCACGGCGAAGTCCACGGCACCGGCGACCAGGTCGGCGCGCCTGCGGCCCTCCTCGACGCTGAGGTGCTCCTCGCCCTTCATGACCTTGATCGGCAGGATCCGCGCGTCGGGGGCGATCCCGGTGTACGGGCTGTCGCTGTCGTTCCGGCTCTCCCAGCCCGCGATGATGCCCGCGACGAACGTGCCGTGCCCGTGGTCGTCGCAGTCCCCGCCGGGGCCGGGCTCGATGAAGTCCTGGCCCTGCAGCACCTTGCCGTTGTTCAGCTTCGGGTGGTCCGGGGACACGCCCGAGTCGATCACGGCGACCGTGACGCCCTGGCCCCGGCTGAAACCCCACACGTTGGCGGGCGCGAGCCGGCGCAGCGGCCACGGCTTCTGGGTCAGCGGGTGGGCGTTCGGGTTGGCCACGCCGCAGTCCTTGTTGGGCCGGGGCGCGGCCTGGGCCGGGGCGGGCACCGCGAGGAGGGCGGCGAGCGCACCCGCCGCGAGACAGAACGCGAGCCGGCGCATGTCAGGTCTTCTTCGGGGTCGGCGTGGGGCTGCGGGTCGCCGTCGCCGAGGGCTTGGCGCTCGGGGTGGGGGTCGGCGTGGGGGTCGGTTCGGGGACCGGGACCGGGGCGGGGGCGGCCGGGGCGGAGGCGCCCGGGGCCGGGGTCGCGCCCCCGACGGCGGTCTGCGCGACGGTCGGGTCGAGGCCGGGGCCGGTGGGCACCAGGGCCAGCAGGGCGGCGGGGACGCCGATCACCTTGACGCCGCCGTACCCGAGGGCCTCCTGGGCGTTGCCCGCCAGGCCGTACTTGATGCCCTGGTCGGTCACGAGGAACACCGTGCCGGACGCGGGCACCCCGGGCGCGGGCTGCACCTGGACGAGCGCGCCGCGACCGCCGGGCATGACGACCCGGTCGGCGGTGCGCACGGAGTCGCGGCCCGTGCTGACGGCCGGCTCCTGGGGCTTGGCGAACTGCTCGGGGGCTTTCGCGTACACCTCGATGGTGACGGGTTTGTCGGTTTCGCCTCGGTAACCGGCGCACACGGCCGGCTGGGTGCCGCCGTCCATCGCGCGGAGCTTGGGCGCGGTGTGCGGCAGCCCGTCGGGCTCGATCTTCGTGGCGGAGCTCGCGGAGGCGGCCTCGGCGGGCGAGATCTGGATGAACGTGCGCGCCTCGGAGTTGAGCAGGTTGGCGGTCACCTCGTGCACGGGGGCCAGGCCGTCGGCGAGCATCACGTAGTACTGGCTGCCGCTCTGGTACACCGCGCCGATCTTCGAGGTCTGGGTGCCGAGCTTGCGGCCCTCGCCGCCGACGCCGGGGATGCCGGGCGCGGCGAGGTCGGGGCCAGCGGTGATGCCGTCGACGAGGGCCTGGCCGACCGGCATCGGGGTCATGGTCATGCCGAGCGCGGCGAGGGCCGTCCGGTCCGGCACCTTCAGCCGGCGGTCGCCCCACAGCAGGTAGGTCGCGGAGCCGCTGGACACCAGCAGGCCCTCCGTGCCGAGCGGGGAGCCGCCGGTCAGGGACGAGCCGATCACCAGGTGGGTGGCCAGGTCGGCGGTGTCGGCGACCTTCGGGGCGCTGCACACCGACCAGGGCAGGCCGAGCAGGGCCTTCGGGTCGGGCAGCGCGTCGGGCGCGCCCTCGATCCCGACCGGCCGGCCGCGCGGGGTGTCGGCGAGGGAGTTGCGCGACGCCAGCTCCTGGACGGGCTTGGCGGAGCCGATGATCAGGCGGGCCGAGGCGTAGTTGAGGACCGGGAACAGCTTGCCCTGGAGGTAGACGAACCGGGCGCCGCTCTCCCGCTCGATGACGAGCGTCATGTCCTTCTTCCAGGACTCCTTGCCGCCCGGGTTGAACAGCCCGTAGGCCCCGACCCCGGCGAACACGACGACCGCGACCATGACGCTGCCGATCGCGGCCAGCAGGAGCCTGCGGAGGGGGAGGTTGGTCGTCTCCGGTTCGCCCGACAGCATGGCCGAGACGAGCCGGCGGGTCACGAACCGGTACGCCTGCACCTGGTCGCGTCGGGTCCGCATCGGCAACTCTCTTCAGGGGTGATCGATTCCGGACCCACCTTACGTGAGCGGGGCAAGCTGCACTCTGGGGCAACCGTCGGCGCCCGAACGGCTGCCCAGCACGATCCTGACCTGCCGGGGAGTTCGGGAGACCGTGGGGGAACCTACGGGCGGGGAGAACATTCGTGCGCGCAACCAGGCTGACCGTCGTCGTACTGGCACTGGGGCTCCTCACCGTGGTCCCCGGCCCGGATCCCTCCGTGTCGGCGGCCGACCCGGCCCCGCCGAGCGGCTCCCGGATCGGGTACACCGGCACGGAGGAGTCGGCGATCGTGTCGTCGGTACCCGGCGAGCCCTATGTCGACGACGTGGTCGAGCCCGCCAACGACTACGACGCGGCCTGGAACGACCCGACCGGCACCCTGACCTGGATCAGCACCCGTGGTGACGCCAGGGAGACGGATGGTGAGATCTGGTACCGGGGCTCGGACTCCGCCCCCCGCCGGGTCACCGACGACGACGCCGTCCAGCGCCACCCGACCCTGTCCCCCGACGGCCGCTGGATCGCCTACGAGCAGGACGGCGAGATCCGGCTGATCCGGCCCAACGGCACGGACGGCCAGACCGTCACCCGGGGCAACGACCCGTCCTGGTCCCCGGACGGCACCCGGCTGCTGTTCGGCCTCGACGGCGCGGTGCACTCGGCGAAGCGGGACGGCACCGACGACCGCCGGCTCGGCGCGGGCGGCCAGCCGGCCCAGTCGCCGGACGGTACCCGGATCGCGTTCGTGAACGGTCCCGACGTGTTCGTGATGCCGGCGGCCGGCGGCACGGCCACCCGGTTGCTGCCGGCCGGCTGGGGCGACTCGGCCGACCCCGCCTGGTCCCCCAACGGCGCCCGGATCGCGTTCGTGACCCGCAAGGACGACAACCCGAAGGACATCGCGAAAGGCCAGGCGGGCGACGTGTACGCGGCCCCCGTCGCGGGCGGCGCCCCCCAGAAGGTCGGCACCCTGCGCGGGTTCGCCGAGACCCGGCCGAGCTGGTACAGCTACGAGTGGGACGGCGAGACCGAGACCACGGTCGTCTACAGTCGACGGTCCTGGGGCCCGGGCACCGACGTGTGGAGCGCCGACCAGCGCGGCGAGCACCCGGTCGACCTGACGGCGCGCCAGAACGGCCGCGAACAGGACCCGGCGTACTCCCCCGACGGCGCCCGGCTGGCCTACACCGAGTGGCGCACCGCCCCCGACGGCTCCCCGCAGAGCCGGATCCTGGTGGCAGACGCGTCCGGCGCGAACGCCCGCGAACTCACCGCGTACCGCGCCGGGGTCACCGCCACCGAGCCCGCCTGGTCCCCGGACGGCACGATGATCGCCTATGTGGAGTCCCGGGTGCCCGACACGGTCCCCGGTCCGCAGAACGTCTCGGACAGCGGCGCGGTCTACGGGTTCAGCAACATCGCCCGGGGCGGAAGCCTGTCCATCTCCGGCGACGAGAACAGCGTGTTCAGCCTCCCGTCCGAGCACGGCACGACCAGCGTGAACGGCAGCAACAACGTGGTCGCGGGCGGCTCGAACACGATCTACGGCGGCCAGAACGCCATCACCGGCGAGGACAACCGGATCGGCAGCTACTACGACTACTTCCACGCCAACCAGATCACCGGCTCCCACAACTACGTCTCCGGCAACGCGAACACGGCCACGGGTGACGGCAACACCGTGACCGGCGCGAACAACATCGTGGTCGGCAACAACAACCGGGTCTCCGGCAACGGCAACCGGGTGGTGGGCGACAACCTCGTCGTCAGCGGCGACGGGGAACTCGACCCCGCCGGCCAGGTCCGGATCGCCCGGGTGGCCGACCGCGCGGTCGTGGGCGCCATCCCCATGCCCCGGCACTCCGTCGGCTCGGACCGTTCGCCCGCGTGGTCGCCGGACGGTACCCGGATCGCCTTCGCCCGGACCGTGGTGCCCTACGACGTGAGCCCCCCGCCGCCGCCCCCGGTCATCGTCAACGTGGCCCCGGACGACGGCGGCCCGTTCATCCCGCTCCCCGCCGACCCGGTCTACCCGGCGGGGGTCTTCCCGAACCGGGTCGACCGGCAGGTCAGGTCGGGGGTCACGATCGGCTTCCGGACGGGCGTGCGGGGCCTGCCCTCGTCCGCGGGCAGGCTCACCGCGAGCGTGGCGCGCTGCGACCCGGGGATCACCGTGACCCCGCCCCCGGGCGGCGGCATCATCCCGTCCGCGTACCACGCCAACGTGGAGCCGAAGGTGGCGGCGACCGCGTCCGGCACCTGCGTCCTCGACTACGCGTTGACGCCCGAGCCGGCGAACGGGGCGACCGCGAGCCACTACCTCCAGGTGATCCGGGTGGCCGTGGTCGACGCGGCCCCGATCGTGGTCGTGGACGACCAGCTCGCCCAGGGCACCAAGGCCGGCGCGGCGGTGCAGTACCCCGCCACGGCCACCGACTCCGCCGGGCGCACGTTGCCGGTGACCTGCGACCACGCCTCCGGGGCGACCTTCCCGGTCGGGGTGACCCCGCTCCGGTGCTCCGCGACGGACGCGGCCGGGCTGACCGGAACCGACACCGCCGAGGTCACCGTGTACGACCCCACCCGGACCGGCTACACCCGGATCTGGGTGGCCAGCCTCGACGTGACCGGCGGCCGGGTCGGCGTCACGGACCAGATCGACCTGATCACCAGGATCGCGAGCGGGGACTGCGAGGAGTACGGGAACCACCAGCACCCCGCGTGGTCCCCCGACGGCCTGTCGCTGGCGTTCGACACCGAGGGCGAGGGCTGGGGGATCTGTGTGCTGCCCGTGGCGGGCGGCCGGTCCCGGGAGGTGGTCACGGACAACCACCCCGACCGGGTGCACGACCCGGCCTGGTCCCCCGACGGCGGCACGATCGCGTTCACGAGCGTGGAGGAGTACTCCTGCGAGTGCCTGGCCACCGAGACGTACCCGTCGGTGATCCAGACCGTCCCCGCCGGTGGCGGCGCGCCCACCGACCTCGTCACGTCACCCGGCGACGTGGCCCAACCCGTCTACCAGCGGGTACCGGACCTGCGCGTCACCCTCGCCGCCGCACCGCCCACGATCCCGTTCCTGGGCGCCACCACCCTGGAGTTCACGGTCACCAACCTGGGCCCGGTCCCCGCGCCCGGCACCGGGGCGGTGTTCACCCTGCCCGGCCTGAAGGCGACGGCGCTCCAACCGGCCCGGGGCACCTGCGACGTCCCGACCGCCCGCTGCGACCTGGGCGCCCTCGCCCCCGGCGAGACCGTCGCCGTGGCCGTGACCGCGCAGGGCACCGCCCAGGGCCCGCACGACGCCGTGGGCACCGCCACCAGCTCCATCCCCGACGGCCAGCCCGACGACGACTCCGCCACCGCGCGGGTGACCGTCGGCGAACCCTTCAAGGACCTGGCCGTCGTGGCGTCGGCGACCCCCACTCCCGGGTACGTCGGCGGCGACCCCCTCGTGGTCGAGTTCACCGTGGTCAACGGTTCGCAGATCCCGCTCGCGGACGTCCGCCTGACCATCACGCTGCCGGCCGCCCTGCTGCCGGCCACCGCCGTCACCCCGGCCACCTGCCAGCCGACCGGGTGCGCGCTCGGCGACCTGCCCGCGGGCGGGACGGCGACGGTGCGGGTGACCGTACCCCCCAAAATCGCTCTGACCAGCACCGGAACCGGCACGGTGACCAGCGCGACCACCGACCCGAACCCGGCCAACAACGTGGCCACCACCCCGATCGTCGTGAAACAGCCGGTACTCGTCGTCAACCTCGGCGACCGCCCCGGCCGGGTCGCGTACGCCCGGGGCACCGACTTCCCGCCCGGCGCGCAGGTCCGGCTGCCGTGGACAAACGGAATCAACCGCACGCCGGGTACCGCGACCGTGGACGCCAACGGCACCTTCACCGCCCAGGTACTCGTCTTCGACCACGACCCGCTCGGGGTACGGAGCCTACGGGCCGAGTCCGTGGCCGGGGCGCGGTTCGGGCCGGTGACGGCACCGTTCCTGGTGCAACCGCGCGCGGAGCAGCCACCGTTGCGCTAGAAGTGGCTGGCCGGGGCCCGGTCAGCCGGCCGGCTGGTGGGGCCACGAGTTGGGCAGGCAGCCCTGGAGCCCGAGGGTCTGCTGCTGCATGACCGGCGCCAGCTTGCCCGCCCCCGGGCACAGCTCGTGGTCGAAGCCCAGCCGGTGCCCGACCTCATGATTGACCATGTACTCCCGGTACTGCCCGACCGGCGCCCCGTACCCCGGCACGCCCTCCACCCAGCGGGCCACGTTGAGCACGACGCGGTCCCCGTTCCGGCAGGAGGTGTAGCCGTCCGGCCCCATCCCGCAGAGGTCGTCGCGGGTCTCGGGCGTGGCCACGTACACGATGAAGTCCGGGGTCTGGTTCGGCCCGACCCGCTGGAAGGTCCACCTGCCGTCGGCGGTCCAACCCCGGCGGTCACCGAGGGTCGCCTCCACCGTGACGGCGGCGGTCGCCGGGTCCAGGTTGCCGATGCCGTTCTCCACGACCACCTGGAAACGGAGCAGGGGGCCCGCGTGGCCGAGCGGGGGGCCGTCACCCTGGGCGACGGCGAAGGTGCCCGCGCCCCGGGGTGGGTAGGTGACGGGTGCGGAGTCGGGTCCGCTCCTGGCCCCGGTTTCGGTTCCGTCTCCGTCCCGGGCTCCGGTTCCGGCGCCGTCCCGGGCACCGTCCCTGGCTCCGTCCCTGGCTCCGGTTTGCGTTCCGGGCGGCCCGGTCTCGGCCCCTGGGCGTGCGAGGGTGGTCGGCTGGTGGGGCGCGGTCTGCGGCAGCGCCTGGCTGGCGGCGGCCAGGCCCATGACGGCGAGGACGACCGCGAGGGCGATGAGACGCGCCCTGCGGGGGCTCCTGCGGTACGACGGGGCCTTCACGGACCCAAGGCTGCCAGGTCGAGTCGGGTTCACCCAACGTCGGTACCCCGACGCGCCGAGGTTTAAGGCCTGGAAGCGCACCTTTACGAAAATTGTCCCCAAAATCTGACAGCTTCCTCCGACCCACCGGTCCCCCGTTCGGCCAGCACCGACGGCCTTGCCGGCGTTCAGACTCGCGGGTCGGCCGCGCTCTGGGCCGCGCGGATGGCCGCCCCGAGGTCGGTGACCTCCAGGTCCAGGACGAGGTCGTCTCCGTCCGGCACGCCCCGTTCGGTGATCGCGAGGCCGATCAGGGCGAGGGTCGCGGCCCGGTCCCGGAGCTCCGCCTGCGCGGGGGTCTCGTCGTCCAGGTCCTCCAGCTCGTCACGGTTCCAGGCTGCCACGGCGGCATCGGCCACGGTCCGGGGAATCCGCACGGTGATCGGACCGACCTGCTCGGCGACGTGCGTCCCGATCCGCGCGAGCACCTCAGCATCGCCCCGGTACCTCGCGTACTGCGCGCCCTCACCCACCCGCCGAGCCTAGCCCGACATTTGGCAACGGCCCCTGACCTGCGCGTTCAGTTCCGCCGTTCATACCCGACCACCCCCGGGTGCGCCTTCGTCGATCCGTCACCGCGCCGGACCATCAGCCTGTCGTCCTCGACCCACCACGTGTCGCCGGACCAGACGAAGACGGGCTGGTCGAGGCGCAGAGTCAGCTTGCACGAGCCGGTGTCCTCCGGGTCGGACACCTCTGCCACGAGAAAGGCCCGCTCGGCGGTCACGGCCTCGACGTTCATGACCGCAACGATAACGACGGGCGGAAGCCCTCCCCGGCACGGTCCCGCTCTGGCTCGCGGACGCAGTGGAACGCTGGGCGGCCCGTGACACCAGCTTCACAGGCCGCGAAGCTGGTGTCCGAAAGACCGCCGTTCACGACGCGCGTCGGACTTACGCCTCAACACGTGGAAGGGGCGGTTCCCGTTACCGGGAACCGCCCCTGACCTGAAGTGGAGCTGAGGAGATTCGAACTCCTGACCTCCTCGATGCGAATTCGGCGCAGGGCCGACGATCCTGGCCGAACACGAGGTCAGCGGGCTGTCGATGGCCATCTACAGCCGAACCCGGCTACCGCCGTGGCTGTACTCCGTGGCTGTACGCACTACAGCGATTCAGCTGCCGTGCGCTTGGTTCGCGTCGCAACCGGCAGACCTTCGAGGATGACAGTCGACACCTCATAGTGCACCTTCTCAGCGCTTCTCAGCACGACAGTCCAGCTGCCCTTGTCGTGGTCATGCTCCTGGCTGACGACTTCCAGTTCGCCAGCGTCAACCGAGTCCTCGCTACCGGGCAGCCTCGCGAACTCGTGAACGACGGTGCGCCGAGCGAACTCCGTCGCTTCCTGCCGGCTGTACTGTCGACCTGCGGGAGCAGCTGACTCAGCAGCCAGTCTTGCCCGCAGTCGCGCATAGGCCGCGTGGACGACAATCTCCAACGGAACGGTAGTGAGCCACAACGCAATCGCAAGGTACTCACCCCCGGACCCACCCCAGCTCGTGTAGCCGGCCGATTCCTGCATGACGTGACGACCAGGACACTCTGCGGCTGCAACCTCGCGGAGATCCTCCCTGAAGGCGTTGGCCTCGGAATAGGGCAGCGTCACTTCGATGTAGTACAGATCCTGAGGCGCACCCCCTGGCCATTCCTTGTGGCCGATTCCCACCCGGACCCTCACGAGAGGGTTCCGACGCGCGTTCTCCATGGGCTCCCCATGCGTTCGTTGCGAAACGTCAATGAGAAGCATGCCCCGTGCCTGCTAGATCCACTCGCACAGCTTGTCCGCCGCTCTCAGACCCCAATACGGCGGGCCTCTTCGTCCTCGCGTCTTGGCCTGACCGTGCCCACTACGGTCGACGTGGCAGGCCGCCCGCGGCTTCGCACCGCCGAGAATGACCAGTCGGAGCGGGCAGGCGTGGCGGCCACCCCAGCCGGTTTTCAAGATGAAGGACCCCGTGTCGTCTCGCGGCTGATCGCGGGGGCCGGTGTGGCTCACAGCCGGTTCTTCGGCGGCTTCCCGTGCGCCGGCCGACCGGAGGGAGAGCCAGGGCGCGGTTGCCGCCGGGCGGCCCGCCGCACCGGCCGCCGCGCCGCGAGGCGCGGCCCTGATCCCGTAGAGAACAATTCGGCAACTGTCCCGCTGGCTCAGGTCTTTGCTGGGAACGATAGCCGGAGGTCGGCGAGGGCCGTTTCTCCCAGTTCCGTGATGGTCGGGAGTGTGTCTTTGGCTGCGCGGATGGCTCGTTGGATCTGGTGTGGGAGGCGGTAGGTCACGGCGGTGGTGATGGCTTCGCGGAGTGCGGCTTCGGCTCCGTCGGTGTCGCGTTGGGCGCGGAATACCTCGGCGGCGGTGACGCGTTCGATGGCTCGCCACGTGGGCGCTGCGATGCCGGGGCCTATCGAGGGCCTCTGAAGAAGTTGAGCGGCCAGGGCAGCACGGCCGGTGCTGACGAGGCCGCGTAGGTGGACCTCTCGGGCAGCGAACGGATTGACCATGAGCGTGGGCGGTGCCTCATCTACGAACCGGAGCAGGTCAGGGAGCACGGAGTCGAACAGTTCCCGATCACCAAGGTCACCTGCTACTCGCGCGAGTTGGATGAGCGCGGCCCCCCGCTCGCCGTCCGGCGCCAGATACGCCGCATGTTGGAGCCGCAGAGCCGCAGCAGCCTTCCGGCCGACTTTTCGCAGTTCATTGCCGTGCACCCGGAGCGTGTGACTCAGCAGCTCCGGATCATCGAGCCGTTCGGCGATCCGGAGCGCGCGCCCGGTCCACTGTGCGGCGCTGTTCAACCTTTCCTCAGGCAGCACATCTCCCAGTGCGACCCCGAGCATGGCTCTGGCCCGGCCCAGGAGCAGTAGGACATCGCGGTCAGCGTCCCCGTCGGCCGTTCGGGCTTCGAGTCGGGCGATCAAGGGCCAGAGTTCGTTGACCGCACTCGCTGCGTGGCCTGACTCCCTGGCCAGGCCAGCGAGCCGGATCGTGGACTCCCCGAACTGCAACATTGCAGCGAAGTCGGCCGCCTCCGCATCGGTGACACCGAGACTGTGCGGCGGCAACCCGAGATGGCGGGCGAACCGGCGCAGAGTTCCAACGTCGGTGATGTCGCGCCGGCCCGTCTCGATCATCGACACGTAGGTCGGGTCATACCCGAGCGCCTCCGCCAAGGCACGCTGGCTCTGCCCCGTCGCCGCCCGGTAGGTCCGCAGAATGACCGCCAGATTGCGCGTAGCAATAGCCGCGCGGGCGGCCGGCGCGGTCCACAACCACAACGGCGAACCATTTCCGACGGGAGATGACACAGGCAGCGGCGCACCAGCAACCACATGACACGCTGGACACAGCGGCGACACACCCCACCCACTGACGCTGGCCCCGCACGCCTCGCACTTCACGGCTACCGCACCGACTCGCGCAGCCGCCCGTACCAATCAGCAATGGATCTTTTGTAGGGTTCGGGCATGTTGAGGCATGCGACCTCAGACTCATCGAACAACGCGGCTTCCGGATAGTCACCGCTAAGGGTCGGAACCGCATCCGAGTCGACGTGTGCTCCGTAGGTCACGATCAGCACATCGACACCCTCACGGATGTGGTACTGCCACGAATCCAGGATCGGACCGACAGTCACCTGCCATCCGGATTCCTGAGCGATTCTCACCCGCAACCTCTCCGGGAGGGCCTCGCCGAGTTCGAGTTTGCCACCGGGCAGCTCCCATTCGTCGCGCTCGTTCTTCAGCAGCAACACTCTGCCGTGCTGGACGACGACGCCCTTGACGGAAACGGGGAAGGCGTGAGGTTGGTAAGTCATGGCCCACCTGTCGCGTGAGGACTGATCTGTTCGGAAGCTAACACGCCTAAACCCGTCGCAACGGGCACCGCATGTTGACAACCTGTCACTGGACGAATGCCTCCGACCGGGCCGACGCTCATGTCACCAACAGACTTCGAAGGGTGACGAGATGCTCAGCGCGTTCGACCAGCACCGGGTCAACATCACGACCGCCGACGCCGCCGACAAACTCGCGGCCGCGCTCGCCCGCGACGGCCTGGCCACGTTCGACGGCGTCTTCGGCCGCGGCGAAAGCCTCCGACTCGCCGGCCGCCTCATGTTGATCGTGGAACATCGCGACGCCGATCCTGACGGAGTCACGTTCATAACCGACCGCGGCGACCTCGCCCGCAAAGCTGGGCATGCCTGCTTCGGAACCGGCCCCCTGACCCCGCACACGAGTTGCTCGGCGGTGCGGCACCCGCCCGAGGTCGTCGTCCTCGTCTGCGCCCGCCCCGGCATCAGCGGCGGCGAGTCCCTCATCGTCGACGGCCGCGCCCTGCACGCCGACCTCGCCACCAACAACCCCGACCTCCTGGGGGTACTCGACCAGGCGCACTCCGCCTACTTCGGCACCGGCCCCGGCCACCTCGGCTCCGTCCTCGAACACCCCGCCCCCGACCGCCTGACCATCCGCCTCCGCCTCGACGAACTCGCCCGCTTCACCCCCGGCATCGACCAGCGCCTCCCCGAACTCCGCGACGCCATCACCCGCCACACGAAGGTCCTGCCCCTGCAAGCCGGCCAGGGCTACGCCATCGCCAACCACCGCATGCTGCACGGCAGACGCGCCTACACCGGCGGCCGCACCATGTACCGCGTCCTCGGCGACCTGCTCCCCGAACACGCCATCCCCCGAGGCTTCACGCCCCTGCGACACCTGCCGGCCCACGTCTGAGGCGCCCGATGACCGCGCCCCTGCCAGTACACATCGAATCCTTGGTCTTGATCGGTCTGTGTCTCGGCTGCCGATACCGGTTTCCCTGCCCGACCTACCAGGCCCAAAACACCCGCTTCGAATGGTGGCAACGATGAACCCCGCACACCTCCGCGCCGAACCCCACCCCTACACCCTCGCCCACGCCTTCGGGGAACTCCTCATGCACCGACCCGCCTGGTGGCTCCTCCGCCGCTGCCGACGCTGCCGCACCCACTGGCCCTGCCCCGACTACACCACCGCCAAGAACACCCTCACCCGAGCCGGCCTCCCAGGCATCCCAGAAAGGCACTGAACAGGCCCCCTGCGGTGTTCTAACCGCAGCGCGTCAGTGTGAGCCTGTTGGGCGATGTGACCCGCCGTGGCTGTACCTCGCGGCTGTACGGATGCGAAAGGGGCGGTTCCCGTTACCGGGAACCGCCCCTGACCTGAAGTGGAGCTGAGGAGATTCGAACTCCTGACCTCCTCGATGCGAACGAGGCGCGCTACCAACTACGCCACAGCCCCTCGGGTCGAAAAAAATCCTAGCACGCACCTCAGAAGTTCACCGCACGGGCCTCATAAGCCTCACCCCGCACTGGCGACAGCCGCCGGGGCTCCTGGGCGACGACCCGACGCCGGTACGACCGGTACGCCGCCGCGCCCCGGCGGGCCGCCGCCGCTGCCTGCTCGGCGGCCGCCAGCAGCTCCGCGCGTTCGAAGGCGAGGCGCTCGGCCTCGCGGCGGGCGGACTCGCGGGCGCGGACGATGGCGAGCCGGCGCTTGCGGCGTTCGGCGACGACCTGGTTGCGGAGCCTGATCGTGTACGCGACGAGGAGCAGGGAGGACACCGCGAAGCCGATCCAGAGTCCCGGGTCGAAGACCGCGACCCCGACGAGCTCCACGACGTTGAGCAGGAGGAGGGCGGACAGCACCCGGCGACGGCGGCGGTACCGCCACAGGCGCGCGCGTTCCGCCCGGGCCGCCGCGAGGGCCGTCGGGGAGAGGGCTGAGGACTGGCGGGGGGCGGGGACGAGGCTGGCCGGGTCGGGGTAGCCGCGCCGGGTCGGGACAGTACGACGGCGGCGCTGGCGACTGATCACCCGCGCCGTCGACAGTGCCCTCTCGGCGACGAGTCGCTCGGTGGCGTCGTACCGGCGAACGAGAGCCGGTGCGAGCGCGAGCAACCCGGCCGCGGCGAGGACAGCGAGGAGCACCGAAGTCGGCACCCTCACCCCTCCCGTTCACAGTCGTCGCACTTAGTTACCCAAGGTTATGTTGCCGTTGGGTAATAACGGGGAAGCCACACCGTGCGGTCGGATACGCGACGTCAAACAGGCGTGTCCTGCGCCACCAGGGGCGGTCGCGACCACTCGGGCCACCGCCACGACCGCGTGCCCCGGCCCGCGCCCCGAGGCAGGCCACCAGAGGCGCGCGCCAGCCAGTACCCGTCAGATTGTGCGGGTCCTGCGCCACCGGGCCAGCAACCCACCCTCGGCCGCCACATCCTCGATGGTCAACGCGTACCCGATGTGGTCCTGCCAGGCGCCCCCACTGTGCAGGTACCGGGGGTGGAAGGCCTCCTCCCGGAAGCCCAACTTCTCCACCACCCTGCGGGACGGCAGATTGTCGGGCCGGATGTTGACCTCGATCCGGTGCAGGCCACCCGACCCGAAGGCGTGGTCCACGGCCAGGGCCAGGGCCGTGGGCGTGATGCCCAGCCCGGCCACCCGGGCGTCGACCCAGTAACCGGCGTAGGCGGAGCAGAACGCGCCCCGGACGATGTTGCCGATGGTCAGCTGGCCGACGTAGACGCCCTGGTGGCAGATCGCGAACGGCATCGCGCTCCCGGCGTCACCGGCGCGCTTGAGCGCCTTGTGCAGGCCCCGGAACGCGGCCGGCGAGTGCACGTCCTGCCAGGGGCCCAGCGGGGTGGGTTCCCAGGGGGTCAGCCATTCCTCGTTGCGGCGCCGGGACTCGCTCCACGCCTTCGCGTCGCCCCGCTTGTAGGGGCGCATCGTGACGTCGCCCTCGCGCAGGACGGCTGGCCAGCCGGGTGGCATCCGACGGGTCACCGCCGCCGGTCGACGAGCAGCACGTCGACGGTCGAGCCGGCGGCGGCGGTGGTGACGCGTTCGCCGAGGACGAGCACGCCGTTGGCCTCGGCGAGACCCGACAGGGTGTACGGGCCGCCGGCGAGCGGCTGCACGGTGTAGCCCCCGCCGCGCCGCTCGGCCACGTGCGCGGGGCGGAACTCGCGGACCCCGACCGGGGAGGCCACGGTCTCCAGCAGGTGGGCCTTGATGCTGGGCCGGAACACGGGCTCGGCACCGGCGAGCAGCCGGATCACGGGGCGGGCGAGCATCTCGAAACTCATCAGGGCGGTGCCCGGGTCGCCGGGGAGGCACACGATGGGTACCTCCTCGGGGCCGATCGTGCCGAAGCCGAGCGAGCCGGCCGGGTACACCGAGAGGTCGGTGAACTGCACGCCGTCGCGGCCGAGGATGCGGCGCACCATGTCGCCGGGGCCGGTGCCGGTACCCCCGGTGGTGATGATCAGGTCGGCGCGCAGGGTCTGGTCGTCCACGAGGGCCCGCAGCGCCTCGGGGTCGTCGTCGCAGATCCCGACCCGGTAGGCGTGCGCGCCGGCCTCGGCGGCGGCCGAGGTGAGCGCGTGGGAGTTGGCGTCCACGATCTGACCGGCCTGACTGGACCGGCCGGCCTCGACCAGTTCGTCACCGGTGGCGAGGACCACGACGCGCGGGCAGGGCCGGACGACGACGTGGCCGATGCCGCAGGCCGCCAGCAGGGCCACCATCGGCGGGGTGATCTGCACTCCGGCGCGGGCGATCACGGAACCGGCCGTGATCTCCTCGCCGGCGCGGCGCAGGCCATGGCCGCGCTTGGCCGCGTCGTACACCTCGACGACGGCCATGCCCTGGTCCGTCCAGTCCAGGGGGACGACCGCGTCGGCCGCGGCCGGCAACGGGGCGCCGGCCGCGACCGAGAAACAGGCGTGCGCCGTCAACCGGACCGGCCGCCAACTGGACGCCGACAGGTCGCCGACGACGTTGAGCCGGACCGGTCTGGTCGCGGTCGCACCGAGCAGGTCCTCCGCCCGGACCGCGTAACCGTCGATCGCCGCGTGGTCGAACGCGGGCAGCGGTCCGGGGGACGTGACTTCCTCGGCGAGCACGTTGCCGTACGCCTGGGTCAGGTCGACCTCCAGCGGCGGCAGCGGGCGGAGCCGGGCCATCACGCCGTACAGGTAGTCGGCGAGTGGCACCAGCTCGGTGGTACGGGTCATGAGAGCTCCGTGTTCACAAAATTCTTCAGCCAGCCCCGTAGTTCCGGGCCGATGTCCTCCCGCTGGCAGGCGAGGCGGACGAGTGCCTGCAGGTAGCCGACCGGTTGGCCGGTGTCGTGCCGGATCCGCCGGAACACGATGCCGTGCACGGGCGTGCCCTCGTCGAGCAGCCGCACCATGGCGTCCGTCAACTGGATCTCGCCGCCCGCGCCGGGCTCGGTCTTGCGGATCGCCTCGAAGATGGTCGACGGCAGCACGTACCGGCCGACGACGATGAGGTTGCTGGGGGCGTCCTCCCTGGAGGGTTTCTCCACCAGGCCGGTCACCTTGACGACGTCGGGGGTGTCGGTCGGTTCGACGGAGGCCACGCCGTACCGGCTGACCTCCTCCCAGGGGACCTCGATGAAGGCGAGCACGATGCCGCCCTTCTCGGCCTGGAGTTCGATCATGTCGGAGAGCAGCGGGTCGCCCTCGTCGGTGAACTCGTCGGCGAGCAGCACCGCGAACGGCTGGTCGCCGACGTGGGACTCGGCGCAGCCGACGGCGTGGCCGAGCCCGAGGGGTTCGGGCTGGCGGCAGGTGTAGATGTCGGCGAGCTCCTCGGGGCGGCGCACGGCCGCCAGCCGGACGAGGTCGCCCTTCGCGAGGAGCCGCTCCTCGGCGTCGGCGCGCCGGTCGAAGTGATCGACCATCGCCGTCTTGCCCTTGCCGGTCACGAGGAGCACGTCGCGGATGCCGGCGGAGGCCGCCTCACCCACGATGTACTCCAGGACCGGACGGTCGACTACGGGGAAGAGTTCTTTGGGGACGGCCTTAGTCGCTGGTAGGAAGCGGGTGGCCATTCCTGCGGCGGGGATGACCGCCTTGACGGCGCGCCGGTGCGCCACGGGGGCACTGGGGGTGTTCGGCTGCTCGGACATGTGCCGAGACTATCGGCCGGAAGGTCAGCTGAGCGCACCGCCACGCGCGATTCGGTACGTGTCCCGCCCGGCGGCCTTGGCCGCGTACAGTGCGTCATCGGCGGCGGCGAGGACCTTCGGGCCCGTGTCGCCGTGCTCCGGGTACACCGCGACGCCGATCGACACCGTCACCTTGATCGCGTGCCCGTGCGGCTCCACGATCACCGCCGTGTCGCGCAGTGCGGAGCCGAGCCGTTCGGCGACGCTGACGGCCCCGGTCAGGTCGGTCTCGGGCAGCAGGAGCACGAACTCCTCGCCGCCCTGGCGGAACGCGCGGTCCAGGTCGCGGATCTCGCCCTCCAGGCGGCGGGACACCTCGACGAGTACGGCGTCGCCGGCCGGGTGGCCGTAGGTGTCGTTGACCTCCTTGAAGAGGTCCAGGTCGAGCGCGATCACGGAGAGTGGCTTCGCGTACCGGGTGGTCTTCTCCACCTCCCAGCGCAGCGACTCCTCCAGGTGCCGGTAGTTGGCGAGCCCGGTCAGCGGGTCGGTCCGCGACAGCCGCATGGCCTCGCGGAGCTGGTCACGGCTGGCGGTGAGGGCAGCGACGTAGCCCTGGGTCTCCCGGGTCATCCGGTTGAACGCGGTGGCCAGCCGGCCGAGTTCGTCGTCGCCCCGGGCGGGCACCCGGGCGTCCAGGTCGCCGTCGGCCACCCGGTCGGCGGCGCGGGCGAGTTCCACGAGCGGCCGGGTGGTACTGCGGGCCAGCAGCCACGCGACCACCACGGACAGCAGGCCGGCCACGGCGACGATGCCGAACAGGGCCGCGTACAGGCCCTGGGGGTCGGAGTGCTCCACGAACAGGGCGAGCGGGAGCTGGCGGGAGCCGGTGAGGAGGTGCACGTACAGCCCGCCGGCGGTCTCCACCGTGCCCCCGGGCCGGTGCACGGCCCGGATCTCGGCGCGCTGCTGTTCCCGGGCGGTGCTCAGCGCCCGGTCGTCGAGCAGGGTGACCCCGACCCCGGTGGCGGCGGCGAGCCGGTTGACGAACGCCTGGTCGAGGGGTTCGGCGGCGATGGCGGTGCCCAGGGCCTTGCCGGTGGAGTCGCGGATCGGCACCCAGGCGACCAGGGCGTTGAGCGAGCCGGTGAGCTGGGGTTCGACGGCGCCGCACACCGACCACGGCTCGGGCAGCGCGCCGGCGCTGTCCAGGGTCGCGCCCTCGGAGTCGAGGATCCGCACCCCGGCGGCCCGGCCGGTCTCCACGAGCTGGGCGGCGGCGCCGGGGGTCCGGCCGCCGTGGGACTGCACGGCGGCGCTCTCGGCGGCGGACCGGAGCTTCACGCACAGGGCCTCGATGGTGGTCCGCGCGGTGGAGTCGGCGAGTTCGAGGCGTTCGGCGGACCGGCTGCGGCCGACGGCGGCGACGGCACCGCCGACGAACACGGCGCCGAGCAGGACCGGACCGAGCACGACGGCCAGGAAGGCCGCGGTCAGTCGCGCCCGTAGCGTCACCGGTCCTCCCCCTGTGCCGTCCGGGCTCTCCGCCGTGGGCCCGTGCCGCGTGCCGGGCCTGCCATGCTTGGCACCATGTTGGCGGAAAAGACGGCGCTGCGCACCACCCTGCTCTCCGTGCGGAGAGCCACACCGGCCACTGCCAGGTCTTTCACCGCGGAACGGATTCTGGCCGCGGTGGCTGAGCTGTTGGTGACGGTACGTCCGGGAACGGTCGCCGGCTACGTCCCCGTCGGCAGCGAGCCCGGTGGACCCGAGTTGCCTAACGCTCTGGGTACCCGAGTGTTACTGCCTGTGTTGTTAGATGACATGGATCTCGACTGGGCGGGCGGCGAACTGGTGCCCGGCCCGCGCGGCCTGCTCGAACCGTCGGGCCCACGGCTCGGGGTGGACGCGATCGGCACGGCCGACCTGGTGATCGTCCCGGCGCTGGCCGTGGACCGTGCCGGGGGCCGGCTCGGCAAGGGCGGCGGCTCGTACGACCGGGCGCTGGCGCGGGTCCGGCCGGGGGTGCCGGTGGTGGCGATCGTCTATGACGACGAGCTGCTGTCCCGGGTGCCGGCCGAGCCGCACGACCGCCCGGTGACCGGAGTTATCACCCCCAGTGGGGGATTTGAGTGTCTTCTGCCTCACGTCGACTAGACGAAGTCGGGTACGCTGACGCAATATTGGCACTCGCAGTGTCGGAGTGCCAGACGGAGGCGGACGTGCCCACTTATCAGTACGCGTGCACCGAGTGTGGTCACCAGCTCGAGGCCGTGCAGTCGTTCAGCGACGACGCCCTGACCACCTGCCCGGAGTGCACCGGCAAGCTGCGCAAACTCTTCTCGGCCGTCGGCGTCGTGTTCAAGGGCTCCGGCTTCTACCGGACCGACTCGCGCGGCAGCTCCTCCGCGTCGACCCCGGCCGCCCCGTCGACCGGCTCCACGCCGAAGCAGGGCGGCGAGTCCAAGCCGTCGACCCCGGCGCCGGCCGCCGCCCCGGCAGCCTCCAGCTAACAAAACCGCAGGTCAAGATCATGCGATGGGTACGGGATTCCCCGTACCCATCGAAGTGGTCTAGCGGCGGCGCAGCTCGTCGCGGATCTCCTGGAGCAGCGTGACCTCGGCGGACAGCTTCTCCACGACCTCCTCGTCGTTGCGCTTGCGGTACTCGTTGTACTTGTTCATCGGCAGCACGATCACGAAGTACACGACCGCCGCGGTCAGCAGGAACGTGATGATCGCGTTGATGAACGAGCCGTAGTCGAACGCGACCCCGTTGATCGTGAACTTGCCGCCGGTCGTCGCGCCACCGGTGACCAGCGTGATCAACGGGTTGACGAACGCGTCGGTGAACGCCTTGACGACCGCGGCGAACGCTGCGCCGATCACGACACCGACAGCCAGGTCGACGACGTTTCCGCGGGTGATGAAGTCCTTGAAACCCTTGAGCATCCGCCCAGGGTACAGAAAAGGGTAAATCAGTCCCAGTGCGGCGGGCGGTCCTGGATCAACCGGTCGTCGTTGCTGTCCCGGTCGGAGCGCTCGCCCCAGCCCGAGGCGGTGTCGTCGCTCGTCTGCTCCGGCAACAGCGGAGCGTCATCGTCGGTGAGGTCGACCTCACGCTCTTCATCACGGATCCCCATGCGTGCAAGGCTAGCCTGATGCGCACAGTAGTGATTAGTGGCGGCGGGACGGGGATCGGACTGGCCACGGCCCACCGGTTCGCCCGCGCCGGAGAGCACGTCATCCTGCTCGGCCGCCGGGCCGAGGTGCTCCACCGCGCCGTCGAGGACATCGGCTCGGGGGCGTGGTACCAGATCGACCTGACCGACCCGGACGCCGTGCAGGGGTTCGCCGACCGGCTGGACCGGGTGGACGTCCTGGTCAACAACGCGGGCGGACTCGACCGGCGCGAGCTGTCCCCGGGGATCGCGGGCGTGGCCGAGAACTGGCAGCGCACCTTCGCGGCGAACGCGATGACCGCCATCCTGCTCACCGAGGCGCTCCTGCCGAAGATGTCCGCCGGGGGCCGGGTCGTGCACCTCAGCTCGATCGCCGCGCACCGGGGCAACGGGGCCTACGGGGCGGCCAAGGCGGCCCTGACCTCGTGGAGCGCGCACGTGGCCCGCGAGCACGGCCCGCGGGGGATCACCTCCAACGTGGTCTCCCCCGGATATGTGGCCGACACGGAGTTCTTCGCCGGGCCGGTCAACGATCTGGAGCGGAAGATCAACGAAACCATGGTCAAGCGGTCGGGTACGCCGGACGAGATCGCCGCCGCGATCGAGTACCTGGCGAGCCCCGCGGCGGGGTACACGACCGGAACGGTGCTACACGCCAACGGCGGGGCTTACGTGTCCTGGTAGAACTCCGTTATGAAAACGGGGTACGAGGTACTGGTCGCGCTCGCCCGCCGCTTCGCCTTCGGGGACGTCGCCGCGCTCGTCGACGACCCCCGGGTCGAACGCATCTGCGAGTTCGGCCAGGGGTTGCTGGAACTCGACGCGGAGGACTTCGGCGCGTACGACGTCGTCGACTCGCTCAAGTCGCGCGCCCTGGCGTCCCGGATGCCGCAGTCGCCCCGGGAGCAGCCCCGGGGCGCGCTCGGCTCGCTGCGGCCCGCCTACCGGCTACTGCTGGAGGTGATCGAGGCGCGCTGGATGCGCCGGGAAATGGCCGCGCTGGTGGCGGCGGTGCACATCGCGAGCGAGTACCTGCCGATGCTCGTCTGGGAACCGGTGCTCGGGCACGCGGCCGACCCGGCCCGGCTCCAGCACTTCCAGGACAGCCGGTTCGGCCAGATGGAGGACCGGACCTGCCCGCACACCCGGACCGAGAAGTCGGCGTGCGCGCGGGCGCTGCGGGTGGCCGCGGAGCCGCCGGCCGGCTGGCGCGCGTACCTGGACCGGCAGCACAGCAATGTCGCGCACGCCCTGGGCGTGTGCGCCGCCGAGTGCCGCACCGAATGCCCCGTGACCGAGCGGCTGGCGGCCGGGCAGCACGACATGCTCGCCCACCACGCGGCGGCGGCCCTGAAGTTCGGCGACTCGGCGATCGTCCGGTTGCGGCACGCCGCCCCGGTGGGGCACGGATTCGGGGTACCGTCGCCGGAGGAGGTCGCCGAGGCCTGGGCCCGGACCCGCGAGTCGCTGTCGCTCAGCAACAACGGCAACGGGGCGGGCCGCGCGGTGCTCACCGAGGACGGTTTCCCCCTTCCCGGACTCCCGAGTCTGTTCACGACTCTGGCGGGCGTACCCATCGTTCCGGACACCTTGTTGACGGATGTGGCCGCCGAGTTGGAACGCTGTTTGACTTTGTTGGAAAGTGAGGGAAAATGGGGGGCATGAGAACGGTAGGGAACTAGATGCTCGCCCCCCAGCGGCAGGCCGCCATCCTCGACCTCGTCCGCCGGCACGGTGGCGTCCGGGTCAGCGAGCTCGTCCGCGAGTTCGGCGTCTCCGACATGACGATCCGCCGCGACCTGGAGACCCTGGCCGAACGCGGCCTGCTCGCCAAGGTGCACGGCGGGGCCACGATCATCGGCCCCGGCTCCACCGACGAGCCCGGCTTCGCGGCCAAGTCCGTCCGGCAGCAGGCCGAGAAGGCGGCGATCGTCGCCCGCGCGGCCGAACTGGTCCGCCCCGGGTCGGCGATCGCGCTGTCCGCCGGCACCACCACGGCGGCCCTCGCCGAGCGCCTGGTCGACGTGCCCGGGCTGACCGTGGTCACCAACTCCGTGCCGGTCGCCGACGCGCTCTACCGTTCCGGGCGCACCGACCAGACGGTGGTGCTCACCGGCGGCATCCGGACCCCCTCCGACGCGCTGGCCGGGCCGTTCGCGGACAGCGCGATCCGGTCGCTCAACGTCGACCTGCTGTTCCTCGGCGTGCACGGCATGAGCCCGCGCTCCGGCCTGACCACCCCGAACCTGATGGAGGCGGAGACCAACCGCCTGCTGGTCAACTCCGCGCGCCGGTTGATCGTGATCGCCGACCACACCAAGTGGGAGATGGTCGGCATCGCGACCATCGCTCCGCTGGCCGACGCGGACGTGGTGATCACGGACTCCGGCCTGTCGGCCGAGGCGCAGACCCAGCTGGCCGAGGAAGTCGGCGAGCTGATCGTGGTGACCGCACAGTGAAGCGGACGGTCACCCACCTGGCCGACGGCCGGGAGCTGCTCTACTTCGACGAGTCCGACGCCAGTACCCGCGACGTCACCGACCGGCGCCGGTTGCCCACCCCGCCCGACGCGTCCGAGCTGCGGTACGACCCGCTGCTCGACGAGTGGGTCGCGATCGCCACCCACCGGCAGTCCCGGATCTTCCTGCCGCCGGCCGACGAGTGCCCGCTGTGCCCGTCCACCGGCGACCGGCTCTCGGAGATCCCGGCCCCGTCCTACGACGTGGTCGTCTTCGAGAACCGGTTCCCCAGCTTCAGCCACCGGGTCTCCCCCGGGGTGGAGAACCCGGGCGTGGGCCGGTGCGAGGTGGTCTGCTTCACCGACGAGCACGGGACGGCGTTCGCGCAGCTCAGCCCGGAGCGGGTCCGGACCGTCATGGAGGCGTGGGCGGACCGGACGTCCGAGCTGTCCGCCCTGCCCGGGGTCGAGCAGGTGTTCTGCTTCGAGAACCGGGGCGAGCAGATCGGCGTGACCCTGCACCACCCGCACGGCCAGATCTACGCGTACCCGTTCGTGACGCCGAAGACCCGGACCATGCGCGCGGCGGCGCGCCGGCACCCGAACCTGTTCGAGGACGAGATCGCGAACGCGGGCGACCGGATCGTCGGCGAGAACGCGCACTGGATCGCGTTCGTGCCCTACGCCAGCCGCTGGCCGTACGAGGTGCGGCTGTTCCCGCGCCGCCGGGTGCCGGACATCCCGGCCCTCAACGACGCCGAGCGCGACGCCTTCGGGCCGCTGTACCTCGACGTGCTGCGCCGGCTCGACGGGCTGTTCGACCAGCCCATGCCCTACATCTCCGCCTGGCACCAGGCCCCGGTGCGGCTCGACCGCGATGTCGCGTACCTGCATCTGCAGCTGTTCAGCATCCAACGGGCGCCGGGCAAGTTGAAGTACCTGGCGGGCTCCGAGTCCGCGATGGGCGCGTTCGTCAACGACGTGCGACCTGAGGAGGCCGCACGGCTACTACGGGGAGTCTCGCTATGAAGCTGCTGGTCACGGGCGGCGCCGGCTACATCGGGGGCGTGGTCGTCCACCAGTTGGTCGCGGCCGGCCACCAGGTGACGGTGATCGACGACCTGTCCAGCGGGTACGCGGACGTGATCCCCTCGGGGGTCGAGTTCCACCAGATGGACATCCACGACGTCGCCAAGGTGCTCACCCCCGACGCCGGCTTCGAGGGCGTCCTGCACTTCGCCGCCAAGATCGAGGTCGGCGAGTCGGTGAAGCACCCCAAGCGGTTCTGGGACACCAACGTGCGCGGCACCCTCACCCTGCTCGACGCGGTGCGCGCGGCCGGCGTCCCCCGGTTCATCTTCTCCTCGACCGGCTCGATGTACCGGGCCACCGCCGAGCCGTCCACCGAGGAGACCGAGGTCGCGCCGCAGAACCCGTACGCGGCCACCAAGCTCATGGTGGACCTGATGCTGTCCGGAGAGGCGGCCGGGCACGGGCTGGGCGCGGTCACCCTGCGGTACTTCAACGCGGCCGGCGCGGTCGGCCACCTCGGCGAACGGCACGACCCCGAGAGCCACCTGATCCCGATCGTGCTCCAGGTCGCGGCCGGCAAGCGGGACACCCTCGCCCTGTACGGCGACGACTACGACACCCCCGACGGCACCTGCGTCCGGGACTACATCCACGTCGAGGACCTGGCCAGCGCGCACCTGCTCGCCCTGGACTCCATCAAGCCCGGCCGGCACGAGATCTACAACCTGGGCAACGGCAACGGGTTCAGCAACCGCGAGGTGATCGAGGCGGTGCGCGCGGTCACGGGGCACCCCGTACCCGTCGAACTGCAGGCCCGTCGCCCCGGGGACGTCGTGGTCGGCATCTCCTCCAGCGCGAAGGCACGGCGCGAGCTCGGCTGGGAGCCCAAGCGCCCCGACCTGCACGACATCATCCGCAGCGCGTGGGAGTTCTACAGTGCGCGTAACAGCTAGCGCCCCCGGCCGGGTCAACCTGATCGGCGAGCACACCGACTACAACGCCGGCTTCGTGCTGCCCTTCGCCCTGCCGTTCCGCACCACCGTCACCGGGGTCCGCAGCCGCCGCCAGCAGTGGACGGTCACCTCCGCCTGGGCACCCGGCCAGTCCACCAGCTTCGGCCGGCCCGAAGCGGCCCCCGGCACCGCCACCTGGGTCGACTACGTGCGCGGCGTCGTCTGGGCACTGCTCGACGAGGGGTACGAGGTCCCCGGCGCCGACCTGCACATCACCTCCGACGTACCCGTCGGCTCGGGGTTGTCCTCCTCGGCGGCCCTCGAATGCGCCGTCCTCACCGCGCTCATCGAACTCGGCGACCTCGACATCCCCGTCACCGACCGCCCGGCCATCGCCCAGCGCGCCGAGAACGCCTTCGTCGGCGTGCCCTGCGGGATCATGGACCAGTCGGCGTCGATCCTGTCCGAGGCCGGCCACGCGCTGCTCCTGGACTGCCGCACCCTGGAGACCGAGCACATCCCGTTCGACGCCACGATCCTCGTGATCGACACGAGGGCGCCGCACCGGCTCGTGGACGGCGAGTACGCCCAGCGCCGGGCCACCTGCGAGGCCGCCGCCCGCGAACTGCTGGTCCCCGCCCTGCGCGACGCCGACCTGTCCGACGTGGACCGGCTCGCCGACCCGGTCACCCGCCGCCGCGCCCGGCACGTCGTCACCGAGAACGCCCGGGTCCTGGAGACCGTCGCCCTGCTCGCCGCCGGCAAGGTCACCGACATCGGCCCCCTGATGACCGAGTCGCACACCTCCCTGAAGAACGACTTCGAGGTGACGGTGCCCGAGCTGGACATCGCGGTCGCGGCGGCGCTGGAGGCCGGCGCGCACGGGGCCCGGATGACCGGCGGCGGGTTCGGCGGGTGCGTGATCGCGCTGGTCGAGCCCCGGGACGTGGCCTTCGTGACGGAGTCCGTCGAGTCGGCCTTCGCCCGGGGCCGGTTCACGCCGCCGTCGTGCTTCGTGGCGGCCCCGTCGGCGGGCGCCCACCTCGAATAGACCCTCAGCTCAGGTACTGCCGCATCGCCCGCACCACCCTCGCCACCTTGTCCCGGACCGGTGGCACCCGGATCACCCCGTCCGGGTCGACATCGGCCTGGGTCACCGGCACGTGCGCGCACGCGGCGGCCACGACATCCGCCCCCGTGTAGCCCAGCACGGTCCGCAGCTCCGCGTGCGCGCCGGCCGCGCCCCGGTGCGCGGCGTTGATCCAGCCGCACGGCTTGTCGTTGATCTCGATGCCGCCCACGGTCCAGTCCAGCAGGTTCTTGAACGCCCCGGGCAGGGCGCCGGCGTACTCCGGGGTGCAGAACAGCACCGCCTCCGACACGTTGATCGCCGTCCGGAGCTCGTACACGTGCCGGGGCAGCGGGTGGCGGTCGTCGTCCGGGTTGAAGTGCGGCAGCGCCCCGAGCCCGGGGTAGATCACCGTGTACGGGTCGAGGTCGCGCGCGGTGGCGAGCACGGCGGCGTTGGTGGAACCGGCGCGCAGGCTGCCACTGATCAACAGGATCGTCACGCGTCGAAGGGTAGCGCCGCGCCAACTGTCGGCCCCGTGACACAGCACCCCCATCGCCGGCGGCCCCGGAGGACGATGTCTGCACCGTGCCCGACGGACGCCCGCAACCGTCCCGACCGTGCTGAGGAGGACGCCGGATGGGCCGCCGCGTGGCGCTGGTCATCGCCAACCACCAGTACAGCGACCCCGGCCTGCGCCAGCTCACCGCCCCGGCGAACGACGCCGAGGCCCTCGCCGCCGTCCTCGGCGACCCGGAGATCGCCGGCTTCGAGGTGACCACGCTCGTCGACGAGCCGCACCACCGGGTCGGCGCCGCCATCGGGGACTTCTACCGCGACCGCCGGCACGACGACCTGGCGCTGCTGTACTTCAGCGGACACGGCCTGAAGGACGACGCCGGCCGGCTGTACCTCGCGATGACCGACACCCGCCGCGACAGCCTGCTGTTCACCGCGCTGTCCGCGCAGCAGCTCGACCAGGCGATGGAGGGCTGCGTCTCCCGGCGCATGGTGCTGATCCTCGACTGCTGCTACAGCGGGGCGTTCCCCGCCGGCCGGCTCGCGAAGGGCGACCCGCAGGTGCACGCGCTGGAACGGCTCGGCGGCCGGGGGCGGACCGTGCTGACGGCCTCGGACGCCACCCAGTACGCCTTCGAGGGCGACCAGGTCACCGGTTCCGCCGTCCAGTCCGTGTTCACCCGGCACCTGGTGGCGGGCCTGCGCGACGGCACAGCCGACCTCGACGGCGACGGGGACATCACCCTCGACGAGCTGTACAGCTACGTGCACGACCGGGTGACCGCCGAACTGCCCCAGCAGCGCCCCAAGCGGCAGGACGACGTCGAGGGCCGGATCGTGATCGCGCGCAACGTGCACTGGACGCTGCCGGGGTATGTGCGCAACGCCCTGGCCAGCCCGATCGCCGCCGACCGGCTCGGCGCCCTGGACGCTCTGGAGCACCTGCACCGGATCGGCAACGGGATGGTGCGCGAGCGGGTGGCCGGCGAGATCCGGCGGCTCGGCGGGGACGACAGCCGGGCGGTGTCGGCGGAGGCGGAGGCGCGGCTGCGGGTGCTGTCGTCCGGGCCGGCGGGCGATGGGGTCCGGTCCGGGTCGGTGGCGCCGGATCCGCTGGCACCCGATCCACTGGCACCCGCGATGCCCGCGTCCATGAAGCCTGAGCCTGCGCAGCCCGAGCCCGTGCAGCCTGAGCCCGTGCAGCCTGAGCCCGTGCAGCCCGAGCCTTTGAAGCCCGAGCCCACCACCGGGGAGAGCATCACGGTCCAAGCGACCCGGCAGGCGATCCGGGACGGCATCGCGGCCGTCACGCATCAGAGGGCACCCTCGACGCCAGCTACATCATCGACCCGGCCGGCCGTCGCACGACGCGGGACCCCAGCCACGAACGCCGGATCACCCCGCCCCCGGTGGCTGAACCTCGCGATCGTCTTCCAGCTCGTCTTCTGCCTCATCGTGACCGTCGCCAAGACCGCCCCCGACGACTCGTCGCTCGCCGACACCGCCCTGTCCCTCGCCCTGATCTCCTGGGGCCTGGTCCTGATCTCCCTGGCGGGGTGGCTGACCGGTTTCGCCCCCGCCCGGAACGGCCGCACCCCCTGGCAGCGTGGCCTCCACCTCGCCGGAGCGGCCATGTGCGCCGCCTCCGGCTGTGGGCTCGTCGCGCAGGGGATCCATCCCGAAAAACCCGCGCTGTGGGTCTCCACCGTGGTCTTCCTCGCGCACGCGCTGGCCGTCGTCGCGCTGCCGATCCTCGCCGTCCGGATCCGCCTTCGCGGGTCGTGGAACACCTACGCGGCCGCCGCGCTCTGCGTACTCGTCGTGACCTGGCTGGTAGAGGCCTACATGGAATGCTGGCTGCTCGGCGTACCCGAACTGGTCGCCCTGGGGGTTCTCGCCGGCGCCACCCGAAAGGCGGTTCCGCGCGGTTCCCGATGAGGGTCGTCAGCTCTCGGGCCGGGCCGGCAGCCCCCGGAACTCCGTGCCGGTCACCGTGGCCACGCCCAGGTCCAGCGGCGCCGCGAACGTCGCCCGTTCGAAGTGCACCACCCCGGACCGGAACTCCGCACCGTGGAAACCCACCGAGCACCGGCCGCCGAACTTCGCCGCGTTGAAGTTGACGTCCGCGCCCGTGAACTCCGCCCGGGCGAAGCTCACCGTGCCCCCGACGAACTCGGCCGTCATGAACGCGATCCGCCCGAGTGCGAACACCGCGTCGTCCAGCACGACCTTGCCCCCGCTGAAGACGGCCCCGGTGAAGTCCACGTCCGCCCCCGCGAACAGCGTCCCCACGAACGACGTCCGCCCGGTCACGAACCGCGCGCCCCGCATCGTCAGCCGTCCGCCGGTCAGGGTCAGGTGGTGCAGCTCGCCGCCGTCGAACACGGCCTCGGTGAAGTCGAAGTCGTGGCCGTCCCAGGACACCGGCGCGCCCTCGCGGAGGTGCGCGCCGATCACCCGGATCACGGTCTGCCGGACCTGCCGTTCCCCGCGCGCCCAGTGCTGCTGCTTCACCCACGCGACCCGGTCGTCCGCACCGTCCGGGTGGTCGTCGTCGAGGGCCGTGGCGTAGGGCATCCGGACATACGCGCACAGGACGTCGATGCAGGTCTGCCGGCCGGTGGGCCAGTCGTCGGCGAGGCCGGCCATGGCGTACACGCCGGAGAGTCGGACGGCGGCCTTGTCCGAGCCCAGTTGCTCCGACGCGCCCGCGAACCTCTCGTTGAACAGCCGGATCCCGTCGCGGCCCGAGGCGAGCGCGTCGCGCTGGTCGGCGGCCTCGGCGACCCGTTGTTTGCGGTACGCCATCACGAGCGCCACGACCCCGCCCACCCCCGCCACCACGCCGAACACGAGTTTCAGCAGCTCGAAGATGGTGCCGGCGGTGACTTCGGGGTCCCGGCGCAGCGTCGGGTAGCCCGCAATGGCCCAGGAGGCAAGAGCGAGGACCCCGACGAGGAGTACGCCGATCGCGAGCCCCAGACCCACCGCCGCCCGGATCCCGGGCATCCGCAACTCGCCGGGCTCGACCGGCCGCACAGTTCTCATGCCACAGTCCTACCAGGACCGCGCCTCGACGCGCTCGCACCATCAACCCCGGGACGGGCGGGTGGGTCATCCAGGGATGACACCCACAGCGTCTTCGACGAAAATGTCCGTCCATCCGCGACTCGACGGATGAGGCCGTCGCCGAGGTTCGGACGCCAGGTGGCGCGTCATCGCCGAGACCCCGGGGCGCGGGGCGACTCATCTCCCGCGTCCCGGCAGTGCCGCTACCTCGTGATCGGTTCCAGGCAGAGGGTGTAGCTACTGCGCCCGGATTTCGAGTAGCCGCCCTCGGCAGTCGGGAAGTCCTTGCAGACCACCTCGAACTCGACGTCACTGACATAGTCGATCTTGCCGACGACCCGCCAGGTCGCGGCGGCGTCATCGCACTTGACGACCCTGAAGTCCCTGCCGTCGGCCTTCTCCCCCTTCATGCACTGACCGACCTTCGCGAAGTCCGGGCTCCCGCCGAAAATCATGTAGGCGCTCAGGAGGCCGGTAAACGCAGCCACGCCCCCGATGATCAGGGCGGGCTTCTTCCTCCGCGCCCAGCGCGACTGCCGCACAGCCTCAGGGCTCATCGTGGGCCCCGCCTGCGGCACCGCCACGGCCGGCGCGGCCGCCACGGCCGGCGCGGCCGTCACGGCAGGCGCGGCCGTCACGGCAGGCTCGGCTGGCGCGGCCGGCGGCCCTGCCGGGGGCACCGTCATCGCGGGTCCGGCGAGCGGCGCCGCGGAGTCCCCGGACGCCCGTGGCAACGGGTCCTGCGAAGGTTGTGCCGGTGGGGGGAACTCCGGCGTGGGCGTGGTCATCGGGTTCTCCCAGGTCGCTGCGCTACAGGCCGGCCGAATCTAGCGGACCACGCCCCCGCTCCGCGACCCCGGTCGCGCCCGCGTTCCGCGAGCCCGTCGGATTGTCCACGGGCACCCGATCTGCCCGGCGGACCACCTCCCCACCCGCTCGGAACAGAGGACGTAGGGCCTCCCGGATCGCGTCTGTCGTCGTCGGGAAGTCCTTGCGGGCCACCTCCGTCGGGGTGTCCAGCACGGTGTCGACCCCGCCGACGAACCCCGGCAGACCAGCGTCGCATGTCGATGGTTCGGGACAGCGGAAACGGTCGCCCGCTGGGATGATCGTCGGATGTCCAGGTGGAATCCGCTGGGTGCCGGCCTGTTTCTGGGTGTCGCCGCCGTGGTCGTCGCGCTGGGCGGCGCCTCCGAGATCTCGGAACGCAACCGGCTGGACCGCGACGGCACCGTCGTCGACGCGACGGTCGTGTCCGCGCGGTACGGCGCCCGGGCACGCAACCATCTCACGGTGTACGTCGCGGCGCCCCTCGACCGGGAGCTCAGGCTCCGGGACTCGGCCGGACGGCCGGCGGTCGGCTCGCGGATCCGGATCCGGTACGTGCCAGGGCACGAGAACATCGCCGAACAGGAGCGCCGGCGCGGCCGATGGGAGTCCAACCAGGGTGCGCTGATGATCGGGCTCGCCGTCGCGGCCGGTACCGCGGGCATCGTCACCGTGGCCCGGGCGGACTGGTCACCGGCGTCCCCGCCGCCCCCGGAGCCCACCCCGCCACCCGCCCCGCCCGTTCCCCTCACCCCGGCGGAGATCCGGTCCCGCCTGTCGGTGCTGCGGCGGCAGCGGGAACGGGGCGAACTGACGGAGGCCGAGTATCAGACGCGGGTCGAACACCTCGGACAGCCCTGAGCCGGGTGACCTGCCGCCCCGGATGGCCTGCGGTGACGGGACGGCAGAAGTGCCGATGCGCGTCGGGTGAGGAACGCGGCGTAACCAACTGACGATTGTGATCTGGAAGTTCCGTCCTTGGCTTTCGGGACGATCGGCGCGGGGCTGGGCGCCTAGGATCCGCACTGTGCCTGTCGTACTGAGGATTGTCACTGCCTGCGTGCTCGGGGTGGCCGGAGCGGCCTTGTGGGCCTGGGGTCTCGCCGGGTTCCAGCCCGCGGTCGAGCCGGGCGGACCGTTGACCGACGAGGTGTTCACGCTCCGCGACCTGAGGTGGACGGCGATCCTGTTGGCGGTCGGCGCCGTGGTGCTGCTCGGCCTGGGCAGCCGGCACAACATGGTCACGGGCACGCTGGGCGCGGTCGGCTGGTGGGTCGCCGACATCTGGCTGGACCGGGCCGACGTGGCCGGCCGGGAGTCGGCGGTGCTGCTCGGCCTCGCGGCGGTCGGACTGCTGGCGGGGCTCGGGATCCTCGGCCACCGCACGGCCGCGCGCTCCGGCCGGGCGGGCCTGGTCGTCGTGGGCTCGGCCGCGACGTCGCTGGCCTTCCTGCCCGGCACCGCCTTGGGGGCCGGCGACGTTCCGGGTGCATTGCGGCTGGTGCTGGCGATCCTGCTGACGGTGCTCGGTACCGGGTGCGCGCTCGCCGCCACGGACCACCCCGGTCGGCGGCGCCTGCTCGCAGCCGTGGGCCTGGTGGTGCTGCCGTCCGCCGCCGCGATGGCGTTCGAGCCCGGAATCGGCGTCCTCGGCATGGTCCAGACGGCGGTCGCCATGGTCGGGGTGGCGGTCGTCTCCCGCTGGCGAACGGCGCACGAGTCCAGCATGACGTCCTTCGCGGTGCACGGCGGGATCGCCCTGACCACCTACTATCCGGCCTTGGGACTGCTGTACCTAGTCAGTGCCCAAGTCAGCGAACTGGCGGCCGAGCTGGCGAACATCCCCGGGTTCGCGATGGACGAGAACTCCTCGCTCGTGCCGTTGGGCCTGGGGTACGGGGTCGGGTGCGGGGTGCTGGCCCTGTTGCTCACCCGGCCGGCCCGCGACGACGGCTCGTGGGAGCTGACCCCGCGAAACGAACTGCCCCAGGAGGTCACCCGTTCGTGAGTGGCGGCTCTAGCGGCGGCGGGCCAGTGGCGCGACGGTCATGCCGAAGCCGATGAGCGCGCTGGCGAACTTGAGGCCGACGGTGAGCTCCGGCAACCAGGGCCAGACGGCCTCGGCGACGGCCAGAACGGTGGTGGCGAACGTGTGCATCGAAAGTCTCCTGACGTGTACCGCGACGGGGTCGACTTCGATGCTGGACGGCAGTTCCGCCACTCCGGCCATACTGGACAACTGGCGAAACTGGTCACGGAAATGCTTACCTGTAACCGCGCCGCGCAGCACCTTCGAACGCCCGGAGGCCCCCGCCCGTGACCACGCCCGACCCAGCAAACCACCTGCTCACCGAGCTGAACCGCCTCTACGGGGAGGTCGGGCGGCCATCGCACCAGACCGTGGCCGACAAGTCCGGCGGTGACGGGGAGCGGCTGTCCAGGGGAAGTGTCAGCAACCTGTTGAGCGGCAAGGGCAGGCCCCGGCCCCGAACGGTCTACGCGTTCGTGGCCGCGGGGACTGCACCCGGTTTGGTTGACTCCTTGATCTGTGAGGATCTTGGTCCTCCTGGAAGGATGTCTTCGTGCCGAAAGCTTTCCCGCCCGAGTT